>NZ_JAFFJT010000004.1 GCF_016924665.1 Nocardioides sp. SYSU D00038
CGCGCGGCAGGCCGACGTTGACGGAGAGCACGGTGGGCATGCCCCATCGTCGCACCCGCCCGGCCGAGTCGTCGTTACCCGGCACGAGTAACGACGACTCGGCGGGGACGGGTCAGTCCTGGACGGCCTTCGCGACGGCGATGCAGGTGGTCAGCCAGTCGTGGTCGGGGCGGCCGGGGTGGTCCTCGAGCTCCCACAGCACGTTGTGGAGCATCCGGACCACCACCCAGTCGCGGGCCCTGTCCTCGTCGAGGTCGCCGGCGTCGACCAGGGTGTGGAACCGGCGGCGGACGGCGGCCCGGACGTCGCCGGAGGCCACCACCTCGGCCCAGCGGTCCCACAGCATCGGGGCCGGCTCGTAGTGCGGGTCGCCCATGACCGGGTGGGGGTCGACGGCCAGCCACGGCTCCCGGGTGCCGGCGAGCACGTTCTCGTAGTGCAGGTCGGCGTGCACCAGCACGCCGGGCGGGTCCGCCTCGAGGTCGGCCACCAGGTCGCGGCCCAGCGAGACCGCCTGCTCGACGAGGCGGTGCGGCACCGGTGCGCCGCGCCCGAGCCTGGCCAGTCCGCCGGTCCAGCGGCCGACCAGCCCGGCCAGCGGGTGCAGCTGGGGCGGGGCCGGCACGTGCAGCCGGCCGTAGAGCCCGGCCACCACCTCGCACGCCGCCAGGGCGTCGACCGTGGTGAGGTCGCGGCTCCCCAGCCGCTCCAGCAGCATCGCGCCGCGGCGCGGGTCGGCCCGCAGCATCCGGACGGCGCCGCGGCCGCCCCAGGTCTGGAGGGCCAGCGGCTCGTGCTCGGTCTCCTCCTCGACGAAGCCGACCTTGAGCACCGCCGGGCCGGCCTCCGCACGCACCGGCAGCACCAGGGCCGTCCAGCCGTGGGTGGGCGACCCGTCGGGCTGGAGGCCCCACTCGGCGAGCAGCGCGGTGACGGTGGCGGGCAGCGCCTCGACGTACGCCGCCCAGTCGGGACCGCGGTCGGCGAAGGCCAGCACCCCCGCGGGCAGCTCCGAGCGACGCACCGGCGGATGGTCGCACACGCCGGGCTCAGCGCCGCCGGGCGCCCAGCACCTTGAGGTAGACCCGGGCCAGGGCGTTGGCCGAGGCGGCGGCGTCGTGGTGGGCCTCGACGTGCGCCCGCCCGGCCCAGCCCTCGTCCTCGACCCGCTCGGGATCGGTCAGCCGCTCGGCGACCGCATCGGCCAGGGCGGTGTGGTCGTCGACCTCCACCAGCGCCCCGGCGCCGGGCGGCACCGTGTCGAGGATGCCCGGCACCCGGGTGGCCACGACGCTGCGCGCCGACGCCATCGCCTCCAGCGGGACCAGCGACAGCTCCTCGGAGCGCGAGGGCACCACGACGACGTCGGCGGCGCCGTACCAGGTCGGCACGTCGGAGCGCCGGCCCACGACCCGCGCCCCCTCCAGCTCGGCGGCGAGCCGCTCCAGCACCGGCCGGTCGGGTCCGTCGCCGAGGAGGTGGAGCGCCGCGTCGGGCACCTGCGCGCGCACCCGCGGCCACGCCGCCAGCAGGTCGCGCTGGCCCTTGTCGACCGTCAGTCGCCCCACGCAGAGCGCGGTGGGCACGTCCGGCAGCGCCAGGGCCCGCCGACCGAGCACCCGGTCGCGCTCCTCGAGCGGCTGCAGCCGCACCAGGTCGACCCCCGGGCTGAGCACCGAGGCCGGACCGGTCATGCCCAGCGCCGCGGCCCGGCTCCGCTCCCCCTCCGTGGCGCAGACCAGCTCGGTGGTCCAGCGCGCCAGCCGACGCTCGGTGCGGGCCGCGGCCGGGTGCCCGTGCGGCTCGACGAGGGTGGGCACCCGGTTGCGGACGACCAGCCGACCCACCACGCCGGCCCGACCGGCGTGCAGGTGGACGACGTCGGGGCCGGTGGCGGCGAGCACCTCGGCGAGCAGCAGCGCGGCGCGGACGCCGCCCGCGGTCCCGGTCCCGAGGTCCCACCAGTGCACCTCCGCACCGAGCAGCCGGGCCGCGAAGCCGAGCGGGCCGGTGGACGGGCAGGCGACCGAGACCGACCAGCCGCGCTCGACCTGGTCGCGCACCTGGGCCAGCACCACCGCGGCCACCCCGCCGTCGACGGGCTCCGCGACGTGCAGCACGTGCAGGCGCCGGCTGCCCGGGTCGCCGGGCTCGCGCACGCTCGGGCGGGTCGACACGCTCACGCCGTCACGAGGGCCCGGCCGGGCGAGACCAGGACGACGCCGAGCACGCGGGCGCCCGCGGCGCGCACCCGCTCGGCCCGTGCCCTGAGGAGGGTGGGCGTGGTCGCGTCCTCGGGCACGACCAGCACCAGGGCGCCACCGGCCGCCAGCACGCAGGCGTCGTCGCTGACGTCGAGCGGGGGCGCGAGCACGACCACGACGTCGGCCAGCGCCCGGGCCCGGTCGACCACGGCCGCGAACCGGCGCCCGAGCAGGGGCCCGGCCGGCTCGCTCCCCCGGGTGCCGCTGGGCAGCACCGCCAGGTGGGGAACCGGGCCGGCGCTGACGGCGCTGGCGAGGTCGGCGGTGCCGAGCAGGACGTCGTGGAGGCCGGGCGTCTCGGGCTGGCCCGCCCCGGGCCGGCCGAACCGCTCGCCCATCCGGCCGTCGACGAGCAGCACCCGGCGTTCCTCGTCGGCCAGGGCGATCGCGGTGTTGGCGCCGAACCAGGTGTTGAGGTCGTCGTCGGCGAGCCCGGCGACGACCAGCGTCGTCACCGGCGGGCCGCCCAGCCCGGAGCCGACCGCGTCGCGCACCAGCTGGAAGACCTCGGCCGCCGCCGTGCCCGGCTCGAGGGCGGGCATCACGGTGGGGTCGTCGGGTGCCGCGACGTGCGCCAGCAGCGGGGCGCCCGCGGCCTCCTCGGCACCGGTGGCCGAGCGGACGACGTGGGTGCGCCGGTCGCGCAGCAGTGCCGCCCACGACGCGGCCAGCAGGCCGAGCGCCGCGCCGAGGGCGAGGGCGAGCAGCACGTTGGGGCTGCGGTAGCTGCGCGGCGGGAGCGCCGCGTCGCGAGGGGTGAGGGCCAGCACGCCGCCGCCCGGGTCGACGGCGGGCAGCACCTCGACCACGAGGTTGGCGACCTCGGCGGCCACCCGGGGGTCGGGGTCGCCGGCCGAGACCTCGACCACCCCGGAGCCGGCGACCCGCTCGCCGCTGGTCGCGCGGCGCAGCTCCTCCACACCGCGCTCGACCGACAGCCGGGCGCGCACCTCGACGGCCACCTGGCGCGAGCCGGCCAGCTCGGCCACCGTGCCGCGCAGCGCGTCGAGCTCCTCGGCGTCGACCTCGACCCCGGGCTGCGCCGTCACCTCGAGGGTCGCCGTCGCGACGTACGTCTTGGGGGCGAGCGCCAGGCCGGCCCACACCGCCACCGCCGTGACGGCGAGCACCAGCGCCACCAGCGGCTTCTGACGCCAGAGCGCTCCCCCCAGGTCGCGCAGTTCCATCTCTTCCCCACTGTGGTGCTGGCTGCTTCGCCCCAGTCTTGGTGGCCCCCCGGCGCACCTCGGACGCACGGTGCCGAGATACCCGATGTTGTGGATCGGACGGCGCCCGCCCGCCCATGGTGGGCCAGCCCTGACCTGCGGGTTCGCGGTTTCGGCGTCTCGGACGGATCGGTCCAGACCGGGCGCCGTGCGTCAGGTTCGGGGAGCGGCGTCGCGGGGCCCGTCGGCCAGTGCCCCGTCTGCCAGGGCCCCGCCGAGCGCGACCAGCAGCCACAGCGGCAGCACCAGGTGGAGGGTCACCAGGCCTCCCGCCACGAGCGCGGCCGCCCCGGCGGCGAGCACGGACGCGGCCAGCGGGTCGGCGTCGCGGCGCCAGCGGCGGGCGGCGCCGGCGAGCCCGGCGGCGACCAGCGCGAGCAGCGCGCCCAGCCCGAGCAGGCCGGTCTCGGCGGCCACCTGCAGGTAGGTGCTGTGGGCCTGGTCGCGGTCGTGGACGGCGTCGTCGGTGGGCCCGGCGTAGTCCTCGTGGTGCACGTCGACCGCCGCCGGGCCCAGCCCCAGCAGCGGGTGCTCCCGGACCATCTCCGCCGGCGCCCGCCACAGCTCCGCGCGGGCGTCGACGCGGTGCTCGAGCCGGCGGCCCAGGTCGCGGACCTCGGCACCGACCCGCTCGGAGTCGGTCGCCAGCGCCAGCCCGCCCAGGGTCAGCAGCACCACGACCACCCCGAGCGCGGCGCGGCGGGTGAGCAGGCCGGTGGCCACCAGCGCGCCCGCGCCGGCCAGCAGCCCGAGCAGGGCCCCGCCCGACGCCGTGCCGAGCAGGCCCAGGAGGAGGACGGCGGTGCCGGTGTCGACCCGTCGCGGCCGCGGCGCGAGCCGCCGCAGCCCGACCGACAGCACCGCTGCGACCAGCAGGTGCACGGCGAGCGACCCGGGCACCCGGGTGGCGTCGGTGAGCGGGATGGCCACCAGCCCGAGCACGGCGGCCGCGACGCACGCGGCGACGTAGGTCGAGGCGAGCCGACGCGCAGGCACCCCGTCGCGCAGGCAGTCGAGCAGCACCAGCAGCACCGCGAGCAGGCCGAGCTGGCGCAGCAGCGCCGCCAGGCCCGCGTCGCCGTTGCCGTGGACCAGCGCCGCCAGCACCACGACCGCCGCCAGTCCGGCGGTGGTCGCGGCGACCGTCCCCGGGCGGCCGGCGTGCAGGCGGCCGTGCAGCCGGCGCAGCGCCCACGAGACGACCAGGACGGCGGGCGGCACGGCCGGCAGCCAGGGGTGCACGCCGGCGAGGACGGTGCTCACCGGGGCCGCGACGACCGCCGCGGGGGCGGCCCACTCGACCCGCACCAGCATGGCGACCAGCAGCACGCCGACGACGGCCGCGAGCGCCTGGTGGGGGCGCAGGCCGACCGCGAGCCCGGCCGCGGCCGCGGCCACCACCGGCACGCCCAGCTCGGCGGCGGTCCGCACCGGCGACGGGGGCGGGGCGTCGCGGGGAGCGCGCGCGGGTGCGGGGCGCACCGACACGGACATCCCACTCACCCCCCGGTGGACAGGTCGGACCTGCCGTCCCCCCTACAGTAGGAAGGCACGAGGACATGCGGCTGAAGGGGGGAGCGCATGCCCCGAAACTCGGTACGCCGGCGGCCGCGCGCCCGGCCGGCAGTCGCCGTCGCCGCGCTGGCGGTGCTCGTCCTGCCCGTCCTGGGCGGCTGCACCACGATCTCCGACCAGCTCGCGATCACCCCGGTGAGCGACAGCGGCCCCGACCCCACCGCACCCGGTGCCCTGCCCTCGCTGACCACCACCGACTGGGGGGTGACCGGGTCGCTGGTGTCGGTGGTGGTCACCAACCACACCGACCGGGTGGTGCGCCGGGCTCGGCTCGCGGCCACCCTCCGCGACGCTGACGGCACCGTGCTCGGCACCTCGACCTCGATGCCCGACCAGTCCGGCTGCTGCACCGCCGAGGGCGTCGGGCCGGGCGAGTCCCACGGCTTCTACTTCCTCACCGACGTCCCCGTCGCCGACCCCGCGACCGCCCGGCTCGAGGTCGGCTTCCGCGAGGCGGCCTGGACCGGCCCCGCCGGCGCGCCCGAGCCGGCGGCCCGGGCCCTGCCGGTGGGCGTCGAGCCCGGAGCCGGGCTCACGGTGGCGGTCGTCGACGTGGCCACGGTCGACGCCCTGCCGGCCGCGGTGGTGCAGGCGGAGCTGCGCGACCCGGCCGGCCGGCTGGTCGCCGTCGTCTCGGCGACGTGGACCTGCCTGCCCGCCGCGACGACGACGCGCGCCCGGCTCGAGCTGTTCGAGCCGGTGCCGGACGACGTCCGGATCGGGGCGGTCTGGGCGCGGCCCGCACCCCTCGGCGGCGGCGCGGCGCCGGACTGCTGAGGACCGGGTCGAGCCCGGCTACTGCGTGGAGCGGAACAGCCAGCCGAGCGGCCGCCCGGCGTGCTCGTGCTCCTGCTTGTCCCGGTTCGCCTGCTCGGTCTGCGGCATCACCTCGAGGGTCTGCTCCTCGACCGGCTCGCCCGTCGTCTCCCCCGCTGCGGCCGGCTCGGCCGCTTCGGTCGGCTCGGTCGGCTCGGTCGCCTCTGCGGACGCCGCGACCACGGCGGCGGGCGGCTCGTCGGCCGCCTCGGTGAGCGGCTGCGGCACCGGCTGCCGGACGGGCTTCGCACCCGAGCGGCTCCGGGCGCGGCCCTTGCCCCTGGCCTGGCCCGCCCGGGGCTGCGACGCGGGCTCCGCGGCGGCCGGCTCCGCGGACTCCTCGGTCGGCTCCACGGCGGCGGTCGCCCCGCCCGGCTCGTCGGTGCTCTCGGCACCGAAGGCGGGGGCGGAGCGCGGGGCGTCGGCGCCCGGCGGGGTGCTGGTGAACAGCGGCGTGCCGGTCGCGGCCAGCGAGCCGCCTCCCGCGAGGGTCTCCTGGTCGCCAGGGGTCGGCTCCGGCAGCACGTCGACCGTGCTGGCCCGCAGCGTGCCGAGCGCGGTGAGGATGTCGCCGACGTTGGTGGCCGCCGACTCCAGCGCGACCCCGAGGATCCGCACCGACGCCTCGACGTCCCCGATGATCGAGCTGGCCTGCTGGCGGATCTCGACGAGCTCGCGGCGGCCCTGCTCGGCCACCTCGGCGCGCACCTGGGCGCGCAGCTCCTCGGACTCGCGCTCGGCGGTGGCGCGGACCTGCTCGGCGGCGGTGCGGGCGGCCTCGGTGAGCTCGGCCGCCTCGGCGCGGGCGCGGGCGAGGATCGCGTCGGCGCGCTCGCGGGCCTCGCCGGTGAGCTGGTCGGCGGACCCCTTGCTCTCGGCGAGCAGCTGGTCGGAGAGCTGCTGGGCCTCGGCCACCATGGCGTCGGCGTCGGCGAGCGCCTTGCGGCGGACCTCGCTGGCCTCCGCGAGCAGCGCCTCGGCCTCGCCGCGGGCGCCGAGGCTGGCCCGCAGCTCCTGGGCGCGCTCGCTCGCCCCGGCACCGGACGGCTGGGCGCCCTCGCTCGGATCGGTCGTGCTCATCCACTTCCCCCTTGGCTTCCCGAGACGCGTCGCGTGTGGTGCGAGTGTCCAGTGTGGCAGCCGGCCCCGGGGGCGTGGCGGGGTTTCGGCCGAACTCCCGGGACACCCGCCGCGGTCCGGCGTACGCCCACGCTGCGGCCGCTCGGGGCGGGACACCCCGCCCCTCGCGGGTCTTTACTCAGTTCTGGGGACGGCGGCCGCCCCGTTCGCGCCGAGTCGTCGTTACTCGTGCCGAGTAACGACGGCTCGGCGGCGGCGGGCTACTTCTTGCCGGTCTTCTCGGCCGGCGCGTTGGTGCTGAGGGCGGCCACGAACGCCTCCTGGGGGACCTCGACGCGGCCGACCATCTTCATCCGCTTCTTGCCCTCCTTCTGCTTCTCCAGCAGCTTGCGCTTGCGGCTGATGTCGCCGCCGTAGCACTTGGCGAGCACGTCCTTGCGGATCGCGCGGATGTTCTCGCGGGCGATCACCCGGGCCCCGATCGCGGCCTGGATCGGCACCTCGAACTGCTGGCGCGGGATCAGCTCCTTGAGCTTGCCGGCCATCATCACGCCGTAGGAGTAGGCGGCGTCCTTGTGCACGATCGCGCTGAACGCGTCGACCGGCTCGCCCTGCAGCAGGATGTCGACCTTGACCAGGTCGGCGGCCTGCTCGCCCGAGCGCTCGTAGTCCAGCGAGGCGTAGCCCTTGGTGCGCGACTTCAGCTGGTCGAAGAAGTCGAAGACGATCTCGCCCATCGGGAGCGTGTAGCGCATCTCGACCCGGTCCTCGGACAGGTAGTCCATGCCGTGCAGCGTGCCGCGCTTGGCCTGGCACAGCTCCATGATCGTGCCGATGTAGTCCGACGGGCTCAGGATCGTGGCCCGCACCACCGGCTCGCGGACCTCGGCGATCTTGCCCTCGGGGAACTCGCTGGGGTTGGTGACCTCGATCTCCGAGCCGTCCTCCATCTGCACCTCGTAGACCACGTTGGGGGCGGTCGAGATGAGGTCGAGGTTGAACTCGCGCTCCAGCCGGTCGCGGGTGATCTCCATGTGCAGCAGGCCCAGGAAGCCGCAGCGGAAGCCGAAGCCCAGCGCGCCGGAGGTCTCGGGCTCGTAGGCCAGCGCGGCGTCGTTGAGCTGGAGCTTCTCCAGCGCCTCGCGCAGGTCGCCGAACTGGTCGCCGTCGATGGGGTAGAGCCCGGCGTAGACCATCGGGTTGGGGTGCTTGTAGCCGCCCAGCGGCTCGGTGGCGCCGTTGTGGAGGGTGGTGACGGTGTCGCCGACCCGCGACTGGCGCACGTCCTTGACGCCGGTGATGAGGTAGCCCACCTCCCCCACCCCGAGCTCGCCGGCCTTGACCTGCTCGGGGCTGATCACGCCGACCTCGAGCATCTCGTGGGTGGCGTTGGTCGACATCATCTTGATCCGGTCGCGGTGGTTGAGCCGGCCGTCGACCACGCGGACGTAGGTGACGACGCCGCGGTAGGTGTCGTAGACCGAGTCGAAGATCAGGGCCCGGGCCGGGCGGTCGGCCTCCCCCACCGGGGGCGGGGTCTGCCGGACGATCTCGTTGAGCAGCGCGTCGACGCCGACCCCGGTCTTGGCGCTGACCCGCAGCACCTCGCTGGGGTCGCAGCCGACCAGGCCGGCCAGCTCGGCGGCGTACTTCTCCGGGTTGGCGCTCGGCAGGTCGATCTTGTTGAGCACCGGGATGATGTGGAGGTCGGCGCCCATCGCGAGGTAGAGGTTGGCCAGCGTCTGCGCCTCGATGCCCTGCGCGGCATCGACCAGGAGCACGGCGGCCTCGCAGGCCTCGAGCGACCGGGACACCTCGTAGGTGAAGTCGACGTGGCCCGGGGTGTCGATCATGTTGAGCACGTAGGTGCCGGGCTCGGCCCCGGCGTCGTTGTCGGCCGGGACCGTCCAGGGCATCCGCACGGCCTGGCTCTTGATGGTGATGCCGCGCTCGCGCTCGATGTCCATCCGGTCGAGGTACTGGGCGCGCGCCGCCCGCTCGTCGACCACGCCGGTGAGCTGGAGCATCCGGTCGGCCAGCGTCGACTTCCCGTGGTCGATGTGAGCGATGATGCAGAAGTTGCGGATGATCGCCGGGTCGGTGTGGCCGGGCTTCGGCGCGGGGGTCTGTGCGGGCACGGGTGCTCGTCGGGGCTCTCGGGTGGGCGGGTGGGGACCTCGTCATCCTCCCACGGCGTCGAGCGGGATGCCGATTCGCACGCGCGCCCTCCGGTCGGGCGCCGGGGCGACGGCTCAGGGCCGGAACCGGTCGGGGTCGGCGAGCCGCCAGTCGTTCTCCCACGCCGGCGGCGGGTCGCGCAGGAGCTGGCCCGGCGCGAGGTGCTCGAACAGCTCGGCGTAGCTGCGGATGGTCTGGTGGTCGATGCGCCGGCGCAGCATGTGCGGGCGCAGCTCCTCGAAGGAGCGCAGGCCCATCGAGGCGATGACCTGCACGGCCTGCGCCACGGTCTCGCGCTGGTAGCGGGTCACCCGGACCGTCTTGTCCGGCACGTGCAGGGCCCGCATCCGCTTGGGGTCCTGGGTCGCCACGCCTACCGGGCAGGTGTTGGTGTGGCAGGTCTGGGCCTGGATGCAGCCCGTCGCCATCATCATCGCCCGGCCGGCGAGGGTGAAGTCGGCCCCCTGGACCAGGCGCTTGACCACGTCGACCCCGGTGGCGACCTTGCCGGACGCGCCGATCCGCACCCGGTCGCGCAGCCCCACGCCGACCAGCGCGTCGTGCACGGTCATCAGCCCCTCGGTCAGCGGCATGCCGACGTGGTCGGCGTACTCCTGGGGCGCGGCGCCGGTGCCGCCCTCGGCGCCGTCGACGATCACGAAGTCGGGGGTGGAGTCCTCCTCGACCATCGCCTTGCAGATCGCCAGCACGTCGACGCGCGAGCCGACGCACAGCTTGAAGCCCACCGGCTTGCCGCCCGCGAGCTCGCGCAGCCGGGCCAGGAGCCGCACCAGCTCGCGCGGCGTGCCGAAGGCCCGGTGGTACGGCGGCGACACCACCGTCACCCCCACCGCGACGCCGCGGGTCTCGGCGATCTCGGGCGTCACCTTGACGCCCGGCAGCACGCCGCCGAGACCGGGCTTGGCTCCCTGGCTCAGCTTGAGGCTGACCATCTTCACCTGGGGGTCGGCCGCCTTCTCGGCGAACAGCCGCTCGTCGAGGTCGCCGTCGGGGGTGCGCGCGCCGAAGTAGCCCGAGCCCAGCTCCCAGATCAGGTCGCCGCCGTGGCGGTGGTGGCGGCTGATCGCGCCCTCGCCGGTGTCGTGGGCGAAGCCGCCGGCAGCTGCGCCGCGGTTGAGCGCCTCGATGGCGTTCGCCGAGAGGGCGCCGAAGCTCATCGCGCTCACGTTGAGCAGCGCGACGTCGTAGGGCTGGCGGCAGGCGGGTCCGCCGACCCGGACCCGTGGCGGCTCGGGCAGCGGGTCGACCGGTCGGGTGGAGTGGACGAGGTACTCGTAGCCGACGGCGTAGAGGTCGCGCTCGGTGCCGAACGGGTGCTCCTCGCGCTCGCCCTTGGCGCGGGCGTAGATCGCGGTGCGGGTGTTGCGGTCGTAGGGGCGGCCGTCGAAGTTGCGCTCGATGAAGTACTGCTGCAGCTCGGGGCGGATGTCCTCGAGCAGGAATCGCAGGTGGCCGAGCACCGGGTAGTTGCGCAGGATCGCGTGCTTGGTCTGCACCAGGTCGTGGACGGCGACGAGCAGCAGCAGCGCCAGCACCGCCACGACCAGCCACCAGCCCCAGCCGCCGATGGTCGCGGCCAGCAACGTGACCGCACCCAGGAACGCCAGGACACCCAGTACGAGGAACCGCAGCACGCCCGCATCCTCGCGGGTCTGCGCCGCCGCGGGTAGCAGGCGCGGAAGGATGGGGCGCGTGTCGTCCCCCTCCGGTCCCGCCCCGCTCCGGCCCCCGGTGGGCGCCTACCCCGTGCCCGCCGGGCGCACCGCGCGCCGGCTGGAGTGGGTGCACCTGCCGCCCCACCTGCGCTCGGTCGTCGAGGAGCGCTGCGGCTCACCGGTGGTCGCGGCGACGTCGTGCACCGGCGGCTTCACCCCCGGGTTCGCCTCGGCCCTCACCTGTGCCGACGGCTCGCGCCACTTCGTCAAGGCGGCCTCCGTGCAGGCGCAGCGGATGTTCGCCGACGCCTACCGCGAGGAGGCCCGCAAGCTCGCCGCGCTGCCGCCCGAGACCCCCGCGCCGCGGCTGCTGTGGACCCACGACGGCGACTGGGTCGCGCTCGGCACCGAGCTGGTGGAGGGGACGGCGCCGGCCCGGCCCTGGCGCGAGGACCAGCTGGCCGCCGCGCTGGACCTGCTGGCGCGCACGGCGCGCGTGCTGACCCCGGGGCCGCCGGGGCTGGCGCTGGACCCGTTCTCGACCGAGTTCGCCACGTGGCCGGACCTGTGGGAGCGGATGGACGCGCTCTACCCCTCCCCGCGCAACGCCGACGCCGCCGCGCTGGCCGCCCGGTTCGCCGAGGTGGTCGACGGCGACACCGTGGTGCACACCGACGTGCGCGACGACAACCTCGTCGTCCGCGCCGACGGCAGCATGGTGCTCTGCGACTGGAACTGGCCGGTGCGCGGCGCCGCCTGGCTCGACTCGCTGCTGCTGCTGATCGGGCCGCGCGGCGACGGCCTCGACGTCGAGCGGGTGCTGGCCGAGCACCCGACGTTCGCCTCTGTGACGGCCGAGCAGGTCGACATCGTGCTCGCCCTCGTGATCCCCTACTTCCTGACCTCCGGCGCGCAGCCGAGACCACCCACGTCGCCCTACATCCGGGCGCACCAGACCTGGCAGGGCGACGTGCTGTGGGACTGGCTCTGCGAGCGCCGCGGCTGGGAGTGAGCGGATTTGGGCGCTCCGCCGGCCCGCTGCTAGATTTATCCGTCGCGTGCCCGGCGTCCACGCCGGCCGCCCCCCAGCGATCGACCAGTCTCACCGACACCACCAACTGACGAAGGTTCACCTGTGGCCAACATCAAGTCCCAGATCAAGCGGAACAAGCAGAACGAGAAGCGTCACGAGCGCAACAAGGCCGTCAAGACCGGCCTGAAGACCGCCGTGCGCAAGTTCCGCGAGGCCGCCGAGGCCGGTGACAAGGACACCGCGGTCGCCGCCGCCCGCGACGCCGCGCGCAAGCTCGACAAGGCCGCCTCCAAGGGCGTCATCCACAAGAACCAGGCCGCGAACCGCAAGTCCGCGATCGCCAAGAAGGCCGCCACTCTCTGAGTCCGGCCGCCGTCGATCGCGGCAGCACAGACCGACCCGCCCGGGGTGTCCGGGCGGGTCGTCGTCATTTCCTCCTCCCCGGCGTACGACGATGCCGGGCATGGACCTGAGCCTCGACCTCTCCGTGCGCGGGGAGCGCTCGGTCGTGCTCTACCGGGCCCTGCTCGAGGCGATCCGCGAGGGCCGGCTGCGCAGCGGTGACCGGCTCCCCGCCTCGCGCACCCTGGCCGCGGACCTCGGCCTGGGCCGCAACACCGTGACCACGGTCTACGAGCGGCTGGTCGCCGAGGGCCACCTCGAGGCGCGCACCGGCTCGGGCACCTACGTCGCCGACGTGGTCCCGCTCCCCCGCCGCCGGCCCGCCCGCGCCGCGCTGCGCCCACGCGCCGGCTGGGCCTGGACACCGCGGCCGGTGAGCGGCGACTCCCCGCCGCCGGCCCACGACTTCCGCGCGGGCATCCCCGACGGCTCGCTGTTCCCCTACGACACCTGGCGCCGGCTGGTCTCGGCGCGCACCCGCTCGGCGACGGTGCCCGGCACCTACGCCGGCCCCACCGGGCAGCCGGCGCTCCGCGCGGCGGTGGCCCGCCACCTCGCCTACGCGCGCGGGGTGCAGGCCGAGCCCGACGACATCGTCACCACCCACGGCACCCAGCACGCCCTCGACCTGGTCGCGCGGGTGCTGCTGCGCCCGGGCGACACCGTGGCGGTCGAGGACCCCGGCTACCCCTCGGCGCGCGACCTCTTCGCGGCCCACGGCTGCCGGGTGGTGCCGGTGCGCGTCGACGAGGAGGGGCTGGTCGTCGACGAGCTGCCGGAGCGGTGCCGGCTGGTCTTCGTGACCCCGTCGCACCAGTTCCCGCTCGGCCCGCCGCTGTCGCTGGCCCGGCGGCACGCCCTCCTCGACCACGCTCGGCGCCACGACCTGGCCGTGGTCGAGGACGACTACGACAGCGAGTTCCGGTTCGTCGAGCGCCCGCTCGACCCGCTGCACCGCCTCGACCGCGACGGCCGGGTGATCTACGTCGGCACCTTCTCCAAGTCGCTGCTTCCGGCGCTGCGGCTGGGCTACCTGGTCGCCCCGCCCGGCCTCCTCGACGCACTCGCGGCGGCCCGCCAGCTCTCCGACGGGTTCGGCCGGCCGGAGGCCGAGCTCGCGCTGGCCGACTTCATCGACGACGGGCTGATGGCGCGGCACGTGCGCCGGGCCACCCGGGTCTACGCCGAGCGCCGCGACCTGGTCGCGACCGCCGCGGCTGACCTGGGCCTGCGCCTCCTGCCCTCGGCCGCGGGGCTGCACCTCACCGGCGTCTGGGACGAGGGCGTCTCCCCGGCCGACGTCGAGGCCCTGCTGCGAGCGGCCGCGGCCGAGGGCGTCGTCGCCGAGTCGCTGGCCGGCTACTGCTCCCTCGGGCGACCGGCCGGGGTGGTCCTCGGCTACGGTGCGGCCGCTACCGCGTCGATCCGGCCGGGCATGCGACGACTGGCTCGGCTGCGCGCGCGGGCCGCCGGTCGGTGACCGCGCACCAGACCAGGGCCGCCGCGCCGATCGCGAGCGAGCCGAGCACCGGCAGCCCGGTCACCGCCAGCAGACCCAGCGTCGCGGCCAGCGAGACCACGGCGCAGGCGTGCACGGCGGTGCCGCGCGGCAGCAGCCGCACCGCGGCCGCGGTGCCGACGACGTAGACCAGGGTGAACACGCCGGTGACCACGAGCAGGGTGCTGGTCAGGTCGGCACCGGTCACCGCCATCGCCAGCAGCGTGGCCGCACCGCCGGCGACCGTCACCCCCAGGGACCGGCGGGGCACCTCGCCGGCGGCCGAGCCGTGCGCCAGCCAGGCCGGGAGCGAGCCGTCGCGGGCCAGGGCCGCCCCGAGCCGCGAGCACCCGGCGAAGTAGGCGTTCATCGCGCCCACCGAGAGCAGCAGGGCGACCAGGGCCGTGACCGGCCTGGCGGCCTCGCCGAACCCGAGCACCAGCAGGTCCGACAGCGGTGCCGGGCCGGCGTCGTCGCCGAGCGCGCCCACCGTCGCGAACGCCAGGCCGAGGTAGAGCACCCCGATGCCCCCGACCGCCAGCGCGGTCGCCCGCGGGATCGCACGGCGCGGGTCGGCGAACTCGCCGGAGAGCGAGCAGACCACCTCCCACCCGGCGAACGCCCACACCAGCAGGGCGGCGGCACTGCCCACGGCGGCCCACCCGTGGGGCGCGAACGGCGTCAGGTGGCCGGCGTCGACGTGCGGCAGCGCCGCGAGCGTCGCGACCCCGAGCAGCACGACCAGGGCACCCGCGATCCCGAGCTGCACGCCCGCCGAGACCCGGATGCCGGCGGAGTTCATCCCCGCCACGACCGCCATGATCGCGGCGACCGTGCCGAGCTCGACGGCGCGGCCACCGCCCACCGCGTCGGCGACGTACGCCGCCCCGAACCCGGCCGCCGCCGGCGCACCGATCGGCACGGCGACGAAGAAGCACCACCCGACCACCGTCGCCGCCCGGGGGCCGAAGGCGTGCCGGGCGTAGGTCGAGACGCCGCCGCCGTCGGGGTAGCGGGCGCCCAGCGCACCGAAGGTCGTGGCCAGCGGCACCGACAGCGCCACGAGGAGCCCCCAGGCCAGGATCGAGGCCGGTCCGGCGACAGACGCGGCGAGGGCGGGGAGGGCGAGCACGCCGGTGCCGAGCACGGCACCCACCATCAGCGCGACGCCCTGGGGGACGGAGAGACCTCGGGTCGTGGACATGCTCCGAACCTAGGGCCGGATCGGCCCGGTCAGTGGTCCGATTGTGAGCCGATCGACAGGGCCAATTAACCCGCCCCCGAACGGTCGGCTCAGCCGCGCTCGCGAAGCCCGGCGATGGTCAGCACCAGTCGCTCCAGGGTGTAGGAGGCGTCGCTGGCCGCGCCCTTGATGTCGGCGTCGGCCTGGGCCACCGCCCGGATCGCGCGAGACAGGCCGGCCTCCGACCAGCCGCGGGCCTGGTCGCGCAGGGTGCGCAGCTTCCAGGGCGGCACCCCGACCTCGCGGGCGAGGTCGCCCTCGCTCATCCGGCCCGGGGCGGTCTTGAACCGCGCCAGGCCGCGGGCGCTGCCGGCGAACGCCGACGTGACCAGCACCGGCGGGGTTCCGCCGTCGATCGCCCAGCGGAGCTCCTCGAGGGCCGCCTGACGGCGGCCGGCGAAGGCGGCGTCGGCGACCACGAACGACTTCGCCTCGGCCCGGCCGCCGAAGTACTGCTTGACCCGCTCGACCGAGAGCGTCTCGCCCGGGAAGTCGTGGGTCAGCTGGGATGCGGCGCTGGCCAGGCCGCGCAGGTCCTGGCCGATCGCCTCCACCAGCGCGCGGGCGGCGTCGGCGTCGATCCGGGCACCGTGCCGCCGGGCCTCGGCGGTCACGAAGCCGGGCAGCTCGGAGGCCTTGAGCTCGGCGGACTTGATCTCGGTGACCGGCTTGAGCTTGCGCAGCTTGGTGAGCACCCCGCTGCCGCGGGGGCCGCCGCCGTGCACGAGCACCAGCGCGACCTCCTCGGCCGGCGCGGCGGCGTAGGCGAGCAGTCCGTCGACCGACTCCTCGGGCAGGTTCTCCAGCCCGCGGACGACGACGCAGCGGATCGAGGAGAACAGCGAGGGGGCCGCGAGCTCGCCGAAGGTGGCCAGGGTGAGGTCGCCGGCCGGCGACTCGGCCAGCTCGGCCTCGGGGTCGAAGGCGCGGACGGCGGCGCGCACCGCCGCCACCGTGCGCTCGCTGAGGTACTCCTCCTTGCCGGTGACCAGGGTGACCCGGCCGAGCACGTCGGCGGGGCCGGGGACGTCGGGAGGTGGGGAGCCGGCCATGGTGGCGCCAGCCTGCCACACCCCGCCGACAGCGGGTCGGGCCCCGCGACCGGGGCCAAGGTCGGGCCAGGGTCGGCGCAGGGTCAGCGCAGGGTCAGCGCAGCCGCCGGCGGACCGCCGCCCAGGTGCCGGGCGCGGTCAGCCCAGCCGCCCAGTACGCCGCCCCGGCGAGGCCGAGCTCGCGCGCCAGCCGGCTGCGCACGGCCACCGAGCGCGGGGAGCTCGACCAGACCCGGTGCCAGGTGCCGCGGGTGCGGTAGCGGAAGGTGAGCTCGGCCTGCCGGGCGTCCCAGCGCGGCCGCACCCCGTGCCGCCGGGCCAGCCGGAGCGCCTCGGCACCCACCAGCGAACGGCTGCCGCGCCGGGTGAAGTCGCGGCCGTAGGTCGGCACGCCGAGCTGCACCCGCTCCCCGGGCACCCGCGCGGCGGCGAACCGGGCCACCCGGCGCACCCACGGCAGCCCGGCCACCGGCCCGGCCCCCTTCCCGGCGTGCTGGTCGTAGGCCATCACCCGCAGGCGGTCGACGCTCGCCCCCAGCGCCTCGTAGTCGTAGACCCACGGCAGCAGCACCCCTCGCCAGACCACGGGCCGCTCGTGCCACCGCGGCATCACGGTGACCGAGCAGTCCCGCCCGACCGCGCGCAGCGCCGGGCACAGGTCGCTCACCAGCGCGGTGAACGCCGCCCGGACCCGGCGCCCCAGCGCACGGTCGGTCGTGAGCGCGAGCTGCTCGTAGTCGAGGTCGAGGCCGGCGTAGCCGCGCGAGGTCGCCAGCCGGACCAGCATCCGCACGTGCGCGGCGCGCCGCCCGCGGTCGCCCAGGCACCGCACCGCCGCCCGCGGCGGGAGGCCGCCGGCCCGCACGGTCACGAACGGCCGCAGGCCGGCGTCGCGGAGCCGGCGCACGGCCCCGCGGTCGCCGGCGCCCGTCGACGCGTGCAGCCGGCGGCAGTCGGCGTCGTACCAGAACAGGGAGGCCTCGGCGAACACATCGCCGTTGCGCACCACCTCCGTGACCGCGCCGGGCGTCTCCCAGTAGGGGATCCACACCGACGACCCCGGCCGCTCCGCCGCGGCCGGGCCCGGCGCAGCCACGAGCAGCGAGAGTCCCAGGAGTCCGGCGAGCAGGGTGCGCACCCGCGCAGCGTAGGCGTTCAGTCCGCGCGGGCGTCGACCGCGAGCCGCCCGTCGCGCACCACCACCGCCACGTCGCCGTCGCGGTCGGTGCGCCACACCTGTGCGCCGGCGTCCTCGAGCCCGGTCAGCAGGTCCGGCGCCGGGTGACCGTAGTCGTTGTCGGCGCCCACCGAGACCAGGGCCTGCTCGGCCCCCAGCGAGCTGAGCCAGGCCAGGTCCTGGTGGCGGCTGCCGTGGTGGGGCACCTTGAGCACGTCGACCTCGAGACCGGGCACCAGCCGGGCCAGTGCCGCCTGGCCAGGCGGCTCGAGGTCGCCGGTGAGCAGCAGCCGCACCCCGGCCACCTCCACCAGCAGCACCACGCTGGCGTCGTTGGCACTGTCGCCGTCACCGCTCCCCGCCTCGACCGCACCGGCGCGCGGCCAGAGCACCTGGACGGTCGCCGCGCCCACCTGCCGGGTGGCGCCGTAGGGCGCGACCAGCGGCTCCGGACCGTCGTCGAGCTCCTCGGTGGTCGCCCGGACCCCGGCCGGCGGGTCGAGCACCCGGGTGGTCTCGACCCGGTCGACGTGCCGGCCCGCCAGCACCCCGGCCAGCCCGTCGACGTGGTCGGCGTGGAAGTGGGTGAGCACCAGTAGCGGGACCTGCTCGACGTCGAGGTCGTCGAGGCAGCGGCGGGCCGCGGCGGGCTCGGGGCCGGCGTCGACCACCAGGGCGTGCCCCGGGCCGGTGCGCACCGCGAGCAGGTCGCCCTGCCCGACGTCGCAGGCCACGACCACCCAGCCCGCGGGCGGCCAGCCCGGGGTGGGCGGGCGCACCAGCACCACGACCACCATCACCAGGCAGCAGGCCATCCCGGTCGAGCGCCGCCGGAGCACCGCCGGCGCCAGCCACGCCAGCAGCAGCACCACGATGCTGAGCAACGACAGCGCCAACGGTCCGGAGCCCCACGAGACCGAGGCGGTGGGCAGCGCGGCGCCGTGGCCGGCCACCGCGGCGATCCAGCCCACCGACCACCCCGCCAGCGTGCCCAGCCCCCGGGCCGGCAGGTCCCAGACCAGGCCGACGACGCCCCCGCCCAGCCCCAGCACCGTCGCCGGTGCCACGGCCGGGGCGGCCAGCAGGTTGGCCACCACCGCCACCAGGCTGACCTCCCCGGACAGGCCGGCGACCAGCGGCGTGCAGGCGAGCTGGGCCGCGAGCGGCACGACCACCGCCTCGGCCGCCCACCGGGGCAGCCACCGCGCCAGCGCGTCGCGCAGCCCCGGCCCCAGCACCAGGATGCCCGCGGTCGCCAGCACCGACAGCGCGAAGCCCGGCGCGGCGGCCAGCGTCGGCTCCACCCACAGCAGCACGACCACCGCTCCCCCGAGCCCGCGCAGGGCGCGCTGGCGGCCGTGGGTGCCGAGCGCGACCAGGGCGATCGAGCCCATCACCGCCGCCCGCAGCACGCTCGGCTCGGTGCGGGCCAGCAGCACGAAGCCGAGCACCCCGACGGCACCGACCAGGGTCAGCCACCGACCGCGCACGCCCACCCACCGGGCCAGCACCAGCAGGAACCCGACCACCAGCGTGAGGTTGGTGCCCGACACCGCAAGCAGGTGGGTCAACCCGGTGGTGCGGAACTCCTCCTCGAGCCGGTCGTCGACCCGGCTGTCGTCACCGTCGACCAGGGCCGGGACCAGCGCCCGCTGATCGTCGGGGCGGTGCGCGACGGCGTCGCGGATCGAGGCGCGCAGCGCGCCGGCCGCCCGCCACCACGGGTCGGGCCCGGCCCGCACCCGGGGCGGGCCACTGGCGACCAGCAGGCCGGCGACGTCCGGGCCGTCGGCGGCCACCAGGCGACCAGTGGCATCGACAGTCGAGCCGAGCGGCGCCCGTGCCCACCGCTCGTCGCCGACGACGAGCAGTGGCACCCGCACCCGGTGGGTGCGCCCCCTCGACGTGAGCCTCTCGGCGCGCAGCCGCACCAGCCGGCGGGGCTCGCCGCCGGGGCCGGTGAGCACCCGTGGGTCGTCGACCACCCGCCCGGTCACGGTGGCCACCGCGCCCTCGGCGGCCCGTTCGGCGACCGGTCCCGACGTCACCCGGTCGTGGCGCAGGCCCCCGACCACGGCGCTGACCGCCACGACCAGCAGCAGCGCGGTCAGCAGGCGGCGGGTGCCGGGGCGGGGTGCGACCCCGTGGACCAGAAGCAGCAGGCACGCAGCCCCGACCACCGGCCACCACGGCCCCGCCCCCCGGGCCGCGAGCACCCCCGCCCACGCGGCGACACCGAGCAGCGGCAGCCGGAGGTCGGCCCCCTCCCCCCGGTCGGGCGGCCGGGGCACCGGCGGGCTCCTCGTCGGCGGGCACGTCAGACCGTCACGAGGGGGGCCAGGGTCTCCAGGGTGGCGGGTCCGATGCCGTCGACCTCGAGCAGCTCGTCGACGGCCGTGAACCCGCCGTGCTCGCCGCGCCAGTCGAGGATCGCCTGGGCCGTGACCGGGCCGACCTCCGGCAGGGACTCGAGCTCGACGGCCGAAGCGGTGTTGAGGTCGACCAGCGGCCCGGGGGCGGCCGCCCCACCCGCCTGCCCGCTGGTCGACCCGACCGGCAGCGGGACCCCGGCCGGCACCGGCTCGCCCACCACGACCTGCTCGCCGTCGACCAGCAGGCGCGCCAGGTTGAGCGTGGACAGGTCGACGCCCCGCCGGGCCCCGCCGGCGGCCGCCAGGGCGTCCACGACCCGCGACCCGGCGTCGAGCACCGCGATGCCGGGACGGCGCACCTTGCCCGTCACGTCGACGGTCACGGTGCCTCCGGCCGACGCAGCGGCGCCGCCCGCCTCCGGGACGGTGGGGCTGCCGCCGGCGACCGGCCGGAGCGGGGTGTCGGGCACCGGCACCAGTGCCCCGCTCGGACCCGGGCGCGGCGCAGCGGCCACCTCCTCGGGCTCGGAGCGGGCCAGCCACCAGCAGGTCACACCCAGCGCGACCACCAGCAGCAGGGCCACCACCGTGAGCTGGGCCGGGCCCAGCCCGGCGGGCCCACGCAGCGTCGCCGGCAGCGCCGGGAGCCCGGGCGGGCCTGACGGGCGCGACCGCCGGCGGGCGGCGTGCCGGCCGGGACGCGGCACCGGCTCGCCCGAGGAGAGCAACGGCGGCAGCGCGGGGGGCCCGGCCGGGTCGCGTGGCGGCGGCGGGTGCCGGTCGGCGGCCAGCCGGGTGTGGTCGTCCCACCACGACGGCCGGTGCGGCGCCGGCGGGCTGCCCGCCGGTGGCGGTGGCGGCGGAGCCGGGGACACGAGGTGGTCGACCGGCACGGCGAGCTGGTCCCCCAGCAGCGCCAGCCGGCGCGACACGGCCTCCTGGTGGGCGGTCTGGGCTCGACGGGTGCGCATGTCGAGGACGCTAGGCGCCGCCGGGGTCGCTCGACGCCGGCCGGACCGCGGTCTGTGGACGAGCGGGTCCGGGCGCCGGGCTGTGGACGGTTGATGGCCCGTCCGGGCTCAGCCGGCCCCGCCCTGGACCGGCAGCCGGGGCGCCACGCAGGCCGCGAGCATGCCGGGGCCGACGTGCGCGCCCAGCACCGCGCCCAGCTCGCCGCACCAGACCTCCCGGCCCTCCAGCCGGTCCGCGAGCCGCTCGGCCAGCCGCTCGGTGAGCTGCGCGGCGCGCTCGGGGCTGGCCAGGTGGGCCACGCACACGTCGATCGGACCGTCACCCGCGGCCTGCACCGCGAGCTCCTCGAGCCGGGCCAGCGCCCGGCCGGAGGTGCGCACCCGCTCCAGAGACTCCACCCGGCCGTCGGCGATGGTCAGCAGCGGCTTGACCGCCAGCGCGCCGCCGAGCAGCGCCGCCGCGGCGCCGATCCGCCCGCCGCGCCGGAGGTACTCGAGGGTGTCGACGTAGAACAGCGACGACGACGCCGCCGCCCGCTCCCGCGCCGCAGCGGCGGCCTCCTCGGCCGAACCACCCGCGTCGACGACGTCCGCTGCCGCCAGCGCCGCGTAGCCGGTGGCGACGCCGACCTGGCGCGAGTCGACCGTGACCACCGGCACCGGCGCGTCGCGGGCCGCGAGCTGGGCCGACTCGAAGGTGCCGCTCATGTCGCCGGAGAGGTGCACCGAGACGATCGCGCTGGCGCCCGCGCGCGCGGCCTGCTCGTAGACCTCCCCCAGCGCCGCCGGCGTGGGCCGCGACGTACTCACCGGCGTCCAGACCTTGAGCGCCTCGGCCACCATCGCCGGCGTCGCACCCCCCTCGCCCTCGTCGAGCACCTCCGCGCCGATCACCACCTGGAGCGGCACGACCACGATGCCCCGGGCCGCGGCCAGCTCGGCGGGGAGGCTGGCCGTCGAGTCGGTGACGACGACGACCGGCATGGTGGGGATGCTAACCGGTCGTCCCCGGCAACCGACCTCAGGCCAGCAGGCCCAGAAGGGTCTCGGCGAACGCCTCCGGCTCGCCGGCCGGCTGGCCGTACTCGCCACCGGAGAAGCCGTTGTGGCCGCCCGGGAACTCCACCACCCGAGCCCCGACGAGCGCCGCGACGGCGCGGGCCCCGCGGGCGGGCAGGATCTCCCCCGACGTCGCGCCCACGCCCAGGACGAGCCGGTCGCCGAGCGCCCGCAGCGCGTCGGCGTCGATCGGGTGGGCGTTGATGTCGGGCATGTTGCGGATCAGCGGGTTCGTGCGCACCCCGTCGTCGTCGGCCGACATGCCGAACATCGCCGGGTCGGGCGCCGGCCGGTCGAGGTAGTCGGCCGGCACCTCGCCCTCGTGCATCACGAAGGCGATGAACTTCGCCATCGCCGGCCCCTCGCCGGCGGCGTCGTACGTCGCGACCAGGTCGCGGCAGACCGCCAGTACCCGGTCCCGGTCCGGCAGCGGGTCGGCGGCGGGCGGCTCGTGGGCGACCACCCGCCGCACGTCGCGGGGGTGCGTCGCCGCGAGTGCCAGCGCGGTGACGGCCCCGCCACTGCTGCCGAGCAGGTCGACGGGGGCGCCGACCGCCTCGATCACCCGGTGCACGTCGTCGACGTGCTGCGCCACGGTGATCGGTCCGGTGCCGGTCGGGTTGCGGCCGGCGCCGCGCGGGTCGTAGGTCACCACCGGGCGGTCGGTCACGAGGCCGACCAGCGTGGTGAAGCCGACCGCGTCCATCGGGGCGCCGATCAGCAGCAGCGTGGGTCGGTCCGCCGTGGCGCTCGCGAGGTCGCCGTGGACGTCGTAGGTGATCGCGTCGGCACCCTCGCCGACGACGGAGGTCTGGGAGGTCGTGGTCTCGGTCATGCCGCTCAGACTCCCACCGCGGCCCGGACTCATCGCTGGTCCGAACCACCTGCCTCGTCGGCCGGCTCAGACGACGACGTTGACGAGCTTGGGCGCCCGCACGACCACCTTGCGCACCTCGCGCCCGTCGACGGCCCGCACCACGTCGGGGTGGGCCAGCGCCAGGGCCTCGAGCTCGGCCTCGGCGATCGCCGGCGACACCTCGAGCCGGGCCCGCACCTTGCCCTGCACCTGCACGACGGCGGTCACCGAGTCCTCGACGAGCAGCGCCGGGTCGACCTGCGGCCAGCCGGCGTTGGCGACCGACGGCTGGTGGCCCAGCCGCTCCCACATCTCCTCGGCGGTGTAGGGCGCCACCATCGACAGGAGCATCGCGACGACCTCGGTCGCCTCACGCACCGCGGGGTCGTCGGGCCCGGGGCCGGAGTCGATGGCCTTGCGGGTCGCGTTGACCAGCTCCATCACCCTGGCCACCATCACGTTGAACCGGTAGGCCTCGACCAGCTCGGCGGCGTCGTGGAGGGTGCGCGCGGTCACCTTGCGCAGTGCCTGGTCGCCGCCCTCGACGGCGAACGGCCGACCGGCCGGGCTGCGTACGTCGCCGCTCAGGCGCCAGGCACGCTGGAGGAAGCGCAGCGACCCGCCGGGCGACATCTCCGACCAGTCGATGTCGTCCTCGGGCGGACCGGCGAAGACCAGGGTCAGCCGCACGGCGTCGACGCCGAACTCGGCGAGCTGCTCGCCCAGGCTGACGCCGTTGCCCAGCGACTTGCTCATCTTCTTGCCGCGGTTGATCACGAAGCCCTGGTTGAGCTGGGCGGCGAACGGCTCGACGAAGTCGACCATCCCCATGTCGTGGAGCACCTTGGTGAAGAAGCGCGCGTAGAGCAGGTGGAGCACCGCGTGCTCGACGCCCCCGATGTAGATGTCGGCCGGCATCCACCGCCGCACCAGCTCCTCGTCGAAGGGGCCGTCGGTGTAGTGCGGCGAGCAGTAGCGCAGGAAGTACCAGGACGAGTCGACGAAGGTGTCCATGGTGTCGGTGTCGCGCCGGGCCGGGCCCCCGCAGTCGGGGCACGCGACCTCGACCCAGTCGGTCGCCGCCGCCAGCGGGGAGACGCCCCGCGGCTTGAGGTCGGCGCCCCGCAGGTCGGGCAGCTCCAGCGGCAGCTGGTCGTAGGGCACGCCCACCTCGCCGCACTTCTCGCAGTGGACGACGGGGATCGGCACGCCCCAGTAGCGCTGGCGACTCAGCAGCCAGTCGCGCAGCCGGAAGTTCACCGTGCCGCGGCCGGTGCCCTCGGCCTCCAGCCGCTGGATGATGGTGCGGATCCCGGCGGCCTTGTCGGTGAGCCCGTCGAGCGGGCCGCTGTTGACGTAGGTGCCGTCGCCGGTGGTGGCCTCGTAGGTCTCCTCCGGGTTCGGCTCGCCGGTGTCGACCACCCGGCGCACCGGGAGGTCGAAGACGCGAGCGAAGTCGAGGTCGCGCTGGTCGTGCGCCGGCACGGCCATGATCGCGCCGGTGCCGTAGTCGGCCAGCACGTAGTCCGACGCCCACACCGGCACCCGCTCGCCGGTGACCGGGTTGGTGGCGGTGACGCCGAGGTCGACGCCGGTCTTGGGTCGGTCGGTCGCCAACCGGTCGATGTCGGAGGCCTTGCGCACCTCGTCGCGGTAGGCCTCGAGGTCGGCCCGCCGGTCGTCGGCGACGATCTCGGAGGCCAGCGCGGCGTCCGCCGCGACCACCATGAACGTCGCGCCGAACAGGGTGTCGGGGCGGGTGGTGTAGACGGTGACCGGCTCGGCGCGGCCCTCGACGACGAACTCCACGTGGGCGCCCTCGGAGCGCCCGATCCAGTTGCGCTGGGCGGTGATGACCCGGTCGGGCCAGCTCCGCTCGAGCGGCTCCATGTCGTCGAGCAGCCGCTGGGCGTAGTCGGTGATCTTGAAGTACCACTGGGTGAGCTCGCGCTTGGTGACCTCGGCGCCGCAGCGCTCGCAGCGGCCGTCGACGACCTGCTCGTTGGCCAGCACCGTCTGGTCGTTGGGGCACCAGTTGACCGGGCTGTTCTTGCGGTAGGCCAGCCCGCGCTCGCGGAACTTCAGGAACAGCCACTGGGTCCAGCGGTAGTACTCCGGGTCGCTGGTGTGCAGCCGGCGCGACCAGTCGAAGCCGACGGCGTAGCGCTTGAACGACTCGTACTGGGTCTCGATGTTGGCGTAGGTGTACGTCGCGGGGTGCTCGTCGTTGCGGATCGCGGCGTTCTCGGCGGGCAGCCCGAAGGAGTCCCAGCCCATCGGGTTCATGACCTCGTAGCCGCGCAGCCGCCAGTAGCGCGCGATCACGTCGTGCAGCGCCGTCACCTCGGCGTGCCCCATGTGCAGGTCACCGCTGGGGTAGGGGAACATCGTGAGCGCGTACTTCTTCTCGCGCTCGGAGCCGTCGTCGGCCCGGAAGGGCTCGAGCTCGTCCCAGACCGGCAGCCACTTCTCCTGCACGGCCTGCACGTCGTAGGTGGTCGGGGTCTCGTCCTGCTCGCTCATCGCTCGTCTCTCGTCGGTCGCGGAAGGGCAGCCTGCTCGGGGCACAAAAAAGCCCCTCGGGGCAGAGGGGCGGCCGCGCTGGGTGGGCCCGGGACGACCGGGGCACCGGCAGCGCGGCTAGGTAAGGAGCAGGTCCCAGCGCACGCCGCCAGCCTACCGGAGACCGGCCGCCGCCCGCTCCCCGCCCGGGTCGGAGGCCGGGGACAGCAGGAGCGGCAGCAGCCCCTGCACCCGGGCTACCAGCTCGCCGAGCGCGTCGCCGGTGCCGGTCAGGTGGGCCAGCAGGCTCTGCTGGAACAGCCCGTCGAGCACGCCGTACGCCGCCGAGGAGTCGACCACCGGCGCCCGGCCGGCCAGCTCGGCGTAGCGGGTGACGACCCGCCAGACCATCTCCTCGAGCGTGGCGTCGATCAGGGTGACCGCCTCGCGCAGCTCCTCCTCGAACATCGACTGGGTGCGCAGGTCGTACCAGAGGCGGTGCATCGGCGCCTCCTGCTCGAGCGTCTCGACCAGCTTGGCCGCGAAGCGGTCGACCAGGTCGTCGGGCGAGGTGGAGTCGGACACGACGCCGTCGTAGCGGGTGACGCACTGCGCCTTGTAGTGGCGCACGGCGTAGATGATCAGCTCGAGCTTGTCGTGGAAGTAGTAGTGCACGACCCCGTGGCTGAACTCCGAGTGGTTGGCCACCTCGCGCAGCGTGGTGCGGGCGTAGCCCAGCTCGCCGAGGGTGTGCAGCGCCGACTCCGCCAGCTCGACCCGCCGGGCGGCGTGCCGCTCGGCGTGGTTGCGGGGTACCGCCATGCTGCACCACCTCTCCGCGGGCCGGACGCCGCGGCGGGCGACCGGGCACCCCGAGTCTCGTCACCGTCCCTGGCGATGTCCAGATCCGGCCACCCCGCCGGTCGGGCATGATGCCCGGCATGACCGTCTCCGACCTGTTCCGCCTCGACGGCAAGGTCGCCGTCGTCACCGGCGCCTCCAGCGGCCTGGGGGTCGCGTTCGCCCAGGCACTGGCCGAGGCCGGCGCCGACGTCGCTCTCGGTGCCCGCCGCGTCGACCGCCTCGCCAACACCGCCGCGCTCGTCGAGGCCGCCGGTCGCCGCGCCCTCCCGGTCGGCACCGACGTGTCCGACCCGCAGTCGTGCACCGACCTGGTGGCGCTCACGGTGGAGCAGCTCGGACGCGTGGACGTGCTGGTCAACAACGCCGGCGTCGGCACCGCGGTGCCCGCCACCCGGGAGACCCCGGAGCAGTTCCGCCAGGTCGTCGACGTCAACCTCCACGGCTGCTACTGGATGGCCCAGGCCTGCGGCCGGGTGATGGCGCCGGGGTCGAGCATCATCAACATCAGCTCGGTGCTCGGCATCACCACCGCCGGGCTCCCGCAGGCGGCGTACGCCGCGTCGAAGGCCGGGCTGATCGGCCTGACCCGCGACCTCGCCCAGCAGTGGACCGGCCGCAAGGGCATCCGGGTCAACGCGATCGCCCCGGGGTTCTTCACCTCCGAGATGACCGACCTCTACCCACCCGGCTACCTGGAGTCGCAGCAGGCCCGGATCCCGGCCGGCCGCAAGGGCGACCCGCGCGAGCTGGCCGCGACCGTGGTGTTCCTCGCCTCCGACGCCGCCGGCTACGTGACGGGTCAGACGCTCGCCGTCGACGGCGGCATGACGATCACCTGAGCCCGGGCCCGGCCGGAACCAGCCCGGCCTCAGCCGACGTCGGCCTCCATCGCAGCGACGAACTCGCGCTTGACCCGGCGCCAGGCCTCGTCGGTCATCGTCCGGCGCCAGTACGGCGAGCAGGACATCTCGGCGCGCGGCAGGCCGCGGTCGGCGAGCAGGTGGCGGCGGACCGCCCGCACCTCCTCGGCCTCGCCGTGCACGAACGCGTGCACCCGCCCCTCGGGGAACGCCAGGTCGCGCAGCGAGTCGGCGAGCAGCGTCGCGTCGGCGGGGACGCCGGTGCGGTGCAGCCAGGCCAGGTCGAGCCGCCCCGGCGTGGTCAGCTCCAGCTCGTGGTCGGGCCCGTCGCAGACCAGCCGCACCACCACCGGTGCACCCGCAGGCACCGCCTCCAGCGAGGCGGCGATGGCCGGCAGCGCCGACTCGTCGCCGACCATCAGGTGCCAGTCGGCCTCCGGGTCTGGCCGGTAGCCGCCGCTCGGCCCCTCGAAGACCAGCACGTCGCCGGGGCGTGCAGCCTCGGCCCAGGGGCCGGCGACGCCCTCGGTGCCGTGCACCACGAAGTCGATGGTCAGCTCGCGCGCCGTGGGGTCCCACGACCGCACGGTGTAGCGACGCCGGGCCGGCTGGACCTCGGCCGGGTGGTCGGCGCGCACCTGCTGGGGGTCGAACACCGCGTCGTACGGCGCCTCGGCGGGCGGGATGGCGACGTTGACGTAGGCGTCGGTCTCGTCCGGCGCGACGAACCCGTCGAGGTCGCCGTCACCGAGCACCACCCGGACCAGCGAGGGGGTGATGCGGGCGGTGGAGCGGACTCGTGCGTGCATGCGGATCCTTCGTCGTCGTTCCCGGAAGTTAGGTCGACCTTACTCGGCCGGGCGTGGTGCCGGTCCAGCGCCGGTGGGCGTGGATGAAGCTGGCGGCCTCGGCGTAGCCCAGCCGGCCAGCGACCTCCGCGACACCGAGCCCCGTGTCGAGCAGGGCGCCCGCGAGCGAGGATCGGACCTCGTCGAGCAGGGCCCGGTACGACGTGCCCGCCGTCGCCAGGTGGCGGCGCAGCGACCGCTCGCTGAGCCCGAGGCCGGCGGCGACCGCGGCCATCGGGGCGCCCGTCCGCAGCCGTTGCGTGATCACGACCCGGGCGTCGCGGGCGACCCCGTGCCGGGCCCGGCGCCGGTCGACGAGGTCGTGGCAGAGCCCCTCGCACAGCTCGGCGTCGCCGACGGCCGCCGCGGGCAGCACCCGGTCGAGGTAGGCGGCGCGAAACGCCAGCCGCACCCGGTCGTCGCCGTCGGCGGTGAGCTCGACGCGGGCCGCGCCGGGCAGCAGCTCGCGCAGCGCGGTGCGGATCCCCTCGGCGTCGCGGTGGAGCAGGAAGGTCCGCACGTCGGCGGGGAGGTCGGCCGCGTCGAGCCCGACCTCGACCCGCTCCCCCTCGAGGGCGGCGGTGGGTGCGACGAACGCGTGGCTGAGGTCGAAGAACCGCAGGGCCAGCCGGATCGCGTCGAGCACGGTGGGGCTCGACAGCACGGCGTAGCCGAAGATGCCGTAGGTGCTGAGCCGGTAGGTGCGGCCGAGGCCGGCCCCGGCCGCGGCGTCGGCCCCGACCCGCGTGACCAGGTTGCGCACGACGCGGAGCTCCTGCGCGGCGGTGAGCTCGACCCCGACCGCGCCGAGGTCGCCGGTGGCGAGCCCGGTGCCGGCGAGGGCCGCCCGGGCGCCCAGTCCCCGGGTGCCGGCGTACCAGACCAGGTGGGAGACGCCGCCTGCCGAGCGCGGAAACTGCCAGTGATCGGCGGCGGACCGGCCGAGCAGCGCTGCCACGCCCCCAGCCTCGCCAGCGTGGCCGGAATTATCAACTCCGGCTCGCTCGGCGCCTCCCGACGGCGACCGCGGGCCCCTAGCGTCGGCGCCATGCACGAGAACCGTCCCCGCAGCCCCCGCGTGGTGGTCGTCGGCGCCGGCTTCGGCGGCCTCGGCGCCGCCCGGGCCCTGCGCGAGCAGGGCATCACCGACATCACGATCCTCGAGCGCGCCGAGGAGCTCGGCGGGGTCTGGCGCGACAACACCTATCCCAACGCCGCGTGCGACGTGCCGTCGCCGCTCTACTCCTGGTCGTGGGCCCCAAACCCGCGGTGGCCGCGCCGCTACTCCGGGCAGGCCGAGATCCTCGCCTACATCCGGGCCACCGCGCGCGCCGAGGGCCTGGCCGACCTGGTGCGCACCGGGCAGGAGGTCGCCTCGGCGACGTACGACGAGGCCACGTGCACCTGGCGGGTGCTGACCACCGACGGCACCACCCACGAGGCCGACGTCGTGGTCTCGGCCGTCGGGCAGCTCTCCAACCCGGTGGTGCCCGACCTGCCGGGGCTGGGGTCGTTCGCCGGGCCGGCGTTCCACTCCGCGCAGTGGCGCCACGACGTGCCGCTGGCCGGGCGCCGGGTGGCGGTGGTCGGCACCGGCGCGAGCGCGATCCAGTTCGTGCCCGGCATCGTCGACGAGGTCGCCTCGATGACGGTCTTCCAGCGCTCGGCGCCGTACGTCGTGCCGAAGCCGGACAAGGAGTACGCCCCCCGCCACCACGCGCTGTTCCAGCGGCTGCCGCGGCTGACCCGCTTCGAGCGGCGCACGACGTTCCACCTCACCGAGCTGCTCAACCGGGCCCTGCGCGGCCCCGGCGCCTACTCCACGGCGTTCCTGGCCCTGGTGCGCGCGGTGTGGCGGCTGCACCTGCGCCGCCAGGTCTCCGACCCCGACCTGCGCCGGCGACTGGTGCCCGACCACCCGATCGGCTGCAAGCGGATCCTGTTCTCCAACGACTGGTACCCCGCGCTCGACCGGCCGCACGTCGAGGTCGTCGACGAGCCCGTCGCGTCGGTGGAGCCCACCGGCGTGCGCGACGCCACCGGACGGCTGCACGAGGTCGACACGATCATCTGGGGCACCGGCTTCGCCGCCACCAGCTTCCTGGCGCCGATGACGGTGACCGGCGCCGGCGGTGCCGACCTCCACGAGGTGTGGGCCGACGGCGCTCGGGCCCACCTGGGCGTCACGGTGCCGGGCTTCCCCAACTTCTTCTGCGTCTACGGCCCCAACACCAACCTGGGCGGCAGCTCGATCATCGGCATGATGGAGGCGCAGGCCGGCTGGATCGCCCAGGTGGTGCGCCGGATCGCCGACGGCGGCGCCCGCGCGGTAGCCGTACGCCCCGACGTCGCGGAGCGCTACGACGTCGAGATGCAGACCCGCCTGCTCGGCTCGGTGTGGGCCGACTGCAACAGCTGGTACGTCGACGGTCCACGGATCACGACGAACTGGCCCGGCCTGGTCGCGGAGTACCAGGAGCGCCTGGCCAGGGTCGACTGGGACGAGCTGGTGGAGGCCTGACGCGGCGGTAGTCCGTGACGTTTTGGCCCTCGCGGGCCGGTAGTCCGTGACGTTTGGGTCCCGCGAGGGGCCCGAACGTCACGGACTACCGCTCCCCGGCCAGCTCGAAGTCGGCGAAGTCGAAGCCCGGGGAGACCAGGCAGCTGACCAGGGCGTCGCCCTCGGCGGGGCGGGTGCGCTGCCAGACGCCGGCCGGTACGACGACCTGGGGCCGGGCGCCGTGGGCCACGTCGATGCCGAGGGTGAGCACCTCGCCCTCGACCGGCCGGTCGGCGGCGCCCCCGAGCTGGAGCCGCACGGTGCCGACCTGGCCCACCCACACCTCGTCGGACGCGACCCGGTGCCAGGCGGAGGTCTCGCCCGCCGGCAGCAGGAAGTGGATGAGCGTGGCGGTCGGTCGCACCCGCCCGTCGGGCAGGGTCACGGTCTCGGGGGCCGCCCAGGTCTGGCGGTACCAGCCGCCCTCGGGGTGGGGCTGCAGGTCGAGGGCCTCGGCGAGCGGTGGGCGCATAGGCCCATCGTGGCAGCCGTCGGCCCGCTCCCCCGCCGCGGCCCGCAGCGGCTACGTGAAGATGCTGACCCCGCCCGGGCCCACGAGCAGCCCGACGATGATCAGCACGATGCCCCAGAGCGTCTCGCCCCGGACCAGGTTGACGATGCCGCCGATGACGAGGACCACGGCGATGATCCACAGCACGAACTCCATGCCTCCACCTCTCTGTGCCGCTCCGGTGCGGGATCTCCGCCCCCGGCCCCCATGTCGACGTGACCGCCCGAGCGCTCGGTCGTGGCCCCCCAGTAGCCAGCGCGGCGATGCGGCAGACCCCCGCCGGCCGGTGGACGGCTCAGTGGGCAGCCCACTCCCGCCCGAACCAGCGGCGCACCCGGCTGCTCCCGAACTCCGCCTTGTCGGTGCCGAGCGCCGTGGAGGCGGCCTCGAAGCGACCGGCCGGCCGCTCCCCGGTGCGGAAGGTGACCTCGACCCTCGCCACCTCGTCGCGGCCGAGCTCGAGGTAGCAGACCCCGGTGCCGTCGTACGTCGCAGCGGCGTCGCCGGCGGCGCGGTGCCGCTCGACGATCCGCTCCGCGACGACCGCGGCCTGGCCCTCGGCGAACACGCCGGCCTTGGGGGTGCCGACGCTGGTGACGTCGCCCACGGCGTAGACGTCGGGGTGGGCGGTCTCGAGGGTCAGCGGGTCGACCGGCACCCAGCCGTCGACGCAGAGCCCCGACTCGGCGACCACCCGGGGCACCCGGTGGGTCGGCACGCCGAGGAACAGGTCGAACGGCATCTCGCCGCCGTCGGCGAGCACGGCCACCCGGCGCTCGGGGTCGAGGGCGCGCACCAGGGTCTCCGGGTGCCACTCGATCCCCCGCTCGGCGAACGCCGCCAGCACCGCCTCCGACGCGGCGGGCGACGGCGGGATCGGTGCGCCCAGCGGCATTACCAGCGCCACCTCCGACTGCTCGCGCAGGCCGCGCTCCACGAGCAGGTCGTGCACGAGCAGCGCGGTCTCGCTGGGCGCCGGCGGGCACTTGAACGGCGTCGAGGTGACCCCGACGACCACCCGGCCGCCCGGGAACTCCTCGAGCACCCGGCGGGCGGCGAACGCGCCCGGCACCGAGTAGAACTCGTGGCCGGCCTCGACCAGCCCCGGGGTGGCCTCGGGGTGCAGGTCGGCACCGAGCGCCACGACGAGCACGTCGGCCTCGAAGGTGCCGGCGTCGGTCTCGACCCGCTTGGCCGCCGGGTCGATCGCGGTGATCGCGGCCGGCACGAAGCGCACGCCCGGCTTGACCAGGTCGCGGTAGGGGTGGAGCACGTGGTCCGCCGTGGTGCGCCCGAACATCACGTCGAGCTTGGAGAAGCCGAACACGAAGCCCTCCGCGCGGTCGACCAGCACCACCTCGGCGGCGTCGCCCAGCTCCTCCGAAAGCCGGCTCGACAGCTCCAGCCCGCCGAACCCCGCACCCAGCACCAACACCCGCATCCGCCTGCTCCTCACGCTCGTCCGGCGTGTGGACTCTAGCGACCGGACGTCGACGAGCCGGCCACCACCGCCGTGCGCGACTTCGTCCCGACCGCGCTGCGGGTGCGCGTGACACGACCTCCTCCGCCTCGTTGTAGCAGTCGACGCCATCCGTACCCGTCCGCGCTCCACGTCCCGAGCACTGAGAGACGAGCACCCATGAAGATCTTGGCCCACCGACACCTGGCCGCGTTCGTCCTCGTGGTCGCCACCCTCACGATGGGCGTCCCCCCTGTCGCGACGGCCGCGCCTGCCTCCGCTACGTCCGCGTCCACGGAGGCGTCCAGGCAGGCCTCCTGGGCCCACCGGTTCAGCACGACGTTCGAGCGGCACGCGAACAATCGGCGCTGGGGCTGGGTCAAGCGCCACACCCGCAAGGCGCGCGACGTCCGCGAGATCAAGAAGGCCCGGTCCTACATGCGGTTCGCCAATCCGCACTGCGAGACCAGTGGCCGCACCGGATTCTGCGACTACGGTCTCGTCCTCAACCTCAAGCGCACCCGGGGCAAGGTCGTGATCACCGGCACCTGGTACCTGGACTGACGGCTCGGGCCTACCGGCCGCCACGACCACGCACGACAGCACCCGACGGGCCGTCGTAGCGGGTGACGAGCGCCGCGGCCCGCTCGCGCAGGGCGGAGCGCAGCGACGGCGGCGAGAGCGCCTCGGCGCGGGTGCCGAGCTGCCACAGCGCCCACTCGGCGTGCCAGGCGTCCTCGTAGGTCACCTCCAGCCGCAGCCAGCCGTCCGCGTCGGGCTCCTCGGCGCGCACGGCGACGGCGTGCGCCAGCAGGGCCTCCCGATGCGCGGGGTCGACCCGCACCTGCACCGCGAGGTGGCCGTCGGCGAGGAACTGCGCGCACCGCTCGCGCCAGACCCAGTCGAGGTCGACCCGCTCGGGCCGCTCCGCCGCCTCGGCCAGCTCCTCGGCGACCAGCACCCTCGACAGGCGGTAGGTGCGGTCGGCCCCGGCGCGGGTCGCGAGCAGGTACGGGCGGTCGCGGACGGTGACCAGGCCGATCGGGTCGACCGTGCGCCACTCGGCCTCCCGGCCGCTGGCGGCGTAGTGGAGGCGGAGCCGGTGCCCGGCGAGCACGGCCCGCCGGACCACGGCCATCGTGGCGGCCGGCACCTCCTCGACGACGGTCGATCGGCGCGAGAGCAGGTCGGTCTCGGGCTCGACGAGGAACCGCTGGGCCAGCCCGTCGACGGTGGTCCGGTGGTCTTCCGGCAGTGCGTCGACGACCTTGCGCAGCGCCGAGGCGAGCGCCGGCCCGAGCCCGAACACCTGCTCGCCGCGCGCCGAGCCGGCAGCGAGCAGGGCGAGCGCCTCGTCGTGGTTGAGCCCGGTGAGCTCGGTGCGGAAGCCGGGCAGCAGGGCGAAGCCGCCGTGCCGGCCGCGCTCGGCGTAGACCGGGACGCCGGCCGCCGAGAGCGCCTCGACGTCGCGCAGCACGGTGCGTGTCGAGACCTCCAGCTCCCGGGCCAGGGTGGCCGCGCTCAAGCGACCGCGCTGGCGCAGCAGCAGCACCAGCGAGACCAACCTGTCAGCACGCACCCCAGGACGCTACCGAATACATGACCGAGGGTGTCGTGATTGCTCGGCAGGCTGCCGCCCATGACGATCAACAGGACAGCAGTCAACCCCGTCACCTGGTCCCTCGCCCTGGGCTTCAACCAGGGCGAGGTGGTCTCCGGGCACACCCGCACGCTCTACTGCTCCGGCCAGGCCGCCACCGACGCCGACGGTCGGCCGCAGCACGCCGGCGACCCCGCCGCCCAGCTCGCGCTCGCCCTGGACAACCTCGAGGCGGTGCTGGCCGAGGCCGGCATGTCGCTGGCCGACCTGGTGCGGCTGAACGTGCACACCACCGACGTCGACGCCCTGTTCCCCCACTACGGCGTGCTCGCCGCGCGGCTCGGCGCGGCGGGGGTGGCCCCGCCCACCACGATGCTCGGCGTCAACCGGCTGGCGCTGCCCGGGCTGGTGGTCGAGCTGGAGGGGACTGCCGTGGCGTGAGGCTTGCGTGGGTGTGACTCCGGGGACGGGGGTCCGTGGGGCGGGTGGCCGTGATGGCCGACCCGCGGCTGCCTCGCCGTTCGCTCCACGTGCCGTCGACACACACGCAGAAGGCCCGCCGCGTAGCGGCGGGCCTTCTGCGATGTGTGGAGCTGAGGGGACTCGAACCCCTGACCCTCTGCATGCCATGCAGATGCGCTACCAGCTGCGCCACAGCCCCGTGCCGTCTCCCGTCGGTCTCCCGTCGGGCAACTCGCGGAATACTAGCCAACGGCGCCGCGCGACGCGAAATCGGGGGTCCGGTTGTAGGCGGTGAGCGCCAGGCCGTCGGAGTGGGGGTGCTCGACGAGCTCCAGCCAGCCGCAGTTGCCCAGCGGGCCGAGGGTCTCCAGCGCGGGGTCCGGCCAGCCCAGCAGGGCCGCGACGGTCATCCGCAGGGCGGCGCCGTGGGAGACCGCGACCCCCAGTCCCCCGGGCGGCACGGCGGCGAGCAGGTCCGCCACGGCCGCGGTCATCCGGGCGCGTACGGCGACGGTCGGCTCGGCGCCGGGGACGGCGTCGTAGCGGGCCAGGCGGAACTGCGCGAACTCCTCGGGGGCCAGCGCGGCGTACTCGTCGTGGGTGAGCCCCTGCCGCGGCCCGAGGTCGCACTCGCGCAGCCGCGGGTCGGTGCGGACCTCCAGCCCGGTCGCCGCGGCGACGTACGACGCGGTGACGGCGGCCCGGGTCAGGTCGCTGCTCCACAGCACGTCCGGGCGCAGCGGCGCCACGCACGCGGCCAGCCGCTCCGCCTGGGCGTGGCCGGTCTCGTCGAGCTCGGCGTCGAGCTGGCCCTGCACGCGCTTGGCGTGGTTCCAGGCGGTGCGACCGTGCCGGGCCAGGATCAGCCGGCGGGTCACCGCTCGTGAGAGGTGACGTCCGCGGGCAGCTCGATCGTGGGGCAGTCGCGCCACAGCCGCTCGAGGGCGTAGAACTGCCGCTCCTCCTCGTGCTGCACGTGCACGACGACCTCGCCGTAGTCGATGAGCACCCATCGACCGTCGCGCTCGCCCTCGCGGCGGATCGGCTTGGCGCCGATCTCGCGCAGCTTGTCCTCGACCTCGTCGACGATGGCCTTGACCTGGCGGTCGTTGCCGGCGGAGGCGAGCACGAAGGCGTCGGTGATGGCCAGCTGCTCGCTGACGTCGAACGCGATGATCTGCGAGGCGAGCTTGTCGGAGGCCGCACGGGCGGCGGCGTGGACGAGCTCGACGGCGTGGTCGGTGGCGGTCATGCGAATTCCCGGGTCTCGGTCTGGGGGTAGAGGTGGTGCTTCCCGATGTACTGCACCACACCGTCCGGCACGAGGTACCACACGGGCTCCCCGCGACGCTGGCGCGCACGGCAGTCGGTGGACGAGATCGCCAATGCGGGGATCTCGACCATGGTGACCCGGTCCGAAGGGATCGAGGCCAGCGTCGCGGCGTCCATCTCGTGGCCGGGCCGGGTGCAGCCGACGAACCGGGCCAGCGCGAACAGCTCCTGGGGCTCGCGCCAGGTGAAGATGTCGGCGAGGGCGTCGGCGCCGGTGATGAAGAACAGCTCGTCGTCGGGCCGCGCCGCCTTGAGGTCGCGCAGCGTGTCGATCGTGTACGTCGGGCCGTCGCGCTCGATGTCGACGCGCGAGACCGTGAACCGCGGGTTGGCGGCGGTCGCGATCACCGTCATCAGGTAGCGGTGCTCGGCGAGTGAGACCTCGCGGTCGGACTTCTGCCAGGGGTCGCCGGTGGGCACGAAGACGACCTCGTCGAGGTCGAACCACGACTGCACCTCGGACGCCGCGACCAGGTGGCCGTGGTGGATCGGGTCGAAGGTGCCGCCCATGACGCCGACCCGGCGACCGCCGGTCACGGCGTCAGGAGTGCTCGCGTCCGCCACCGAAGGCGATCAGCCCGAGGAGCAGGCCCAGCAGGATGACCAGCGTGATGGCCCCGATGCCCCAGGAGAGGGCGTCGTTGACCTCGTGGTGCTCCTCGGCGGCGGCGACGGTCAGTGCGGTGAGCGACATGCCCGACATCGTAACGGTCGGTCCGGGGGTCAGCGGACGTGGCCGTCGCCGGTGACGACGTACTTGGTCGAGGTCATCTCGGGCAGCCCCATCGGGCCACGGGCGTGCAGCTTCTGCGTGCTGATCCCGATCTCGGCGCCGAAGCCGAACTCGCCGCCGTCGGTGAACCGGGTCGAGGCGTTGACCAGCACCGCTGCGGAGTCGACGGCGGCCACGAACCGCCGGGCGGCGGCCTGGTCCTCGGTGACGATCGCCTCGGTGTGCTGGCTGCTGAACCGGCGGATGTGGGCCACCGCCGCGTCGAGGTCGGGCACGACCGCGGCGGAGATGTCGAGCGAGAGGTACTCGGCGGCGTGGTCGTCGTCGGTCGCCGGCAGCACGCCGTCGTGGGCGGCGAACGCGGGGTCGCCGTGGATCGTCACCCCGGCCTCCTGCAGGGCCGTCACCACACGGGGCAGGAAGGTGTCGGCCAGGTCGGCGTGCACCAGCAGCGACTCGGCGGCGTTGCAGACGCTGGTGCGGTGGGTCTTGGCGTTGAGCACGATCGCCAGCGCCTTGTCGAGGTCGGCGGCGCGGTCGACGTAGACGTGGCAGTTGCCGACCCCGGTCTCGATCACCGGCACGGTCGACTCCTCGACCACGCTGTTGATCAGGCCGGCGCCGCCGCGCGGGATCAGCACGTCGACCAGCCCGCGGGCCCGCATCAGCGCCTTGACGGTGTCGTGGGAGTCGGCCGGCACCAGCTGGACGACGTCGGCGGGCAGGCCGGCCCCGACGGCGGCGTCGCGGAGCACCTCGACGATCGCGGCGTTCGACGCCGCCGCGCTCGAGCTGCCGCGCAGGAGGACCGCGTTGCCGGACTTCAGGCACAGGCCAGCGGCGTCGGCAGTGACGTTGGGGCGGGCCTCGTAGATCATGCCGACGACGCCGAACGGCACCCGCACCTGGCGCAGCTCCAGGCCGTTGGCCAGGGTGCTGCCGCGCACCACCTCCCCCACCGGGTCGGGCAGGCCGGCGACGTCGCGCAGCCCCTGGGCCATCCCGGCGAGGCGCTCCTCGGTGAGGCGCAGCCGGTCGACGACGTTGGGCGGGGTGCCGCCCTCCTCCGCCCGCCGCACGTCGTCGGCGTTCGCCGGCAGCAGCTCGGCGGCCCGGGCCTCCAGCGCGTCGGCCATGGCGTGCAGCGCGGCGTCCTTGGTGGCGCGGGTGGCCAGGGCCAGCTCGTGGCTGGCGGCCCGCGCCCGGGCCGCCAGGTTGCGGACGTCCTGCTCGCTCGTCATGCCCTCAGGATAGGTGGGTCGGGCCGCCGCCGAGGGCTCGTCCCAGCCTCGCGAGCGGGCCCGTATCGTCCCCGGCATGCTGTTCGTGGTGCACCGTCACCACGCCACCACCCGCCACTACGACCTGCGGCTCGAGGTCGACGGCGTGCTGGCGTCGTGGGCGGTGCCGAAGGTCCCCTCACTCGACCCGCAGGTCAAGCGGCTGGCGATGCGCGTCGACGACCACGACCTCGACCACGCCGACGTCGAGGGCACCGAGCACGGCTCGAAGATCATCTGGGACCGGGGCGGCTACGACGCCGACGCCCCCGCCGCCGCGCTCGCCGCCGGACACCTGCGGTTCGTGCTGCACGGCGAGAAGCTGGCCGGCGGCTTCGTGCTCCAGCACACCCGGATGGGCGGCCACGACCGCAACTGGCTGCTGCTCAAGGTCGACGGCGAGCACGCCGACCCCGGCCGCGACCTGGCCCTCGAGGAGGCCTCTGTGGTCAGCGGGCTCACCAACGCCGACCTCGAGGCGGGCAGCGAGTCCTGACCCCGGACGCACGAGCGCCCCGCCACCAACCGGTGACGGGGCGCTCGACGGCAGCCGGAGCGGCTACTTGCGCTTCTCGATCTCCTCGGTGACGGCCGGGAGCACCGTGTGCAGGTCGCCGACGACGCCGAAGTCGACGAGCTCGAAGATCGGCGCCTCCTCGTCCTTGTTGACCGCGACGATCGTCTTCGAGGTCTGCATGCCGGCGCGGTGCTGGATCGCGCCGGAGATGCCGTTGGCGACGTAGAGCTGCGGCGAGACCGTCTTGCCGGTCTGCCCCACCTGGAAGGTGTGCGGCATCCAGCCGGAGTCGACCGCGGCGCGAGAGGCGCCGACCGCCGCGCCGAGGGCGTCGGCGAGCTTCTCGATCGGCTCGAAGTTGCCGCCCGTGCCGCGGCCGCCGGAGACCACGATCGCGGCCTCGGTGAGCTCGGGGCGGCCGCTGGCCTGGCGCGGCTGGGTGGCCACGATCTGCGCGGTCTTGGCGGCGTCCGAGATCGTCGCGGCGAACTCCTCGACGGTGCCGGCCGCGCCCACCTCCTCCACCGGGGCGGAGTTGGGCTTGACGGTGATCAGCGGCGTGCCGTGCGTGACCTTGCCGGTCACGGTGTAGTTGCCGGCGAACACGCTCTGGGTCGCCACGCCGTTCTCGTCGAGGTCGACGGCGTCGGTGATCAGCCCCGAGCCGGTCTTGATCGCCAGCCGGGCCGCCACCTCCTTGCCCTCGTAGCCGGAGACGAACAGCACCGCGGCGGGCGCGGCCTTCTCGACCAGCTGCTGCAGGGCCTCCGCCTTGGGGGCCACCAGGTAGCCCTTGATCTCGGCGTCGTCGACGACGTAGACCTTCTCGGCGCCGTGCTGGCCGAGCTTCTGGGCCACCTCGGCGCCCTTGTCGGACGAGCCGAAGAAGACCGCGGCCGGCTCGCCGAGGCGGCGGGCCAGGGTCAGCAGCTCGAAGGTGGGCTTGCGGATCGCGCCGTCGACGTGGTCGACGACCACCAGGACTTCAGACATGTCTACCTCTCCCGGTCCTCAGATGAACTTCTTGGAGACGAGGAACTCGGTCAGCGCGGTGGCGCCGGAGCCGTCCTCGTCTTTGACGATCTCGCCGGCGGTGCGCGGCGGGCGGGCGGAGGTGTCCTCGACCGCGGTCCAGGCGACCGAGAGGCCGACCTCGCCGGCGTCGACACCGAGGTCGGCGAGCGACCAGGTCTCGAGCGGCTTCTTCTTCGCGGCCATGATGCCCTTGAACGACGGGTAGCGGGCCTCGCCGGTCTGGTCGGTCACCGAGAGCACCAGCGGCATGGTGCCGCCGACCACCTCGGTGGCGGTGTCGCTGTCGCGCTTGATCCGCACCTGGTCGCCCTGGGTCTCGACGACCGAGGCGAAGGTGACCTGAGGGAGGCCGAGGCGCTCGGCGAGCATCGCCGGCACCACGCTCCCGGAGGCGTCGGTGGAGGCCATGCCGCACACGACCAGGTCGGGCTGGCCGATCTTCTCGACGGCCTTGGCCAGCACCAGCGAGGTGGCGACGTAGTCGGAGCCGGCGATCGCCTCGTCGGAGACCAGCACGCCCTTGTCCGCACCCATCTGGAGCGCCTTGCGCACCGCGTCGACCGCCTTCTCCGGGCCCACGCACAGCGCGGTGACCTCGGTGTCGTCGCCGGCCTTCTCCTTGATCTGGAGGGCCTGCTCGACGGCGTACTCGTCCAGCTCGGAGAGCAGCCCGTCGACGCCGACGCGGTCCACGGTGTTGTCCGACTCGAACTGCCGGTCGGCAGTGGCGTCGGGCACGTACTTCACACAGACGACAATGTTCATGGTGGTGTGGCCGGGACGGCCCCTCCTGTGCACTCGGTGTGGCACTGCTCTGCCTCGGGACCACGCCGCTGGGCGCCCACAGAGGGCGCCGCGCGTGGCGTGGGTGAGGTTACCGCCGAGTCAACCACCCGGGCCAACGTCTGGGCGGTGGGACGCGTCACACCGGGTCAGGGGCGGGTCAGCGGCGGGTCAGGGGCGGACCAGCCGGTCGACCAGGCGGCCGACGACAAGCCAGGCGATGGCGCCCAGGCCCCAGTTGAAGAGCGCGTTCTTGGTCTCGGCGTTGGCGCCGTCGAACTTCATCACGCCGTTGTCGACCGAGAAGACGCCCAGGTCGAGGGCGTCCGCTGCGTCGAGGACGAACGCGACCAGGTCGTTGTCGGCGTTGGCGTCGACCGCGATCAGCAGCGCACCCACGGCGAGGAACCCGGCGGCGAGCACGAACAGCAGCCAGAGGAGCTGGGCCAGCACCTTGCGCCAGGTCTGCAGGCTGGGTGCCCGCAGCCGGCGGCGCTTCGGCGGCGGCGGCACGACGACCGCACCCGTGCGGGTCGTCGGCGTGGTTGCCGCGGTGTCGGCCTCCGCCGGTCGGCCCTCGGGGCCCTCAGGCACCGGGCCGGCCGTCGTCGGGACGGCCGTCGTCGGGACGCCCTCGCCCTCGGTCGTGGACGCCCGCTTCCCGGACCTGGACAGCCTCATCGCTCCTCCTCGTCCCGTCAGTCGACCCAGCCTCGGCCCCGGCTCGGCGCGACGTCGTCCGACGGGTGGCGCACCCATTCCTGCTCCGCTCCGCGCCGGAGGTCAGCGACCCTCGAAGCGGGCCTTGCCCGGACCGTTCTCGACGAAGGATCGCATACCGGTGGTGCGGTCCTCGGTCGCGAACAGCGCGGCGAAGTGCTGCCGCTCGATCTCCAGGCCGGTCTCGAGGTCGACCTCGAGGCCGCGGTCGATGGCCTCCTTGGCCGCCCGGACGGCGTACGTCGCAGCACCGGCGAACTGCGCCGCCCACGCGACCGCCTCGTCGTAGACCCGGTCGGCGGGCACCACCCGGTCGACCAGGCCGATCCGCAGCGCCTCGTCGGCGGGCACGAACCGGCCGGTGAAGATGATGTCCTTGGCGACGCTCGGGCCGACCAGGCGGCTCAGCCGCTGGGTGCCGCCGGCGCCGGGGATGATGCCGAGCAGGATCTCGGGCTGGCCCAGCGTGGCGTCCTCGGCCGCGAACCGGACGTCGGCACACAGCGCGAGCTCGCAGCCGCCGCCCAGGGCGTAGCCGGTGATCGCGGCCACGACCGGCTTGGGGATCCGGGCGACGGCGGTGAAGGCGCTGGTCAGGCCGGAGGAGCGCTTGACCATGTCGGTGTGTGACATCTCGGCCATCTCCTTGACGTCCGCGCCCGCCGCGAAGACCCGCTCGCCGCCGTAGACGACGACCGCCTTGACGTCGTCGCGGGCGGTGGCCTCGGCCGCGGTGCCCCGGATCTCCTCCTGCACCTGCTCGTTGAGGGCGTTCATCTTCGGCCGGTCGAGCCGGATCGTCCCCACGCCGTCGGCCACCTCGAGTCGGACGAACTCACCCATGCCACGCTCCTGTGCTCGCTTCTGCTTCGGCTCGGTCCTCGGTCGGTCCCGGTGCGGCCGCCGACGTGGCGGGCCTCACCCCTCCGGCCGGACGACCGGGGGCACCTCCGGGGCATTGTGCCGTCATCGGGGAGAATCACGGGAATGAGTCCGGGACTGTGGCGCAGGGAGGGCGAGCGGGCGGCCGTGTGGCCGGGCCGGCACTTCCCGCTGGGCGCGACCTGGTCGGCCGAGGCGACCAACTTCGCGGTGCACGCCCCCGAGGCCACCGCGGCCTGGGTGTGCGTCTTCGACGAGGAGGGCGGCGAGCAGCAGCACCGGCTCACCGAGCAGTCCCTCGGCATCTGGCACGGCGCCGTGCCCGGCGTCGCCCCCGGCACCCGCTACGGCTACCGGATGGCCGGGCCGTGGCTGCCCGAGCAGGGGCTGCGGTTCAACCCCGCCAAGCTGCTCCTCGACCCCTACGCCCGGGCGGTCAGCGGCGAGCTCGGCACCGACCCCGCGATCTTCGGCTACCAGCTCGGCGCGCCGGAGGAGCTGAGCACCGTGGACTCCGCACCCCACGTGCCCAAGGGCGTGGTGGTCGCCGACGACCACTTCGACTGGGAGGGCGACGAGCGGCTCTACCGACGCTGGCGCGACACCGTGGTCTACGAGCTGCACGTCAAGGGCATGACCCAGCTCCACGACCGGGTGCCCGAGGAGCTGCGCGGCACCTACGCCGGCCTGGCGACCCCCGCGGTGATCGACTACCTCAAGGACCTCGGGGTCACCGCGGTCGAGCTGCTGCCGGTGCACCACTTCGTGACCGAACCGTCGATCCGCGAGCGCGGCCTGGTCAACTACTGGGGCTACAACTCCCTGGCCTACTTCGCGCCCCACGCCGCCTACTCCGCCTCCGGCGACCGCGGCCAGCAGGTCACCGAGTTCAAGCACATGGTCCGGGAGTTCCACCGCGCCGGGCTCGAGGTGCTGCTCGACGTGGTCTACAACCACACCGCCGAGGCAGGCGCGCTCGGTCCGACGCTGTCGTTCCGCGGCCTCGACGACCTCGTCTACACCCGGGTGCGGCCGCCGTCCACCGGCGCCGGCTTCGACGACACCTACTGGGACGTCACGGGGTGCGGCAACACCGTCGACGCCTCCCACCCGTTCGCGCTGCGGATGATCCTCGACTCCCTGCGCTACTGGGTCACCGAGATGCACGTCGACGGGTTCCGCTTCGACCTGACCTCCGCGCTCACCCGCACCGACCACGAGGTCGACATGCGCTCCCACCTGCTGGTCGCCATCGGCCAGGACCCGGTGCTGCGCCACGTCAAGCTCGTCGCCGAGCCCTGGGACGCCTCGATGACCGGCTACCGGGTCGGCGAGTTCCCGCCGCCGTGGATCGAGTGGAACGACCAGTTCCGCGACGAGATGCGCGACTACTGGCGCAACCAGTCCGGCGGCATCCGCACCGTCGCCACCCGGCTGGCCGGCTCCTCCGACCTCTACGCCGACGACGGGCGCTCGCCGTACGCCTCGGTCAACTTCGTCACCGCCCACGACGGGTTCACCGCCCGCGACTGGGCCAGCTACGATCACAAGCACAACGAGGCCAACCGCGAGGACAACCGCGACGGCACCGACAACAACCGCTCCTGGAACCACGGCGTCGAGGGCGAGACCGACGACGAGGCGATCGTCGCGCGACGCCGCCGGGTGGTGGCCAACCTGATGGCGACGCTCTGCCTGAGCAACGGCGTGCCGATGATCACCGCCGGCGACGAACGCGGGCGCACCCAGCGCGGCAACAACAACGCCTACTGCCAGGACAACGAGACCTCCTGGATCGACTGGCGCCCCGACGACGCCTGGCTCGACGTCTACGACGTGGTCAAGACCGCCCTCCGGTTGCGCCGCGAGCACCCTGCGCTGCGCCAGCGGCACTGGTTCGAAGGCCGCCCGACCATCCGCGGCGGTCCCAAGGACCTCGCCTGGCTGCACCCCTCCGGTCGCGAGATGACCGGCGACGACTGGCACGACGAGTCGCTCACCTGCGTCGGCATGTTCGTCTCCGGCGCCCCGCTCCGCTCCCCCGGCCCCCGCGGCGAGCAGCAGTTCGACGCGTCGTTCATGATCTGGATGAACCCCGGCGACAGCCCGCTGCGCCTCGAGCTCCCCGAGAACGACTGGGTGCAGGCCGGCGAGGTGGTCCTCTCCACCGACGCCAAGCTCCCCGTCGGCACCCCGGTCAAGGCCGGCGACCGCCTCGCCCTGGGCCGCCAGTCGCTCGTGGTCTTCCGCCAGTCCTGAGCGGTGGTCGAGCCGCGTTGGTTGAGGAAGTCGCGCTAGCGACTGTCTCGAAGCCCCGTACGACGAAAGCCCTCCGGTGGGAACGGGATGCTGACTCGGGAGCGCCGACCCGGCGCCAGTTGTCACCAGATCGCACCGACCCGGCGTCAATGAACGACGGCTCGGCGAAACCTGGGGTCGCTCGCGGTGCTTGGGGAGGGCGCTCGCCCCACCACCGCTGGTTGAGGAAGTCGCGCTAGCGACTGTCTCGAAACCCCGTACGACGAAAGCCCTCCGGTGGGAACGGGAAGGCTCTCGTCTCACCGGGTAACGAGTGAAGGACTTCGTCCTTCCTCAACCAGCGCACGCACCGGCCCCACCGCCGGCGTGCCGCGTCGCACGGCACGGAGGCGGCGGAGCGAGGGGCGTCGTTCGGCACGTAGACGGCGGCGTGGCGCCGCAGCGAACCTGGGGAACGGCAGGGCAGAGTCCGGCGACACGGCAACGAGTGCCGAACGACGTCCGGCACGCAGCAGCCGCAGCGCCCCACCACGCGCGGCACCCCGCACCCACACCCCACAACAGTCAGCACCCCGCCCGGATCACACCAACCTGCAGTCAGCCCCCGCCCGAGCACCGTCCGCGGAGTCCCCACAAACGGGAGGGCGTTCGGCTCACCGGGTCTCGAGGCTCAGGCCTGGCGGCCTTCGCACCTCGACCAACGCCCGGCGGTCGGCTCACCGGGTCTCGACGACGCTCGCTGGCGCTCGCTGCTCGACCACCGGCGCGCGCCCGATCCGCACGCCGGCGTGCCGCGTCGCACGGCACGGAGGCAGCGGAGCGAGGGGCGTCGTTCGGCACGTCAACGGCGGCGTGGCGCCGAGACGAGCGCCGGGGAACCGCAGGGCAGAGTCCGGCGACACGGCAACGAGTGCCGAACGACGTCCGGCGCGCAGCAGCCGCAGTGCCCCACCACGCGCGGCACCCCGCACCCACACCCCACCAACAGTCAGCACCCGCCCGGATCACACCACCCGGAGTCAGCCCCCGCCCGAGCACCGTCCGCGGAGTCCCCGCGAACGGGAGGGCGTTCGGCTCACCGGGTCTCGAGGCTCAGGCCTGGCGGCCTTCGCACCTCGACCAGCGGTGGGCACGACGACCGGGGGGGGGGGGGGGGGGGGCCCCCCCCCCCCCCCCCCCCGGGGGCGCCCCCCCCCCGGGGGGGGGGGGGGGCCCCCCCCCCCCCCCCCCCGGCACCGGTGGACCCCCAGGTCTCCCGGGTCTGTGTCGTCAGCGCACCCGGAGGGTCCTGGTGGCCGACGCGGACGGCTTGACCGTGCTCGAGCCGAGGTACTTGACCACGAGCTTGTGCACGCCCCTCTTCAGCTTGGGCAGCCTCAGCACGATCCGGCCGCGGTGGCCGGCCGCGAGCTTGCCGCTGGCGATCCGCTTGCCCTTGTCGAGCAGGACGACCTGGCCGGTCGGCACCTTGGCGCTGGTGACCTTGACCGTCGCCGTGCCCTTCTTGCCCTTCTTCACCGCGTAGGTGGCGGTGGTCTTCGAGGCGGCCTTGACGGTCGGCTGACCCGGGCCGCCGCTGCCGCCCTTCGGGGCGACGAACAGCCCGACGTACGGCGTCACGTAGTGCCGGTCGCCGCCGTGCCCGTTGACGGTGAAGCCGACCTGGAAGTGGTCGCCGGACTCCGCGATCGGGCAGGGCCCGTCACCCTCGATCCGCTTGCGGCACTCGGGGCGCTGGGTGGCGGGGCCCTTCATCTGGCGGGTGGCCTTGACGGGGAACTGGAACTCGAAGACGTCGCCCTGGTCGAGGAAGAACGGGTTGCCGTTCTCGTCGCCGATCAGCGTCGCCTCGGGGAGCTCGTCGTAGGTGAAGTTGCGCTCGCGCATGTCCTGGGAGTCGCCGTAGTCCTGGAGGTCCCACATGTAGGCGCCCTCGGCGAACTCCAGCCCGGCGGGGAGGACCAGCTGGGGTACGACGTTGACGCCCTCGCTGCACGGCATGCCGATCAGGCCGATGTAGCCGCGGACGTAGAACGTCTCGCCGACCTCGGGGACCTGGTTGTCGGCGGTGCGCCAGCCCACGTTGGCGCTGACGCCCGTGCGCGGCTGCTTGAGCCAGCAGTCGTAGATGATGTCGGAGTCGGACTTCCCGTCCTGCCACTCCCCCGCCGCAGAGGCGGGGGTCGACGGGGCCAGCAGGCCCGCGGTCGCGACGAGCGTCGCGAGCAGGGCCAGCAGGAGCTTCTTCATGACGTGCCTTTCGTGGAGGGGAGAGGTGCTGGGCCGGGAGGCGCTCATCGGGTCGCCACCCCCAGGCCCTCGATGCGGACGGGCCGCTTCTTGCTGGTGACCACGACCCGGACCGGGCCGGTGTACGGCGCCGCGAGCGCCGGTAGGACGACGAGCCGGCGACTGGTGGCGCGGCCGGCGAGTCGGACCGTGCCGAGCAGCCGCTTGCCGGCGTAGACCCTGACCGTGCCGTGGCGGCGGCCGCCGCCAGCGACCAGCGCGATCCGCCGGGCGCCGGTGACCCGGCGGGTCAGCGCGGCGCCCTTGCGCCGGGTGGTGACGTAGCTGCCGCCGTAGGCGCGGGCGGAGCGCTTGGTCGTCCACTTCTTCCGCTGGCGCAGCTCGGCGGCCAGGTGGGGCACCGTCCAGCTGCGGGTCGCCGGCGAGGCGTCGACGTTGCCGCGCCCGTCGGTGGCGGTCGCGGTGAGCAGGTGGGTGCCGGAGGTCAGCCCGGGCAGGGTGAGTGCCCCCGGGGCGCACGGACGGGCCCTGCCGTCGAGCGTGCACGACAGCGTGCCGGCCTCGCTGGCGCCGAGGGTGAACCGCGCCGTGCGGTCGAGCAGCCAGCCGCGGTCGGCGGGGCCGCCCGTGAGCGTGGTCTCGGGTGCCCCCGCGTCGACGATCCAGGCGTGCGAGGTCGGGACCTGCTGCTGGTTGCCGGCCGTGTCGGTGCTGCGGACCTCGAAGCGGTGCTGACCGTCCGGCAGCCCCGTGTAGACCATCGGTGAGTCGCACCGGGTCCACCGGCCCTCGGTCAGGCCGAGGGTCAGCCGGCAGTCGTGGCGCACCGCACCGGTGGCGTGCCACTCGAAGCGGGCGGAGGTGCCGTCGATCACGTGCCGCTCGAGGACCGCCTCGGGGGCGCTGGTGTCGACGACGAACGAGTACGTCGCCGAGGTCTGGTCGACCCAGCCGAAGTGGCGGCTGGTGACCTCGAAGGTGTGCCACCCGTCGGAGAGACCGCCGTAGGCCATCACGCCGTCGGGACCGGCACCGCACGGCTTCAGGTCGGCGCCGTCGAGCCGGCAGAGGAACTCGCTGCCGCCGATGGTGCGGAACGTGAACCGCACCTCGCTGCTGTTCCACTCCTTCGGCGGGGCCGTCAGGAGCTGGGTCTCGACCGCGCGGAACATCAGGCTGGTGGCGCTGACGTTGCCCGACATGTCCTCGGTGCGGACCCAGTACTCGTGCGCGCCCGCCGGCGCGCTGATCACCTTCCCGGGCTCGCACGGCGCGTAGGCCTGCTCGTCGAGACGGCACTCGGCGTAGATGCCGTCGTACTCGAAGTCGACGCGGAAGGTGCCCTGGGTCTCCGGCACCTGGGTGAGCCGGAGGTTGCTGATCACCGGCGGCTGCACGTCGCGGAAGCGCGCCAGCGGCTTGCGCTCGTCGGAGGAGAACGCGCCGGAGTGGACGGCGCACTCGGTCACGCCCTTGGTCTCGCGGGTCTGGTCGCAGCCCTCCCAGCCGTCGAACCTCCACGCGCCCCGGGGCGCCGCGGCCGGGGTCGGCCGCAGCCACACCCACGCCTCGAAGGGCTCGGAGTTGCGCACCCGCGAGCACCAGTGGGTGACCCGGTGGTCGCTGTTGGTCGTGAAGTCGCACACGGTGGAGCCGTTGTCCTCGAGGGAGCCCTCGACGACGTCGACGCGGCCGGCGCCCTGGATGCCGATGGTCACGCCGACCTGGCCGGCCATCGCCGGCGGCGCCAGCGCGAGCAGGCTCAGGAGCAGGCCGAGGCTGGCGAGCAGCGCGCCGACGACTCGGGGCCGGGTGCGGCCGCGGCGGGAGTGGGGGCGGGGAGGCATGGTTGCTGGTCCGTTCGGGAGAGGTGCGGGGGTCACAGGGCGGCGCGGGCCGGCAGGTCGGGCAGGGCGATCCACTCGTCCCAGGTCAGGTCGCGGCCCACGTAGCGCGGTCGGGTCAGCGGCCAGTCGCTGGCGATCCACGCCGGCACCAACCGGTCGAGGGCGGCCTCGACCTCGCTGCCGACCAGGGCGTCGACCACCCACCACGAGATCTCGGCGTCGGCGCCGGCCTTCTCGGGCGGGTCGACGTAGACGCAGCCGAGCAGCGCGGACTCGGCGGCGTCGAAGAGCGCGTAGTTGAACGACTCGTGCGCCTCGATCTCGGCCTCGTGCCGGGCGAGGTCCTCGCGGTCCTGCTCGCGGGTCATGCCGACCGGGGGCCAGCCCCACGCCGCGCCGTAGATCGACCAGAGCCGGTCGCGCGACCCCATCACCGCGGGCAGGTCGAGGTCGACGTCGGTGGCCCGGATGGGGCGCAGGTGGTGCCCGGTGGGCAGCGCGACCCGGGTCGGGTGCTGCCAGCCGACGGGCAGCCAGGTGGTGGTCTCGTCCATGGCACCACCCTCGGCGGCGCCGCTTGCGGCTCCCCTGCGGATCGCTTGCGGCGCCTTGTCGCCGCCCTGACCCGACGCCGGCGGCCGCCGCCGGGGCCCGCTAGGAGCCGGTGGCGAAGGCCACGACCTCCGGCATGCCCATCCTCCGGCCGGCCGCGACGGCCTCGTCGAACGCCGCCCCCAGGGCCGCGCGGGCGCCGTCGATCGCCTGGGCCAGCATCGCCTCGTCGGGCTTGTAGTAGCCGTAGACGTTGGCCCCGACGGTCTCGCGCAGCCGCTGCGCGGCGCCGTGCAGCACCGCGACCCGCCGGTGCGCCCCGGCGAGGGAGTCCACGACGCCGAGGGTGTCGAGGAAGTAGGCCAGGTTGGCCATGTCGCCAGTGTCGAGGCTGAGCCGGATGCCCTCCTCGAGCTGGCGCCGGGCGGTCGCGGGGTCGTGGGTCGCGAGAGCGACCTGGGCGGCGGTGAACAGCGTGATGTAGATGGCGAGCGGGTCCTGGCGCTCGTGCGCAGCCGCCAGCGCGAGGTCGACCTTCTCGGCGGCCCGCGCCAGGTCGCCCTGGAGCAGCGCGACCGTGCCGAGCCACACGTGCGCGAGCGTCCACATCCAGGCGCCGCCGAGCCCGGCCTCCTCGCACAGCGGGATCGTGTCCTCGAGCGCGCGCACCGCGCCGTCGAGGTCGCCCTCGCCCAGCGCCACGAGGCCGACGCCGGCGAGGTTGTGCGACCGACCGGCCAGGTCACCGGTGCGCTCGCCGAGCTCGTTGCCGCTCTCCCAGTACTCGCGCGCGGTCCGCAGGTCGCCGCCCGCGAAGGCCATCGCCGCCAGCACGGCACTCGTCCGCACCCGCACCGGGTCGGAGAGCTCCATCCCGAGCAGGGCCGAGCAGATCCTCCGGCCCTCGAGCAGCGCGCCGCGCAGCCACCAGAACAGCCACAGGTCCCAGGCCAACCAGCCGGCGAGGTCGCCGTCGCCGTCCTCGATGCCGGAGTCGAGCGCCGCGACGAAGTTGGCGTGCTCGCGCTCGGCGACCGCCAGGGCCCCGATCGTGCCCGGCCCCCGGTAGGCCGGCTCGAGGCGGCCGGCCAGGTCGCGGAAGTAGCGGCGGTGGGCCTGCCGGGAGGCAGCCCGCTCCTCGCCGCGGAGCAGCCCGTCGGCGTACTGCGAGATGGGCTCGAGCATCCGGAACCGGGCCAGGTCGGGGTGGTCGGCGTCGGGGAGCACCAGCGAGTGCTCCACCAGCGACTCCAGCAGGCCGAGGACGCCGGGCAGGTCGTCGGCGACCGCCTCGACGGCGTCGAGGGTGAACCCGCCCGCGAAGACCGAGAGGCGGCGGAAGAGCTCCTGCTCGGCCGGCTCCAGCAGCTCGTGGCTCCAGTCGATCGCGGTGCGCATCGTGCGCTGCCGCGGCGGCAGGTCGCGGGCACCGCCCGCGGCCATCACCTCCTCGAGCCGGGCCAGCATCGCGGCCGGCGGCATCAGCCGCACCCGGGCCGCGGCGAGCTCGATGGCCAGCGGGATGCCGGCGAGCCGTCGGCAGATCGAGCCGACCGCGGCCGCGTTGCCGGGCTCGAGGGCGAACGACGGCGCGACCGCGGCGGCCCGGTCGACGAACAGCGCCACCGCCGCCGAGTCGGCCAGCACCTCCGGGTCGGCCTCCTGGGGCTCGGGCAGCGGGAGCGGCGGCACCTGGTACTGCACCTCGCCCCGGACCCGCAGCGTGGTGCGGCTGGTCACCAGCACGGTCAGCTCGGGACAGCTCGCCACCAGCCGGCTCAGCGGGGCGGCGGCGTCGAGCAGGTGCTCGAGGTTGTCGAGCACCAGGAGCAGCTGCTGACCGCGCAGGTGCTCGACCAGCGCCGGCACCGGGTCGAGGCCCTCGACCCCGCTCAGCCCGGTGGCGCGACCGACCTCGGGCAGCACGGTCGCGGGGTCGCTCAGCGGGGCCAGCGAGACCACCACCGCGCCGTCGCGGTACGACGCGGCGGCGGCCTCGGCCACCGCGTGCGCCAGCCGGGTCTTGCCCACCCCGCCGACGCCGGTGAGCGTGACCAGGCGCTGGGTCGACCCCTCGAGCAGCGAGCGCACGTAGGCGACCTCCTGCTCGCGGCCGAGCAGCGGGCTGCTGGGCGGCACCACGTCGGAGCGGAGCCCGCCGGTGGCCGGCGCCTCGGCGGCCGCCGGGCGCGCGGGGACGGCCGGCGCCGGCGCGGGCCGCTCGACCAGGAGCGACTGGTCGTGCTCGAGGATCCGCTGGTGCAGCTGCTGCAGCTCGGGCCCGGGGTCGAGGCCGAGCTCGTCGGCCAGCACCTCGCGGACCTCGGCGTAGACCGCGAGCGCGTCGGCCTGCCGCCCGGCGCGGTAGAGCGCCCGCATGAGCAGCGCCCGCAGCGACTCGCGCAGCGGGTGCTGCGCCACCAGGGCCGGCAGCCGGTCGAGCACCGGCTCGTGGTGGCCCAGCGCCAGGTCGAGCTCGCCGGCGAGCTCCTCGGCCGCCAGCCGCTGCCCGTCGAGCCGGGCGGCCTCGGCCTCGGCGAACGGGTGCGGGATGTCGGCGTACGCCGCGCCCCGCCACAGGCCCAGGCCGTCGGCGACGTGCTGGCGGGCGGCCTCGGTCTCGCCGGCCGCCTGGGCGGCGCGGGCGGCGGCCAGCAGGTCGAGGAACCGGACGGCGTCGACCTCCCCCGGCCCGGCATCGAGCCGGTAGCCGGGCGGGGCCGTGGCGATCTCGATACCGGTGCCGTCGCGCAGCCGGGCGCGCAGCCGGGAGATGATCGCGTGCAGGTTGGCGGTGGTGCCGCCGCGGGCGCCGTCGCCCCAGACCCGCTCGAGCAGGGCGTCGGTGGAGACCACCCGTCCGGCGTCGACGACCAGCGCGGCGAGCACCTCGCGGTGCCGGGGCGAGCCGACGTCGACGGGGCCGTCACCGTGGACCGCGAGGGGTCCGAGCACCGTGATCATCGGGGGTCACCCTATGACCTGGTGAGCGGTTCTCTTTACCGAACGCCGCGGGTCGGGACGCTCAGACCGCGAGCGCGACCACCCCGAGCTCGGCGGGCGAGGTGAGGTGCTCGTTGCGCGGCACCACACGCACCGTGTAGCCGAAGGCGCCGCTGTGGTGCAGCGCGACGTCGACGTCGAAGCGGTGCCGGCCGCCCTCGTAGCTCTCGGCCAGGTGCAGCGGGGAGACCTCGGGGTCGCCGAGCCGGTCCTCGGTGTCGATCCGACCGTGCACCAGCTGCACCTCCACCTCGTCGGGCGACAGCTCGCCCAGCGCGACGAAGGCCCGCACCGACAGCTGCTGCCCGACCTCGGGGGCGTCGCCCAGGCCGCTGCTCTCGATGTGCTCGACGCGCACCGACGGCCAGGCCGAGCGCACCCGGGTCTTCCACGCAGCCAGCCGGGCCGCGCCGGCGTAGTCGGCGTTGAGCGACCGGGCGTTGGTGGCGGCCGGGGAGTACAGCTCGCGCACGTAGTCGCGGACCATCCGGGTGGCCAGCACCTTGGGGCCGAGCGACTTCAGCGTGTGGCGCACCATCTCCAGCCAGCGACCCGGCGTGCCGTCCGGCCCGACGTCGTAGAAGCGGGGCGCGACCTCGTTCTCGACCAGGTCGTAGAGCGCCGCGGCCTCGAGGTCGTCTCGCTTGTCGGGGTCGTCGACGCCGTCGGCCGACGGGATCGCCCAGCCGTTGCTGCCGTCGTACCACTCGTCCCACCAGCCGTCGAGGATCGAGAGGTTCAGCCCACCGTTGAGGGCGGCCTTCATCCCCGAGGTGCCGCAGGCCTCGTAGGGGCGCAGCGGGTTGTTGAGCCACACGTCGCAGCCGGGGTAGAGCGGCTGTGCCATCGCGATGTCGTAGTTGGGCAGGAAGACGATGCGGTGCCGGACCTCCGGGTCGTCGGCGAACTGCACGAGCTCCTGGATCAGCTTCTTGCCGCCGTCGTCGGCCGGGTGGGACTTGCCGGCGATCACGAGCTGGACCGGCCGCTCGGGGTGCAGCAGCAGCGACCTGAGCCGCTCCTTGTCGCTCAGCATCAGCGTCAGCCGCTTGTACGACGGCACCCGGCGCGCGAACCCGATCGTCAGCACGTCGGGGTCGAGCGCGCCGTCGATCCAGCCGAGCTCGGCCGGCGCCGCACCGCGCTTCTCCCACGCCTGGGCCAGCCGGCTCCGGGCGTCCTCGACCAGCCGCTCACGCAGCCGGCGCTTGACCGCCCACATGTCCTGGGCGGGGATCTTGTCGACGGCCGCCCAGAACGAGTCGGCGTCGTCCCCGAAGGGGTCGGCCCCCTGGGCGGCGGCCAGGTCGAAGACCTCGCGGGCGACCCAGGTGGGCGCGTGCACGCCGTTGGTGATCGAGCCGATCGGCACCTCGGCCTCGTCGAAGGCCGGCCACAGGCCGTTGAACATGCCGCGGCTGACGTGCCCGTGGAGCAGCGAGACGCCGTTGGCGCGCTGCGCCAGCCGGAAGCCCATCACCGCCATGTTGAACACCGCGGGGTCGCCGCCGTCGTAGTCCTCGCTGCCGAGCGGCAGGATCCGCTCGACCGGCACGCCGGGCGTGGCGCCGCCCTCGCTGAAGTACTGCTCGACCAGCGACCGCGGGAACCGGTCGATGCCCGCCGGCACCGGGGTGTGGGTCGTGAAGACCGTCGAGGCGCGACCCATCTCGAGCGCGGTGTCGAAGTCGAGTCCGGGCCCGGACGGGTCGACGGTGAGCTCGCGGATCCGCTCCAGGCCGAGGAAGCCCGCGTGGCCCTCGTTGGTGTGGAACACCTCGGGCTCAGGCGCGCCGGTGATCCGGCTGTAGACGCGCAGCGCCCGCACCCCGCCGACGCCGAGCAGCAGCTCCTGGCGCAGCCGGTGCTCGGTGTTGCCGCCGTAGAGCCGGTCGGTGACGTCGACGTAGTGGTCGGGGTTACCCTCGACGTCGGTGTCGAGCATCAGCAGCGGCACCCGGCCGACGCTGGCCACCCAGATCCGGGCCACCAGCGGCGGCCCGTCGGGCAGGTCGATCGAGATGGTGGCGCGGGTGCCGTCGGCCTCACGGAGCAGCGAGATCGGCAGCTCGTCGGGGTCGAGGACGGGGTAGGTCTCCTGCTGCCAGCCCTCGCGCGAGAGCGACTGCTGGAAGTAACCGTGGCGGTAGAGCAGGCCGACGCCGACGATCGGCACCCCGAGGTCGCTGGCGGCCTTGAGGTGGTCGCCGGCGAGGATGCCGAGCCCGCCGGAGTACTGCGGCAGCACCGCGGTGATGCCGAACTCCGGGGAGAAGTAGCCGATCGCGCGCGGCCCGTCCGGCACCCGCTGCTGGTACCAGCGGTCGCCGGAGAGGTAGGCGTCGAGGTCGGCCTTGGCCGCGCCGAGCCGGTCGAGGAAGCCCTGGTCGTGGGCGAGCTCCTCGAAGCGGGCGGCGTCGACGGCACCGAGCAGGCGCACCGGGTCGTGCTGCACCGACTGCCACACCTGCGGGTCGACCGCCGCGAAGACGTCCTGGGTCGGTGGGTGCCACGACCACCGGAGGTTGCCGGCGAGATCGCCGAGGGCACCCAGGGCGGGCGGCAGGACAGGACGGACCGTGAATCGTCTGATCGCTCGCACCCTCGGCACGCTAGCGCGGATCTTGGATCGATCCAACAGTTCGGCGCCGCCGTCGCGGGGGCCGCCGACGAACGCCTGCCCGACCAGCGGACGGGGCGGGTTGAAAGTCGCACCGAGTGGCGACTGGAGGGACGTCGCCGTCCCCGGCGACCGCCCCGACGCGCTGACGTCGCGGCGATCGTCCCTCGCTAGGTTGGAGCAATGGTCGGCCGTATCCCCGTCATGGACGTCACCCCCGTCGTCGACCTCGGCCGCCAACCGGCCAAGGCGACCGTCGGCGAGCCGTTCCCCGTGCGCGCCACGGTGTTCCGGGAGGGTCACGACCGGCTCGGCGCCGAGGTGGTCCTCACCGGCCCGGACGGCGAGCGCCGGCCGCCGGTGCGGATGACGCCGGTCGACGACGTGCCCGACCGCTTCGAGGCGTGGCTGCTGCCCGACGACGGCGGCAGCTGGACCTTCGAGATCAGCGCCTGGTCCGACCCCGTCGCTACCTGGCAGCACCACGCCGCGGTCAAGGTCCCGGCCGGGGTCGACGTCGAGCTGGTCTTCACCGAGGGCGGGCTGCTGCTGGAGCAGGTGCTCGCCGACCTGCCCGCCGGCTCCCCCGACCACGCGCTGGTCCGGGCCGCGATCGAGACCGCCGCCGACACCGACCGCCCGCCCGCGGCCCGCCTGGCCGCGCTCCAGGACCCCGGCCTCGAGGCGGTGCTGGCCGCCCACCCGGTGCGCGAGCTGGTCACCGCCGAGGGCCCCTACCGCATCTACGCCGACCGGCCGCGGGCCCTGTTCGGCAGCTGGTACGAGTTCTTCCCGCGCTCGGAGGGCGCCACCCGCGACGCCGACGGCACCGTGCGCGCCGGCACCCTGCGCACGGCGGCCGAGCGCCTCGACGCGGTCGCGGCGATGGGCTTCGACGTCATCTACCTGCCGCCGATCCACCCGATCGGCGAGGTCAACCGCAAGGGGCCCAACAACACCCTCACCCCGGGTCCCGACGACCCCGGCTCGCCGTGGGCCATTGGGTCGCGCCACGGCGGCCACGACGCCGTCCACCCCGACCTCGGCACCCTCGACGACTTCGACGCCTTCGTGGCGCGGGCGACCTCGCTCGGCCTGGAGGTCGCCCTCGACCTGGCCCTGCAGGCCGCGCCCGACCACCCGTGGGTGACCTCCCACCCGGAGTGGTTCACCACCCGCGCCGACGGCACCATCGCCTACGCCGAGAACCCGCCCAAGAAGTACCAGGACATCTACCCCGTCAACTTCGACAACGACCCGGTCGGCATCTGCCGCGAGGTGCTGCGGGTGGTGCGGCACTGGATGGCGCACGGGGTGCGGATCTTCCGCGTCGACAACCCCCACACCAAGCCGCTGGCGTTCTGGGAGTGGCTGCTCAAGGAGGTGCGGCGCACCGACCCCGACGTCGTCTTCCTGTCGGAGGCGTTCACCCGCCCGGCGATGATGCAGGGCCTCGGCGCCGTGGGCTTCCACCAGAGCTACACCTACTTCACCTGGCGCACCGGCAAGCGCGAGCTCGAGGACTACCTCGTCGAGGTGTCGCGGGAGACCGACCACGTGATGCGGCCGAACTTCTTCGTCAACACCCCCGACATCCTCCACTCCTACCTCCAGTACGGCGGTCCGGCGGCGTTCAAGGTGCGGGCGGTGCTGGCCGCGACCGGCTCGCCGAGCTGGGGCGTCTACGCCGGCTACGAGCTCTTCGAGCACGTCGCGGTGCGGCCGGGCAGCGAGGAGTACCTCGACTCGGAGAAGTACCAGGTACGGGTGCGCGACTGGGACGCCGCCGCGGCGGAGGGACGCAGCCTGGCGCCGTACCTCACCAGGCTCAACGAGGTGCGCCGCGACCACCGCGCCCTCCAGCTGCTGCGCAACGTCACCGTCCACGCCAGCGACGACGACTCGGTGCTCGTCTACAGCAAGACCACCGCCGGGCAGCTGCCCGGCGCGGTCGACACGGTCGTGGTGGTGGTCAACCTCGACCCGCACGGCACCCGCGAGACCATCGTCCACCTCGACCTGCCGGCCCTGGGACTGGCCTGGGGCGACTCGTTCGTCGTGCACGACGAGATCACCGGCGAGGAGTGGACCTGGAGCCAGCACAACTACGTCCGTCTCGACCCGGGCCACGAGCCGGCCCACGTCCTCACGGTCCGGAGCAGCCGATGACCTCGATCCCCCCGATGCCAGCCTCGACGACCGGCGGGTCCCCCTCGCACGTGTCGACGCCCGACTGGTTCAAGACCGCGGTGTTCTACGAGGTGCTGGTGCGGTCGTTCCGCGACAGCAACGGCGACGGCACCGGCGACTTCCGCGGTCTCACCGAGAAGCTCGACTACCTCGAGTGGCTCGGGGTCGACTGCCTGTGGATCCCGCCGTTCTTCACCTCGCCGCTGCGCGACGGCGGCTACGACGTCGCCGACTACACCGGCGTGCTCCCCGAGATCGGCACGGTCGACGACTTCCACGAGTTCCTCGACGCCGCCCACGCCCGCGGCATCCGGGTGATCATCGACTTCGTCATGAACCACACGAGTGACGCCCACCCGTGGTTCCAGGCCAGCCGCGAGGACCCCGACGGCCCCTACGGCGACTTCTACGTGTGGAGCGACACCGACGAGCTCTACCAGGACGCGCGGATCATCTTCGTCGACACCGAGCCCTCGAACTGGACCTGGGACCCGGTGCGCCAGCAGTACTACTGGCACCGGTTCTTCTCCCACCAGCCCGACCTCAACTTCGACAACCCGAAGGTCCACGAGGAGATGCTGAAGGCGATGGCCTTCTGGCTCGACATGGGCCTCGACGGCTTCCGCCTCGACGCCGTCCCGTACCTCTACGAGCGACCCGGCACCAACGGCGAGAACCTGCCCGAGACCCACGAGATGCTCAAGAAGGTCAGGCGGTTCGTCGACGACAACTACCCCGGCCGGGTGCTGCTGTGCGAGGCCAACCAGTGGCCCGCCGACGTCGTCGAGTACTTCGGCGACCCGGAGACCGGCGGCGACGAGTGCCACATGGCCTTCCACTTCCCGGTGATGCCCCGCATCTTCATGTCGGTGCGGCGGGAGTCGCGGTTCCCGATCTCGGAGATCCTCGAGCAGACCCCGGAGATCCCCGACAACTGCCAGTGGGGCATCTTCCTGCGCAACCACGACGAGCTGACCCTCGAGATGGTCACCGACGAGGACCGCGACTACATGTGGGACGAGTACGCCAAGGACCCCCGCATGAAGGCCAACATCGGCATCCGGCGTCGACTGGCCCCGCTGCTCGACAACGACGTCAACCAGATGGAGCTGTTCACCGCGCTGCTGCTCTCGCTTCCCGGCTCCCCCGTCCTCTACTACGGCGACGAGATCGGCATGGGCGACAACATCTGGCTCGGCGACCGCGACGGCGTCCGCACGCCGATGCAGTGGACCCCCGACCGCAACGCCGGCTTCTCCGCCGCGACCCCCGGCAAGCTGCACCTGCCGGCGATCCAGGACCCCGTCTACGGCTACCAGTCGGTGAACGTCGAGGCCCAGCTGGAGAACCCGTCGTCGCTGCTGCACTGGACCCGGCGGATGATCCAGGCCCGACGCCGCCACCCGGCGTTCGGCCTGGGCACCTTCACCGACCTCGGCGGCTCCAACGCCGCCGTGCTGAGCTACACCCGCGAGTACACCGACGCCGACGGGCGCACCGACGTGCTGCTGTGCGTCAACAACCTCTCCCGCTTCCCGCAGCCCGTCGAGCTCGACCTGCGCCGCTACGAGGGGATGGTGCCGATCGAGCTGCTCGGTGGCGTGCCGTTCCCCTCGATCGGCGAGCTGCCCTACCTGCTCACCCCGGGCGGCTACGGCTTCTACTGGTTCCGGCTGATCAGTCCCGAGCAGCCGGAGGAGGGACCGCTGCTGTGACCGACACCAGCCACCAGGGGGCGGCCTCGCCGTCCCCCGACGACCTGGCCTCCTACCTCGAGCGCACCCGCTGGTTCGGGGGCAAGGGCCGCCCGCTGCGGGTCAGCGACGTGCGCACGCTCGGCGAGGTGCCGGGCCGGCTCGACGACAGCCCGTGGGTCGTCGTCCACGTCGTCGAGGTCAGCTACGACGACGGCCAGCAGCCCGACACCGAGCTCTACCAGGTGCCGCTGGCCCTCTACACCGACCCGCAGGGCCGGCTCGACCACGCCTTCGTCGGCTGGTGGGAGGACCCCGAGCGGGGCTGGGTGCACGCCTACGACGCCCTGCACGACCGCGAGGCGATGGCCTGCTGGCAGCGCGCCTTCTCGGTGAGCACCGCCGGCGAGGCCGCCGACCGCTCCGGGCTGGCATTCCACACCGTGGGCGAGCACGAGATCGACCTCGAGGCGCACTCGACTCTGTTCTCCGGCGAGCAGTCCAACTCCTCGGTGGCCTTCGGCGACGACGCGGTGCTCAAGGTGTTCCGCAAGATCACCCCGGGCCTCAACCCCGACATCCAGATCCACGAGGCGCTGACCCGCGCCGGCTCCGAGCACGTCGCCCCGCTCTACGGCTGGGTCGACGTCGTCGACGAGCCCACCGACTCGGTGGTCCAGCTCGCGATGCTGCAGAAGTTCCTGCGCACCGCCACCGACGGCTGGGACCTGGCGCTGGGCAGCGTGCGCACCCTGTTCGCCGAGCCCGAGACCGCCGCGGCCGAGTCGGGCGGCGACTTCGCCGGCGAGGCCGCCCGCCTCGGTGCGGCGCTGCGCGAGGTCCACGAGCAGCTGCTGGTGCTCGGCACCGACACCGTCGCCGCCCCCGAGGTGGCCGCGGCGATGGTCCGACGGCTGCGCGAGGCCGCCAACGTCGTGCCCGGTCTGGCCGCCCACGTGCAGCGGCTGACCGCCGCCTTCGACCGGGTCGCCGACCTCGGCGAGCTGCCGGTGCAGCGGGTGCACGGCGACCTCCACCTCGGCCAGACCCTGCGCACCGCGCTGGGCTGGAAGATCGTCGACTTCGAGGGAGAGCCCGCCAAGCCGCTGGCCGAGCGGCTGCTGCCCGACTCGGTGTGGCGCGACGTCGCCGGCATGTTGCGCTCCTTCGACTACGCACCCCATGCCGTCACCCGGCAGGGCCGCGACGTCCACGGGGGCGAGGACGCCGTCGAGGAGGCCCAGCTCGTCATCCGCAGCCGCGAGTGGTCGAGCCGGGCGCGCGAGGCGTTCCTCTCGGCGTACGCCGACGGACCGCTGACCGCCGACCAGAAGGTGCTGCTCGACGCCTACGTGGCCGACAAGGCCGTCTACGAGACCGTCTACGAAACCCGCAACCGTCCCACCTGGGTCGAGATCCCGCTCGAGGCCGTGGCCCGGATCGGAGCCGTATGACCACCCCCGCCCGCACCCCCCAGCCCGGCGACCCGCGTCCCGTCGACCCTGCCGACCTCGGTCGGCTCGTCGCCGGTGAGCACGGTGACCCGCACGCCGTGCTCGGCCCCCACCCGCACGGCGGCGCCGTCACCGTGCGGGTGCTCAAGCCCCTGGCCGAGGCCGTGGTGGTGCGCCACCGGGTCGCCGGCGGCGGCTGGGCCGAGGTCGAGCTGGCCCACGAGCAGGACGGCGTCTGGGTCGGCGTGCTGCCGGTGGCCGAGGTGCCGGAGTACCGCGTCGTCACGACCTACGGCGGCTCGCCCGCCGAGGCCGACGACCCCTACCGGTTCCTGCCCACACTGGGCGAGGTCGACCTCCACCTGATCAACGAGGGCCGCCACGAGCAGCTGTGGACCGTGCTCGGCGCCCGGGTGCACCACTACGAGGCACCGGGGGCCGACCCGGTCACCGGGACCGCGTTCGCGGTGTGGGCGCCGGGCGCCCGCGGGGTGCGGCTGGCCACCGAGATCAACGAGTGGGACGTGCGCACGCTGCCGATGCGCCAGCTCGGCACCTCGGGCGTCTGGGAGCTGTTCGTCCCCGGCGTCGGGCACGGCACCACCTACCACTACGACGTGCTCGGCGCCGACGGCGAGTGGCGGCGCAAGGCCGACCCGATGGCGCGGTGGAGCCAGACCGCGCCGGCCACCGCGTCGCGGGTGCACGAGTCGACCTACGCGTGGGGCGACGACGCGTGGATGACCGAGCGCTCCGGGCGTCAGCCGGTGGCCGCCCCGATGTCGGTCTACGAGGTGCACCTCGCCTCCTGGCGGCGGGGCCGCACGTGGGAGCAGCTGGCCGACGAGCTGCCGGCGTACGTCTCCGACCTCGGCTTCACCCACGTCGAGCTGATGCCGGTGATGCAGCACCCGTTCGGCGGCTCGTGGGGCTACCACGTGACGTCGTACTTCGCGGCCGACTCCCGCTTCGGCGACCCCGACGGCTTCAAGCTGCTCGTCGACCGGCTGCACCAGGCGGGCATCGGCGTGATCCTCGACTGGGTGCCGGGCCACTTCGCCACCGACCCGTGGGCGCTGGCGCGCTTCGACGGCACCCCGCTCTACGAGGACCCCAACCCCCAGCGCGGCTGGCACCAGGAGTGGGGCTCCCACATCTTCAACTTCGGCCGCAACGAGGTGCGCAACTTCCTCTACGCCAACGCGATCTACTGGCTCGAGGAGTTCCACGCCGACGGGCTGCGCGTCGACGGCGTCGCCTCGATGCTCTACCTCGACTACGCCCGCCAGCCGGGCGAGTGGTCGCCCAACGTGCACGGCGGTCACGAGAACCTCGAGGCGGTGCAGTTCCTCCAGGAGATGAACGCCACCGTCTACCGCCGGGTCCCCGGCGTGACGACGATCGCGGAGGAGTCGACGTCGTGGCCGCAGGTCACCGGCCCGACGTCCTCGGGCGGGCTCGGCTTCGGCTTCAAGTGGAACATGGGGTGGATGCACGACTCACTGGGCTACCTGCAGCGCGACCCCATCCACCGGGTCCACCACCACAGCGAGATGACCTTCGCGCTGGTCTACGCCTTCGCCGAGAACTTCGTGCTGCCGCTGAGCCACGACGAGGTCGTCCACGGCAAGGGCTCGCTGCTGCGCAAGATGCCCGGCGACCGGTGGCAGCAGCTCGCGACGCTGCGCGCCTACCTCGCCTACATGTGGGCCCACCCCGGCAAGCAGCTGCTGTTCATGGGCGCCGAGATCGGCCAGGAGTCGGAGTGGGCCGAGTCGCGCGAGCTCGACTGGTGGCTGCTGGACCACCCCGAGCACCGCGGGGTGCACGCGCTCGTGCGCGACCTCAACCACGCCTACACCGACACCCCCTCGGTCTGGACCCTCGACAACGACCCCGCGGGCTTCCAGTGGATCGACGCCAACGACGCCGGCCGCAACGTCTTCTCGTTCGTCCGGCGCTCGGGGGGCGACGAGCCCGAGCTGGTGTGCGTCTCGAACTTCTCCCCGCTCCCCCACGACGGCCTGCGGCTCGGGCTGCCCGCGGCGGGCACCTGGGACGAGGTCCTCAACACCGACGCCACCTCCTACACCGGCTCCGGCGTGGGCAACCTCGGCTCGGTCGAGGCGGTGGAGGGCGAGTGGAGCGGCCAGCCCGCCCACGCCGACGTGGTGGTGCCGCCGCTGGCCACCGTGTGGTTCCGCCGCCGCGCCTGATCGACCCTCCCGGTCCCCACTACCCTGTCCTCGTGAGCGATCCGACCACGACCGTGACCGTCAGCGACGGCGTGGCCCGGATCAGCTGGGCACCCGGCGCGGCCGTCGACGACGTCCGTCGCGAGGTCGAGGCGGCGCTCACCGCCCACCCCCGGGTGGAGGCGCACGTCGACCCGGGCGACGAGGCCGCGATGCGGGTCGCGACCTGGGCCGGCATGCGGCGCGAGGGCGTGATGCGCGGGGTGACGGTCGACGACGAGGTCGTCGATCGGGTCGTCTACGCGCGGCTCGCCGACGACCTGCCCGCCCACGAGCCGGAGGGCTTCCGGGCCCTGCTCAACTCGTTCCTGCCGCGCAAGCGCGCGATCGCGCAGATGCTGGTGCGCGACCCCGACGATCGGGTGCTGCTGTGCCAGCTCACCTACAAGTCCGACTGGGACCTGCCCGGCGGCGTGGTCGAGGTGGGTGAGTCACCCCAGCTCGCGGTCGCCCGCGAGGTCGAGGAGGAGCTCGCGCTGACCATCCCCGCCGGGCGGCTGCTGCTCACCGACTGGCTGCCGCCCTGGAGCGGGTGGGACGACGCGCTCTGCCTGGTCTTCGACGGGGGCGTCCACGACGCCTCGCTCACCGACCGCATCGTCAAGGAGGCCCGCGAGATCCGCTCGGCGGCGTTCTGCACCGTCGAGGAGGCCCGGGAGCGGTGCGCGGAGTTCACCGCCCGGCGGTTGGAGTCGGCGCTCGCCAACCTGGGCGGCGCCAGCCCGGCGTACACCGAGAGCGGTCGCTGAACCCCGTCCTGACGACGATTTCACGCGTGCGACCCCTGCTCCGACACGAAATGCGTGGCGGACGGTTCCCGAGAGCGGGGTGGATGCACTAGACATGGCCCACACGACGCATGAGGGGTGTGGTCATGGCAGAGGCACGAGCCCAGGAGGCACAGCTCAAGCCGGGGGCGATCGGCTTCGTCGACGCCGTCGTGATCGGGCTGGCGTCCACGTCGCCGGCGTACTCGCTCGCTGCGATCATCGGCGCCGTCACCGCGCTGGCCGGGGTCAACGCCCCCGGCATCCTGATCGCGTCGTTCGTGCCGATGGCGCTGATCGCCACCGCGTTCCTCTACCTCAACCGGGTCGACCCCGACTGCGGCACGACGTTCAGCTGGGTGACCCGGGCCCTCGGGCCGTGGTTCGGCTGGATCGGCGGCTGGGCGATCATGATGACCGGCGTGCTGATCGTCGGCTCGCTGGCCGACGTCGGCATCCGGTTCGGGCTCTACGGCTTCGGTGAGCTGCTCGGCAGCGACAGCCTGGTCGAGGCCGGCGACAACGCCTGGATCCGGATCCCGCTCGCCGTCGCGCTGGTGCTGCTGATGACGTGGATCTGCGTGCTCGGCACCGACGTCTCGGCCCGCCTGCAGAACGTGCTGATCCTGATCCAGGTCGTCTCGCTGCTGGTCTTCGCCGCGGTCGCCATCTACCGGGCCGTCGACGGCGACAGCCCGCTCGACGAGATCACCCCGTCGCTGGGTTGGCTGAACCCGTTCGGCGCCGGCGGCGCGGCGCTCAGCTCGGGCCTGCTGCTCGGCGTGTTCGCCTACTGGGGCTGGGAATCGGCGGTCAACCTCAGCGAGGAGACGACCGACGGCGACAAGACCCCGGGCCGGGCCGCCCTGCTCTCGACGGTGATGCTGCTGGTGACCTACGTGTCGGTGGCGATCGCCGTCGTCGCGTTCGCCGGCACCCAGTGGCTCGACGACAACGCCGGGGAGGAGGAGTTCGTCTTCGCCTACCTCGCCTCGGAGGTGCTCGGCGGCTTCGACTGGATCCTGCTGCTCTCGGTCTCGACCGCCGCGATCGCCTCCACCCAGACCACGATCCTGCCCGCCTCGCGCACCGGGCTGTCGATGGCGCGGCGCGGCGCGATCCCGCGCCCGATCGGGCGGATCCACCCCACCCACCGCACGCCCGACGTCAGCACCTGGACCGTGGCCGCCATCGCGATCGTCTGGTACGTCGGCATGTACCAGGTCAGCGAGAACGCGCTCTTCGACTCGCTCACCGCGCTGGCCCTGCTGATCGCCTTCTACTACGCCCTCACCGGCATCGCCTGCGCGGTCTACTACCGCAAGCACCTCACCGAGAGCGCTCGCAACCTGGTGCTCATCGGGATCGCGCCGGTGGTCGGCGCCGTGCTGCTGCTCTGGCTGCTGGTGCTCTCGGTGCGCGACATGGCCGACCCCGACAACTCCTACAGCGGCCAGTCCTGGCTGGGCGTCGGCCCGCCGTTGGTCATCGGCGTGGCCGTGTTCCTCGCCGGCGTGGTGTTCATGGTCGTGTGGCGGGTGCAGGACCGACGCTACTGGGACGAGCGACCCTCGCTCCCCGACCCCGACGTGGTGCACGGGCTCAAGGCCCCGCGCCCCGACCCCGACGGACTGGAGGGCTGATCCGATGGCCGTGGTGCTGGGCTACGACGAGTCGCCGGGCGCGGACCGGGCGCTCGAGGTCGCCATCGAGGTGGCGACCAGGTACGGCGAGGAGCTGGTGCTGGTCTACGGCGCCGCCCCGCCGGGCGGCATGGGCGACGAGCTGCGCTCCCACCGCGACGCGCTGCGCGAGATGGGCCGCACCGCCACCTCGCACGCTCTCGAGCGGGCCACCGCCGCCGGGGTGACCGCGCGCGTCGAGCTGGTCGACGCCAAGCCCGCCGACGCGCTGGTGCAGGTGGGCGACCTGGTCGACGCCACGGTCATCGTGGTGGGCACCAACGGCGAGTCACCCATCCGCGGCGCGATGCTCGGCTCGACCCCCCACAAGCTCCTCCACCTGAGCAACCGGCCGGTGCTCTGCGTCCCGGCCGGCTGAGCGGGTCCGCACCGCCACGAGCACGCCCGTCACGAGCAGCAGCCCGCCCACCGCCTCGCCGGCGCTCGGCACCTGGTCGAGCAGCAGCCACGCCGAGGTCATCGCCACCACCGGCGCCAGCAGCACCCAGGGCACCACGGCGGCCGACGGGTTGCGCGCGAGCAGGGTGTTGAAGACGCCGTAGCCGACCAGCGAGGCGAGCACCGCCGTGTAGAGCGTGGAGAGCAGCGCCTGCCACCCGAACGCCGCGAACCCGTCGGCCACCGCGGCCGGCCCGTCGACCAGCAGCGACAGCGCCAGCGCGGGCACCGGCACGACCCCGGCCGACCAGACCGTGAGCGACAGGCCGCCACCGACGCGGGCGGCGCGGGCCACGACGTTGCCGATCCCCCACGACAGCGCACCCAGCAGGCACAGGCCCAGCGCCGCGAGCGGCACCGAGCCGCCGCGCCCGACGGCGACCACGGCCAGCCCGACGCAACCGAGGACGACGCCGGCCACCTGGGCGCCCGAGGGGGTCTCGCGCAGCACCCCGGCGGCGATCACGATCGTGAAGACCACCTGCGCCTGCAGCACCAGGGCCGCCAGGCCGGGCGGGAGACCGGCGGCCATCGAGGCGTAGAGGAAGCCGAACTGGCCCAACGACATGAACACCCCGACGGCCGCGACCGTGCGCCAGGGCGCGGGCGGGCGGCGCAGCCAGAGCGCCGCGGGCAGCAGCACCACCGCGAACCGCACCGCGACGAAGAGCAGCGGTGGCACGCCGGCCATGCCCCAGTCGATGACCACGAAGTTGAAGCCCCAGATCGTGGCCACGAGGGCGGCCAGGAGGGAATCGCGCCGATCCATGCCCGCCATGCTCCCGGCCCGCGACCGTGCAGCACCAGCGAACGTTCGTGCACGGTTTCCGGTAGCGTCACTACATGATCGACCTCGCCGCCCTGGCCGCGCTGCGCGCGGTCGACGTGCACGGTTCGGTGGTCGCGGCCGCCGAGGCCCTGGGCTACACCCCGAGCGCCGTCTCCCAGCAGGTCAAGCGCCTGGAGCGGCAGACCGGCGTACCGCTGCTCGAGCGGGTCGGCCGCGGCGTGATGCTCACCCGCCACGGCCGGCACCTCGTCGACGAGGGCGGCCGGCTGCTCACCGACCTCGAGCGGCTGGAGTCGGTGCTGCACCACCGCGCCGGCGCGGTCGCCGGGCACCTGCGGCTGGCGGCGTTCTCGACCGCGATGCGCGGGCTGGTCGCGCCGGTCGTCAGCTCGCTGCTGCGCGACCACCCGGACCTGTCGGTGGCGCTCACCGAGAAGGAGCCCTGGGACACGATCGCGCTGGTGGCCGCCGGGCACGTCGAGCTCGGCCTGGTGCACGCCTGGGGCCACGTCTCCCTGGCCATCCCCGACCACGTGCACGCGGAGGAGGTCGGCAGCGACCTGGCCGACCTGGTCGTCCACCGCGACCACCCGCTCGCCTCGAAGGCGTGCGTCACCCCGGGCGACCTGGCCGACGTCGACTGGATCGCCACCCCCGTCGAGACCATCTGCCGCGAGTGGCTGGTGCGGATGCACGACGGGACCGGGCGGCTGCCGCGGGTGGTGCACGAGTCGATGGAGTTCGAGTCGCACCTCGCGCTGGTGCGCGCCGGGCTGGGCGTCGCGCTGGTGCCACGGCTCGGCCGGGCCCCGCTGGGCGACCGCCTCGTCGCGGTGGAGGTCACCGACCCGGCGCCCCGCCGGGGCATCCTCGCGGTCCACCGGCGCAGCATGGGCGAGTCACCCGCGGTCGCGGCCACCCTGGCGGCGCTTCGGGCGACCCGTGCCGATCAGGAGCGCGACCGACGCCAGGCGCGCACCCGCGACCAGGCGTAGCCGGCGACCAGCAGCGCGAGCAGCACCACGCCGAGGCGGCGCGCGCCCTCGCCGGTGTCCGGGCCACCGGCCACCAGGCCGGCGAAGTCGTCCGGCGTCACGACCAGCCCCGCGACCAGCGCGACCAGCGCCGTCACCAGGCCCACCACGCCGACCAGCAGCCCGCGTGGCACGGCCCGGTCGCTCAGCCCCACCGCGGCGAGCGCCAGCCAGCCGACGGCTGCGGCGCCCCGGGCGACCACGGTGAGCAGCCCGCGGTGGTCGCCGGACACCAGGTCGACCACCAGCCAGGCGGCCACGGCCAGCCCCACCACGGCCAGCAGCACGCCGGTGATCGCGTAGCGCGTCGTGCCGGTGCGCAGGGCGAGCGGGGTCATCGCGGCCACCTCAGAACAGCGCCGAGGCGAGGTTCTGGCGGCCGCGCAGCACCCGCGGGTCGTCGTTGCCGACCGCCCCGAACAGCCCGATCAGGTGCTCGCGCGCCCGGTCGCGGTCTGCGCCCGCCGTCCGCCGGACCAGCTCGACCAGCCGGGCGAAAGCGTCGTCGACGTGACCCCCGAGCAGGTCGAGGTCGGCGACCAGCGTCTGGGCGTCGACGTCGTCGGGGTTGGCGGCGGCCGCCTCGCGGGCGGCGGCGATGTCGACGCCCTTCGTGCGCAGCAGCACCGTGGCCATCGCCAGCCCCGCGGCCGCCTCGCTGTCGGCGGGGTTGGCGTCGACCAGCTTCTGGTACTCCGCGACCGCGCCCTCGTAGTCGTCGGCCTCCAGGGCGGCCTCGGCGGCGGCGTAGCGCGGGTCACCGGCCGGCTCGCCGTCGACGCCGTCGGCCGGCGCGGCCGAACGGGGCTGGTGGCGACCGGTCATGCCCTGGGCGGTGAGCTGCTGCATCACCTGGTTGAGGGCGCCGCGCAGCTCGTCGATCGGCAGCGCGTCCTGCAGCAGCGGCGCCGGACGGCCGTCGAGCACCGCCACCACGAGCGGCACCGACGGGATCTGCATCGCCTGGGCGATCGCCGGAACCGCGTCGATGTCGACGAGACCGGCGAGGAACCGGCCCTCGTACTCCTCGGCCACCGTCGCCAGGTCGCGCGCCAGCCGCGTGCTCTCCGGCATCCGGCTCGGGGAGTGGAAGGCCAGCAGCACCGGGGCCGTCATCGACGCCTCGACGGTGGACTGGAAGTTCTGCTCGGTGACCTCCACCGAGTACGACGAGCCGCCCGCGACACCGGCCCCGCCGGGAGCGCCGGGGGCACCGGGTGCGCCGGGGGCCGCGGGGCCGCCCGGCGGCGGGGAGGCGGGTCGCTTGAGCGCGGACAGGTCGATCGCGCCCGGACGGGAGAACGGCTGCTGCGTCATGGGGCAATCCTAGGGAGCCGCGCCCGGCGGCCGCGCGTCACCCGGTGTTCGTCCTGCGGTCGGTGACCGGGGCGGCGCGGCGTACGAGGGTGGAGGCATGGCCATCTCTCGGGCGGCCGTCGCCGTCGCCACCTCGCTCGTCCTGCTCGCCCCCGCCACCGCGGTCGCCGGTGGTCGCCACCCCGGACCGCACCCGGACCGCGGGGCCCGTCCCTACCAACCCCACCACCACGGCGCCACCGTCCGGTTCGAGACGTTCAACGCCTCGCTCAACCGCGCCGGCGCGGGTGAGCTGGTGGCCGACCTGTCCACGCGCGACGACGCCCAGGCCGCCACGGTGGCCGAGATCGTCCAGCGCACCCGCCCCGACGTGCTGCTGCTCAACGAGTTCGACTACGTGCCCGGCGGCCGGGCCGTCGACCTGTTCCGCGACAACTACCTCGAGGTCGGCCAGGGCGGGGCCCGCCCCATCCACTACCCCCACGCGTTCGTGGCGCCCTCCAACACCGGCGTCCCGAGCGGGCACGACCTCGACAACAACGGCGCGGTGGGCGGCGGCAACGACGCCTACGGGTTCGGCGAGTTCCCCGGCCAGTACGGCATGGTGGTGCTGAGCCGCTACCCGATCGACCACCGGTCGGCGCGCACCTTCCAGCACTTCCGCTGGGCCGACCTGCCGGGCGCCCTGCTGCCCGACGACCCGGCCACGCCCGCACCGGCCGACTGGTACTCCCCAGCCGAGCTGCGCGACGTACGGCTCTCGAGCAAGTCCCACTGGGACGTGCCCGTGCGGGTCGGGCGACGCACCGTGCACTTCCTCGTCTCGCACCCCACCCCGCCCACCTTCGACGGGACCGAGGACCGCAACGGCACCCGCAACCACGACGAGATCCGGTTCTGGGCCGACTACGTCGCCGGCCGGCGCTACATCTACGACGACCGCGGCCGGCACGGTGGCCTGCCCCGGCACGCGTCGTTCGTGATCGCGGGCGACCAGAACAGCGACCCGCGCGACGGCGACTCGGTGCCCGGCGCCATCCAGCAGCTGCTCGAGCACCCGCGCGTGACCGACCCGCGACCCGCCTCGGCGGGCGGCGCCGACGCCGCGGCGCGGCAGGGCGGCGCCAACCTCACCCACGCGTCGGACCCGCGCCTCGACACCGCCGACTTCGCCGACACCGCTCCGGGCAACCTGCGCGCCGACTACGTGCTGCCGTCGCGCCACCTGCGGGTCCGCGGTGCCGGCGTCTTCTGGCCGGTGCCGTCCGACCCGCTCTCGCGGCTGACCGGCGAGTACCCCTTCCCGAGCTCGGACCACCGGGCCGTCTGGGTCGACGTGCGTCCCTGATCGCTCAACCCCGCTCCCAGCGTCGGACCCGGCCGTCGCGCACCTCGACCTCGTCCGGCGGCCGGGGCGCCGGGTGGTGGCGCAGGTGCTCGAGCAGCGCCGTGCGGCCGAGCACCTCGAGGCGGCGGTCGCGGAACCGGACCTCGGGGTCGAGCAGGTCGGCCAGCGTCGCGAGATCGCCGGCGTCCATCGCCGCCCAAGCGGCCGCGGTCGGCGGCGGCTGCTCCGGCAGGTCGTGCAGCATCCGCGGCGTGCACATCCGCCAGGCGTCGGTGACCAGCTCGCGCATCTCGTCGGGGTCGAGCCGGTCGAGGCGCGCGCACACCCACTGGTAGCGCAGGTCCCGCGCCGGCGGCAGGAAGAACGTGTCCGGGTCGCCGTCCACCAGCCCGTCGCGGGCGTCGCGGGGGTAGCCGAACCCCATCGCGGTCTCGTCGCGGCTGAACGCGCAGAACACGATCTGGCCCACCCGCAGCTTCCAGCGGCCGCCGACCAGGCGCTCGTAGGCCCGCGGCAGCGCCAGCGCCACCGCGCGGACGTCGTCGGAGGTCACCACGACGGCAGCCAAGCACGGCCTGCCGACAGACGGGCCCACGATGCGCCCGAGTCGGCGCTCAGTTGACCCGGGGGCCCCGCAGGCCAGAGCGCTGCACCACCCGCTGGATGGCGAGGTCGCGCTCGTCGGGCCGGCCGACGTAACGGATGTCGCGCAGGCCCTGCTCCTGCGCCGCTGACTCGAAGACGAAGTGGCCGTAGCCGAGGATCCGGCCGGTCACCGGCTTCTTGACGGCGATGTCGAGGATCCGGTGCAGCGGCATGGTGGCCAGGTTGGAGGTGAGCACGCCGTGCACCCGGAAGACCCGCATGTTGGTGATCACGAACCGGTCGCGGTGCTCGCGCAGCGCACCCCACCCGCCGTGCAGCAGCAGCCCGATCGCCAGCAGGAGCAGCAGGCCAGCCAGGTCGAGGTCGACCACGAGCGAGGCCAGCAGCAGCACGAAGGCGCCGGCGAGCTCAGCGAACGGCACCACGAAGGCCACCCAGTGCCGGCGTACCTCGTCGACGATCACCTCGCCCTCGTCACGGAGGAGGTGCTTGCGGATGTTCGGCTCCGTCATCGAGCCGATCGACGTCACGGGCCTGCCCCGGCTACAGCTCGCCGAGGAAGTCGATCAGCGCCCGGAACAGGTCCTGGGTCCAGGTCCAGAGCCCGCCGCCGGCCGACTGCGCGGCGTCAGCGAGGCCGGAGGGATCGGTGAACATCCAGAAGCCGAGGAACACCACGAGGATGGCGACGACCGCCTTCTGCATGGCTCTCTCCTCCGTCGGTGGTGCGGGCACGCCACGAGGGTCCGAGACGCGGCTCGTCACATTGGTACCAAAGCCGGGCGCCCGGACGACGGAGGCGCGCTGGCCTGCCGGCGGGCGGGTCAGCCCGGCCCGGCGCCCCCGGCGATCCGGTCGGCGACGTCCTGCCACTCGCGGGCGTCCTCCTCGTCGTCGCAGCGCCGCGCCAGCTCGGCCAGGTAGGTCGCCGCCTCGCGCCGATCGGCCTCGGGCTCACCGCGACCGGCACCGGTCCAGGCGGCCCGCAGCGCCGCCCGCGCCCGCAGCGGGGCGGCCTCGTCGTCGCCGAGCACCCGCGCCCGGGCCAGCGCCCGGCGCAGTGGCCCGCCGGGGGTGATCGGCTCCTCGGCGTCGATCCGCTCGGGCACCACCCGCCACCAGCTGCCGCCGACGTCGACGACCGTGAACGACGCCCGGTCGCCCTCGCGACCGCGGGGCGGCACGACCCGCGGCACGCCGGTGGTCGGCAGCTCGCCGTACCGGGCCCGCAACCCGGCGGCCCACCGCTCGTAGACCGCCCGCGGGTCGGGCACGACGACCAGGCACGACGCCACCGAGTCGTCGGGCGCCAGACCCGGCACCTCGGCGTAGTGCACCTCGATGCCGTCGTCGTCGCGGAGCACGAGATAGGGCTCGGGCTGCTCGCGGCGGTGCACGACCCCGAACCCCAGCGCGGCCGCGAACCGCTCGGCGTCGTCGAGGGAGGCGCACGGCAGCACCGGCACGGCGCGGGGTGGGCTCACAGGACCGACTCTAGGAAGTTCCGCACCAGGAACCTGAAAGCGGTCAGGAACTGACCTCTATGGCCCGTAGCGTCTTCGTCATGACCACCGATCAGAGCACCCAGACCGATCCCGCCCCCGCGTCCCTGCTCGACCCCGAGCGCGCCGACCTCCTCGACACCCTCCACAAGCACCGCGCCCTGTTCCGCTTCACCGCGCAGGGCATCACCGACGTCCAGGCGGCGGAGCGCACGACCGTCAGCGAGCTCACGCTCGCCGGCCTGGTCAAGCACGTCACCGCCACCGAGCGGATGTGGGCCGACTTCATCGTCGACGGGCCGGCCGAGCTGCCTCAGATCGACTGGGACGCCATCGACTGGACCAACCCGCCGCCTGAGGTGCGGGCGTACCAGGACGCCTTCCGGATGGTCGAGGGCGAGACCCTCGCCGGCCTGCTCGACGACTACGACGCCGTCGCCGCCCGCACCGACGAGCTGGTGCGCACCCTGCCCGACCTCGACGCCTCCCAGCCGCTGCCCGCCGCCCCCTGGTTCCCCGAGGGTGCGCGCTGGTCGGCCCGCCGGGTCCTGCTCCACCTGATCGCCGAGACCACCCAGCACGCCGGCCACGCCGACATCATCCGGGAGTCGCTCGACGGCCAGCGGTCGATGGCCTGACCGGTGCGGTGGTCCCGGACGAAACGGCCCCCTCCGGAGGCCCGGACCCGACCACGTCGTCCGGGACTACCCCAGCGGGCCCGGCGGGATAGTCCCTGACGTTTGCGGCACCTAGCCGGCCCGCCGACCCCGGAAACGTCAGGGACTATCCCCGCCGCGGGCCGGTAGTCCCGGACGAAATGGCCCCCACCAGCGGGTCGGACCCGACCACAACGTCCGGGACTACCCCCGCGGGGCGGACTCGAGCAGGCGGTCCGCGGCGGCGTAGGGGTCGGTCTCGCCGCCGACGACGGCGGCCGCGAGGACGTCGAGGTCGGTGGCACCGTGTACGCCGGCCCACCCGGCGCGCAGCGCGGTAAGGGCGATGGCCTCGATCTCGTCACGGGCCCGGCGGACCCGGCGGCGCTCGAGCTCGCCGTGCTCGCTGAGCCAGGCGTGGTGGTCGTCGAGGGCGGCCACGACCTCCGCGACGCCGCGACCCGACTGGGCCACCGTGGCGAGCACCGGCGGCCGCCAGGCCCCCTCGGTCCGCTCGGCCAGCTTCAGCATCGAGCGCAGGTCGCGGCGCACCTGGTCGGCGCCGTCGCGGTCGGCCTTGTTGACGACGTAGAGGTCGCCGATCTCGAGGATCCCGGCCTTGGCCGCCTGGATCCCGTCGCCGAGTCCGGGCGCGAGCAGCACGACCGTCGTGTCGGCGAGCCCGGCGACCTCGACCTCCGACTGCCCCACGCCGACGGTCTCGATCAGCACCACGTCGAAGCCGGCCGCGTCGAGCACCCGCAGCGCCTGCGGCGTCGTCCAGGCCAGACCGCCGAGGTGCCCGCGGGCCGCCATCGAGCGGATGTAGACGCCCTCGTCGAGCGCGTGGTCGCCCATCCGCACCCGGTCGCCGAGCAGCGCGCCCCCGGAGAACGGCGACGACGGGTCCACGGCGAGCACACCGACCCGGCGCCCCGCCGCCCGCAGCTCGCGGACCAGCGCGTTGGTCGAGGTCGACTTGCCCACGCCCGGCGAGCCGGTGATGCCCACGACCCGCGCCCGGCTGCCGTACGGCGCCAGCGCGGCCATCACCTCGCGCAGCAGCGGTGACTCGTCCTCGACCAGCGAGATCAGCCGCGCGACGGCCCGGGACTCACCGTCCCGGGCCCGCGCGACGAGGTCGGGGACCTGCTCAGCCCTGCGGGACACGCACGATCAGCGCGTCGCCCTGCCCGCCGCCACCGCACAGCGCGGCCGCGCCGACGCCGCCGCCGCGGCGCTTGAGCTCCAGCGCGAGGTGCAGCACGACGCGGGCGCCGGACATGCCGACCGGGTGGCCGAGCGCGATCGCGCCGCCGTTGACGTTGACCCTCGACTCGTCCAGGCCCAGGGCGCGGGTCGACTCGATGCCCACCGCTGCGAACGCCTCGTTGAACTCCACCAGGTCGAGGTCGGTGGGCGCGATGCCCTCCTTCTCGCAGGCCCGCTTGGTGGCGTTGGCCGGCTGCAGCTGGAGGCTGGAGTCGGGGCCGGCGACCATGCCGTGCGCGCCGATCTCGGCCAGCCACTCCAGGCCGAGCTCCTCGGCCTTGGCCTTGCTCATCACGACCACCGCGCAGGCGCCGTCGGAGATCTGCGAGGCCGAGCCGGCGGTGATGGTGCCGTCCTTGGCGAACGCCGCGGGCAGGCGGCCCAGCGACTCGGCGGTGGTGTCGCCGCGCACGCCCTCGTCGGCGGTCACCACGACCGGGTCGCCCTTGCGCTGCGGGATCGAGACCGGCACGACCTCGTCGTCGAAGACGCCGTTCTTCCACGCCGCGGCGGCCTTCTGGTGCGAGGCGGCGGCGAACGCGTCCTGCTCCTCGCGGGTGAGCTTCACGCCCTCGGCGTTGACCTGCTCGGTCAGCCCGCCCATCGCCTGCTGGGTGGCCTGGTCGTAGAGCGCGTCGTACGCCATCGAGTCCACGAGCTTGGTGTCGCCGAACTTCACGCCCTCGCGCGAGCCGGCGAGGAAGTGGGGGGCCTGGGTCATCGACTCCATGCCGCCGGCCACGACGACCTCGTGCTCGCCGGCGCGGATCAGCTGGTCGGCCATCGCGATGGCGTTGAGGCCCGACAGGCACACCTTGTTGATGGTGATCGAGGGGATGTTCCAGGGCAGGCCCGCGGCGATGCCGGCCTTGCGGGCGGGGTTCTGGCCGGCCCCGGCCAGGATCACCTGGCCCATGATCAGGTAGTCGACCTGGTCGCCGGAGATCCCGGCCTTCTCCAGCGCTCCCTTGATCGCGACCCCGCCCAGGTCGGCGGCCGACTGGGACTTCAGGCCGCCGAGCAGGCGGCCGATCGGGGTGCGCGCACCGGCGACGATGACACTGGTCTGACGGGCGTCGGACATGACTTTCCTCCAGTGGGGAACGAGAGCGGGCCTCCTCGGCACGGGCACCGGCTCCTTGGCGACGATACTCACCGGTCACATCGCTGGCCATGGGCTGCGCAGGGGCGCTCGTGAGGCACATGTCACAACCTGCTGCTGCGGCCGCGGCCGTCGTACGACCATGAGCGCATGACCTCCGACCTGCTGCAGCTGCCCCAGCACCTGTTCACCGCGATCGACCACGTCGGCATCGCCGTGCCGGATCTCGACGAGGCCATCTCCTTCTACGAGCGGACCTTCGGCATGCGGCTCGCGCACCAGGAGGTCAACGAGGAGCAGGGCGTGCGCGAGGCGATGATGGCGGTCGGTGACTCCGGTTCCCACATCCAGCTGCTGGCGCCGCTGAACGAGGAGTCGACGATCGCCAAGTTCCTCGACCGCAGCGGCCCGGGCGTGCAGCAGATGGCCTACCGGGTCACCGACGTCGAGGCGGTCAGCGAGATCCTGCGCGAGCGCGGCGTCCGCCTGCTCTACGACGCCCCACGGCGCGGCACGTCGGACTCCCGGATCAACTTCATCCACCCCAAGGACGCCGGCGGCGTGCTCGTGGAGCTGGTCGAGCCGGCCGCCGAAGCCCACTGACGATTAGGTCACACGGGGATGCCTCCCGCTGTTACCCATGAGTAATCTCGGCCCCCAACCGCCCGACGCCTGACCCTGACCCCCAGGAGCCCGACGTGCAGCACATCCTCGACGCGATCCTCGCCGGCGACACCGCGACGGAGGACTTCGCGAACCTGGAGATCCCCGAGTCCTACCGGGCCGTGACGGTCCACAAGGACGAGGTCGACATGTTCGAGGGGGTGGCCTCCCGCGACAAGGACCCCCGCAAGTCGCTGCACGTCGAGGACGTCGCGCTGCCCGAGCTGGGCCCGGGCGAGGCCCTGGTGGCCGTGATGGCCAGCGCCATCAACTACAACACCGTCTGGACCTCGATCTTCGAGCCGGTCTCGACCTTCGGCTTCCTCGAGCGCTACGGGCGCCTCTCGCCGCTCACCGCGCGCCACGACCTGCCGTACCACGTGGTCGGCTCCGACCTCTCCGGCGTGGTGCTGCGCACCGGGCCCGGCGTGACGAAGTGGAAGCCGGGCCAGGAGGTCGTGGCCCACTGCCTCTCGGTCGAGCTCGAGGACTCCGACGGACACGACGACACCATGCTCGACCCCCAGCAGCGGATCTGGGGCTTCGAGACCAACTTCGGCGGGCTCGCGCACGTCGCGCTGGTCAAGGCCAACCAGCTGATGCCCAAGCCCGACCACCTCACCTGGGAGGAGGCCGCCTCCCCCGGGCTGGTCAACTGCACGGCGTACCGCCAGCTGGTCAGCAAGAACGGCGGCGCGATGAAGCAGGGCGACAACGTGCTGATCTGGGGGGCCTCCGGAGGCCTCGGCGGCTTCGCGACCCAGTACGCGCTCAACGGCGGCGCCAACCCGGTCTGCGTGGTCTCCAACGAGGAGAAGGCCGAGATCTGCCGCTCGATGGGCGCGGAGATGATCATCAACCGCTCCGAGGCCGGCCTGAGGTTCTGGAAGGACGAGCACACCCAGGACCCGAAGGAGTGGCGCCGGTTCGGCGGCATGATCCGCGAGCTCACCGGCGGCGAGGACATCGACATCGTCTTCGAGCACCCCGGCCGCGAGACCTTCGGGGCCTCGGTCTACGTCACCCGCAAGGGCGGCACCATCACCACCTGCGCGTCGACCAGCGGCTACATGCACGAGTACGACAACCGCTACCTGTGGATGAACCTCAAGCGGATCGTCTCGAGCCACTTCGCCAACTACCGCGAGTCGTGGGAGGCCAACCGGCTGGTCGCCAAGGGCAAGATCCACCCGACGCTGTCGCGCACCTACTCCCTCGACGAGGTCGGCCAGGCCGCGCTCGACGTCCACCGCAACGCCCACCAGGGCAAGGTCGGCGTCCTCTGCCTCGCCCCCGAGGAGGGCCTCGGCGTGCGCGACGCCGAGCTGCGCGCGAAGCACGAGAAGGAGATCAACCGCTTCCGCGGTGTCTGATCCACGTGGTGGGGAGACGGGTCGGGGCCGGGGTGGGCTGACGGCCGGTGATCGGTCAGGATGGGAGCCACACCCCAGACCGACCAGCCACCACAGAGGGAGCTCGCTGACATGAGCGACGACGGCCTGTCCATCTTCGACGAGGAGAAGCCCGGCCAGGCGGAGGCGCCGGGGCAGACCCAGCAGCGGACCCAGCAGCGGACCCAGCAGCGCACCCAGCAGGGGGAGCCGTCGAGCCCGGCCGACGCCGAGGAGACCCAGGTGATCCCGGCCCTCGACGAGGCCGCGGGCGAGGCGCCCGAGCAGTCGGCCGAGGCGGGCGCCGGCACCGACACCGTCGCGACCGAGGTGCCCGTGGTGCCGCCCGCCGCTCCCCCGAACCAGCCGAGCCCGCAGGGTCAGCAGGGTCAGCAGGGTCAGCCCGCGTTCCCGCGCAACGCCGCTCCCGCTGCCTCGGCCACGCCCCCGCCCATCCCGGCGCGTCCCGGCGAGGCGCTGCCCGTCGTACGCCGCAACGGCTACGACCGCGACGCCGTGGACGCCCGGCTCCGCCAGCTGCTCACCGACAAGGTCAACCTCGGCGCCAGCCTGAGCCAGTCCGAGGAGCGCGTGATCGAGCTCGAGCGCCAGCTCGAGCAGCTGCGCACCCAGATCTCGGAGCAGGAGGCGCCGTCGTACGCCGGCCTCGGCGGCCGGGCCAGCGCGATGCTGCGGCTGGCCGAGGAGGAGGCCGCCGAGGTGCGCGCGATCGCCCGGTCGGAGGCCCAGGAGATCCGCGACCAGGCGGTGCGCGATGCCGCCGCGATCAAGGCCGACGCCTCCCGCGAGGTCGAGGACCTGCGCAACGCCCAGGTCAAGGAGCTCGACGAGCGCCGCGCCCGGGTGATGGCCGACGCCGACCAGGAGCGCTCGCTGGCGCGTGCCGAGTCCGAGGACCTCATCGCCTCGGCCCGCCGCGAGGCCGAGCAGCTGCGGCTGGCGGCCACCCAGGAGGCCAACGAGCTGCGCACCGGCGCCCAGCGCGAGGCCGAGCAGGCCCGCGCCGCCGTCGACCGCGAGGTGCAGGAGGCCCGCCGGATGCTCGCGGTGGAGAAGGAGCGGCTGGCCCGCGAGGCCACCGACTTCCACGCCTCGGCCACGGCCGAGACCAAGAAGCTCGTCGAGGAGGCCGAGGCGCGGGCCACCGCCGCCGAGGACCGCGCCCGCGACACCATCGCCAAGGCGTCCGAGACCCGCTCGGCCGCGGCCACCGAGGCCGAGGGCATCCTCAGCCGTGCCCGCCGCGAGGCCGAGCAGGTGATCAGCGCCGCCGCCACCCAGGCCGAGGCGATCACCGCCAACAGCAACGCCGAGGTCGAGCGCGAGCGCGCCACCCTCCAGGCGGAGGTCGACCGGCTGGTCAAGCGCCGCGACGCCATCACCGCCCAGCTCGCCTCGCTGCGCGACGTCGTGGCCGGCTTCGGCGAGGACGACAAGGAGTGAGCGACCAGGGGGCGCCGGCCGGCGCCGCACCGGCGGCCGGCGGCCCGGAGGGCGCCCCCGGGCAGGCGTCCCGCAGCGCCGGGGCGAGGACCGCGGACGACGGCGGCTCCTACCTCGGCGAGCCCGGTCCCCCGCTCGACCACCGGGCGCCGTTCTACGTCGGGTTCGCCGGGGCGCTGGGGGCGCTGCTGGCGTACTGGGTGCTCACCCAGGTCCAGGCCATCGGCAGCTCGCTGGTCCTGATCATCGTCTCGCTGTTCCTCGCCGCCGGCCTGAACCCCGCGGTCGAGCTCATCGAGCGCCGCGGCGTGCGCCGCAGCCTCGCGGTGACGGTCGTGATCGTCGCCGCGATCGCGGCGATCGCGCTGTTCGTGGTGGCGATCGTGCCGGTGATCACCGACCAGGTCGCCAAGATCACCGACAACGCGCCGGGCTGGCTCGACCAGCTCCGGCAGAACGACCGGGTGCAGGAGCTCGACGACGAGTACCAGGTCATCGACAAGATCCGCGACTACGTCACCGACGGCGACTTCGTCTCGAGCCTGTTCGGCGGCGCCATCGGGATCGGCCTGGCGGTGCTGGGCGCCCTGTTCAACGCGTTCATCATCATCGTCCTGACGCTCTACTTCCTCTCCTCGCTGGAGAAGACCAAGACCGCGATGTTCCGGCTCGCCCCGGCCTCGCGGCGCGACCGGGTCACCCGGCTCGGCAACCGGATCCTCGACTCGATCGGCGCCTACGTCTCGGGCGCCTTCGTGGTCGCGCTGTGCGCCGGTATCACCTCACTGGTGTTCCTGTTCGTCGTCGGTCTGGGCGAGTACGCCGTGGCGCTGGCCTTCGTGGTCGCCGTCCTCGACGTGATCCCGATGATCGGCGCCACCATCGGCGCGGTCGTGGTCTGCGCGATCGGCTTCGCGGAGGACCCGAAGATCGGCATCGCGTGCGTGATCTTCTACGTCTTCTACCAGCAGTTCGAGAACTACGTCGTCTACCCGCGCGTGATGTCACGCTCGGTCGACGTACCCGGCGTGGTGACGGTGATCGCGGCCCTGATCGGCGCCAGCCTCCTCGGCGTCGTGGGCGCCCTGATGGCCATCCCCACCGCCGCCGCCATCCTGCTGATCGTGCGCGAGGTGTTCATCCGCCGCCAGGACGCCCGCTAGCAACCCCACCGGGATAGTCCCTGACGTTTTCGGGGTCCCCCGACCCGGTCGACCCCGGAAACGTCAGGGACTACCGCACAGCAGGCCCGCGATAGTCCCGGACGATGTGGTCGCCCACGGGCTCCGGAACCCGGCCACTTCGTCAGGGACTACCCCGCCCCGGGCGGGCCGACGTCAGGCGACGACGGGCTCGCGGTGCACGACGGTCCGCTCGCCGGCCTTCACGGCCACCACGCCCACCAGGATCAGCACGCCGCCGAGCAGCTGCACCGGGCGGGGCAGCTCGTCGAGCAGCACCCAGGCCCAGACCACGCCGGCCACGACCTCGGTGAGCGCCACGAACGACGCCAGCCGCGAGCCCAGGCGGCGGCCGGCGGCGATGCCGGTCACGTAGGCGATGGCGGCGGTGACCAGGCCCAGGACCACGAGCGGCAGCCACCACGCCACCTCCCGGCCGGCGTACGACGTGTCGGCGCGCGCCGCCTCCATCGGCAGCAGGCCGACCAGCCCCAGCAGCGCGAGCAGCACCGCGCCGACCACCAGGCCGCCGGTGGCCAGCACCAGCGGTGGCAGGCCGTTGGACTCGTCGGCCGAGATCACGAAGTAGGTCGCCGCGCCCACCATCGCCGCCAGCGCCCACAGCACGCCGATCGGGTCGAGGTCGGCGCCGGAGAGCAGGTCGAGCACCAGCACCAACCCGGCCACGGCGATCGCCGCGCCGATCAGGGTGACCCGGCCCGGACGCTGCCCGTGCCGCAGCCAGAGCCAGACCACGACCGCCGCGGGCGCGGTGTACTCGATCAGCAGGGCCGGGCCCACCTGCATCCGGGAGACGGCCGAGAAGTAGCAGAACTGCGCGCCGGCGACCGCCAGGCCGCCGTAGAGCACGACGGTGCCGGCGTGGCGGCGCAGCAGCGACCAGCGACCGCGGGCCGCGACCAGACCGAAGGGCAGCACCACCAGCGCCGCCAGCCCGATCCGCACCAGCACCACGGCGCCGGCGCTCCAGCCGGTGTCGAGCAGACCGCGGGCCAGCGCCCCGGAGAGGCCGAAGGTGCCGGCCGAGACCAGCGCGAGGACCAGTCCGGTGACGAGGCGTGAACCCGCCGCGACGTCGGGGGCGGCAGGGGTGTCATTGGTCACGGTGGTCATGACACATGACGCTACGGGGGATCCGGTAACCTGTCAACGTGGTTTTCGCTCATGACACCGACGTGTCCCTCCAGGCGGCCGTGGCCCTGGTCAACACCGCCGAGGAGCCCGAGACCCTCGAGTCGCTCGAGGAGCTCGACGCGTTCTTCGCGCGGTGGGAGTACACCGGCCGCCGCGACCACGACCCGGCCGAGCTCGACGAGGTCCGCGCGCTGCGGCCGCGGCTGCGCGAGCTGCTCACCAGCGACCGCGACCGCGCCGTCGAGCTGGTCAACCAGATGCTCGCCGAGACCCGGGCGGTCCCCCAGCTGGTGCGCCACGACCGGTGGGACTGGCACGTCCACGCCGTCCGCCCCGACGAGCCGTTCGCGAAGCGGATCCTGGTCGAGACCGCGATGGCGATGGTCGATGTGATCCGCGCCGACGAGCTCTCCCGGCTCGGCGTCTGCGCCGACGACACCTGCCAGGCCCTGGTGCTCGACCTCAGCCGCAACCGCTCGCGCCGGTTCTGCTCCACGACCTGCGGCAACCGCAACGCCGTCGCCGCCTACCGCGCCCGCCAGGCGGAGGGCTGAGCGCACAGGCCCGAGCGCGCAGGCCCGACCCCACCGTCGCTAGGCTTCCGCGGGTGCCCAGCGACCCCTCACGAGTCCAGCTCGACGCGGTGATGTGGCCCGACGGGCCCTGGCCCGACCTGCGCGAGGAGTGGCAGCACGCCGAGCGCATCGGCATCGGTCGCGGCTGGCTCTACGACCACCTGGTGCTCGGCGGCCGCCCGGTCTTCCACGACGCCTGGGTCACCCTGACCGCGGCGGCGGCCACCACCGCGCGGATCGGGCTCGGCACCATGGTGACCGCCCCGAACTTCCGGCACCCGGTCACCACCGCCAAGGCCGCGCTCACCCTCCACGACGTCGCCGGCGGCCGCTTCGTGCTCGGCCTCGGCGCGGGCGGCCCGGGCACCGACTCCGACGCCATCGCCGAGGTCGGCCTGCCCCGGGCCCGCCGCACGGCCCGGTTCCGCGAGTTCGTGACCATGACCGACCAGCTGCTCGGTGAGCCCCGGGTGCACGTCGAGGGCGAGTTCTTCACCGCCCGCGACGTCGACCTCGGCGGCGACCCCGGTCGCCGTCCCCCGCTGGCCGTCGCCGGCACCGGACGGGCCGGGATGGCGCTGGCCGCCCGGCACGCCGGGCTGTGGATCACCCAGGACGTCGCGCAGGACCCCCGCGTCTACGCCGGCACCCCGCACGCCGAGGTCGCCCGCCAGGTCGACCTGCTCGACGAGGCGTGCGCGGCCGCCGGACGCGATCCCGACGACCTCGACCGCCTGGTGGTGCTCGGCTACGGCGGCGAGCGACCGCTGGACTCGGTGGAGTCGCTCCGCGACTGCGTGGGCCGCTACGCCGCCCTCGGGTTCGGCACCGTCGCCGTGCTGTGGCCGCGCGGCGACGACGCGGCGAGCCGTCTGGCCGTGCTGGAGGCCGGCCTCGCTGACCGGCCCGGTGCCGGGCTCAGCCCAGGAAGCGCCGCAGCACCTCGGTGAAGACCTCCGGCTGCTCGGAGTGCACCCAGTGGCCGGCCCCCTTGATCGTGACCCGGCGGTGGAGGGGGAACCAGCGCCGCATCGCCTCGGCGTGCTCCTCGCGCACGTAGCCCGAGTTCTGCCCGGCCACCCACAGCACCGGGCCGTCGTACGGCGCCGCGCCGGCCAGCGCCTCCTCCGGCCAGCCACCGACCACGTCGAGGTCGCGGCCGAGCACCTCGAGGTTGGGCTGCCACGACCAGCCGGCGTCGTCGCGGCGCAGGTTCTGCAGCAGGAAGCTGCGCACGGTCGGGTCGGGCACCGCGTCGGCCATCGCCCCGTCGGCCTCGGACCGCCGCTCGAGCCGCTCGAGGTCGATCGCCTGCATCGCCGCGATGAACCCGGCGAACTCGCTGCGCGAGCGGTAGGCCACCGGTGCGACGTCGACGACGCAGAGCCGCTCGACCAGCTGCGGGTGGCGCAGCGCCAGCACCATCGCGGCCTTGCCGCCCATCGAGTGCCCGACCAGCCGCACGGGGTCGTCCTCGTCGAAGAGCCCGGCCAGCTCGTCGGCGACCTGGATGAAGTCGAAGGAGTCGTGCCAGGCCGACCGCCCGTGGTGGGGCATGTCGACCAGCAGCACCCGGTGGTCGGCGGCCAGCCCCCGGGCGATCGTCGTCCAGTTCTTGCCCTGCCCGAACAGACCGTGGCAGAACGCCAGCAGCGGCCCGCTCTCGCCGAGCAGCGTGGTGTGCAGGCCGGTCGACCGCTGCGGCACGCTCAGCACCACCGGCGCAGGCCGCCGGGCCTGAGGTCGAGGTCGCGCAGCACGACCGGCAGCCGGTCGCCCCACGCCGCGCACGTGCGCCGGAAGTCGCGGGCGCGGTACTCCACGACGATCACCCGGTCGCCGAAGGCATCGACGTAGGCGCCGCACTCGTCGTAGCGGCCGCACTGCTCGGAGACCGCGAAGTCGTAGCCGACGCGGGTGCCGTCGAGGCCGGCCAGGTTCTTCTGGCCCGCGGCCAGCCCGGCGCGGTGCGCCGCGCGGGTCAGCAGCCGGGCGAACCGGAGCGCCTGGTGCCGCTTCAGCAGCCCCCGGCTGCGCGTGAAGGAGTCGAGGTTGTCGAACTCCACGGCGTCGTAGCCGGCGCGGGCGCAGCCGGCCGTCCAGCGGCCGACGATCGCCGCGATCCGGCGCCGCTTCTCGCCGGTGCGCAGGTCGAGCAGCCACTCCCCCCACGCCTCGTCGACCACCGGCCGGCCGCGCCGGTCCTGGAGCACCAGGCCCCACCGCGCGCGCCAGAAGCGCTTCGCGTCCGGCTGGGTCTGGAAGCCGTTGACGTAGCAGATGTTGTAGCGACCCGGCACCGGGGCGGCGGTCCGGTCGCGCACCACGATGCCGACGTTCGCCGGCACCGTCGCCGGCCCGCCGAGCTGGTAGTCGACGTCGGTGGCCGAGGGTGGCGGCGTCACCGCCACCGCGGGCACCGCGGTGGCCAGCAGGCCGAGGAGCGCCGCCAGCACGGCGAGGGGGACGAGGCGGCGGGGCACCCCGGAACCGTAGCAACGCAGTGGTCCAGCCCACCGCGGCCGGGCGTGACCTCGCCGCGGGATGCTCGTTGAACGGTCACCACGAGATGAGACGCACCGGTTGCCTCCGACCCGTACATGGGGCGGGTACGGAGGCAACCGGTGCTCTTCATTTCGGGCACTCCCGTCCTAGCGCCCTGCCCCGACTCCTCCCTCGCGGCAGAATCGACCCATGCGGCTGACCTGCACCGGCACCCGCGAGCTCCGGTTCGCCGACGGCCGTCCGGTGCGGGCCGCCTCCGCGGTCGCGGCCTACGACGGTCGCTGGCTGGTGGCCCAGGACGACGCCACCCACGCCGCGCTGGTGCCCGACGACCCCGGCGACCCCGTCACCGCGCTGCGGCTGCTGCCGCCGGTCGACGGGCGGACGACGTTCTCGGAGGCCGAGGGCACCAAGCACCTCAAGCCCGACCTCGAGGCGGCGTGCACCCTCGGCGCCGACGTGCTGCTGCTCGGCTCGGGCTCGACGCCCGCCCGCACCCGCGGGGTGCTGCTGCGCGGCGACGGACGCACCGCCGTGACCGAGCTGGCGCCGACGTACGCCGCCGTGGCCGCCGCGCTCGACGTCGCGCCCGACCGGCTCAACCTCGAGGGCTGCTGCTCCCCCGCCGCGGGCGTGCTGCGCTGTTGGCAGCGCGGGCTGCCGGCGCTCGGCGTCCCGACCGCGAGTGTCGACCTCGACCTCACGACGCTGCTGGCGAAGTTCGCCGGCCATCCCGGCCCGGCGGCGGTCACCGGCGTGCGTCGCTACGACCTCGGCGGCGGGCTCGCCGTCACCGATGCTGTCTCACTGGCTCGCTGGGCAGGAGACGGCCTGGTGCTGGTCGCCGCGGCGGTCGAGGACGCGCCCGACGCCGTCGCCGACGGACCGGTCACCGCCACCGCCCTGGGCCTGCTCCGCGACGACGCCGTCCTCGCCGTCGAGCCGCTGCCGCTGGTGGGCGGTCGGGTCGCCAAGGTCGAGGGCCTGGCCGTGCGGTCGTGGGACAGCGACCGCGGCCGGCTGGTGGCGTGCGTCGACGCCGACGACCCGGCCGCACCGTCCCTGCTCCTCGAGCTGGAGGTGGACCTTCAGCGGGCGGAGTAGTCGCGGAAGCCGCGTCGGGTCTTGCGCCCGAGGTAGCCGGCCGTGACCAGGTGCTCGAGCAGCGGCGCCGGGGCGAAGCCCGGCTCGCGGAACTCGAGGTAGAGCTCGCGCTGGATCGCCAGCGAGACGTCGTTGCCGACCACGTCGAGCAGCTCGAAGGGCCCCATCGGCAGCGCGCAGCCCTGCTTCATCGCGGTGTCGATGTCGTCGGCCGTCGCGTAGTGGGCCTCGAGCATCTTCACGGCGTCGTTGAGGTAGGGGAACAGCAGCGCGTTGACGATGAAGCCGGCCCGGTCGGAGCAGCTCACCGCGACCTTGCCCACCGCGGAGCAGAGCGCCCGGGTGGTCTCGGTGACCTCCTCGGAGGTGGAGACGGTGGAGACGACCTCGACCAGCTTCATGATCGGCGCGGGGTTGAAGAAGTGCATGCCGACGACCTGCTCCGGCCGCTTGGTCGCCTGGGCGCAGGCGATGATCGGCAGCGAGGACGTGGTGGTGGCCAGGATCGCGCCGGGCTTGCAGATCTCGTCGAGGTTCTCGAAGAGCGTGGTCTTGATCGCGAGGTCCTCGGCGATGGCCTCGACCACGATGTCGACGTCGCGCAGGTCCTCGAGGCTGGTCGAGCCGGTCAGCCGCGCCAGCACCTCGGCCTTGGCCTCCTCCGTGGCCCGGCCGCGCTGGATCTGCTTGTCGAAGTTCTTGGTGATCGTCGCGACCACGCCGTCGACCTTGTCCTGGCTGCGCCCGACGTAGAGCACGTCGTAGCCGGCCTTGGCGAAGACCTCGACGATGCCACCGGCCATGGTGCCGGTGCCCACCACGCCGACCTGCTTGACGTCGTGGCGCAGCTGCGGCAGGTCGTCGGCCGACGGGGTGCGGTCGTCGGCGACGACCGTGGGGCTGTGCGGGGCCTCGTAGGTGTAGAAGCCGCGGCCGGTCTTGCGGCCGAGCAGCCCCGCGGTGACCATCTGCTTGAGGATCGGGGTCGGCGCGTGCAGGCGGTCGCGACCCTGGTCGTACATCGTCTCGAGCACCTCGTACGCCGTGTCGAGGCCGATCAGGTCGAGCAGCGCCAGCGGCCCCATCGGGTAGCCGCAGCCGAAGCGCATCGCGGCGTCGATGTCCTCGCGCGAGGCGTAGCGGCTCTCGAACATCGAGGCGGCGTGGTTGAGGTAGCCGAAGAGCAGCGAGTTGGCGATGAAGCCCGCCCGGTCGCCGCAGACCACCGGCGCCTTGCCGATCCGGGTGGCCAGCGCCTGCACGTCGGCGAGCACGTCGGGCTCGGTCACGACCGTGCGCACCACCTCGACCAGCTCCTGCACCGGCGCGGGGTTGAAGAAGTGCAGGCCGACGACGCGGCCGGGGCTCGCGGTGGCGGTCGACAGCTCGGTCACCGACAGCGACGAGGTGTTGGTGGCCAGGATGGTGCTCGGCGACACGATCGCGTCGAGGTCGCGGAACACGTCCTTCTTGGCCTCCAGCGACTCCCCGATCGCCTCGGCCACCAGGTCGGCCTCGGCGAGGTCCTTGAGCGAGGTGGTGAAGGTGACCCGCCCGAGCAGCTCCTCGCGCTCGGCCTCGGTGAGCTTGCCGCGCTGCACGGCGCGGGCGGTGGAGTCCTCCAGCTGCCGGCGACCGCGGGCGACGCCGTCGTCGTCGACCTCGACCCCCACGACCGTGAGGCCGTTGCGGGCGAAGACCTCGGCGATCCCGGCGCCCATCGTGCCGAGCCCGACCACGCCGATCGTCTCGAAGGTGCGGGTCGGTTCCTGGGGAGCAGCCGTCATGCCGGGCATGGTGTCACGGGTCACGCGGCAGGGTCACCGTGACTTAGTTCACTCGCCAGTAACATCGGCTCCTAGGTGCGCCGGAGCTCCGCTTGCATGACCACCCGGGGCCCGTGCCGGTCCAGCCCGAGCGCCGTCTCCTGCTCGCGCAGCCGCTGCTGGAACGGCTCGGGACGCTCCACCTCGGCGAACCCGAGGCCGGCGTAGAACGGGCCGTTCCACGGCAGGTCGCGGTAGGTGGTGAGGCTGATCCGGTCGAAGCCCGCCCAGCGGGCCTCCTCCATCGCCGCCCGCACCAGCGTGGTGCCGAGACCCTGCCGCATCGCGTCGGGGTGCACCGAGACCTGCTCGAGGTGGGCCCAGTCGTCGTGGAAGCGCACGTGCGCGAAGGCCACCGCCGGGTCGCCGGCCACCAGCAGGAAGCCCGGCTCGTCGACCCGGTGTCGACCGGGGGGCGCCGGGCTGGCGAGGGGGTCGCCGGTCAGGTCGCCGAGCACCGACTCGAAGAGCGGGACGCCGGCGTCCTCGATGGCGGCGAGGCCCACGAGGTCGGCCGCGCGGGCGTGACGGACGGCGTGCACGGAGACCACTGTAGATTCAGCGACCGTGAGACTCGTCGTCGCGCGCTGCCAGGTCGACTACGCCGGGCGGCTGACCGCCCACCTGCCGATGGCGAACCGGGTGCTGATGCTCAAGGCCGACGGCTCGGTGCTGATCCACTCCGACGGCGGCTCCTACAAGCCGCTGAACTGGATGTCGCCGCCGTGCAAGGTCCGCGAGGGCGTCAACGACGAGGGCCAGGTCGAGTGGGTCGTCACCGGCAAGGACGACGACACCCTGCGGATCCTCATCGAGGACATCCAGCACGACACCTCCCACGACCTCGGCGTCGACCCCGGCCTGCAGAAGGACGGAGTGGAGAAGCACCTCCAGGAGCTGCTCGCCGAGCACCCCGCCACCCTGGCCGAGGGCCTGACCCTGGTCCGCCGCGAGTACCCCACCCCCATCGGCCCGGTCGACCTGATGTGCCGCGACGCCGACGGCGCCTCCGTGGCCGTGGAGATCAAGCGCCGCGGCGAGATCGACGGGGTCGAGCAGCTCACCCGCTACCTCGAACTGCTCAACCGCGACCCGTTGCTGGCGCCGGTGCAGGGAGTCTTCGCCGCCCAGGCGATCAGACCGCAGGCGCGGGTGCTGGCCGAGGACCGCGGGATCCGCTGCGTGGTCGTCGACTACGACGCGCTGCGCGGCATGGACGACTCGACCGAGCGGCTGTTCTGATGCTGATCTACCACGTGGCGCTGGCCTCGGAGTGGGCCGAGGCGCAGCGCACCGGCAGCTACACGACGTCCACCCTCGGGGTGAGCCTCGAGGAGGAGGGGTTCGTGCACGCCAGCCGGGCCGACCAGTGGCGGGGGGTGCTGGAGCGCTTCTACGCCGACGTCACCGAGCCGCTGGTGCTGCTCGAGATCGACACCGACCTGCTCGCCAGCCCGGTCGTCGAGGAGCCGCCGGCCCCGGGCGTCGAGGAGACCTTCCCCCACGTCTACGGCCCGATCCAGCCCGACGCCGTGGTCGGGGTGCAGCCGCTCGCGCGGTGACCCTCAACCGCCGACGAGCGCCACGACCTCCTCGGCGCACCCCCACGACAGCGTGACCCCCGCGCCGCCGTGGCCGTAGCTGTGCACGACGTCGTCGACCCGCTCGACCCGCACCTCGGCCCGGCGCGGGCGCAGGCCGACCTTATGCGACAGCACCTCGGCACCGGCGAGCTCGGGCACCAGCCGGATCGCCCGCCGCAGCACGTCGCCGGCGATCTCGGGCGAGGGCGTGCGGCTCCACTCCCCCTCGACCTCGGTGCCGCCCACCACCACGTCGTGGCTCCGCGGCACGACGTACGTCGGCCCCTCGGCGTCGAGCGCCCAGCGCTCGATGCCCGTCTGCGCCACCCGCACGACCTGCCCGCGCACCGGCACGACGCCGAGGTCGCCGGCGAGGTGGCGGGCGCCGATGCCCGAGCAGTTGACGACCACGTCGGCGCCCGACGGGAGGGCCGACAGGTTCAGCCGGGTCACCGTGCCACCCAGGGCGAGCACCCGCTCGACCAGCCAGCCGAGGTAGACCGGCATCTCGACGACCGGGGCCGTGAAGGTCCACGCCCGCTCGTAGGGGCCCGTCAGCGCCGGCTCATCGACCAGGTCGGGCACGGCGTCGGCCCACCAGGGTCGGTCGCCGGCGGTGCGGCGCAGCTCGCTGCCGGGCCGCATCCGCACGCCGGCCGCGGGCTGCTCGTCCGCCAGCCGCGCGAACGCGGCGTACGACGTGCGCGACCAGGCCGTGACCCGGTCCTGCGGCAGCGCGAGGTAGGGGTACCAGAGCGCGGCGGCCACGGCGGAGGTCGTCTCGCCCGGCAGGTCGCGGGCGAGCACGTCGACCCGGTGCCCCGCCTCGAGCAGCCGGACCGCGCTGGTCAGTCCGACGACCCCGGCGCCGACGACGGTCACGCGGGCCATGGCGCGGTGGGTCAGGCGCCGGCGCCGGCCACCCGCGGGGCGGTCGGGTCGGACTCGTCGCCGCCGGCCTCGCGGGCGACGTACTCCTCGATGTCCTCGAGGTCGTCGGCGTTGCGCCGCACGACCGCGAGCAGGTCCGACATGGTCGCGATCTCCTCGACCTGCTCCTTGATGAACCACTGCATGAACTGCTCGGAGGCGAAGTCGTACTCCTCGCGGGCGATCCGCAGCAGGTCGTTGATCTGCTCGGTGACCCGCTTCTCCTGCGCCAGCGCGAGCTCGACGGGCGCGACCACGCCGTCGAAGGTCGAGATCGGAGCCTCGACGCCCGGGATGGTGACCGGTGCGTCGGTGTCGAGGAGGTACTGGACCATCATCATGGCGTGGTCACGCTCCTCGAGCGCCTGGCGGTAAAAGAACGCCGCCATCTGCGGCATCGTCTCGGCGTCGTAGTGCACCGCGCACGCGAGGTACTGGTTGTGGGCCGCCAGCTCGTTGCCGATCTGGACGTTCAGCTGCTGGACGAAGCGATCGGCGGGCATGAGGGGGCTCCTCGGTGTTCGGTGGTCAGGCGGCCTTCGCGAGCTTCTTCTTGGTGAACTTCTTGCCGTCCACCCGCACGAGCTTGCGCTTCTTGACCGTATACCCCTCGGGGAGGGTGCCCTCCTTCAGCATCCGCAGGGGGCAGCGACCGCACTTCGAGCGCGACTCGCAGCACTCCAGCTTGGGGAGCTTGCGCGTCCGGTCCTTGCCCTTGCCCACGACGCGAACGATATCAGTCAGGCAAGGCTTGCCTCAGTGACCTCGCTCACCGACCGGACTCGGACTCGTCGGCCAGCGGCCGCCACCCGTCGGCGTCGCGCTCCACGGCGAGGTACGCCGCGTGCGGGAGCGTCACGTCGGCAGCGCTGCGCCGGGGCCGGCCGCCGAGCTGGGGCACGGTCGAGAGGATCGCGCCGCCGTGGCTGACCACCAGCACCGCCTCGCCGGGGTGGGCGTCGGCGACCTCCTCGAGCACGCCGCCGACCCGGGCCACCCAGTCGGCCACCCGGCCGGCGCCGGGGATCGTAGCCTCGTCGTCGCCCTCGGCCCAGGCGCGCAGCACCGGCCCGATGGTCGAGGCCTCGTCGGCGTCGCTCCCGGCCAGGTCGCCCACGGCGTACTCGCGCAGGCCCTCGCGGACGACGACGTCGACCCCGAGCACGCCGGCGGCGATCTCGGCGGTCTGCACCGCGCGCGACAGCGGGCTGCACCACACCCGGGCGATCCGCTCGCCACGCAGCCGCTCACCGAGCTCGCGGGCCTGCTCTCGGCCGCGGGCGGTCAGGCTGCCGCCGTCGTCGGAGACCAGCTGCGTCTCGTACTCGGTCTCGCCGTGGCGCGCGACGTACAGGCGCGCCGGGCACTGGAGCGACGACATCGTCAGGACAGGCCGTTGGCCCGGCGGATCACGTCGACGATGCCGTCCATGATCTCGGTGAGGCCGAAGTCCTTGGGGGTGTAGACCCCGGCCACGCCCAGCTCGGTCAGCCGGCGTCCGTCGGAGTCGGGGATGATGCCGCCCACGACCACCGGGACGTCGTCGAGCCCGGCGGCGCGCAGCCCGTCGAGCACCGCGGGCACCAGCTCCATGTGCGAGCCGGACAGGATCGAGAGGCCGACGCAGTGCACGTCCTCGGCCACGGCGGCCGCGACGATCTGCTCGGGGGTGAGCCGGATGCCCTGGTAGACGACCTCGAAGCCGGCGTCGCGGGCCCGGACGGCGACCTGCTCGGCGCCGTTGGAGTGCCCGTCGAGGCCGGGCTTGCCGACCAGCAGCCGGAGCCGCCCGCCGAGCTCCTCGCCGGTCTGCTGCACGCGGGCGCGCACCGCGGCCAGCTCGGCCCCGGCCTCCGCGACGCCGACGGCACCGCTCACGCCGGTGGGCGCGCGGAACTCGCCGAACACCTCGCGCAGGGTGCCGGCCCACTCGCCCGTGGTCGCGCCCGCCCGGGCGGCGGCCAGGGTCGCGGCCATCAGGTTCTCCGACGTCTTCGCGGCGGCGGCCAGGGCGGCGAGCGCCTCGGCCACGCCGGCCTCGTCACGGCCGGCCTTCCAGGCCTCCACGCTCGCGACCGCGGCCTTCTCGGCCTCGGGGTCGGCGGTCTGGATCGCGGCGTCGAGGTCGGCGGTGAGCGGCGACGGCTCGGTGGTCTCGTAGACGTTGACGCCGACGACCTTCTCCTCGCCCGACTCGATCCGGGCCCGGCGGGCGGCGTGGGAGGAGACCAACGCCTCCTTCATGTAGCCCGACTCCACCGCGGCGATCGCGCCGCCCATCGCCTGCACCCGGTCGATCTCCGCGCGGGCGCCCTCAACCAGCTCGGCGACCTTGGCCTCGATGACGTGGGAGCCGTCGAAGATGTCGTCGTACTCCAGCAGGTCGGACTCGAAGGCCAGCACCTGCTGGAGGCGCAGCGACCACTGCTGGTCCCACGGCCGCGGCAGGCCGAGCGCCTCGTTCCAGGCCGGCAGCTGGAGCGCCCTGGCCCGGGCGTTCTTCGAGAGGGTCACGCCCAGCATCTCCAGCACGATGCGCTGCACGTTGTTCTCGGGCTGCGCCTCGGTCAGGCCGAGCGAGTTGACCTGCACGCCGTAGCGGAACCGCCGCATCTTGGGGTCCTGAACGCCGTAGCGGTCGCGGGTGATCTCGTCCCACAGCTGCACGAACGCCCGCATCTTGCAGGTCTCCTCGACGAACCGCACGCCGGCGTTGACGAAGAACGAGATCCGGCCGACCACCTTCTCGAAGTCGGCCTCGTCGACCTGGCCCGACGTCTGCACCTGGTCGAGCACGGCGATCGCGGTGCACAGCGCGTAGGCCAGCTCCTGCGTGGGCGTCGCCCCGGCCTCCTGCAGGTGGTAGCTGCAGATGTTGATCGGGTTCCACTTCGGGATCTGGTGGACGGTGTAGGCGATCATGTCGCTGATCAGCCGCAGCGAGTGCTCGGGCGGGAACACGTAGGTGCCCCGCGAGAGGTACTCCTTGATGATGTCGTTCTGGGTGGTGCCGGCCAGCTGGGCGGCGACCTCCTCCGGCGACAGCTCGGGGTTCTGCTCCTCGGCGACCACCTGGTACATCGCCAGCAGCCACATCGCGGTGGCGTTGATCGTCATCGACGTGTTCATGTCGGTGAGCGGGATGTCGGCGAACAGCTTGCGCATCTCGCCGAGGTGCGGCACCGGGACGCCGACCTTGCCGACCTCGCCGCGGGCCAGCGGGGAGTCGGGGTCGTAGCCGGTCTGCGTCGGCAGGTCGAACGCGACCGAGAGGCCGGTCTGCCCCTTGGCGAGGTTGCCGCGGTAGAGCGCGTTGGACGCCTCGGCCGTCGAGTGGCCGGCGTAGGTGCGCATCACCCAGGGGCGATCCTTCTGCGGACGCTCGTTCTCGGTCATGGTCCGAGGGTAGGACGTCGGCTACTGCTTGGTAACAGCTCGGCGTGTGGCCTATCCGACACCGCGACGCCCGCTCGTTGGGTCAGGCGGAGGCGGCGGCGCGCTCGACCTCGACCACCCGGATCAGCCGGGAGAGGTGGAGCAGGCGACGCACGGCGGGACCGCAGCCGCGCAGCGTCACGTGGTTGCCGCGTCGACCGGCCTGCCGCGAGGCGGCGGCGAGCACCTTGAGGGCGGTGAGGTCGATGGTGTCGACGCCGGTCAGGTCGACGACGACCTCGGTGTCGGAGCCGGACAGCAGCTCGTGGAGGGCGGTGCGGACCTCCCAGGTGCTGCGGACGTCGAAGTCCCCGCTCAGCACCAGGGTCGCCCCGTCTCGCACGATGTCCATCTGCTCCCGCTCTCCCGCTCCGCCGTCGTAGTCGTTCTTTACCCACATAGACGCGCGGGATGCCCCGGAGGTTGCTCGGCGGCCCGCGGAACTTTCCGCGACCCCGGACCGGGGGCCGAGCCGGACCGGGCTGGGCCGGGGCTACCCTCGGCCCATGGTCAACCTGACGAGGATCTACACGCGCACCGGCGACGGCGGCACCACCCGGCTCGGCGACATGAGCGAGACCTCCAAGAACGACCTGCGCCTGCATGCCTACGCCGACGTCGACGAGGCGAACGCCCAGCTGGGGCTCGCGATCGCGACCGGCGGGCTCGACGACGACGTCGTCGCGGTGCTCACCCACGTGCAGAACGACCTCTTCGACGTGGGCGCCGACTTCTGCACACCGGTCGTGCCCGACCCCGAGTACCCGCCGCTGCGCATCGAGCAGTCCTACGTCGACCGGCTCGAGGGCTGGTGCGACCACTACAACGCCGACCTCGGGGCGCTGCGGTCGTTCATCCTCAACGGCGGCACGCCGGGTGCGGCACACCTGCACGTGTGCCGCACCGTGGTCCGGCGGGCCGAGCGCTCCGCCTGGGCGGCGCACGAGGTGCACGGCGACACCATGAACCGGCTGGCGATCACCTACCTCAACCGGCTCAGCGACCTGGTGTTCATCCTGGCTCGCCACGCCAACCGCGAGCGCGGCGACGTGCTGTGGGTGCCGGGTGGCGAGCGGGGCCGGCAGGCCTGACCCCGCTCGCCTCCCGGGTCAGCTGGTGCTGCCCAGGGCGACCGCGGTCCAGGTTCCGGTCGACACCGAGGTGCCGACGTTGAGGAGGCCGAGGGGGCAGTCGTCCCGGACGCCCACGGTGTGGGTCCCCTTGGCCACGTTGACGGTCGCCACCGACGAGAAGGGCACCGGATCGCCACCCGGCACCGGGAGCCCGACGCCCGTGCCGGGCACCGGCTTGCCGTCGAGGTACATGCCGGTGAACGCGAACCCGACGGTGCAGCTGCGGTTCCGGTCGGGCGCCGACAGCTCGAGCAGCACCGGCCCGCTGCGAGGAACCGTGAACGTGTACGTCAGGGCCAACGTCCCGTCGGGGTCGGCGACCGGGTCGTCGCCGTTGCGCACCAGCGCATCGCCCCAGGCGGCCTTGGGCAGCTGGTCGGCCCGCAGGTCCGAGGCGAGCAGGGTGCCGTCCTTGACCTTCGTGGAGTTGACCGCGTTCTTCTTCAGCTTGGCCGAGGTGACGGCGTTCTTCTTGATCTGCTTGGTCCCGACCGAGTTCTTCGGCAGGTTCACCGCGGCGTAGGAGGTGCCGCCGAGGGCGACGAACAGGGCGAGGTACGCGACCGCGTTGCGGCGCAGGTGTCGGAGGATCATGGCCGAGATTCCCACGCCGGCCCCACCGGGGCAAGCACCTCCGCGGCAGCGGCGGAGCCGGGTCAGCCCGAGGTCAGGAGCAGCAGCCCGACGACGAGCACCAGACCCACGCCGAGCAGCCCGATGCCCACCACGCGGTACGCCGCCGCCCGGCGCGGGAGCGGCTCCTCGCCGCGGAGGACCTCGGCGTCGGGACGCGGGTCGACGAGCACGTCGACGACCTGGCCGGTGCGTCGGAGCCGCTCGTCGATGGCGGCCGCGACCCGGGCCGAGGGCGCGCGGCCGCCGTCGTCGCGCGGGTCGAGCCGACGGCCGGCGACGGCGGTCAGGGCCCCGGTGAGGGCGACGAGCAGGGCGAGAAGACCGAGAGCCACGAGCATGCCACCACCGTGCCAGACCGATCCAAATGACCCGACCGCCCAGCAGGTGCGAATCGCCAGTCAGGCTTGACGATTCGCGGCCTCGACCCGCGGCGGTCGCGCGGCCAGCACGGTGACCGCGGCCGGCACCATCAGCGCCGCTACGGCCAGGAGCGACTCCAGGGTCCCCACGCGATCGCCCAGCGCACCGAGGAGTGGCGGTCCGGCGAGGAACGCCGCGTAGCCGATCGTCGCGACCACGCTCACCCGGGCGGCGGCCCGCGCGGGGTCGTCGGCGGCCGCGCTCATGCCGACCGGGAAGCCGAGCGACCCGCCCAGCCCCCACAGCAGCACGCCGAGGCCGGCGAGCGCCGGGTGGCCGCCCCAGACCAGGAGCAGGATGCCCGCGGTCGCCAGCGCGGCGCAGGCCCAGAGCACGGCGGCGCGGCCGTGCCGGTCGAGCACGGCCGGTCCGACCACCCGGCCCAGCGTCATGGCGGTGACGAAGCCGGCGAAGGCCAGCACGCCGGCCCAGTGCGGGGCGTCGTAGCCGTCGATCACCGCGAGCGTCAGCCAGTCGTTGGCCGAGCCCTCCACGACGGCAAAGGCCAGCACCATCACCCCGACCGCCAGCACCCGCGGCTCGCGCCAGGCCGAGCGGGCCGGAGCGGCCGGCGTCTGCGGCTCCGGGGCGGGCGGTAGGAACGCCCGGGCGCCGGGCAGCCCGACCACCAGCGCCAGGACGACGACGCCCGCGAGGTGGACCGTCATCGGCAGGTCGACCGCCGCCACCGGCACCCCGATGCCGGCGCCCGCGATGGTGCCCACGCTGAACGCGGCGTGGAACCGCGGCATGATCGTGTGGCCGAGCCGGCGCTCCACCTCGGCGCCCTCGACGTTCATCGCGACGTCCCACACACCGATGCCGATGCCGTAGCCGAAGAGCCCGGGCGCGGCCACGGCGACCAGCCCCAGCGGCCCCGCGCCGACGGCCGCGACCACCAGGCCCGCGGCCGCGAACAGGATGCCGGCCCGGGCGACGACCGGCGTGCTCCACCGCTCGATCAGCCGGCCGGTGGTGGGCAGCGCCAGCAGCGAGCCGGCCGCGATCGCCAGCAGCAGCAGGCCGAGCCGCCGGTTGTCGAGGTCGAGCCCGTGCCGCAGGTCGGGGATGCGCACGGCGAGACTCGAGAAGAGCAGCCCGTTGAGCGCGAAGGTCACGAATACGGCCGTCCGCGCACCGGCGACCGTGGGGGTGGGGCGGGTCACCGCCGGTGACCGCCCAGGCCCCGGGACCAGTCGGTGCCGGGAGGGCGCGACTCGAGCCAGGCCTGGAACCCCGTCAGCGACTGCGAGCTCATCGCGAGGTCGACCGGTCCGTCCGCCGACCGGCACTCGATCACGAGGTGGTCGGGGTAGAGCGCCAGGAGCTCGGGCCCCTCCGGGTCACGCCGGCCCTCGTAGCTGAGGGTGGAGCGCACCCAGGTGCGCTTCGGGCGTGGGGACAGCGAGTAGATGCGGAACCACTCCAGCCGCTCCCCGGAGTAGCGCCCCACCCCGAGAAGCCAACCGCGTCCGGCCCTCTCGGACCGGACGCGGTGGCTGAGCTCGAACGTGCCGCCGTTGCGGGCGATCACCCGCCGGCGGACGACCAGGGCGACGCCGGCCAGGACGACGAGGACCAGGAGCGCGCCTGCTGCGTCGAGCAGCCACTCCCACCACGGCATCCCCGGCACCCTCTCCCCTCTCGGTGCGGTCACCCTAGCGGGCGACCGCGCCGAGCCGGGAACCGGGTCAGCCGGCCTTCTCGACCGCCCGGATCCGGGCCTCGGCGCTGCGGACGGCGGCTGCGGACTCCTCCGGGTCCTCGATGGCGCTGGCGGCCTCGAGGTCCTGGCGAGCCGCGGTCACGTCGATCTCCTCGGCGAGCACGGCCCGCTCGGAGAGGATCGACACCCGGTCGTTGGCGACGGAGATGAAGCCGCCCTCGACCGCCGCGACCACGCCGCCGCTCTCGGGCTCGGTGATCTCGACCGTGGCCTGCGTCAGCAGCGAGAGCATCGGCGCGTGCCCACGCAGCACGCCGACGTCGCCGTCGACCGTCCTCGCGATGACCATGGTGGCCTCGCCCGACCAGACCGTGCGGTCGGCCGCGACGAGCTCCACCTGCAGGAAGTCGGCCATGTCAGAGGTTCTTCTGGATCTCGGCCCACTTGGCCTCGACGTCGTCGAGACCGCCGCACATGAAGAACGCCTGCTCGGCGACGTGGTCGTAGTCACCGTCGGCGATCTTGTTGAACGCCTCGATGGTGTCGGCCACGGGCACCGTGGAGCCCTCGATGCCGGTGAACTGCTTGGCCACGTAGGTGTTCTGCGACAGGAACCGCTGGATGCGACGGGCCCGGGAGACGATGATCTTGTCCTCCTCGGAGAGCTCGTCGACACCGAGGATCGCGATGATGTCCTGGAGCTCCTTGTTGCGCTGCAGGATCTGCTTGATGCGGATCGCGCAGTCGTAGTGGGCCTGCCCGATGTACTGGGCGTCCAGGATCCGCGAGGTCGACGTCAGCGGGTCCACCGCGGGGTAGATGCCGAGCGAGGCGATCTCGCGCGAGAGCTCGGTGGTCGCGTCGAGGTGGGCGAACGTCGTGGCCGGCGCCGGGTCGGTGTAGTCGTCGGCGGGCACGTAGATCGCCTGCATCGAGGTGATCGAGTTGCCTCGCGTCGAGGTGATCCGCTCCTGGAGCTGACCCATCTCGTCGGCCAGGTTGGGCTGGTAGCCCACGGCGGAGGGCATCCGGCCCAGCAGGGTCGACACCTCCGAGCCGGCCTGGGTGAACCGGAAGATGTTGTCGATGAACAGCAGCACGTCCTGGTTCTGGACGTCGCGGAAGTACTCGGCCATCGTCAGCGCGGACAGCGCGACGCGCAGCCGGGTGCCCGGCGGCTCGTCCATCTGGCCGAAGACGAGAGCGGTCTGGCCGATGACGCCGGCCTCGGTCATCTCCTCGATGAGGTCGTTGCCCTCACGGGTGCGCTCGCCGACGCCGGCGAACACCGACACACCGCCGTGGTCCTTGGCGACGCGGGCGATCATCTCCTGGATGAGCACGGTCTTGCCGACGCCGGCACCGCCGAACAGGCCGATCTTGCCGCCGTTGACGTAGGGCGTCAGCAGGTCGATGACCTTGATGCCGGTCTCGAACATCGTGGTCTTCGACTCGAGCTGGTCGAAGGCCGGGGCCTTGCGGTGGATGCCCCACCGCTCGGTGACCTCGTAGGTCTCGCCCTCCTCGAGGTTCAGCACGTCACCGGTCGCGTTGAACACGTGACCCTTGGTGATGTCGCCGACGGGCACCGTGATCGGGCCGCCCGTGTCGGTGACGACGGCGCCGCGGACCAGGCCGTCGGTCGACTTCATCGAGATGGCGCGAACCATCCCGTCGCCGATGTGCAGCGCGACCTCCAGCACCAGGGTGCGGGTCTCGCCCTCGAGCTCGAGGTCGACCTCCAGCTTGTTGTACATCTCGGGCATCGCGTCCACCGGGAACTCGACGTCCACGACGGGGCCGGTCACGCGCGCGACACGGCCGGTCGCACCGGCGGCGGTGTCCTTGGTCTCTTCAACAGTCGCAGTCATGTCTCTCACTCACTCCCGGCGTTGGCGTCGGCCAGCGCGTTGACGCCACCGACGATCTCGCTGATTTCCTGGGTAATGCCGGCCTGGCGGGCCTGGTTGGCGATGCGGGTGTACTTCTTGATCAGCTCGTCGGCGTTGTCCGTGGCGGACTTCATCGCCTTCTGGCGGGCGGCGAGCTCGGAGGCGGCCGCCTGCAGCAGGGCGAAGAAGATCCGGCTCTGGACGTACTGCGGCAGCAGGCCGTCGAGCACCGCCTCCGGTGACGGCTCGAACTCGTAGAGCGGGAGCACGTCCGACCCGGACGGCGCCTCCTCGCCCTCGATCACCTCGAGCGGCAGCAGCCGCACCGCGGTGGGCTCCTGCACCAGCATCGAGCGGAACCGGGTGTAGACGACGTGGACCTCGTCCACGTCCCCCTCCTCCCCCTGCTCCTTGAGGAAGGACTCGATCAGCGCGGCGCCGATCTCGGCGGCCACGTCGTAGGACGGCTGGTCGGAGAAGCCGGTCCACGCGCGGACGACGGGGCGGTTGCGGAACTTGAAGTACGCCTCGCCCTTGCGGCCGCTGATGTAGAGGTCGACCTCCTTGCCCTCGTCGCGCAGTCGCTCGACGAGGCGCTCGGCCTCCTTGAGCACGCTCGAGGAGTAGGCCCCGGCCAGGCCGCGGTCGCTCGTCACGATGAGCACCGCCGCCCGCTTGGGGTCCTCCTCCTCCTTGGTGAGGGGGTGGTCGACGTTCGAGAACGTCGCCACCGCGGAGACGGCCCGGGTCAGCTCACGGGCGTACGGCGCTGCCGCCTGGGCCCGCTGCTGCGCCTTGATGATGCGCGACGCAGCAATGAGCTCCATGGCGCGCGTGATCTTCTTCATCGACTCCGTCGACCTGATCCGCGCGCGGTACTCACGCAGCGATACGGCCATCGTCAGCCCCGCTTCTGCTTGACGATCTGCTCCTGCTCGAGCTCGTCGTCCTCGAGGGCCTCGGCGGGCGCCTCGTGACCGACCTTGATCGAACCGCCCTCGGACGTCTCGAACTGGTCGAGGAACGACTCGTAGGCGTCGGCCACGCTCGACTCGGTGTCGTCCTCGAACTTCAGGGACTCCCGGATCGCGGCGAGGACGCCCTCGTGCGAGCGGCGCAGGTAGTCGAGGAACTCGGTCTCGAAGCGCAGCACGTCCTCGGTGGGCACCTTGTCGAGGCGACCGGTCGTGCCGAGCCACAGCGAGACCGTCATCTCCTCGACCGGGTACGGCGAGTAGGCCGGCTGCTTGAGCAGCGCCATCAGGCGCTGGCCGCGGTCGAGCTGCTGGCGCGAGGCCGCGTCGAGGTCGGAGGCGAACATCGCGAACGCCTCCATCGCGCGGAACTGCGCCAGGTCGACCTTGAGCGAGCCGGTGACGGCCTTCATCGCCTTGGTCATCGCCGCACCACCCACGCGGGAGACCGAGACGCCGACGTCGATGGCCGGGCGCTGGTTGGCCGCGAACAGGTCCGACTGCAGGAAGATCTGGCCGTCGGTGATGGAGATGACGTTGGTCGGGATGAACGCCGAGACGTCGTTGGCCTTGGTCTCGATGATCGGCAGGCCGGTCATCGAGCCCTTGCCCATGTCGTCGGAGAGCTTGGCGCAGCGCTCGAGGAGCCGGCTGTGCAGGTAGAACACGTCGCCGGGGTAGGCCTCGCGGCCCGGCGGGCGGCGCAGCAGCAGCGAGACCGCGCGGTAGGCCTCGGCCTGCTTGGTCAGGTCGTCGAAGACGATGAGGACGTGCTTGCCCTCGTACATCCAGTGCTGGCCGATGGCCGAGCCGGTGTAGGGGGCGAGGTACTTGAAGCCGGCGGAGTCGGACGCGGGGGCGGCCACGATGGTGGTGTACTCCAGCGCGCCGGCCTCCTCGAGGGCCCCACGCACGGAGGCGATGGTCGAGCCCTTCTGGCCGATGGCGACGTAGATGCAGCGGACCTGCTTCTCCGGGTCGCCGGTCTCCCAGTACTGCTTCTGGTTGATGATCGTGTCGATCGCGACCGTGGTCTTGCCGGTGGCGCGGTCACCGATGATCAGCTGGCGCTGGCCACGACCGATCGGGGTCATCGAGTCGATGGCCTTGATGCCGGTGGCGAGCGGCTCGTGCACCGACTTGCGCTGCATCACCGAGGGTGCCTGGGTCTCCAGGTTGCGGCGACCGGTGGTCTCGACCTCGCCGAGGCCGTCGATCGGGTTGCCGAGCGGGTCGACGACGCGACCGAGGTAGCCGTCGCCGACGGGCACCGAGAGCACGTCGCCGGTGCGCTTGACCGTCTGGCCCTCCTCGATCTTGTCGAAGTCACCGAGGATGACGGCGCCGATCTCGCGGGTGTCGAGGTTCAGGGCCAGGCCGCGGGTGCCGTCCTCGAACTCGAGCAGCTCGTTGGCCATGCACGACGGGAGACCGCTGATCCGCGCGATGCCGTCACCGGCCTCCGCGACCGTGCCGACCTCTTCCTTGCTGGCCGCCTCGGGCTTGTAGTCGGCGACGTACTTCTGCAGGGCGTCGCGGATCTCGTCCGGACGGATGGAGAGCTCCGTCATCGTGGTGCCTTCTCTCTTCTGTCTTCGAAAGTCTGGGTGGGTGGTAGCGGTCAGCCGACGAGGTGTCGGCGGGCGTCGTCGAGCCGGCCGGAGACCGTCCCGTCGATCACGTCGTCGCCGATCTCCACCCGGATGCCGCCGAGGACCTCGGGGTCGACCAGCAGGTTGATGTGGACCGGACGGCCGTACTGCTTGGACAGCACGTCGGCGAGGCGGGCAACGTCGGCGTCGGGCAGCGGGCGGGCCACGCGGACCGTGGCGACGTTCTCGCCCTGCACCTCCGAGACGATCTTCTGGTACTCGGCCAGCGCGGCGCCGACGGTGCGGTGGCTGCCGTCGAGCGACTGCCCGGCGAGCGTCACCGTGGCCGGCAGTGCCTTGCCGCCGAGCAGGCCCTCGAGGAGGGCTCGCTTGTCGGCGGTGGTGCGAGCCGGGTCGGAGAGCGCGTCGCGCAGGTCGGGGTTGTCCTTGACCGCCTGGGCGAACGCGAACAGCTCGTCGGCCAGCCGGACACCGTCCTTGCCGGCCGACTTCACCAGCGCGACGACCCCGAGCCGCTCGAGCGAGTCGGCGAGATCGCGCCCGGCCGTCCAGCGGCGGCCGACCGCCGAGGTCAGCAGGGAGAGCGTCGCGTCGTCGACCTTGCCGCCGAAGACCTCGGTCACCAGGCCGGTCTTGGCCTCGGCGGGGATCGACGCGTCGGTCGCGAAGCGGCGCAGGGCGCCCTCGGACCGCAGCGCCGCCGCCACGGAGAACAGGTCGTCGGCGACCCGCGCCGCCGACGTGCCGGAGACCGAGGTCCCCAGCTCGTCCGCGAGCGCGGCGACGGCCTCGGCCGAGGCGCCTCGGAGGGTGGACATCAGTTGACCCCCGGGGTCCCGGCCTCGAGGTCGGCCAGGAAGCGCTCGACGACCCGGCCCTGGCGCTCGTCGTCCTCGAGGGACTCGCCCACGATCCGACCGGCCAGGGTGGTGGCCAGGGTGCCGACCTCGCTGCGGAGCGAGGTGACCGCCTGCTGGCGCTCCGCCTCGATCTGGGCCTTGCCGTGCTCGACGATGCGAGCCGCCTCGGTCTGCGCCTGCTCACGCATCTCCGCGACGATCTGGGCGCCCTGCTCGCGGGCCTCCTCGCGGATCCGCGCCGCCTCGTGACGGGCGTCGGCGAGCTGCTGCTCGAGCTCGGCGAGCTTGGCGTCGGCCTCGGCCTGCTTGGTCTCGGCCGCAGCCAGACCGCCCTCGATCGCCTTGGTGCGCTCGGTGTAGATCTCCTCGAACTTCGGAGCCACGAACTTGCGGATCAGGAGAAAGAGGAGGCCGAACACGACGAGCGACAGGATCAGCTCGATGGGGTGCGGGAGGAGCGGGTTGAGCTCGTGCCCGCCTTCCTCGGCAGCCCTCACCACTCCGGGGAGGATCAGTGTCTGCATGGCAGAACCCTTTCAGGACCTACGGAGAGCGGACGTCAGAGGACGAACGCGAGGGCGATACCGATGATCGCGAGCGCCTCGGCGAGCGCGAAGCCCAGGATGGCGATCGACTGCAGGCGGCTCTGGGCCTCCGGCTGCCGGGCGACACCGCTGATGTACGCGGCGAAGATCAGACCGATGCCGACGCCGGGGCCGATCGCGGCCAGGCCGTAGCCGATCATGTTGAGGTTGCCTTCCACGGCACTCTTCCTTTCGGTTTTTACTTCACAGGGGGTGGTGCAGATCTGGGTCGAACGAGGGTGGATCAGTGCTCGTCCGCGAGCGCGCCCTGGATGTACATGGCGTTCAGGAGGACGAAGACGTAGGCCTGGAGGAACTGGATCAGGATCTCCAGGAAGGCGACGGCGATGAACAGCACCCAGGCGAGGACGCCGACCGGGGCGTACTGGATCGCCATCTCGGTGATGAGGTACTCACCGCCGAGCGCGAAGAGGATCAGCAGCAGGTGGCCCGCGAACATGTTGGCGAAGAGTCGCAGCGCCAGGGTGACCGGCCGGACCAGGATGTTGGACATGAACTCGAGCGGGATCAGCAGCAGCAGGATCGGTCCGCCCACGCCCGCGGGCACCGACTGGAGCTTGAAGTAGCCCACGAAGCCGTGCTTCTTGATGCCCACGACGTTGTAGATGACCCAGCTCATCAGGGCGAGCGAGTAGACCATGCCCGACCGCGAGAACGTCGGGAACTGGATGAACGGGATCGTCGCGAACAGGTTGTTGAGCAGGATGAAGGAGAACAGCGCGAACAGGTAGGGCACGAACCGCGCGAAGTCGTGGCTGCCGATGATGTCGCGGCCGAGGCTGTTGCGGACGAAGCCGTAGGCCTCCTCGCCGACGAACTGCAGCTTGCCCGGCACCATCGCACGCTTGCGCGAGGCGAGGTAGAAGAGCGCGAAGATGACCAGTGCCGAGACGACGAGCTGGAGCATCGGCTTGGTGACGCCGGAGACCTGCGCCTGCCCGAGGAACTCGAAGGTGTCGTGACCGCCACCGATCGCCGGGAGGTTGAAGTCGCCGGGACCCGGGGGCGTGAACTCGCCGGGGATGATGACGCTGCCGAAGCTCACGGTGTCGTCTCCTGTGTCTGCACTGTCGTTGCTGCCGCACGGCACGGGTTCGGGTTCAGGGCCGGAACCGCGCCCAGGTCTGGTAGGTACCCAGGGCCGCGCCCGTCACGATGCCGACCACCACGAGGAACGAGGTGTCGAGCCACCGGTCGAGCAGCCAGCCCACGAGGCCGTAGAGGAAGACGCCCGACACGAGGTAGCCGAAGGCCATCCAGGGGTCGCCGGCCGGCTGCTGCGGTTCCTCGCGCCGCTCGGACGGTGGGTGCTCCTGAGCCATCGCGAAGTGGACGATACACGTCGACAAAGCTCATCGTTCACCCCCCTGTCCCGCCAGCTCGTAGACCGGGATGCGCAGGCGCGTCGTGAGCACCACCTGACCCACGAGCCACGCCGCGGTGGCGGCGATCACGGTGCCACCCAGCCACTGCCGGTCGAGGGTGTCGCCGAGGGCGCCACCGCGCGAGAGCGCCACGAAGAAGGCCGCCATGACGACCACCTGGAGGGTGTAGGTGAGCAGCGCCAGGAGCAGCGACAGCGCGGGCATCAGCCGGGCCACGGCGTTGACGAAGAAGGCACCCAGGGAGAAGACGACGACCGCCATCGCTCCCCCGGCCAGCGCGCCGCGGACAGCGGCGGCGTCCGCCCGGGTCGCGGCGAGCAGCACGGCGACCAGCGTCGCCAGCGTCGCGGCGGCGACCGCTCCGACGAGCACGCGCACCACGCCGTGGCGGGTGTCTCGCGGCTGGTCGGTCGTCATCGTCGGCGGCCGTTCTCATCGGGTGCGGGGAGCGCCTCCCGAGCGTATCGGGGACGCTCGTGAAAACTATCACAAAGTCCGGCAGGACTGAATTCGATCGATCCAGAACACCGACCCCGGCTGCGGGCCCGGCTCAGGGACGGGGGCCGGCCGGCTGCTGGAGCGGGCCCCGGTCCTGCCCCTCGGCGGCCGGCTCCGCCCCCTCCGCCCCCTCGGCCTCGTCGCCGGGCTCAGGCTCGGGCTCGGGCTCGGGCTCGTCCAGGATCTCCAGGATCGCCGGCTTGTGCACGATCGGCAGCACGAAGGTCAGCGCCACGGTGAGCGCGCTCATCACGCCGAGCAGCACCCACAGCCGCGGTCCGGAGTAGAGCGCGCCGAGCACGGTGCCGAACGAGACCAGCCCCGCCCACATCCACATGATGAAGACGGCCCGGCGCTGGGAGTGGCCGATCTCGAGCAGCCGGTGGTGCAGGTGCTGCTTGTCGGCCGAGAACGGCGAGCGCCCCTGCCGGGTGCGGCGCACGACCGAGAGCACCAGGTCGGCGAACGGCACCACCAGGATCGAGACCGGCAGCAGCACCGGGAGCAGCGTCAGCAGCAGGTTGGGGCCGGCACCGCTCGTCCCGGTGATGTCGGTGGGGCGCAGCTGGCCCGAGAGCGTGACCGCGCTGGCCGAGAGCAGCAGCCCGATCAGCATCGAGCCGGAGTCGCCCATGAAGATCCGGGCCGGGTGGAAGTTGTGGGCCAGGAAGCCGACGCACACGCCCGCGAGCGCGGCGCTGAGCAGGGCCGCGGTGGTGGCGCGGTTGAGCTCGCTGATCCGGGTCAGCTGGTAGCAGAAGACGAAGAACGACATCGCGCCGATGGCGACCACGCCGGCGGCCAGTCCGTCGAGCCCGTCGACGAAGTTGACGGCGTTGACGGTGGCGACCACGACGAAACCGGTGAGCAGCGCGGCCTGGGCGTTGTCGAAGGAGTACTGGTGGCCGTTGGTCCAGGTGAAGAAGTTGTACTGGATCTGGTTCCCGACCAGGAACCCGGCGGCCAGCACCTGCCCACCCAGCTTGGTGAGCGCGTCGAGCTCGAACAGGTCGTCGAGCACTCCCACCGCGCAGATCAGCGCCCCGGCGATGATCACGACGCCGGCGTCGCGGAAGACGAACGGGCTGCTCTCGGAGAGGAACGGCAGCTGGCGGGCCACGAGGTACGCCGCGACGACGCCTCCCAGCATCGCCAGCCCGCCCAGGTAGGGGATCGGCTCGTCGTGGACGTCGCGGTCGCGCACCCGCGCGACCGCCCCCGTGCGCAGCGCGATCTCCCGGGCCACCACGGTCAGCAGGTAGGTGACCGCGGCGGCGACCAGGAAGACCACCAGGTACTCACGCACCGGTGACGTCGCCCTCCTCGTCGGTGCCCTCGTCGGTGCCCTCGTCGGTGCCCTCGTCCGGAGCGGCGTCGCCCAGCCTGACGCCGAACGGCGCGACGACCTCGTCGAGCGCCGCGACGGGGATCGCCCCGAGGCGCAGCACCCGGCCGCCCTCGACGGTGACGTCGACGATCGTCGAGGCCTCGCCGCCGGGCGACTCCCCTGCGTCGACGATGACCCCGACGTCGGCGCCGAGCATCTCCTGGGCCTGGTCGGCGTCGGTGGCCGCCGGCATCCCCGTCCGGTTGGCCGAGCTCACCGCCATCGGCCCGGTGCGCTCGAGGATCTCGCGGGCGACGTCGTGGTCGGGGATCCGTACCGCCACGGTGCCGCGGGTGTCGCCGAGGTCCCACTGCAGCGAGGACTGCTGGTGGCAGACCAGGGTGAGCGGACCGGGCCAGAACCGCTCGGCCAGGGCGCGCGCCCACTCGGGCACCCGCACCGCCAGGGCGTCGAGGGTCGCGGGCGAGCTGATCAGCACCGGGGGCGGCATCTCGCGGCCGCGCCCCTTGGCGGCGAGCAGGTCCTGGACGGCCTGGTGGTCGAAGGCGTCGGCGCCGATGCCGTAGACGGTGTCGGTGGGCAGCACGACCAGGCCGCCACGTTGCACCTCCAGCGTCGCCGCGACGACCGCGGCCTCGCGCTCCTCGGGGGTCGTGGTGGGGTAACGCTCGCTCACACCGCCCATGGTGCCAGTCATCGTGCCAGTCGTGCCGTGGTGAACCGCGGGCGGCCCGCGAGGTCGGCGTGGTCGCGCACCTCGACCCAGCGACCGGTGGCGCGGAAGACCGCCGGCACGGCGTCGCCCTGGGCGTCGGCGTGCTCGACGCCGAGCACTCCCCCGGGCCGCAGCAGCACCGCGGCCCGCTGCTCGAGCACCCGGATCGCGTCGAGCCCGTCGGCGCCGGAGAACAGCGCGAGGTGGGGGTCGTGGTCGCGTGCCTCGGGTGCCACCGACTCCCACGCCTCGAGGGGGATGTACGGCGGGTTGCAGGTCACGACGTCGACGCCGCCCAGCAGGTCGTCGAAGGCGGTGGCGAGGTCGCCCAGCCGCAGGTCGACGCCGGTGCCGGCGAGGTTGCGCTCGGCCCAGGCGTGCGCCGGCGGGTCGATCTCGACGGCGTGCACCCGCGCCGCGGGCACCTCGTCCGCGATGCTCAGCGCGATCGCGCCCGAGCCGGTGCACAGGTCGACCACGACCGGGCTCGCCCCGTCGGCGGTTAGCGCCGCAGCCTGCTCGACCGCCCAGCCGGCCAGCAGCTCGGTCTCCGGCCGCGGCACGAAGACGCCGGGACCGACGGCCAGCTCGACGTGGCGGAAGTGGGCCACCCCGGTGAGGTGCTGCAGCGGTTCGCGGGCCGCGCGCCGTCCGACCAGGTCGGCGTAGCGACGCTCGACGTCGGGCCCGACCTCGTCCACCAGCACCAGCCGGGAGCGGTCGGTGCCGAGCACGTGGGCGAGCAGGGCCGCGGCGTCGTGCTCGGCGCTCTCGACCCCGCCGGCGCGCAGCCGCTCGACCGCCGCGGCCAGCAGCGCCCGACGGGCGGTCATCGGCTCAGTCCTCGAGCGCGGCCAGCCGCGCCGCGAGGTCCGCCTCGACGCACGAGGTGAGCACCGGCTGGAGGTCACCGTCGAGCACCTGGTCGAGGTTGTAGGCCTTGTAGCCGGTGCGGTGGTCGGAGATCCGGTTCTCCGGGAAGTTGTAGGTGCGGATCCGCTCGGAGCGGTCGACGGTGCGCACCTGGCTGCGGCGGGCCTCGCTCGCCTCGGCGTCGGCCTCCTCCTGCGCAGCCACGAGCAGCCGGGCGCGCAGGATGCGCAGCGCCTGCTCCTTGTTCTGCAGCTGGCTCTTCTCGTTCTGGCAGCTGACCACGATGCCGGTGGGGACGTGGGTGATGCGGACGGCGGAGTCGGTGGTGTTGACGCTCTGCCCGCCCGGTCCGCTGCTGCGGAACACGTCGATGCGCAGGTCGTTCTCGTCGACGGTGACGTCGACCTGCTCGGCCTCCGGCAGCACCAGGACGCCGGCGGCGCTGGTGTGCACCCGGCCCTGCGACTCGGTGACCGGCACCCGCTGCACCCGGTGGACGCCACCCTCGAACTTCAGCAGCGCGTACGGCGTCTCCCCGGGGTCGGGGGTGCCCTTGGCCTTGACCGCGACCGTGACCGACTTGAAGCCGCCGAGGTCGGACTCGGCGGCGTCGAGCACCTCGACCCCCCAGCCGCGAGCCTCGGCGTAGCGGGTGTACATCCGCAGCAGGTCGCCGGCGAACAGTGCGGACTCCTCGCCGCCCTCGCCCGACTTGATCTCGAGGATCGCGTCCTTGTCGTCGGTGGGGTCGCGCGGCACCAGCAGCCGGCGCAGGCGCTCGGCCGCCTCCTCGCGCCGGGCCTCCAGCCCGGCGGCCTCCTCGGCGAACGCGGGGTCCTCGTCGGCGAGCTCGCGGGCCGCCTCGATGTCGCCGGCCAGCCGCTGCCACTCCCGCCAGGTGCCGATCACCCGGCTGAGCTCGGCGTAGCGCCGGTTCAGCCGCTTGGCCAGGCGCGCGTCGGCGTGCGTCTCGGGTGCGCCGAGCCGCGACTCGAGGTCGGCGTGCTCGGCGACCATGCCCTCGACGGCCTCGAACATCTGGCGCTCCTGGGGTGGCGGTGGCGTGTGGGGGTGGGGACAGCACGAGCGCCGACCCTCCGCGTGGGGACGCGGTGGGTCGGCGCTCGGGACCGGCTAGGAGCTCTTCTTCGCCTTGGCGTAGCGGGCCTCGAACCGGGCCACGCGGCCACCGGTGTCGAGGATCTTCTGCTTGCCCGTGTAGAACGGGTGGCAGTTCGAGCACACGTCGGCGCGGATCGAGCCGGCGGACGCCGTGCTGCGGGTCGTAAACGACGCGCCGCAGGTGCACGTCACCTGGGTCTCGATGTAGTCGGGGTGGATGTCCTTCTTCATGGTGTCCTCTCTCGGTGCCCCGGGTCGTCGACGTTCGGACACGCCGGACGTGAACCGGGACCAACACGCAAGTCTAGTAACACCGCCGGGTCCCGCCCAATTCCTGCGTCCCCGCCGGTCGAGCAGCGAGCCCCGGCGAGCGTCGTCGAGACCCGGTGGGGCGAGAACCCTCCGGATCCCGCCGGAGGGCGCTCGGCCGTCGGGGGTCGCGACGGGCGCTCCTCGCCGGGGCTACTCGCCGCCCTCGGCGGTGGGGGTGGTCTTCTGCACCTGCATCAGGAACTCGATGTTGGTCTGCGACTTCTTCAGCCGCTCCAGCAGCAGCTCGAGGGCCTGCTGGCCGTCGAGGGCGGAGAGCACCCGGCGGAGCTTCCAGACGATCGCGAGCTCCTCCTTGCTCATCAGGAGCTCCTCGCGGCGGGTGCCGGACTGGACGGCGTCGATCGCCGGGAACAGCCGCTTGTCGGCGAAGTCGCGGCGCAGCCGGATCTCCATGTTGCCGGTGCCCTTGAACTCCTCGAAGATCACCTCGTCCATCTTCGAGCCGCTCTCGATCAGCGCGGTCGCCAGGATGGTGAGCGAGCCGCCGTTCTCGATGTTGCGGGCGGCGCCGAAGAACCGCTTGGGCGGGTAGAGCGCCGCGGAGTCGACGCCGCCGGAGAGGATCCGGCCCGACGCCGGCGCGGCCAGGTTGTAGGCCCGGCCCAGGCGGGTGATCCCGTCGAGGAGAACCACGACGTCGTGGCCGAGCTCGACCAGCCGCTTGGCCCGCTCGATCGCCAGCTCGGCGACCGTGGTGTGGTCGCTGGCCGGCCGGTCGAACGTCGAGGAGATGACCTCGCCCTTGACCGAGCGCTCGAAGTCGGTGACCTCCTCGGGACGCTCGTCGACCAGGACGACCATCAGGTGGCACTCGGGGTTGTTGGTCGTGATCGAGTTGGCGATCGACTGCATGATCATGGTCTTGCCGGCCTTGGCGGGCGAGACGATCAGGCCGCGCTGGCCCTTGCCGATCGGGGCCGCGATGTCGATGACCCGGCCGATCAGGTTGGTCGGCTCGGTCTCGAGGCGCAGCCGCTCCGAGGGGTACAGCGGGGTGAGCTTCGCGAACTCCACCCGGTTCCTCGACGCCTCCGGGTCGGCCCCGTTGACGCTGTCGATCTGCACCATCGGGTTGAACTTCTCCTTGCGCTCGCCCTCGCGGGGCTGGCGCACCTGGCCGACGATCGCGTCGCCGCGACGCAGGCCGAACTTGCGCACCATCGACAGGGAGACGTAGACGTCGTCGGTGCCGGGCAGGTAGCCGCTGGTGCGCACGAAGGCGTAGTTGTCGAGCACGTCGAGGATGCCGGCGGCCGGCACCAGCACGTCGTCCTCGAGGATCGTGGTGTCGGGCTCGTTGCGCGGCGTGCCGCCCGCTCCCCCGGCCGCGCGGGGTCGGTCGCGGTCGCGACCCCGGCGCCGGCGGTTGCGGCGGCTGGTGCCGTCGCCGTCGTCGCCCGCCCGATCGGTGGCCCGGTCGGTGCCCCGGTCGCGGGCGCCCTGGCCCTGCTGGCCGTCGGCGTCGCGGTCACCCTGGCGCTCGGACCGGTCCTGCTGGCGGTCCTGCTGGCGGTCCTGCCGGTCCTGCTGCTGGTCGCGGCGGTCCTGCCGGTCCTGCTGCTGGTCGCGGCGGTCCTGCTGGTCGCGCCGCTCCTGGGCGTCCTGCCGGTCCTGCTGGTCGTCGCGGTCGGCCCGGTCCTCCTGCGCCTTCTTCTGACCCTTGCCGCGCTGCTTGCCGCCCTTGCCCTCAACCTTGCCCTCGCCCTTGCCCTCACCCTTGGCCTGGCCGTCACCCCGGCCCTGCTGGTCGGAGCGGGGCTGGTCGTCGCGCCCGGTGTCCGGCGTCCCGTCCTGCTGCTCGCGCGGCCGGGAAGCGTCCCGCTCGGCGACGGCCGGGCGGTCGTCCCCGCCGGACCCGCTGCCGGACCGGCTGTCGGACCGGCCACCGGACTGGCCACCCGACTGACCACCCGACTGGCCACCCGACTGGCCACCCGATTGGGCGGCCTTGATCGCCTCGACCAGCTGGGCCTTCTTCATCGAGCCGGCACCGGGCACCCCCAGGCCGCCGGCGAGCGACTTGAGGTCGGCGAGCAGCATCGTGCTGAGCCCACCGCCGCGCTTCTTCGCGCCCGTGCCGGCCGGAGCCGCCTCCGGGGCCGGGGTGGTGGGGTCGAGAGCTTCCGTCACGTGAGGTCCTTCCCACGTATCACCGCCGCGCGGGCTGGAGCCGGCGGCGTCTGGTCATGAGCCTGCCCGTGGGCGGGTCGTCCTCGGACGAGGACGACGGTGCGAGAGCTCGCACGACACGGGAAGAGGGGCGCTCCCGGGGTCATCGGATGGGTTCGGATGAACGGGAGACCACGCCGAGATCGCCGGCGCGCGGCCAATGTACCACCAGCGAGACGGGGATCACCCCATCCCACCGCCGGGGCCGTCAGCCCGTCCGCGGGCCGACCGGGTCGACGGCGAGGCGGTGCGCGGCCCAGCCGTCCGGGCAGCGGTCGAGCAGCCCCGCCGTGGCGGCCGGGTCGGTGGCGTCGTGGAGGGCCAGCACCGTCGGACCGGCGCCGGAGACCACGGCCGCGACCCCGGACGAGCGCAGCCGGTCGACCAGCGCCAGCGAGTCCGGCATCGCGGTGCGGCGCTGCTCCTGGTGGAGGTAGTCGCGGGTGCCGCGCCAGAGCTGGTCGGGGCGCCCGGCCAGCGCCGCGACCAGCAGCGCGGCCCGGCCGGCGTCGGCGGCCGCGTCGGCGTGGGGCACCTGCGCGGGCAGCAGCGCCCGGGCCACCGCCGTCGAGACCGGCTCCGGGGGCACGAACGCCACCGCGGCGATCCGCGGGTCGACCGGCGACGGCACCGCCCACCAGCGGCCGTCGTCGTCGCGGCCCGACACCACGAAGCCGCCCAGGCTGGCCGGGGCGACGTTGTCGGGGTGGCCCTCGAGGTCGGCGGCCAGGGCGAACGCCGCCAGGTCGTCGAGGCGCTCGCGCCCGTCGCGCACCAGGGCCCGGGCCAGGTGGATGCCGCCGACGATCGCCGCGGACGACGAGCCGAGCCCGCGGGCGTGGGGCACCACGTTGCCGCAGCGCAGCCACAGTCCCGGCGGGTGGGCGTCGAGCCGGTCGAACGTCGCCCGCATCGCGCGGACCACGAGGTGCCGCTCGTCGCGGGGCAGCGCCTCGGCGCCGGGCCCCTCGACCTCGACCTCGAGGCCGCCGGGGCGCACCTCGCCGACCAGCTCGTCGCGCAGGTCGAGCGCCAGCCCGAGCGAGTCGAAGCCGGGGCCGAGGTTGGCCGAGGTCGCCGGAACCGTCAGCCGCACCGGTCCGTCGACGAACCCGCTCACGCGAGCCCGGCCGCCCGGGCGGCGGCGTCGACGTCGGCGTCCACGACCGCGTCGGCGATCGGACCGAAGCCCTCGAGGGCGGTGGCGGTGTCCTTGAGCCCGTGGCCGGTCACGGTGACCACGACGGTGAGCCCGGAGTAGGACTCGCCCCGGCCCAGCTGCTGGAGCAGGCCGGCGATGCCGGCGGCCGAGGCCGGCTCGACGAAGACGCCGTCGCGGCTCGCGAGCTCGCGCTGGGCGGCGAGGATCTGCTCGTCCGAGACCGCCTCGAAGCTGCCACCAGACTCGTCGCGAGCCGCCTCGGCGAGCTTCCACGACGCCGGGTTGCCGATCCGGATCGCGGTGGCCCGGGTCTCGGGGTCGGGGAACGGCTCGCCGGTCACCAGCGGCGCGGCGCCCTCGGCCTGGAAGCCGCGCATCACCGGCGTGCGGGTGGCCAGGCCGAGGTCGGCGTACTGCGTGTAGCCGAGCCAGTACGCCGAGATGTTGCCGGCGTTGCCGACCGGCAGCAGGTGCACGTCGGGGGCGTCGCCGAGGAAGTCGACGATCTCGAACGCCGCGGTCTTCTGGCCCTCCAGGCGCACCGGGTTGACCGAGTTGACCAGCGCCACGGGGTAGTCCCACGACAGGCCCTTGGCCATCGCCAGGCAGTCGTCGAAGTTGCCGCGCACCATGATCACCTGGGCGCCGTGCAGGATCGCCTGGGCCATCTTGCCGGCGGCGATCTTGCCCTCCGGCACCAGCACCAGCGGCTTCAGCCCGGCCTTGGCGGCGTAGGCCGCCATCGAGGCCGAGGTGTTGCCGGTGGAGGCGCACACCACCGCCTCGGCGCCGTCGTGGCGGGCCACCGAGATCGCGGCGGTCATCCCGCGGTCCTTGAACGAGCCGGTGGGGTTGTCGCCCTCGACCTTGAGCCACACCTCGCCGCGGGTCAGGCCGGAGAGCCACGCGGAGTGCACCAGCGGGGTGCCGCCCTCGCGCAGGGTGACCGCCTCGACGCCCTCGGGCACCTGGAGCAGCGAGCGGTACTCCTCGATCACGCCGCGCCACTGGTGGGTGCGCGCGACGTCCGGACGGGCGCTCACTCCTCGCCGCCCTCGACGCGCATCACCGAGGTGACCTCGCGCACGATCTCCATGCCGCGCAGCCGTTCGACCGTCGCGCTGAGCTGGGCGTCGGTCGCCGCGTGGGAGACCACCACGAGCTGGGCGTCGGCGCCCCGGCCCTCCTGGCGCACCACCTGGATCGACACGTCCTGCTCGGCGAACGCCCCGGCCACCGTCGCGAGCACGCCCGCGCGGTCGTCGACGTCGATCGCGACGTGGTAGCGGGTCACGGTCTCGCCCATCGGCAGCACCGCCCGGTCGGCGTACGCCGACTCGCCGACCCCGCGGGTGCCGGCCAGCCGGTTGCGGGCGACGGTGACGAGGTCGCCGAGCACCGCCGAGGCGGTGGGCGCCCCACCGGCGCCCGGACCGTAGAACATCAGCTGCCCGGCGGCCTCGGACTCCACGAAGACGGCGTTGTAGGCCTCGCGCACCGAGGCCAGGGGGTGGCTGCGCGGGATCATCGCCGGGTGCACGCGCACCGAGACGGCGCCCTGGCCGTCGTCGGTGGACTCGAGCTCGCAGATCGCCAGCAGCTTGACGACGCTGTCCATCTCGCGCGCCGACTGCACGTCGGCGGCGGTGACCTCGGAGATGCCCTCGCGGTGCACGTCGGAGGCGGTGACCCGCGAGTGGAAGGCCAGCGAGGCCAGGATCGCGGCCTTGGCCGCGGCGTCGAAGCCCTCGACGTCGGCGGTGGGGTCGGCCTCGGCGTAGCCCAGCTCCTGGGCCTCCTCGAGCGCCTCGGCGAAGCCGGCGCCGGAGGTGTCCATCCGGTCGAGGATGAAGTTGGTGGTGCCGTTGACGATGCCGAGCACGCGGGTCACCTTGTCGCCGGCCAGCGACTCGCGCAGCGGGCGGAGGATCGGGATGGCGCCCGCGACGGCCGCCTCGTAGTAGAGGTCGCGGCCGGCCTTCTCGGCCGCCTCGAACAGGGTCGGGCCGTCCTCGGCGAGCAGCGCCTTGTTGGCGGTGACGACGCTGGCGCCGTTCTCGAGGGCGGCGAGGATCAGCGACCGGGCGGGCTCGATGCCGCCGATGACCTCGACCACCAGGTCGACGTCGTCGCGGGCCACCAGGCCGGCGGCGTCGGTCGTCAGCAGGTCCTCGGGCACGTGCACCTCGCGCTGCGCGTCGAGGCGGCGCACGGCCACCCCGGCGAGCTCGACCGGCGCACCCACCCGGGCCGCCAGGTCACCGGCCTGCTCCTCGAGCAGGCGCACCACCTGCGAGCCCACCGAGCCGCAGCCGAGCACGGCCACCCTCAGCGGCTTGACGCCCTCCATCAGAAACCACCCACGTCCGTCGCGAACAAGTCGTCCTCAGTCTCCCGGCGCACGACGACCCTCGCCACTCCGTCCCGCACCGCGATCACCGGCGGGCGCAGCGCGTGGTTGTAGTTCGAGGCCATCGAGCGGCAGTAGGCGCCGGTGCCCGGCACCGCCAGGAGGTCGCCGGGGCGCACGTCGCCGGGCAGGAACTCGTCGCGCACGACGATGTCGCCGGCCTCGCAGTGCTTGCCCACCACCCGGGCCAGCACCGGCGGGGCGTCGGAGGCGCGGGAGGCGAGCGTGCAGGAGTAGTCGGCGTCGTAGAGGGCGGTGCGGATGTTGTCGCTCATGCCGCCGTCGACCGAGACGTAGGTGCGCACCGCTCCCCCGTCGAGAGCGACCGGCTTGACGGTGCCGACCGTGTAGACCGTGCACGTCGAGGGCCCGACGATCGCGCGGCCCGGCTCGATGGAGAGGCGCGGCGCCTCGATGCCGAGCCCACGGCACTCGTGCTCGACGATCTTGGTCATCTCCGTGGCGAGCTGCGCGGGGTCCGACGGGTCGTCCTGGGTGGTGTAGGCGATGCCGAAGCCGCCGCCGAGGTCCATCTCCGGCATGGTCACGCCGAGCTCGGCCGAGACCTGCGCGTGCAGCGCCAGCACCCGCCGGGCAGCGACCTCGAACCCGGAGGAGTCGAAGATCTGGCTGCCGATGTGGGAGTGCAGGCCGAGCAGCTCCAGACCCGGGGCGGCGTGGACGGCGCGGACCGCCTCGAGCGCCGCGCCGTTGGTGATGGAGAACCCGAACTTCTGGTCCTCGTGGGCGGTGGCGATGTACTCGTGGGTGTGGGCCTCGACCCCGGCGGTGACCCGCACCATCACCCTTGCCGTGGCGCCGAGCTCGGCGGTGATCGCAGCCAGCCGCTCGATCTCGACCGGCGAGTCGACGATGATCCGCCCGACGCCCAGCGCGACGGCACGGCGCAGCTCGGGGTGGGTCTTGTTGTTGCCGTGGTAGCCGACCCGCGCCATCGGGAACCCGGCCCGCTGGGCCACGGTCAGCTCGCCCGCGGAGCAGACGTCGAGGCTCAGCCCCTCCTCGTCGACCCAGCGCGCGACCGCGGTGCACAGGAACGCCTTGCCGGCGTAGAAGACCTGGTAGTCGGCGAACGCGTCGCGGAAGGCGCGCGCCCGGGCGCGGAAGTCGGCCTCGTCGAGCACGTACGCCGGGGTGTTGTGCTCGGCGACCAGGTCGGCCACCGCGACCCCGCCGACCACGAGGTCGCCGTCGGCCTTGTGGGCGGTCCGCGACCACAGCTGCGGCACCAGAGCGTTGGCGTCGCCGGGCTCGCGGAGCCAGGCGGGGCCGCGCAGTGCGCCGGGCGCGTGCGCCCAGCCCGCCTCGTGGGTCACATCCGCTCCGGTGCGGTCACGCCGAGCAGGCCGAGCCCGTTGGCGAGGACGGTGCGCGACGCCACGGTGAGCACCAGCCGGGCCTGGTTGACCGGCGCGACCGGCTCGTCGCCCTGCGGCAGCATCCGGCACTCGCGGGTGTCGTACCAGCGGTTGAACACGGCCGCGAGGTCCTCGAGGTAGCGCGCGACCCGGTGGGGTGCGCGCAGCTCGCTGGCCGCCGCGACGACGCGCGGGAACTCCGCCAGCGCCCGCAGCAGGTCGCCCTCGCGCTCGTGCGACAGCAGCGCGGGGTCGAAGGCCACCACCGCGTCGTCGACCACCATGCCGAGGTCGGCGGCGTTCTCGACCATCCGGCAGGTGCGCGCGTGGGCGTACTGCACGTAGTAGACGGGGTTGTCGTTGGTCGCCCGCGCCCAGAGGTCCAGGTCGAGGTCGATGTTGACGTCGCTGGAGTAGCGGGCCAGCGCGTAGCGGGCCGCGTCGACGCCGATGGCGCCCACGAGGTCGTCGATGGTGACGACCGTGCCGGCGCGCTTCGACATCCGCAGCGGCTGGCCGTCGCGGACCAGGTTGACCATCTGGCCGATGAGGATCTCGAGGTTCTTGCCCGGCTCGTCGCCGAACGCCGCGCACATCGCGTTCATCCGCCCGACGTAGCCGTGGTGGTCGGCGCCGAGCATGATCAGGCACCGGTCGAAGCCGCGCTCGCGCTTGTCGAGGTAGTAGGCGAGGTCGCCGGAGATGTAGGCGCCGGTGCCGTCGGACTTGACGATCACCCGGTCCTTGTCGTCACCGAACTGCTCGGTGCGCAGCCACAGGGCCCCCTCGGCCTCGTAGGTGTTGCCCATCTCGGTGAGCCGGGCGATGGCCCGGTCGACCGCGCCGCTGGTGTGGAGCGAGTCCTCGTGGAAGTAGACGTCGAAGTCGACGCCGAAGTCGTGGAGGCTCTGCTTGATCTCGGCGAACATCAGGTCCACGCCGACCGCGCGGAACACCTCGCGGGCCTCGTCGTCGGGCAGGTCGAGCACGTCGGGTCGCTGCGCGACGACGTTCTTGGCGATCTCGTCGATGTAGGCGCCGCCGTAGCCGTCCTCGGGCACCGGCCGGCCGTGCGCGGCGGCGAGCAGCGAGCCCGAGAACCGGTCGATCTGCCCGCCGTGGTCGTTGAAGTAGTACTCGCGGGTGACCCGGGCCCCGGCCATCGTGAAGATCCGGCCGAGCGCGTCGCCGACCGCCGCCCAGCGCACGCCGCCGATGTGGATCGGGCCGGTGGGGTTGGCCGAGACGAACTCGAGGTTGATCCGCTCGCCCGCGAAGGTGTCGGAGGAGCCGTACGCCGCGCCCGCGGCCACCACGTCGGCGGCCACCTGGCCCTGCGCGCCCGCCTCGACGCTGACGTTGAGGAAGCCCGGCCCGGCGACGTCGACGCCCGCGACGCCGTCGGTCTGCAGCAGCCGCTCGGCCAGCAGCTCGGCCAGCGCCCGCGGGTTGGTGCCTGCCTTCTTGGCCAGCTGAAGGGCGACGTTGGTGGCGTAGTCGCCGTGCCCCTTCTGCCGGGGTCGCTCCACCGTCACCTCGGCCGGCACGCCATCGGGGAGGACGAGCGCGCCCTGGTCGACGAGCGACGCCAGGGCGTCGACGACAGCGGCGGAGAGCTGGGCGGGGTTCACCCGCAAAGCCTATCGGCGGCCACCGGTTTCTCTCTCACCAGTTCCGCCCGGTAGTGTTCGGCACCGCGCCGCGAGGCGCTGGCCTCCGTAGCTCAGGGGATAGAGCACTGGTTTCCGGTACCAGGTGTCGCAGGTTCGAATCCTGCCGGAGGCGCTGTCTCTTCGGCCCCGTCGCCGCTCGATGCGCGAGCGGCGACGGGGGCCGATGGAATTGGATAGACACCCGGGCGCTCCCCTCGGGGCGCGGGGCGACGGGGCCGAAGAGATTTGGAAGTACTCGCTGGCGCTCGTACTTCCGTGCCGGTGGTCGAGCAGCGGTGGCGTCCGTCGAGACCCCCGCCAGCCGACCGTCCTCCCGTGCGCCCCTCCCAACCCCGTCTGGTGCGGGGCCGGGTATCGCCGACCCGGCGTTAATTAGCGACGGCTCGGCGACACCGGGCCGAGGCGGATCCGGGCCTCGAGCTCGTCGGCCAGGTACGCCGAGTACGGCGTGGAGATGTGGGCTCGGTCGCGGCGGGCGATGTAGCGGCCGATCACGGTGGGGCACTTCTCGCTCGCGCAGAACCACTGCCCGGTCTCCACGAACGGCGTGTCCGTGGCCCGGGCGGCCTGGCGGAGGGCGTCGATCATCGTGAGCGACGTGGGGTCCTCCCCGGACAGGCAGCTGCCGAGGTCGGCGTCGCGCTCGGACAGGCAGCCGGCCGGGCTCAGCCGCAGCGCCGGCGGATCGCCGATGATGACCACCCGGTCGGTGTGGGGCGCCACCCGGGCGACCTGGCGCTCCATCCCCACCCGGAAGAGCTCCGCCTTGCCCTCGACGTCGTCGACCAGGTTGCCGTCGTCGTCGGCGAAGGCGGGGTTGGCCTCCGAGGCCATCAGCACCACGTCGGGGTCGAGCTCCTCGACCTGGTCGACCGCCCAGTCCTGGAACGCCGCGCACGCGGTGCTGGGGCCGGTGCCGTTCTTGAGCCACGGTGTCACGTCGGCCGAGGGGCAGCCCTCGCGCACGAGGTAGTAGGCGGTGTAGCCGAACCGCTCGGTCAGCACGTCGAGGGCGGGCATCCACTGCCGCGCGTGGGAGTCGCCGAGCAGCACTAGGGTGCGGTCCGCGTCCGGGTCGCCGCGCGGGCACAGCGGCCGGTCCTCGTTGATCTGGAAGTACTCGCACTCCCCCACGTCGGGCCGGTCGTCGGCGAGCCCGAGCAGCGACGGCTCGAGGTCGGCGGGGATGGCCATCCCGTTCTGCGCGGCGAGCACCGAGGCCTGCACCAGCGCGACCACGGGGTCGTCGCTGAACTCGGGCGGCGGGTCGCCCTCGGACTGGCCGTACTCCGAGAGCGTCACCGGCGGCCCGCCGCCGCTGAGCTGGGCGTCGACCACCCGGTTGCCCACGAGCACCAGCGGCAGCGTCACGAGCACCACCGCCGGGTAGAGCAGCACCCCGCGCAGGTGACCGGCACGGGGCAGCCCCTGGCCGCGGCGGAAGGGGTTCTCCACCCAGCGGTACGACGCCGCGGCCAGCACCACCGCGACCACGACCACCGCGGCGCCGTAGAGGCCCGAGGGCCGTCCCCAGAGCGCGCCGGCGAAGATCAGCAGCGGCCAGTGCCACAGGTAGAGGGAGTAGGACCAGTCGCCCACCGCACGCATCGGCGCCACGGTGAGCAGCCGCTGCGGGCCCCAGGCGGCCGGGCCGAGCCCACCGAGCAGGAGCAGCACGGTGCCGAGCACCGGCAGCGCCGCGAGGTGGCCCGGGAACAGCGTCGTGGAGTCGAAGGTCAGGGCGGCGGCGAGCACCGCCAGCACGCCGGCCCACGACGCGAGCGCGAACAGCCAGGCCGGCACCCCCCGCGCGATGGCCGGCGCCAGGCAGGCCGCGAGCGCACCGAGGCAGAGCTCCCAGGCGCGCGTGAACGGCGAGTAGTACGCCGAGACCGGATCGGTGCGGGTGTGCACGACGCACCAGACGAACGACGCCACCACGATCGCGAGCAGCACCGGCACCGCGGCCGCCCGCACCAGCGCACCGGGGTGGTAGCCGGCGCGGCGGCCGGCGGCGTGCCGGGCGCTGGCCCGGTCGTCGGCCTCGCGCCGCATCCACCAGCACAGGCCGATCACCACCACCGGCCAGACGAGGTAGAACTGCTCCTCCACCGCGAGCGACCAGTAGTGCTGGAAGGGCGAGGCCGCCGCCTCGGCGTTGAAGTAGTCGGTGCCGTCGCTGACCAGCTTGAAGTTCGTCGCGAAGAACGTCGCCCACACGGCGTAGTCCACGGCCGACTTCGCCTCGACCGCGCTCAGCACCGCGATCGAGCCGACCACGGTGAAGACCAGCACGACCGTCGCGGCGGGCAGGATCCGGCGGGCCCGGCGCCCGTAGAAGCCGAGCAGCGAGACCGTGTCGGAGCGCTCGGCCTCGGCGACCAGCAGCGAGGTGATCAGGTAGCCGGAGATCACGAAGAAGACGTCCACGCCGACGAACCCGCCGTGGAACGGGCCGATGCGGGCATGGTCCAGGGCCACCAGCAGGACGGCCAGGGCCCGCAGCCCCTGGATGTCCTGCCGGAAGCCGAGGTGCATGCGCAGATCGTAGGTGGGGCGCGCCCCCGCACCGGGGTCGGCCGGTCGGCGCGGGACGAGGACGCGGGAGGAGGTACGCGCGACCGGGTGACCGCAATCGACGGACAGCACCGGCGATCCACGGGATCATTCACCGACCAGCCAGCACCGACCCGACCCCGCCCGGGGTCGAGCAGAAAGTGGGAGAGCGTGAAGAAGTCCCTGACCCAGGCCGTCGCCGTGTCGGCGGTGTGCGCCGCGGCCCTCGCGGGCAGCATCGGCGCCACCGCCGGCAGCACCGCCACCGCGGTCGGCGCCCAGGCCAAGCCCAAGGGGATCACCGAGTTCGGCTTCCGGGCCAACGTGTTCGGCACCAAGGCCGTCGTCGACGGCGTCGAGCTGAAGACGCTCAAGGACGCGCTGGTGCAGCAGAAGTGCACGCGGCAGCTGCGCGGCGAGCTGGTCAAGGGCTCCGCCCTCAGCACCAGCAACATCCTCCCTGGCCTCGACGAGCTGATCCGGATCTCGCCCAGCACCAGCCGCACCCAGACCTACCGGTCCGGCTCGACGTACGGCGTGCGCGGTACCAACGTCATCGGTGACATCTCCGTCGGCGGCGGCGAGCTGCCGGGCGTCGGCGAGCTGCCTCACCTGACCATCAAGGCCCTGGTCTCCAGCGCCGACTCCTTCTACAACGGCTCGGCCAAGCGGTTCGGCCACCGGGAGTCGTTCACCTTCGGCGGCATCGGCCTCGACCTGGGCGACTCGGTCATCACCGCCCCGATCCAGGACCTGCTCGACGCGATCGGCGTGCAGGACATCCTCGACACCGTCGTCAACGAGACCGTCAACGCGGTGATCCAGGCGCTGGTGAAGAACCTGGGCACCATCGAGATCCCGGGCCTCGGCTCGATCAGCCTCGGCAGGAGCACCGGCGCCACCTTCGCAAACGGCGCCACCTCCGAGGCCTACGCCCTGAAGATCCAGGTCAACAACCCCCTCAACGACCGCAAGACGGTCGTCCAGCTCGGCCGCGCGGTCAGCTCGATCCAGCGCGGCGTGCCCTCGGGGGTGTTCCGCTCCACGATGTCGGCCCTCGAGCTCAACGTCGGCAACCTGCTCACCTTCGGCAGCGTCAACCAGACCACGCTCCCCTGCGCCGGCACCGGCGGCAGGACCCGGGTCAAGCGGGTCGCCTCGGCCGGCGTGATCGGGCTGGTCGACCTCAAGAACGTCGCGTACTCCTACCGCGGCCGCCAGGTCAAGGGCACCGGCAAGAGGAAGGGCCGCAACGCCGCCTCCGGCTTCGTGCAGACCAGCATCGGGCGGGCGACCGTCCCGGCTGCCGGCATCGTGGTCAACAACCTGGTCTCCCGCGTCGACATGCGGTCCGGGCGCGAGAACAAGCTGGTCAAGCGCAAGGTGACCACCCGCTACGGCTCGATCCAGGTCAAGGGGAAGACCATCCCGGCCCTCAAGCCCGGGCAGACCTACTCGTTCCCGGGCGGCTCGATCCGCTACCGGGTCGTGCAGAACGACAACTTCTACGGCACCGAGGTCCGCGGGCTGCGGATCACGCTGTTCAACGAGAACGTCGTCATCAACCTCGGCCAGGCCGCGGGTCGCATCTTCTTCAAGTGACGCCCTTCTGACCCCACCCCGCCGGGCCGGGGGCCCCCCCCCCGGGGGGGCGCCCCCCCCCCGGGGGCACGCCCCCCCCCCCGGGGGGG
>NZ_JAFFJT010000005.1 GCF_016924665.1 Nocardioides sp. SYSU D00038
CGGGGGGCCCCACCGCCCCCCGGGCCCCCCCCCCCCCCCCCCCCCCCGCCCCCCCCCCCCCCCCGCGCGCCCCCCCCGACCCGGCGTCGTTCAGCAGCCGCCCTCGAGGGTGGCGTCGTCGCGCGCCCGGTCACCGAGCCGCCGGATCCGGGCGACGTCCGGGATCACCACGCTCGCCCCGCCGACGTTGCCGATGCCGCCCTCGACCAGGCAGGTGGTGATCCGTCCCGGGCGCACCGCCGCGACGGCCCGGGCCAGGCGGTAGACCTCGGTGGGCGAGGCGTCGGTGGCCATGTTCTTGAGCGCGCTGAGCACGCCCCGCTCGATGAAGCCGCGCTGCCGGGCCCGGTCGGCGACCTGTCGCTGGATGCCGCGCAGGGTGCGCTGCTGGTTGAGCGACCGGTCGAAGTCGCCGCGCGGCAGGTTGTAGCGGATCCGCGAGAAGGCCAGGGCGTCGTAGCCGCCGAGGTGGAGGCGGCCGGCCCGGAAGCCCTTGGGCTTGATGGAGTCGTCGTGGAAGCGGCGGGGGTTGTGCACGGTCACGCCGCCGATCGCGTTGATCATCTCCTCGAACTTCTCGAACCGGGTCACGAACACGTAGTGCGGCCGGATACCGACGAGATCGCCCACCGCGCGCGCCAGCACCTGCGGCCCGCCGAAGAAGAGCGCCGCGTTGATCTTGTCGGAGCCGTGGCCGGGGATCGGCACGTAGGAGTCGCGCGGGATCGCGAAGCCGGTGGCGGCGCCGGTGCGGGTGTTGATGCCGACCAGCTGGAGCGCGTCGCCGCGGGTCTCGGTCATCAGCTGACCCGGGCGCGCGTCGGAGCCCACCGCGAGGATCCAGACGACGTCGCGCGGTGCATCGACGCCCTGGGCGCGCGGCACCTTGACCAGAGCCATGTCGGTGGGGGCCACCGTGGAGTCGGGGACCACCAGCGCCGAGACGGCGAGCACGCCGCCGAGCAGGGTCGTGGACAGCAGCCTCGCGAGCCGGCCGCGCCGGCGGCGAGGACGGTGCTGGTGGGCGGTGCGGGTCATGCCGAGGCCCCCTTGGTGACGTCGAAGCCGAAGATCCGCCAGCGACCGCGCTCCTTGGTGAGGAACAGCGAGCCGGCGACGCGCTCGTTGCGCTCGGTCGCGCCGGCGGTGTCGTAGCGCAGCACGAAGACCGCGGTGACCCCGACCGGGCGGCCGTCGAGGGCGAGCACGTCGAGCCGCAGCTCGCGCTTGGTGGGGGTGACCCCCTGGAGCTCGGCGCCCGTGGCGGCGTTGGTCATCAGGTCCTGCTGGCGCCGTGCCTCCCGGCGGGCGCCGCTGGTGAAGCCGGGGAACGCCTGCTCGAAGTCGGTGCGGGGGTAGGCGCCGAGGTAGGCGGCGTCCCACCAGCGGTCCACGAGCGCGGTCAGCTGGTCCTTGAGCGGCTGACGCCCGGCCGGGCGCAGCCGCCCGGAGACCTTGCCGATCGTGGTGCGGGTGGCGAGCTCGCCCGCCGCCTCGGGGGCCGCGGACCGCGACGGCCCGGCGTCGGGCTCGTCGTCCCCGGTGCAGCCGCCGAGCAGGGTCGCCAGCAGGGTCGCGAGCAGCGCCGCGGTGACCACCGCCGGGCCCCGCGCCGAGGCGCTCCGGGGTCGTCGTCGGGCCGTGTGCATGGGTGTGGACCTCCCCTTGTCCGTGGGTCACGGGCGCGCGTCGCTGTGGCCCTCACTACACCTTGCCCGAAAGCCGACCCTCACCCCTGCATTTGCTGGACCGGGGGACTAGCCTTGACCACTGGAACCCCACCCGAGCGCACTTCCGGAAGAGGCAGCACGTCGTGACGCAGTCGTCAGACACCCCTCAGTCATCCACCGCGGTCCCGGAGGACTTCGGCGCCAACGAGTGGCTGGTCGAGGAGATGCGCGACCAGTACGACGCCGACCCCGCGAGCGTCGACCCCTCGTGGGCCGCCTACTTCGGCAACGGCTCGGCCAACGGCAGCGCCGGCACCGGTGGGGGCGCGAGCGGCTCGGAGACCAACGGCGCCGCGCCGCGCTCGGCAGCGCCCGCCGCCACCGCGCAGCCCAAGAGCGACGCGAAGGCCCGGCCCGACCAGAAGACCGAGGCGAAGCCCGCCGACGCGAAGACCGAGCAGAAGACCGAGGAGAAGGCCGAGGAGAAGGCCGAGCAGAAGGCCGGCGCGAAGACCGAGGCCCTCGCGACCCCCGGCGGCGGCACCCCGACGCCGGTGGCCAAGCCCCGCCCGGCGGCCAAGGCCGCCGAGCCGGCGAAGGGCACCACCAACCCGATGCCCAAGGAGTCGCGCCCGCCCGCCCCTGCCGCGGCGAGCGACGAGCCGACGTACACCGTGCTGCGCGGCGCCCCCGCGCGCACCGCCCAGAACATGGACTTGTCGCTGACCGTCCCCACCGCCACCTCGGTGCGCTCGGTGCCGGTGAAGCTGCTGTGGGACAACCGCACCGTCATCAACAACCACCTCGCCCGCGCCCGCGGCGGCAAGGTCTCCTTCACCCACCTGATCGGCTACGCGCTGGTCAAGGCGGTCAAGGCGATGCCGGAGATGAACGTCGGGTTCGACGTCGTCGACGGCAAGCCCAACCTGATCACGCCGGCCCACATCAACCTCGGCCTGGCCATCGACGTCCCCAAGCCCGACGGGTCGCGCCAGCTGCTCGTCCCGGCGATCAAGGCCGCCGAGACGATGGACTTCGCCGGGTTCTGGACGGCCTACGAGGAGGTCGTCCGCAAGGCCCGCGACAACAAGCTGACGGTCGACGACTTCAAGGGCACCTCGATCTCGCTGACCAACCCCGGCGGCATCGGCACCAGCCACTCGGTCCCGCGCCTGATGAAGGGGCAGGGCGCGATCGTCGGCGTCGGCGCGATGGAGTACCCGCCGGAGTGGCAGGGCGCGTCGGAGGACGCCATCGCCCGCAACGCCATCAGCAAGGTGATGACCCTCACCTCGACCTACGACCACCGGGTCATCCAGGGCGCCCAGTCGGGCGAGTTCCTCAAGCGCATCCACGGGCTGCTGCTCGGCGAGGAGGACTTCTACGACGAGATCTTCCGCTCGCTGCGGATCCCCTACGAGCCGATCCGGTGGTCCAACGACATCTCGACGTCCCACGACGACGAGATCAGCAAGCAGGCCCGGATCCTCGAGCTGATCCACGCCTACCGGGTGCGCGGCCACATGATGGCCGACACCGACCCGCTGGAGTACCGCCAGCGCAGCCACCCCGACCTCGAGATCGAGTCGCACGGCCTCACGCTGTGGGACCTCGACCGCGAGTTCGCCACCGGCTCGTTCGGCGGCGAGGGCCGGCGGTTCATGAAGCTGCGCCAGATCCTCGGCATCCTGCGCGACTCCTACTGCCGCACCACCGGCATCGAGTACATGCACATCATGGACCCCGAGCAGCGCCGCTGGATCCAGGAGCGCGTCGAGCAGCCGCACACCAAGCCGCCCCGCGAGGAGCAGCTGCGGATCCTGCTCAAGCTCAACCAGGCCGAGGCGTTCGAGACGTTCCTGCAGACGAAGTTCGTCGGGCAGAAGCGGTTCAGCCTCGAGGGCGGCGAGACCACCATCCCGGTGATCGACGAGATCTGCGAGGCCGCGGCCGAGGTCGGGCTCGACGAGGTCACGATGGGCATGGCCCACCGCGGGCGCCTCAACGTGCTGGCCAACATCGTCGGCAAGAAGTACTCCCAGATCTTCCGCGAGTTCGAGGGCAACATCGACCCGCGCACGGTCCAGGGGTCCGGCGACGTGAAGTACCACCTCGGCGCCGAGGGCGAGTTCGTCGCCGGCTCCGGCGACACCATCAAGGTGTCGGTGGCCGCCAACCCCTCGCACCTCGAGGCCGTCGACCCGGTGCTCGAGGGCATCGCCCGGGCCAAGCAGGACGTGCTCGACCAGGGCGCCGCGTACCCCGTGCTGCCGCTGCTCGTCCACGGCGACGCCGCCTTCGCGGGGCAGGGCGTCGTGGCCGAGACGCTCAACCTGAGCCAGCTGCGCGGCTACCGCACCGGCGGCACCATCCACGTGGTCGTCAACAACCAGGTGGGCTTCACCACGTCCCCCGGCTCGTCGCGCTCGTCGCTCTACTGCACCGACGTGGCCCGGATGGTCCAGGCGCCGATCTTCCACGTCAACGGCGACGACCCCGAGGCCTGCATCCGGGTCGCCCGGCTCGCCTTCGAGTACCGCCAGGCGTTCAACAAGGACGTCGTCATCGACCTGGTCTGCTACCGCCGGCGCGGGCACAACGAGGGCGACGACCCGTCGTACACCCAGCCGCTGATGTACGACCTCATCGAGCAGAAGCGCTCGGTGCGCAAGCTCTACACCGAGTCGCTGATCGGTCGTGGCGACATCACGATCGAGGAGGCCGAGCAGGTGCTGCGCGACTACCAGCAGCAGCTGGAGCGCGTCTTCACCGAGGTGCGCGACGCCTCGACCCAGCCCTCGGAGTGGACGACGGTCCCCGACTACCCCGACAAGCCCGCCGGCGAGACCCAGACCTCGGTCTCGCCCGAGGTGCTCAAGCGGATCGCCGACGCCTACGTCACGCCGCCCGACGGGTTCACCGTGCACCCCAAGGTGATGCCGCAGCTGCAGCGCCGGGCCACCGCGATCACCGACGGCCCGATCGACTGGGGCACCGGCGAGATCCTCGCCTTCGGCTCGCTGCTGATGGACGGCCGCCCGGTGCGCCTGGCCGGCCAGGACTCCCGTCGCGGCACCTTCGTGTCCCGCTTCGGCACCATCATCGACCGGGTCAACGCCGACGAGTGGACGCCGCTGTCGTCGCTCACCGAGGACCAGGCGAAGTTCTACATCTACGACTCGCTGCTCTCCGAGTACGCCGCGCTCGGCTTCGAGTACGGCTACTCCGTGGCCCGGCCCGAGGCGCTGGTGCTGTGGGAGGCGCAGTTCGGCGACTTCGTCAACGGCGCCCAGACGGTGATCGACGAGTTCATCACCTCCGGCGAGACCAAGTGGCGCCAGCAGTCCGGCGTCGTGCTGCTGCTCCCCCACGGCTACGAGGGCCAGGGTCCCGATCACTCCTCCGCCCGGATCGAGCGGTTCATGACCATGGCGGCCGACGACGCCTTCACCGTGGCCCAGCCGTCGACCCCCGCGTCGTACTTCCACCTGCTGCGCTCGCACTCGCTCGGCGAGGAGCACCGCCCGCTCATCGTGTTCACGCCGAAGTCGATGCTCAAGCGCAAGGAGGCCGCCTCGCAGCCCAGCGACTTCACCTCGGGCACGTTCCGGCCGTTCCTCAGCGACGCCGGCGCCGACCCCGAGAAGGTCGACACGCTGCTGGTCTGCTCGGGCCGGATCACCTGGGACCTGATGGTGGAGCGCGCCAAGCGCGAGGACGCCGAGCGGTTCGCGATCGCGCGGGTCGAGCAGCTCTACCCGGCCCCGCTGGACGACATCCGTGCCGAGATCGCCCGCTACCCGCACCTCAAGGCGCTGCGCTGGGTGCAGGACGAGCCGGCGAACATGGGCCCCTGGCCGCACTACGCGCTGAACGTGTGGCCCGAGGTCGACGCCCAGGTGCAGCCGGTCACCCGCGCCGCGTCGTCGTCCCCGTCGGTCGGCACGGTCAAGCGGCACCAGGCCGAGCAGAAGGACCTGGTCGGCAAGGCCTTCTCGTAGGCCATGTACTTCACCGACCGCGGCATCGAGGAGCTCCAGCAGCGCCGGGGTGACGACGAGGTCACCCTGGCCTGGGTCGCCGACCAGCTCCAGGCGTTCGTCGACGTCCACCCCGACTTCGAGACCCCCATCGAGCGGTTCGCCACCTGGCTCGCCCGCCTCGACGACCCCGAGGACTAACCGCTGGTTGAGGAAGTTGCGCTGGCAACTGTCTCGAAACCCCCGCACCCGAAAGCCCTCCCGTCCCCACCGGAGGGCTCTTGCCGGCCACCGGGTTTCGAGACAGGCGTTGCACGCCGTCCTCAACCACCAGGGATGCCGACCGCCTCGAACGCCGCCTCGACGTGCGGGGCGAGCGGGCCGGCGGGGGCCTGGAGCCAGGCGGCGAAGGCGGTGCGCCAGACGGCGACCGCGGTCGCGGCGGCCACGGTGGCGCGGAGGTCGGGGGCGCGGAGGCCGCGGCGGGCGGCCAGCCCGCCGGCGAGTGCGGACTCCCAGGCGGTGATCGTGTCGGCGGTGCGACCCCGCAGCGCGGCCGACGTGCGTACGGCGCGGGCCCGCTGCCGCACCCGCGACCGCTCGCCCTCGAACTCCGTCGCCATCGCGGCCAGGGCGCTCGCCGCGGCGGGCAGGTCGTCGAGGCCGGACGGCGCCGCGGCGACGAGGTCGGTCAGGCGGGTGCGGCGCTCCTGCCACCCCATGTCGAGCACCTCGTCCTTGGCGGCGAAGTAGCGGAAGAACGTGCGCGGCGAGACCCCGGCCTCGGCGGCGATCGCCTCGACCGTGGTCGCGTCGTAGCCGTCGCGGGCGAAGAGCCGCAGCGCGGCGTCCTCGAGCGACCGGCGGGTCGACCGCTTGTGGCGCTCGCGCAGCCCGACCGCACCGCTCGACCGCCCAGGTTGCTCAGTCACCGGCCACCGCCGCCCGCACCCGCGCGGCCCGCTCGGCGTCGTCCTCCGGGCGGCCGCTGCGCAGCACCACCCGGCGCAGCTCGCCGGTGAACTCGAACGGCGGGGTGTAGTCGGTCGAGACGGCGAGCCCCCGGTCGCGACCCACCAGCAGACCGGCGCCCGACGAGGACAGGTTGGGCAGGAACATCAGCCCCGGCACCGGCTCGTCGGCCACCACCGATCCGTCGACGCGGAGCTCCGCGCGGGCGGGCCGCTCGCGCCCGGCGGGCCGGTAGACGAGCTCGACGACGTGCTCCCCCGGCGGCACGGCGTCGGGGGCGGCGACCCGCGTCGTCGCGTCGAGCAGCGCGAACGTCGCGACCGGGCGGCCCGCGAGCAGGTGCAGCCCCCACCCGCCGTGCCGGTCGCCGAGCGCCACCACGACCCCCTCCGCCCCCGACTCGGGCACCGCGAACTCCGCCCGCAGCACGAACCCACCACCGGTCGGCGGCAGCTGCGGCTCCTGCACCGGTCCCCCGCCGGGCGCGTAGACGCCCTCGGCGGGCGGTGGGAACTCGCCGGGGTGGAGGTGGGCCATCGACTGGGGGAACTCGAAGAGCGGCAGCACCTGGTTGCGGCCCGCCTCGGCCCACCACAGCCCCTCGAGCCGGCGTACGACGTCGGGGTGGTCGGCCGCGACGTCGGTGCTCTCGGAGAAGTCCGCGCGCAGGTCGAAGAGCGACCACCGGTCGGTGGCGTGGTCGTGGCTGCCCTCGAGGTGGTCGCGCTCGCCGAACTGGTTGGCGACGTGGTCGGTGACGGCCTTCCAGCCCTCGGCGTAGACGCCGCGCGAGCCCATCATCTCGAAGTACTGCAGGTGCCGGTGCTCGGCGGCACCGCCGTCGCCGATGCTGGCGAGGAACGACGTCCCGTCGACCGGCTGCTGGCTCACGCCGTCGACGGTCGCGGGCACCGGCACACCGGCCGCCTCGAGCACGGTCGGGAACAGGTCGACGACGTGGGTGAACTGGTCGCGCACCGCTCCGGGGTCGGTGACCCGGCTCGGCCAGCGCAGCACCAGCGGCGTGCGCACCCCGCCGAGCCACGCGTAGCGCTTCCACAACCGTAGCGGGGTGTTGCCGGCCCAGGCCCAACCCCACGGGTAGTGGTTGAACGTGTCGTGGCCGCCGAGGGCGTCGACCGACCCGAGCGCGGTCTGCTCGTCCTCGTGGAGACCGAGCCAGCCGGCGGCCTCGTTGAGGGTGCCGGTGGGGCCGCCCTCGGCGCTGGCGCCGTTGTCGGAGAGCACCATCACCAGCGTGTCGTCGGTCAGGCCGCGCTCGTCGAGGAAGTCGAGCAGCCGCCCGAGGTGGTGGTCGGTGTGGGCGAGGAAGCCGGCGAAGACCTCCATGTAGCGGGCGTAGAGCCGGCGCTGCTCGGGGCCGAGGTCGTCCCACGCCGGCACCCACGACGGCCGCGGCGTGAGCACCGTGCCGGCCGGGACGACGCCCGCCGCCACCTGGCGGGCGAAGACCTCCTCGCGGTACGCCTCCCAGCCGTGGTCGAAGCGGCCCCGGTAGGGCTCGACCCACTCCGCGGCGACCTGGTGCGGTGCGTGCGCGGCACCGGTGGCGAGGTAGCAGAAGAACGGCTTGCGCGACTCGGCCTGCTGCTGGTCCTGGATCATCCGGATCGCCTGGTCGACCAGGTCCTCGGTGAGGTGGTAGCCCTCCTCGGGGGTGGCGGGCGGGTCGACGTGGGTGTTGTCGCGCACCAGCTCCGGTGACCACTGGCTGGTCTCGGCGCCGAGGAAGCCGTAGAAGCGCTCGAAGCCCAGGCCCAGCGGCCAGCGCTCGAACGGCCCGGCCGAGGAGTACTCCGTGCGGGGCGTGAGGTGCCACTTGCCGACGGCCATGGTGTTGTAGCCGGACTCGCGCAGGAGCCGGGCGACCGACGCCGCCGAGCGCGGGATCCGCCCGGTGTAGCCCGGGAACCCCATCGCGGCCTCCTGGGTGACCCCCATCCCCACGGCGTGGTGGTTGCGCCCCGTGAGCAGCGCGGCGCGGGTGGAGGAGCAGACCGAGGTGACGTGGAAGCGCTGGTAACGCAGCCCCTCGGCAGCCAGCGCGTCGATCCGCGGGGTGTCGATGCCGGCGCCGAAGCAGCCGAGCTGGGCGAAGCCGACGTCGTCGAGCACGACCACCAGCACGTTGGGCGCGTCGGGCCCGGGACGGCCGTAGCCGACCGCTCGACCCGCGGAGCCGGCGACCCGGTCGGTGATCCGCTGGGGCGGTGGCAGGTGGTCGGCCGACGCGGGCACGAAGTCCATGCCAGGACCCTAGGGCGGATCTCCCCGAAGTGACAGTGCGTTGACAGTTGACATCGCGGTGCCACACGATCGCCGACATGAGGGAGCGGCCGCCCCGGCGGCGGACGCCGGACGCCCGCTGGACGCTGCCGCCGCTCGCGGTGCTCTTCGGCCTCAACCTCGTCGACGAGCTCGACCGGCTCGCCTTCGCCGCGCTGACCCCGGAGTTGCGAGACGCGTTCGGCCTCTCCGACGCCCAGGTGGTGGCGGTGGGGGCAGTCGCCGGACTATTCATCATGCTCGGCGCGCTCCCCCTCGGCTGGCTCGGCGATCGGGTGGCCCGGGTGCGGCTGGTGGTGGTCGCGGCCCTGGTCTGGAGCGCGATGTCGGTGCTCACCGGCGCGGCGTGGGCGGTCTGGGTGCTGGTGCTGGCCCGGGCCCTCTCCGGCATCGCCCGCACCTCCAACGAGGTGGTCCACCCCAGCCTGCTCGTCGACTACTACCGACCCGTCGACCAGCCCCGCGCCTTCCAGGTGCACCGGCTGGCCACCCCGCTCAGCACGGTGCTCGGCCTGGCCGTCGGCGGGCTCGGGCTGCTCGTCGGCTGGCGCTGGACGTTCGTGCTCATCGCGGTGCCGACCTGGCTGCTCGTCGCGGCCGCACTCTCGCTGCGCGAGCCGTCGCGCGGTCCGGCACCCGTCGCGACCGCCGCTCCGGTCGCGCGGGTGGGGTTCGGCGCCGCCCGTCGCGCGATCACCGGGATGCCGACGATCCGCCGCCTCTGGGTGGCGGCGTTCCTGCTGGGCGCGGCGTTCATCGGGGTCACCCAGCTGCTCTCGCTGTTCTTCGAGCGCGAGCACGCCTTCGACGCCCTGGGTCGAGGCCTCGTGCAGACGGCGTACGGCGCGGGCACGGTCGTGGGCATCGTCCTCGGCGCCCGGGCCGCGGGTCGGGCGATCGCGACGCAGCGCTGGGAGCGGCTGCCGACCGTGATCGCCGCGGGCGTGCTGACGACCTCGGCCGGCCTGCTGCTGCTGGCGGTGACGCCGTGGAGCGGGGTGTCGGTGGCCCAGTGCGTGCTGCTCGGCGTCGGCATGGGGGTCTGGCAGCCGGCGTTCTACCCCCTGGTCGGCCGGATCGTCGCGCCGGCGATCCGCACCCAGGCGTTCGGCTGGACGCTGCTGGTCTCGGGCCTGGGCGCCGGCCTCGCCGTGCCGCTGGCCCGCCTCGGCCAGGCGGAGGGCTACCGGCTCTCGTTCGGACTGATGGCCGGCTGCATGCTGGTCGCCGCGTGGGTGCTGGCCTCGGCGGCCCGGCGGCTGCCGCACGACGTCGCGGCCGCCGGTCCGGTCCTCCCGGCCTGACCGAGCGTTCTGACAGGGCGTCATTCCAGAAAGCGGGCGGCCCCCTCGCGGCCGCTCCCCGCCTGTTCTAGTCTCGCGCCATGACCTCACCGGCCGACGCCCCCCTCGACGTCGCCTACCCGGACGCCCCGTGGCGGATGGTGGGCCAGCTGTGGCTCTCGCTGTTCCGGGTGCCCCAGCCGGTCGACGGGCTGCGCCCGGCGGGCATCTACGGCGCGGCGTTCGTCTCCTACGAGGAGGGCAGCCCGCTGACCTACTCCGAGCTGCTCGTCGCGCGGCCGCTGCGCACCGACGACGCGGGCCGGCGGGTCACGATCACCGACATCTGGGTCGACTCCCCCGCCTCGGTCGCCGGCGGCCGGGCGCTGTGGGCGATCCCGAAGGGCCTGTGCGACTTCACGCTCGAGAGCGAGCGCACCGGCCCGTACACCTCCACCGAGTGGGGGGCGAGCCTCGAGCGGCGACCGATCGCGCACGCCCGGTTCCGCGACGTCTCGCGGGGGATGCTGCGGGCGCCGTTCAAGGGCGGCACCTGGCAGCCGCCCGTCGACGGGCACACCCGCCCGGCCACCGCGACCCTCCAGGGCTCGGCCAAGGCGCTGCCGTGCTGGGGCCGCTGGGACTTCGCCGCCGACGGACCGCTCGGCTTCCTGCACGGCCGCCGGGCGCTCGCGTCGTTCCGGATGGCCGACTTCCGGATGTCGTTCGGCTGATCAGGCCTCGGCGTCCGCGACGCCGTCCTCGACCTTGCCGTCGTCGCCCGCCCGCCGGGCGGCCTCGCGGATCTCGAACACCTCGGTGGCGAAGCCGCCCACGGCGGTGGCGACGTCCTTGACGGCCGTGGTGATGATCGAGGCGACCTCACCGACCGCCACCGCGGCGGCCTCGGCGGTCGACTGGATCGCGTCCTTGCCGATCTCGGCCTTCGACAGGTGCTCCGGGTCACTCATGGTCACCAGTCTGACCGCTCGGCGCCCGGTTGGCACCTCAGGCCGCCGCGACCGGCCGGACGGCGGCGTCGGGCTCGGACGCCGGCGCCGGCTTGCGGTCGGGCAGCGCCATCCGGCAGATCTTCTTGGCCACGCTGAACAGCTGCTTCCCGAGCGGCCCGGTGTTGTAGGGCAGGCCGTAGCGCTCGCAGATGTCGCGGACCTCCTCGGCGATCTCCGGGTAGCGCCGGGCCGGCAGGTCCGGGAACAGGTGGTGCTCGATCTGGTGGCTGAGGTTGCCAGTCATCACGTGGAAGAGCTTGCCGCCGGTGATGTTGGCCGAGCCGAGCAGCTGGCGGTAGTACCACTGCCCACGCGACTCGTCCTCGCACTCCTCCTCGGAGAAGGTCGCCACCCCGGCCGGGAAGTGGCCGCAGAAGATGATGTTGAACGCCCAGATGTTGCGCACCAGGTTGGCGGTGGCGTTGCCGGCGAACGTCAGCGGGAACAGCGGGCCGGTCAGCGCCGGGAACAGCAGGTAGTCCTTGATCGCCTGGCGCTTGACCTTGCGCATGATGCCGGCGTGGAGCGCCTTGTTCTCCGAGACCTTGCGCTTGCCGGAGACGATGTTCTCGACCTCGAGGTCGTGCATGGCCACGCCCCACTCGAAGAAGATCATCAGCAGGAACGCGTAGACCGGGTTGCCGAGGTAGTAGGGGTGCCACTTCTGGTCCTCGTCCATGCGCAGGATGCCGTAGCCGATGTCACGGTCCTTGCCGAGGATGTTGGTGTAGGTGTGGTGGATGTAGTTGTGGCTGTGCTTCCACTGGTCGCTGGGGCAGACGTTGTCCCACTCGTACATCCGGGAGTTCAGGCCGGGGTCGCCCATCCAGTCGTACTGGCCGTGCATGACGTTGTGGCCGATCTCCATGTTGTCGAGGATCTTGGAGATGCTCAGCGCGGCGACCGCGAGCGGCCAGGCCGGCGGCAGGTACATCAGGGCGCGGCCGGCGACCTCGAGCTGGCGCTGGCGGCGCACCACCTCGCGGATGTACGACGCGTCCGCCTCGCCGAGGTCGGCGATCACCCGCTGCCGGATCGCGTCGAGCTCCTCGCCGAAGCGGTCGAGCTCCTCGGTGGTGAGCCGGCGGACGGCGTCCGGGTCGATGGTGGCCTGGGTGCTGGCCTGGGTGCTGGCCTGGGTGCCGCTGGAGGTGCTGGTGGGGGTGCTGGTCGTGGTGCTCATGTGGTGCTCCCTTCTCAGACGTCGACGACGCAGTCGCCGACGGGGGCGGAGACGCAGATCCGGATGTCCTCGTCCGGCAGGGAGGACTCCTCGCCGGTCAGGACGTTGCGCACGGTGCCCTCGCTCTTGCGCGAGGTGCAGGAGAAGCAGATGCCCATCCGGCAGCCGAACTCGGGCTTCAGGCCGAGTGCCTCGGCCTGCTCGAGCAGCGAGGCCCCGGTGTTGGGCGCCTCCTTGCCGGAGCGGCTGAACGCGACCGAGCCCTCGGCGGTGCCGGCGTCGGCGACCCGCGGCGGCTTGAAGTACTCCACGCGCAGCGCTTCGGAGCCGTCGTACGCCGCCTGCACGGCCTCGATCAGCGGGGCCGGCCCGCAGGCCCAGGTGGGCACGTCGCGGTAGCCGGGCACCAGCCGCTCGAGGAACGCCGGCGAGAGGTTCGGGTCGCCGAGCTCGGGGTGGAGCAGGTGGACGTCGATGCCGTCGCCCGAGCGCCGCACCCGGTCGAGCTCGTCGGCGAAGATCTGGTGCTCGGGGCTCTGGGCGTAGTGCACGAAGGTGACCCGGCCGCGGTGGGTGCGGCGCTGCAGCGATCGCAGCATCGACATCACCGGCGTGATGCCGGAGCCGCCGGAGAGGAACAGCACGTGCTCGGGCACCCGGTCGGGCAGCACGAAGTCGCCCTCGGCCTGGGAGAGGTGCACGATCGTGCCGGGGGTGGCCTCCTCGACGAGGAACCGCGAGACCACGCCGTCGGGGTTGGCCCGCAGCGTGATCGTGAACCGGTCGCCGTGGCGCGAGTCGGGGCTGGAGACGGTGAAGACCCGCGTCGTACGGCGGGCACCGTGCACCTCGACGCCGAGCTGCACGTGCTGGCCGGCGCGGTGGCCGCGCCAGGTCGAGGTGGGCTGGAGGGTGATCGTGGCGACGGGCGGGTGGCCGGGCACGTCGACTTCGCGGTGGACGTCGACGACCTTGGCGCGGACCTCGTGGGCGGCCCACATCGGGTTGACCTGCTCGAGGTAGCGGTCCACACCGTGGGGGGAGGCCAGCGCGGCCAGGACGCGGGAGCGCAGCAGGCGCTGCCCCAGCGCGAGCGGCTGGCCGCTGCGCATCGCCGGAGCGTCGGTGGTGCTCATCGGCGGTCTCCTCGGGTCGAAGTTCAGTGAACGTTCGTACACTCAAACTGTCCCAAGGGCTCCCAGCAGGGTCAAGGGGAAGGGCGGGTGATGGTCGCCACGGGCTCCCGTGACGGTGGACACCTGTGCACCGGGGTACGGGGGTGGGGTTGGCCTACGATCGTGGGGTGCCGTCGACGTCCGCTCCCCCGCCCGCCACCCGTGGTGAGCGGAAGGAGCGCACCCGGCGCGCGATCCTCGACGCCGCGCTGCGGCTGTGCGAGGACAGCAGCCTGGTCGCGCTGTCGCTGCGCGCGGTCGCCAAGGAGGTCGGGATCGTGCCGACCGCCTTCTACCGCCACTTCACCTCGATCGAGGACCTCGGGCTCGAGCTGGTCGACGAGTCCTTCGAGTCGCTGCGCGCGATGCTCAAGGAGGTCCGCCAGGCCGGCGCGACGTCGTTGACCGAGATGATCGACGGCTCGGTGCGGATCCTGGTCGAGCACGTGCACGCGCAGCGCGAGCACTTCATGTTCATCGCCCGCGAGCGCGGCGCCGGCCCGCTGCCCGTGCGCGAGGCGATCCGCCACGAGATCGAGCTGTGCGAGCGCGAGCTCGCCGCCGACCTGCGCCGGATCCCCGGCATGGACCCGTGGTCGCCCGAGGACGTGCAGGTGCTGTCGAACCTGATCGTGATGGCGATGGTCAGCACCGTGGAGTCGGTGCTGCTCGCCGCGCCGGGCTCGGTCGCCGAGCGGCGGATCGCGGAGCGGGCCCGCACCCAGCTGCGGATGGTGCTGGTCGGCGCGCTCCAGTGGGAGTCGCGCGACTGAGGCGGGGCGTCGCGGGCAGCGGTGCGCAGGCCGCCGTTCGCGAGGTGCAGATGGAGGCTGACCCACCGCCACCCCGGCGGGCCGCCCGGGCAGCGGTGCGCAGGCCTTCGTTCGCGAGGTGGAAACGGAGGCTCACCCACCGCCACCCCACGGACCGCCCGGGCAGCGGTGCGCACGCCCCCGTTCGCGAGGTGGAAACGGAGGCTGACCCACCGCCACCCCACGCCCCGCCCGGGCAACGGTGCGCACGCCCCCGTTCGCGAGGTGGAGACGGAGGCTCACCCACCGCCACCCCACGCCCCGCCCGGGCAACGGTGCGCACGCCCGCGTTCGCGAGGTGAAAACGGAGGCTCACCCACCGCCACCCGCGGGCGCCGAGCAGGCGAGGTCAGCGCGGCTTGACCGTCAGGTCGGTGATCGTGGCGTCGCCGGGCAGGTCGAGCACGTGCACGATCGCGTCGACCACGGTCTCGGCCCGCACCCACGCCGCGGCGTCGTAGTCCTTGCCCTCCTGGGCGTGCACCTGCTCCTGCATCGGGGTGGCGGTGCGACCCGGGAACACCGACGTGACCCGCACGCCGGCGGACTGCTCCTCGGCGCGCAGCGAGTCGGCCAGCGCGCGCAGGCCGTGCTTGGAGGCGGCGTACGCCGCCCACTGCGGGTGGGCGAACAGGCCGGCGCCGGAGTTGACCAGCACCACCGTGCCCCGGGCGGCCCGGAGCGCGGGCAGGGCAAGCCGGGTGAGCGCGGCGGGCGCGACCAGGTTGACCAGCGCCTGCTCGGTCCACGCGGCGGTGCTGAGCTCGGCGACCGGCCCCAGCTCGACCACGCCCGCGCAGTGGACCACCGAGTCGAGCACGGGCGGCAGCTGGAGCGTCTCGAGCGAGGGGGGATCGGCCAGGTCGGCGACGAGCACCCGCGCGCCGTCGTACGTCGCGGACAGGTCGGTGGCCCGCTCGGGCGACCGCGCGACGAGCACCAGCTCGTCGCCCCGGGCGTGGAGGCGGGCGGCCAGCGCGGCGCCGATGCCCGAACCGGCCCCCGTGAGGAGGTGGGTGGCCATCAGCGGGTCAGCACGATCTTGCCGAAGACGTCGCCCTCGGCCATCGCGGCGAAGCCCTCGCGGGCCTCGGTCATCGGCAGCACCCGGTCGACCAGCGGCCGGGTGCCGGTGGCGTCGAGCATGGCGACCAGCGAGGCCAGCTCGGTGCGGGTGCCCATCGTGGACCCGATGACGCTGAGCTGGAGGAAGAAGATCCGGGTCAGCTCGGCGTCGTCGAGCTGGGGGCCGGAGGTGGCGCCGGAGATGACGATCCGGCCGCCCGGCCGCAGCGCTCGCACCGAGTGCGACCAGGTGGCCCGGCCCACGGTCTCCATCACCGCGTCGACCTTGACCGGCAGCCGCGCCCCCGACTCGAACACCTCGTGGGCGCCGATCTCGAGCGCCCGGGCCCGCTTCGCCTCGTCGCGGCTGGTGGCCAGCACCCGCAGGCCGGCCGCCCGGGCCAGCGTGATCAGCGCGGTCGCCACCCCGCCACCGGCGCCCTGCACCAGCACGGTGTCGCCGGCCTTGAGGTCGCCCCGGGTGAAGAGCATCCGGTACGCCGTGAGCCAGGCGGTCGGCAGGCACGCGGCCTCCTCGAACGACAGCGACGCCGGCTTGGGCACGACGTTCGCGCGCGGCACGACGACCTTGTCGGCGAAGGTGCCCTGGTGACGCTCGGAGAGCAGCGAGCGGCGCGGGTCGAGCGTCTCGTCGCCGCGCCAGGAGGGGTCACTGATCACCGCGTGCACGACCACCTCGTTGCCGTCCTCGTCGGTGCCGGCGGCGTCGCAGCCGAGGATCATCGGCAGCTGCTCCTGCTTGAGCCCCACGCCGCGCAGCGACCACAGGTCGTGGTGGTTGAGCGAGGCGGCGCGCACGGTCACCGTCGTCCAGCCGTCGGGCGCCTGCGGGTCCGGCCGCTCGTCGACGCGCAGGCCGGAGAGCGGGTCGTCGGTGGAGAAGGACTCGGCGTAGACGGCGAACATGGAGCCCACGCTAGCGACGCCGCCGAGCCCGCGGCATGACCGAGGTCACCTCAGACCCGGGCGACGCCGTCCTCCCGCGCGGCCAGGGCCACCGCCGCCGCGACCGCCGGCCCCACCCGAGGGTCGAACGGCGACGGGATCACCATGTCCTCGGCCAGCGCGTCGCCGACCAGGTCGGCGAGCGCGGTGGCGGCGGCCAGCTTCATGCCCTCGGTGATCGCGGTGGCGTGGACGTCGATCGCGCCGCGGAAGATGCCCGGGAAGGCCAGCACGTTGTTGATCTGGTTGGGGTAGTCGGAGCGCCCGGTCGCGACCACCCGCGCGTGCCGGTGGGCCACCTCGGGGTGCACCTCGGGCGTCGGGTTGGCCAGGCCGAAGATGATCGCGTCGGGCGCCATCCGGGCGACGTCCTCCTCGGCGACCGTGCCGCCGGAGACGCCGATGTAGACGTCGGCGCCCTCGAGCACGTCGCCGAGCGACCCGGTGCGACCGGTCTGGTCGGCGGTCATCGCGGCCAGCGCGCGCTTGACCGGGGTCAGGTCGTCCCGACCGGCGTGCAGCACGCCCTTGCGGTCGGTGACCGCGAGGTCCTTGATGCCGGCCTCGAGCAGGATCTTGGCCACCGCGACGCCGGCCGCGCCCGCCCCGGAGATCACCACGCGGGTCGACTCGGGGTTGCGGCCGGTGAGCTTGAGCGCGTTGGTCAGCGCGGCGAGCGCGACCACCGCGGTGCCGTGCTGGTCGTCGTGGAAGACCGGGACGTCGAGCCGCTCCTTGAGCCGGTCCTCGATCTCGAAGCAGCGCGGAGCCGAGATGTCCTCGAGGTTGATGCCGCCGAAGCTGGGCGCCATCCGCACCACGGTCTCGATGATCTCGTCGACGTCGGTGGTGTCGAGGCAGATCGGGACGCCGTCGACGCCCCCGAACTGCTTGAAGAGCACGGCCTTGCCCTCCATCACCGGCATCGCGGCGGCCGGGCCGATGTCGCCCAGGCCCAGCACGGCGGTGCCGTCGGTGACGATCGCGACCGTGTTGGGCACCCACGTGTAGTGGCGGGTCAGGCTCGGGTCGGCGGCGATCGCCTCGCAGACCCGGGCCACGCCGGGGGTGTAGGCCATCGACAGGTCGTCGCGGTCGCCCAGGGCCACTGTGGACCCGATCGACATCTTGCCTCCGACGTGGAGGTCGAAGACCGGGTCGCCGGAGTGGGGGTGCTGTGCGTCAGCCATCAGCTCAAGAACCTTCGGGGCAGGAAGAGACGGTCGGGTGCGGCACGCGCCGCGAGCGGTGGCTCGCGGGACCGGCACGATCCGGGGGGTCTCCCCTGCTGGCAGTCTCGCACAGCGAGCCCCTCCTCCGACCCGGTTCCGGGGCATGGCATGGGTCACAGGCGGTGTCGCAGCGGCGGCGGCCAGAGCCGCCAGCGCACCACCGCCAGCACGTCGCCCTCGCGCACCGGGCCGCGGTGGCGGGAGTCGACGCCGACGGCCGGGTCGTCGCTGAGCAGCCACCAGCCCGGGTCGCCGGCGGCCGTCGTACGACGCTCCGCGGCGCGCTTCACCGCCACCGTCCCGTCGGCCAGCCGGGCCACCACCACGTCGCCCTCCCGCGGGCCGCGGTGGTGGTCGACGAGGAGCCGGTCGCCGGGGCGCAGAGTGGGCCGCATCGAGTCGCCGTGCACGCGCGCCAGCCCCCAGCGGCGGCCCCGCGCAGGCGTGGGCCGTCCGCCAGCGGGTACCGCGTTCTTGCCGGTCGACACGCGGAGTAGTGTCGCAACCGGCAGCACCCCGAAGACGAGAGGACCCGCATGTTCGCGCGACTGTTCGCACCCACGCTCGACGTCTCGGCCCACTGCGACCTGCCCTGCGGCGTCTACGACCCCGCGCAGGCCCGCATCGAGGCCGAGTCCATCAAGGCCATCATCGCCAAGGTCGCCGACAACGACGACCCGGACTTCCGCACCCGCGCGGTGCTCATCAAGGAGCAGCGCTCCGAGCTGGTCAAGCACCACCTCTGGGTGCTGTGGACCGACTACTTCAAGCCCCCGCACTTCGAGAAGTACCCCCAGCTGCACTCGCTGGTCAACGAGGCCACCAAGCTCGCGGGCGCCTCCGGCACCAAGGGCACCCTGGACGCCGAGGTCGCCGACCAGCTGCTCGCCAAGATCGACGAGATCGCCGAGATCTTCTGGGAGACCAAGAAGGCCTGAGGCCTTCGGAGTCACCCGACGCCCCCGTCCGCACCCGCGGACGGGGGCGTCATTGCGTCTGCCGTTCGTCGGTCGACGGGCACCCCGCGAACCAAACCCCGTGACCGTGCATCGGACCGGGCATGCAGGTCTCCGGGACGACCCGTCTCACCGGTCGAGGACGCGGCGATGCTCCGGCGAGGTAGGCGCCCCGAACCGCCCGCGGCGCCGACCTTCCTGCTGGGGGCCGGTGCCCAGAAGGCGGGGACGACCTGGCTCTACCACTACCTGAAGGGGTCGCCGCAGTTCGCCGCCGGCTACCGCAAGGAGTACCACGTCTTCGACACCCTCGACCTGCCCCAGCAGACCTACATGCGGGGGCGCATCCTCGACCTGGCCGCCGATGCCGTCGACTCGGCTCGCCGGGGCGAGCCGGCCGATGCCGACGTGCTGCACCGCATGACGATGTACGCCGACCCCTCGCACTACTTCGACTTCTTCGCCACCCTCCTGGCGCGTCGCCCCGAGACGACCCTGACCGCCGACATGACCCCGGAGAACGGGCTGCTCTCGGTCGAGCGCCTCACCATGATCCGGGCCGGCTTCGCGCGCCGCGGCATCCGCACGGTCGCCGTGCTGCTGATGCGTGACCCGGTCGAGCGCGTCTGGTCCCAGGTGCGCATGCAGCACGGCCGCACCCCGCACCGGTTCGGGGAGCCGCCCGAGGCGACCCTCCTCCGCGTCTACGCCGAGGAGAGCTTCGACACCCGCACCCGGTACGACGCAATCGTCGAGCGGCTCGAGGCGTCGTTCCCTCCCGAGGACCTCGCGTTCGCCTTCTACGAGACGCTCTTCGACCGCGCCGAGCTGCACCGGCTCTGCGCCTTCCTCGGCATCGCCTTCCACGATCCGGACCTCGACCACCGGGCGAACGAGACCACCGTGCCGCGGACCACCCTCTCCCCGGACACGATCCGCGTCGTCGCCGAGCACTACCGCGACGTCTACGAGTTCGTCGCCTCCAGGTTCGGCGTCGACCTGCGGCGGCTGTGGCCGCACAGCGCCCACGTCCTGTGATCGCCACCGGCTCGGATGTCGGCGAGGTTGATCGAGTCAGGGGACGTAGACGAAGCGATACCCCAGGTGCTCCAGCTCCGTCGCGAGACGCTGCACAAGCCGCTGCGCCTCCGCGCCGTAGCTGGGCTGCCCGTCCCGCTCCTCCCAGACACGACCCCACGCGGTCAGGTCCTCGGCCAGGCCGCGCGACACCCCGAGATGCTCCACGAGCTCATCGGGCCCGGTGAACATGAGTCCGTTGTGCCACAACGGCACGTCGGCCCCGTAGTCGCCCATGAACCGGATCTTCGAACCGGGCGGTGGCAGCTGCCAGGAGTCACCCGCCTCACGGTCGCCCCTCGGGGCTTCACCCGGTTCATACGCGAACCACCCGGATCGCCCGTCCGCGGACTCGAGTCGGTCCGGCAGTCGCTCATGCACGCCGGCCATTGTCGCGCAAGCGGCGCACGCCCATATCGACGAGTGTCGCGGCAGTTCGCCGAGAATCACCGTCCAAGTACAGCTCGTGACCTCCGCCGACGATCGAACTACTTGTTCTCAGGCACCGGCACGCGATTCGTTCGTAGCGACTGCGGTTCCTCAGCGCCCGAGCAGACGAATGACTCGTGCGTGGAACGACTTGGTCGACACCCCCGGGGATACCAAGGTCAGCAGTCGGATGAACTGCGCCACCTCCCGGTCATGACGCGTCTCAACTAGTTCCAGGAGATCGGCCAGGTTGTCCTCATCGTAACGAGCGCCAGCCCCCGCTTGAGCGAGTGTGACGCCCAATTGAAAAAGGTCCACGTCCGGGGTCCAAGACACTCCATTAAAACCCGGAGGAAGATAGCCCGGAGTCGCGCTCAACGTTTTTACTGGGTCGGCTGCGCGAACTGCGATATTGAAGTCTATGAGCACCGCCCTATCCTTGGTGATCAAGATATTCTCGGGTTTGATGTCTCGATGCACTACGCCGTAGCGGTGGCGCTCCCACTCTTCGAACTCGCCAGACGTGAGATCGTTCTTGGCTGCAAGGAGGCTGGCGCGTCGCGGGTCGGGGTGCATGTACGCGCAAGCATCTAGCAACTGTTCCGCCATCGCTAGCAGTGCAGAGCGACTAGGCGCCGACGTCTGATTGCACATTTCAGCAAGGGTGCGGCCTTCCAGGAACTCCATGACAAGGCATGGAGTACCCTCCGGAGTCTGCGTGGCTTCGATAAAGCGCACGATGCTGGGGTGTTCGAGTGCCTGCAAGTGTTCGACTTCGCGTTCAAGGGCACTGAGTCGCGCAGATCGGAAGGCTTTGATTGCCGTTCGCTGGCCATCAGGGTCTATCGCCATATAGACGTCCGCGAACCCGCCTGATTTGAGTTGCGCCACGATTCGGCGCTTGTCAACATAGGCATCAACCTGCAGTGAGCGTCCGTCTCCAGGCGTCGTGCCACCGCCCTCTGATAGTTGCTGGATGTAGGATTGAAGCATGCCCATGCTTAGGCGTTCACTATTCGCTCCGTCTGGCAAGAGGCCGTAACCGATTAGGTGCGAAAGCTCGTCTGAGTACGTCGATGCCAATTGCCTGAAGTTGAATACTTTGCCACAGGCGAGCATCTCAAGCATCACAAACTCGTCTTCGTACTGATCGCTGAGCGAAGCGGTCACCTGCGCCAATACCGCAGTATCTGAAGTCAAAATGCTTTCTGCCGCCGCTGCAGCGGTCGGTTGGTCCACGGCGACCGGTCCGGATCGCGGCGACATGTTCCGATGGACGTGACTCCCGAGCGTGCGGAGAAGAGCGGGGTGACCGCCCGTCTGGTTGACCGCGTACTCGACTGCGTCTTCGGTCCACTCGAGGCCAATCGGCTGGCCAAGTTGTTTCAGCAGGTTCTCGGGATCTGGCCCGTCGAGCGGACCAAGGTACCGCACAGAAAGGTAGCGATAGAAGGGATTGTCGACGCCGAACAGAATCGCCGCTTCGGCACATTCCGGGCTGGTACCAGAGATGAGCAATCGGAGACGGCCAGGGTGCTGCTGGTCGAACCCCCGCAGGAGACGGCCCAGCCGGACGTAACCCCCGGTTTCGCCGATCTCCACAAGTCGCTCAATCTCATCCAACGCGATGACGAGACGACGATTGGTACTCTTCAGCACGAGGGATAGATCGTGGGCGAAAGTCTCCCAGATTGCGACCTCCCCCCGCGCCTCGCTCGCCATCGAGTAGCGGCCGAACATCTTCAAACCCTTAACATTCCGGGCAATACGTCCAGAGGCGTGGATCGCCTCACCTAGCGCCCACAGCGTGTACTCCGGCTGAGGATCGATAGACGTCGTCCACTGGAGGTCGAGGCGCGCAACTATGCACCGGCCGCTCTGGTTGACTGTGTCGATCACACGATTGGCAAGGCTGGTCTTACCCACCTTCCGAAGCCCAAAAATTCCAACTTGGGCCTCCCCGGTAATCAGTTCGTCGGTGATTGCATCAACGACGCGTCTCCGCCCGAAGAAATCTGCCCCTCGCGTTGTGGCTACAGGAAGGTCGTACAAGTCGCGGGTGTAAAGGCGATCGAGCAAGAGCCGAACAAGCGTGGGTTCACCGCTCTCTCGTCGGGGTTGCTTCAAGTCAGCCATCGAAAAATGGGCGATGGTTGTGTCCAAAGCCGACTCAGCTTCGAGTGCGTTTCGAGTTGCCGGATCATACTTGGAAACCAGGATCACGAAACTGCGGGTTAAGCGTACGCCGAGCCGGTCGATAACTCTTCTGATGTCCTCGATGTCCCTCGCCTGAAATCGAGGGTAGTTGGTGCACCATAGAAGCACTTCTCGGTCAAGTCTGAACAGATCGGCGACTTGCCGACTTGGCTTCAGCACCAAACCCCACTTGTCTGGGTGCTCCAAGTCCTCTTCAATCCGTTCCACGGTGAAGCCAGCGGTCTTCACAGCCTGAAGGATTGGTCCCCGCGAAGGCGCATCGGTCAACCGGAAGGACCTGATCATGTAGTCGGAAACCGGCATCTCGGTCACTTTCTAGGTTAAGGGCGGGCCGAGAGAGATTCTCCCCCACGGGACGCTCTCAGGATGCTTAGACGTTGAGGTTCGTGCAACAACGGCGGCGAACCGTGGTTGACAAGCCCCCAAGGCCGTTCGGGGTGGCCTGGGACGTTGACCGTGTCCACCCGCACGGCGGGCACGACGTAGCAACGCGCCACTTCGTCGCTACTGAACTAGGCAATGAGTGAAGGACATTGTCCTTACTCAGCCTGCGATGGTTGAGAGGGTCCCCCTAAAGATCGCGATCAGCACCCAGACCGGTGCGCTCTGACGAACATTGGGGCACACTCAGGTCATGGGTGCCATGCGAGCCACGCGCGCGACGACAGCCAGCCGACGCTGGATCATCTTCGGCGGCGTCTCGGCGCTCGCCCTGGCCGCCTGCTACGTCGCGGTGCTGGGGGCGGCCGGTCGGACCAGTGCCGGGCTGGCGGTGCTCGGCGGCCTGATCGTGGTCGGCATCGCGGCGGCGTTCATGGACGCGCTGACCTCGTCCTACCCGGAGCCTCGCGCGGGCAGCCAGGTGCCCCGGGGAGCCAACGGTCTGGGAGGGTTCGGCGACGGCTCCGGCGGAGGCGACGGCGGGGCCGACGGCTGCTGACGCGCGGGGCCGCAGCGGGCGGGGTTTGCCCGGCCCGAGGGTCCGGGTAGGTGGTCGGGCGCCGGCGCCGTCCGGCTACTGTCGCACCACAGTCCCCGGACGAAGGAACACCGCATGACGACCGGCCCTGGAGGCAGCTCCGACGCCCTGAACGCCGACGACGTCGAGCTCCGGCTCCCGGCCGACAGCGTCTACGTCGCGGTCCTGCGCACCACGGCGGTCGGGCTCGCGGCCCGCGTCGACTTCACCCTCGACGACATCGAGGACCTGCGGATGGCCGTGGGCGAGGCGTGCGCGCTGGTGCTGCCCGCCGCGGCGCCCGGCGGCGACCTGGTGGCCCGGTTCGGGCTGTTCCCGGGCCGGTTGCGGGTCGAGGTCTCGGTGCCCGCGGGCGCCCCGGTGCGCCCCGACCAGGACAGCTTCGCGTGGCAGGTCCTCACCACCCTCGCCGACGACGTCACGTCGTACGCCGCGGACGACGACCGGTTCACGATCGCCCTGACCATGGTCTCGACACTGGTCGCGACGGATCCGGACGTCGGGGCCTGACGTGACCAGCAACTCTCGGGGGGACGAGGACGAGCCGGTCCTCACCGGTCTCGAGCTGACCCGGCGCCGCAGCGCGGAGCTGTTCGTCGAGCTCCACACCGGCGACGCCGCGGTGCGCGACACCGCGCGCGACGCGCTGGTGCACCTGCACCTGCCGCTGGTGGAGCACTGCGCGCGCAGGTTCCGCAACCGCGGCGAGCCGTTCGAGGACCTGGTGCAGGTCGGCACGATCGGGCTGATCAAGTCCATCGACCGCTTCGACTCCGACCGCGGTGTGGAGTTCTCCACCTACGCCACCCCGACCATCCTCGGCGAGATCAAGCGCTACTTCCGCGACAAGGGCTGGGCGATCCGGGTGCCGCGGCGGCTCCAGGAGCTGCGGATGCAGATCAGCAGCGCCACCGGTGAGCTGACCCAGAGCCTCGGCCGCTCCCCCACCCCGCGCGAGCTGGCCGAGCGGATCGGGTGCACCGTCGAGGAGGTGCTCGAGGGCATCGAGTCGAGCAACGCCTACTCCACGCTCTCGCTCGACGCGTCCGACGACGGCGACGACGGCGCCGCCAGCATGCTCGACGCGATCGGCATCGACGACGAGAACCTCGAGCACGTCGAGATCCGCGAGTCGATCAAGCCGCTGCTCGACCGGCTCGCGCCCCGGGAGAAGAAGATCCTGCTGCTGCGGTTCTTCAAGAACATGACCCAGTCGCAGATCGCCGAGGAGATCGGCGTCTCGCAGATGCACGTCTCGCGGCTGCTCAACCGCACCCTCGAGGAGCTGCGGACCTCGCTGCAGGCCGAGGCCTGAGGGGGCCGGCCGTCACCGGCCGGCGTTCACTCCTCGGCCAGGGCGGCGGTGCTGGCCGGGGCGAGCAGCAGCCCCAGCACCACCACGCCCGCGACGGCCAGCGCCGCCGCGACCGCGGTGGTGTCGCCGCCGCGGAAGCTCCAGGCCAGCAGCAGGCTGATCAGCTGGGCGACCACGACCGGGCTGCGCGCCCAGGAGTGGCACCGGTACAGACCAGTAGCGGCGACCAGCAGGCCACCGCCCACGGCGAGGAAGAACAGCGCCGTCGTGACCCCCACGCCCACCCGGTCGGCGTCGACGTGCGCGATCTCGAGGACGGAATATCCGCACAGCACGGCGCCTTGGAGTCCGGCGAGGACGGCCGCGACCCGCAGGGTCAGGGGTGCGGTCCGGCCGGCGGCGGGCCCGGACGGGTTCGAGGTGCTCACGGACGACCACCCAATCGTCGGACCTGTGATGAATCAAACCGTCGTGGGGGGTTGATTGCGCCCCCTCGGGCTGAAACTCTGGTGGTGCGCGTGTGAAAGCGTTCACTTGTTGGTGCCCGCACGCCGCGCCGCAGGCCTGAGCAGACTCCTGCCTGCACGAACGTTGAAGGAAAGAGGGATTCCCCAGCCATGGATTGGCGCCACCGTTCCGCGTGCCTCGACGAGGACCCGGAGCTGTTCTTCCCGATCGGCAACACCGGTCCGGCCATCCTCCAGATCGAGGAGGCCAAGCAGGTGTGCCGACGCTGCGACGTGCGCGAGCAGTGCCTCGCGTGGGCGCTGGAGGCGGGACAGGACCACGGCGTGTGGGGAGGCCTGAGCGAGGACGAGCGACGCGCACTCAAGCGGCGCAACGCCCGTGCCCGGGTCCGCACCGCCTGACCCCCCTGCTCGCCCCTCACGCCCGCCCCACCACCGGTACGTCGACGACGACCCGGGTCCCGCGTCCTGACGACGTGGGGCCCAGGGTCAGTCGGCCGCCGAGCTCGGACTCCACCAGCGTCCCCACGATCGACAGCCCCAGGTTCGTCGACCGCTCCAGGTCGAAGCCGGGCGGCAGTCCCCTGCCGTCGTCGTCGACCTGCACGACCAGCCGGCCGTCGTCGCGGCGCACCGTGACCAGGATCCGACCGAGCAGCCCCGCCGCGGGGTCGGTCAGGTCGGTGGGCCCGTCGTCGGCGGGCGGGTCGTAGCCGTGCTCGGCGGCGTTCTGGAGCACCTCGGTGAGCACCATCGCCAGCGCGGTGGCGGTCTCCGACGGCAGCACGCCGAACGACCCCTCGCGCAGCACCCGGAGCCGGCCGGCGAGCGCGCTGACCTCGGAGACCATCGCCCCGAGCCGGTCGGCGACCTCGTCGAACTCGACGTTCTCCTCGACCGCCTGGCTCAGCGTCTCGTGCACGATCGCGATCGACCCCACCCGGCGCACCGCCTCCTCGAGCGCGGCCTTGGCCTCCGGTGACCCGATCCGGCGGGCCTGGAGGCGGAGCAGGGCGGCCACCGTCTGCAGGTTGTTCTTCACCCGGTGGTGGATCTCGCGGATCGTGGCGTCCTTGGTCACCAGCTCGCGGTCGCGGCGACGCAGCTCGGTGACGTCGCGCACCAGCACCAGCGCGCCGATGTGGGTGCCCTCGGGCCGCAGCGGCACCGAGCGCACGATGAGCGAGACCTGGTCGGTGCCGAGCTCGGTGTCGCGGTGCGCGCGACCGCCGAGCACCGCGCTCAGCGTCTCCTCGTCGGGGCGCAGCCGCGGGGCCACCAGCTGGCGGGCCAGGTCGGCCAGCACCAGGCCGGTGAGGTCGCCCGAGAGCCCCAACCGCCGGAAGACCGAGAGCGCGTTGGGGCTGGCGTAGACGACCTTGCCCTGCTCGTCGACGCGCAGGAAGCCGTCGCCCACCCGCGGGGTGTCGGCGTGGTCGCTGCGCTGGCCGGCCGCCGGGAACCAGCCCCCGGCGATCATCTGGGTCAGGTCGGCGGCGGTCTGGAGGTAGGAGAGCTCCAGCCGGCTGGGCGTGCGGACGCCGAGCAGGTTGGTGTTGCGACCCACCACGGCGATCACCCGGCCGCCGCGGCGCACCGGGATGGCCTCGGAGCGCACCGGCACGTCGTCGCGCCACTCCGGGTCGCCCTCGCGCACGAGCCGCCCTTCGGCGTACGCCGTGTCGAGCAGCGGCCGGCGCCCCGTCGCGACGAAGGTGCCGATGACGTCGTCGACGAACGCCGTGGGCCCGGTCGTGGGCCGCATCTGCCCGCCCGCCCAGAAGCCCGAGCCGGAGCGGTCGGGCAGCCACAGCACGAGGTCGGCGAAGGAGAGGTCGGCGATGATCTGCCAGTCGGCCTGGAGCAGCTGCAGCCAGGCGACGTCGTCGGGCCCGAGGTCGGTGTGGCTGCGCACCAGCTGGGTCAGGGAGGCCACGGCGCCAGCCTAGGGCTCGTCCCGGTGGCGGCCGGTGGGCGGTCCGGCGCCGCCGGGGGCGGGGTTTGGCAGGATGGCCCCATGGCGGGGGCGTACTGGAAGCAGGTGCACGCGACGGGGCTCGCCGTTCCCTCCGACCGGCCGCTCGACGACCTCACCGCCGAGCTCACCCGGATGCTCGGCGACGCCGACCCCGAGACCCGCGACGGCACCGCCTACCCCACGCTCGCGACCTGGGTCGACCGGGGCGTCTACGACGACCTGCTGCCGGGCCTCGGCGACGGGATGGCCGCCGGGCTGGGGGTCGGGCTCGGCGAGCGCGACACCGACTCGGTCTTCCGCCGCAGCTTCTCCGCGCTGATCCTCGGCGAGTGCATCGGCCGCGACAACGTCCGGCCCCTCGTCGCGCCCGGCAAGATCCTCGAGTGGGGCGACCGCCTCGCCACCTGGCTGCTGCGCGAGCGCGACCTGCGTGGCTTCGTGCCCGGCAAGGGCTGGGCCCACGCGGTGGCCCACGGCGCCGATGCGTTGGCCACGCTGGCGGAGTCGCCGCACGTCGCGGCCCCCGAGCTCACCGTGATCCTCGACGTGATCGCCGACCGGCTCGTGCTGCCCGTCGACCGGCTGTTCACCAACGGCGAGCCCGACCGGCTGGCGCTGACCACGATGACGGTGCTGCGCCGCAACGTGCTCTCGCTCCAGGTGATCGAGCCCTGGATCGCCCGGCTCACTGCGGCCGCGGCCGCCCGCTCCGGCTACGACGACCGCGACCCGTTCCTGGTCGGCGGCAACGCCGAGGCGTTCCTGCGCTCCCTCTACCTCCAGGTCGCCCACGGACCGCGGCCTCCGCTGGTGCGACCCGACCTGCTGCTGGTGCTCGTCGACGCGCTGCGCGCCGCCAACCCGCACTACCTCCGGGTCGACCCGCGCTGACGCCCCGCGCCCGCTGGCGACCCGTGGGTAGGGTCCGGGCATGAGCGAATCCCCTCCGAGCCCGACCCCGGGTGAGCTGACCGGCCACGCCGGCAAGCTCGCGGTCGCGGTGGCCCGCGCGCACGGCGTCGAAACCATGTTCACCCTCTCCGGCGCCCACGTCTTCCCGATGTACGACGGCGCCGTGAAGGCCGACCCGCCGATGCGGCTGCTCGACGTGCGCCACGAGCAGACCGCGGCGTTCGCGGCGGAGGCGACCGGCAAGCTCACCCGCACCCCCGGCCTGGCGGTGCTCACCGCCGGCCCCGGCGTCACCAACGGCGTCAGCGCGATCGCGCAGGCCCAGTTCGCCGGCTCCCCGATGGTCGTCGTGGGGGGCCGCGCGCCGCAGAACCGCTGGGGATCCGGCAGCCTGCAGGAGCTCGACCAACCCCCGATCGTCGCCTCGGTGTCCAAGCTGGCCCGCACCCTGCCGACCGCGGGCGACGTGCTCGGCGGCATGGACGAGGCGTTCACCGCCGCCGGCAGCTCCCACCGCGGGCCGGTCTTCGTCGACGTGCCGATGGACGAGTTCTTCAACACCGCCGCGGGCCCGGCCCCCACCGCGCCCGCGCCGGAGCGGGTCGCCCCCGACCCCGAGGCGGTCGGCGCCGTGGCCCGGCTGATCGGCGAGTCGGCCCGCCCGGTGGTGATCCTCGGCACCGACGTGTGGGCCGACCGTGCCGAGGAGGCCGCCCTGCGCTTCGTCGAGACCGCCGGCATCCCGGCGATCACCAACGGCATGGGGCGCGGCATCGTGCCCGGCCGCCACCCCCTGCTGGTCACCAAGGCCCGCGGGCAGGCGCTCAACGGCGCCGACCTCGTGGTCGTGATCGGCACGCCGCTCGACTTCCGGCTCGGCTACGGCGTCTTCGGCGGCAAGGACGGCGCCACGCCCGCCCGCGTCGTGCACGTGGCCGACTCCCCCGGCCAGGTCTCCACCCACGCGAGCCTCGCCGCGTCGATGCACGGCGACCTGACCACGGTTCTCGACTCGCTGCTCGCCGAGGTTGAGCGGGGGCCCCGCCCCGACCGCTCCGGCTGGGTGGACGACCTGCAGGCCACGGTGCGGGCCACCACCGAGCGCGACGCCGCCCTGCTCTCGGCCGAGGCCGACCCGATCCACCCGGCCCGGATCTACGGCGAGCTGGTGCCGCGGCTGGCCGACGACGCCGTGGTGATCGGCGACGGCGGCGACTTCGTCAGCTTCGCCGGCAAGTTCGTCGAGCCCGCACGGCCCGGCGGCTGGCTCGACCCCGGCCCCTACGGCTGCCTGGGCGCCGGCCTCGGCGCCGCCATCGCCGCCAGACTGGCCCGGCCCTCCGCCCAGGTGGTGCTGCTGCTCGGCGACGGCGCCGCCGGCTTCTCGCTGATGGACGTCGACACCCTGGTGCGGCACCGGCTGCCGGTGGTCATGGTGGTCGGCAACAACTCCGCGTGGGGCCTGGAGAAGGGCCCGATGCAGATGCTCTACGGCTACGACGTCGCGGCCGACCTGGCCCCCGCCACGGCGTACGAGGACGTCGTCAAGGCGCTCGGCGGCGCCGGCGAGCGGGTCACCGACCCCCGACAGATCGGCCCCGCCCTCGACCGGGCGTTCGCCTCGGGCGTGCCCTACCTGGTCAACGTGATCACCGACGTCGACGCGGCCTACCCGCGCGCGACGTTCGGGGTGTGAGCGTGGACGCCGCCGAGGCCACCCTGCGGTTCACCGTCACCGAGGCCGACACCGCGGTCGCCGTCGGCTCGGGCAGCCTGCCGGTGCTCGGCACCCCGCGGCTGCTGGCGTGGTGCGAGGCGGCTACCTGCGCGGCCCTCGAGCCCGCGCTCGACGCGGGCGCCACCAGCGTCGGCACCCGGGTCTCGCTGGAGCACCTCGGCGCGAGCCCGGTGGGCCAGGAGGTCGAGGTGACCGCGTCGTCGTCGTACGTCGACGGGCGGCTGCACCGGTTCACGGTCGCGGCCCGCCACGTCGGCGGCAACGGCAAGGTGGTGGGCACCGGCGAGGTGACGCGGGTGGTCGTCGACGCCGAGCGGTTCCTCTCGCGCCTCTGAGCAGGATTCGCCGTGCCCGTCGACATTTGAGAGACTGACCCTCGGCCCTTCGTAGGGCGACTCACATCGACCAGGAGGACACCATGGGCAAGACCGGCCGCAAGCGCCGCGCTCGCAAGAAGAAGGGCGCGAACCACGGCAAGCGCCCCAACGCCTGAGCGCAGGACTACGTGCAGGAGCCCCCGACCGCTGGTCGGGGGCTCGTGGCTTTCCGGAGGCGGCTCGGGCTCAGGCCTCGGTGATCCGGACCTGCACCTCGCGCAGCTGCACCAGCACCTTGGCCCGCAGGTCCTCGGGCGCCTTCTCCGAGCACGACCGGGCGACGACCGACTTCACCGTGCGCTGGAGGTCGTACTTCTCCAGGCACGGGTTGCAGGCGTCGATGTGCTCGCGGACGGCGGCGCAGTCGGCGGCGTCGAGCTCGTTGTCGATGAAGTAGACGATCTGCTCGAGGTAGTCGGCACACTCCGCCGCGGAGACGTCGTCGGGGCCGTGCTGGTGGCTCATCACTTGCTCCGGTCGGTGGTGCCCGCGGGCAGCAGGTCGTTGGTGCGGACGTAGTCGGACAGCATGTCGCGCAGCTGGCGACGCCCGCGGTGCAGGCGGGACATCACGGTGCCGATGGGGGTCTCCATGATCTCGGCGATCTCCTTGTAGGCGAATCCCTCGACGTCGGCGAGGTAGACCGCGAGCCGGAACTCCTCGGGCAGGCGCTGCAGGGCGTCCTTGACCTGGGAGTCGGGCAGGTGCTCCAGCGCCTCCATCTCCGCCGACCGCAGGCCGGTGGAGCTGTGCGACTCCGCCCGGGCGAGCTGCCAGTCCTCGACGTCCTCCGACATCGACTGCTGCGGCTGCCGCTGCTTCTTGCGGTAGGTGTTGATGAAGGTGTTGGTCAGGATGCGGTAGAGCCAGGCCTTGAGGTTGGTGCCGGGGCGGAACTGGTGGAACGACGAGTAGGCCTTGGCGAAGGTCTCCTGCACCAGGTCCTCGGCGTCCGCCGGGTTGCGCGTCATCCGCATGGCAGCCGAGTAGAGCTGGTCCAGGAATGGCAGCGCGTCGCGCTCGAAGCGAGCCGAGCGGTCAGCCTCGGACTCGGTGGCGACGTCGACGTCCTCGGCGGTGGCCGGGGCCTCGGTGGCGTCGCCCGTGGGGGTCTCGACGGAGTCAGTCATCGAGACCCAGTCTACGGCCGGGGTGGGCCTGTCCAGTACGGCGATCACAGAAGGAGGAACGCCGCTCCCACGGCGTCCATTCCCGGCCGTCCGCAGCGCTCACGCGCGGCTGCCGACGACCTCGCGGACCAGCCACTCCAGGGCCGCCTCGACCACGATCTCGAGGGCCTCCTCCTGGTTGACCGGTCCGCGCACCGGCACCTTGAGCCCGTGGTCGCCGCCCGGCACGACGCACAGGTCGACGTCGGGCGGGAGCTCCTCGGGGCGGCCGAAGGTGTCGCGCTCGCCCTGCACGACCAGGGTCGGCACCTCCACCGCGGTCAGCTCGGCCAGCCGCGACTTCTCCGGGCGGCCGGGCGGGTGCAGCGGGAAGGCCAGCGCGAGCACCCCGGCCGCGCCGAGCCCAGCGGCGGTGCGGCACGCCGACCGGGCGCCGGCGGAGCGGCCACCGACGACGAGGGGCACCGTCGAGCGCAGCGACCGGGCGGCCGCCACCAGGCCCGCGTCGAGGTGGGCCGGCGGGCTCGCGACCGGGCGCCCGGCGACCCGCCAGGGCTGCTCGAAGCGCACCACCGAGATGCCGTGGCGCGGCAGCCCCGACGCCAGCGCCTCGAGGTCACGGGTGTCGATGCCGTTGCCGGCGCCGTGGCTGAGCAGCAGGGTCGCCACCGGCCGCCGGGCCCGCGCCGTGACCAGCCGGCCCGGCCCGTGGGGGGTGTCGACGCTGCGCTCGGTGCCCATCAGGCGCCGTCCCCGCCAGCGACGCCGCCGACGACGCCGTCGGCCACCTCGAGCGGCAGGTCGTCGAGCGGCAGCGGCTCGACCAGCTCGGGACCGTTGTTGCGCACGTTGCTGACCATCGTGGAGACCGGGAACGCCTCGAGCCGGCCCGGCGACGCCGGCACCAGCAGGTCGAGCAGGTCGTCCTGGGGGGCGCGGGGGTCGAGCCAGGCGCCCCAGCGGTCGCGCTCGACCATGAGCGGCATCCGGTCGTGGATCTTGCCGACCTCGTCCTCGGCCTCGGTCGTGATGACCGTGCAGGTCCACCTGAACCGCTCCGGGTCGTCGTCGGCCCGCTCCGGGTCGCGCCAGATCTCGTAGAGGCCGGCCATCGCCAGCACGCCGCCGTCGGCCGGCCGGATGAAGAACGGCTGCTTGCGCGGCTTGCCGGCCTTGGTCAGCTGGCTGGTGGGGTACCACTCGAAGTAGCCGTCGGCCGGCAGCAGGCAGCGCCGGGCCGCGAACGCCCGCCGGTACGCCGGCTTCTCGGCCACCGTCTCCATCCGGGCGTTGATCATCCGGCTGCCGATCGAGGGGTCCTTGGCCCAGGACGGCACCAGCCCCCAGCGCAGCACCCGGAGCTGGCGCTCCGGGGGCTCGGGGCTCTCCTTCGACGGCGGGCGCTCGACGACGGCGTAGACCTCCTTGGTGGGCGCGACGTTGAAGTCGGGCGCCAGCGGCGCGGGAGTGCGGTCCTCGACGACCTCGAACTCCTCGATGAGGTCCTCGGGACGCCGGCTGGAGGCGTAGCGACCGCACATGGGGTCAGCCTAGGCGGCCCCGGCCCGGCCCCGGCGCCGGAGGAACGCCCGAGCAGCGGAGCTCAGGAGCGGGCGAGCTCGTCGAGGAGCTGGGTGGCCACGTGGTCGGTGCCGGGCAGGCCCTCGATCCACACCCGGACGCCGCGGCCGGCGAGCATCCGGCCGAGCAGCGAGACCCGGAGCGCGAGCTGGTCGTCGCGCGGCGCGATCACCACCACCCGACGCACGCCGACGCGGCCGATGGTCTCGCGGCCGGGGAAGACCGAGCGCGCCATCTCGCCGTACCAGGTCATCGACTGGGCGTGCCCGACGAAGTCGGTGGGCACGGCCGCCTCGACCACCACGAGGGCGAAGGCGCGGCGGACGGCGCCGTCGCCGACCTCGCGGTAGCACTCGGCCAGTCGCTCGCGCAGGTGGGCCTGGCTGGCCAGCCCCGTCATCGGGTCGGAGCACGAGAGGCGGTGGAGGAAGGCGAGGGTGCCCTCGCTCCAGGCGACGCTGGTGGCGTGCACCTCGGCGAACGCAGGCTCGTCGCCACGCACGAGCAGGGTGGTCGACCGGAGCCCTTCGAGGACCTCTCCCAGCGAGGCCCCCACCTCGGCAAGATCACGGCCGACCACCCAGCACGCCTCGACGACGGACCGGGATCCCGCAGCGAGTGCCTCCCCTACCGACTCGAAGCCGGCCGGCAGTCGCCGGCGCTGTGCCTCGGTCAGCTCCGCACCCACTCCAGGATCCGCCAGGGTGCGGGCCTCACGAGCGGTGAAGATGCCCACGAGCGCCCCCTAGCTGTCCGTCGCCCGATCCCCCCGGGACTCGGGTAGTACGCCGGTGGAACGGGCCCGCGGAGGACTCGTGACGCGGTTCTGGACGATTGACCGGACTGGTCTGGACCAGTTGTGGTCGAGGGCCGTCGCGGGTGGATCTCCGCAGGTCGGGGCGTGGCTTTTCGGGCCGTGCGCCGTTGGACCCTCGTGAGCAGGACCACCAGCGACAGCCTCGACGGGACCGTCGACGACGGCCCGGGCGACGCCGAGCTGATCTCGGCCGTCCGCGGGGGCGACGTCGACGCCTACGGCCTGCTCTTCGCGCGCCACGTCGAGGCCGCCCGCCGCCTCGGCCGCCAGCTGGTCAGCGGCGGCGACGTCGACGACCTGGTCTCCGAGGCGTTCGCCAAGGTGCTCACCGTCCTCCAGCGCGGCGGCGGCCCCGACCTGGCGTTCCGGGCCTACCTGCTCACTGCGGTGCGCCGGCTGCACGTCGACCGGATCCGCGCGGGCTCCCGCCTGCAGACGACCGACGACCTCACGCCGTACGACCCCGGGGTGCCGTTCACCGACACCGCCGTGGCCGGCTTCGAGAACGAGGCGGCCGCCCGCGCCTTCGCCTCGCTGCCCGAGCGGTGGCAGCTGGTGCTCTGGCACACCGAGGTCGAGGGCCAGAAGCCCGCCGAGATCGCGCCCCTGCTCGGCATGAGCGCCAACTCGGTCTCCGCCCTTGCCTACCGGGCCCGCGAGGGCCTGCGCCAGGCCTTCGTCTCCATGCACGCCCAGGAGGTCGAGGACGACCAGTGCGCGCGCACCCGGGCCAACCTCGGCGCCTACATCCGGGGCGGCGTCTCGCGCCGCGACGGCGCCAAGGTCGAGGCCCACCTCAAGGACTGCCGCGCCTGCACCGCCATCTACCTCGAGCTCACCGAGGTCAACTCCAACCTCGGGGCAGTGCTCGCGCCGATCGTGCTCGGCACGGCCGCCGCGGCGTACGTCTCGGGCGTCTCGGGGGTCGCCGGCAGCGTCGCCGGCGCCGCGGCCGGCGGCGGCGTCGTCAAGGGCTTCGTCGCCCTGCTCGACCGCGCCAAGGACGCCGCGGCCGGCAACGCCGCCACGACGGCGGTGGTCGGCGTGGCGGCGACCGCGGTGGTCGCCGGCGGGCTCGTGGTCGGCCTGCAGCTGGCGCAGGGCTCCGACTCCGGCCCCGACGAGCCCACCGCGCAGCGGGTCGTCAGCCCGCCCGCCGACGAGGGCTCCCCCGCCGTGCCCGACCGTCCGGACCAGCTCCAGGACCGGCCGGAGCGGCCCGGCACCGCACCCGACCCGGTCGACCGCCCGGACTCCCCCACCGACGCGCCCGCAGACGACCCGGGCGACCCGGTCGACGACCCGCCGTCGTCGCCGTCCGACCCGCCGAACCGGCCCGATCCGACCGCCACCGGGTCGCCGTCCGACCCCCCGCGGCCCACCCCGACCCAGCCGGTGGCGCCTACGCCGACGCCGACCGAGCCGACGCCCTCGCCCACCGAGCCCCCACCGCTGACCGCCGACCTCTCGGTCACGAGCAGCGCCAGCAGCGCGCTCGGCCTGATCTGGGCGGTGCGCGCCGACACCGCCGGCCTCGGCCCCGACCAGACCGCCACCCTCAGCCTGGTGGCCCACCCGGCGACCGTCACCCTGACGCTCGACCCGCGCTGCACGCTGATCTCGGCCGGCCGTGCGGAGTGCCGGGTCACCCGGCCCGGCGAGACGTTCGTGCTGCTGGCGGTCCCGCTGCTCTCCGCGCGCACCACGCTGACCTTCACCATCCGTCCCGACAGCGACGTGGACGACCCCGACCCCGGCAACGACACCTCCACGACCGTCGTGCCCCGCTGAGCGCCCGCCGGGGATCGGCCGACCGGCGTTCGGGTAGGTAGTAGGCATGGCCGTCAGCAGACTCCTCGCCCGCCCGATGCTCTCCTCGATGTTCTTCGTGGGGGCCGCGAACGCCCTCAAGAACACCGACGCGATGGCCGCCAAGGCCGCGCCGCTCACCGCCAGGCTGGTGCCGCTGGCTCGCAAGGCCGGCGCGCCGCTGCCGGACGACCCGGCTACGCTGGTGCGGGTCAACGCCGGGGTGCAGGTCGCCGCGGCGCTCGCGCTGGCCACCGGCCGGGCGCCCCGGACGTCGGCCGCGGTGCTGCTCGCGAGCCTGGTGCCGACCACGCTGGCGGGCCACCCGTTCTGGCAGGAGGAGGACCCGGCCACCCGCCAGCAGCAGAAGCTCAGCTTCTTCAAGAACATCTCCATGGCCGGCGGCCTGATGATCGCTGCGGGCGACACCGAGGGACGCCCCGGCGTGGCCTGGCGGGCCCGGCGTGCGGCCAAGGACGCCCGGCGCGAGGGCCGTCACCTGGCGCGCGCGGCCCGGCGCGAGGCGAAGCTGGCCCGCGCCCAGCTGACCTGACCTGACCTGATCCGACCTGAGCTGGCCTGCCGATACCCTTCGGTGCGTGACGACGGCGACCATCCCTGACCCCTGGCCGGCTCCGCGCGCCGCCGCGCCGGTCCGGGCCACGGTCGCCCTTCCGGGCAGCAAGTCCATGACCAACCGCGCCCTGGTGCTGGCCGCGCTCGCCGAGGGGCCGTCCGTCGTACGCCGGGCGCTCCGCTCGCGCGACACGCTGTTGATGGCCGGGGCGCTCTCGGCGCTCGGCAGCACCCTCGACACCTCCGGTGACGACTGGACGGTCACCCCCGGCTGGTCCTCCGCCGACACCGCCGTCGACTGCGGGCTGGCCGGCACCGTGATGCGCTTCGTGCCGCCCGTGGCCGGCCTGGCCGGCGGCCGGATCTCCTTCGACGGCGACCCGCACATGCGCACCCGGCCGATCGGCACCGTGCTGGACGCGCTGCGCGACCTCGGCGTCGCCGTCGAGGGCGACGCCCTCCCCTTCACCGTCGCCGGCTCCGGCGCGGTGACCGGCGGCCGGGTGGTGGTCGACGCGTCGTCGTCGTCGCAGTTCGTCTCGGCGCTGCTGCTCGCGGGGGCCCGCTACGACCGCGGGGTCGAGGTGCTCCACCGTGGCGCACCGGTGCCGTCGCTGCCCCACATCGAGATGACCGTCGAGATGCTGCGGGCCCAGGGCGTGGCGGTCGACACCCACGAGCCGGACCGGTGGGGGGTCGAGCCCGGCCCGGTGAAGCCCGTCGACCTCGTCGTCGAGCCCGACCTGTCCAACGCGGCGCCGTTCCTGGCCCTGGCCGCGGTGACCGGCGGGGCGGTCACCGTGCGCGACTGGCCCGAGCACACCACCCAGGCCGGCGACGCCCTGCGCGACATCCTCGCCCGGATGGGCTGCACGGTGGAGCGCACCGCCGAGGGCCTCACCGTCACCGGCCCGGACCGGCTGGCCGGCCTCGACGTCGACCTGCGCGACGTCGGGGAGCTCACGCCGGCCGTCGCCGCGCTGTGCGCGCTGGCCGACGGCCCGTCGCGGCTGCGCGGCGTCGCCCACATCCGTCACCACGAGACCGACCGGCTGGTCGCGCTGGCCACCGAGCTGGCCGGGCTCGGCGCCGACGTCGAGGAGCACGACGACGGGCTCTCGCTGCGACCCGCGACGCTGCACGGCGGCGTCTTCCACACCTACGCCGACCACCGGATGGCCCACGCCGGCGTGATCGTGGGGGCGGCGGTCGACGACGTGCTGGTCGAGGACGTCGCCACGACCAGCAAGACGTTCACCGACTTCGCCCCGTTCTGGGCCGGCCTCTTCCAGGGGTGACCGGGTGACGGGGCGCTACTCCGACCAGGACGTCGAGCACTACGACCGTCCCCGCCGCCGGACCCGCCCCCGCACCAAGGAGCGTCCCAGCTACGACGACGCCCACCGCGGCGTCGTGGTGACCGTCGACCGGGGCCGCTACACGCTGCTGGTCGAGGGCCGCACCGTGACCGCCATGAAGGCGCGCCCGCTGGGCCGCAAGGGCGTGGTGGTGGGCGACCGGGTGCGCGTGGTCGGCGACGTCTCCGGCGACGACGGCTCGCTGGCCCGGGTCGTCGAGGTCGAGGAGCGGGTCACCACCCTGCGGCGGACCGCCGAGGACGACGACCCCGTCGAGCGGATCATCGTCGCCAATGCCGAGCAGCTGGTGGTGGTCACCGCGCTCGCCGACCCCGATCCCCAGCCCCGGCTGATCGACCGCGCCCTGGTGGCGGCGTACGACGCCGGCATGACCCCGCTGCTCTGCCTCACCAAGGCCGACCTCGCCTCCCCCGACACCCTGCTCTCGACCTACCGCTCGCTCGGCGTGCCGTGGGTGGTGACCGAGCGGGGCGGCGACCTCGACGAGGTCCGCGACCGGCTCGCCGAGCGCACCAGCGTGCTGGTGGGCTCCAGCGGCGTCGGCAAGTCGACGCTGGTCAACGCGCTGGTGCCCGACGCACTCCGCGAGGTGGGGGTGGTCAACGCCGTGACCGGGCGCGGCCGGCACACCTCGACCTCGGCCTACATGCTCGAGCTGCCCACCGACGAGCGCGGTCGCGGCGGCTGGATCATCGACACCCCGGGCATCCGCTCGTTCGGGCTCGCGCACGTCGAGCCCGAGCACCTCATCGGCGCCTTCCCCGACCTCGACGAGATGACCGAGGACTGCCCCCGCGGGTGCACCCACGGCAGCGACGAGCCGGAGTGCGGCCTCGACGAGGCCGTCACCGAGGGGCGGGCCGACCCCGACCGGGTGTCGTCGTTCCGCAGGCTGCTCGACGCGAGGTCCGCGCCGAGCTGGTGAGCGTCAGCCCTTGGTGCCGTACCAGGCGATCTGGGCGCCCGCGTCGCCGGTGAGCACGGCGTAGACGAGCGTGAGCGCCGCTCCCGCCGCCACCAGCACCGACAGCACCACCCGCACCGCGCCGGTGCGGCCGTGCAGCCACGCCGAGGCGACCGCCACCACGGCGAAGCCCGTGGTGCTCAGCCGCAGCACGCCGGCACGGTCCTCGTGGGTCTCGAGCAGCTCTGCGAGCGGGCCGCCGTACTGGTTGGCCTCCTCGAGCTGCTCGCCGGAGAGGTAGGCGACCCAGATGGCGACGGTGGCGACCAGCACCGCGACCACGAGCGGCCACCGGAGCCGGTCGCGCCAGCGCGGCACCAGGGCGTGGGCGAGGCCGGTGAGGCCGGCGAGCGGACCGAACACGACGGCTGCGTGCACGACGAGCGCGTGCAACGGGAGTCCGTTGATCTCCATGGATGAACATTGAATCAGTTGGATGAGAATAGTCTGAGCGTCGTGGCTGACACCCCGGACTACACCGACGACCTGCGCCTGGCCCACGTGCTGGCCGACGACGCCGACTCGCTGACCACGGCGCGGTTCCGCGCGCTCGACCTCCACGTGATGAGCAAGCCCGACCTGACGCCGGTGACCGACGCCGACCAGGCGGTCGAGGAGAGCCTGCGCCGCACGCTGTCGCGCACCCGCTCGCGCGACGCGATCACCGGCGAGGAGCAGGGCTCGAGCGGGCACAGCCAGCGCCGCTGGATCATCGACCCGATCGACGGCACCAAGAACTTCGTGCGCGGCGTCCCGGTGTGGGCCACGCTGATCGCGCTCGCCGTCGACGACGAGGTGGTGCTCAGCGTGGTCTCCGCGCCGCTGCTCCAGCGCCGCTGGTGGGCCTCGGTCGGCAACGGCGCCTGGACCGGCCGCTCGCTGCTCAAGGCGACCCAGTGCCACGTCTCCGACGTACGCCGGCTCGAGGACGCCTCGCTGTCCTACGCCTCGCTCGGCGGGTGGGAGGAGCGCGGCCAGCTCGACGAGTTCCTCAGCCTGGTGCGCCGCTGCTGGCGGACCCGCGCCTACGGCGACTTCTGGTCCTACATGCTGCTGGCCGAGGGTGCGGTCGACATCGCCGCCGAGCCCGAGCTCGAGGTCTACGACATGGCGGCGCTCGACATCATCGTGCGCGAGGCGGGCGGCGAGTTCACCTCCCTCGACGGCAACCGCGGCCCGTGGGGCGGCAACGCGCTGGCCACCAACGGGCACCTCCACGACGCGGCGCTGGCCTTCCTCGGCTCCGCCGCCGACGACGAGTCGCCCAGCAGCGGACCCGGCTCGGTCTCCGAGCTCTTCCCCCGGGCCTCCCGGCCGACCGACGAGGACTGAGAGCGCCCCTGTTCACGGGGACCCCCCGACGCTACGGTCGGAGTCCCCCAGCCAGCGGAGGTGCAGATGCGGGTCAGCGACATCCTCGAGGCCAAGTCGAGGCACGACGTCGTCACGATCACCCCGGACGCCGGCGTGCGCGACCTGGTCGCCCGGCTCGCCGAGCACAACGTCGGGGCGCTGATCGTGAGCGCCGACGGCGAGGGTCTCGACGGCATCGTCAGCGAGCGCGACGTGGTGCGTCACCTCCACCACGACGGCACGGTCGTCAACAACACCGTCGGCGCGATCATGACGGCGGTGGTCGAGACCTGCGCACCCGACGACGAGCTCGACGCGCTGATGTCGCGGATGACGGAGCGGCGGATCCGGCACATGCCGGTGCTCGACCAGGGTCGCCTGGTCGGGATCGTCAGCATCGGCGACGCGGTCAAGCACAAGCTGAGCCAGCTGGAGTTCGAGCGCGACCAGCTCGACAGCTACGTCCACCAGACCTGACGGTGCGCCCCCTCACCCTGGTCACCGGCGGCACCCGCGGGATCGGGGCGGCCACCGCCGCCCGGCTGGCCGAGGCCGGTCACGACCTGGTGCTCGGCTACGCCCGTGACGATGCCGCCGCCGAGCTGGTGCGCGCCGACGTCGAGAACGCCGGCGCCGCCTGCACCCTGGTGCGCCAGGACCTCCTCGCCGACGACGGTGTCGACGCCCTGTTCGCGGCGGCCGCGGGGGCGGGCCGGCTGACCGGCGTGGTCAACAACGCCGGCGCCACCCTCCACGTGGGTGCCCTCGCCGAGACCCCGCCCGAGGTCGTGCGCCGCGCCGTCGACCTCAACCTCACCGCCGCGATCCTGGTCGCCCGGGCCGCCGTGCGCGCGCTCGGCCGCTCCTACGGCGGGCCCGGTGGGGTGCTGGTCAACGTCAGCTCCGGTGCGGCCACGCTGGGCTCACCCGGCGAGTACGTCCACTACGCCGCGGCCAAGGCCGGGGTCGACACCCTCACCAAGGGACTGGCCATCGAGGTCGCCGGCGACGGGGTGCGGGTGGTCGGGGTGGCGCCGGGCATCGTGCGCACCACGATCCACGCCGACGCCGGCGAGCCCGGCCGGCTCGAGCGGGTCGCCCCCCTCGTGCCGCTCGGCCGGGTCGGCGAGCCCGAGGAGGTCGCCGAGGCGATCGCCTGGCTGCTGGGCGACGCGGCGTCGTACGTCACCGGCACGACGCTGCGGGTCGCCGGCGGGCGGTGACTGCGAGTCGCTCGGTCGCGGGGCGGCACGGGGTGTCGCGGGGTGTCGCGGGGTGGCGGTGAGTCAGCCGCCGTTGTGGGCGGGCGGATCGGGGCCTGCTCACCGCTGCCCGGGGCTAGCCGGGTGGCGGTGCGTCAGCCGCCGTCGCGGGTGGGCGGATCGGGGCCTGCTCACCGCTGCCCGGGGCTAGCCGAGGGTCGCGGTGCGTCAGCCGCCGTTGCGGGTGGGCGGATCGGGGCCTGCTCACCGCCGCCCCGGGGGTCAGCCGCCGCAGCGACAGGTCAGTCGGTCAGCGCCGTGGTGACGCCGAGACCGACCATCGACAGGCCGCCGACCAGGCCGACGCCCTCCTCGCGGCGGCGGGAGGCGGCGAACCAGTCGCGCAGCCGAGCCGCGGTGACCGCCCAGAGGCTGTCGGAGCACAGGCCGATGACGACGGCCACCAGGCCGAGCAGCACCAGCTGGAGCTGGACGTGCCCGCGGTCGGGCTCGACGAACTGCGGCAGGATCGCGCCGATGATCACGAACGCCTTGGGGTTGGAGATGCCGACCACGAAGCCCTGGCGGACGGCGCGGCGCGGGGTCATCCGGCCGGCGCGGCGTACGTCGACGTCGCGGAGGTTTTTGCGGTGCCGGATCGCCTGGACGCCGAGCAGCACCAGGTAGGCGGCACCGGCCAGCTTGACCGCCAGGAACAGGCTCTCGGAGCGCTCCAGGATCGCGCCCAGCCCGAACGAGACCAGGAGGACGATCGCCAGCAGGCCGAGCGTGTTGCCGACGACGCTGGCCAGCGCGACCGAGCGGCCGTAGGCGAGGGCCCGGCCGATCACGAACACCACGCTCGGGCCGGGGATGGCGATCAGGATGAGCGCCGCCACGCCGAACGCGAGGAGCTGGCCGGCCGTGAGCATGCCGCAGGCTACTGCTGCTCGGCCGCCTTGCGCACCTCGTCCATGTCGAGCCCGCGAGCGCCCTCGATGAGCTGCTCCAGCGCCTGCGGCGGCAGGGCACCGGGGCGGCTGTAGACCAGGTAGCCGTCGCGGAAGATCATCAGCGTCGGGATCGAGGTGATCTGGGCGTCGGCCGAGAGCTGGGGCTCGGCCTCGGTGTCGATCTTGGCGAAGGTGATGTCGGGGTGCCGCTCGCTCGCCGCCTCGAAGACCGGGGCGAACTGCAGGCACGGCCCGCACCAGGACGCCCACCAGTCGACGAGGGTGATCCCGTCGGCCTCGATGGTGGCGTCGATCGTGTCGGCGGTCAGCGCAGTGGTGGCCATGCGGTGTTGAACGCGTCGCCGCGACGAGGGATTCCCGGCCGTGCTTGGATCGGCTCGTGACCCACTTCGGCGACCACCAGGTGTCCATCTACGTCAACGGCATGTTCCTGGGGCAGGTCCCCGACATCACGACCGACCTGGGCGCGCTCGAGAGCCACGCCGCGGGGGTGCTCTCGCCGGAGGCGATGGGCTACGTCGTGCCGAGCGCGGGCAGCGGCTCCACCGCCCGGGCCAACGTCGAGGCCTTCGAGCGCTGGCGGATCGTGCCGCGGATGCTGCGCGACCACGCCACCCGAGACCTGTCGACGACGGTGCTCGGCACCTCGATGCCGGCCCCCGTCGTCCTCGGACCGGTCGGCGTGCAGACCCTGGCCCACCCCGACGGCGAGCTGGCGACCGCCCGCGCCGCCGAGGCCCTCGGCCTCACCTACGTCCACTCCACCCAGGCCAGCCACTCCATCGAGCAGGCCGCGGAGGCCAACGGCTCCGGGTCGCGCTGGTTCCAGCTCTACTGGCCCACCGACGACGAGCTGGCCGAGAGCTTCCTCGAGCGGGCCAAGAACGCCGGCTACACGACGCTGGTCGTCACCCTCGACACCACGATGCTCGGCTGGCGCCCGCGCGACCTCGACCGGGGCTTCCTGCCGTTCCTCGCCAACGAGGGCATCGCCAACTACACCACCGACCCCGTGTTCAACCGCCGTCTGGAGAAGCCGGCCGAGGACGACCCCGGCGCGGCGGGCATCGCGTTCGCCTCGGTCTTCCCCAACCCCGGGCTGTCGTGGGACCAGCTGCCATGGGTGCGCGAGCGCTGGGACGGGCCGATCGTGCTCAAGGGCATCCAGCACGTCGACGACGCCCGGCGCGCGGTCGACAGCGGCGTCGAGGGGATCGTGGTCTCCAACCACGGCGGGCGGCAGGTCGACGGCGCCATCGCCTCGCTCGACGTGCTGCCCGGCATCGTGGAGGCCGTCGGCCGGCGTACGACGGTGCTGTTCGACTCCGGCGTGCGCACCGGGCCCGACGTGGTCAAGGCGCTGGCGCTGGGCGCGGAGGCGGTGCTGCTCGGCCGCCCGTACCTCTACGGCCTCGCGCTCGCCGGCCAGGCCGGGGTCGAGCACGTGCTGCGCTGCCTGCTCGCCGAGCTCGACCTCACGCTCGGCAACGCCGGCTACCGCAGCCACCGCGAGCTCACGCCGGAGTCGCTGGTGCGGGGCTGACGCGCACCCCTCCCCGCCGCCCCGTAGGGTCGGAGCCATGGAGAAGCCTGAGATCGAGTTCCCCGACTTCGAGCCCCCCGCCGACCTGGTGGTCACCGACCTCACCGTCGGCGACGGCGAGGAGGCCAAGGCCGGCCAGACGGTCTCGGTGCACTACGTCGGCGTCGCCCACTCCACCGGCGAGGAGTTCGACGCGTCGTACAACCGGGGCACGCCGCTGCAGTTCCGCCTCGGCATCGGCCAGGTCATCGCCGGCTGGGACCAGGGCGTGCAGGGCATGAGGATCGGCGGCCGCCGCCAGCTGGTCATCCCGCCCCACCTGGGCTACGGCGACCGGGGTGCCGGCGGCGTGATCAAGCCCGGCGAGACGCTGATCTTCGTGGTGGACCTGCTCGGCCTGAGCTGAACCGCCCCTGGGGCTCAGCCCCAGGGCACCTCGCCGTTCTCGTCGGTGACCCGGGCGGCCTGGTGGGCCAGGCGCACCACGTCGCCCGGCACCAGCTGGCGCCCGCGGCGGGTCTCGACCACGTCGTTGACCCGGACCATCCCGCCGGCCAGCAGGGCCTTGGCGTCGGAGCCGGACTCGACGAGGTTGGCCAGCTTGAGGAACTGACCGAGCTTGATGTTCGCGTCGCTGATCGGCACGGGCTGCACGTCACTCACGTGGTGCATCCTCCCACGCACTCGCCCGGTCGCGCGCACCCGCGCGCGCCACCCGCCCCCGTCGGCGCTGCCGGACGGGGTGCGGGGCGGGGTGGTCAGGGTTCCCAGGTGCCGGTGGGGTCGCGGCGGGCGGTGAGCCCGTGGGGGCTGGTCCACTCGACGGTGTCGCGGTTGATGCGGTCGTAGGTCCAGAGGGTGTGGGTCTTGAGGCGGTGGTGCCGTCGGCAGAGTGGGACGAGGTTGCAGGAGCAGGTGGGTCCGTCGTCGTCGTGGGCGATGGTGTGGTCGGTGTCGCAGCGGGTGGCTGGTTGGGTGCAGTGGGGGAAGGCGCAGGTGTGGAAGATCAGCTCGGCTTGGCGCTTGAGCCGGGCTGGGACCTCGGCGCTGTCGGTCTGGTGGTGGGTGTTGAGGTCGATGACCTGCACGGGCTTGACGGTGGTGGCCTGACCGCACCAGTTGGCGACCTGGTCGAGGGTGACGGGCTCGCGGGTGTTGTCGAGCAGACCGACGGCTTGGTCGTGGAGGTGGACCACGACGGTGGTGTCGCCCTTCACGAGCTGGCCGAGGGCCTTCGCGCGTCGGAGGTCGAGGGGTTCGTCGGTCTCGATGGTCTTGGCGCCGGCCGCGATCGCGGTCTCGAGCTGGAGGGCGGTGGCGGTGTCGACCTGGGCGTCGACCCAGGCGATGCCGTGGCGGCCGTGGGTGATCCGCACGTAGCGCTTGGCGAGCGCTGCTTGTCGGTCGCGTTCTGCTTGGTCGGGGTCGAGGCGGAGGATCGCTTCGGTGACGAGGTTCTCGACCTGCCTGGGCCCGAGGCGTGCGGCGCGGGTCTCGAGCTGGGAGTCGACGTACGCCGCGACCGCGGGCGGCAGCGCGATGGTGTGCTTGGCGACGGTGCGGGCCTTCCAGGCCTGCACCTCGCCGGCCTGCACGCGTGCCCAGAGCCGCTTGAGGCGGTGCCGCAGCTCGAGGGCCTCGGCGAGCAGGAGCCGGGCGGCGTGGGTGGAGGTGCCGAGCGCGAGGCCGAGCTCGGCGACGCAGAACTCCGCCACCTGCGGGGTGCCTTCGCCGCCGAGGACGTCGGCGTCCTCCCACCTCTCCATGGCCGGGACGATCGACTCGGCGGGGTGCAGGTCGGCCCACTCACACGCCAACTTGAGCTTGTTGGCCTCGGCTCGATCGGCAGCCTGCTGCTCGCGGCGCAGTGCCGCGATCAGCTGGTCCCGGTTGCCTGTCATGCTTCGATCCAAGCATCGACCACCGACAGTCCTCGGCCGGTTTTCGCGTTGTCCACAACGGGATTCGGGTTTGTGACCTGATCGTTACCGCGGTCGTGAGGCGCCCATCGCTGGTTGAGGAAGTCGCGCTAGCGACTGTCTCGAAACCCTCGCCGGCCGAACGCAGACCGTCCCCGCCGGAGGGCTCTCGGCTCACTGGGTTTCGAGGCTCGTCGCTAGCGCTCCTGGCACCTCAACCAGCGCCCGCCGACCCATCGCTGGTTGAGGAAGTCGCGCTAGCGACTGTCTCGAAACCCCGCCGGCCGACCGCCTGCGGGTACCGCCGACCCGGCGCTTGTTGACGCCGTGGTGCGCCGAGCCGGCGTTGATTAACGACGGGTCGGCGAAACCTGAGTCGCCCCGCAGTGGTTGCGGGAGGGTTGTCGTCTCACCGGGTAACGAGTGAAGGACTTCGTCCTTCCTCAACCAGCGGAACGCCCGCGCAGTGCTGGCGGCGCGAGCTTGCGAGTGCCGGCAGTGCGCCGTACCAGCAGGCCGACCGAGGCTCGCGGTCAAGGACGCCGAAGGCGCCGCAGGGAATCCTTGACGGCGAGCGTCGGCCTGCTAGCCGCGCGGGCATCCCGAGTCAGCATGCGGAGTGAGCCGAATCCCGAGCGAGGGAGGGCGATCGGCTCGCTAGGTTTCGAGGCTCGTCGCTAGCGCTCCTCGCACCTCAACCAGCGATACGCGAAGCCCGCGCAGTGCTGGCGGCGCGAGCTTGCGAGTGCCGGCAGTGCGCCGTACCAGCAGGCCGATCGAGACTCGCGGTCAAGGACGCCGAAGGCGCCGCAGGGAATCCTTGACGGCGAGCGTCGGCCTGCTCAGCGCGCGGGCATCCCGAGTCAGCATGCGGAGTGAGCCGAATCCCGAGCGAGGGAGGGGGCTCGGCTCACCGGGTTTCGAGGCTCGTCGCTAGCGCTCCTCGCACCTCAACCAGCGATACGCGAAGCCCGCGCATGCTGGCGGCGCGAGCTTGCGGGTGCCGGCAGTGCGCCGTACCAGCAGGCCGACCGAGGCTCGCGGTCAAGGACGCCGGAGGCGCCGCAGGAATCCTTGACCGCGAGCGTCGGCCTGCTCAGCGCGCGGGCATCCCGAGCAAGGGAGGGCGGTCGACTCACCGGGTTTCGAGCGAAGGACTTCGTCCTTCCGCGACCACCGGTCAGTGGAGGAGGACGCTGATCGCGTGGATCAGCACACCCACCAGGCCGCCGACGATCGTGCCGTTGATGCGGATGAACTGGAGGTCGCGGCCGACGTGGAGCTCGATGCGGTCGGCGGCCTCCTTGCCGTCCCAGCGCTCGATGGTGTGGGTGATGACGGCGGTGACCTCGGTGCCGTAGCGGGAGACGGCGAAAACTGCGGCGTCGGCGGCGAGGCCGTCGAGGCGCTCGCGCAGGGCGGGCTCGGTGGTGAGGCGGTCGGCGAACGCCCGGGCCTCGGTCAGCAGCCGCTGGCGGACGGCGCCGGCCGGGTCGCGCAGCGACGAGGTGAGGGCGCGGCGCAGCGCGTCCCAGAGCGAGATCGCGGTGGAGAGGACCGCCGGGTGCTCGAGGAGGCGGTCCTTGAGGCGCTCGGCGCGCTCCTGGGTGCCGGGGTCCTCGAGCAGGTCGTCGGCGAGCTGGCGCAGCATCGAGTCGAGGGCGACCCGGGCGCGGTGCTGGGGGTCGTCGCGGATGTCGCCGACCCACCGCACCAGCTCCTTGTGGAGGCGGGCGATCACCCGGTCGTTGACGCTGGGCGGCGTCCACCACGGTGCCCGCTCCCCCAGCACCTCGGCGACGGTCTCGGGGTTGTCGACCAGCCAGCCGTGCAGCTCCACGACCGCGAGGTCGACGAGGCCGTGGTGGAGGTCGTCGCGCATCGCCTCGCCGAGCAGCCCGCCCAGCAGCGGCGAGATCGGCTCCTCGCGGAACCGCGGCACGAGGGCGTCCTTGACCAGCGACTCGATGTGGTCGTCGCGGACCTTGCCGAGCGCGATCGCCGCCACCTCGGCGACCTCGTCGACGACCTTGCGGGCGTTGTCGGGCTGCGCCAGCCAGCCGCCGACCCGCTCGGAGATCCGGGCGACCAATATCCGGTCGCGGATGATGTCCTCCTGCAGGAAGTTCTCCCCCACGAAGTCCTCGAGCCCCTTGCCGAGCTCGTCCTTGCGCCGCGGGATCAGCGCGGTGTGCGGGACCGGCAGGCCCAGCGGGTGGCGGAACAGCGCGGTCACCGCGAACCAGTCGGCGATCGCGCCGACCATCGAGGCCTCCGCACCGGCGTTGACGAACCCGAGGACGCCGTCGTGGCCGAGCGTGGCGACGTAGACCGCCGCGGCGAGGAGCAGGAGGCCGCCGGCGACGGTGCGCATCCGTCGGAGCGCGGTGCGCCGGACGGCGTCGGCGGCGGGATCGCCCGCGATCATCTGGAAGCTGGCCATGTCCCCGGTGATTCTTCCCCACGGCGCCTCGATGGAAGAATCCCCTCCCATGTCGCGCACCGTCCTGACCTTCGGCACGTTCGACGTCTTCCACGTCGGGCACCTGCGGGTGATCGAGCGCGCCGCGCAGCAGGGCGACCGGCTGGTCGTCGGCGTCTCCTCCGACGCGCTCAACCTGTCGAAGAAGGGCCGCGAGCCGGTCTTCAGCCAGGCCGAGCGGCTCGCCATCGTCGCCGCCCTGAAGCCGGTCGACGAGGTGTTCGTCGAAGAGAGCCTCGAGCTCAAGCGCCACTACATCGAGACGTACGCCGCCGACGTGCTCGTCATGGGCGACGACTGGGCGGGGCGGTTCGACGAGTTCGAGGACATCTGCGAGGTCGTCTACCTGCCGCGCACGCCCGCGATCTCGACCACCGCCCTCATCGAGAAGATCTCGGCCGGCACTTTCTGAGTCGGTAGCGGTGGCGACCCGGGACGTGCTGCGGCGCGCGGCGCTGCCCGCGGCCGTCGTGGGCGTGCTGCTGCTGGTCGCCGCGCTCCTCATCGTCCTGCTGCCCGCCCGCGGCCCGGCGCCGCTCGGCGAGACCTTCTCGGTGCGTCCGGAGCGGCTGGCCGACGACGACAAGGTCGCCAACCCCGGCAAGGGCTGGGTGGCCTACGGCGACCCGGCGGCCTACGAGGACACCCCCGACCCGGCGTACGGCGACGAGGTGGCCCACGACCACGGGCCGCGGGTGGTCGCGCTGTCCGACGTGGCCTACACCCGCTGGAACTGGTCGGAGTTCTACACCGACCCGGCCGACCCCGCGACGTTCACGCTGGCACCGCTCGACCGGTTCGTCACGAGCTGGCTCGAGACCGACCCCGACCGGCGGTTCGCGTTCGCGGTGATGGGTGAGAACACCGACGACTGCACCGCCGAGGTGTCGGTGACCCCGGCCTGGGTCTTCGACATCGCGGGCGCCGCACACGTGTGGAGCGGGTCCTGCCGCACGCCGGTCTGGAACGACCCCGTCTACCTCGCCGCCTACCGCGACCTGATGGTGCGGGTGCGCGACCACCTGGCGGCCACCGACGAGGGCACCGGGGAGCAGACCTGGCTCGACCGGGTCGAGTTCGTGGGCGCCAACTCCTACGGCAGCTGGGGGGAGGGCCACACCTACGGCCTCGGCGAGGGCTCCTGCGGCGCGGGCGCACGCACCGACGAGAACGGCGCGTGCGTGCTCTCCGACGCCGACTACCGCACCCACCTGCGGATCTTCCTCGACGTGTTCACGCCGAGCGGCACCCCGGTGTCGGTGCCGTGGGGCGCGACGCTGCTCGACGACGACGGCGCCTACGACTGGGCCGTCGCGCAGGGCCTCGGGATGCGCCGCGACGGCATCTTCGGCGATCCCGGCTACACGCCGGGCTCGCGCGGCGAGAACCTGGTGCGCACCCACGGCATCTCCCCCGCGACGTTCGAGCTGCACGCCGAGCCCGAGGACGTCACCGACGACGACGTCCTCGAGGCCCTCGAGATCGGGCGGCCCACCTACTTCGGCCTCGGCTGGCCCGACGAGGCCGACCGGCTCTACGGCACCCACGAGGCCGTGGTCGACGAGGTGCAGCGGCTGCTCGGCGCCGACCTGGTGCTCGAGGAGGCGTCGGGGCCGACCAGGATCACCGGCGGCGTCGCGTTCCGGCCCCGGTTGCGCTGGAGCAACGACGGCCTGGCGCCGGCGTACGAGCCGCTGCGCACGGGCTTCGCCCTGCTCGACGTCGACGACGTCGTCGTGGCGACGTCGTTCCCCGGCAGCGGCACCAGCCCGCAGGCCTGGGCGCCCGGCCGCAGCGTCACCGAGCAGCCGTCGGTGCGCTTCGACCTCCCCGCGCTGCCCCGGCTGGCCGAGGGCGACCGGCTCCGGCTCGCCGTGGGCGTCTTCCACGCCTCGCGCCCCGGGCCCGGCTACCGGCTGGCGGTCGACCTGCCGCGCACCGACGACGGCTGGTACCCGCTCACCGAGGTCCGCGCGGTCGCCGGCACCGACGCCGGCGCCGAGCGCGAGCGGCACGAGGTGGAGCTGCTCGTGCCGACCACCACCGGCCCCGACGCGCGCACCGCCCGCACCCGCGTCGCCGTGCGCCGCGAGCTGTTGAGCGGCGGCATGGGCGACCGGTTCAACGCCGAGACCGCCGGAGACGCGATCACCTACCGGGTGCCGGTCACCACGCCCGGCCGGTACGCCGTGCGGGTGCGCACCTGGCACGACTCCTTCGGCGGCACCTACCAGCTGCTCGTCGACGGCGAGGAGCTCGGCGCTCCGCAGAGCACCTGGGCCGCCGACGACCTCGACGACCCCGCCACCGGCGAGGTGACCGACGCGGGGGCGGTGTGGCTCGCGGCGGGCGAGCACGAGGTCACCCTGCGGCTGGTCGGCACCGAGTCACCGCGCGGCGCCTCGCTGACCACCGACTACGTCGAGCTGCAGCGGCAGGGCACCGGTCCCGTCGCCGACTAGGGTGTGCTGGCGATGATCATCTCCGACTCCCACCAGTTCCTCTTCGTGCACGTGCAGAAGACCGGCGGCACCTCGATCGACCGGGTGCTGACCCCGCTGCTGGGCGACGTCCGACGGATCAAGGAGGCCGACCGGCACGCCCCGCTGGGCCGCCTGCTCGAGCTGGAGCCGGCGCTCGCGTCGTACTGGACCGTCGGGTTCGTGCGCAACCCGTGGGCCCGGATGCTGTCGTGGTGGCGGATGATCGAGAGGTTCCGCGACGGCGCCGCGGCAGGCAACCAGGCCCACATCCGACACCTCGAGCGCAACCGCTTCGTCTCCGGAGTGCTGGCCGAGCACGCCGACTTCGAGTCCTTCGTGCTGCACGCCCCCGAGAAGTGGCGTCGGCTGCGGGTGCCCCAGAGCCGCTACCTGCACAGCCCGACCCGGCGGGCCGACCTCGTCGGCCGGCAGGAGACGCTCGACCAGGACATGAACGCCGTGCTCGCCCGGCTCGGGCTGCCCTACGAGCCGCTGCCGAGGATCAACGTCGACCTCGATCGCCCCTCCTACCGCGACGTCTACTCCCCCGCCGCGCGCCGGCGGGTCGCCGAGCTGTTCGAGGCCGACATCCGCGCGTTCGCCTACGAGTTCTGAGCCGTGACCGGTGACCGCGAGCGGGTTGCCGTGGTGACGATCCACCAGCGCGACCGGCTCTTCGTCGACGCGGTGCTGTGGTCCGACGGCTCCGTGGGCCTGGAGGGACAGGACCTGCGCGGCGACGACGAGCTGGAGTACTTCTTCACGATCGCTCCCGCCGACGTGCCGGCGCTGGTCGCGGCACTGGATGGTCGGCCCGGCGCCGACCCGCTGGCGCTGCTCCGCGCGCACGGAGACGCGCTGGTCTCCGCCGGGGAGATGCACTGGCTCCAGGCGCACGGCGTGCCGTTCACGCTGAGCACCTGGTAGCGCGACCGGATCGTCGACACTGCGCGCCGACGTCCGGTCCTCGGTGGCCTAGGCTGCCGCGCGAGCTCTCGAGGAGGACCCATGGTCGACGCCCCCACCCCCGCGCAGCCGTCGGCGACCGCGAGGACGGCGGCCGCGGAGCGGCTGGCCGGCCTGGCGACCCCGGCGGGCGCGCTCGGGCGCCTCGGCGAGCTCGGCACCTGGGTCGCGGCCTGCCAGGACGCGGTGCCTCCCCGGCCGCTGGACGACGTGCGCCTGGTGGTGTTCGCCGGCGACCACGGCGTCGCGGCCCACGGCGTCTCGGCGTACCCGCCGGCGATCACGGCCGCGATGGTGCGCACCTTCGTGCTCGGCCGGGCCGGGGTGTCGGCGCTCGCGGCGGCGCACGGCGTGGCCGTGCGGGTCCTCGACCTCGGCGTCGACGACGACCTGGCCGGCGTGCCGTCCGACGTGACCGCCCACAAGGTGCGGCGCGGGTCGGGCGCCATCCACCTCGAGGACGCCCTCACCGCCGAGGAGACCAGGCGTGCCCTCGACGTCGGGGCCGCCGTGGCCCGGGAGGAGGTCGCGGCCGGCGCCGACCTGCTGCTCAGCGGCGACATGGGCATCGGCAACACCACCCCGGCCGCCGCTCTGGTGGCCGCCGCGCTGGGCCTGCCCGCGGGCGAGGTGGTGGGCCGCGGCACCGGCGTCGACGACGCCGGCCTGGCCCGCAAGACCGAGGTGGTCGCCGCCGCGCTGCACCGCGCGGGCGACCGCACCGACGACCCGGTGGAGACGCTGACCGCCCTCGGCAGCGCCGACCTGGCCGCCACCACCGGCTACCTGCTCACGGCCGCCGAGCTCGGCGTCCCGGTGCTGCTCGACGGGCTGATGTCGGTGGCCTGCGCGCTCACGGCCGATCGGATCGCGCCCGGCACCGCCGCCTGGTTCGCCGCCGGCCACCGCTCCACCGAGCCGGCCCAGTCGCTGGCGCTGGAGAAGCTCGGCCTCGAGCCGCTCCTCGACCTCGGGCTCCGTCTCGGCGAGGGCTCGGGGGCCGTAGCCGCCGTGCCGGTGCTCCGCTCGGCGGTCGCGCTGCTGCGCGACGTCGCGCTGCTCTCGGAGGTCGTGCCGGGTGGGTGACGCCTGGCGGCTCGCCACGGGCACGCTCACCGCCCTCCCCGTGGCCGCGCCCTCGGCGGTCACCCGTGGCACCGCGCGCGGCGCGATGCTGCTCGCCCCGCTCGCCGTCGCGCCGCTCGGGCTGCTCGTCGCCGGGCTGCTCTGGCTCGGGGGGCTCACCGACCTGCCGCCGCTCGCCGTCGCCCTGGTCGCGCTCGGCGCGCTCGCCGCGGGCAGCCGGGCGCTGCACTGGGACGGCCTCTCCGACGTCGTCGACGGCCTCACCGCCTCCTACGACGCCGAGCGCTCCCTCACCGTGATGCGCAGTGGCACCGCGGGTCCGGCCGGCGTCGTCGCCGTCGTCGTGGTGCTGGGCGTGCAGGCAGCCGCGCTGTCGGCGTACGTCGGAGACCTCGCCCACGCCCTGCTCGCCGGGCTGCTGGTCTGCCTCTCGCGGTGCGCGCTGTGGATCGTGTGCAGCACGCCGTTCCCCCCGGCCCGCGCCGACGGCCTGGGCGTGACCTACACCCGCACCATCCCGCTGGCCGTGGCCGTCGTCGCCGGGCTGCTGCTCGGGGTGGTCGGCGGGCTGGTGGTGCTGGTGCTGGTGCGCCGTGCGGTGCGCCGGCTCGGCGGGGTCACCGGCGACGTGTTCGGGGCGGCCGTGGAGCTCGCGCTCGCCACCCTGCTGCTCGGGCTCTCCTGGGTCTAGAGCCGCAGCACCCGACCGGCGACCACGAGGTGCACCTCGTCGCAGGCGGTCGCGACCTGCTGGTTGGCCCGCCCGAGCAGGTCGCGGAAGAGTCTGCCCGACCGGTGCTCGGGCACCACGCCCAGCCCGACCTCGTTGGTCACCACGACCGCGGTCTGGGTCATCTCGGTGATCGCCGCGGCCAGCCCGGCGACGTGCTCGTCGACCAGGGCGGTGACCTCGTCCTGCGGCCACTCCCAGGCCGACGCGTCGTCGACCAGGCCGGTCACCCAGGTGCCGAGGCAGTCGACGAGCACCGGCCCGGCCGCCTCGCGCACCGCGCGGGCGACGTCGCGCGTCTCCACCGTGGTCCAGGTGAGCGGGCGGCGGTCGCGGTGGGCGGCGATCCGCAGCGCCCAGTCGGGGTCGGCCTCCTCCTCGGGGGCCGGACCCGGCGCGATGTAGGTCAGCAGCGCGCGCTCGCGCACCAGCGCCTCCGCGTGGCTGGACTTCCCCGACCGCACGCCACCGGTCACGAGCACCTTCACGAGCACCTCCACGCTGTCGTCCCAGAAGGATGCCGTACGCCGCGTCGCCGCCGCGCGGTCACCCCACGCCCTCCCGGGCCAGCCGCAGCAGCGCGTCGACGTCGAGGTGCTCCTCGACGAGGTCGCCGAGCAGGTCGAGGCGCCGCTCGCGGGCGGCCGGGAAGGACGCGCGAGAGGTGACGCCGAGGGCCCGCCGGAGGTACGCCGCCCGGTGGGCGTCGTCCTCGAGCGCACCGTGCACCATGGTGCCGGTCACCGGTCCGCGCTCGAGCTCGCCGGCGACCCGGCCGTGGTGGATCTCGTAGCCGGCGGGCTCGTGGCGGCGCAGCACCTTCTCGGGCGTGAACGTCGTGACCAGGTCGAGCAGCCCCAGCCCGGCGACGGTGCCGGGCGGCCCCTCGACGCCGTCGGGGTCGGCCACCTCGCGCCCCAGCAGCTGGCAGCCGCCGCAGATCGCCAGCACCGGCCGGCCCGCCTCGGCGTGCGCGACCACCGCGCGGTCGAGGCCGCGCTCGCGCAGCCAGGCGAGGTCGGCGACCGTGGCCCGGGTGCCGGGCAGCACCAGGAGGTCGGCGTCGGCGAGCGCCCGGGGTGTGGAGGCGAAGACCACGTCGAGGTCCGGCTCGAGTCCGAGGGCGTCGACGTCGGTGAGGTTCGAGATCCGCGGCAGCCGCACCACCGCCACCCGGTGGGTGCCGCCGGTCGAGCGCCGCCCCTCGAGGTCGAGGGCGTCCTCGCTGTCGAGCCACAGGTCCGGGTGCCACGGCAGCACGCCGTGCACCGGCCGCCCGGTGCGGGCGACCAGCTCAACGAGGCCCGGGCGGAGCAGGTCGAGGTCGCCGCGGAACTTGTTGACCACCCAGCCCGCCAGCAGCCGCGCGTCCGCGTCGTCGAGCAGCACGAGGGTGCCGACGAACGCCGCGAGCACCCCGCCCCGGTCGATGTCGCCCACCACCACGACCGGCAGGTCGGCGTGGCGGGCCAGGCCCAGGTTGACGTAGTCGCCGCGGCGCAGGTTGACCTCCGCCGGGCTACCCGCGCCCTCGGCCACCACCACGTCGTGGCGGGCCGCCAGGTCGTCGTACGCCGCGTGCGCCGTGGCGGCCAGGTGGCGCCGGCCCGCCGGCCAGTCCGACGACGACAGCTCACCGCCGGGGCGGCCCATCAGCACCACGTGGCTGCGCCGGTCGCTGCCCGGCTTGAGCAGCACCGGGTTCATCGCCACCTCGGGCTCGACCCGGGCGGCGAGCGCCTGCACCCACTGGGCCCGGCCGATCTCGGCGCCCTCGCCGTCGGGGCCGGTGACGACCATCGAGTTGTTGCTCATGTTCTGCGCCTTGTAGGGCGCCACCCGCACGCCGCGCCGCGCGAACGCCCGGCACAGGCCGGTCGTCACCACGCTCTTGCCGGCGTCGGAGGCGGTGCCGGCGACCAGGAGCCCGCTCATCGTCGCGCAGCCTACGCGCGCAGCCGCTCCGGCAGCCGGGCCGCGGTGCGGCGCTAGGGCAGGATCGAGTCGACGTAGCCGCCGTCGACCCGGACCGCCGCGCCGGTGGTGGCCGAGGCCAGCGGGGAGGCGAGGTAGACCACGAGGTTGGCGATCTCGTCGGGCTCGATCAGCCGCTCCAGCAGCGACTGCGGGCGGTGGCGACGCATGAACTCCGCCTGCGCCTCCTCCCACGGCAGCTCGTCGCCCACGATCTGGCGCACGAACTCCTCGACCCCCTCGGTGTGGGTAGGCCCGGCGATCACCGAGTTGACCGTCACCCCGGACCCCGAGGCCTCCTTGGCGAACCCGCGCGAGACCGCGAGCAGGGCGGTCTTGGACGTCCCGTAGTGGATCATCTCGGCCGGGATCACGACCGCCGAGTCGCTGGCGACGTTCTGCACCCGGCCCCAGCCGCGCTCGCGCATCCCGGGCAGGTAGGTGCGGATCAGCCGCACCGCGCTCAGCACGTTGACCTCGAAGTAGCGGCGCCACTCCTCGTCGCTGATCTCGAGGGCGGGCCGGGCACCGAAGATGCCGAGATTGTTGACGAGGACGTCGACGTCGGGCACCTGCTCCAGGATCGTCGCGACGCCGGCCTCGGTCGTGACGTCGGCCGCGACGCCCACGACGTCGCCGGGGAGCTCGGCGGCGGCGGCCGCCACCCGGGCCGCCGTGCGGCCGTTGACCACCACCCGGGCCCCGGCGGCGGCCAGTCCCCGGGCGATCGCGAGGCCGATCCCCTGGGTCGAGCCCGTCACGAGGGCGGTGCGTCCGGTCAGGTCGAGCGTCAGGGCCATGCCCGGCACAACCGCGCCCGGCCTTCCGGTGTTCCGGCCGGAACCGCCACCACGACGGCTCCGCGCCGCTACCGTGATGGGGCACGGACCGCTGGCGGGAGGGCCGGTGGGCGTGCTCGAGGCCGGGAGGGCCCGCACGTGGACTGGTCGACGCTCTACCGCGACATCGTGGAGACCGCGGCCGACGGCATCTGGGTCGTCGACCTCGAGGGCCGCACGATCTACGCCAACCCCGCCGTCGCGCACATCCACGGGATCCCGGTCGAGGGCCTGGCGACGCTGCAGGTGACCGATATCCTCGACGCCGCCGGCCGCGACCAGTTCGCCCGCCACCTCGAGGAGGTGCGCCAGGGTCGGCTGCACGAGGGCGACGTCGAGGTCCAGTGGGTGCGCGCCGACGGCTCCGTGGTGTGGGTGCTGGCCCGCGAGACCGCGCTGCGCGACGAGCAGGGCCGCCCCTACGCCATCCGGCACCGCTACAGCGACTACACCGAGCGCCGCGAGCTGGTGCAGTCGATGCTCGCCAGCGAGGAGGCGCTCGAGGACCAGAACCGGCAGAACCGGCTGATGCAGGCCGTGGCCAGCGCCGCCAACGAGGCGGGGACGCTCGCCGAGGTGCTGCTCCACGCCCGCGACCTGGTGCTGGTGCACGACGACTGGGACCGGGCGCGGGCCTTCGTCGTCGTCGACGACGACCTGGTGCCGTTCCGTCCAGACGAGACCGGGCCCTCCCCCGCACCACCCGACCCGCATGCGGCGGCGGAGCTCGCCGTGGCCCGGCGCTGCCGCGCCGTGCGTCGTCCGGTGTGGGCCGAGGACCAGCTGACCATCGCCTTCCCCGTGCTGCTCGGCGCCGAGGTGCACGCGGTCATCACGATCACCTCCAAGCCCCCGCTCTACCGCTTCGAGATGATCGAGCAGATGGTCGAGCGGGTCGGCGAGCAGGTGGCCCGGGTGGCCGAGCGCGAGCGGGCCAACGCCGAGCTGTCCCGCGCCCGCGACGAGGCGATGGCGGCGTCGCGCCACAAGTCGGAGTTCCTCGCGACCATGAGCCACGAGATCCGCACCCCGCTCAACGGGGTGATCGGGCTCAACGAGCTGCTGCTGCGCAGCGGTCTCGACCCCGACCAGCAGCGGCTCGCGTCCGGCGTCCAGGTCGCCAGCCGGGCCCTGCTCGGGCTGATCAACGACATCCTCGACTTCTCCAAGATCGAGGCCGGTCGCCTCGAGCTGGAGGAGCTGGACCTCGAGGTGCGGCCGCTGCTCGAGCAGGTGGCCGGCATGGTCGCCGAGACCGCCCGCGCCAAGGGCCTCGACCTCGCGGTGTCGTGCCACCACGACGTCCCCGCCGTGCTCCGGGGCGACCCCACCCGGCTGGCCCAGGTGGTGACCAACCTGGTCGCCAACGCGGTGAAGTTCACCGAGCAGGGGGCGGTCGTCGTGCGCGCGACCGCCGAGGCCGCCGGCGCCCACACCCTCCTCGACATCGAGGTCACCGACTCGGGCGTCGGGGTCGCCGAGGCCAAGCGGGCCGCGCTGTTCGACCCCTTCACGCAGGCCGACTCCTCCACCACCCGGCTCCACGGCGGCACCGGCCTCGGACTCGCCATCTCCCGCGAGCTGGTCGAGGCGATGGGGGGCTCGCTCGAGTACCGGCCCAACCCCGAGGGCGGCAGCGTCTTCACCGCGCGGCTCCCGCTCCGGCCGGCCGCCGGCGACGGCGAGGCCGACCTCACCGGCTCCGCCGACGACGCCCACGCACGGGAGCTCCTCGCAGGACGACGGGCCCTGGCGGTCGACGACACCGAGGCCAACCGGACGATCCTGCGCGAGCAGCTCGCCTGGTGGGGCGTGCCGTGCGACACGGTCGCCTCCGTCGAGGAGGCCCTCGCCCTGCTGGCCGACCCCGCGGCGGAGCGGCCCGACATCGTCCTGCTCGACCTCGCCATGCCCGGGCAGAACGGACTCGACCTCGCCCGGGCGCTCCGGGCCGACCCGACGTATGACGACGTGCCGCTGCTGATGCTCACGTCGTTCTCGAGCGTCGACCCGGCCCTCGTCCGGTCGGCCGGTGTCGACCAGCTGCTGACCAAGCCGGTGCTGCCCAGCAGCCTGCGCGGCGCGCTGCTGCAGCTCCTGGGTGACGAGGTCGGCCCCGAGGGCGCGGCGGCGTGCGACCACGGAACCGGGCGCGGCTCCGTGCTGGTGGTCGAGGACAACCCCGTCAACCAGATGGTGGCCTCCGGCCTGCTGGAGGCCCTGGGCTACACCTCCGTGGTCGTCGGCGACGGGGTGGCGGCGATCGAGGCCGCGGCCTCGGGCGACCACGACGCGATCCTCATGGACGTGCAGATGCCGCGGATGGACGGCTACGAGGCGACCCGGGCCATCCGGGCCGCCGAGCGGGGCGGGCGGCGGCCGATCATCGCGATGACCGCGGCGGCGGTCGAGGGAGAGCGCGAGCGGTGCCTGGCCGCCGGCATGGACGACTTCCTCACCAAGCCGGTGGACGTGACCCGGCTGGCCGCCACCCTCGAGCGGTGGCTGGGGCCCGGGCCCCACTACGCCGAGGTCCTCGACCTCGACCGGCTCGAGGAGCTGCGGCTGCTCGACGACCAGGCGACCTTCCTCGGCCGCGCGATCGACAACTTCCTCAGCTACTCCGTGGTCGACACCGCGACCCTGGCCGCCGCGGTGGCGGCGGGCGACGCCGACGCGCTGCGGCAGGTGGCACACCGACTGGCCGGGAGCGCATTGAACCTCGGTGCGGCCGCCGCGGGCGAGGCGCTGAGGTCGTTGGAGGAGGTGGCGCGCGCCGGCGCCCTCGACGCGGCGGCCTCGGCGCTGCCCGAGGTCGAGGAGCTGCTGACCCAGTCTCGGCGAGCGCTCAGCAGCTACCGCTGGGAGCTCGCCGCCGGATGATCCCGGCCGTCCGTGCAACCGGACGGCCCTCCCGGGCGTAGCACCATGGGGCGCACGCGTGCGCCGACGGCACGACACGAGACGACCCACGAGGACGAAGGACGGGACATGGGCTGGAAGGACGTCGCCAAGCTGGCGTCGGGCTGGGCGGGAGCCAAGAAGGACGAGCTGCTGACCGCCGACCAGGACGAGCGCGAGCAGGCCCGGGCGCGGGCGCAGGAGATCCAGCAGCAGGCGCGGCAGGAGGTCGGCACGTCGTTCCTGGAGAAGGTGCTGCCGCCCGAGATGGCCGAGAAGGTCACCGCCCACCGCCCCGAGAACGTCGCCGCGCGCGAGGCCGAGGAGGCGGTCGCGGCCGAGACGGCCCGCCGGGAGCGCCTGGCCGGCATGAGCACCTCCGGCGACACCGCCGAGCTGACGCTGACGATCTCCGGCGGCGAGTCGGGCACGGTGACGGTCACCCTGCCCTGCGAGCGCGAGGAGGAGCACCCCGACCCGGCCGACCTGGCCGACGTCCCCGAGGGCGAGGCGCCGCCGCTGTCGTGGCTGCGGCTCCGGCTCGAGGCGGTCGACCCGGTGCCGGTCGGCTCGACCAGCCTGGTCGCGCTCGGCATCGGCGTCCCGGACTACCGCGGCCCGGGACGCTACGACCTCGCCGAGCTGCACCGCCGCGGCGAGGCCGGCGAGATCGGCTGGTGGGAGGCGATGGACCTCTACCTCCAGCCGGTCGACGAGGCCGACGACCGCACCTGGTGGGTCGACGTCAACGGCGCGGCGCCGGTGGTCGTGGAGGTCGCCGACGGCTCGCTCACCTTCGACCTGCCGATGGCCTCGGCGGTCAGCGCGATCCGGGCGACGGGGACGATCCGCTGGGGCTGACCGTCGCTCGCAGCACGCCTCCCGGTGGGCCGAGCGACGGCGCCGCAGGTCTGGACCCGGCCCGGGCGGGACACCGGGCGGGCGACCCTGTCGTCCCAACCGGAGGTGCCCCCGTGAAGCGCCCACAGATGGTGTTCGTGGTCGTCCTGACCCTGATCGTGGTGGGGTTGGGTGCGTTCCTGCTCATCGGTGCCATCCGGGGCAACGACACCGACCTGCAGGAGGAGCAGCCGACACCGACGCCCTCCTCGACCTCCTGACCCGGACGGTCAGCGCCAGCCGAGCTCCGGCGCGAGGTGCGTGACGACGCTCTCGAGCACGTGCGCGTTGTAGTCGACGCCGAGCTGGTTGGGCACGGTCAGCAGCAGCGTGTCGGCGGCCGCGACCGCCTCGTCGGCGCGCAGCTCCTCGACCAGCCGGTGCGGCTCGCCGGCATAGGTCTTGCCGAACCGGGCGGTTCCGCCGTCGATGATGCCGACCTGGTCGCGGCTGGCCCGCTCCTGGCCGAAGTATGCGCGGTCGCGGTCGTCGACCAGCGGGAAGATGCTGCGGCTCACCGAGATCCGCGGCTCCCGCTCGTGGCCGGCCGTCCGCCAGGCGTCGCGGAACCGCTGGATCTGCTCGGCCTGGAGCTCGTGGAAGGGCACCCCGGTGTCCTCGGTGAGCAGGGTCGAGCTCATCAGGTTCATCCCCTGCTGCGCGGTCCACTCGGCGGTCGCCCGCGACCCGGCGCCCCACCAGATCCGCTCGCGCAGGCCGGGCGAGTGCGGCTCGACGCGCAGCAGCCCGGGCGGGTTGGGGAACATCGGCCGCGGGTTCGGCTCGGCGAACCCCTCCCCCTCGATCACCTCGAGGAAGACCCGGGTGTGCTCGCGAGCCATGTCGGCGTGGTCGGTGCCTTCGGCCGGCAGGTGCCCGAAGTAGCGGAAGCCGTCGATCACTTGCTCCGGTGACCCCCGGCTGATGCCGAGCTGGAGCCGGCCGCCCGAGATCAGGTCGGCCGAGCCGGCGTCCTCGGCCATGTAGAGCGGGTTCTCGTAGCGCATGTCGATGACGCCGGTGCCGATCTCGATCCGGCTGGTGCGCGCCCCCACCGCGGCCAGCAGCGGGAACGGCGAGGCCAGCTGGCGGGCGAAGTGGTGCACCCGGAAGTACGCCCCGTCGACGCCCAGCTCCTCGGCCGCGACCGCCAGGTCGATCGACTGCAGCAGCGCGTCGGCAGCCGACCGCGTCGCCGAGTGCGGCGACGGCGTCCAGTGGCCGAAGGACAGGAACCCGATGTTCTTCATGGCGGGGCTAACCGGACCGAAGTCCGGTTTCTTCCCCGGTCATGCAGCGGCCCCACCGTCGCGCGCCTCGAGGGCCTGCGTCAGCAGCACCACCAGCGCCTCGAGCTGCAGGTCGGCCGAGGACGCCAGCGCCTCGTCGGAGCCGTCGAGGGCCCGGGCCGCCAGCCCGGCCTTGCTGTCGATGAGACCGGCGATCCGCGAGTCGATGGTCTGCGCGGCGATGATCCGCCAGGCGGTGACCGGGTCGCCCTGGCCGATGCGGTGCACCCGGTCGATGGCCTGGGTCTGCTCGGCGTCGGTCCACGACAGCTCGGCGAGCACGACGTTGGAGGCGACCTGGAGGTTGAGCCCGACGCCTGCCGCGGTGAGCGAGCAGACCACCACCGCGACCTCGGGGTCCTCGACGAAGGCGTCGATGTTCTGCTGGCGCACCTTGGGCGTCTGGTCGCCGCGGATCGAGGAGTAGCGCAGCCCGGCGCGGGCGAAGCTCTCCTCGGCGAGGTCCATCACCTCGACGTGCTTGGCGAAGAACACGACCTTGCCGACGCTGTTGGCCAGCTGGGCGGCGTAGTCGGCCGCCAGGCCGGCCTTGGCCCGCCCGATCCGCCGGATCATCGAGAAGATGTTCTCGCCCGTGCTGGCGTCGTCGTCCTCGCGCTCCCACGTCGCCACCTGGCGCACCAGGTCGTGGTCGATGCCGTCGACCACCGCGCCGGAGCGGCGGGTGGCGAGCGCGGTGTCGTAGCGCTCGACCAGGCGTCGGGCCAGCTCGGCCTCGGCCTTGCGGATCGAGCGGCCCTCGGCGTCGTCGAGCTCGACGGGCAGGTCGGCGATCCGGCGCTCGGGGATGTCGGCGGCGACGTCGACCTTGCGGCGCCGGACGATGCCCATGTCGACCACGCAGCGGCGCGCGGCGCCGTAGAAGGCGGGCTCGGCGGGCGTCAGGCCGGTCTCCTCGAGCCGGTTCATCAGCTCGGTCAGCGGCTTGCGGTCGTCGATCCAGCCGAGGAACTGCCAGATCGCCCGGAAGTCCTCGATGTCGTTGATCAGCGGCGTGCCGGTGAGCGCCATCAGCAGCGGGCGGCCGGCCCGCCGGCGGATCCGCTCGGAGAGCTCCAGCGCGTGCCGGGAGCGCTGCGAGGTCTTGTTCTTGATGAAGTGGGCCTCGTCGATGACCATGCCGCGGAAGCCGTGGTCGCCGAGCCAGCCGACGTGGCGGTCGAGCACCTCGTAGTTGACGACGACGATGTCGGCGAACCCGTCGACGGTGTGGCCGTCGCCGTGCACGACGGTCACCGACCGCTCCGGGGTCCACAGCCCGACCTCGCGGGCCCAGTTGGTCTTGACGACGTTGGGCACCACGACCAGCAGCGGGTACGCCTGCGCCGCGCGGGCCGCGAGCAGCGACTGGGCGGTCTTGCCGAGGCCGGGCTCGTCGGCGAGCAGGAAGGTGCGGTGGCCCTCGGCGGCGGCCGCGACCACGCGGGCCTGGTGGGGCATCAGCTCGCGGCCGTCGGGCAGCCGCAGGTCGGCCGGCTCGGGGAGCGCCATCGAGGCGGACGCCCCGCCCTGCTCGAAGGCCCGGAACAGCGGGCCGATGAGCTCCCAGGTCGCGAGCCGGCGGGGGCCGGTCGGACGGGCCGGGGCGTTGGAGAAGTCGGGCACCAGGAACGGGTTGGCGAGCTGGCGGGCCACCACCGACCGGGGCACCACGCGGCGCTCGGTCGGCGCCGCGGCGTCGTCCGGCTCGGCGTCGGGGGTCGTCTCTCGCTCGGGCGCCTCGACCCCGGCCGCGGTCATGATCTCGTCCATGAGGTCGTGCACCTCGTCGGAGACCTGGGCCTCCTCGGCCAGCAGGCCCAGCAGCGACACCTCGCGGGTCGCCGACTTGGCCAGGATGGTGGCGACGCCGTCGAGGCGCCGCAGCTGCCCGTCGCGCTGCCCCTGCGTGGCCGTCTCGTCGGCCTTGACCCGGCTGCGCTCGTCGCGCACCAGCAGGGCCACGGCCTGGAACTTGGTGCGCACCGAGGGGGTCACCCGACCCCGCTCGACGGCCGACTCGACCTCCCGCACGGCCCGGGCGAGGTAGGGGATCAGCCCCTGCTCGTCGCGGTGGGTGGCGGGTCGGCGCTGCGGCCGGGTGGTGCCGCCGCGTCGGGTGTTCGCACTGCGCTGGCGCGATCGTGCCAAGGACTCCCCCTAGGAGTGGCTGCCGGTCACCGGGAGGTACGTCGGGCCCTCTCGCTGCGCGGCTGCGCTGGGTGGCCGCCGCGGGTTCGCGGAGACCGGTGTGCGCCTGGGCGGACGGTGCACCGCCGGCGACGCGTTTCACGCTGGTCGTGTGGCCGAGCGGTGGGGCGGTCTCGACGAGCACGTCCCCGCCATCGATCGGCTACGGCCATGCTACCCCACCCGGCGCCGACCACCGAGCGCGCGCCGTCCGCGTCGTCCCGGGGCGGGTGCCGGGTCGCACTCGTCAGGCGGTTCCTCGAGTTGTCGGCCCTTGCCATGCCCGACAACACGGGGAACCCCCGGTCGACCGGGGAACCCACGCGCCGGCCGACCACCGCCGACCGGTCAGGAATCGAGAAGCCCACCCGAGCCCGGGGTCACTAGCGTCGAGACGACACCGACCAACCCCAGGAGGAACACCATGGCCACGACGTCCGACCGCACCCAGACCGGGTTCTCCGAGGCCGAGCGGGCCGCGATGAAGGAGCGCGCCGAGGAGCTGCGCGCGTCGGGTCGCGGCGGCAAGAAGAAGGCCAGCGACGCGGAGGCGATGCTCACGAAGATCGCCGAGATGCCCGACGGCGAGCGGGTGCTGGCCGAGCGGCTGCTCGCGATCGTGACCGAGGCGGCGCCCGACCTGCTGCCGAAGACCTGGTACGGCATGCCGGCGTGGGCCGAGGCCGACGGCAAGATCGTCTGCTTCTTCCAGGGCGCCAGCAAGTTCGAGGCGCGCTACTCGACGTTCGGCTTCAACGACCCGGCGAACCTCGACGACGGCACCGTCTGGCCGACGTCGTTCGCCGTCACCGACCTCACCGACGCAGACGTCGCGTTCTTCACCGAGCTGGTCCGGCGCGCGGTCGCCTGACCGGCCGGGCGGGGGCAGGATGGCGGCATGACCCTCTCCGTCGCCGTCGTCCTCCACCAGGGCATCACCACCCTCGACGCCGTGGGGCCCGCCGAGGTGCTGCGCTTCGTGCCGGGGGCCGAGCTCATCCTGGTCGCGCCGGAGGCCGGGCCGGTGGCCACCGACAACCCCGCCGTGGTGCTCACCGCGACCGCCTCGCTGACCGAGGTCACCAACCCCGACGTGGTGGTCGTCCCCGGCGGGCCCGGCACCCGCGGCGCCCTCGACGGCCCGGTCGTGCCCTGGCTGGCCGACGTGCACCCGCGCACGACCTGGACCACCTCGGTGTGCTCCGGCTCGCTGCTCCTCGCGGCCGCCGGGGTGCTGGGAGACGGCCCGGCCACCTCCCACTTCGCGGTCGCGGACTTCCTGCCGATGCTCGGCGTCGCGTTCAGCGACGAGCGGGTCGTGGTCGACCGGGAGCGCCACGTCGTGACCGCCGGCGGCGTCTCCAGCGGCATCGACATGGCGCTCACGCTGGTCGGCGAGCTGTGCGACCCGCTGACCGCGCAGGCGATCCAGCTGATCATCGAGTACGACCCGCACCCGCCCCACGACACCGGCTCCCTGGCCGGCGCCTCGCCCGAGGTGGTGCGCCGGGCGATCGAGCTGGGCGTGCCGCACGGCGCGATCCCCGAGGAGTGGGCGGCCGCCCACGGCTGAGCCGGACCCGACGAGGCCGGGCCCGCCGCCCCGGGGGACGACGAGGGCCCGGCCCACCGATCACGTGCCTCAGGTGCCGCGCACCGTCCGTGCCGGCGCGGCGGAGGCCGCCGTGGTCGCGCTGCCGAGGTAGCGGACCTCGACCTTGTGCTTGCCCCTGCGGATCTTCACCTTGGCCGAGGCCTTGCCGTTCCTCAGGTCGCGGGTGGCGACGACCTTGCCGTCGACGACCACCTGCACCCGGCCGGTCACGGTCACGCCGGGCGCGGCCACGGTCGCGGTGACCGTCACCTTCTTGCCCGCCTTGACCTTGGTCCTGCTCACCTTCGACCTGGTGGTCGAGGCGACCTTGGCCACCGCGGCCGTGGCCGCGGAGGTCGCGGTGCCGGGCGCCAGCCCGTCCTTGGTGGCGGTGACCCGCACCGAGAGCCGGGTGCCGGCGTCGGCGGCGACGACCCGGTAGGTCTCCCCGGTGGCGCCGGCGATGGCGGCGCCGTCGCGCAGCCACTGCCGGGTGAGGGTCAGCCCCTTGGTGTTCCACGACCCGAGGGTCGAGGTGAGGGTGGCGCCGATCTTCGGCGTCCCGGTGACCGTGGGTGGCACCAGGGCCGAAACCGTCTCGACGTCGCTGAGCGTCACCGAGGTCTGCTGGACCTGCTCGGGGTTGCCGGCGACGTCGGTCGAGGTGAACTCGACGACGTGGACGCCGTAGCCCTCGACCGCGACCGGCTGGGCGCCCGCCTGCTGCCAGTCGCCGCCGTCGACCCGGTACGACGTCGCGGCGACCCCGCTCAGCGCGTCGGTGGCGGTGAACGCCAGCGTCGCCCGGTCGGAGGCGTCGACGCCGGAGCCCTGGGCGACCTGCACGCTCGTCACCGGGGCGACCGAGTCGATCCAGACCGGGATGGTCCGAGCCGCCGAGGTGTTGCCGGCGGCGTCGCGGGCCCGGTAGGAGAGCTCGTGCCTGCCCTCGCCCGAGATCGTGACCGGGCCGGTGTAGGCCTCCCAGCCGGACGAGCGCCCGGTCTGCACGACCGGCGCGGGGTCGCGGTTGTCGACCGCGCCGACGGACACCTCGGCGGCGGAGCGGTACCACCCGTTGTCACCGGCCTTCCCGGCGGTGACGGCGGCCGACACGTCCGGCGCGACCTCGTCGCCCGGGACGGGCAGCACCCAGGTGTCGGCGAGCGACGGGTCGTGGAACCCGGCCGCGTCGGCCGGGAACTCGAACCGGACCCGGGCCTCGCCGTCGGCCGTGCCGGCCAGCGCCGCGCCGCCGACCAGCACGTCGTGGACCTTGGTGCCGTCACCGGTCTCGGTGCGCGGCACCAGCTGGGTCTTGACCAGCACGCCGTCGACGCTCACGTGGTACTTCTTCGTCGTCGGGCCGTTGAACGTCTCGATGCTGCGCAGCACGAACGGTGCGCCGGCGGGCACGTCGAGCAGCACCGAGTACCACGAGCCCGGGACGCCGGCGTTGGCGTAGCGGCGGGTGTAGCCGGCCTCGGAGCTCGTCCCGCTGCTCGGCGAGGCCTGCAGCTGGTGGGCGCCCTCGGACGTGCCGTTGCCGAAGTCGACGTGGTCGACCACCTCGCCCGTCGGGGGCACGACCACCGGCAGCACCGGGGCCACGTCCTTGGTGGCCAGCGCGACGCCGGCCCGCTGCACCGTGACGGTGGCCGGCACCGCGCCGCCGACCCGGTCGATCGGGACGGTCACGGGCACGGTGGCGGTCACGGTGCCGCCGGCGGGCACGACCACCTCGTCGGACGGTGCGGAGCGCCAGCCGGCGGGCAGCGTGGCCACGACCTGGGCGCGCACCGCGCCCGTGCCGGTGTTGGTCACCGGCACCGAAAGGGTGGCGCGCTCGACCGGGTCGCCGGCACCGGGCGCGACGGTGACGTCGCCGACGGTCAGCCCGGAGGTGACGGTGGCCCAGCCCGAGGCGGTGTCGGTGAGCACGTGCTGCTCCCCGTCGACCGTGACCGACAGGCTCAGCACCGCGTCGTACGACGCCGGGTCGGCGTCGGCGGGCGCGGTCAGCGTGACCGGCAGCTGGGCCGAGGCGCCGGCGGCCACCTCGGCGGGGGCCACCTCGCCCGGAGTCCAACCGTCGACGGTGACGCTGCCACCGGTGACGCCGATCGGGGCGCTGCCGGCGTTGGTCACCTGGACCGTGCCGACGACCGGGGCGCCGGGGAGCACCGCCCCCGCCACCGGCGGGAGCGAGACGGTGAGGCCGAGGGCTCCGGCGACCGCGCGGGTCAGGGCCGTCTCGAGCGCGGCGAGGCGGCCGTCGAGCGCGCCCCGCACCGGGGCGTCGACCGACGAGCCGGCCAGCCAGGCGCGCAGGTCCTGCACCTGCTCCAGCGCCGAGCGGAGGCCGGCGGTGACCGCGGCGTCGTCGCCGTCGAGCTGGGCGAGCAGGGCCGCCGACACGCCGTCGCGGGTGCCCTCGAGCCGGGTGTCGACCTCGGCGGCGTCGCCGTCGGCGAGGTCGCCGGCCTCGGCCAGGACGGCCGCCTGGTCGCGGATCTCCTGCACCTGGCCGAGCAGGTCGCCGAGCGCCCCGAGGTCGGGGGCCACCGCGAAGTCGTAGCTGCCCGAGCCCACGGTGACGACGACCTCGCCGTCGCCGGCCGACACGTCGAGCACGCCGTCGACGTCGTGGAGGAGGGCACCGCCCTCGGTGACCGACCACTCGTTGGCGGCCGGGAGCACGATCTCGGCGGTGGTGTTGACCGGCACCTCGACCGCGAGGGTGAGGTCGTCACCCGTGAGCTGCCAGTCGGTCGCGATCCGGCCGTAGACCGAGTCGTAGGTGCCGGCGCCGCGGGTCACGCCGCCACCGGGCACCGGGGCGACCCGGATCTTCTTGTAGCCGGGGTCGAGCGGGGCGATCGCGCCGATGTTGCGGTACATCCAGTCGCCGACGGCGCCGTAGGAGTAGTGGTTGAACGAGTTCATGCTGACGTCGCCGAAGGTGCCGTCGGGCATGATCGAGTTCCAGCGCTCCCACATCGTGGTGGCGCCGTTCTCGACCTCGTAGCCCCACGACGGGTACTCCTTGCGGACCAGCAGCATCCACGCGAGGTCCTCGCGGCCGATGGTGCTGAGCGCGGGCAGCAGCCACGGCGTGCCGAGGAAGCCGGTGGTGAGGTGGTTGCCGCTGGCCGCCAGCTTGGCGACGAACCGGGCGCCGACCTTGGCCACCATCTCCTCGGGCACCAGGCCCATGCCGAGGGCGACGGCGTAGCCGGCCTGGCTGTTGCCCTGCACGGTGCCGTCGGCGGCGATGTACGCCGCCGCGAACGCCGCGCGGACCTGCTCGGCCAGCCCGGCCAGCTCGGCGGCGTAGGCGTCCTGCCCGAGGGCGGCGGCCATCTCCGACATCAGCTGCGTGGTCAGGGCGTACGACGCGGTGCCGAGCACCGGGCCCGGGGTGGGGTCGTCGAGGTTGAGCCAGTCGCCCCAGGTGTTGCGGCCCTGCTCGAGCAGGTCCGCACCGGCGCTGCTGCGCAGCAGGTCGTGGAACTTCTTCATGTCCGCCCAGTAGAGGCGGGCGGTGCTGATGTCGCCGTAGCTCTTCCAGTGGGCGTAGGGCACGGTGATGCCGGCGTCGGACCAGCCGGTGCCGGTGCCGGCCTTGAAGTTCGGCGGGGTGGGCGCGACGCCCTGGTAGTCGCCGTTGGCGTTCTGGGTGTCGCGCATGTCCATCATCCACTTGGACAGGAACGCGCGGGTGTCGGTGAGGTAGCTCGCGGTCGGGACGAAGACGTTGATGTCACCGGACCAGCCGAGCCGCTCGTCGCGGGCCGGGGTGTCGGTCGGCACCGACAGGAAGTTGCCGCGCTGGCCCCAGCTGATGTTGCTGAGCAGCTGGTTGAGCATCGGGTCGGAGGTCTCGAGCGTGCCGGTGTCGCGCAGGTCGGAGCCCCACACCACGCCGGTGACGTCGGCCGCGGTCGGCGGGGTGGAGGCGCCGACGATCTCGACGTAGCGGAAGCCGTGCTGGGTGAAGCGCGGCTCGTAGGTCACGGTGCCGGTCGAGGCGAACGTGTAGCGGTCGGTCACCTTCGCCGAGCGCAGGTTGGCGGTGTAGAGCGTGCCGTCGGGGTTGAGCTCCTCGCCGTAGCGGATGGTGACGGTCTGGCCGGCCTGGCCGGTGAGCACCATCCGGGCGACGCCGACCATGTTCTGGCCGAGGTCGTAGGTCCACCGGCCGGGTGCCGGCTCGGTGCGCTCGACGGTGGCGAGCTCCTGGGTGGTGCGCACCGGCTCGTCGGGCTGCGGCACGACCTGCGCGGTCGGAGCCGTGCGGGTGATCGCGTCGCCCCAGCCGCTGTCGTCGTACCCGGGCTGGTTCCAGCCGCTGCGAGCCAGTCGGGCGTCGTAGGACTCGCCGTCGATGAGGTCGGCCAGCGTGTAGGGGCCGGGCGCGGCGTTCCAGGTGGCGTCGTCGGTGTCGACCCACTGCGAGGTGCCGTCGGAGTAGTCGATGCGCAGCCGAGCCACCAGCGAGGTCTCGGTGCCGTAGTTGCCGGTGCCGAGGTGGGCGACCCGGCCGGCCCACCAGCCGCTGCCGAGCTCGGCGCCGAAGGCGTTCTCGCCGGCCTCGACGAGGTCGGTCACGTCGTAGGTCTGGTGCTGGAAGCGGTCGAGGTAGTCGGTCCAGCCGGGTGCGAGGTGCTGGTCGCCGACCTTCTCGCCGTTGAGGGAGAGCTCGTAGATGCCGCGCGCGGTCGCGTAGACCCGGGCGCGGGTCACGGTCTTGCCGGCGGCGGTGTCGAAGTCGGTGCGCAGCACCGGCAGGTTGCCGTCGGGCGAGCGCCAGATGATCTCCTGCTCCCCCTTGACCTCCAGGCCGCCCTCGACGAGCGTGCCGCCGCTGAACGGGTTGGTGCCGTCGGAGAAGTCGGTGTCGAGCAGCACGTCGCCGTTCTCGGCGACCACCTCGACCCGGTGGACCGTCGAGGCCTCCACGCCCTCGGTGGCGTTGACCGAGCGGAAGCCGACGTAGCCCTTGGTCAGCGAGGCGTCGGTGCGGGTGTCGATCGTGGTGCCGTCGAGCTTGGTGGTGATCGTGGTGCCGTCGAAGGTGACCGCCAGCGTGTGCCGGCCGGTCTTCAGCTGCTGGAGGCTGATGAACGACGAGATGTCCTTGTTGGCCAGCAGCGCGAAGGCGCCGTTGACCTTGCGGTGCGGGCGCAGCCGCGGGACGCCGTCGGCGACGCTGAGCTGCCACATGTAGGCGTTGCTGGTGTTGGTGGCACGCAGGTAGGGGCCGAAGACCAGGTTGTCCATGGTGAAGTCGAACTCGGCCGTGTAGTCGGTCCAGCGGTTGAGCTCGTTGCCGGGGGCAGCGCCCACCCACTCCGCGCTCCCCCAGTCGGCGGTCGAGAGCAGGCCGGTCTCGAACGACGCCGGCTCGCTCCAGGCGCTGGCCTGGTCGGCGCCGTCCCAGGTGCGCACCTGCCAGGCGTAGCGCTCCTGCGAGTCCAGGTCGGGGCCGCCGTAGACGACGTCGACCTGGCGGTCGGAGGCGACCTTGCCGGAGTCCCAGACGTCGGCGTCGCCGAGCGCGTCCTCGCTCGAGGCGACGCGCACCTGGTAGGCGGTCTGCACCACGCCGCGACCCGTCGAGGTCGCGTGCCAGCTCAGGCTCGGGTCGGCGCCCGGGATGCCGAGGGGGTCGGTGCGCCCGTTGGTCAGCAGCCCGGTCACCGTGACGGGGGCCGGCTCGGCGGCCCCGGCAGGTGCGGCCAGCGCCAGCGGCGCGACGGTGAGGGCGAGGGCGGCCGTGAGGGCGGCGCTGCCCAGGCGGGTGGCGCGCGATCGGGAAGACATGGAGGTCCTTGCTCGGTCGTCGATTGAAACGTTGCAAACGACAACCTAAGCAGCCGTGACCGCCGTCACAAGGGCCGGACGGGCCCGGTCGTGGCCGGATCCGGTCACGCGGCCGCCGGACGGAGCCGGGCGGGGCCGGAAAAGGCTGACGGGCCCGGTGGCCTCCCCCATCACCTGAGGAGTCACCGGGCCCGTCAGCGTTCGGTCACCTGGTCAGCCGGAGCTTCAGGCGCTGGGTGGTGCCGTCGCGGTGGGTCACGACGAGCACGACCTTGACCGAGCCCTTCCTGGCCAGCTGCAGGCGGGCCTGCCGGTTGAGGTTCAGCTTCAGCCGGCCGCGGCTGCGGTCCTGGACGGCGAACCGGCCGGACCCCAGCTTCTTGCCCGAGGCACCCCTGGTCTTCAGGACCGCCTTGCCGACGCAGTCCACCGGGCCGCAGCGCAGCCCGATCGTGGCCGTGCGCCGCGCCTTGTTGGCGTCGACCTTCCCGCCGATCGCCGTCACCTTCGGCTTGGCCGGCGGCTGGGTCGGCGGCACCACGGGCTTCTTGACCACGGTGAGCGAGCCGCTGCCCACCGCCGCGTCGTGGGCCACGTCACCGGCGTACGCCGCCGACAGCGCGACCTGGCCCTCGGCGTCGAACGGCCCGACCGTCACGGTGGCCTTGCCGTCGACCAGCGTCGCCGGCGGCTGCTCCTCGCCCGCGACCGAGAGCACGACCTGGCCGGTCGGCGTCTCCTGCGCGGCCGAGTCGACCTCGACCTGCACCTGGGCGGTGCTGCCGACCGGCACCTGCGCCGGCTGCGCGGTGACGGTGACCGTCGGCGTGACGTTCTCCGGGTCGGCCAGGTTCTTGACCTGGACGTCGCGGTAGTAGACGTTCTCGCCGTTGCCGTGGTTCTGCAGGCCGATGTACGACGGCCACTTCAGCCGCTCCGGGTCCTCGCTGGTGAAGTCGTTGACCAGCGTGTCGTTGAGGTAGATCCGGATCCGGTCACCCTCGACGCGGATCTCGTAGTGGTTCCACTGACCCTCCGGCTTGAGCGCCGCGTCCCGGGCCACCAGGTCGGCGGACTGGAAGTTGTAGATCGCGCCCGTGGTGCTGTCGGGGTCGTCGGTGCGGTCGATCTGGATCTCGTAGCCCTTGTCGACGGCCACCCACGGGTCGTTGCCCGGGTCGGGGAACCCGACGAAGACACCGCCGTTGTGGTCGGCGACCAGCTTCCAGTCCAGCTGCAGCGAGTAGTCGCCGGCGAGCGGCTCCTCGTGCCACAGCAGGCCCAGGCCGCCGTGCGTCATCAGCGTGCAGTCGGCCTCGCGGGTGAAGAAGCCCGGACCGGCCATGTTCCAGCTCTCGAGGCTCTCGGCGGTGCCGTCGAACAGCGTCCGGTAGCCGGGGTCGGCCGCGCCGGGCTGGCAGGTGTCGGGCTCGACGGTCGGCTCGGTCACGGTGAACCGCTCGAACGACGCGACCTCGTTGCCGGTGCCGTTGTAGGCCGCGACGCCGATCTTCGGCGCGACCAGCCCGGTCAGCGGGTAGCCGGCCCCGAGCGAGGTCCAGGTCTGCCCCTGGTCGAGGGAGTACCTGCCCTGCAGCACGGTGCCGGTCGACACCATCTGGAGCTGCAGGTTCTTGGGCGCGCCCGGCAGGGCGGCGCTGTTGACCCACACCATCTGCTCGTTGATGCGGCGTCCCAGCTCGATCACCCACTTGCCCTGGGGGTTGCGCATCGCCACCACCTTGGCGTAGTTGGCGTTGCTGGTGTGGGCGACCAGACCACCCTGGAGGTAGTCGTCGGAGCCGCTGAGCGACAGCTGCGTCGTCGCGGCCCAGGTGTCGTCCTCCGGGGAGTCCTGGAGCACGATGTTCTTCGCGCTGACCGTGCCGCCGGTGATGTCACCGGGGTGGGCGGCGATCCGCAGCTTGCCGCTGGCGACCTCGAGCCCGCCCGCGAACGGGTTGAGCACGGTGCTCCACCGGCAGGTGTCGAGCTCGTCGCCCTCGAACTCGTCGTCCGCCGCGACCGGGTTCCCCGGGTCGCAGACGGGGCCGGGCTCGGACACGTCGACGTAGTCGAGGTTGACCGCGCCGTCGTCGCCCTGGGCCACGTGGTAGGTCACCGTGTTGGTGCCCTCCTCGAGCTCCACGGTCTCCGTGGCGGTGGCCCAGGTCTGCCAGCTGCCGGTGCGCGGGAGCGTGATCTGCTCGGCGGCGCCGTCGTTGACCTTCAGGCTGATCTTCTTCGACCCGTCGAACGGGTTGGGGCCGTTGGAGTAGCCCAGCTTCAGCGCGTGCTCGCCGGCGCTCTCGGCCTCGACCGTGAACGCCACCGAGGCGCCCACCGGCTCCATGCCGCCGACGTAGCCGGTGCCGCTGTAGCCCGGGTGCTGCGTCTGCTTGTTGGCGCCGCCGCCCAGCGTGGCGGACTCCGCCTCGTAGCGCTTCGCCGTCGGCTTGGTCACCCGGACGTAGTCGAGGTTGACGTGCCCGTCGTCGCCGGGGTCGCGGACCAGGCGCAGGGTCGACGGACCCGCCGGCAGCTGCACCGGGAGGACGTAGGTGCCCCAGGTCTTCCAGTCACTCGTCGACGGCAGCGAGACCACCGTGCGCTGGTCACCGACGTAGAGGCTGACCTTCTTGGCGCCGGCGAACGGGTTGGGCCCGTTGGCGTAGCCGATGGTCAGGTCGTAGGTGCCAGCCTCGTTGACGACGACCTGGATCTTGCTGCCCGCGCCGTCGTTGCCCATGCCTGCCACGAAGCCGGTGCCGCTGTAGCCGGCGTGCTCGGTCGCGATGCTGGCGGAGCCGGACAGCTCGCCGTCCTCCAGCTGGTAGAGGCCGAACGGCGCCGGCTCCGGCGGCGGCTCGACGTAGCCGGGGTAGGTGTTGAGCGTGTACCACGCCTCGGTGCTCCACAGCTGCTCGCCGGAGGCCGCGGCGAAGGGCCGCGGGGACCGCAGGTGGACGACCCGGTTGGGCTTCATGCCGTCGACCTGGAGCGTCACGGTGCGACCGTCCTGGGACGGCGTGGCGCTGGTGACCTCGAGGGTCTCCTCGTTGAGCTTGGGACCGCCGTACTGCGCGGTGGCCTTGTAGCTCCACTGCTGCAGGTCGTACTTGCTGGCCAGGTTGGTCAGCGTCGCCGGCGCGAGCGGCTTGGTGTAGGTGACCTCGAAGCCACCCTCGATCACCTTCATCGACTGCATGTCGAAGGGAACGGTGCCGTTGAGCTCGAGCTTCTGCAGGCCGTGGCGCAGCTTGCCCGCCTGGCCCCAGTTGCCGCCCGAGCCGATGCCACCGATGTAGAGCGAGCCGTCGTCACCCTTGAGGACGCGGCTGACGCCTGCCTCGAAGCCCTGGCTCATCCGGAACAGCGCGCCCTGGTACTCGCCCTCGACCTTGTCGAGGTACGCGCGCTGCAGGCCGCCGTAGGTCACGTCGCCGATGAGCAGCTGACCGGCGTAGGGGCCCTCGTCGACGGTCACCGGGGTGCTCGGCGAGTTGGCGATCTCGTTCTGCGGCATCCACAGCACCGGCTTGGTGACCGGCTCGTCGTCGAAGCGGCCGGGCGTGTTGCCGGGGCCGGTGGTGAAGTGGTTGAAGAACCGGTTGGGCTTGATCTCGATCAGCTTGGACGCCGGCAGCCAGCCGCCCTGGTTGTCGGTCACGAAGATCTCGCCGTCGGGGCCCCAGCCCATGCCGTGGGGCGTGCGCAGGCCGCCGGCGACGTACTCGACCTCGCCGGTGTCCTTGTCGACGGTGATGTGGGTGCCGCGGTCGTGCGAGCCCTGGGGCACGGTGGTCGCGCCGCCCAGGTTGATCGAGACCGACAGGTTGAGGTGGAACTTGTTGTCCTTGTAGAGCATGCCGAAGGCGAACTCGTGGAAGTTGCCGTCGAAGGGCCAGGTGGCCAGCGCCGACCGGCCCTCGAAGGTTCCGTCGTCGTTGGCGTCGACGAACTTGGTCATCTGGTGCTTCTCGGACACGTAGATGTCACCGTCGACCACCTTGACGCCCATCGGCTCCTTGAGCGTGTCGGCGATCTTGGTGCGGGTCACGCCGGCCGGGCTGGTGGCGGTCTTGACGCCCGAGAGCCGCCAGAGCTCGCCCAGCGACACGTTGCCCTGGTCGTTGCCGTTGCCGCCCCAGGTGAGGACGAGCAGGTCGTCGCCCATCCACTCCAGGCCCGAGACCTTGGGCTCGAAGGCCTGCTCACGCAGGTTGACCAGGTCGTAGGCGGGGTTGACGGAGTCGAGCTGGAGGCCGTCGCCGGCGGTGTCGTTCTGCCCCTCGCACTGCTTGAACCCGGGGTGCGTCACGCGGGTGACGCCCTCCTCGGTGCTCAGCACGCTGGTCGGCACGATCGAGAACGACGCGTCGCCCGGCTTCTTCCACTCCAGGGTCAGCCGCTCGCCGTTGGTCGCCTCGAAGAAGTTGATGCGCAGCTCGTGCACGCCGGCGGAGAGGGTGGTGGTGCCCTCCTTGGCGGTCGGGCCGTGCAGGCCGTCGTGGTCGATGACCAGCTGGTCACCGATGAACAGCTCGGACCCGTCGTCGCTGGTGATCCGGAACTGGTAGCTGCCGGCGGTCTCGATGCTGAGGTTGGCCCGCACGTGGACCATGTAGTTGTCCTGCAGGCCACCGAACTCCTCGGGGGAGTCCCAGTCGATGGTCGGCCGGATCTCGTCGACGTTCGGCGTCTGGCCGGCCTTGATGTCGCAGAGCTCGGAGATGCCCTGGCCGAGCTGGTAGGCGCGCATCGTGACGCCCGGCTCGTCGCCGGGTGGCAGCGCGGAGGCCGCGGTCACGGTGGTGGCCATCCCCAGGCCGACCGCTGTGGCGAGGAGAAGGGCCAGCGGACGACGCCTGGCGGGGCGGGCAGGGCGTTGGGACAGACGGGTGCGAGACACCACTGACCTCCTGGACGGCCCGGACGTGGTTACCGGGCGCTGACGTGACGGGGGTCACTTTAGCAACCGACTTGCGAAAGTAGGCAAGCGCTGTCCGAACTTCGGGCATCTCGGACGAAAGCCGCCGGACGGCTACAGTCCGTCCCGTGCTGGAGCGGCTGGGCCGATGGGTGCACCGCCGACGGGCGGTGGTGCTGGCCGCGTGGGCGGTCCTGGTCGTGGCCGGGGCCGTGCTCGGCGGCTCGGTGTTCGACCGGGCCGAGGAGCCCGGCGACCGCGCCGGCGTGGAGTCTACGCTCGTCGACCGCCACCTGGCTCGGGTCGACGCCGAGGGCGAGCAGCTGGTCGCGGTGCTCTCCGGCACCGACGCCCTCGCCGTGGTGCTGGTCGACCAGGCGAGCACCGTGCTGCACGAGGTCGCGGCGCTGCCCGGCGTCGCGGAGGTGCGCGACCCCTACACCACCGGCGCCGCCGAGCAGCTGTCCGCCGACGGCCAGGGCGCGCTGGTGCAGGTCGAGCTCGACCCCGCGCTCGACCGCGACGAGGCGCTGGCCGTCGCCGAGCGCGTGGCCGACACGCTGCGCACGATCCAGTTCCCCAGCGTCCTCGTCGGCGGGGAGCTGCTCGCCGAGGAGGCGTTCGCCGAGCAGGCGGTGACCGACGCCGCGCGGGGCGAGGGCGCCGCGCTGGTGCTGCTGCTCGGGGTCCTGGTCGTGGTGCTGGGCGGCTGGCTGGTGGGCGCGCTGCCGGTGCTGACCGCGCTCGGTGCGGTCGCCGCTTCACTGCTGGCGCTCAGCGGTGTCGCGTCGGTCGCCTCCGTGAGCGAGTACGCCGTCAACGTCGTGACCGTGCTGGGCCTCGGCCTCACCGTCGACTACAGCCTGCTCGTGCTGGCGCGGTTCCGCGAGGAGCGGGCCGCGGCCCGCAAGCGGGACGACCTGGGCGACGTGCTCGGCCGCACCCTGGCGACCGCGGGCCGCACCGTGCTCGTCTCGGGCCTCACCGTCGGCTCCGCGCTCGCCGGCCTGCTGCTGCTCGACGACCCGCTGCTCACCGGTACGGCGGTGGGCGGCGTCGTGGCGGTCGCCGTCGCCACCGCGGCCGGCCTGACCCTGGCGCCCGCCCTGGTCGCGGCCGGGCACGAGCAGGTCCCGGCCCCCGGGGCCGGCCGCTTCCTGGCCGGGCGCCGACCCCCGGCGCGCTCGCTGCTCGTCCGGCTGGCCCGGCTGGCCCAGGCGCGGCCGTGGTCGGTGCTGCTGGCGTCGACGGGGCTGCTGCTCCTGCTCGCCGCTCCCCTGCTCGCCCTCGACGTCGGCAACTCCGACGTCCGCGCGCTGCCGGCGGACAGCGAGCCCCGCCTGGTGCACGAGGCGGTGGAGCGCTCCCACCCGGCCCAGGCCACCACTCCCCTGACCGTGCTGGCCGACGCGCCGCCCGACGACCCCCGGGTGACCGAGCTGACCCGTCGGATCAACGAGCTCGACGGCAGCGGCGAGGTGGTGCTCACCGACCCGCTGGCCGACGGCTGGACCCGGCTGTGGGTCGAGCCCGAGGGGTCGACCGCCGGCGCGACCGCCCAGCGGCTCGTGACCGAGGTGCGCGGTCTCGACGGCGAGCTGACCGTGCAGGTCGGGGGGCCGGCGGCCGAGCTGGTCGACGCCCGGGCCGCCGTCGCCGACCGGCTGCCCCTCGCGGCGCTGGTCGTCGTGGTCGTGACCGGCCTCCTGCTGCTGCGGCTGACCCGCTCGCTCGTCGTACCCCTCAAGACGCTGGCGCTGAACCTGCTGTCGCTGGCCGCGACGCTCGGCGTCGTCGTCGCGGTCTTCCAGTGGGGCTGGGGCTCCTCGCTGCTCGGGTTCGACCCCTGGGGCGCGCTCGACATCACCACCCCGCTGCTGCTGTTCATGTTCGTCTTCGGCCTGTCGATGGACTACCACGTGTTCCTCGTGGCGCGGATCAAGGAGGCCTGGGACGCCGCACCTGGTGGCCGCGAGGCCAACGACCGCGCGGTGCTCGCTGGCATCACCGCCTCCGGCCCGGTCGTCACCCTGGCGGCGCTGGCGATCTCGATCGTCTTCCTCGGCTTCGCCGCCGGCGAGCTCGTGGCCGTGAAGGAGGTCGGGGTCGGCATGACCGTCGCGATCCTGGTCGACGTCACGATCGTGCGCGGACTGCTGCTGCCGGCCGCGATGACCCTGCTGGGCGAGCGCAACTGGTGGTGGCCGGGCCGGCCGGCCGCCTGACCCGCGGGCTCAGCCCTCGTGGTGGCGCAGGAGCTCCTCCACCATGCCGACCGCCTCGGGTAGCACCGAGGTCGGCTCGACCACCCGGGTGTCGGGCCCGCTGGCCAGCATGATCAGGCCGACCCGACCGCCGACGGGCGGCAGCAGCTCGAGGTCGGCCTCGAACGACGTCTCGTCCTCGGCCACCACGTGCACCTCCTCGGCCCACATGTGCGCAGCCCAGCGGGCGTCCTGGGCGAGCTCGAGGCGCACCGTGGTGGTGCGCCGCTGCCGCTGCAGCCGGGCCTCGACGTCGTCGGGTGGGTCGAAGGTCTCGTCGAGCACCTCGACGTCGCGCACGTTGCTGACCAGGAAGGTGCGCAGGTTGCCCTCGGGGCCCACCGGGCCGGCGTCGACCTCCCAGCCGCGGTGGGTCTGCAGCAGCCGCAGCGGCTCGATGATGCGGTGGTCGACGTGCTCGCGCCAGGTGTTGGAGTAGAGGATGCGCACCCGTCGGTGCTCGGACCGGGCGTCCATGAGGGGAGCCACGAACCGGTTGCGGTCGAGCCGGTGCGGCGCGGCCGGCTGCTCGCCGTACATCGTCTCGCTGATCACCTCGAGCGCGGCAGCGAGGTCGGTGTCGTCGGGCTCGACGTCGAGGAGCGCGAGCCCCGCGGTGTAGATCACCCCCAGGTCGCCCGCCGACAGGTTCTCCACGCCGAGGCCGAACGGGTCGTCGCTCACGACCCGCACGACGATCGCGGCGTCGGGGTCGTCGGGGTCGTCAGGGTCGTCAGGGTCGTCGGGGTCCGGGCTGCCCTCAGGCACCGTGAACTCGATGACCGAGCGCCGGAAGATGTCGAAGCTCCAGCCCCACGACTCCAGCTCGAGGTAGGTCGTGAGGTCCTCGCGGATCGTGGTCGCGTCGGTGTCGAAGCGGGCCGCCAGGTCGTGCAGCGTCAGGCCGTCGGGGTACGTCGAGAGCAGCGCCAGCAGCCGCGGGATGCGTCCCACCCGCTGGGCGAACCGGGGCGCGGCCATCAGGCGCCCGCCAGCTCGCGCAGCTCGGCGAGCAGCTCGGCGCGGAAGTCGTCGGGACCCACCACGGCGACCCGGGTGCCGAGCACGTAGACCCGGGCGCGGAACGCCGCACGGTGGGTCACCGTGTAGGTGAGCTCGACCGTGCCGGCGTCGGGGTCGGCCATCGCGGTGTCGCAGGTGAGCAGCCACCGCTCGACGTCGGGCACGAAGTCGGCAGGCACCCGCAGCACCACCGCGGCCGGCTCGTCGACCTCCCACAGCAGAGGGTGCAGCGCGGGTCGCCCGACCTGGGGTGCGGGCGCGGCGCTGCCGGGCGGGTCGAGCGCGGGGCCGCCCATCCGGTTGACCGCGAAGTGCTTGACCCGGGTGTCGCCCTCCTCGACGCCGCTGAGGTACCACTGGTGGCTCTGGAAGCTCACCGTCGCGGGGTGCACCAGCCGGTCGGTCCCCTTGTAGGAGAAACGGATCCGGCTGCCGTGCTGCACCGCCTGGAGGGCCCGCGACAGCGCGCTGCTGTCGACGTGGGGCACCACCTTGCTCGTCACCTCGACCGGCAGGCTGGCCGGCTCGACTCCGAGCGCCGTGGCGAGGTCGGCCCGGTCGGCGAGCGCCACCGCCCGCTGGAGGGCCGCCACCTGGGCCGGCGACAGCCGCAGCCGGAGCCGGTTGTCGCCGCTCACCATCCGGTAGCGCGCGGGCTCACCGGGCCCGGCGACGTTGTCGATCTGCCAGCCCTGCTCGCGCAGGTGCTTGAGGTCCTTGGCGAGCTGGGTGCCGGGGTCGGCGTCGCCGTAGTCGGCCACGGCCACCAGGCGGTCACGGGTCGCGCCCGCCGGCCCGGCCTGCTCGAGCACGGCCATGATCCGCACCAGCCGGGTCATCGGCTTGAGCTGGTCGCGTCCTGCCATCCGACCTCCCTGTCCAGGCCTCCCTGTCCAGGCCTCCCTGTCCAGGCCTCCCTGTCCAGGCCTCCCTGTCCAGGCCTCCCTGTCCGGGCCCATCTTGCCCGGCGGCGGGCGTCAGGCGGGCCGGGCGCGCGGGCGGCTCAAGGCGGCGAGGGCGACGGCGGGCACCAGCAGCACCCCGGCCAGCACCCCGCAGGTGACGCCGAGGTCGCCGCCCGCCAGCCCGTCGGCGAGCAGCGGACCGAGGCAGACGCCGAGCCCGACGAGGAACGCGTAGCCCGCCATGCCGGCGCCCGGGGCGTCCTGGCTGGCGTCGCCGACCACGGCCACCACGGCCGGTACGGCCACCGCCAGCCCGGCGACGAAGACGCCGCTCCCGAGCAGGACGAGCCACGGGGGGCCGGCCACCGCCTCGACCGCCAGTCCTCCGGCCGCGACGAGGAACGCCGGGGCACCGACCGCGCGTGGGCCCCAGCGCCGGACCGCCACCCCGGCGAGGCAGCCGAGCACGATGCCCGGCAGACCGGGCAGCCGCAGCAGCAGGCCCGAGACCGGCCCGGTGGCGCCGAGGCCGGCGCTCGAGGCGGCCAGGGCGACGTACATCCCGACCAGGGAGGTGAGCACGGTGACCGCCGCGACGTAGCCGACCACGACCTGGCGGCGTCGCAGCAGCGAGCCCAGCGTGCGCACCACCTGCACCACCGACGCGGCGGTGGCGGGTGGGGGGGTCGCCGGCAGCCGCGTCACCAGCACCGCGAGCAGCAGCAGGAGCGGCACCGGGGCGACCAGCGTCCAGCGCCAGCCGAGCCCGGGCAGCAGCAGCAGCGACCAGGCCTGGCCGACGATCCCCGCGAGCAGGAAGGCGCTCGACACCACCGCCAGCGCGGCCGGGACCGCCCGCACCGGCACCACCCGGGGCAGGTAGGCCAGGGCGACCGGCGGCAGGGCGGGGGCCACGAAGCCCTGCACCGCCCGGGCCGCCACCAGCACCACGAGGTCCGGGGCCAGGCCCGCGACCACGTCGGCGACGGCGACCACCACCAGCCCGGCGGCCATCACCCGGCGCGGGTCGACGTGGTCGGAGACCGTGGGGAACACCAGGGCGCCGAGGGCGAAGCCCACGCCGAACACGCTGCCGGTCCAGGCCGCCGCGCCGATCGTCGTGCCCTGCTCCCCGGCGATGGCCGGGACCAGCGGGATCGTGACGTAGACGTGCGAGACGACGGCGAGGACGGCGGCCACCAGGACCGCCGTCACCCGCACCTCGCGGTTCACCGGCCCGTGGTGAGGACCACCCGGAACCTCGCGTCGCCCGAAAGCATCCGCTCGTAGCCGGCGGTCACCTCGTCGAGCGGGAAGGTCTCGGTCATCGGCCGCACACCGGTGAGCGCCGCGAACCGCAGGGTGTCCTCGACGTCCTTGGCGGTGCCCGACGGGTGTCCGTGCACGGTGCGGCTGGGGGCGATCAGCTGGAACGGGCTGACCTCGATCGGCTCGGGGGTCGCACCGACGACCAGCAGCTCGCCGTGGGGACGCAGCCCGTCGACGACCGCGCCCATCGCGGCCGAGCTCATCGCGGTGGCCAGGACCACCCGGGCGCCGCCCAGGGCCTGCAGCCGGGCCGCGACGTCGCCGGCCTCGGCGTCGACGAAGTGGTGGGCACCGAGCTCGCGCGCCAGCTCCGACTTCGCCTCACCGCGCGCGATGGCGACGGTCTCGAAGCCCATCCGGCTCGCGAACTGGACGCCGAGGTGGCCCAGGCCGCCGACGCCCAGCACGGCGACCAGGTCGCCCGGGCGGGCACCGCTGCGGCGCAGCGCGTTGAACGTCGCCACGCCGGCGCAGCCCATCGGCGCTGCCTCCACGGCGGTGAAGACCTCGGGCACCCGGGCCAGCGCGTCGACGGGCACGACCGTCGTGTCGGCGTACCCGCCGGCGTACTGCCAGCCCGGGACCTTGACCTCGGGGCAGGAGATGAAGTCGCCGGACCGGCAGGCGTCGCAGCGGCCGCAGCTGCCGCCGAACCAGCCGACGGCGACGCGGTCACCGACCTGCCAACCCTCGACGCCCGCACCGACCGCGTCGACGCGCCCGGCGACCTCGTGGCCGAGGACGGCCGGCCACTCGAGCGGGTAGCCGCCGTTGACGAAGTAGGCGTCGGTGTGGCAGATGCCGACCGCCTCGACGCTGACGCGGGCCTGGCCGGGGCCGGGCTCGACCGGTTCGGTGGCGACGACCTCGAACGGGCCGCCGGCGTGGTCGACGCGGACGGAACGGTGGATGGTCATGGGTGCTCCTCGGGGTGGATGCGGTCCGCCTCTCGGCGGGTCCGTCACCGGACCGGTGGCGGCCTCTCCAGTCTTGGCAGCGCGAGAGCCTCGCGGGGCCGCACCATCGGCCCTGCCCGTCCTGGGACGGTGCTGCCTGGGACGGTGCTGCCTGGGACTGGCAGACCCAGGCAGCACGGCGCACCCGTTGCCACAATGGCGCCATGGCGACCACCAACCGCGAGCTGGCGGACTTCCTGCGCCGGGCCCGCGCCCGCGTCGACCCCGCCGGCACCGGCCTCCCCCACGACGGCCGGATCCGCCGGGTCCCCGGCCTGCGCCGCGAGGAGGTGGCCATGCTGGCCGGGGTCTCGACCGACTACTACACGCGGCTCGAGCAGGGCCGCCGGATCACGCCGTCCGAGGGCGTGCTCGACGCGCTCGCCCGGGCCCTCGGGCTCGACGAGACCGGCCGGGCCCACCTCGGCCACCTCACCGCCACGTCGGCCCGCCCCACGCGGCGTCGTACGCCGACCGTGCAGCGGGTGCGCCCGGGCCTGCACCAGTTCCTCGACTCCCTCGAGGGCCACCCGGCGCTGGTGCTCGGACGCCGCACCGACGTGCTCGCCAGCAACCGGCTGGCCCGGGCGCTGTTCACCGACTTCGACGCCGTGCCGCCGCGCGAGCGGAGCTACGCCCGCTGGATGTTCCTCGACGAGTCGGCCCGGTCGCTGTTCGTGGACTGGGAGGAGCAGGCCCGCACCTGCGTCGAGAACCTCCGGCTCGAGGTCGGCACCCACCCCGACGACCCCGCCCTGCACGACCTGGTCGCCGAGCTCGCCGAGCGGAGCCCCGAGTTCGCCGCCTGGTGGGAGGAGCACGGCGTCTTCCAGCGCACCTTCGGCACCAAGCGGCTCCAGCACCCGGTGGTGGGCGAGCTCGCCGTGCAGTACGAGAGCCTCACCCTCCCCGGCGATCCCGACCAGACGCTGTTCGTCTACACCACCGAGCCCGGCACCTCCTCGCGCGAGGCCCTGACCCTTCTCGCCAGCTGGGCGCTCTCGGAGTCCCCGAGCCGGACCTGACGTTCGCTCGTGGAGCGATCGGGCACTGTAGGGGCATGACGACCACCACCAGCACGCCGGGCGGACTCACCGCCGCTGAGGTCGAGCTGCTCGGGCACGACCTCGACGCCATCCGGCAGGACGTCCTCGACGACCGGGGCGAGCGCGACGCGGCGTACATCCGGCGGCTGGTGAAGGTGCAGCGCTGCCTCGAGCTGGGCGGCCGGGTGGTGCTGCTGGCGGGCCGCAACCGCACCGCGTGGGTGGTCGGCACGACCGCGCTGAGCCTGGCCAAGATCCTCGACAACATGGAGATCGGCCACAACGTCCTGCACGGCCAGTGGGACTGGATGCGCGACCCCAAGATCCACTCCTCCACCTGGCAGTGGGACCACACCTCCCCGCCGGAGCAGTGGCAGCGGGCGCACAACCAGGTGCACCACCGCTACACCAACATCATCGGCAAGGACAACGACCTCGGCTACGGCATCATGCGCGTCGACGAGGCCCAGGAGTGGCGGCCCCGCTACCTCCTCCAGCCGATCCAGAACCTCGTGACCGCCTGCATCTTCGAGCAGGGCATCGCGATGTACGACCTCGACCTCGGCGAGCACCTGCGCGACAAGCGGAAGATGACGCCGGAGAAGAAGGCGGAGGCGATCACGACCCTCAAGCGGGGGCTGCGCCAGGCCGCCAAGGACTACGTCGTGTGGCCGTTGCTGTCGGGCCGCGGCTGGCGCGCGACGCTCTCGGCCGACGCGACCGCCAACCTGGTGCGCAACCTGTGGAGCCACTCGATCATCATGTGCGGCCACTTCCCCGAGGGCGTCGAGGCGTTCGAGCTCGACGAGCTCGACGAGGACGAGTCGCGCGGCGAGTGGTACGTGCGCCAGATGCTCGGTTCGGCCAACATCTCCGGACCGCCGGTGCTGCACCTGCTCGCCGGCAACCTGTCCCACCAGATCGAGCACCACATGTTCCCCGACCTGCCGAGCAACCGCTACGCCGAGATAGCGCCACGGGTGCGCCAGGTCTTCGACAAGTACGGCCTCAGCTACTGCTCGCGCCCGCTCGTCCAGCAGGTCGGCAGCGCCTGGCACAAGGTGGTGCGGCTGTCGCTGCCCAACGGCTGGCTCGCCGACACCAACCGGCGCAACCTGGTGCCCCAGCTCCGCAAGCTCGCCCGGAGCGCCGGGCGCGGCCCGACGGCCCCCCGTGGTAGCGGCCGGGTCGCCGCGGCGCGTCAGCGCATCGCCACCAGCACCACCGCGCTGAGGACGCTGGTGACCACGAAGAACGGCGCGTTGACCGCGCCGTAGAGCAGCGGGCGCGGGAAGTTCGGGTTGATGGCGATCTGGAAGGTCATCGCGGCCAGGTAGCCGATGCCCACGATCAGGCCGAACGCCACGGCGTCTCCGGTGCCGGTGACGTCGAGCGCCTCGACGAGGACGGCCGTGGTCAGCACCGTGACCAGCTGGCAGACGATCGGGCCGGCGGCGGTGAGCAGGGTCGGGGCCGGCGCCGGGGCGCCCTCGCGGCCCAGCGCGACGGCGTAGGGCTTGGCGACGACGACGGCGAACCACACTCCGGCCAGCACGACGGACGCGACGGCGGCGACGGCGACCGCCAGCCAGCTGAGGTCACCCAGGACGTTGAACACGACGGACTCCTTGGTCTCGGCGGCCCCGGTGGCCGCTCCGCCACGAGTCTCGAGCAGGTACAGGACAGGTTGTGTCCTCTTCTCCGGGCACCATGGCGACATGACCACGACGTCCGGGCGCCTGCTCGCCCTGCTCTCCCTGCTCCAGACGCGGCGCGACTGGCCCGGCGGCGTGCTGGCCGAGCGGCTCGACGTCAGTCCCCGGACGGTGCGCCGCGACATCGACCGGCTGCGCGAGCTGGGCTACCGGATCGCGACGTTCAAGGGTCCCGAGGGTGGCTACCGCCTCGAGGCGGGCTCCGAGCTGCCGCCGCTGCTGTTCGACGACGACCAGGCCGTGGCGCTGACCGTGGCGCTGCAGCTCGTGGCGACGAACGCGTCCGGTCTCGACGAAGAGGTCGACGAGGCCGCGCTCCGGGCGCTCGGCTCCGTGCGGCAGGTGCTGCCCGCGCGGCTGCGGCACCGGCTCGACGCGCTGCCCGTCGACGTCGTCGTGCCGCCCGGCAGCACTGCGCCTCCGGTCGACCGCGACTCCCTCCTCGCCGTGGGCGCCGCCGTCCGCGGCCGTGAGGTGCTCCGGTTCGGGTACGGCGACTCCGGCGGCACCTCGGACGCGGCGCCCCGCCGGGTAGAGCCCCACCACCTCGTCACCTGGCGGGGCCGGTGGTACCTCGTCGCCTGGGACCTCGACCGCGACGACTGGCGCACCTTCCGCGCCGACCGCATCTCGCCGCGGGTGCCGACCGGCCCGCGGTTCACCCCCCGCGAGCTCCCCGGCGGCGACGTCGCCGCGTTCGTCACCGCCCGCTTCCGCGGCTCCGACGAGGGACCGCGGTGGCCGTGCACCGGCGTCGTCGTCGTCGACCTGCCCCTGGCCGACGCCCGGCCGTACGTCGGCGACGGCGTCGCCGTGGAGGTCGACGCCACCCGCACGCGGCTCACCCAGGGGTCGTGGTCGTGGGCGGCGCTGGCCGCCTCGCTGTGCCGCTTCGACGCCGACCTCGAGGTCGTCGAGCCGGTGGAGCTGCGGGAGGCCTTCGCCGTCCTGGCCCGCCGGTCAGGCGCGGCGGCGCGGTCGTGACCGTCGCGACCGGTCCCCGGCGTGGCCGCTCACCGGTGGCGACCCACCCAGCCGTGGACGACGACGAACGTGGCGGCCAGCGCGATCACGATCACCAGCGAGATCACCACGGCGCCGACCCGGTGGTCGCGGCCGCACAGGCGGCCGCCAGTCTCCTGAACCGGCCCACTGTCACGACGCGGGCGAAGCAGGCCGAGGCGGCGATGATGTCCAGGGTCGCACCGCGGGCCTCGAGCCGCTCGCGCGTCTGGTCGATGAGACGCACGCTGCGGCCGTCGACGTAGGTGACCCGGCCGACGTCGAGCCGCACCGTGCGACAGCCGAGCGTGGTCAGCTCGGCCAGCCGCCAGGCCAGGCGACCCCGGCTCACGATGTCGAGCTCACCGACGATCGCCAGCGTGGCGACGGGCGGCTCGTAGGTGGTGGTGAAGGTGGCCTGCATGGCACGGCTCCGAGGTCTCGATCCCGACGGCCGCTGCTGAGCCGGGAGTCACCACGCTAGGCCAGCCCGGTCGTCCGGGTCTCACCCCAACGGGCGCGATCCCGGCCCCTCGGCCGGACGGTTGACCGCGTGCACCTCGGGTACAGGCCAGCCCCATCCGCACACGGAAGGACCACGACATGGCCACCGGAGAGACCGGCTTCGACGACGTCACCTACGACCTGGTGTCGCTCCAGTACCACTCGCTCAAGGCGGGTCACGACTACGGCCAGTACGTCCGGGACGCCGAGAACGCCGGCCGCGACGACATCGCCCAGTTCTTCAAGGAGGTCATGGAGCAGGACTCCCAGCGCGCCCAGCGCTGCCACGACTTCCTGCGCGACCTCGGCGGCACCGACAACACCAGCCCGCAGGGCCACGGCGCGGAGGGCGCCGACCCCAACGCGTCCGCGTGACCCCGCGTGCCTGAGGTGGACAGCGAGCAGGACGAGCGGCCGCCCCGGCTGGTCGCCGACCTGGTCGTCGAGCGGCTGCGCGCCTGGGGCGTGCACCGGGTCTTCGGCTACTCCGGCGACGGCATCAACGGCCTGATGGGGGCGCTGCGCCGCGCCGACGGCGACCCGTCGTTCGTCCAGGCCAGGCACGAGGAGAACGCCGCGCTGATGGCGGTCGGCCACGCGAAGTTCACGGGCGGGGTGGGGGTGGTCACCAGCACCCAGGGCCCGGGCGCCGTGCACCTGCTCAACGGCCTCTACGACGCCAAGCTCGACCACCAGCCGGTCGTCGCGATCGTCGGGCAGCAGCCCACGACCGCGCTGGGCTCGGAGTACCAGCAGGAGATCGACCTGACCGCGCTGTTCAAGGATGTCGCCGCCCAGTACGTGCAGGCGGTGCTGGCCCCCGAGCAGGCGGCGATGGTCCTCGACCGCGCGTTCCGCACCGCCCTGGCGACCCGGTCGCCGTGCGTGGTCGTGCTCCCCCACGACGTGCAGGTTGAGGCGGCTCCGGACGAGCCGCCGCACGAGCACGGCGTCGTGCCGACCACCCCCCAGTGGCGCCCGCCCCGGGTGGTCCCCACCGACGACGACCTCGCCGAGGCCGCGGCCGTGCTCAACGCCGGCGAACGGGTGGCGCTCCTGGTCGGCCAGGGCGCCCGCGACGCCGGCGACCTCGTGCGCGCGCTGGCCGAGCGACTCGGCGCGGGCGTGACGACCAGCCTGCTCGGCAAGCCGTGGTGGGACGAGACGCTGCCCACCAGCTGCGGGGTGATGGGCCACCTCGGGACAACGGCCTCGGCGTGGCTGATGGACCACTGCGACACCCTGCTGATGGTCGGCACCAACGACCCGTGGACCGAGTTCTACCCCGCCCCAGGACAGGCCCGCGGCGTGCAGATCGACATCGACGGCCGCCACCTCGGCAACCGCTACCCCGTCGAGGTCGGCCTGGTCGGCGACACCGCCGAGACCGTCACCGCCCTGCTGCCGTTGCTCGACGACAGGTCCGGCTCCGCGTGGCAGCAGGACGTCGAGGCCCAGGTGGAGCGCTGGCACCGGGTGGCCGAGCAGCGGGCCGCCGCCGACGCCGCGCCGCTCAGCCCCGAGCACGTCGTCCGGTCGCTCACCCCGCGGCTGCCCGCCGACGCCCAGGTCAGCGTCGACGTCGGCTCGGTCGTCTACTGGTACGCCCGCCACCTCACCCTCCCGCCCGGCGTCCAGGCCCACCTGTCCTCGACCCTCGCGTCGATGGGCTCCGGGCTGCCCTACGGCCTGGCCGCCAAGCTCGAGTCCCCCGACCGGCCCGTCGTCGCGCTGGTCGGTGACGGTGCCATGCAGATGAACGGGATCGCCGAGCTGGTCACGGTGGCGTCCCGCTGGCGCGACTGGGCCGACCCGCGGTTCGTCGTGCTCGTGCTCCACAACGGCGACCTCGCCGAGGTCACGTGGGAGCAGCGCGAGACCGAGGGCGACCCGCGCTACGACGTCAGCCAGTCGCTGCCCGACTTCCCCTACGCGGCGTACGCCGACCTGCTGGGGCTCACCGGCATCCGCGTCGGGGCGGGCGACGACGTGGGCGTCGCCTGGGACCGCGCGCTGGCCGCCGACCGGCCGGTCGTGCTCGAGGCGGTCGTCGACGCCGACTGGCCGCTGCTGCCGCCGTTCCCCGCCGGCGAGCAGAAGCTCGACAGCTTCCACCGCGCCCTGGACCAGGAGGACGACGGCGGGCACGCCCGAGCGCTGCTCGACGAGCAGGCGGCGCAGGAGTCCGACTGAGGGAGCGCGGGTACCGGTGGGGTCCGATCTGCTAGCGATGGAGGAGCCATGCCGAGCAAGTCCGCCAACGTGAAGAACGAGAAGCAGTACGAGGCGCTGAAGAACAAGGGGATGTCGAAGCAGCGCGCCGCCAAGATCGCCAACACCCCGGACGCCTCCAAGAAGGGCGGCAAGTCCAGCGGGGGCGGGAAGACCAAGAGCGACAGCAGCCAGGGCGGCACCACCGCGCAGAAGAAGAAGGCCGGCAGCAAGGGCGGCAAGGCCGCTGCGAAGAAGAGCTGACCCGTGTCGCTGACCGCCCTCGTCCTGTCGTGCACGCTGAAGCCGTCGCCGGCCGACTCCAGCGCGACCCTGCTCGGCCAGGAGCTGCTCGACGCGCTCCGCGACCACGACGTCACCGGTGAGGTCGTCCGCGTCGTCGACCACGACGTGCGGTTCGGCGTCACCACCGACGAGGGCGACGGCGACGCCTGGCCGCAGCTGCGGGCCAAGATGCTCGCCGCCGACATCCTCGTGCTAGCCACGCCGATCTGGCTGGGCCAGCCGTCGTCGGTGGCCAAGATGGTGCTCGAGCGCTTGGACGCCGAGCTCGGCGAGACCGACGACCAGGGCCGGATGTCGACGTACAACAAGGTCGCCGCGGTCGCCGTCGTCGGCAACGAGGACGGCGCCCACCACGTGACCGCCGAGCTGCTCCAGGCCCTCAACGACACCGGCTTCACCATCGCGGCCAACGGGTCGACGTACTGGGTCGGCGAGGCCATGCAGGCCACCGACTACCAGGACCTCGACCCCAAGCCCGAGAAGACGGTGTCGACCACGAGGACGGCGGCCGCCAACACCGCCCACCTGGCCCGGGTGCTGACGGGTCAGGGCTACCCGCCCGCCTAGCCGACAGGCCCGAGCTCCCGCCCGACGCGGGCGCTTGACCTTGACCCTGCGTCAGGGTTGCACGGTGTCTCCATGACATCCGAAGCAGCCATCCGGGTCGCCGGGATCACCAAGTCCTACGGCGACGCCCCCGTGCTCCGCGGCGTCGACCTCGAGGTCGCGCGCGGCAGCATCTTCGCCCTGCTCGGCTCCAACGGAGCCGGCAAGACCACCCTCGTCAAGATCCTCAGCACGCTGCTGCGGGCCGACAGCGGCACCGCGGTCGTGCACGGGCACGACGTCGCCACCCAGGCTGAGCGGGTCCGCGAGGCGATCAGCCTCACCGGCCAGTTCGCGGCCGTCGACGACATCCTGACCGGGCGCGAGAACCTGGTGCTGGTCGCCCGGCTGCGCCACGTCGACGACCCGGGCTCGACGGCCGACGAGCTGCTCGCCCGGTTCGCCCTCACCGAGGCCGGCGGCCGACGTGTGGCGACGTACTCCGGCGGCATGCGCCGGCGGCTCGACATCGCCATGAGCCTGATCGGCGACCCGCCCGTGGTCTTCCTCGACGAGCCGACGACCGGCCTCGACCCCCAGGGTCGGCTCGAGGTCTGGCGCGCGGTCCGGGAGATCGCCGGGGGCGGCACCACGGTGCTGCTCACCACGCAGTACCTCGAGGAGGCCGAGCAGCTCGCCGACCGGATCGCGATCCTCCACCGCGGCCGGATCATCGTCGACGGCACCCTCGCCGAGCTCAAGGCGCTGCTGCCGGCCGCGGAGGTGCAGTACGTCGAGGGGCAGCCGAGCCTCGAGGACGTCTTCCTCGCCCTCGTCGGCGACGACGACCCGACCCACCCGTCCGACAGCGACGCCGCCGAGCCGGCCGACACCCACCAGTGAGGGAACGACGCATGACCAAGCACCTCCTCGGCGACACCGCCACCCTGACCGGGCGCTCCCTGCGGCACGTGCTGCGCAGCCCCGACACGATCATCACCACCGCGGTCACCCCGATCGTGATGATGCTGCTCTTCGTCTACGTCTTCGGCAGCGCGATCGAGACCGGCCACGACAGCAGCTACGTCAACTACCTGCTGCCCGGCATCCTGCTGATCACCGTCGCCTCCGGCGTCGCCTACACCTCCTACCGCCTCTTCCTCGACCTGCAGGGCGGCATCTTCGAGCGGTTCCACTCGATGCCGATCGCCCGCTCCGCGACGTTGTGGGCCCACGTGCTGACCTCGCTGGTGGCCAACCTGGTCTCGCTCGTGCTGGTCGTGCTGGTCGCCCTGGCGATGGGCTTCCGCTCGGGGGCAGGCGTCCTGGCCTGGCTCGGCGTGGTCGGCATCCTGGTGCTGTTCACCCTGGCGCTGACCTGGCTCGCCGTGATCGCCGGCCTCGCCGCCAAGTCGACCGACGGCGCCGGGGGCTTCGCCTATCCCCTGCTGTTCCTGCCGTTCCTCAGCTCGGCGTTCGTGCCCACCGACGGCATGCCCGGCCCGGTGCGGGTGTTCGCCGAGCACCAGCCGGTCACCTCGGTCGTCGACACGCTGCGCAACCTCTACGCCGAGCAGCCCGTCGGCAGCGAAGGCTGGCTCGCACTCGCCTGGTGCGTCGGCCTCCTCGTCCTCGCCTACGGTCTCGCCATGGCGGCGTACCGTCGCCGGCTCGCCTGACCCGCGCGGCAGGATGGCCCCGGACGGAGGTGGGACGTGCTGACCATCAGCCAGCTCGCGGACTACGCCGGCGTGACGGTGCGCGCGGTGCGGCACTACCACGCCAAGGGGCTGCTGCCCGAGCCCGAGCGCGACCACTCCGGCTACCGGCGCTACGACGCCGCGGCGGTCGTCCAGCTGATCCGGATCAGGACGCTCGCCGAGGCCGGCGTCCCGCTCTCCCGCGTGCAGGAGCTGCTCGAGGCCGACGAGGAGCAGTTCGCGACGGCGGTGCGGGAGATCGACCGCCGGCTGCGCGCCGAGATCCGCGAGCGGCAGCAGCACCGCGCTCGGGTGGCGCAGCTGGCGGCCGGTGACAGCCTGGCACTGCCGCCCGAGGCCGTCGCGTACGTCGACCGGCTCCGCGAGCTCGGCGTCCCGCAGCGGGTCGTCGACATGGAGCGCGACGCCTGGATCCTGGTGGCCGCCCAGCTGCCCGACCAGATGGGCCCGCTGATGGCCCTGAAGAGCGCCCAGCTCGAGACCCCGGCCGTCACCGAGCTCTACCGCGACATGGTCGACGTGGCCGACTGGGACGCCGACGACCCACGGCTCCCGGCCTTCGCCGACCGGCTGGTCGCGCTCATCGAGGAGTCGTCGGAGGGCTGGGAGGACTACGAGTCCGCGGGCGAGTTCGCGCTCGACGACGGCGTGGTCGCCCTCCTCGACCGGATCTTCCTCGACTCGGTGCCGGTCGCCCCACGACTGCTCGTGCTGCTCGAGCAGCGCGGCTACCGGGGCTGGACACGCCTCGAGCGGATCGACTGTCCGCCCGAGGCGCCGGCGTCCCGCGGCAGCTGACCGGCCCGTCACCCGGACCGGAGCGCCTCGGTCGGGGAGAGGCGGGCCGCCCTGGCCGCCGGGTAGACGCCGGCCAGCACCCCGATCCCGACGGCCGCGAGCAGGCCGTAGCCGACGGCCGCCGCCGGCAGCGCGTACGGCTGCTCGTTCCACACGGTGTAGCCCCGGGTGACCCCGGCGCCGCCGAGCACCCCCAGCACGCCGCCGCCGACGGACAGCAGCACCGCCTCGACGAGGAACTGCACCCGGATGTGCCCGCGCGTCGCACCGAGGGCACGCCGGAGCCCGATCTCGCCGCGACGCTCGAGCACGGACATGACCATCACGTTCGCCGTGCCGACGGCGCCCACGACCAGCGCCACGGCGCCGAGACCGAGGAAGAGCGAGGTGAACGCGTCCTCGGCCGCCGCCTTGGCCTCCAGCGCGTCGGAGGGCCGCGAGACGTCGACGTTCTCGGGCGCCTCGGGGTTGGCCTGGGCCGCGAGCACCGAGGCCACGTCGTCGACGACGTCGGCGTCGGCGCGGACGTAGAGCCGGGTGGGCGCGAGATCGTCCTCGACGTAGGCCTCTGCGGCGGCGTAGCCCACGAGGACCGAGCGGTCGAGGTCGGGCGCCAGCGGCAGCTCGTCCATGATCCCGACGACCAGCCACGAGCGTCCGCCGATCCACACCGAGGTCCGACCGTCGACCTCGGTGAGGCCCAACCGTTCCGCCGCGACCGCACCGAGCACGGCCGTCGGGTACGCACCGATCGCGTCGTCGAGGAACCGACCCTCCGCCATCGTCCCGGCCAGGGCGTCGAGCGTGCTCGCCTCGGCGGCCCTCAGCGAGATGCCCTGGGTCTGGTCGGGGTCGGCGAGCGAGCTGCGCAGCACGGACTCCCCGAGCTCGGTGACCATGGCGACCGACTGCACCGGTGCGATGTTGCGGACACCGGCTGCGGCGGTGTCGGGCAGCGTGGTGTCGTCGCCCAACCCGAAGCCCTCGCCCGACTCCGCCTGCAGCAGGTTGGTGCCCAGCTCGTCGAGCTGGTCGAGGAGGTCGGCCTGCGAGGACCTCGAGATGCCCAGCACGCTGACCACGGTCGCGACTCCGATGGCGATGCCGAGGGCGGAGAGCACGCTGCGGACCTTCCTCGAGCGCAGGGCCACGCCGCTGACCCGAGCCTGGTCGACCAGGCGCACCCGCGACCGAAGCCGGCTCACCGCAGGCCCCCGGCCACGGACGCGAGTGAGTCGGCGTGGACGAGGCCGTCCCTGATCTCGACCCGGCGCTGCATCGCGGCGGCCACCTCGTGCTCGTGGGTGATGACCACGACCGTGGTTCCCTGGGCGTGCAGCTCGCCGAGCAGGGCCAGCACCTCGGCACCGGAGCGGCTGTCGAGGTTGCCGGTGGGCTCGTCGGCGAACACGATCGCCGGACGGTTGAGCAGTGCCCGCGCGATCGCGACGCGCTGGCGCTCGCCTCCCGACATCAGCCGAGGGTCGTGCTCGAGCCGGTGCCCCAGGCCGACCCGTCGCAGCGCCTCGCGGGCCCGGTGGGTGCGCTCGTGGCGGCGTACGCCCCGATAGAGCAGCCCCTGCGCGACGTTGTCGGTCGCACTCACCCCGTCGAGGAGGTGGAAGGACTGGAACACGAACCCGATCCGGTGCGACCGCAGGCCCGCGAGCTCCGCCTCCGACATCTCGGAGGTGTCGCGGTCGTCGACCACGACCGTGCCCGAGGTCGGCCGGTCGAGGGTGCCGACGATGTGCAGCAGCGTGGACTTCCCCGACCCGGACGGTCCGACGACGGCGACCTGCTCGCCGTGGCCGATCGTCAACGAGATTCCGTGCAGCACCTCGAGGTCGCCGTAGCTCTTGCGCACGTCTCGTACGTCGAGGACGGGCCCGCTCATGCCGGCACCACCACGGTGTCGCCGAGGTCGAGGCCGCCGAGGATCTCGACGTAGCCGTCGGCGTAGAGCCCGGGCTCCACGGCGGTGAGCACCGGTGTCCCCGCCCCCTCCACCAGCTGGACGGCGAAGCCACCCTCGGCCAGGGCGACCAGTGCGGTCACCGGGACGGCGACCACGCCCTTCTTGGTGTCGCGAGCGAGGTCGACGCTCACGGTCGCCACGTCGAGGTCGGCGACCTTCCCCGGCCTCCTGACGGCGAGCTCGACCGGGAGGGTCGACGTCTCCGTGCCGTCGGCGGCGGTGGTCGTCTCGACCTCGCCGACCGACGACACCGTCGCCCTGATCGTGGTGCCGTCGGGCAGCGTGACCGTCGCCTTCGCGCCCAGCTCGGCCAGCGACTCGTCCGACGGGTCGAGGTCGACGTTGACGACGCGATCGAGCCCCGAGGCGGCGTAGAGCTCCACCGGTGTCCCAGGGAGCAGCGGCTGCCCGACCTCCACCGCGTGCGCACCCACGCGCAGCGCCTCCTCGACGACCACGAAGTCGCTCGGTGCGGCGACCCCGTCCTCGGCCACGCCGAGGTCCTCCTGGAGGTCGAGCAGGGCGGCCTCGGTGTAGGAGGTGAACTCCTGGTCGACCGTCCCCGGGTCGTAGCCGAGCCGCTCCAGGTTGCGCTCGAGCTGGCGCACGTCCTTGCCGCCCTCGACCCCCTCGTGGAGGTCGCGCCACATCGGCAGCGTGCCGAGCAGCACCACGACCGGCAGGTCGTCCACCCGGTAGGCGACGTCCCCGCGCCGGAGCACGCTCGCCTCCTCGGGCAGCGCGGTCAACGTGCCCTCGCCGTTCGCGGTGACCGTGACCGCACCGGCGTACTCCAAGGTGCCGGTCACCCGCTCCGAGTCGACCAGGGTGCGGCGCTCGGCGGTGGTGGTCGCGCGGGTCGCGGGGGCGTCCGCGCCGTCGTCCGCGGCGGCGTCGACGTCGCGCTGCCAGAGGTACGCCGTGCCTCCGGCCACCGCCACGGCGACGACCACCACCCCGAGCGCCGCCCGCCGCACCCGCGGCACCGCGAGCACCGTCACGGGCGCATCCCCTGGTCCATGCCGGACTCCTCCATGCAGGTCTCCTGCGCCTCCCGGAACGCCGGGTCCTCGGGGTCGACACCCTCCGGCGGACCGAACCGGACCATGCCGCCCTGGAAGTCCGGGTCGGGCATGTCGATGCCGTTGTCGCGCATGCACTGGGCGAAGGCGAGCACCCGGTCCTGCATCTCCGAGCGGTCCTCCGGCGACAGCTCGCCGCCGAAGTCGGGGCGCAGGTCCGCGCAGGCCTCCTGGGCCGCCTCGAGCGTCGCCTCGTCGGGCAGCTTGCCGGGCCCGCCCCCCGCGCGGAGCTGGAGGCGGCCGTCCTCGTCCACCTGCGGGTCGGGCATGTCGACGCCGTTCTCGCGCATGCACTGCGCGAACGCCAGCGCCTGCTCCTCGGCCGACTTCGTCTCGTCGCCCCCGTCCCCGTCCCCGTCCCCGTCGTCGCCGCTCTCGTCGGCGGTGGCGGGCTCCTCGAGGCTGGCCACCCCGGTGGCTCCGTCGTCCTCCGACCCGCACGCGCTGGCGGCGAACAGCAAGGCGGCGAACCACAGCGCCGCACCCAGTCGTCTCATCTCTCCTGGCCTTTCCGTCGCGGGCACGTCGTGGCCCGGGTGACGGCGACGCTAGGAAGCCCGTTCGTGGGCTCGGCCAAGGACGGCTGAGAGGATCGTGAAGGACCGCTGGGGAGTCAGTGGGCGGGGCCGGCGACGGTGAAGCCGACCTCGCTCCCGCCTCCGTCGCGAGGCAGGAAGAACGTCGTGCCGCCGTGCCGCTCGGCGACGTCGGCCACGATCGCGAGACCGAGGCCGGAGCCGGGCAGCTCGCGGGCCTCGGCCGAGCGCCAGAACCTCCCGAAGGCCGCCGCCCGGTCGGCCGGCGGCAGCCCACGGCCTCGGTCGCTGACCGTCACCGTGCGGGCGCGCACGGACACGCCGACCGGGCCGGACGAGAACTTGAGCGCGTTGTCGAGGAGGTTGACGACCGCGCGCTCGAGCGCCGCCGGGTCGCCGAGGACCGGCTCGATACCCTCCTCGACGTCGATCTCCAGGCGTCGCCCGGGGTCGCGCCGCTGCGCCCGGTCGACGGCCCGGAGGGCGACCTCGTCGAGGCGCACGGGCACGACGTCGCCGGTCGCGCCTCCGCGCGCGATCTCACCCAGCTCGGCGATCAGGTCGGTGAGCTCCTCGACCTGGCCGAGGACCGCGCGTCCGACCCGTCGACGCTCCTCCGGCGAGAGCGGTCGGCCCCGGTCGTCGGCACGCAGCAGCCACTCGACGTGGGTGCGGAGGCTGGTGACCGGGGTGCGCAGCTCGTGGCTGGCGTCGGCGACCAGCTGTTGCTGTCGCGCCCGCGACGCCGCGAGCCGGGTGGTCATCGCGTTGAACGAGGAGGTCAGGCGGGCGACCTCGTCGCGCGGCGCGGCCCCCGAGGGCGCGGCGTCGTAGCGCAGGGGCACGCTCAGGTCGTCGGTGGCCGCGACGTGCTCGGCGGCGTCGGCCACCCGCTCGACCGGGCGCAGCGTGGTGCGGGCGACGTACCACCCGGCCAGCGCGGCGAGCAGCACGCCGAGACCCGCGGCGAGACCGAGGACCCAGGCGAGCCGGCCCAGCGTCGCGTTGACCTCCTCGAGCGACCGCACGGTCTGCACGGCGGAGCCGCCGTCGAGGGGTCGCGTGAGCACCCGCACGTCGTCGCCGTCGGTGTCGACGGCGTCGCGCATCACCTCGCCCCTGCCGTCTGTGGCGACGGCGAGCTCCTCGGCCGTGGGCTCGAGGATCGGCGTCTCCCGCCCCAGGCTGCAGATCTGCCCGCTGGCGAGGATGACCTGCACGTTCGCGACCAGCCGGTCCCCCTCGGACGTCCGCGGGAGGTCCTGGCAGAGCCGCGCCGCCACGTCGGGCAGCGGGGCCGGCAGCTCGTCGCGCGCCGCGTCCGCCGCGAGCCGCACGCTGCGCACCACGGTCGGTGCCTCCAGCGAGGCGTCGACCTGGGCCCGCATCGTCTCGCGCGCGGCCACCCAGGCGACCACGCTGGCCGCGACGATGCCGAGGGCGACGGCCGCCGCGCAGAGCAGCGCGAGGCGGGAGCGGATGGTCAGCCTGCGCACCACGGCGGTCATCCGGGCTCGCGCAGGACGTAGCCGACGCCTCGCACGTTGTGCAGCAGCCGGGTGCCGCCGTCCGCCTCGGTCTTGCGTCGCAGGTAGCCGACGAACACGTCGAGGGTGTTGGAGCCGGAGTCGAAGTCGAGTCCCCAGACCTCCCGCAGGACCAGCTGGCGCTCCAGGACCCGGCGCGGGTTCTGGAGGAACAGCTCGAGCAGGTCGAACTCGGTGCGGGTCAGCTCCAGCGGCCGCCCGTCGCGGGTCGCCTCCCGCGTCGTCGGGTCGAGCACCACGCCGCCGTACCGCAGCACCGGGTCGGTCGGGCCGCGGCGCCGGCGCAGCAGGGCCCGCAGCCGGGCCAGCAGCTCCTCCAGCGCGAACGGCTTGACCAGGTAGTCGTCGGCGCCGGCGTCCAGGCCCAGCACCCGGTCGTCGGTGCCGTCGCGGGCGGTCAGCAGCAGGACCGGCACGTCGATCGCCCGAGACCGGATCCGCCGACACACCTCGAGGCCACCGACGTAGGGCATCCCCACGTCGAGCACGACCAGGTCGGGCACGCTCTCGGCGATGCACCCGAGCGCCGCCCCGCCGTCGGCCGCCGTGCGCACGTCGTACCCCTCGAACGCGAGTCCCCCGGCCAGGCTGTCGCGGATGTCGGGCTCGTCGTCCACGACGAGGATCCGCGGAGCACCGCTGCGGGACTGGTCGACCACCGGCTCAGGGTGCCCGCCGATCCTGAGAACAGAGAAAAGACCCGACGTACGACGGATCCTGAGCGGCTAGCCGTCCCGACCCAGCATGACGTCGAGCGCCGAGCCCAGCGCATCGCGCGCGTCGGACGACAGGAGGCCGAGCCGCTCGACGGGAAACGTGAACGCAACGCGCATCCGCTCGTCCAGCACGGCGCCGTCCGGAGTGATGACGACCTCCTTGGACCGCCCGTCCCGGGCCCCCGGCTGTCGGCGGACCAGCCCCTTGGACTCGAGCCGCGTGACGATCTGGGTGACGTTCGAGGCGTCGCACAGCAGGCGGCTCGCGAGCTCGCCCATCGTGACCGGGCGCTCGGCGACCGCCTTCAGCAGGCAGGCCTGCGCCGCGCTCAGCCCGACCTCGCGGGCCGCGCGGTCGTACGCCGCGTCGTAGGCGTAGACGAAGTCCCACATCTGCTGTCCGAGCGATCCGACCTGGTCGACCATGGCCCGGACGATACTTGATCCGATGAAGTAGTTGTGCCTACCGTGCACCAGTTGATCCGATCAAGCAAACGGCTCACGTCAGGAGAACGCACCGATGCGACACGTCCTCGTCACCGGCATGCGCGCCAAGACCGGCGCTCCCCTGGTCGACCTGCTCGCCGCCGACCCGCGCGTCGTCGTCCGCGGCGGCACCAGCGACCCCGCCGCCGTCCACCGGGACGGGGTGAAACCCGTGGCCTTCTCGTGGGACGACCCGGGGTCGTGGGCGCCTGCCGTCGAGGACCTCGACGCCCTCTTCGTCGTCCGCCCCGACCGGGCCGACGCACCCGAGCTGATCGGCCACCTGCTCTCCCTGACCCCGGCGAGCACGCACGTGGTCCTGCTCTCCGAGTTCGACCCCCGCTACTTCGCCCCCGACGACTGGCCGCCCCGCACCGAGCGGTCGGTGCGCGACAGCGGCCGGACGTGGACGATCCTCCGCCCGGGCTGGTTCATGCAGGTCTTCAGCGACCCCCGGTTCTTCCTGGCGGACGTCGTGGATCGAGGCGAGATCCGCTTCCCGAGCGCCGGGGGGTCCGTCGCCTGGATCGACACCCGCGACATCGCCGCGGTCGCCGCACACGCCCTGACCGAACCCGGCCACCACGGCCGGACCTACGACCTCACCGGCCCCGAGGCGCTGACCCTGCCGGAGACCGCCGCACGCCTCGGGCGCGCCCTCGGCCGGCCCGTCCGGCACGTCGACATCCCCCTGGAGGAGGCGCTCGCCGGCTCGGAGGGCTTCGACCGGGCGAACGACGAGGGCGCCTTCGACCGGATCCGCCGTGGCCTGTTCGCCTCCGTCACCGACGTCGTCGAGCGCGTCACCGGCCGACCGGCCCGCACCTTCGAGCAGTTCGCCGCCGACGAGGAGGCGTTCCACCGGCTTCGACCCGGTGACGGTCGCGCCGCGTCCTACCGAGCCGTCCCGTCGGCCAGGAGCCGGTCGAGCTTGGCGTAGCCGTCGTTGACGCCGACCTCCATGCCGCTGCGCAGCCAGGCGTCCCGCTCCTCGAAGCTCTGCACGAGCGATTGCGCGTGCAACCGGGTGCGTCCGTCGCCGAGGTCCTCGAACGTCAGGGTCTCGAGCGAGACTCCTTCGGGCTGGCCCTCCCACGTAAACGTCTGCACGATGCGGTGATCGCCGATCTCGTGGAAGCAGCCGCGGAAGGCGTGCTCCTCGCCGCCGCTGCGGGCGACGAAGCGCCAGCTGCCGCCCGTGCGGGCGTCCCAGTGATCGATCCTCGTCTCGGTGCCCTGTGGTCCGGTCCATCGGGCGTACAGGTCGGGGTCTGTGTGGGCCCGCATCAGCTGCTCGGGGGTCGCGCGGAAGTCGCGCGTGGTGCGGATGATCGGAACGCGCTCGTCGGCCTCGATCGTGGCTTCGGGTGCTGTCGTCATGATGCTTCTCCGTCTCGGGTCGTGTCGGTGCTGGTCTCGACGTTCATCTCGGTCAGCAGGGCGTCGAGTCGCGCGTAGCGCTCCTCCGCCTGGCGTCGGTAGCGCTCGATCCACGCCGTCATCAGGTCGAACACCTCCGCCTCGAGGTGGACGGGGCGCCTTTGTGCCTCACGTGACCGACTGACCAGGCCGGCGGCTTCGAGCACCTTCAGGTGCTTCGACACCGCCTGGGTGCTGACGTCGTACGGCTCGGCCAGCTCGCCGACCGTGGCGTCGGCGAGGGTCAGCCGGGCGACGATGTCGCGTCGCGTCGGGTCAGCCAGGGCGGCGAAGACCTGCGAGAGCTGGTCGGGCACTGTCCACTTCCTAAACCAGTTGGTTGACTACAACGCTAAGCCCGAGAGTTCCCGTTGTCAACCAACTGGTTGTGGACGGCCTGCGGTCATGCTGCCGCTGTTCTCGCCCGCGGAGTCGCTGGTTGTGACCCCGCTCGGGAGGAGCTGCGCGAACTGCGGTCGGCGTTCAGGTCACGCCTGCCGGTCGAGCGATTCCTCGGGTACATGCGCTTGCAGCACGAGCGGATGCTCGGCCACTCGAAGCGCCACGTCCCTAACGCCCCTGGCTGATCGGCAGTACGGCTGGGACGTGAAGTACGGCAGTCAAGCACTTCGGCTCGCCTACCAGGGCTTCGAGATCGCGAGCACCGGCAACCCGAGCCTTGCCCTGCGGGACCGCGAGCGAGCGAGTGTCCTGGCGGTCGAGCGAGGCGAGGTCGATCGATCGATGCCCAGCGCCGGCATTGGAAGTGGTCCTGGGTCTCGGCGCGACTCGTCACCCGGTCGATCACCTGTCAGACATCGGCCATAGACGCCATCGCCTGGGTCTCAGGGGAGAGACCTCCGCGCCTTGATCCGCACGGCCCTCCTCGCCCGGGAGCGGTCGGATTCCCGCGTGGAAGGCGAGGTTTCGTTTGAGGTCGGTGGACACGTCCCACGTGTCTATGAGCGCGGCGATTCGTGATCGTTGGCCGTCCGGGAGTGGCTGCCAGGTCGTCGCGGCTCGGGTGGTCAGCCAGTTGTTGACCTGAGCCCTACCCAGGCCTGCGGGCTCTGCATCCGGATCGGTGGCCAGCCGCAGATCGGACTCAACTGCGTCCCATCCCCCGCTTGATCGTGTCAGGTACCACGCTGCGCGCCGACTGCTAGGCAAGTGCGAGGACCATGCCTCATCGGCGACCGCCGCGGAGGCGCCGGTGCGAGCGAGCACGCGAGCGGCGGCAGCCGACACCCGGCTGCTCGGGTCCGTCAAAAGCGGCGCCACCTGCGAGATCGCTTCGTCCCGCCCGCCCCAAGCCGCGACACCACGCAGCGCGACCGCGCGGACCCGCGGACCCGCGGACCGGCGTCGTACAAGGCTATGGCGGGCGGAAGCAAGGCGGTGGAGGGCGGGCAGGGGTGACCAGAGGGCAGGTCGGGCGGGCGTGACGAGGGTGACGGAGGTGGGGCCCGAAGTGTGAAGAATGAGCGGGTGATCTCGCTGGCCGACGCCGTACTCCCGCTCATCCGCACTCGTTCGGACCTCTACCGCTACAGCGCGGCCAACGCGCACGGCCAGGACATGCACGAGGCGATCGACATCCTCGAAGCGGCTATCCCGACGACGGACCCGGCCAAGATCTACACGGTCACACACAAGGCCCTCGCCTCGTCGCTGAAGGTGATCGCGCGTGCGGATGACTCCGCCGGGATCATTGGCGACGCCTGCCGCCGGCTGCTCGAGCTCCACCCGCGCGCAGCGGCTTCAGCTAGGACGCCGGTCGGCAAGCTGATCGACTGGATGATGAAGTTCCAGTTCGACGACGACGAGGTCGATTACTTCGAGCTCGACCCGGTGGCCTATGCGCCGGCGCTCGGCGACGTCGGCATGGCCGCCTACCGGAAGGGCCTGGCGGAGCTCGAGGCGAAGCTCGGGCCGCGCCCATCGGAGGACGAGCGATGGTCGTCAGGTCACTCGCACGCGTGGTTCACGCTCGACTGGAACGCGCAGCGACTCGCGGTCCTCGACCACGACATCGACGCGATCATCCGCACCCATGCCAAGGACCGGAAGGTCGCGGCTTGGCTGCAGGACACTGCCGAGGCGTTCGAGGAGATCGGGGAGATCGACCTCGCCATCGAATGGGCGAAGCAGGCGACCGACTTCGACCACGGCCACCAGTCCCGCAAGGCGGCGGACTACTGGTGCGGCCTGTTGGACGCCCACCGGCCGGACGAAGCGCTGGAGGCACGGCTCTCGGTGTTCCGCAAGTGGCCGTCTTCGACATCGGCGGCGCGGCTGCGCAAGGCCGCCGGCAGGGCGTGGCCCGACTATCGGGACGAGGTTATGGCGACGCTCGCCGCGAGCCCGAGCGACGCAGTGCTCTTCGCGCTCCTCACGCTGAAGGAGCCCGAGTTCGCCTGGAGCCTCGCGCACTCGCTCGCGCTCGACAGCGACCACACGTGGAGCGAGCTGGTGAAGGAGTACGAGAAGGTCGACCCGCTCGCCGTGCTGCCGATCCACCAGCGCCTGGTCGAGAACGAGCTGGTGGAGGCAGGGGCGCAGCATTACCGGCTGGCCGCTCGGCGGCTCGCGAAGATGCGGAAGCTCGCTGGGGGATCCGAGCGCGCCGACGGGGTCGATGAGTTGGTAGCCGAGCTTCGAGAGACCCACCGACGGCGTCCGCGACTCCAGCAGGAGTTCGATCGAGCTGGGCTCCCGTGAGCCACAGCAGCATGGAGGCGGAGTCGTGACCGGACAGGACGCGGTCGATGTCGAGCGGCGCAGGCGAGCCGTCGAGGATGCTCGGCGGTGATCCGAGTTGGAGGGCTCCCGCAGCAGCGATGCCACCCGCGCCGACCAGGACGGATTCGTGCGCGGTGAGATCGACGCACGGCAACTGGGCGAGCGGGTACGGGCTCGCTATCACCTGCCCTTCAGAACAAACCGAGCTGATCGAGGAGGCCTTGGGACGCGGTGATGATCGCCTGCGCCTTGTCCACCGCTTCGGCAGCCTCCTCGTGCGTGGCGTCGTCGCCGGGGCGCTCGGGATACTCGAGTTCGTTGCGACGTCGGCGTAGGGCGCCGAACTGCCGGAAGCCCGGGCCGAACTGCGCACGGACGGCGCGCTCGACGGCGTAGTGCCCACCCTTCGTGGTCGGCCGCAGCCCTTGGTGAGCGAGCAGGGCGGTCAGTGCCTGACGTGCGGCGTCGTAGGCCAGGACGAACGCGGAGTCGGGGTCGGTCTCGACGGCTGACCGCGCGGTCGACAACGTGACGGTCGCCTTCTCAAGGAGCTGCTCGCCGTTGGCAGCGGCACCGGTCAGCTTCTGCAACTCCCCCGCCGCGAGCAGCGCTTCGACGTCGGACTCACCGCGCGTCCAGCGGGCCATCAGGAGCTCACCTGCTCCCGCGAGTCGAGGACGGTGACGTGCGCAGACTCCTTGATCTGGGCGACGAGCGCGTCCGCCGGATCAGCCCACTGCTTCGCCGTGCGCACCACCGGGTTGACCTCGATCCCCAGCCGGGCGTTCGCCCGGTCTGCCGCGTCGTAGAGGTCGGCACGGTCGACCTTTCCCACGACGAGCACGTCGATGTCGTGCGGTGGCGGACCTGCCTGACCCTCGTACCGGGCAGCCCAAGAGCCAAAGATCACGACCTGCTCGGCTCCCTCGATCGCGAACTCCTCGGCGATCACGGCCCGAGGACCGAAGGTGATCTCCAGGAGTTGGGTCAGTGCCTTCGCCGCCGGGTGGTCCACGTTCGCGCGAATCAGCCGGTTCCGCCCCTGGGTGCGGCTCCTGATGAGGCCGGCCTGATCGAGGCGGATCACCTCGCGGTGCAGCGTGGAGAGCGGCACCCCAAGCCGCGCGGCCATCTCGGTCACGCCGTACTCCTGCTCAGGGTGCAGCAGCAGCCACATCAGCAGCTCGGCTTGATGCTGCGATCGGAACACCGGCATCAGGGCCGGCCCATCGCTACGCATAACCGGAACATATCTCCCGGTTATAGGTAGCGTCAAGTTCTCCTCCTCCACCATGACGCTCACCGGCCAACCTCACTCATCGTTCCCGACGAACTCGAAGTTCATCGTCACGGAGCAGGTGGGGCAGAGCGATTGGTACCAGCCGCGCCCGCCTCGACGCGCGAGCCGGCCAGGCCGCCCACAGCACTCGCAGGTCTCGTAGGACTGGGCCTCGGCCTCGCGGATCAGGTCGTAGAACCGCTTTGAGGTCTCTTGGTCGACGTCGCCGGGATTGGCGTAGAGCGCAGGCCGCCGAACTTCTCCTTGACCTGGCTAACCCGTGTAGTCCGGCGAGAGCGCCTTGAGCTTCGCCTCGAACTCGGCGATCAAGGTGGCCCAGCCGTCGTCGCACTCGAACCAGCTGCTCGACTCGTCGTGAGCCTCGTGGCTCTCCTCATTCCGGTCGTCCATCGTCATTCCTTCCCAAGCAGGTCGACCGGGTCCTGACCGTACGGACGGGGTCCGACATCGACGAACCGATTTAGTCGTCCTTGTGGGCGAACGCCTGGTCGAGGAGCAAGGCCGTCAGCGGGTTCACCTGCTCGTTGCGGCGGATGTAGTGCTCGACAGTCACCTTCGGGTCGGTGTGACCGAGCAGCTCGGAGGCGAGGTTGAGACTTGCCTGCTCGTTCACCACGGTGGCGACGGTCCGGCGGAACATGTGCGGCGTGACGCCCTCGATGCCAGCCTCGCCGAGCACCTTACGGAGCTGCCGGCGTACGTTCGCGGTCGTCAGCGGCGTGCCCTCGCGGCTGCAGAACACCAGGGCGTCGAGCGAGTGGTCCCGCATGATCGCCATCCGCCGACGCAAGGCCTCGGCGGTGAAGGTCGACAGCGCGATGACCCGGTTCGACCGGTCGGTCTTGGGGTGCTCCTGGCGATAGGTCCCTTGCCGCGCTCGGAGATCACCGTGCCGCAGATCCTCAGGGTCGCCGGTGTCGTCGTCAGGTCCAGGTCGCGGCGGCGGTTGGCGAGCACCTCGCCGATCCGGGCGCAGGTGCCGAGCATGACCTCGACGATCTGGCCGAGCTGGCCGTCGGGGTTCGGGCGGAAGTGCCTGTTGTGGACTCCCAGGCCTTGATCACCGCGCGGATGGCGTTGACCTCGGCCGCGGTCAGGGCGGTGGGTGTGCGCTTCGGCTTGTGGAGGCGGGAGACGTTGTCGATCGGGTTGCGCGGGGGCACCTCGTGCTTGACCGCGAGCGCGAACGACTGCCGCAGCACCGTCCGAACGCGCTTGGCCGACGAGTACGAACTGTTGCCGAGTTGCTTGAGCAAGGCATCGCAGCGGGCGACCCCGATCTCGCGCAGGGTGAAGCCCTGGAACGCCGGCAGCACCAGACGACGCATGTCGCCTCGTAGTTGAACCGTGTCGCCGGTGCGATCCGGCCTTCGAGGTCGAGGTCGGCCAGCCAGTAGTCGACGAGCGCCGGGAACGGGCTGTCCGGCGTCAGTGTCGTGTCGACGGGCTGGAAGGCGTTGCGTTGCGTGAGCTTCTTCTTCAGGGCCACCTCGGCTGCCGGCCGCGACGACGCGGTCGCCTGGACGAGGCGGGTCCTGCCGTCCCAGTCCCAGAAACGAGTGCGCGCCTCGACCTTGCCCCTGCCGCGGGCGATGAAGGCGATCTCGCCGTACCCGCCGATCGGGATCCGCGGCCTACTCATGGTCGGCCTCCTGGTGCTCCTCAAGCCACTGCTGCACGTCGCTGACCGCGAACCGCAGGTGCTTGCCGAGCTTGAAGGCCCGCGGCGCCCGGCCGGACAGCCGCCAGTCGTAGATGGTCTGCACTGGGACGCCGAGGTACTCGGCGAGCTCCTCGACCCCGATCAGGGGCTCGAGCCCCAGCTTCGTCGTACTCATGCCGAGTAGGTGGGCGACCGCTGCCGAGCAAGCCCGAAGCGACCGGAAGCAACGGTGCTGCCGTCCGGCTGGGCGGCGCTGCGCACCTGTCAATGTGATGGGTAAACGATGGGATCGCATCCCGCCCCCAAAGCGAAAGTCCAGGTCAACCATGGGCTGACCTGGACTTTCTTCGTAGCGGGGGCAGGATTTGAACCTGCGACCTCTGGGTTATGAGCCCAGCGAGCTACCGAGCTGCTCCACCCCGCGTCGGTGACACCACAGTAGCCGATCCCCCAGCGGCCCACCAACTCGGGGGCCGTGACGATGAACACCTGACTTTGGATCTCCGTAGCCAGAGGTCTAGAGTCTGGCTTTGGCTTTCCCTAGCCAGAGTCCGCGGCTGCGTGCGGCCGCCTCCCGAGAGGAACAGACATGACCCAGCTCGCCCGATCCACGGTCCTGGTGACCGGCGCCAACGGCGGCCTCGGCACCCACTTCGTCCACCAGGCGCTCGAGCGCGGTGCGACCAAGGTGTACGCCGCCGCGCGGAACCCGCGGGAGTGGGGCGACGAGCGGGTGGTGCCGCTGCGGCTCGACGTGACGGACGCGGCGTCGGTGGCGGAGGCGGCGCGGGTCGCGACCGACGTGAGCGTCGTGGTCAACAACGCGGGTGCCGCGACCGGGGCGAGCGTGCTGGGCGACCTGGATGACTCGCGGGCGCTGTTCGAGACCAACTTCTGGGGCGCGCTGGAGGTGGCCAACGCGTTCACGCCGGCGCTGCGGCAGAGCAGGGGGACGCTGCTCAACGTGCTCTCGGTGCTGAGCTGGCTCGGCATCGGCGACGCCTACAGCGCGACCAAGGCGGCGCTGTGGTCGGCGACCAACACCCAGCGGCTCCGGCTGGCCGGCGACGGGGTGCACGTGGCGGCGCTGCACCTCGGGTACGCCGACACCCCGATGACCCAGCACCTCGACGTCGCGAAGATCGACCCGGCCGACGTCGTGCGCACCGCCTACGACGGCATCGAGGCCGGGGAGCACGAGATCCTCGCCGACGACGTGAGCCGGCAGGTCAAGCAGGGCCTCGCGGGGCCGCTGGAGGCGCTCTACCCCCAGCTGGCCGGCGCCCGGTCGTGACCCGGGAGCGCACCTACGCGTGGACCGACCCGGTGTCGCTGGCGGCCCGGGCGCGCGAGCTCAGCGGGCTTGAGATGATCCACGCCATCCGCAGCGGCGAGCTGCCCCCACCTCCGGCCGCGGAGACGACCGGCCTGTTGGCCCTCGACGCCGGCCCCGGGTGGGCGCTCTTCGGCCTCGAACCGCAGGAGTGGCACTACAACCCTCTCGGCTCGGTGCACGGCGGCATCCTGTCCACGCTGGCCGACACCGCGCTCGGCTGCGCGGTGCACACGAAGCTGCCGGCCGGGACGGGCTACACCTCGCTCGACCTCACCGTGAAGTTCACCCGCGCGGCCACGCTCGCGAGCGGGCTGCTCACCTGCCGCGCCGACGTGGTCGCGGCCGGACGACGTACGGCGACCGCCGAGGCGCGGATCACCGACACCGCCGACCGCGTGGTGGCCCACGCCGTCACGACGTGCTTGGTGCTCTAGCGGGTCACTCCCCCTCGGGACGGGCGGCGTCCGTGGGCTCCGCGGCCGCACCGTCGCCGCTCTCGCCGCCGCCGTCGCGGGCGTCTGCGAGGTCGAGGGCCTCCGCCAGCGCGGCCTCGGCGTCCTCGATCGCGGCCTGGTAGCCGGCCAGGTCGCCCTCGGCGAGCGCCGCGTCGGCCTCGTCGAAGTGCTCCTGGGCCTCGTTGAGCAGGTCGCGGATCCGCTGCTCCGGCGTGCCCGGCTCGGGCTCGGGCTCGCCGCCGGGATCGGGCTCGCCCCCCGGCTCCGGCTGCGGGTCCGGCTCGCTGATGTCCTCGCCGATCGCGTCGCCGATCGCCTCCACCAGCGTGGTGCCGATGCCGACCTTGTCGTTGAACGACACCAGCACGTAGCGCAGGATCGGGTACGCCGAGTCGGTGGTCGACCGGCTGGCGTAGACCGGCTCGACGTACATCAGGCGGTCGTCGATCGGGATCGTGAGCAGGTTGCCGTAGGTGACCCGGCCGTTGAGCCGGAACGGCGCCAGCCGCTCGGTGACGTCGGTGTCGGCGGTGAGCGTGTTGGCCACCTGGCCGGGGCCCTCGATCTGCTCGCCGGAGACCTCGAGCACCCGCATGGTGCCGTAGGAGTCCTGGGTGGCGTCGCTGTCGACGGAGACGTACGCCGCCAGGTTGTTGCGGCGGTAGGGCACGAACGTCGAGGTCAGCGACCACGTCTCGGTGCCGTCCTGGTCGACGAACATCCGGTAGGGCGGCTGCAGGTGGTCCTCGGAGTTGGGGTCGACCGGCACCTCCCACCGGTTGTTGGCGGCGTAGAAGTCCTCGGCGTCGGTGACGTGGTAGCGGGCGTACTGGTAGCGCTGCACCTTGAACAGGTCCTCGGGGTAGCGCAGGTGCTCCAGCAGCTCGTCGGGGATCTCGGAGCGTGGCTCGACGACGTCTGGGAACGCGCTGCGCCAGGCCTGGAGGAGGGGGTCCTCCTCGTCCCAGGCGTAGATCTTCACGCTGCCGTCGTAGGCGTCGACGGTCGCCTTGACCGCGTTGCGCATGTAGTTGATCTCGTCGGTCGGCAGCGTGCGCAGGCCGGTCTCGTCCTGCAGGGCGTCGTCGGTCATCGTCTCGAACGACTCGCGCTCGGCGCCGGGGTAGCGGTCGGTGGTCGTGTAGCCGTCGAGCACCCACTGGATCCGGCCGTCGACGATCACCGGGTAGGCGTCGCTGTCGATCGAGAGCCACGGCGCCACCTTCTCCACGCGCTCGCGCGGCGTGCGGTGGTAGAGCACCTGGCTGTTGTCGTTGACCCGCCCCGAGAGCAGGAAGTTCGGCTCACCGAAGCGGATGGCGTAGAGGAGCTTGCGGAACGTCGAGCCGACCTCGACACCGCCGTCGCCGTCGAACGTCGTCGCCTCGGTGTCCTCGGTGGAGTCGTCGTCGCCGCCCTCGGTGTCGATGGGGGTGCGACCCAGGTCGAGCTCGACGTCGCGGCTGTCGGCGTCGGCCTTGCCGACCACCGAGTAGTCGGGGCTGCCCTCGCCGTAGTAGATCCGGCTCTCGTAGGAGCCCACCGCCTCGCCGAGGTCGTTCTCGTTGGCGCCGTTGCCCTCGGCCCACTGGGTGCGGTCGTCCTCGGTGCCGCCGCCGGCGGTGCTGGTGGCGCTGTTCTCGGCGTTCCGCTGGTTGGCGAACGCGGCGATGATGCCGTTGCCGTGGGTGTAGACGGTGTGGAGGTTCGACCAGTTGCGGTCGGCGTCGGGGATGCCCGACTGGTTGAGCTCGCGGACGCCGAGCACCAGCGCGCGGTCGTTGCCGCCGATCTCGTAGTGGTCGACGTCGAGCACGTCGGCCACGGTGTAGTAGCTCTTGAGCTGCTGGTTCTGCTCGAACGTACGCCGCACCAGCTGCGGGTCGACCAGCGGCACCGACGACAGCTTGGTCTGCAGGGCCGGGGTGTTCTCGGGATCGGTGCGGTCGGGGCTGAACTCCGTGACCTCGACGTCCTCGAGGTCGTAGGCCTGCCTGGTCGCCTCGATGTTCTTGGCGATGTAGGGCTCCTCCTTGTCGGCCTCCGACGGCCGCACCTGCACGCTCTGCACGATGGCCGGCCAGATCAGGCCGAGCAGCACTGCGGACAGGGCGAGCAGCGCCAGGCCCATGGAGGACAGCAGCCAGGTGCGCCGCCAGACGTTGAGGAAGAACAGCACCGCGCAGATGAGCGCGATGCCCATCAGGATGTTCTTGGCCGGCAGCACGGCGTTGTCGTCGGTGAACTTGATGCCGTCGATGAGCGAGCCCGACTGGCTGGCCAGGTCGAAGCGGTCGAGCCAGTAGTCGACGGCCTTGGCGAGCACGAAGACGCCGAGCAGCACCGAGAGCTGCGCCTGGGCCGCGCCGGAGAGCCGGTCGCCAGGCGACTGGAGCCGGATGCCGCCGTAGAGGTAGTGCACGAGCGCGGCGGCGATCAGCGAGATGACCGCCAGCGCCATCGTGAAGTCGACGAGGTAGTGGAACCACGGCAGGTCGAAGACGAAGAACCCGATGTCGCGGCCGAAGTGCTGGTCGTCCTGGCCGAAGTCGACTCCGTTGCGCCACAGCAGGAAGTTGCGCCACTCCCCCGTGCCGGAGGTGCCCGCGAAGACGGCGAGCAGCAGGCCGATGCCCACCACCAGCCAGGTCCGCACCGGGGTGACCGCCTCGCGGTAGCGGTCCAGACCGCTCTGCTCGGGCGACTGCGGGTGGAAGAGCGGGCGCAGCCGGTAGGCGATGACGATGTTGGCCGAGACCACCACGCCCATCAGCACGCCGAAGACGAGGAACAGCAGGACGCGGGTCCAGAAGAGCGTGTTGAACACCGAGGCGTAGCCGGTCGCGGAGTACCACAGCCGGTCGGTGTAGAACGACGCGAACGTCGTCAGCAGGAAGAACGCGACCACCAGCACCCCGGCCGTGATGATCAGGGCCCGGGAGCGGCGCGAGGAGCGCGCGGGCGCCTCGTCCCTCGGGTCGTCGTCGAACAGCTCACTCATGAGGGCTCTCCTCGTCCTCCAGCGTCGTGCGCAACAGTGCCAGCAGGCCGGGCACCAGGTCGGTGCCGGTGACCACGGACTGGGCATCGTCGTGGGAGCGCATCCGCAGCGCGCAGTACGACGAGCCCGCGCGGGTCACCCCCGCGACGATCCTGACCTCCTGTCGGTCCGGGTGCTCGCGGGCGAACTCCTCGGCCGCGGCCGGCTCCTCGGGCACCTGCCCGTCGACGTCCGGCGGGAGCACCAGCCGCTCGACCACCGCGGCACACCCGGTCACGTCGGCGGGCCAGACGATGCCCTCGAGCACCCGCTCGAGCTGCTGCTCGGGCAGCCGGTCCTGCTCCACCGGGGTCAGCGACCCCTCGGCCGAGGCGTCGTCGAGCCCCATCGCCCGGCCCAGCGCCGGCTCGCGGGCGAGCAGCTCCGCGGTGTCGACCAAGGCGAACAGGCGGCTGCCCTGGTCCCAGCCGGCCTCGGCGACGTGACCCTCGATCTCGAGCACCGCCGCGGCCAGCGCGGGGTCGGCGTCGAGCTCGTCGGCGACCTGGGGGTCGAGCACCAGGTCGGGGTCGTCGTCGTGCTCGGAGGTCACGAGCCGGCCTTCCCGCAGCTCGGCAGCCGGGCGTCGGGGTCGTCGACCCACGCCTCGACGGCCTCCCGGGCGGCGTGCATGGTGGTGGCGCGGACCAGCCGCATGTCGCCGTTGTCTGCACCCTCGACGTCGCGGCAGTTGTCGGCCGGCACCAGGAACAGCTCGGCGCCGGCCTCGCGGGCGGCGACGATCTTCTGCTGGATGCCGCCGATCGGGCCCACGGTGCCGTCGGCCGCGATCTCGCCGGTGCCGGCGACGGTGGCGCCGCCGGTCAGCGAGCCGGGGGTCAGGGTGTCATAGATCGAGAGCGAGAACATCAGCCCGGCGCTCGGGCCGCCGATCGACGGGTCGATGTTGACGTTGACCCGGAACGGGAACACGTAGCCCTGGCCCAGCTGGATGCCGATCCGCCGCTCGCCGTCGATCACGGCGGGCTCGACCTCGACGCTCTCGCGCTTCCCGTCGCGCAGCAGGGTGAACTCCACCGTGCCACCCTCGGGGGCGGCCTGCACCGCCTCGACCAGCTGGTCGGCATCGGTGAGCTTGCGGCCGTCGACCTCCAGCAGGAGGTCGCGCACGGCGAGCCGACCGTCGGCCGGGCTCTTGGGCTGCACCTGCAACACCTCGATCGCCGGGTCGAAGTCGATGCCGAGCTCGCGCAGGGCCACCGCGGTCGCGGTGTCCTGGCTGTAGACCATCTGCACCTGGCCCTCGGCCTCGTCGTCGTCCTGGGTGCGGCCCTCCTGGTAGACCGCGGACCGCGGGTAGACGGCGTCGGAGCCGCTGGCCCAGCTGGTGAGCAGCGGCCACAGCCCGAGCTCGGTGTCGCGCCGGGTCACCGAGACGGTCGTCATCCGCAGCTGGCCGTCGTCGCGGTAGGTGCGGTGGCCGTCGACCTGGATGATCTCGCGGCCGTCGCTCTCGGCCAGCACGTCGACGGTGGGGCCGGGCGAGTAGGTGACGTAGGGCATCGGGACCAGCAGGGTCAGCACGAGCAGCGCGACGAAGAGCGGCACCGCCACGACGGCGGCGAGCACGCGCTGACTCATGGCGTCACCCTCTCATTCCTGCCCAAGACGGCGGACGAGGGCTCAGGACGCACGCCGGCGCGGGGCCTCCTCGCCCTCGACCTGCTCGACCACGGGGGTGGCCGGGGCCTCGCACGCCGGCTCCGGCCGGGGCACCGGAGTGGGGACCGTGCGCTCCGCCGCGACCCCGGTCGACCGGGGCTGCGGCTCGCCGGCCGACGTACGCCGCACGGTGCGGTCGCGGGCCAGCGCGGCACCGACCCGGCGCAGCGCCTCGTCGCGGTCGACCTCGGCGCGGGCGGCGCGTCCGGCCCAGCCCGCCCAGGCCGCCGCGACCGCCGTCACCACGGCGGGCGGCACGAGCCAGAGCAGGACCTCCATGCCACCCACGGTAGGCACCGCAGGTGCGCGGCCGTGGGCGCCACGCCTACGGTGTGGCGCATGGACGACACCGCCGCCGATCCCCGGGTGCGCCTGGTCGGGCTGCGCGAGCAGCCGCTCGACGTGACCGAGGTGGTCGCGGCGCTCGACGACGACGCCGCCGGTGGGCTCACGATCTTCGTCGGCCGGGTGCGCGACCACGACGGCGGCAAGGGGGTCTCGGGGCTCGACTACAGCGCCCACCCCAGCGCGCTGGCGCGGCTCACCGAGGTCGCGACCCGGGTGGCCGAGCGCCACGACGTGCAGGTCGCGGCCGTGCACCGCACCGGCCGGCTCGCGATCGGCGACCTGGCCGTGGTGGTCGCCACCACCTCGGCCCACCGCGGCACGGCGTTCGACGCCTCGCGCGACCTGATCGACACCCTCAAGGCCGAGGTGCCGATCTGGAAGCACCAGTGGTTCGCCGACGGCAGCGAGGAGTGGGTGGGCTCGCCCTGAAGGTCCCACCCACGACCGGCCGCGGTCCGCGCCCGGCGTTGCCGCCACGGCGTACCGTGGAGGCATGGACGACGACTCCGCCAAGCCGGGCTCGGGCGGCAACGACGACGCGAACAACCCCTTCGGTGGCACCCCCTTCGAGCAGTTCTTCAAGGGCGGCGCCGCCGGCATGCCCGACCTGGGCCAGCTCTTCGGCCAGCTCCAGTCGCTGCTCCAGCCCTACGACGGACCACTGAACTGGGACGTCGCCCTCGACATCGCGCGCAAGACCGTCGCGCAGTCGCCCGATCCGAGCCCCACCGCCGCCCAGCACGCCGCGGTCGCCGACGCGCTCCGGCTCGCCGACCACTGGCTCGACGAGACCACCGGCTTCCCCTCCGGCGTGACGACCACCGCGGCCTGGAGCCGCGCGGAGTGGGTCGTGGGCACCACCGACGTCTGGAAGGTGCTGGTCGAGCCGGTCGCGGCGCAGTCGGTCACCACGATGAGCTCGGCGCTGCCGGAGGAGGCGCGGGCCCAGGCCGGCCCCCTGCTCGGGATCATGGGCAAGGCGATCGGGGCGCTGCTGGCCTCGCAGGTCGGCTCCGGCCTCGGCACCCTGGCCGGCGAGGTGCTCAGTGTCTCCGACATCGGCATCCCGCTCGCGCCGGCCGGCCGCGCGGTGCTGCTGCCGGCCAACGTCGCGGAGTTCGCGGCCGGGCTCGACGTCTCCGAGGACGACGTCCGCCTCTACCTCGCGCTCCGCGAGGCCGCCCACCAGCGCCTGTTCGCCGGCGTCCCGTGGCTGCGCGAGCACGTCGTCGGCGCGGTCACGGCGTACGCGCAGGGCGTCGAGGTCAACCTCGAGGCCATCCAGCAGCGGGTCGAGGAGCAGATGCGCGGCCTCGACCCCACCGACCCCGAGGCGATGAAGCAGCTGCTCGAGGGCGGCATGTTCGAGCTGCCCGAGTCGCCGGCCCAGCGGGCCGCGCTCGAGCGGCTCGAGGTCACCCTCGCGCTGGTGGAGGGCTGGGTCGACGAGGTGGTCGGCCAGGCCACCCAGGAGCGAATGCCGACCGCCGGCCGGCTGCAGGAGGCGTTCCGTCGCCGCCGCGCCGCGGGCGGACCCGCCGAGCAGACCTTCGCCACCCTGGTCGGGCTCGAGCTGCGCCCGCGCCGGCTGCGCGACGCCTCCACCCTGTGGGGCTCCCTGCGCACCCGTCAGGGCACCGAGGCCCGTGACGGCGTCTGGATGCACCCCGACCTGCTGCCCAGCGCGGCCGACCTCGACGACCCGCTCGGGTTCCGCGAGGACGCCGCCGCGCCGGAGCGGCTGAGCGAGGAGGACTTCGACGCCGAGCTGCGCAAGCTGCTCGACGGCGACGAGCCGACCACGGACGACGAGTCAGCCGGGGAGTGACGCTCGCGACCGACGCCCGGGCCGTCCTCGGCGGCTGGCCGGCGCCCACGCCCGAGCAGGAGCGGCTGCGTCGCCGCTACGTCGACTGGCTCGACGCCCGCCCCGACGCCGTACGCCGGTCGTGCGCGCCGCACCACCTCACCGCCAGCACCCTGCTCCTCGACTCCACCCGGAGCCGGACCCTGCTGACCCTGCACCGCCGGGCGGGCGCCTGGTTCCAGCTCGGCGGCCACTGCGAGGACGACGACGCGACCCTCGCCCGCGCGGCGCTTCGCGAGGCCACCGAGGAGTCCGGTATCGCCGGCCTGGTCGTCGACCCGGTGCCGGTGCAGCTCAGCGAGCACGAGGTGCCGTTCTGCGGTCGCACCCCGGAGGGCGCCGCCTACACCCACCTCGACGTGCGGTTCGTCGCGGTCGCACCGCCGGGCGCGACGCCCGTGGTCAGCGAGGAGTCCACCGACCTGCGCTGGTGGCCGCTGGACGAGCTGCCCACCGACGCCGCCGACCTGGTCGAGCTGGTGGCGCTGGCCGCCTCGCGTCAGCCGTCGACCGCGTCGTCGTCCTCGCCGGGGGGCAGCTCGAGCCGGGCGGCCGTCGACCAGCCCAGCAGGTAGCCGCGGGCCCGCTCCGCCTTGGGGTAGCGGTTGACCCACGCCCAGAACGCCGCGTCGTGGCCGGGCTCGAGCAGGTGGGCCAGCTCGTGCACCAGGACGTAGTCGATCACCCACGCCGGCATCCCCTGCAGTCGCGAGGACAGCCGGATCGTGCGGTCGCCGGGCGTGCACGACCCCCAGCGCGACCGCTGGTTGTCCACCCACCGCACCGAGCTCGGCGTCGCGAGCCCGCCGAGCCAGCGGTCGCTGAGGTCGCGGGCGCGCTGCATGAGCGCGTCGTCGGACGGCGCCACCCGGCGCTCCGAGCGCTGCACCCTGGCCACCATGGTGCGCACCCACTCCGCCTCCTCGGCCCGGGTCAGCGAGGCCGGCACGAGCACGACGATGCGGTCGCCGTCACGGTAGGCCGAGACCGTGCGTCGCCGGCGGGCCGAGCGGCGGACCTCGACCCGCGGCTCGTCCTCCGGGGTCGCCATGGCAAGGAATCTAGCCCGCGCCGCCCCCGGAACGGCTCAACCGCGCGCCGCCTGTGGATCGGCCCAGGCGAGCAGCCGGTCACGGGGCCAGGTGGTGACGATCCGGTCGGGATCGATCCCGGCCGCCTCGGCCCGCTCGGCGCCGTAGACCAGGAAGTCGAGCTGGCCTGGGGCGTGGGCGTCGGAGTCGATGGAGAACAGGCAGCCGATGTCGCGCGCCAGCTCGAGCAGCTGGGTGGGCGGATCGCGGCGCTCGGGCCGCGAGTTGATCTCGACGGCCACGTCGTTCTCGGCGCAGGCCTCGAAGACCGCGCGGGCGTCGAACTGTGACGGCGGCCGGGTGCCGCGACCGCCGGTGACCAGGCGGCCGGTGCAGTGGCCCAGCACGTTGGTGAACGGGTTGCGCACCGCGGCGACCATCCGGCGGGTCATCGCGTCGCGCTCCATCTTCAGCTTGGAGTGCACGCTCGCCACCCGGACGTCGAGCCGGGCCAGCAGCTCGTCGGTCTGGTCGAGCGAGCCGTCGTCGAGGATGTCGACCTCGATCCCCTTGAGCAGCGTGAAGCCGGCGCCGGCCAGGTGCTCGTTGACCGCGTCGACGACGTCGAGCTGGCGGGCCAGCCGCTCGGCGCTCAGCCCGTGGGCGACGGTGAGTCGGGGCGAGTGGTCGGTGAGCACCTGGTACTCGTGGCCCAGCTCGATGGCGGTGAACGCCATCTCCTCGATCGGCGAGCCGCCGTCGGACCAGTCGGAGTGGGAGTGCAGGTCGCCGCGGAGCCGGGCCCGCAGGTCGTGGCCGCCCTCGGTCAGCGGGCCACCGTGCTCCTGCTCGAGCCGGGCCAGCCGCCGTGGCACGACGCCGCGCACCGCCTCGGTGATCACCTCCGCCGAGCTCGCCCCGATGCCGGGCAGCTTCGCCAGGGTGCCGTGCTCGACGGCCGCGGCCACCTCGTCGGTCGGCATCGGGAGGATGGTCGCGGCGGCGCCGCGGAACGCCTTGACCTTGTAGGTGTCCTCGCGGCCCCGCTCGAGCAGGAACGCGATCCGGCGCAGCGCGGCGACCGGACCGGCGTCGTACGGCTCGCCCTCGTAGCGTGTCGTGTCGGCCATGCCCCGGATCCTCCCAGACCGCCGGCCAACTATTTTCCGTCCACAGGCCGTGGACAACCGTCGTCGCAGGTCAGCGCCGGGTCCGCGGCCCCCGGCCGCACGGAGTCCACAGCCCGGTCGGGTTCCGTTGGCGTGTCGTCCACCGGCGTCGGCGGGTTCTCCACACGCACCCGCGGCCTCTCCACAGGTTTGTCCACAGGGGTGGACAGCCGCGGATTGACCCTCGCCGGGGCGCCTCCTAGCGTTGCGGCCAGACGAGGCCCCCGGGCCCGCGGCAGGACACTCGCAAGGGGAAGGCAAGTGTCCGGTGTGCGGGTGCGGGGGCCTCTTCACGTCCCTGCCGACCGGGACCGTCGCGACGGCGGCCGCTCAGGCGCCGGTGAACCGCGGCGGGCGCTTCTCCTGCGCGGCCCGGATCCCCTCCTGCAGGTCGGCGGTCGCCAGCGTCAGCGGCTGGGCCATCGCCTCCCACTGCAGGCCGGCGGCGAAGTCGGCATGACCGCCGTCGAGCAGTGCCAGCTTGGTCAGGCGGCTCGGGATCGGGGCGGTGGCGGCGATGCCGGCGGCGATCCCGAGCACCTCGTCGAGGAACCCCTCCGGCTCGAGCACCCGCGAGACCAGCCCGAGCCCCAGTGCCTCGTCGGCGTCGACCAGGCGGCCGGTGAGCAGGAGGTCGCGGGCGTGGGCGGGGCCGACCACCTCGGGGAGCAGGTACGTGGCCGCCATCCCGGGGTGCATGCCGAGCTTGACGAACGGCGCACCCAGCCGGGCGCCGGCAGCGGCGTAGCGGAGGTCGCAGGCCAGCGCCAGGCAGAGCCCCGCGCCGATCGCGGGGCCGTTGACCGCCGCGATCGTCGGCACCTCGAGCTGCCGGATCGCCAGCCAGGTCCGGTAGAAGGGCAGCATCCGGCTGCGCAGCCGGTCGACGCCGGCGTCGGGCTCGGAGGCGATCCACGAGGTGTTGCCGCCGGAGCAGAACGCCGACCCCTCCCCCGTCACCACCACCGCCCGCACCGAGGGGTCGGCGGCCAGCTCGGCCACCGCGGCCCCCCAGGAGGCGGTCATCTCGTCCGACATCGCGTTGCGCAGGTCGGGGTTGTCGAGGGTCAGCAGGGCCACGCCGGGCGCGGGTCGGTCGAGGCGCAGGTGGGTCAGGTCGGCCATGGGGGCAACCTACGCCGGGCCCGCCGGCGGCGCCGTGACGCACTCCACCCCGCGACACCCCGGTCGCCGCGGCGGGGCGCCTACTTCGTGCTGGGACGGGTGTGCCGTAGGGTCGACTCGGCTCGGAGACGCACGTCCCCGGCCTCCGGCGGGCTTCCCCAACCATTCCCGCCGCGGCGACCGAAGTGAAGATAGGCAAGGAGGCCGTCATGGCGGAGACCTGGAGCGGCGAGTTCTACTGCGTGAAGTGCAAGGAGAAGCGCGAGGCCGAGGGCGAGGTCAAGGTGAACGACAAGGGCACCCGCATGGCCAAGGCCGTGTGCCCCGTGTGCGGCACCAACCTCAACCGCATCCTCGGCAAGGCCTGACCACAGGCCGCAGCCCACAAGCTCACGACGGTGCCCCCGGAGTCCGGGGGCACCGTCGTCTGCTGTCCCGGGGCTGTGGACGACATCCGCGGCCGGCACCGTCGCCGGGGAATGCTGTGCGGGTGCTCCAGCTGCTGCCCGGCCTGGTCCTGGTCCGCCGCGACGCCGACCACCTCCAGCTCGGCGTCGACCCGCCGCTGCGCGCCGTGCTGCCCGACCACCCCGACGTGCGCCGGCTGGTCGCCGACCTGACCGCCGGCCGGGCCCCCGACACCGCCTCGCTCGCGGCGCTCCGCGCCCTCGACGCGCTGCGCGCCGCCGGGCTGGTGCGCGACCTCCCGGTCCCCAGCGGCGTCCGGGTGGCCCTCGACGCCGCCGACCCGGTGCGCCGCGAGCTCGCCGCCGCGCTGGGCGAGTGCGGGCTGACCGTCGACGACGACGGCCCGGCGCGGCTGGTGGTGGTCGCCCGGCCGGGTCCGGCCGTGCGCGACGACCTCGACGCCCTGATGCGCGCCGGCACCGACCACTTGGTGCTCCAGGGCACGCCCCGGGGCGTGCTGGTGGGCCCCTACGTCGTCCCGGGTGTCACCGCGTGCCTGCGCTGCGTCGACGCCCGACTGGCCGAGCGCGACCCGCGCCGGGGACTGGTCGTCGACCAGGTCGCCCGCGCCTCCCGGGGCCCGCACTTCCCGGGCGACCCCGCGCTGACCCGGCTGGCCCTGACCTGGGCCGCCTACGACCTCGCCCGGCTGGCCGCGGGCGAGCGACCGGTCACCTGGTCGACCACCGTGGCGGTCGAGCCGTCGCTGGCCCTGTCCCGCCGCACCTGGCCGCGGCACCCCCACTGCGGGTGCGCGTGGGACCAGCTCGCCGGCTGAGCCCGGTCACCACCACTCGCTGTCGAGCTTGCCCTCCATCGAGCGCAGGTGCTCGCGCGAGCAGGTGTCGCAGAACGTCCGGCGCCGGCCGCGCTCGACCGCGACGGTCCAGGTCAGGGTGCTGGCCTCGTCCTCCTCGACCCGGCCGCAGAAGTCGCAGGTCGTCACGGACGCCACGCTACGCCGGTCGGGAGGGCGGCGGGTGGACGACGGAGCCGGGCCCGACCCACGTGGGTCGGACCCGGCTCCGGGGTGCGGGCTACAGCGCGCGGGCGAGCGCGAGGCGCGCCTGCTGCGCGGCACGCTCGGCCCGGCGGCTGAGCCGGCGGGCGCGGGCCAGCTGGTGGCCCCGCCTAAGGTTCTGCGCCTCTCCCAGGCGCTCGGCCTGTTGTGCGCGGGCCAGGTTCTCGTGGAGAAGATTCATCTCGGTGCTCCGGATCTGAAGGTTGTGCACGGCAGTTGTCTCGGCTTTCGTGATGGGCGCCGCTCAGGCGGCCGCCTCGTTCTTGCGCGGACGCCCACGAGGGCGCTTGCGGGGGATCACCACTCCCTGGAGGAAGAGCTCACCGCCCCAGACCCCCCACGGCTCGCGGCGCTCGAGGGCGCCGTCGAGGCACAGGGTCCGGACCGGGCAGTCCACGCAGAGCGCCTTGGCGTACTCCACGTCGCTGGGGAGCTCGGCGAACCACAGCTCGGGGTTGTTCACCCGGCAGGGCAGCAGTGCGTCGTCCACCCGGTCCGCCTGGTCGTGCAGGAAGGGCAGGCCCAGCTCGGCAGTCCCATCGACACGGTCGAGGATGTTGATGGTCATGTTCGTTGTTCACCTCCTTGGTTCAGCTGGTCGCAGGTCGTGCGGGGTTGGTGCTGAGAAACGAAAAGGCCGCGGATCCCGGGTTTCGGGTCCGCGGCCTGGAGGCTGCCGAGTGGTTGTGTGTCAACCGGTCGGTGGTCTCCAGGCGGAGGGACCCGCGTCGTAGGCCGGGGCGAAACCCATGTCTCCCTTGACGGAAGCGGCCTTGCGGTCGCGAGCGAGCCACTGGGTGGCCGGCTCGAGCACGCGCACGGACGTCGGGAAGGCGTGGCCGCAGATGGGCATGCCGAAGTCGGGCGAGGTCGTCGCCGGAATCTGAGCCAGGGGGATCTGGGTCATGAGCATCGTGGTCATCGAGGCCACCTCCTTCGTTGCGTCGGGCGCCGGGGTCGTCAGTCCCGTGGTGCGCTGTCGTGGATCGGTGAGCAGAAACTATCGGCTGTCGTGTGTCATGGGCAAACCATTTATTGACTATTTCTGAAGTTTCTTTTTCAACCTGCCGCCGAGCCCCTCACGACGGCTCAGGCTCAGCCGACGAGGTCGAGGACGGCCTCGCCGTAGCGCTCGAGCTTGGAGCGGCCGATGCCGCTGATGCGCAGCAGCTCGGTGGGCGTGCGCGGCTTGACCTCGGCGATCAGCTGCAGCGTCGCGTCGGTGAAGACGACGAACGCCGGCACCGACTCGTCGGCCGCCCGCTCCTTGCGCCACTCGCGCAGCCGCTCGAACAGCTCCTCGTCGTAGGAGGCCGGGCAGTCCGAGCAGCGCCCGCGCTTCTTCTCCTGGGCCCCGGCCAGCGGCCGACCGCACTCGCGACAGCTCAGCGCCCGCCCGCTGCGCGACGACGTCGGCCGCGGGCGGGCCGACTCGGGCAGCAGCGGCTCGAGGAAGCGTGACGGCTTGCGACCGCCTCGACCGCCGGGGTTGCGGGCCAGCGCCCACGACAGCGAGAGCTCGTGGCGGGCGCGGGTCATCGCGACGTAGAGGAGCCGGCGCTCCTCCTCGACCGCGGCCGGGGTGTCGGCGTAGGTGATCGGCAGGGTGCCGTCCTGGAGGCCGCAGACGAACACCACGTCCCACTCCAGCCCCTTGGCGGCGTGGGCGGTGGCGAGCGTGACGCCGTCGGCTACCGGCGCGTGCTGCTCGGCGGCCCGGCGGTCGAGCTCGGCGACGAAGCCGTCGAGGTCGCCGCCGGCGGCCGCGAACTCCACCGCCTGGTCGACCAGCGCCTGCCACGACTCCCAGCGGTCGCGGGTCTGCCCGCGGGCCGCGGGCGGCTCGGCCGACCAGCCCATGCCGGCGAGGGTGCCGCGCACGGTCTCGAGGAGGTCGCCCCCCTCCCCCCGGGCGGCGCCGCGGATCCGGGTGACCGCCTCGCGCACCTCGGCGCGGTCGAAGAACCGGGCCGCCCCGCGGACGACGTAGGGGATGCCGCGCTCGGCCAGCGCCTCCTCGAACGACTCGGACTGGGCGTTGATGCGGAACAGCACCGCCATCTCACCCAGCGACCGGCCCTCGTCGCGCAGCGCCGCGATCCGGGTCGCGACCGCGGCCGCCTCGGCGACCTCGTCGGGGCGCGGGTCGAACCGCACCGCCGGGCCGGACGGCTGCTGGGAGCGCAGCTCGACGCCCTTGCTCACCGTGCCGGCCAGCAGCGCGTTCGCCGTGGTGACGATCTCCGGGGTCGAGCGGTAGTTGCGCACCAGCTCGATGGAGGTGGTGCCGGGGTAGCGCTGCGGGAAGTCGCGCAGGTAGTCGGCGTTGGCGCCGGCGAAGGAGTAGATGGTCTGGGCGGGGTCGCCGACCACGCACAGCTCGTCGCGCCCGCCCAGCCACAGGTCGAGCAGCGCCGACTGCAGCGGCGAGACGTCCTGGAACTCGTCGACGACGAACCACTTGTACTGGCGCCGCACCTGAGCGGCCACCCGCTCGTCGTCGGCCAGCACGCCGGCGGTCAGCAGCAGCACGTCCTCCATGTCCATCCGGCCCTGGCCGCGCTTGACCTCCTCGTAGCTGCCGAAGATCCGGCCCACGGTGTCGGGGTCGTGGCCGGTGACCTGACGACCGCGGGCCGTGGCGACCCGGGCGTAGTCGTCGGGCAGCACGTTGCTGACCTTGGCCCACTCGACCTCGGAGGCGAGGTCGCGCAGCAGCGCCTGGTCGGCGGTGATCCGCTGCCGGCGGGCGGCGGTGGCGAGCAGGCCGATCTTGGACTCGACCAGGGTGGGCAGCTCGGTGCCGTGGACGTGGGGCCAGAAGTAGCGCAGCTGGCGCAGCGCGGCGGAGTGGAAGGTGCGGGCCTGCACCGGACCCGCTCCCAGCGCCCGCAGCCGCTGGCGCATCTCGCCCGCGGCGCGGGTGGTGAAGGTGACGGCCAGCACCTCGGTGGGCTGGTAGACGCCGGTGGCCACCCCGTAGGCGATCCGGTGGGTGATCGCCCGGGTCTTGCCGGTGCCCGCGCCGGCCAGCACCCGCACCGGCCCGCGCACGGCCTCGGCCACGCGGCGCTGCTCGGGGTCGAGGGCGTCGAGGAGGGCGTCGGGGGTCATGAGGTGGGGAACAAGCTCCGGGTGGCGGGTGGTTGTATCGGGTGCAACCACCCTAGAGGCCGGAGGCGACAGCCCGAGATGAGCACGTTCACGATGTACACCACCCCCTGGTGCGGCTACTGCCACCGGCTCAGGAGCCAGCTCGACCGCGAGGGCATCACCTACGAGACCGTGGACATCGAACAGCACCCGGAGGCCGCCCGGATCGTGGAGTCGGCCAACGACGGCAACCAGACGGTGCCCACGCTCGTGTACGCCGACGGCACCGCGCAGACCAACCCCTCGCTGGCCCAGGTCAAGGAGAAGCTGGCCGCCCTGGCCTCCTGAGCCGCGCGCTCACCACGAGGGTCTCGACGCGCGGGTCGCGACCTCGCAGGCTCGGTCGCACCGCTCGCTCGACCACCATCGCTCGTGATGAGCTCGTTGCTCGCTCACCACGAGCCCGACAGCGGGCCGCCGTACCAGTGCTCGACCAGCGACCGGCTGATCGAGACGCCGCCCGGCAGCACCAGGCTGCCGTCCTCGGCCCCGGCGCGCAGCTGCGCCCGCGTGAACCACTGGGCGTCGTCGAGCTCGTCCTGGTCGACGGAGATCTCGGTGGTGGTCGCCCGCCCGACGAAGCCGAGCATGAGGCTGGCCGGGAGCGGCCACGGCTGGTTGCCGAAGTAGTCGACCTCGCCCACGACCACCCCGGTCTCCTCGAGCACCTCGCGGCGCACGGCGTCCTCGAGGGTCTCCCCCGGCTCGCAGAAGCCGGCGAGCGTCGAGTAACGGCCCGCGGGCCAGACCGGCTGGCGCCCGAGCAGGCACATTTCGTCGTCGGTGCCGGGCTCGCCGTGGGTGACGAGCATGATCACGGCCGGGTCGGTGCGCGGGAACTGGGTGTGGCCGTTGGCGCAGCGCAGCTCGTGGCCGGACGCGGCCGGAGTCAGGGGCTCGCCGCAGCGGGGGCAGTAGCGGGTGACGAAGAGCCACTCCGCGAGGCCGAGGGCGTGGAAGACCAGCGGCGCGCTGGCCAGGGTGTCGTCGCCCAGGTGGGGCAGCAGCCCGCGCAACGGCACCCACTCCTCGCGGGCGGCCGCGGCCTCCTCGGCACCGGTCACGACAGCGAACCAGGTGCGGCCGTCGTGCTCGCCGAGCAGCACCCGCAGCCCGTCGGGCGCGTCGGCCGGCGCGACCCAGTCGAGCGCGCCGTCCCGCGGCCGCACCCGGGTGCCGGAGACCACGAGCACCCGCGTCGAGGCGTCGGCCCAGCGCTCCTCGAGCCACGCTGCGTCGTGGCGCCGCAGCGCGGCCCGGTCGTGGGGGTGGGCGGCCAGGCGCTGGTGCGGGTAGGACACCCGACGAGGCTAGCGACCGGCGGGGCGGCGACTCGTCGTCGCCCGACCCGGTGCCGCACACTGGTCCGGTGCGCCGCGTCCTCCTCGCCCTGCTGACCTGTCTCGCCGTCTCGCTCCCGGTCGCCCCCGGCCCGGTCGCTGCGCTGCCTGCCGACCTGCCTGCTGCCCCACGCAAGGCGGTGCCGACCAAGAAGCAGTGGCTCGCCGACGTCAACCGGGTGATGCGCGGCGCCGGCACCTGGCTCGACGCCCGGGTCGCCGAGGCGGACCCCGAGGCCCGACTGGCGATCAACCTCGACATCGACAACAGCACGCTGATGACCTACTACGCCAAGGGCCGCCCCATCCCGAGGGTGAAGGCGTGGACCCAGCGGGCCCGCCGGCTCGGCGTCACGCTGGTGTTCAACACCGCCCGGCTCCCCCGGATGCGTCCGCGCACGGTCCGCGAGCTGACGCGCGCCGGCTACGACATCGGCCGGCTCTGCTTCCGCGAGCAGGGCGAGGGCAAGGTGGGCGGCAAGACCCGGTGCCGCGCGTCGTTCATCGAGCAGGGGTTCACGATCATCGCCAACGTCGGCAACAACGACACCGACTTCGCCGGCGCGCGCAACTACGGCCGGGCGTTCCGGCTCCCGAACTACCGCGGGCAGCTCGGCTGATGAGCACCCACATCGGCGCCGCCCCCGGCGACGTCGCGCCCCTGGTGCTGATGCCCGGCGACCCGCTGCGGGCGCGCTGGATCGCCGAGACCTTCCTGACCGACGCGCGGTGCTACACCGAGGTGCGCGGTATGTACGGCTACACCGGCACCTGGCAGGGCCACCGGGTCTCGGTGCAGGGCTCCGGCATGGGCCAGCCCTCGTGCGCCATCTACGCGACCGAGCTGTTCCGCGAGTACGACGTGCAGTCGATCATCAGGGTCGGCAGCTGCGGGGCGCTCACCGAGCGGCTCGCCGTGCGCGACATCGTGATCGCGCAGGCGGCGTGCACCGACTCCTCGATGAACTCGATCCGGTTCGAGGGGCTCGACTACGCCCCGATCGCCGACTTCGGCCTGCTGCGCGCGGCCTCCGACGCCGCCCACCGGTCGGCCCCGGACCGCGACGACGTGCACGTCGGCCTGATCTTCAGCGGCGACTCCTTCTACGCCGCCCGGCCCGAGCTGACCCGGCGGATGGTCGACTTCGGGGTGCTGGCGATCGAGATGGAGGCCAGCGCGCTCTACACGATCGCAGCCGGCTTCGGCCGCCGGGCGCTGGCCATCTGCACGGTCTCCGACCACATCGTCACCGGCGAGGAGACCACGGCGCAGGAGCGGGAGCAGACGTTCGGCGAGATGGTCGAGATCGCGCTGGCGGCCGGCACCTCGGCATAACCCGCACCGGCACGGCGTTCTCCCCTCGTGGAGGACGACGTGGAGGCCGCCGTCGTGGAGGACCCGGTGCTGGACTCCCTGGTCATCGGCGCCGGACAGGCCGGCCTGTCGGCGTCGTACCACCTGGCACGGCTGGGCCTGCGCCACGTCGTGCTCGACGCCGACGCCGCTCCCGGCGGGGCCTGGCAGCACCGCTGGGACTCCCTCACGATGGCCGACGTCCACGGCGTCGCTGCGCTCCCCGGTTCCGACCCCCCGCACGGGTCCGGGCGCGCGAACGAGGTGGTGCCGGCGTACTTCGCCCGCTACGAGGCCGAGCACGACCTGCCCGTCGTCCGGCCGGTGCGCGTCGACCGGGTCGTCGACGTCGACGGACTCCTCGTGGTCGAGGCGGGCGACCGGCGCTGGACCACCCGCACCCTGGTCAACGCGACCGGCACCTGGAGCCAGCCGTGGCTGCCCCGCTACCCCGGCGTCGAGACGTTCGCGGGCGAGCAGTGGCACACCCACGACTACCCCGGCGCCGAGCGGTTCCGCGGCCGGCGCACGGTGGTCGTCGGCGGTGGGGCCTCGGCCGTGCAGCTGCTCGGCGAGATCGCCCTGGTCACCGACACCCTCTGGGTGACCCGGCGGCCGCCCGTGTGGCGCACCGAGGAGTTCACCCCCGAGCTCGGGCGGGCCGTGGTGGCGCAGGTCGAGGAGCGGGTGCGGCGGGGCCTGCCGCCCCGCAGCGTGGTCAGCGTGACCGGGCTGGCGCTGCGCGAGCAGGAGCGGGCGGCCGAGGCCCTCGGCGCCTACGACCGGCAGCCGATGTTCGCCTCGATCGAGCCCGACGGGGTGCGCTGGGCCGACGGCCGGTTCGAGACGGTCCAGGCGATCGTGTGGGCCACCGGGTTCCGGCCCGCGGTGCGCCACCTCGCCGGGCTCGGGCTGCGCACGCCGTACGGCGGCATCCAGCTCGACGGCACGACCGCGGTCGCCGACCCGCGGGTGCAGCTGGTGGGCTACGGGCCGTCGGCCAGCACGATCGGCGCCAACCGGGCGGGGCGGACCGCCGCGCTCGGCGTGCGCCGGGCGCTCGCGGGCCTCACCAGCGCAGCAGCCGGCTGAGCTCCTCGCGGTCGGGCAGGTCGGTGGGCTCGACCGTGCGGCCGCTGCGCACGTAGTGGAACGCCGCCCGCACCCGGTCGGCCGGCACCCCCTGGAGCTCGGCCCAGGCGAGGCGGTAGACCGCGAGCTGGAGCGGGTCGGCGGTCTCGCGCTGGTTGGTCTTCCAGTCGACGACGAGCCAGTGGCCGTCGGGCTCGGCGAAGACCGCGTCGATCCGGCCGCGCACCACCTGCCCGTCGAGGACCAGCCCGAACGCCGCCTCGACCGCGTGGGGACGGCGGTCACCGAAGGGGCCGGCCTCGAACGCCGCGACCAGCTCGGCGAGGTCGGCCTCGTCGTCGATGCCGGCGTCGGCGCGGCCGGGCAGGTCGCCGTAGTCGAAGAGGTCCTGCTGGCCGAACCTGGCCTCGACCCAGGCGTGGAACCGGGTGCCGAAGCGCGCCGCCGGGGAGGGCCGCCGCGGCATCGGCCGCGCCAGGTCGCGGGCGAAGCCCTCGGGGTCGTCGCGCAGCCGGGACAGGCCGGTGGCCGACAGGCTGCTCGGCAGCGGCACCTCGACCTCACCGGCCCGGTCGCGGCGGGCCTCCTCGAGCAGCCGGTCTAGCTCGGCGTCCCAGGCCTCGACCGTCGCGAGGTCGACCAGGTCGAGCTCGGCGGCGGGGTCGGGGGCGCCCTCGGCGAGCGCCGCGGCGGCGTCCTCGACCAGCTCGACCGCCGCGATCCGGCGCAGCGCCTCGGCGGTGTGCTCGGTGACCGGCCAGGCGAACTCACGGGTGCCGGCGCGCAGCGGGTTGGGCGTCCCCTTCTCCGGCTTGTCGTGCCAGGCCTCGGGCTTCTCGCCCCACGACTCGACGACCTCTCGCACGGTGCACTGGTACGGCGACGGCCCGAGCGGCGTCTTGCGCTCCTCGGCCCAGACGTACGACGACACGACCAGCTGGTGGCGGGCCCGGGTGAAGGCGACGTAGCCGAGCCGGAGCTCCTCCACGGCCTCGTGGGCCCGGGTGTCCTCCTGGAGCCGCTTCATGCCGTCCTTGTCGGGCGAGACCAGCGCCGGCAGGTCGCGCGCGTCGCCGCGCAGCGGGGTGGGCAGCAGCTCGAGCCGCTGGGGCCACAGCCCCCGGCTGCGGGTGTAGGGGAACTTCTCCTCGCACACCCCGGCCAGGAAGACGACGTCCCACTCCAGGCCCTTGGCGCGGTGGACGGTGAGCAGCTTGACCGACTCGCTCTCCGAGGGCGTGGCGACGTCGAGGCCGTTGCCGAGCTCGTCCTCGGCCTCCAACCACGCGAGCAGCGCGGGCAGGGTCACCGCGCCGTCGATGGCCTGGAACTCCGCGACCGCCTTGACGAACAGGTCGAGGTTCTCGCGGCGGGCCCGGGCGGCCTCGCTCACCGACGACGCCAGCTCGACGTCGATGCCGCAGGTGTCGATGATCCGGCGCACCAGCTCCAGCAGCGGCTCCCCGGCGTGGGCGCGCAGCTGGCGCAGCTCCTGGGAGAGCAGCGCGAACCGCTGCCGGGCCACCTCGGAGTAGCCGAGGTCGCCGGGGTCGTCGAGGGCGTCGCAGAGGGCCGGCACCTCGATCGGGTCGGCGCCCGCGACCGCCAGGGCCAGCTCGTCGGAGAGCGGCAACCGCTCGCCGCGGGCCCGCCGGGCGCCGGCGAGCTCGCTGGCGCGCTGGCCGAGCAGTGCCAGGTCGCGCGGTCCGACCGCCCAGCGCGGCCCGCTCAGCAGCGTCAGCAGCTCGGCGTTGGCGGTGAGGTCGCCGACCAGCGTGAGCGTGGCCAGCACCTCGGCCACCTCGGGCAGCCGCAGCAGCCCCTTGAGGCCCACGATCTCGACCGGCACGCCCTGCGCGGTGAGCGCGTCGAAGACGTCGGCGGCGTGGCGGTTGTCGCGCACCAGCACGCCGATCTCGCGCCACCGCGGCTCGGGCATGGCGGCGTGGGCGGCCTGCACCTGCTCGGCGAGCCACACCAGCTCGTCGGCGTAGGTCTCGTGGACGGCGGTGCGCACCGCTCCCACCCGGTCGTTCCCGGGTCGGAGCGGGGCCACCTGGGGGAACTGCTGGTAGAGCGGGGCGGCGAGCGCGTTGGCGACCTGGAGGATCCGGGCGTCGGAGCGCCGGTTGATCGTGAGGTGGAAGGTGTCGACCGGCCGGCCGTCGGCGCGGGGGAAGTCCTCCTCGAAGCGCAGGATGTTGGAGACCGAGGCGCCGCGCCAGCCGTAGATCGCCTGGTTGGGGTCGCCGACGGCGGTGACGGGGTGGCCGCCGGGGAACAGCCGCCGCAGCATCCGGGCCTGCCCGACCGAGGTGTCCTGGTACTCGTCGAGCAGGACGATGCGGTACTTGCCCCGCTCCACCTCGCCCACGACCGGGTGCTCCTCGGCGAGCCGGGCAGCCAGCGCGATCTGGTCGGAGAAGTCCATCAGCCCGAGCGAGGCCTTGAGCCGTCGGTAGTCCTCGACCAGGCCCAGCGCCTCGGCCCGGCGGGCGAAGGCGAGGGTGACCTTCTCGCGCAGCTCCTTGCCGGCGTCGGCGAGCCCGGCCTCGAAGCGGGGCCACTCGCGCGCGTCGAACGCCCGCAGCTGCTCGACGGTGCAGAGGTGCTCGCTGAGCGCCGCGTCGAGCCCGAGGAGGTAGTCGATGACGTGGCGCGGGCTGTCGGAGAGCAGCGCGACCCGGCCGGTGTGCCGCTCCACGGCCCGGGCGGCGAGCTGGTAGCGCGAGGCGTCGGCCATCACCCGGGTGTCGGGCTCGTGACCGATCCGCAGCCCGTGCTCGGAGAGCAGCGAGGAGGCGTAGGCGTTGTAGGTCGCGACGGTCGGCTCGAGCGGCTCGTCGTCCCCGCCGTCGGCGTCGCGGTCGGCCGGCCGCGCGTCGCGGCCGTGGCCGGCCGCCTCGAGCGCGCCGCGGATCCGGGAGGCGAGCTCGGCGGCGGCCTTGGTGGTGAAGGTGAGGCCGAGGACCTGGTCGGGGGTGACCTGCCCGGTGGCGACGAGGTAGACGACCCGGGCGGCCATCAGCGAGGTCTTGCCCGAGCCGGCCCCGGCGATCACGACCGCCGGCTCGAGCGGGGCGGCGACCGCCTCCCACTGCTCGTCGCTGACCTCGTAGTCGGTGCCCATCACCGCCCGCAGCTCGGCCGGCGACGAGATCGTCAGCGGGGCGCTCACGACAGCACCGTCCCGGAGTGCTTGGCGGGGCAGAGCGAGACGAAGTCGCAGTGGTCGCAGTGCCCGCCGGGCCGGGCCGGGAACCGCTCCTCGCGCACCGCTTCCACGGCGGCGACCAGCTGGCGCTCGATCGGCCGCAGGCCCTCCTCGTCGGGCTCCTGGGGCGGCTGCTGCTGCACCCGCAGCTTGGCGCGCAGGTCGTGGCGCAGCTGCCACAGCTCGGCCCCGCCGGGCTGGGCGCCGGGCACCAGGTCGTCGACGGCGCCGTGCTCGACCGCGAGCTGGTAGAGCCCCAGCTGGGGGTGGACCGCGATCTCGTCGTTGGTGGGGAAGTACTTGCTGGTCTTGAGGTCGATCACCACGACCCGGCCGTCGGCGTCGAGCTCGAGCCGGTCGGCGTAGCCGTGGAGGGCGACGACCTGGCCGCCCGGCAGCGGCACCTCGGCGCGGATCGGCTGCTCGGTGGCCAGCACCTGCCGGGCGTCGGGCCGGCCGTGCCAGGCGAGGAAGCGGGCCAGCGCCCGGCGCACCTCCTCGCGCTCGCGCGCGCTCGACCACGGCGTGCGGAACGGGATCTGCTCCCACACCTCGTCGACGTGCGTCATCAGCCGCTCGACGTCGGGCTCCGCGGCCTCGCCGGCGAGCTCCTCGCGAGCGATCCGGTCGGCGAGGGCGTGGACGACGTTGCCGAAGCCCTGGGCCTGGGTCGAGGCACGCTCGCCCCCGGCCTCGGACTCCAGGAACCACTTGGCCGGGCACTGCTCGAGGCTCGTCAGCGCACTCGCGGTGAGCCGCACCGGCTCGTCGGCCGGGCGCAGCGGGGCGGGTGCGGAGCTCCACCCGCGGGTGCCCCACCAGGTCGCCGGGTCGGCCGCCGGCACCCAGGCCCGGCCCTCGCGGTGCTCGACCACAAGGCGGGCGAGCCGGTGGGCGGCTGCGCGGCGCAGCGTCAGGGGCATCCCGTCGTCGGCGACCGTGCGGCGCAGCTCGGCCACCAGACCCGGCAGCGACAGCGGGCGCCGCGGCCGGCCGGCACGGTGGTCGACGGTGACGCCGAGCTCGCCGACGAACCGGGAGGCCTGCTCGCCCTCGTCGTCGCTGGACGCCACCGCCGTGACGACCAGCCGCTCGCGGGCGCGGGTGCAGGCGACGTAGAAGAGCCGGCGCTCGTCGGCCAGCAGCTCACGGGAGGTCGTGGGCGGCACCAGCCCGTCGGACCCGATCCGGTCGGCCTGCAGCAGGGTGGCGCGGCGCCGCAGGTCGGGCCAGCCCTCCTCCTGCACGTGGGCGACGACGACGAGCCGCCACTCCAGGCCCTTGGAGCGGTGGGCGGTGAGCATCCGCACCGCCTCGCCGCGGATGCCCTGGTCGGCCAGGGTGTCGGCCGGGATCTGCTGGGCGACCAGGGTGGCGAGGAAGCTCTCGAGCCCGGTGTGGCCGCGGCGGTCCTCGACCCGGGCGGCCTCCTCGAAGAGCGCCACCACGGCGTCGAGGTCGCGGTGGGCGGCGCGGACCCCCGACCCCCCGCGCTCGACCGCGGCCTGGAGCCGGGCCGGCCACGAGGTGCCCGACCACAGCGCCCAGAGCGCCTCCTCGGAGCTGGCGCCCTCGGCGACGGCGGCGTGGACGTCGCGGAGCAACCGGGCGAGGGCGGCGGCCCGGCGTACGCCGGGGTCGTCGGCGTCGTCGAGGTCGTCGAAGACCGTCGCGTCGAGCAGCGCGGCGCGGAGCAGCTCCGGCGAGGAGCGGGGAGTGCGGCCGTCGGCCTCGGCGACCGCCTTCTCGCGAGCCCGCAGCCGCCGGGCCAGCACCCGCACGTCGGCGGCGTCGAGCCCGGCCAGCGGGGACTGCAGCATCGCGTGGGCCCGGGTGGCGTCGACGTAGCCGTCGGCCTGGGGGTCGGTGGTGTCGAGGTGGAGCACCGCCTCCAGGGCGTCGACCAGCGTGCGCACGGCCGGCTCGGCGACCAGCGGGGTGTCGTCGGAGGCCACCTCGACGGGCACCCCGGCGGCCGCCAGCGACCTGCGCAGCCCGGGGATCGTGGTGCGCCCCGAGCGCACCAGCACGGCCATCTCCGACCAGCCGATGCCGTCCTCGAGGTGGGCGCGGCGGAGCAGGTCGGCGAGGTGCTCGGCCTCGGCGCGCTCGGTGTCGAAGGTGAGCACCTCGACCCGGCCGGGGTCGCCGTCCTCGCGGGCCTGGGGGGCGAGGAACAGCTCGCGGGCGCGCTCGTCGATGGTGCCGGGCAGCGGGATCCGGCCCGCGACCCGCTGGGAGGCCCGGAGCAGGGCCGGACCGAACCGGCGCGTCGTACGCAGCACCACGGCTTCCGCCGGTGCGCCGCCGACCCGGGGGAACGACGTCGGGAACTCCAGGATGCCGCGCACGTCGGCACCCCGGAAGGCGTAGATGGACTGGTGGGGGTCGCCGACCGCCACCAGGTTGCGGCCGTCGCCGGCCAGCACCCGGAGCAGCGCGACCTGGCCGGGGTCGGTGTCCTGGTACTCGTCGACGAAGACCCACCGGTACGCCGCCCGGAGCTCCTCGCGGTGGGCGTCGGCCTCGATGGTGGCGCGACGGATCAGGTCGGCGTAGTCGGTGGCGCCCTGGCTGTCGAGGTTGTCGAGGTACTGGTCGAGGAAGAGCCCCGCGGCGACGTACTCCGGCAGCCGCTCGGCCTCGCCCAGGGCCCGCAGCTGCTGGCCGTCGAGGCCCTTCTCGCGGGCTCGCGACAGCACGGCGTGGACCTCGCGGACGAAACCGCGGGTGCCGATCGCGTGGTCGAGCTGCTCGGGCCAGCTGACCGACTCCGGGTGGTCGCGCAGCAGCTCGCGCAGCACGACGTCCTGCTCCGGTGCGCTGAGCAGCCGCAGGGGCGCCTCGTAGAGCTCGGCGGGTGCGTAGCGGCGGATCAGGCCGTAGGCGAAGGAGTGGAACGTCGACCCGATGCCGCCCGCGGTGGTGCGGCCGAGGCGTGCCATGACCCGGTCTCGCAGCTGCTCGGCGGCCTTGCGGGAGAAGGTCAGCGCCAGCACCTGCTCGGGGTCGACCCCCTCCTCGACGCGGCGCACGATCGCCTCGACCAACGTGGTGGTCTTGCCGGTGCCGGGCCCGGCCAGCACCAGCAGCGGCCCGGCCGCGTGGTCGACCACGCGCTGCTGGTGGGCGTCCAGGGCCGGGACGACGACGTCGGCCCGCGGTCGCACCAGCCGGTGGCGGACGGGCGTCGAGGTGGTCACGACGCCATTCGACCACCCGGGTCCGACACGGCGGGACGGGGCCGGCTGGTCTGGTCCAGTTGAAAAGGGGATTGATTCCGTTCCGTAGCGTTCCGTAACGTAACGACACGTAACCCCGGCTCAACGACGAGCCACCCTCAGCCACCGAAGGAAGCTCCCATGAACACCCTGTCCCGCAAGACCACCACCGGCGCCGCCGTCGTCGCCCTGGGCGTGTCCGCCCTGGCCCTCGGCCTCGGTGCCGCCCCGGCCCAGGCCCACGGCAACGCTCCCCTGGTCCAGGGCGCCACCTTCACCAGCCAGGACCCGCTCGCCGGCGTCGCCGCGGTCGGCACCAAGGTCGTCTTCGCCGCCGAGGGCGTGCTGGGCGGCACCGAGCCGTGGGTCACCGACGGCACCGCCGCCGGCACCTTCCAGCTCAAGGACGTCTTCGCCGGGCCGAACCCGAGCTCTCCGGAGGGCTTCACCACGGTCGGCAACAAGGTCTACTTCTCGGCCTTCACCACCGGCACGGGCCGTGAGCTCTACGTCACCGACGGCACCCAGGCCGGCACCAAGCTGGTCGAGGACATCCGGGCCGGCGGCTCCTCCAACCCCGAGCAGCTCACCGCGGCGGGCGGCCAGCTCCTCTTCACCGCCGACGACGGCGACCACGGCGTCGAGCTGTGGCGCAGCGCCGGCACCGCGGCGACGACGAGCATGGTCGAGGACCTCAGCGCCGGCGGCATCGACACCGAGGTCACCGACATCGTCGGCACCACCGGCAACCGGGCGATGCTGGCCGCCGGCGTGAGCGGCAACAACGTCGAGCTCTACAAGACCGACGGCGTCAACGACGTCTCCCTGGTCAAGGACATCAACGACGGTTTCGGCAGCAACCCCGCCCAGCTGACCCACCTCGCCAACGGCCTCGTGGTCTTCGTCGCCAACGACGGCATCAAGGGCACCGAGCTGTGGCGCAGCAACGGCACCGAGGCCGGGACCGTGATCGCCAAGGACTTCAACCCCCAGGACTCGGCCATCCAGAACATCACCAAGGTCGGCACCCGGGCCTTCATGAGCGTGGAGGCCGGGAACACCGGCTTCGAGCTCTACGTCACCAACGGCTCGGCGACGACCCCGGTCAAGGACATCTTCCCCGGCCCCGGTGACTCCTCGCCGAAGCAGATCGTCGACGCGGCCGGTCAGGCCTACTTCGTCGCCGACCACCCCACGAGCGGCCAGGAGCTGTGGACCTCCAACGGCACCGCTGCCGGCACCCGCCTGGTCAAGGACATCGCGCCGGGCAACGCCGACTCCAGCATCGCCGGCCTGTCCGCCGTCGGCCGCCACGTCGCCTTCGGCGCCGTGAACAACCTCGGCGCGGAGCCGTGGATCTCCAACGGTTACGGCGCCGGCACCCTTCCGGTCAAGGACGTCCAGCCCGGCCCGCAGGGCAGCTCGACCCGGGCCCTCGTCGGCTTCGGCGGCAAGGCGCTCTACCGCGGCCTGGTGCAGACCAAGCCCACGCTGTTCAGCCTCGACGTCAAGCGCTACTTCACCGTCTCGGCCGGCAAGCCCACCACCAAGGTCGTCGGCGGCGGCAAGGTCAAGGTCGGCAAGAAGCTGCGGGCCAACCCCGGCGCCTGGGAGGCCGGCACCAAGCTGACCTACAAGTGGCTGCGCAACGGCAAGCCGATCGCGGGCGCCAACGGCAAGACCTACAAGCTCAAGTCCAAGGACAAGGGCAAGAAGATCAAGGTCCGCGTCACCGGCTCGCTCGCCGGGCACGAGGGCGCCGTCCGCTACTCGGCCCCCAAGAAGGTCAAGAAGGCGTGACCCAGCAGCACCTCTCCCCGTACGGCCGGGCCCTGGTGGCCCGGCCGTACGGCCGCGTCCGCGGCAGGGAGAGGACGGGCGGCAGGAACCTGCCGCCCGCGACCGGTCGTCGACGTACGACCTCCTGTGCAGCACCGGGTAAGAAGGTGGGGGACGCGGTGCACGGGGGGCGGACGGAGACGACACCGAGGTCTCGGGAGGAAGGGGGCAGACGTGGCACGTCCACGTGACCCGCAGATCGAGCAGCGCATTCTCGACGCCGCCGGCGAGCTGATCGAGGAGGTGGGCTACGACGCGCTGACCATGGAGGCGATCGCCGAGCGGGCGGGCGTCGGCAAGCCGACCGTCTACCGTCGCTTCGGGAACCGCGACGAGGTGGTGTTCGCGCTCAACGCACGCTCCTCGATCCCCCTCGACCCGGTCGACACCGGTTCGCTGCTCGGTGACATCAAGGCCGTCGCGCACGGCCTGATCCCCACCGTCAACACCCCCGCGATCCGGGCCGTGCTCGGCCCGCAGATCGGGCACGCCATCGCCGAGGACCGCGCCAACAAGGCGTTCCAGGAGTCGGTGGGCGGCTCGAGCGACGCCTACATGAAGCCGATCTGGGAGCGCGGCCTCGCGCGCGGCGAGGTCGACCCCGAGCTCGACTACGTCACCGCCCGCACCGCGCTCGGCACCGCGATGATCTTCTCGTTGGTGCTGTACCGGCTCGACGAGTCGTGCGTCGACCAGATCGCCGAGATGTGGTGTCGCTCGGTGGCGCCGCGCCACGCCGACGCCGGGCACCGGCGCAAGGCGGGCTGACCCGCAACCCGGCCCGGCCCCCCGACAATGGGTGGCATGACCACCCGCACCGTTGCCCTCCTCGCCTTCGACGACATGGAGGTGCTCGACTACGCCGGCCCCTACGAGGTCTTCAACGTCGCCGGCGACCTCGGTGGCCAGCCGCGCCCGTTCACGGTGCTCTCGGTCGGCCTCCGCCCGGGCCCCGCGGTGGGCCGGGGCGGCTTCACCGTCGTACCCGACCACACCCTCGATGACTGCCCGCCCACCGACCTCGTCGTCGTCCCCGGCGGGGCGGGCACGCGCGCACTCCTCTTCGACGACCGCCTCCGCGCCTGGCTGCGCGAGCGCGCCGGCGAGGTCGAGACGATGCTCTCGGTCTGCACGGGCTCACTCCTGCTCGCGGACGCCGGGCTGCTCGAGCGGCGCCACGCCACCACCCACCACACCGCCTTCGACGAGCTCGCCGCGCTCTCCCCCACCACCGTCGTGGAGCGCGGACCGCGCTTCGTGCGGTCCGGCGAGCGGCTGTGGACCTCTGCAGGCGTCTCCGCCGGCATCGACCTCGCCCTCCACGTCGTGCAGGAGCTCGCCGGGGCGCCCCTGCGCGAGGCCGTCGCGAGGGAGATGGAGTGGATGTGGAGGTCGTGACACGCCCGCTCCCGACCGAACCCACCGGAGGGCTCCTGCCTCACCGGGTCTTGGGACGGGCCATCGTCCCTTCTCAACCGGCGGTGAGCACCGAAGGTTGAGGAAGTCGCGCCAGCGGCCGTCTCGAAACCCCCGCAGCCGGACCGCCCCCGTCCCAGCTGGAGCGCTGCCGTCTCACCGGGTTTCGAGACGGGACTTCGTCCCTCCTCAACCAGCGGTGGTTGAGGAAGTCGCGCTAGCGACTGTCTCGCAACCCCCGGCAACCGGGCCACCCCCCGTCCCACCTGGAGGGCTGCCGTCTCACCGGGTTTCGAGACGGGACTTCGTCCCTCCTCAACCAGCGGTGGTTGAGGAAGTCGCGCTAGCGACTGTCTCGAAACCCCCGCCGGCCGAACGCCCTCCGTCCCCACCGGGTGCCGGTCGGGGTAGCGCCGACCCGGCGCTTGTTGACGCCGGGTTACGCCGACCCGGCGTCAATTAACGACGGCTCGGCGAGACCCGTCGGTCAGCCGAGGTCGACGATGGCGGCGACCGGGCCACCGCCGTCGGGGCCCTGGTGGGCGGCGGAGACGGAGACGAAGACGGCGGGGTCGCCGGTGACGGCGGCGGTGACGCCACCGACGGCGGCCTTGATCTGGCGGTGCCAGTGGACGTCGGAGTCGTCGAGCATCGCGTTGCGGCGGCCGCGCACCTGGCCGTCCTGGGAGGCCTCGCACTTGAGGAACACGTTGACCAGGCGGCCGTCGAGGTCGCTGGTGCGGGGACGGTCGGGGAGGTCGAGGCCGGCGTCTTTGATCGCGGCCCAGATGCCGTCCTGGTCGAGGGCGTCCTGCATCACCGAGTGGCCGATCCGGTAGCGGCCGCCGACGCCGGGGGCGTTGCCGACCACGACCACCTGCGCCTGGTCGAGCTCGACGCCGGAGGAGCAGGAGGCGACCGAGGAGTAGAGGTCGCGGTTGTGCATCACGTCGGCGTCGGTGGGCATCTCGATCTCGCCGAGGGCGACGGCGATGCCAAGGGCGGTGCAGCCGTTGGAGAGGTCCATGGACTCGTGGGTGTGCTCGGTCCAGACGGTCTTGCCGCGCGACTTGGCATCGCGGATCGTGTGGATCGTCAGCAGGGGCGTCTTGGTCTGCACGTAGTGGACGTCGGCGGGGTCGGAGATGCCGGCCCGCTCCATCGCGACCTTCACGGCGTCGGCGACCTTGGAGACCATCGCGGTGCGGCCGATGTCCTCGGGCAGCAGCTGCTCGCTCATCGCGAAGCCGACGGTCAGCCGCGGCTCGTCGGACGGCACCACGTCCTCCGGCGGCACGGTGGCGAACACGGTGGCGTGGGGGCTGATCACGCCGTCGGTGCCGCCGGACCAGACGATCGGCACCTCCTTCACCTTGGCCGGGTCGGCGCCCTTGGCCACCAGCACCTCGCGGAACGCGCGGTCGGCGATGATCCGGGTGTAGTCGTTGACGCCGCCGTTGCCCTCGGTCTTGCCGATGATGGCGATCACCCGGTCGGCCTGCATGACGCCGTCGTCGATCAGCTTCTCCAGCTCGGAGGCGTCGGCGACGGAGTGGATCGGGACCTTGCGAACCTCGATGGCGTCGGGCATGGGGGACCTTTCGGTAGGGCGGTGGGTGGGTCAGTCGGGTGTGACGACGGTGCCGGCGGACCCGGCGACGGCGTCGGTGATGTGGTCGAGGCGGGTGATCACGGAGCGGGCACCGCCCCGCTCGACGAACCGGCAGGCGGCGTCGACCTTGGGGCCCATCGAGCCGCTCGCGAAGTGACCCTCGGCGGCGTGGGCGCGCATCTGCGACACGGTGACCGTGCCGACCGGTCTCGCGTCGGGCTTCCCGAAGTCGAGGATCGCCGCGGGCACGTCGGTGGCGATCAGCAGCACCTCGGCCTCGACGGTACGGGCCAGCACGGCGGCGCCGAGGTCCTTGTCGATGACGGCCTCCACCCCGCGCAGCCGGCCCTCGTCGCGGACGACCGGGATCCCGCCACCGCCGTTGGCGACGACGACGAAGCCGGCGTCGACGAGTGCCGCGATCGCCGGGGCGTCGACGATCTCGAGCGGCTCCGGGGAGGCGACGACGCGACGCCAGCCCTTGTCGCCGCGGTCCTCCCAGGTCTCGCCGTGGTCGACGAGCACGCGCGCCTCGTCGGCGGGGAGGTAGCGGCCGATCGGCTTGCTGGGCCGGGTGAAGCCGGGGTCGTCGGCGGCGACCAGGGTGCGCGTCACCAGGGCGGCGGTACGGCGCTCGACCGAGCGGGCGGCCAGGGCGTGGTCGAGGGCGTTCATCAGGACGAAGCCGAGGGTGGCCTGGGTCTGCGCGCCGCACCAGTCGAGCGGCACCGGCGGCACGACGGCCGCAGCCACCTCGTTCTTGACCAGCAGGTTGCCGACCTGCGGGCCGTTGCCGTGGGTCACCACCACGTCGTGGCCACCGGCGACGAGGTCGGCCACCGACTCGGCGGCGACGTGGGCGGCCGCGATCTGGTCCTCGGGGCGCGCCCGGCCCTCGTCGTTCGTCATGGCGTTGCCGCCGAGCGCGAGCAGGACCCTCATGCCCCGAACCTAGGCGCGCGGCCGACGGTGCAGCACCGTCGGCAGCGACGATCGGGCGCCCTCGGGCACGGCAAGTGTTGCCAGCCTGCGCCGGCGGGGGCGACGAGCGGTCAGCTCCCCTCGGCGCCGCGGCCGGTGGCGGCCTGGAGGCGCTCGATGTGCTCGGACGCCTCGGCCTTGGTCAGCTCGGGCGAGAGCTCCTCGCCCGCCTCGCGGGCCAGGGTGTCGAGGTAGCTGCGCTGGGCCCCGGTCATCGGCTCGTCGCCGGTGACCCACTGCTCGGGGTCCTTCTCCAGGGAGCCGTCGGTCGCGTCGTCGTCACGGGCGGCGCCGAGCGGGCGGTCGTCGTTCGAATGTGTGTTCGACATGCCACTCCCGTACCCGCCCGGCCCGGACCGCACACCCCGGCTCCCGACCGGGGAGCTAGGAGGCGGCCCCGGTCGGCGGTTCGGCGTACCAGCCGGCGAGCCGGCCGGAGTCGCTCACCGCCCGGATCCGGCGTTCGATGGCAGCGCGGTCGCCGCGGGGGGCCACGACCAGGACCTGGTCGCCCGGGCGCAGCTCGGTGGTCGGCGACGGCACGCTGGCCTCGCCGTGGCGCACCACCAGCGAGACCGCGGCGCCGGCGGGCAGCCGCAGCTCGGAGATCTCGACGCCCGCCAGCCGCGAGTCGTGGGGCACCCGGAACTGGAGCAGGCTGGCACCCAGCTCGTCGAGGGGCGCGGACTCGACGGCCAGCCCGAGCGGCTGGGCGGCCGCGGTCGCGCCCGTACGGCGGGCGACCCAGGGCAGGGTCGGACCCTGCACCAGCGTGAACACCACGACGAGCAGGAAGACGACGTCGAAGACCCGGGTGGCCGACGGGAGCCCGACGCTCATCGGGATCGTCGCGAGCACGATCGGCACGGCCCCGCGCAGCCCGGCCCAGCTGATGAACGCCTGCTCGCGCCACGGCACGCCGAACGGCGTCGCGCTGATCGCCACCGACAGCGGCCGCGCGACCAGGGTGAGCACCCCGCCGACCAGCAGCGCCCACGGCAGCGCCTCGAGCAGGCGGCCCGGGCTCGCCAGCAGGCCGAGCAGCACGAACAGGCCGATCTGGGCGAGCCAGGCGAGGCCCTCGACGAAGCCGGCCGCGGCGCCCCGGTGGGGCAGGTCGGCGTTGCCGAGGGTCAGCCCCGCGACGTAGACGGCCATCAGCCCGCTCGCCGCGGCCGTGCCGGCCACGGCGAAGGCGAGGAAGACGATGCCGACCATCGCGATCGGGTAGAGCCCGGCCGAGGGCAGCGCGCTGCGCACCAGCAGCCAGCGGCCGGCCCACGCCACGGAGAAGCCGACCGCGACCCCGGCGACCAGCTGCCAGCCGACCTGGAGCCCGATGCCGAGCGGCGACGCCGCGCCCCACGCGTCGGAGGTCACGACGGTGACCAGGATGATCACCGGCGGGTCGTTGAAGCCCGACTCGGCCTCCACCGTGGCCCGCAGCCGCCCCTTGACCGGCATCGTGCGCAGGGCGGCGAAGACGGCGGCGGCGTCGGTCGAGGAGGCGACGGCGCCGAGCAGCACCGCGGTGCGCAGGTCGACGTCGAGCACGAGGTGGACCGCGGCCGAGGTGACCGCCACCGACACCGCGACCCCCAGGGTGGCCAGCACGCCGGCGAGCGGCGCGACCGGCCGGATCACCCTCCAGTCGGTGGTGAACCCGCCCTCGGCGAGGATCACGGCCAGGGCCACGGTGCCGAGCACCTGGGTCAGGTCGGGGTCCTCGAACTCCAGGCCGAGGCCGGCCTCGCCGATGACGAGTCCGATCGCGAGGTAGACCAGCAGGCTGGGCAGCCCCGCCCGTGAGGAGAGCCGGACGGCCGCGACCGCGGCGAGGAGCACGATCGTGCCGCCGAGCAGCACGCCGTTGAGGTCAGCGGGGTCCACGGTGGAGGGCCGGCCCGGCGAGCAGCACGTCGAGCTCCTCCAGCTCGAGGTCGAGGACGCGCAGCCCGCGGAGCCGGGCCTCGCGGTCGACGGCGGTCGTCACCTCGGCCCACTGGTCGAGCAGCGCCTCGGGCAGGTCGGCCACCCGGTGGCCGGCGACCCACCGGGCCAGCACCTGCTCGGCAGCCAGTCGCCCGGCGCCGAGCGCGTCGACGTAGCGCTCCATCGGCGTCGGCGCGACCAACCGGGCCTCGGCGCGGACGACGACGCGCACCTCGCAGCCGTCGGCGGTGGTGGTGCGCACCACCAGGTCGACCGGGTCGGGCGCCTCGGCCACGACCACGACGCGGTCGACCAGCGGCAGCCCCACCTGGAGCCCCTCCCCGGAGACCGAGCGCACCCGGTCGCGCCGCAGCCGCACCCCGAGGTGGCCCCGGGGCACCCAGCGCAGCGTGCCGAGGACGCCGAGCACCGCGACGACCAGGACCACGAGCGGGCCGGTGGCCGCCCACACCTGGGTGCCGGGGTGCTGGTCCACGGGTCCTCCTCCGGGGGCGGATCGACGGTTCGGGTGCGTTGCCTCCAGCCTCGCCCGCGCGGGCGTGCGGCGGTATGCGTGGTAGCACCCATCTCCGGCCTGGACGGGGCCGCAGCCTTGTCGGGCGCACGCCCAGCGGCCACGCTGGCGAGGTGCACCCGCGCTCGCTCTCCCTGTACTGGAAGGTGTGCCTGATCAACGGCGCCGTCTTCCTCGCCGGCACCCTCGCGCTGGCCCTCTCGCCCGCGAGCGTGTCGCGCCGGACCCTGGTCTCGGAGGCGGTCGTGCTGGTGGTCGGGCTCGGCCTGATGCTGGTCACCAACGCGCTGCTGCTGCGCGGGACGATCGGGCCGATCGACCGGGTGGTGCGCGAGATGGCCACCGTCGACCCCACCCGCCCCGGCCAGCGGCTGGGCGCGGTCGCCGGGCCCGCGGGCCGGCTCGTAGAGGGGTTCAACGCGATGCTCGACCGGCTGGAGACCGAGCGCAGCGCCAGCAACGCCCGAGCGGTCGCGGCGCAGGAGGCCGAGCGGCACCGGATCGCGCAGGAGCTGCACGACGAGGTGGGGCAGTCGCTCACCGTGGTGCTGCTCGGGCTCAAGCAGGTCGAGGGCCGGGCGCCGGCCGAGCTGGCCGCCGAGCTGGCGCTGCTGCGCGAGAGCACCCGCTCCGGGCTCGACGACGTACGACGCGTGGCGCGACGGCTGCGCCCCGGCGTGCTCGACGAGCTCGGGCTGCACAGCGCGCTGACCTCGCTGGTCTCCGACCTCTCCGCCCACGGCGGGCCGCAGGTGCGCAAGACGATCGCGCCGGGTCTTCCGCCGCTGCGCCCGGAGGCCGAGCTGGTGGTCTACCGGGTCGCCCAGGAGGCGCTGACCAACGTGGCCCGGCACGCGCTCGCCGCGCAGGTGTCGCTGACGCTGGCACGGGTCGGCGGCGAGGTGGTGCTGGAGGTTCGCGACGACGGCGTGGGCATCCGGCCCGGCTCGTCGGGGTCCGGGCTGCTCGGCATGGACGAGCGGGCCCGCCTGGTGGGCGGCCGCCTCGAGGTGGCGCCGGCCGGCCGACGCGGCACGCTGGTGCGGCTCGGCCTGCCGGTGGCGGTCGCGGTGGCGGCGCCGTGATCTCGGTGATGCTGGTCGACGACCACGCGCTGGTGCGGCGCGGCGTGCGGCTGATCCTCGAGCAGGAGCCCGACCTCCGGGTGGTCGCCGAGGCCGGCGACGGGGCCGAGGCGGTCGAGCTGCTGCGCGGCCCGGACGCGGTGGAGGTCGACCTGGTCGTGCTCGACGTCGCGATGCCGCGGATGACCGGGCTGCAGGCGGCTCGCGAGCTGAGCCGGCGACGGGACCCGCCGGTGGTGCTGATGCTGTCGATGCACGACAACGAGCAGTTCTTCTTCGAGTCGCTCAAGGTGGGTGCGAGCGGCTACGTGCTCAAGTCGGTCGCCGACGAGGACCTCGTCGCCGCCTGCCGGGCCGCGATGCGGGGCGAGGCGTTCGTCTACCCCGGCGCGATGGGGGCGCTGGCCCGCGACTACCTCGACCGGCTGCGCCGCGGCGAGCGGGTGCCCGAGACCGTGCTGACCGCGCGCGAGGACGAGGTGCTCAAGCTGGTCGCCGAGGGCATGACGACCCGCGAGATCGCCCGGGCGCTGACGATCAGCGCCCGCACGGTGGAGCGCCACCGCGCCAACATCCTGGCCCGCCTCGGCATGAGCGACCGCACCCAGCTGGTGCGCTACGCCATCCGTGCCGGGCTGATCGAGCCCTGAACCGCACCCCCGCGCCGGCCCCCTAGAGTCGCGGGCATGCCAGAACCCGCCCACCACACCACCGCCGCCGCCGTGGTCGAGGCCCTCGCGGCCGCCGCCGATCCGGCCGAGCTCGCGACCCTGCGGCGTCGGCTGTCGCCCGACGAGCCGGCGTCCGGCATCAGGATGGGCGACCTGTTCGACATTGCCCGGGCGGCCACCGGTCTTCCGCTCGCGGAGGTCGACCGGCTGCTCGACCACCCGGCGTACGAGCCCCGGATGGCGGCCGCCTGCATCCTCGACCTCCAGGTGCGTCGGGCGATCGGTGACCAGGACCGCTACGACCTCTACCTGCACCGCCACGACCGGCTGACGACGTGGGACATGGTCGACCGGGCCGCGCCGCGGGTGGTCGGCGGCCACCTGATCGGCAAGAGCCTCGACCCGCTGCACGAGCTGTCGGTCTCGCCCGACCCGCTCCGGCGGCGCACGGCCATCACCGCGCCGCTGTTCTTCGTCTCCGAGGGCAGCAACGTCGACCTCGTGGCGGCCTACGACGTGGCGGCCACCCTCGCCGGCGACCAGGACCCGCTGGTGAGCCGGCCGGTCGCCGTGTTCCTGCGCCACGCCTCGACCCGCGACCCCGACGGCGTGCGCACCTTCCTCGACCGTCACGGCGCCCGGATGCCGGAGCCGACCCGCAGGCTGGCCTCGGAGCGGCTGCCGACGTAGCCCGGCGGTCCCTGTCGCAACTATCTCCGGCGGGGTGCTTCCTCAACGCCAGGATTTCTGATGAGGTGCACCTTGCGGGCCATGACGTCCGTCGAGTCGGCACCACTCGGGCGCCCGCCTCGATCTTCTCTCGGAGGACCACGTGAATCGACGCATCACCAGCGTCGTCGGGGTGGTGGCGGCCCTCGGGCTCGCCGCCACCGCTGTCCAGGGCACCGCACAGGCGGCCCCCGACATCGACGACGCACCCACGACGTTGAGCGGGCCGCAGGCCAGGCCCGACAACCACCCCGACCCGCTCCACGCCAAGCGCACCGCGCTGCGCCAGCGGGCCGTGGACGAGCTGGTGGCCGGCAAGGCCCGGACCGTGGGGAAGGGCCCCGACCGCGCCATCCGTCTCGCCGACGGCACCGAGGTCGACTACCCCGTCTCGCAGACCGCCCAGCTGCTGACCTTCCTCGTCGAGTTCGGCGACGGCGAGGGCAACCCGGCGTTCCCCGACAACACCTCGGGCCCGCTGCACAACGAGATCCCGGAGCCCGCCGAGAGCGACAACTCGACGTACTGGGAGGCGGACTTCTCCCGCCAGCACTTCCTCGACATGTTCTTCAACGGCCTGGCCGACCAGGACGGTGAGTCGTTCCGCGACGTCTACAAGGAGATGTCGAGCGGGCGCTTCCACCTCGAGGGCGACGTGTCCGACTGGGTGAAGGTCGAGCACCCGGCGTCGTACTACCAGACCGCCGTCGACGACGACGAGGACCCGGCGACGCCGCCCATCGGCGACGAGACCGGCGAGGCGATGACCGCGTTCATCCAGGACGGCGCCGACGCCTGGTTCGCGGACCAGAAAGCAGCCGGCAAGTCCGACGCCGAGATCGCGGAGTACCTCAAGACCTTCGACGTCTGGGACCGCTACGACTTCGACGCCGACGGCGACTTCAACGAGGCCGACGGCTACATTGACCACTTCCAGGCGATCCACGCCGGCGAGGGCGAGGACTCCGGGGCTCCCACGTGGGCGATCTGGTCGCACCGCTCCTCGGTCAACCAGAACGGCGACGTCGGCCCGGAGGGCAACAAGAACGGCGGTGTCGAGATCGGTGACACCGGCCTGTGGATCCGCGACTACACCACCGAGCCCGAGAACGGCGGCCTGGGCGTCTTCGCCCACGAGTTCGGCCACGACCTCGGCCTGCCCGACTACTACGACACCGTCGACGGCGACAACTCCACCGGCTTCTGGAACCTGATGAGCTCGGGTTCGTGGATGGGCCACGGCGAGGGCACCACCGGCACCACGCCCAACCACATGGGCGCCACCGAGAAGCTGTTCCTCGGCTGGTACGGCCCCAACGACCTCGAGATCGTCGACGGCAGCGACGCGCCGCAGAACGTCGTCCTCGGCCCGTCGTACCACGCCAACACCGTGGGGGCGCAGGCCGTCGCGGTCACGCTCCCCCGGGCCAGCGCGGTGATCGACGTCGTCGAGCCCGACGGGCCGGGCACGCACTACTTCTACTCCGGCAACGGCGACGAGCGGGTCGCCACCGTGACCAGCCCGACCGTCACCGTGCCGGCCGACGACCCCACGCTCACCGCCCGGGTCAGCTACTCGATCGAGGACGACTGGGACTACGCCTACCTGAAGGTGTCGGCCGACGGCGGTCAGACCTGGACCTACACCGAGACCAACCTCTCGACGACCACCGACCCCAACCAGCAGAACGAGGGCTTCGGCATCACCGGGTGCTCCGGCACCCGCACCGCCGGTGAGTGCGACAACGCCTGGACCGACCTCACCGCCGACCTGACCCAGTGGGCCGGGGACGAGGTGAAGGTGGAGTTCGAGATGTACAACGACGCGGCGTACCACGAGCTCGGCTTCTCGGTGGACACGATCGCCATCGGCGACACCCTGCTCACCGACGTCGAGGACGGCGCGCCGACCTGGACGCTCGACGGCTTCCGGGTGATGGACGGCGCGGACTACACGCTCGTCTACGACCACTACTACGTCGCCGAGAACCGCCAGTACCGCGGCTACGACCGCACCCTGGCCGAGGGCCCGTACAGCCACGACTACCCGGTGACGGCGCCCAACAAGGTCGACCAGTTCCCCTACCAGGACGGTCTGCTGATCTGGTACGCCAACGGTCGCTACGCCGACAACAACACCAGCTCCCACCCCGGTGGCGGGCAGGCGCTCCCGGTGGACGCGAACCCGGAGTACGAGCTGTGGCACAACGCCGCCGGCAACCCCGCCTCCTACGCGAGCGGCCGGCTCAACGCCTACGACGCGACGTTCGACGTCGACCAGACCGACGGGCTGCACCTCACCACCGAGGCGAACGGCGGCATGTCGTACGACGTCGACGCCCACCCCGGCACGCCGGTCTTCGAGGACACCGACCCCGAGGCCTACTGGGACGACACCTGGCAGATCAGCGGCTGGTACTCCACCCAGGTCGCCGGCAACGGCACCGTGATCCAGGTCGTCGACTCCGACGAGGCGTCGGGCCGGATGGTGCTCAAGGTGGGGCGCAAGTTCGTCGCCGCGACCTCGCCGGCCTCGATCACCGGCACCCCGGCCGTGGGCCAGACGCTCACCGCCGTCGCGCCGGATTTCTGGCAGGACGACGTCTCCACCAGCTACCAGTGGCAGGTGGACGGCAAGGCGATCTGGCAGGCCACCGGCGAGACCTACGTGGTCCAGCCCGGTGACGCGGGCAAGAAGATCGGCGTCGTCGTCACCGGCAGCAAGGCCGACTACCTGCCGGCCAAGGCGCCCGCCTCGGTCACCGTGGCCCTGCAGGGCGCACCGGTCGCCACCGCCCCGCCGACCATCACCGGCTCGGCCCGGGTCGGCCAGACGCTGACGATCACGCCCGCCACCTGGCCGGTCGAGGGCACGAGCACGTTCGCGTGGTCGGTGGGCGGCAAGGCCGTCGGCACCGGCACCAGCTACGTGCTCAAGCCGCGCGACGCCGGCAAGACCGTCACCGTCACCGAGACCCGCACCGCTGCGGGCTACTCCCCCGGCACCGCCACCTCCACGGCATCGGCCAAGGTGCTCCCGGCGACGGCGACGCTGAAGGTGAAGGCGCCGAAGAAGGTCAAGCGCGGCAAGAAGCCGACCGTCAAGGTCACCGTCTCCGCGCCCGGGCTGGTCCCGACCGGCGCCGTGAAGGTGACCTACGCCGGCAAGTCGGTCGGCACCCGGACGCTGGCCGGCGGGAAGGTGTCGCTCCAGCTGCCCAAGAAGCAGGGCAAGGGCACGAAGAAGCTGGTCGTGCGCTACCTGCCGAGCACCGGCTTCACCGGCGCCACGGTGACGGTGAAGATCAAGGTCACCTGACCGGCACCACCCGCTCCACCCGGCCGGGGTCCGGCACCGCACTGGTGCCGGGCCCCGGTCCGTCGTTCCGGGGGGTGTGGGTGGGGGTCGCTGGCTGGTGCACGAACGGCGCAAAGGCGTGGTTCGGGCACCGAATCGCGCCCCCGATCCGCACGAACAGCTCAATCGAGTGGTTCCGGTCGATTCGTCACCCCCCAATCCGCACGAACAGCTCAATCGAGTGCTTCCGGTCGATTCGCCACCCCCCAATCCGCACGAACAGCTCAATCGAGTGCTTCCGGTCGATTCGCCACCCCCCAATCCGCACGAACAGCTCAATCGAGTGGTTCCGGTCGATTCGCCACCCCCCAATCCGCACGAACAGCTCAATCGAGTGGTTCCGGTCGATTCGCCACCCCCCAATCCGCACGAACAGCTCAATCGAGTGGTTCTGGCACATTGGCGGCCGCGCCAGCGGCGGCGCGGGCGGAGCCCGTGCCGGCAGCGCGCCGACCAGCAGGCCGAACGAGGCTCGGGGTCAAGGGCGCGCAGCGGCGAAGCGAACCCTTGACGCCGAGGCTCGGCCTGCTACGCGCGCGGCCGCCCCCCGCTGCCCGGAGCCAGCGCGCCCCAACCGCACGAACTACGCAAAGGCGCGATTCGCACCCCCGGATCGCACCCACCACCCGCACGAACGGCGCAAAGCGCGGTTCGGTCGCCCCGAGCCCCCGCCTCAGCGCCGCGGCCGACCGGCGGCGGCGCAGTCGATGCAGGTGCGGGCGACGGGGCGGGCCTCGAGGCGCCCGGGGGCGATGGGGCGGCCGCAGCGCTCGCAGGTGCCCCAGGTGCCGTCGGCGACCCGCGCGAGCGCGGCGTCGATCTCGACCAGGTGATCGCGCGCCTGCGCGGCCAGGGCACCCACCTGGGCGCGCTCGAAGGCGATGGTGGCGCCCTCGGGGTCGTGCTCGTCGTCGGCGTTGGTGTCGAGCGAGGCGGCGACCACGGCGTCGTAGCCCGCGGTCAGGTCGGCGAGCCGGGCCAGGGTCCGGGCCCGCTCCGCCTCCAGCACCTGCCGCGCGTCGTCCACCCGCCCATGCTGCCGCCCGCCACCAAAGCGGCCGGGAGCCGGCGACCGGTCAGTCGGTCGCGGTCAGCACGTAGCGGTGGCAGGCGACGACGATCGGGCCGTCGGGGCCCTCCGCGGGATAGTCGAACGGGCCCTCGTCGGTCCAGCCCTCGCGCTCGTAGAACCGCCGGGCCCGGGCGTTCGCGGTCGCGACCGCCAGCCAGGCCCGGTCGTGGCCCCGGTCGTGGGCCAGCCGGGCGCCCTCGGCGAGCACGGCCGGGGCGACGTCGGTGCCGCGGTGGTGGGCGGCGACGTAGACCTGCTCGACCTCGTCCTCGGCGACCACCACGAACCCCGCCACCTCGCCGTCGACGACGGCGACCGAGGTGTCGGGCAGGCGGGCCGCGGCGCGCTCGCGGAACGACGCCTCGGTGCGGGCCGCGGCCAGTGCCTCCGGCACGTGCCCGTCGTGGCCGTCGTGCCACCCGGCGTGCCAGATCGCCGCGATGGCGGCCAGGTCGGCGGGCAGGGCGGCTCTGACGTCGACGGGCACGGCGGAATCCTACGAGCGCAGCAGCCACTCGAGCACCCGGGTGCCGACCGGCAGCCCGTGGGCGTCGTAGTGGGCGAACATCGCCAGCAGCCACTCGCGCACCCGCGGCTCGAGGTCCGCGCCCTCGCGCACCGCCCACTCCCCGGCACCCACCACCTCGACGCCGACGCCGGCCTCCGCCGCCAGCACGGCGACCGTCGCCTGCCGCGACGCCAGCTCGTACGTCGCGCCCACGTGCCCGTCGTCGAGCAGCACCGTCGCCGCGGCGCGCCCGAGGTCGGCGAGGTCGAGGAAGCCGAACTGCGCGTCGGCGCGATAGGGCACCCGGACGGTGCGGGTCAGGTCGAGGTTCTGCAGGTACGGCGCGGGCTGGAGCACGGTCCAGGCCAGCCCGGAGCGGCGCACGACGTCCTCGGCGACCGCCTTGCCGACGTGGTGGGGCATCGACGGCGCGTAGGGCGCGGCGACCGAGTGGTAGACCACCCTTCCTACCCCGGTCACCACCAGCGCCGCGCACGCCTCGGCCACCAGGCCGGGCTCGTCGGGGTGCATGTTGGGGGCGATCACGTACGCCGCGTCGCAGCCGGCCAGCGCGGCGGGCAGGTGCTCCCGGTGCCGGCGCGACAGCGGGCGGGCCACCGCGCCGCGGTCGGTCAGGGCGGCGCAGACCGCGCGGCCGGTCTTGCCGGTGCCGCCGAGCACCGCGACGGTCCGTGTCGCGCCCGTCATCGCGGCCGGATCTCTGCCAGAGTGCGGCCATGGTGGAGATCCAGGCCGCCCCGGCGGTCCCCGTGGGACGGGTCGCGTGGCTCGTCGGTGCGGTCGTGCTGCTGGTGACGATGATGACCTGGGTCTACCTGGTCATGCGGGACGTGATGGGCGTCGGGGGCTCGTGCGCCGACGGCGGGCCCTACGTCTCGGCCCAGCCGTGCCCCGAGGGGGTGTGGATGATGCCGGTCGGCATCCCGGTGATGATGCTGACCGCGTTCGCCGGCACCGCGGTCGCGATCGGCCTGGGCGCCCCCGACCTGCTCTCGCTGATGTGGGTCGGCCTCTTCGGCTCGCTGGGCTGGAACTTCATGGACTTCGGTCTCTTCGACGGCAGCGCCGAGGCGGGCTGGATCGTGTGCGGCGTGCTGTTCTGGCTGATGGCCGCCCCGGTGCTCTACGTCGTGCTGCCCGTCGGTCGCGGCTCGGGCCTGACCGCCCGGGTGAAGGAGAACCGGCTCCGGCCGCCGCTGTGGTGGCTGGCGATCTACCTCGTGCTGGCGCTGGTCGGCATCACCATCGGCACGGTCACCCACGCCGCCTGGAGCTGACGCCATCGTCGTCCGGCCCGCTCAGCCCGCGTCGACGGTCGCGGAGGTGGCGCCGCCGGCCAGCCGCGCGTAGCCGGGCCCGCGATCGAAGAACGCCGGCTCGCCGCGCGTCGCGGCCAGCCGCGACCGGAGCTCGTCGGTGGCGTCGGCGTCGAAGGCCAGGCTGTCGTCGTCGAGCGAGCCGGTCAGCACCACGCCGTAGTCGCGCTCGGCCGCGCTCGCGGAGACCTTGCGCCACACGACGTCGCGCACGACCAGCGCGGGGTCGCGCTCGAGCGGGTCGCCCCAGCCGCCGCCGCCCGTGGTGCGGATCCGGATCAGCTCACCGGCCCGGACCGGCTCAGCGTCGGCGAGGGCGTCGACCTCGCGCTCGGCGGGTCCGCCGGGGTCGATGGTGACCTGGAACGGCGTGCCGGCCCGGCCGCCGCGCACTCCCCAGCAGGCCAGGATCGACCGGTCGGCGATCGACATGAAGTGGGCGTCCTTGAGCATCCGCACCTGCTTCTCGTAGCCCAGGCCCCCGCGGAACTGCCCCGGGCCGCCGCTGTCGACGGCCAGCGAGAGCGACTCGACCCGGAACGGGAACCTGGCCTCGGTGAACTCCGTGGGGAGGTTGCGGGAGTCGGGCACCACGTGGATGGTGTCCTCGCCGTCGGCGTAGTAGCGGCCGCCCGAGCCGCCGCCGAGCACCTCGCGCATGAGGTACGGCCGGCCGTCGAGGTCCTCGCCGTAGACGCCGGTGTAGCGGATCGTCTCCTGGTCGGCCGGCATCCGGCCGTCGACCGCCTTGGCCACCACGCCGGCGAGCACGCCGAGCAGGCGCAGGATCACGAAGGTCCGGGCGTTGGTGGGCGCCGGGAAGACCGGCGTCAGCAGCGTGCCGGGCGGGGGGAACCGCATCTCGATGAGGGGCACGATCCCCTCGTTGACGTCGAGCTCGGCCATCCGCTCGGGCGTGTCGGCGAGGTTGCGCAGGATCGGCGCCAGCCACTTCTTGAGGAAGACGCCGTCGCTGTAGTCGCCGCAGTGGTTGATCGGCCCTTTGGCCTGCGGCGAGGTGCCGTCGAAGTCGAGCACCAGCCGCTCGCCCCCCGGGTCGTCGGGCGCGGTGCGGGTCAGGGTGATCCGCTGGGCGTGCAGTCGCGGCTCGTCCACGCCGTCGTGCTCGGCGTAGTCCTCCCAGACCCAGCTGCCGACCGGGATCTTGGCGAGGATCTCGCGGCGGTAGGTCTCGGTGGTGCGCGAGATGATCGCGTCGAAGCACGACTCGACCGTCTCCACGCCGTAGCGGTCGAAGAGCTCGCCGAGCCGGCGGGCGCCCATCAGGCACGCCGAGCACTCGGCGTCGAGGTCGGCCGCGAGCGACTCGGGCATCCGGGAGTTGCGGGTCATGATCGACAGCGCGGCCCGGTTGGGCACGCCGGCGTCCCACAGCCGGATGGGGGGCACCATCAGCCCCTCCTCGAAGACGCTGGTCGCGTGGGAGGGCATCGAGCCCGGCACCGCGCCGCCGATGTCGTCGTGGTGGCCGAACGCCTGCACGAACGCGACGACCCGGCGCCGGTCGGCCGGGCCCGAGAAGACCGGCACCGTCACGCACAGGTCGGGCAGGTGCCCGATGCCGCCCTCGGAGCGGTAGACGTCGTTGTGGAAGAAGACGTCGCCCTCGCGCATCTCCTCGAGCGGGAAGTCGCGGGCGACCGGGTGGACCAGCGCGGAGTACGACCGTCCGGTGAGCTTGCGCAGCAGCCGGTCGTGGATGCCGGCGCGGAAGTCGTGGGCGTCGCGGATCATCGGGCTCCGGCTGGTGCGGGCGATCGCGGTCTCGACCTCCATCTCCACGCTCGCCAGCGACCCCTGCACGATCTCGACCAGCACCGGGTCGGCGCTCGCTCCGGCGTCGGCGGTGAGGTGGCCGAACGGGAACTGGGTGGGGGCCTGCCTGCTCGTGCTCGTGCTCATGCCTGGCTCCTGGGGTCCGGGGTCACGATGATGTTGAGGAGCTCGTCCACCCGGGCGGTGAAGCCCGGGTGCAGCGGCACGGTGGAGCCGAACTCCTCGATCACGGCCGGGCCGGTGACGACCGTGCCGGGCGCCAGGTCGGGGCGCCACAGCACCGGGGTGTCGACGTAGCCCGCGTCGGCGTCGAAGCAGACCGGGCGCCGGCTCCGCACCGTCGGCGGCGAGCCGTCGCCGACGGGGTGGCGCCGGATCTCGGGGCGCTGGATCGGGCCGATGCCGCTGACCCGGACGTTGACCCACTCGACCTGCTGGTCGGGGTCGCCGGCGAAGTCGTAGCCGTAGAGCCGGCGGTGCTCGGCGTGGAACCGCTCGGCGACCTCGGCGAGCGCAGCGGCGTCGACCAGGCCGTCGGGCACCGGCACCCGCACCTCGAAGGCCTGGCCGAAGTAGCGCAGGTCGGCGGTGCGGGCGAACTGGTGCTGCTCCGGCGCGAACCCCTCGCCCACCAGCGCCGCCGCGGCGCGGGCGGTGAGGTCGTCGACGATGCCCGAGACGACCGCGGGGTCGAGGGCGTCGGCCAGCGCCACGTGGGTCTGCACGTAGTCGTTCTTGACGTCGACCGTGAGCAGGCCGAACGCCGAGACGTTGCCGGGGTCGGGCGGCACCAGCACCGCGGGCAGGCCCAGCACATCGACGAGCCGGCACAGCAGCAGCGACCCCGAGCCACCGAAGGTGGTCAGCGTGAAGTCACGGACGTCGAGGCCGCGCTTGACCGTGACCTGGCGCAGGGCGTTGGCCTGGTTCCAGGCCGAGATCTCCAGCACGCCGGTCGCGCAGGCCTCCGGGGTCAGCCCGAGCCGGGCGGCCAGCTCCTCGACGCCGCGGCGCGCGGCGTCGACGTCGAGCGGGATCTCCCCGCCCAGCAGGTGGGGCGGGATCCGGCCGAGCACGACGTGGGCGTCGGTGATGGTGACGTCGGTGCCGCCCCGGGCGTAGCAGAGCGGCCCGGGGTCGGCGCCGGCCGACTGGGGCCCGACCTTGAGGGTGCCCTCGGGCGAGAGCCAGGCGATCGAGCCACCACCGGCCCCGACCGTCACCACGTCGATCATCGGGATCTTCGACGGGAAGGCGCCCACCGAGCCTTCGGTGGTGAGCGTGGGCTCGCCGTCGATCACCACGCTGACGTCGGTGGAGGTGCCGCCGCCGTCGCTGGTGAGGACCTTGTCGAAGCCCGCCACCCGGGCGATCAGCGCGGCACCGAGGGCGCCCGCCGCCGGCCCCGACAGCACGGTGGTGATCGGCTGGTGCACGACCTCGTCGGCGCTGAGCACGCCGCCGTTGGACTTCATCACGTAGAAGGGGATCGGGCGCTCGGCGTAGGCGGTCAGGCGGCTGGTGATGTTGGAGACGTACGCCGAGAGCCGGGGCTTGACCGCGGCGTCGACCAGCGTGGTCATCGCCCGCTCGTACTCGCGGTACTCGCGCAGCACCTCGCTCGACAGCGAGACCACCGCGTCGGGGTGCTCCTCCGCGAGCACCGCCCGCATCCGCTCCTCGTGCTCGGGGTTGGCGTAGGCGTGGAGGAAGCAGACCCCGAGGGTGGTGATGCCGCGGTCGCGGAACCAGCGGGCGACCGCGCGGGCGCCGTCCTCGTCGAAGGGGCGCACCTCGGCGCCGGTGAAGTCGAGCCGGCCGCCGACGCCCCTGACCAGGTCGCGCGGGACGATCCGGTCGGGCTTGACCCAGAAGTAGGAGTTGCCGTAGCCGTCGGGCACCGACTGCCGGGCGATCTCGAGCATCGCCTCGTAGCCCTCGGTGGTCACGAAGCCGAGCCGGTCGACCTTGCCCTCCAGCAGCTGGTTGGTCGCGACGGTGGTGCCGTGGCTGACCGCGGCGAGCACGCTGCCGTCGCCGGCCGGCACCCCCAGCAGCCCGAGCACCTTGTCGATGCCGGCCATGAACCCGTCGGCGGGGTTGGCCGGCGTCGACGGGGTCTTGGTCGTGACCAACCGACCCGACCGCTCGTCGAGGGCGACCACATCGGTGAACGTCCCGCCGGTGTCGATGCCGACCCGGATCCTGCCGCTGCGTGCGCTGTCGTGCTCCACGCCTCGATCCAAGCGTCCGCGCCACGGCGCCGACCACGGCAGAGGTTGCCGTCGCCCCCGTGCCTCGTTGGCAGGTGCTGCGCCTCGTCGGCAGGGTGCTGCGCCCCGTCGGCAGGTGCTGCGCTCAGCCCCCGGTCACGGCCGCGACCACGCGCGCGGCCTCCGGCGTGCGCAGCTCGAGCTCGACCCGGCCCGAGCGGTCGGGGAAGAGCCGGGCGGCGTCGTAGGAGACCAGGAGGACGCCGGGGCGCGGCTCGGTGGCCGTCAGCCCGGCGAGCGGCAGCGCGGTGCGGGCGACGTCGACGTGGCGCTCCCCGGCACCCCACACGACCAGCCGGCTGCGGGTGAGGAGCACCCCGCCGGAGGTGCGGGTGACCCGGCGGACGGACCTCCTCCCCGGCGCCCGGAAGTCGCGCAACCGCCGGGTGCACGGCAGCCCCTCGGCGAGCACCTCGAGGCCCTCCGCGGTCGCCGCGGCACGCTCGTCGTCGGTGAGGACGTCGCCGGACACCGCCCGCCGCCACACCTCGCGCAGGAAGCCCATGCCCGGGATCGTAGGGCGCGGCGAGCGGTGGTCTGGACCGATGGCCGCCGTTGTCCACAACCGGCGCCGCCTCCGTGTGCACAACCTGGCCCCACCTGTGGACGGCGTGACCCACGTGGTGCACGACCGACGGCCGGCGGTGGAGAGCCGGTGGAACCACGGGAATGTCGCCGGACGAGCCCCGGAAACCCTTGCGCAGCTGGGATCGCAGGGCATAGAACTTCTCCCACGCACTCCCCTCGGGGAGAGCGGGACAGCTCGGAGACGAGGGTCCGTACGACGCGGCGCCGGCTTGCCGGAGCAGCGTCGCGGCGGTTGGGTGACGAGGCCGCTGGGACCGGAGTCGAGGAGCAGTCGACCGGAAGCGTCACCGGTACCGGTCACCTGAGGGGCCCTTGGGACTCATACTCCCAAGGGCCCCTCTCCTATTTCCAGGCAACGCCGCTGGTCTGGTCGCCGCCCCCCGTGGGCCCCGGCCCGACGCGTCCGGACGCGGAACGGCCCGCCTCCCGGTCGTGCGGTAGGCGGGCCGTGCAGCGTCAGCGGGTCAGGGCGCCAGGCAGAGCGCGTAGACGCGCAGGGTGTGGCTGTTGCCGGTCCCGTTGTGGCCACGGACCACCCAGCTGGTGTTGTTGGGGTGGCTGTAGACCAGGTCGAGCGCGGCGGAGGTCGCGTCGGTGAAGGTGCCGCTGGAAAGCTCCCAGTACGCACCACCGGAGATCAGCTGCTCGCCGGCCTGGCAGCTGGTGCTCTGGAACTCGCTCGAGTTGGCCCCCACCGACTGGGTCGTCTGCCGCTGGGTGATCGTCCCCAGCGCGGCCGATCCGATCGAGTTGGCAGCGAGGTCGTCCGCCGCGACGGCGCCCGGCTTGACCGAGTCGGCCACCTTGGCCGACGGCACCTGGCCGAGCGTGCTCTCCTTGATCTTCGCACCGGTGACGGTGTCGTTCTTCAGCTTCTTGCCGGCGATGGAGTTCGCCTTGATGTTCTTGCCGTTGATCTTGCCGGCGGCGTAGCTGGTGCCGCTGACGGCGAGGACCAGCGCCAGCAGCGCGATCACCGTGGTGAACGACGGGCGGCGACGCCGGGGCGGGCAGGTGTGGTCACACGAGGACATGGGCTCCCTTTCGAACCGAGATTGGTGAGGCCCTGTCTAGTGGCTGGCCGGACGGTCCCGGAATAGCACCAACGGGCCAGATCGGCCGCCGGGCTCAGGCGTCGCGGGCGGCCTCGAACGCCGCGCCGATCTCCAGCAGCCGGCGCTCGGAGCCGTGCGGCCCGACCAGCTGCACGCCGACCGGCAGCCCGCCCGGCGTCCGGCCGGCCGGCACCGCCAGCGAGGGGCAGCCGGTGACGGTGATCAGGTAGTTGGAGCGCATCCAGTCGAGGTAGGTCGTCATCGGCCGGCCGTTGATCTCGGTGGGCCACTCCTGCTCGGCCGGGAACGGCGGCACCTGGGTGACCGGGAGCACGAGCAGGTCGTAGGAGCCGAAGAACTCGCGCATCCGCTCCGACAGCGCGGTGCGCTGGGTGTAGGCGCGGGCGACGTCGGCCCCGCTCAGCGTCTCGCCGAGCCGGACGTTGTCGGCCAGCGACTGCTTGAACGCGTCGGGATGGGCGGCGAGCAGGTCGCCGAGCTTGGCGTGCAGGTGCCAGGCGCGCAGGGTGCGGAAGGTGTCGTCGGCCTCCGGAAGGTCGGGCCAGGCGGAGAAGACCCGGGCGCCGTGGCGGGCGATCAGCCGGCCGGCCTGCTCGACCAACGCGGCGACCTCGTGGTCGACCTCGAAGGCCCCGCCGAGGTCGAGGCTCCACGCGACCCGCAGCCCCGCGAGCGTGCCCGAGACCGGGGGCGCGAACGTCGAGCCGGGGTCGCCGAGCGCCTGCGGTGCCCGCGGGTCGGGGCCGGCCTGCACCGACAGCAGCAGCGCGAGGTCGCCGACGTTGCGGGCCAGCGGCCCGGCGACCGACGTGGTCTCCCACTGGTTGTAGAGCGGCCACTCCGGCACCCGGCCGAGCGAGGGGCGCAGGCCCACCACCCCGCAGAAGGCGGCCGGGTTGCGCAGCGAGCCGCCCATGTCGGAGCCGTCGGCGAGCGGCACCATGCCGCTGGCCAGCGCCGCCGCCGCTCCCCCGCTGGAGCCGCCGGCCGAGCGAGTGGGGTCGACCGGGTTGCGGGTGGTGCCGAAGACGGGGTTGAACGTGTGCGAGCCCGCGGCGAACTCGGGCACGTTGGTCTTGCCGATCACGACCACGCCGGCCCGGCGCACCCGCTCGACGACGAGCTCGTCGGCGTCCGGCACGTGGTCGGCCAGCAGCGGCGACCCGTACGTCGTGCGCCAGCCGGCCACGGCGTGGGTGTCCTTGAACGCGAACGGCAGGCCGTGCAGGGCCCCCGGCTCGCCGCGGCGCGCCAGCCACTCGTCGGCGGCGGCCGCCCCGGCGCGGGCCCGGCCCTCGTCGAGCGACACGATCGCGTTCAGCGTGCCGTTGCGCTCGGCGATCCGGGCCAGGTGGAGCTCGAGCAGCTCGCGTGCCGAGATCCGCCGCTCGCGGACGGCGGCGGCCATCTCGCGCGCGGTCGAGTCGACCGAGAGGTCGCTCACCGCCGCCGGCCGAACAGCGACCCGACCACGACGCCCAGCACCACCAGGCCGGCGCCGACCGCGACACCGCGCAGGAACTCGGTCGAGGAGCCCGGGGCCCGCGCCGGTGCCGGCGGGGTGAAGACCGCGCCGGCGGCCGGGGCCAGCGGGTCGCCGGGCGTCGCGGAGGTGACGGAGGCGGGGGGCTCGGCCGACGCGGCGGGCGCGGCGATCCGGTCGCCGACGTTGCCGAAGAACTCCGCGGCCATCCGTCGCGAGACGCTCGCCAGCATCCGCTGCCCGACACCGCCGACCATGCCGCCGACGACCGCATCGGCGTCGTAGGAGATCCGGGTGCCCTCGGCGCCGAGGTCCTCGAAACGGACGTCCACCGTGGCGTCGACCGTGCCGGGCGCGCCCGCCCCGGTGAGCCGCATGGTGAGCGACTCGTGCGGCTGGAGGTCGGTGAGGGAGCAGCTGCCGTCGTAGGTGCCCTTGATGGCGGCGACGCCGGCGGTCACCGTCATCGCGTAGGCGTGCTCGCCGGTGGACTCGAGCCGCGAGCAGCCGGGGATCGTGGCCACCAGGACCGCGGGGTCGAGCAGCGCGTCCCAGACCCGGGCCGGCGGGTGGGGCAGGGTGTTGGACCCGGAGATCTTCACGAGCGCTCCTGTCGGTGCGGCCGCGGCTGCGGGTGCCGCTGGCGCAGCGCGTGCAGCTCGGACGGCGAGATGGGCATGGCGGTGATCGTCAGGTCGGGCAGGGCCACCCGCTCGGCGTCCTCGATCGCGGCGGCGAAGACCGCGGCCGAGGGGATCACCCCGGCCTCGCCGGCGCCCTTGATGCCGAGCGGGTTCAGCGGCGAGGGCGTCTCGAGGTGGTCGATGTCGATGCCGTCGGGGATCTCGGTGACGTAGGGCATCAGGAAGTCCATGAACGAGGCGTTGAGCAGCTGCCCGCTCTCGTCGTAGGCCATCCGCTCGTAGAGCGCGCCGCCCACGCCCTGGGCCACCCCGCCGTGGATCTGGCCCTCGACGATCATCGGGTTGATCAGGTGGCCGCAGTCGTGGACGACGGCGTACTTGAGGATCCGGATCTCGGCGGTGAGCGGGTCGGTCTCGACGATCACCGCGTGCATCCCGGAGGCGAACGTCGCGCGCTCCGGGGAGTAGAAGTCCTTGCCCTCCAGGCCGGGCTCGTCGCCCTCGGCCACCGGCGGCCGGCCGGGGTCGCCCACGGAGAACTGGGTGGCGGCCTTGGAGGCCTCGTCGAAGGCGTAGCGCAGCGGGTTGGAGAGCACCGAGACGGTGCCGAGGTCGATCGAGGTGCCGGGCGAGCCCTTCACCGACACCACCCCGTCGACGATCTCGAGGTCGCGCTCGTCGACCTCGAGTGCCTCGGCGGCGATGCGCAACGCCTTCTCCTTGGCCCGCTTGGCGGCGAGGTGGATGGCCGAGCCGCTCATCACCGCGGCGCGCGAGGCGAAGGTGCCCACGGCGTAGGGCATCCGCCGGGTGTCGCCGGTCACGACCTCGACGTCCTCCATGCGCACCCCGAGCTCGTCGGCGACCAGCTGCGCGAAGACGGTGGCGTGCCCCTGGCCCTGGGTGGTGAGGCCGGTGGCGACCTTGACCTTGCCAGACGTCTCGATGTGCACGTGAGCGCCCTCGTAGGGACCGACGCCGGTGCCCTCGACGTAGCAGGCCAGGCCGATGCCGACCCGGCGGCCCGCGGCCGCCATCTCTGCCTGGTACGCCGGGAAGTCGTCCCACCCGACCAGCGCCTTCAGCTTCTCCAGCGAGGCGGGGTAGTCGCCGGAGTCGTACTCGAGCTCGCGGCCGTCCTGGAAGACCAGACCCTGGTCGAACGGGAACTCGTCGGGCTGGATGAAGTTGGCCGCCCGCACCTCCGCGCGGTCGCGGTCGAGGAAGTCGGCGATCGCGTCCATCGTGCGCTCCATGGCGTAGCAGCCCTGCGGGCGGCCGGCGCCGCGGTAGGGCGTCACGATGACGGTGTTGGTGTAGAGCGACTCGAACCGCACCCGGTAGACCTGCGGCTTGTAGGGGCCGAGCAGCTGGGTCGAGGTGATGATCGGGACGATCAGGCCGTAGGGCGTGTAGGCGCCGTGGTCGTGCCAGAACTCCACGTCGAGCGCGAGCAGCCGGCCCTCGTCGTCGAAGCCGACCTCGATGTGCTGCACCTGGCCGCGCTCGTGGGCCGAGGAGATGAAGTGCTCGCGACGGTCCTCGGTGAACTTCACCGTGCGCCCCAGCGTCCGGGCCGCGAGCGGCACCAGGAGCTCCTCGGGCCACGGGTGGTTGATCTTCACGCCGAAACCACCCCCGACGTCGGGGGTGATCACGTCGACCTGACCCAGGTCGAGCCCGAGCTTCACCGCGACCGCGGCGCGGACGCCCGTGGAGGTCTGCGTCGACGACCAGACCTGGAGCCGGTGGGTGTCGGGGTCCCAGCGGGCCACGGTGCCGCGGCCCTCCATCGGCATGCAGGCGCTGCGCTCGACGGTGAGGTCGAGCTGGAGGCGGTGGGGGGCCGCGGCCAGCGCGGCCTCGACGTCGCCGGTCTTCTGCTCCATCCGGGCCCCGACGTTGCCCGGCACGTCGTCGTGCACCAGGTGATCGGCGGCGCGGGCGCGGTCGATGCCGACCACCGGGGGCAGCACCTCGTAGTCGACACGCACGAGGCCGACGGCGTCCTCGGCGACGTAGCGGTCGTCGGCGACCACGAAGGCCACCGCCTCGCCGACGTAGTTGACCTCGGCGCGCGCGAGGGCGTACTGGGTGCGGCCGTGGGTCAGCGCCGGGTGCGGGATCAGCAGCGGCAGCGGCTCGGCCATCGGCGTCGCGAGCCCGGCGAGGTCGTCGTAGGTCCACACCGCGTGGACGCCCTCGAGGTCGAGCACCGCCGAGACGTCGATGTCGACGATGCGGGCGTGCGCGTGGGGCGAGCGGACCACGGCGGCGTGGAGGGTGCGCTCGTCGACCGCCACGTCGTCGACGTAGCGGCCGTGGCCGCGGAGGAACCGCTGGTCCTCGACCCGCTGCACGGGCGTGCCCATCAGCTTGGTCGTCACGACGCCTCCCCCTCCTCGGCGATCAGCTCGGCGGCGCGCTCGACGGCCCGCACGATGTTCTGGTAGCCGGTGCAGCGGCACAGGTTGCCGGCGATCATGTCGCGGCACTCCTCGTGGGTGGGCGTGGGGTTGTCGGCGAGCCCGGCCGTGATCGTGGTCAGGAAGCCGGGGGTGCAGAAGCCGCACTGGAGGCCGTGGCACTCCGCGAACGCCTGCTGCACCGGCCCCAGCGAGCCGTCGTCGCGGGCCAGCCCCTCGACGGTGGTGATCTCGCAGCCCACCGCGGAGACGGCGAGCATCAGGCAGGCGCGCACCGGGCGGCCGTCGAGCAGCACGGTGCAGGCGCCGCAGACGCCGTGCTCGCAGCCGACGTGGGTGCCGGTGAGGCCGAGGTCGTGGCGCAGCGCGTCGGAGAGCAGCCGGCGCGCAGGCACGCTCACGTCGTGGCCCACGCCGTTGACGCTCAGCCGGACGTCGTGGCGGGTGTCGCTCATCGGGCGGTCCCCCTCTCCCGGGCGCGGTCGTAGGCGGTGCCGACGACCCGGGCGGTCAGCACCCGCACCAGCTGGGCGCGGTAGTCGGCGGTGGCGTGGACGTCGTCGGCCGGGTCGAGGTGCGGCAGCACGACGTCGCCGAGGTCGGCGAGCGCGGCGGCGTCGACCGTCGTGAGGGCGTCGGTGACGTCGACGACGGTCGGCAGGTCGGCCACCGACACGAACCCGGCCCGCGCCGACACCACCCGGTCACCCTCGACCCGGACGACGGCGGCGACCCCGCACAGCGCGTAGTCGCCGTGCCGCCGGGCCACCTCGTCGAACGCCACCCCGGCCCCCGGCTCGAGCGCCGGGAACCAGGCCGAGGTCGCGATCTCGTCGGGGGCCACCGAGCTCTCCAGCGGGCCGAGGTAGAGGTCGTCGGCGGCGATGGTGCGGGTGCCGCCCACCGAGGCGACGTCGACCGAGCCGCCCAGCAGCCGCAGCACCACCGGCAGCTCGGAGGCCGCGTCGGCGTGGACCAGCGACCCCACGGTGGTGCCGCGGTTGCGGATGGTGGCGTGCGCGACGTGGGCGAGCGCCATCCCCAACAGGGGCTGACGCTCCGCCGCGGCGGTCGAGGCGAGCACGTCGGCGTGGCGGGCCAGGGCGCCGACCCGCACCCCGTCGTCGGTGACCGTGACGGCGTCGAGGTCGGGCAGGCCGTTGATGTCGACGAGGGCGGCCGGCGCGGCCAGCCGCATCGACAGCAGCGGCACCAGGCTCTGACCGCCCGCGAGCACCTTCGCCCCCGGCTCACCGGCCAGGATCGCCAGCGCCTCGGCCAGCGATCCCGGACGGTGGTAGTCGAAGGGGGCAGGCTTCACGGCTCCTCGTGCACCCCCGGCTTGCCCACGGCCAACATCGTGCCATCCCCACCCTTGGGCGCCACGAGCCGAGCCAGGTGGTAGCCGGCGATGACGACGATGGTGCCGAGCGCGATGCCGCCGAGGGTGAAGTCGTCCCACACCTCGAAGACGCCGGTCGTGTCGAGGCCGATGCCGAGGATCAGGCCGGCCGCGACCGGCACCAGGTTGGCCGGGTCGGCGAAGTTGACCCGGTTCTCGATCCAGATCTTCGCGCCGAGCAGGCCGATCATGCCGTAGAGCACCAGGGTGATGCCGGCCAGGACGCCGCCCGGCGTCGCGTAGACGACCGCCCCGAACTTGGGCACGAACCCGAGCAGGATGGCGACGACCGCGGCGACGTAGTAGGCGGCCGTGGAGTAGACCCGCGTGGCTGCCATGACGCCGATGTTCTCGGCGTACGTCGTGGTCGGCGAGCCGCCCACGGCGGTGGCGATCACGGTGCCGACACCGTCCGCAGCGACCGCGCGACCCATCTCGGGGTCGAGGTCCGTGCCGGTCATCCCGGAGACGGCCTTGACGTGCCCCATGTTCTCTGCCACCAGCGCGATGACGGCGGGCAGCGCGAGCAACGTGAAGGTGAGCGAGAAGTCCGGCCAGTGCCAGCCGACCTCGGCCATGTTGCCGAGCTCGTTCTGGTTGCCCACGAGACCGGCGACGGTCTTGTCGGGGAAGCCGAACCAGTCGGCCTGCTTGACGGTGTCCCAGTTGACCCGGTCGCCCTCGACCCCGCCGACCCCGATCAGGTCGAAGATCCACGACAGCACGTAGCCGAACACCAGTCCGAGGAAGATCGCGATCCGGCCGAGGAAGCCGCGCAGGCCGACGGCCATCAGGATGACGGCGGTCATGGTGATGATCGCGATCCAGCGGTCGGCGGGCATGTAGACGTCGGTGGCCACGCCGGCCAGGTTGAAGCCGATGATCATCACGACCGCACCGGTCACGACGGGCGGCAGCAGGGCGTTGACGAACCGCGGCCCCGCGACGTGGATCAGCACGCCGACCAGGCCGAGCACCACGCCGCTGACGAGGATCGCGCCGGTGACGTCGGCGGGGCCGCCCTCCTGGGCGTAGATGGCGCCGGCGCCGCCGACGAACGCGGCCGAGGTGCCGAGGTAGCTCGGCACCTTGCCGCGCACGATCAGCAGGAAGCAGATCGTCGCGATGCCGCTCATCAGGATGGCCAGGTTGGCGTTCAGGCCCATGATGATCGGGAAGACGAACGTCGCCCCGAACATCGCGACCACGTGCTGGGCCCCGATCCCGACAGTCTTGCCCCAGGCTAGGCGCTGGTCGGGGGCGACCGGCTCGCCCGGCCCCGGATCGACCACGTCCCACTTGAACATCGACACGGTGCACACACCCCTCTCCCGGCCCTCGCCGGGTGGTCAAGATCGGTTCAACCTAGTGAGACGCATCTGACACCCAACACGGCGACGTTTGCCGAAGGAACGCCGGAGCCGCTGGCACCACTTGCTTCGCGGGCACCGTGGCAACGCCACGGTCATCGGCGTGCAATCAGCCGGTGATCTCCAGCACCCGCAGCGCCACGGCGACGTCGAGCCGCAGGTGGGGGTCGCTGGAGAGGGGGCCCAGCAACCGCTCGAGCTTGGAGACCCGGTAGCGCATCGTGTTGTAGTGGAAGAACTGCAGCCGCGCGGCCTCCGCGACGTTGAAGTTCGTGTCGAGCAGCACCTGCAGGGTCTCGCGCAGGTCGGCGGCCTCCGAGGTGGTGTCGGCCAGCGGGCCGAGCACGTCGTGGGAGAAGGCCCGGAGCTCGTGGGTCTCGGGGATCAGCGCGATCAGCCGGTGCAGGCCCAGGGAGTCGAAGAACGTCGTCGACCCGCGACCGTGCACCCGGCGTCCGACCTCCACCGCGCGGCGGGCCTGGGCGTAGGCCTCGGGCAGGTCGTCGAGCCCGGCCGCCAGCCGGCTCACCCCCACCGAGAACGAGCGCCGCCCGCCACCCTTGTCGCCGGCGACCGCCATCACCACCCGGCGCACCACCTCGTGCCCGGGGTGCGGCTCGCCGTCGCCACCGGTGATCGGCAGCAGGGCCACCACCTCGGAGGAGAAGTCGACGCACGGCACGCCGGGATCGGCGCCGCGGGTGACCACCCGCCAGGCGGCGGCGAACCGCTCCTGCCACCCCCGGCGCACCGCCCGCGACACCGGGGACTCCTCGGGCAGCGGCGGGTCGATCTCGGCCGCGACCACGACGACCGGGCGGTGCAGGTCCCAGCCGAAGGTGTCGGCGTGCTCGGCGACGTAGTCCTCGTCGTTGACCGGGCCGCCCGCCCGCCGCAGGAACAGGTCGCGCAGGAAGTCGCCCTGGTACTTGTTCTCGACCGCGGCGACGGCCTCCTCGCGGGTGATCAGCAGCGCCGCGACGGCGGCCGCCCGCTCGAGGGCGTGGACGTCGTCGTCGCCGAGCGCGCCGTCGTCGCGCAGGCAGACCAGCCGGGCCAGGTCGACGCCGCCGGCCGCGACCCGCAGGGTGCGGAGCGCGCCGTCGCCGAGGGCGATGCCGCCGCCGGTGACCCGCTCGACCCGCAGCCGCCCGGTCGCGTCGACGAGGTCGGCCCCGCGCAGCCGCGCCCGCTGCTCGTCGGTGAGCGCCGCCGCGCGCTCCCGACCGTCGGTCGAGGTGACCACCACGCCGACGGAGAGCACGCGCGCCACCTCGGCGGCGATGCCGTGGAGGTCGCCGCCCTCGAGCACGATCTGGGTGAGCCCGCTGTGCAGGGCGTCCACCCGTGCCAGCGCATGGGCCGCGTCGATGGTTCCGGGTCGCTGGTCTGGCAAGGTCTGGAGCCTCCTCCGGGTTCTGTTGGCACATCCTCACATGGGCCAGGTCGCGGCGGCTTGGCTAGCGTCGGGGCGTGACCCCCGCCGCGCCCTTCCCGGCCAGCGCACCACCGCGGGTGCTCGACGCCCTGCGGGGTGCTCCCGACGGACCCGTCCCCGTGGTCCACCGCGGCGACCGGGCGGTCTACGTCGGCCTGGCCGGCTGGTGCGTCGGCGTGCTCACCCGCGACGCCGCCGCCGTGCCGTGCGGCCTGCGCACCCGCCTCGACCTGCTGCCGCCCGTGACGTCGGCCCGGATCGCCGCCGGCGTGCTGCACCTCGACGAGCACCCGGTGGTCGTCGGCCGGGTGCACCCGGTGGCGGTGCCCGACCGGCGCGACCTGCGTGACCCCGGCCGCGTCGCGACTCCGCCCGACGCCGCCGCCCTCGTGGGTTCGGGCGACGGGCTGACCCCGCAGGGCGACGACGTGCTCTGCGGCTGGCTCGCGGCCTGCCGCGGCCTCGGCGTCGCGACCCCCGAGGTCGACGCCGCGGTGCGCGGGCTGCTCCACCGCACCACCCTGCTCTCGGCCACCCTGCTCGACTGCGCGCTGCAGGGCGAGGTGCTCGACGAGTTCGCGGCCTGGCTGCGTGCCCTCGGCACGGCCGACGCGACCGCCGCCACCGCCCGCCTGCTCGCGGTCGGCCACACCTCGGGCGCCGGGCTGCTCACCGGGGCCCGCCGAGCCCTGCTCTCGCTGGGCGCCGGTGCCGGCGTCGCCGGACTGGAGGAGGCCGCATGAGCCGCACCCACGTCGAGCTGCGCGGTGGGGCCTACGCCGACTCCGTCGCGCTGCTCCAGGTCAGCCGCACCGTGCAGGGGGTCGAGGGGGTCGCGGCCGCCCAGGTCGCCATGTGCACCCCGCTGAACGTCGAGGTGCTCGAGCAGATGGGTTTCGAGGTGCCCGACGCCGCCACCCCCAACGACATGGTGGTCGCGGTCCGGTTCGCCGACGACGCCGGCGACCCCGACCGCGCCCTCGACCGGGCGCTGGCCGCGGTCGACGAGGCACTGGCCGGCCTGGGCCGCCGTACGTCGGGGTCGGCGGAGGTCGCCCCCGCGCGCACCACCGGCCGCGCGCTGCGCGAGGCGCCGGGCGCGCTCGCGCTGGTCTCGGTGCCCGGGCCCAGCGCCCTGGTCGAGGCGATGGACGCCCTCGACGCGGGCCACGACGTGATGGTGTTCAGCGACAACGTGCCGGTCGAGCAGGAGGTCGCCCTCAAGCGGGTGGCCAGCGAGCGCGGGCTGCTGGTGATGGGTCCCGACTGCGGCACCGCGGTGCTGGGCGGCGTGGGCCTGGGCTTCGCCAACACGGTGCGCCCGGGGCCGGTCGGCCTGGTCGCGGCCAGCGGCACCGGCTGCCAGCAGGTGCTGGCCCTCCTCGACCACGCCGGCGTCGGGGTCAGCCACGCGATCGGCGTCGGCGGGCACGACCTGTCCGCGGAGGTCCGCGGCCTGTCGACCCTCGAGGCCCTGCGCCGCCTCGACGCCGACCCGGCGGTCGAGACGGTGCTCCTCGTCTCCAAGCCGCCTGCCGACGACGTGGCGGCCGAGGTGCGGGCCTTCGCTGACGGGCTGTCGACACCGGTCGGCCTGGCCCTGCTCGGCGCCGGCCACCCCGACCTCACCGAGGCGACCGAGGCGCTGCTGCGCTCTCTCGGCCACGAGGTGCCCGCGTGGCCCGTCGCCGGGTCGGCGTCCCCCGCGACCAGCGGCCAGCTGCTGCGCGGGCTGTTCGTCGGCGGCACGCTGGCCAGCGAGGCCCGGATCGTCGCCGAGGGCCTGCTCGGGGACGGGGCGTCCGACGGGCACACCTTCGTCGACTTCGGCGACGACGCCTACACCGCAGGGCGCGCCCACCCGATGATCGACCCCACGCTCCGCCTGGAGCACCTCGCCGAGGCCGGGCGCGACCCCGAGACCGCGGTCGTCCTTCTCGACGTGGTGCTGGGCCACGGCGCCGAGCCCGACCCGGCGGCCCTGCTCGCTCCCGCCGTGGCGGCACTCGACCAGCCGGTGGTGGTGGCCCTGGTCGGCACCGGCGGCGACCCGCAGGACCGCGACCGCCAGGCGGCGGCGCTGGTCGAGGCGGGCGCCGAGGTCCACCTGTCCAACGCCGGCGCCACCCGCCGTGCCGTCTCGCTGCTCCCCGGAGGCCCCCGATGACCGTCGTGTCCCCCACCTCCGTCGTGTCGGTGGGCGCCGACCTGTTCGCCGACGCGGTGGCCGGGCAGGCCGTCGACGTCAGCCGCGTCGAGTGGCGCCCGCCGATGCCCGGCACCGAGGCCGACCTGGCCACCGTCGCCGCCGACCCCCTGCGCCGCGACGCCAACGAGCGCGCCCTGGCCGCGATGCTCGGCGTGACGGCCCACCTGGTCGACGTGGTGCCGGCCGCCAATGCGCTGGGCCTCGAGCCCGGCCAGTTCCTGCACGCGGGGCCGCCGATCGCGTGGGCGCGCGCCTCCGGCCCGCTGCGGGGGGCGCTGATGGGCGGGGCCGCGCTCGAGGGGCTGGTCGACGACCCCGACGACGCCGTCGCGCTGTTCGAGTCCGGCCGCACGGTGAGCCTGGAGCCGTGCCACCACCGCGGCGCCGTCGGCCCGATGGCCGGCGTCGTGACGCCGAGCATGTGGATGTTCGTCCTGGAGGACCTCGAGACCGGCCGGCGCACCCACTGCTCGCTCAACGAGGGCCTCGGGAAGGTGCTGCGCTACGGCGCCTACTCCCCCGAGGTGATCACGCGGCTGCGCTGGATGGGCGACGTGCTCGGGCCGCTGCTGCAGGCCGCCGTGCGCGCCACCGGGCCCGTCGACGTGACCGGCATCCTGACCCAGATGCTCCAGATGGGCGACGAGGCCCACAATCGCAACCGGGCCGGCACGCTGATGCTGCTGCGCGACCTCGCGCCGGCGATGGTTGGCACCGGCCACGACGGCGCCGCCGTCGCCGAGGCGCTGCGCTTCGTCGGCGGCAACGACCACTTCTTCCTCAACCTCGCGATGCCGGCCTGCAAGCTCGCCCTCGACGCCGCCCGCGGCATCGAGGGCTCGACGATGGTCGTGGCGATGGCGCGCAACGGCACCGACTTCGGCATCCAGGTCGCCGGCACGGGTGAGGAGTGGTTCACCGGCCCCGCCCAGCTGGCCGACGGGCTGTTCCTCGGCGACTACGGGCCCGAGGACGCCAACCCCGACATCGGCGACTCCGCCATCACCGAGACCGCCGGCATCGGCGGGTTCGCGATGGCGACCGCGCCCGCGATCGTCCGCTTCGTCGGCGGCACCGTGCCCGACGCTTTAGCCACCACCCGCCGGATGCACGAGATCACCCTCGGCGAGAACCCGCGCTGGTCGGTGCCCGTGCTCGACTTCCAGGGCACGCCCAGCGGCATCGACGTGACCAGGGTCTGCCGCACCGCGATCCTGCCGCAGATCAACACCGGGATGGCGGGGCGCGAGGCCGGCGTGGGCCAGGTCGGCGCCGGGCTGGTCACGCCGCCGTCCGAGATCTTCCCGCTGGCGCTCGCCAGGCTGGCCGAGCTGGCGCGGGCGCGCGCCACGGCCTGAGCCCGGTCGTTCAGCATTCATCCTCGCTAGACCAGCCGGGCCCGTCCCTTGCCGCGACATCGTTGCGTTACGTAACGTTACGACACGTAATGACGACCGGCTCGACGTCGAGCCCCTCACCTCGGAGTCCCGATGAAGCGCACCCTCGCCGGCAGCAGCGTCGCTGCCGTCGCCCTGTCCTCGCTCGCCCTGGGCGCGACCACTGCCCCCGCCCAGGCCCACGGCGGCGTCGTGCCGCAGACGCTCAGCACGTTCGCCGACATGTTCACCGGCGACATCTCGGCCACCACGGCGGCGTACACGGTCTTCTACGTCGACGACGGGGTGCACGGCTTCGAGCCGTGGGTCACCAACGGCACCCAGGCCGGCACCCGGATGCTGGCCGACGTCCGCCCCGGCGCCGCCGGCAGCAACCCGGGCAGGTTCACGGCAGTGGGCAGCAAGGTCTACTTCGCGGCCACCTCGCCGTCGCACGGCGAGGAGCTGTGGGTCACCGACGGCACGCCCGCCGGCACCCACGAGGTCGCCGACATCAGCCCCAACGCCGTCGGCAGCCACCCGTCGGCCCTGACGGCCGTGGGCGACTGGCTGTACTTCTCCGCCGACGACGGCACCCACGGTGCCGAGCTGTGGCGCACTCGGGGCACCGGTCCCACCACCTCGCTGGTCGCGAACGTGGCACCCGGGGACCAGAGCTCCGGCCCGCAGGGCATGGTCGCCCTGGACGCCGACACGGTGCTCTTCCGCGCCTACACCGTCGCCGAGGGCACCGAGCTGTGGCGCACCGACGGCACGCCGGCCACGACCTCGCTCGTCGAGGACGTCAACCCCGACGGTGGGTACGCCGACCCGACGGCGCTGACCCGCGTGCGCGACGGCCTGGTCGTGCTGCGCCTCGACGACGGGGTCCACGGCGACGAGCTGTGGCGCACCGACGGCACGGCCGCCGGCACGTCGCTGGTCAAGGACGTCAACCCCGGTCCTCCCGACATGGGCACCTTCCGCACGGTCCTGCTGGGGAAGCGGGTGCTGTTCGAGGCCACCACCGCCGCGCACGGGAAGGAGCTCTGGCGCACCGACGGCACCCCGGCCGGCACCGCGCTGGTCAGGGACATCTCCCCGGGCGCCCCGTCCGGCGACCCCGACTACTTCCGGGTTGTCGGCAACCGGCTCTTCTTCGCCGCGCAGGACTCGCGCGGTCGCGAGCCCTGGGTCAGCGACGGCACCACCGCGGGCACCCGCATCGTCAAGGACCTGCGCCCCGGCGCCGACGGCAGCTCGATCTCGTTCATCCTCCCCTACGCCGGCCGCGCGGTCTTCGCCGCCAACGACGGCGTGACCGGCGACCAGCCGTGGACCACCGACGGCACGGCGGCCGGCACCCTGCGCAGCACCCACGGCGCCGCGTTCCAGACCTTCGACCTGCGGGTGCACGGCGTCCACGGGCGCCGGTTGGTCCTCCTCGGCCACACCCCTCAGGGGTACGCCGCCCTGGGGCTCGACCTGGTCAGGGCACTGACCATCCACTCCGCCAAGCCCCGACTCAAGGTCAAGGGCGGCGGCAAGGCCAAGGTGGGTCGCAAGCTGACGGTCAAGCCGGGCGCCTGGGAGAAGGGCACCAAGCTCCGCTTCCAGTGGTTCCGCGCGGGCAAGAAGATCAAGGGTGCCGACAACCGCACCCGCAAGATCGTCCGCAAGGACCGGGGCAAGAAGCTCAAGGTCAAGGTGACCGGCACGCTGGCCGGCCACACCACCGTCGTCCGGTGGACGGTGCCGAAGCGCGTCGGGCGCTGACCCACCCGTCAGGCGTCGGCCGGTCGCTCGTTGTAGCGGCCGGCCGGCTCCTGTCCGGTCAGGGCCTGGATAGCCGCCATCACCTCGTCGGTGACCAGGCGGCGGGCTCGCCCGCTCGGCAGCCCGTCGAACCTGCCGGCGACCTCGATCGGCGCGCCGAACCGCACGGTCACGGGGCGCACCCGCGGCCGGCCGACACCCACGGGCTGCACCTCGTCGGTGCCGATCAGTCCGACGGGCACGACGGGGACGCCGGCGGTCAGCGCCAGGTGGGCCACCCCGGTGCGGCCGCGGTAGAGCCGGCCGTCGCGCGAGCGGGTGCCCTCGGGGTAGATGCCGAAGGCGTCGCCGCGGCGCAGCACCTCCAGCGCGATGTCGAGGCTGGCGACGGCCGAGGCGGTGTCGTCGCGGTCGACGGGCAGCATGTCGAGTCCCTCGAACCACAGCCGCTGCAGCGTGCCCCGCAGACCGGTGCCGGTGAAGTAGTCGCTCTTGGCGAGGAAGGCGACCCGGCGCGGCACGACGACCGGGATCACCACGGAGTCGAAGAAGCTCAGGTGGTTGCTGGCCAGCAGCACCCCGCCCGTGCGCGGCACGTGGTCGAGGCCCTCGACCGTCGGCCGCCACAGCGCCCGGACCACCGGCGGGACGACCCGGTGGGGAAGGTCGAACAGGCCGGGCACCGGGCCAGTCTCCCCCACAGGGCCCCGGAATGGCGAAGCGTGGCGCGACGGGCCCGGCCCGATCGGTGGTCGGTCCGCGAACCAGGTGGTCCAGATACGGGGCAGGGTATTTGGGCAAACGCTCGCGCCGGTGCGTCCGCACGCCCTATTTTCGTCGCGGAGAAGCCGATCCCCCCGGCTCCGGGAGACCGGAGCGACCACGGAACGACTTCAACGCGAGCAGCGGGCCCGATCCGCCCCGGCCAACCCCCCAGGCCGCGAGCGGTCGGGCCCGCTGTCACGTGGTCGTCTTCGGGCCCGGCGGACCGGGATCCCAGAACGCCGCGCGCAGGTCGACCGCCCCCGAGGCCCGTAGCGGCGTGCCCTCGTCGAGGTAGTGCGGTCGCGCGTTCGCCTCGTGGCTCGGCGGCAGCGACCCGTCGGCGCGGATCACCCGCCACCACGGCACCGGGCCGCCGTGGCGCGACATGACCGCGCCCACCTGGCGGGGTCCGCCGCCCACGACGTCGGCGATGGCGCCGTAGGTCGTCACCCGCCCGCGCGGCACCCGCTCGACGATCTCGAGCACCGCCTCGACGTACTCCTCGAGGTCGCGGGGCATGCCCCGAAACCTACCGTCAGTAGGTCGGCTGGCTGGGGTCGATCTGGTTGACCCAGGCCACCACGCCGCCGCCCACGTGCACAGCGTCGGCGTAGCCCGCGCCCTTCACGATCGCCAGCGTCTCGGCGGAGCGAACGCCGGACTTGCAGTGCATGACCACCTGCTTGTCCGAGGGGAGCTTCTCCAGGGCCGAGCCGTTGAGGAAGTCGCCCTTGGGGATCAGCACCGAGCCCGGGATCTTGTTGATCTCGTACTCGTTGGGCTCGCGCACGTCGACGAGCACGAAGTCACGGGTGCCCTCCTCGCGCTCCTTGAGCATGTGCTCGAGCTGCACGACCGAGATCGTCGAGCCGGCCGCGGCGTCCGCGGCCTCCTCGGAGATCGCGCCGCAGAAGGCGTCGTAGTCGATCAGCCCGGTGACGGTCGGGTGCTCGCCGCAGAGCGCGCAGTTGGGGTCGCGGCGGACCTTCAGCTTGCGCCACTCGAGCTCGAGGGCGTCGTAGATGACCAGCTTGCCGACGGCGGGCTCGCCGATGCCGGCGAGCACCTTGATCGCCTCGTTGACCTGGATCGAGCCGATGCTCGCGCACAGCACGCCCAGCACGCCGCCCTCGGCGCAGCTGGGCACCATGCCCGGCGGCGGGGGCTCGGGATAGAGGCAGCGGTAGCAGGGGGCGTCGGCGCGACGCACGCCGTTCTCGTCGGTGGCGTGCGGCCAGAAGACCGAGGCCTGGCCGTCGAAGCGGTAGATCGACCCCCAGACGTAGGGGATCTTCAGGAAGTACGCCGCGTCGTTGACCATGTAGCGCGTCGCGAAGTTGTCGGTGCCGTCGACGATGAGGTCGTAGCCCTCGAAGACCTGCAGCACGTTGTCGTTGTCGAGCCGCTCCTCGTGGAGCACCACCTCGACGTAGGGGTTGATCTCGGCGATCGACTCCTTGGCCGAGACGCCCTTGGGCTTGTCGATGTCGCTGACGCCGTGGATGACCTGACGCTGCAGGTTGGACTCGTCGACGGTGTCGAACTCGGCGATGCCGAGGGTGCCGACGCCGGCCGCGGCGAGGTAGAGCAGCGCGGGGCTGCCGAGGCCGCCGGCGCCGATCACGAGCACCTTGGCGTTCTTCAGCCGCTTCTGCCCGGTCATGCCGACGTCGGGGATGATCAGGTGGCGGCTGTAGCGGCGCACCTCGTCGATGGTCAGCTCGTCAGCGGGCTCCACCAGCGGTGGGAAAGGCACGGCATGCTCCTCGGATCGGTCTGGCTTCGGTCGACGTGGTCGCAACGCTCCCGCCCGTCGCCGTGTTCCCCATCGTCCCCGCTCCGGCGCCACCCGGCCGGACGGCGTCCCGTCATCCGGACCGAGGTGACCGGCGGGTAGGCTCGCGGCTGCAGATCGCACCGGGAGGAGCAGCACGTGAGCGCAGGCCAGCACGACGTCGACGGCGGCCGCCCTCGCGGCGCCCGGATGCCGCGTCGCGAACGCCGCGCCCAGCTGCTCGAGTCGGCCCTCGAGGTCTTCGTCGCCTCGGGCTACCACGCCGCCGCGATGGACGACATCGCCGAGCGGGCCGGGGTCTCCAAGCCGGTGCTCTACCAGCACTTCCCGGGCAAGCTCGACCTCTACCTGGCGCTGCTCGAGCGCTCCTGCGACCAGATCATCGCCCACTGCCGCGAGGCGCTCTCGTCGACGCACGACAACAAGCGCCGGGTCGAGGCGACCATCCGGGTCTTCTACGACTACGTGGCCAGCGAGAGCGGGGCGTTCCGCCTGGTGTTCGAGTCCGACCTCACCAGCGAGCCCGCGGTGCGCGAGCAGATCGACCGGGTGACCTCGGAGTGCGCGACGAGCATCGCCGAGGTCATCCAGGCCGACACCGGCCTCCCCGACGAGGCCTCGCGCCTGCTGGCCGTGAGCCTGGTGGGAATGGCGCAGGTCAGCGCGCGGTTCTGGTTGACGGAGGCCGGCGGCATCGGGCAACCCGACGCCGCAGCGCTGATCGCGGGGCTGGCCTGGCGCGGCATCGCCGGCTACCCGCTGACCGACGAGCACTGAACGTCTCACGAACACCAACAGGAGGAGCTGACGTGGAGGTCAAGATCGGCGTGCAGCACGCGCCGCGCGAGCTGGTCGTGGACACCGACGAGACCGTCGAGGCCGTGGAGAAGCTGGTCTCCGACGCGGTCGCCTCCGAGGGGGTCCTGGCCCTCACCGACAACAAGGGCCGCCGGATCGTGGTGCCCGCCTCTAAGGTCGCCTACGTCGAGATCGGCGGCGGCGTCGCGGGAGCCGTCGGCTTCCGCAGCTGACCCGGCTCAGGACGCCAGCCCGAGCCGCTCCATCCGCTCGGCGTGGCGCTCGGTCAGGCGGGTGAACATCCGACCGATCGCGGCCAGGTCGAGGCCCGGCCGGTCCACCCCGCCGGCCAGGAGGGTGGAGAGCGCGTCGCGGTCGGCGGCGACGCGCTGGGCCTGGGTGAGCGCCTCCCCCATCAGCCGCCGTCCCCACAGCGCCAGCCGCCCGCCGAGGCGGGGGTCGTCGGCGATCGCGGCCCGCACCCGGTCGACCACGAACTCCGCGTGCCCGCTGTCGTCGAGCGACGCGACCACGAGGTCGCGGGTGTCGGCGTCGAGGTACGCCGCGATCTCGCGGTAGAAGTCGTCGGCGAGCCCGTCGCCGACGTAGGCCTTGACCAGGCCCTCGTACCAGTCGGCCGGCGCCGTGTGCTCGTGGAACAGGTCGATGGCGGCGCGGAACGGCTTCATCGCCGCGAAGGGGTCGGCGCCCAGCTCGACCAGCCGCGCGTGCAGCCGGTGCACCCGGCCGAACTCCGCCGCGGCCATGGTGCCGATCGCGACCTTGTCCTCCAGCGTGGGCGCCAGCTTGGCGTCCTCGGCGAGCCGCTCGAAGGCGGAGATCTCGCCGTAGGAGATCACCCCGAGCAGGTCGACCACCGCCTCGCGGTAGGCCGGGTCGTCGAAGACCAGCGGCCGCTCCTGCTCCGACTCCCGATCCGAGGATGACGCCATGCGCCGACCCTACCGATACGCTGGGGCCAGCAAGCTCGACCGGTCGCCCTCGCGTGCGACCACGTATGTGCGCGGCAGACCCGCTCGAGAGTCCGCCGCTTCCGACCCAGATTCGGTCCGAGACGGCTGAACTCACGAAAGCGAACACGGTTTGACCACCTTCCGAGAGCTCGGGGTGCTCCCCGAGATTTGCGACGCGCTCGACCGCGCCGGCATCACCACCCCCTTCGCCATCCAGGAAATGACCCTGTCGGTCGCCCTGATGGGCACCGACCTGATCGGCCAGGCCCGCACCGGCACCGGCAAGACGCTGGCGTTCGGCATCCCGGTGCTGCAGCGCAGCGTCACCAAGGACGACCCGGCCTACGCCGACCTGCCGCAGGGCAAGCCGCAGGCCCTCATCGTCGCGCCCACCCGCGAGCTCGCGCTCCAGGTCTCCAGCGACCTGTCGCTGGCCAGCAAGGACCTCGGCCTGCGGGTGCTCACCGTCTACGGCGGCGTCGGCTACGACGGCCAGCTCGACGCGCTCGAGGAGGGCGTCGACATCGTGGTCGGCACTCCCGGCCGCCTCATCGACCTGTGCAACCGCAAGGCCCTCGACATCTCCCACGTGCACGCGCTCGTGCTCGACGAGGCCGACGAGATGCTCGACCTGGGCTTCCTGCCCGACGTGGAGCGGATCCTGCGGATGACGCCCGAGACCCGGCAGACGATGCTGTTCTCGGCCACCATGCCGTCGGCGATCGTGGCCCTGGCCCGCACCCACATGCGGCACCCGATGAACATCCGCGCCGAGTCGTCGTACGAGAACGCGACGGTGCCGGCCACCGCGCAGTTCATCTACCAGGCCCACGACCTCGACAAGCCCGAGATCATCGGGCGGATCCTGCAGGCCGAGGACGCCGAGAAGATCATCGTCTTCACCCGCACCAAGCGGCAGGCCCAGCGGGTGGCCGACGACCTCGCCGAGCGCGGCTTCTCCGCCTCGCCGCTGCACGGCGACATGGCCCAGGTGGCGCGCGAGAAGGCGCTGACCAAGTTCCGCGAGGACAAGCTCCGGGTGCTGGTCGCCACCGACGTCGCCGCCCGCGGCATCGACGTGCGCGGCGTCAGCCACGTCATCAACTACACCTGCCCCGAGGACGACAAGACCTACGTGCACCGGATCGGCCGCACCGGCCGCGCCGGCGCCACCGGCACCGCGATCACCTTCGTCGACTGGGCCGACCTCCACCGCTGGAAGCTCATCAACAAGGCGCTGGACCTGCCCTTCGACGAGCCGCAGGAGACCTACTCGACCTCCGAGCACCTCTACCACGACCAGGGCATCCCCCCGGGCACCAAGGGCCGGATCGTCGACCCCGCCCCGGTGGAGCGCAAGCCCCGCGAGGACCGCGGCGGCGACCGCGACCGCGCCCCCCGCGAGCGCAGCAACCGCAACCGCAACCGGACCCGCAGCCGCGGCGGCGAGGTCGTCGCCGGCGAGCGCACCGAGAAGTCCGCCCCGGCCGAGGCCGACAAGCCCGAGGGCGCCCCAAACCGCACCCGCCGTCGGCGTCGTCGGCGCAGCGGTGGCGGTGGCGAGGCCGGCGGCACGCCGGCCGGGGACGCCGCCACCATCGCCTGAGCGGATCCCGACGGGCCTGATGCCCGCACAGCACCTCGAGCGCCCTCCCTCGGCCACCCCCCGTGGTCGCGGGAGGGCGTTTGCTTGCGCCGGGCGTGTCCTCGACGCGCGACCCGCACGGGGCGCGGGCGGGCTACTCGGTGACGACGACCGTGGTGCCGAGGGGGGCGAACTCCCAGAGCGCGATGGCGTCCTCGGACTTCTGCCGGATGCAGCCGTGGGACTGCGGGGTGCCGAGCTGGGCGACGGTCTGGAGCGGCTCGCCGTCGTCCTCGGGGATGTCGTGGAAGCCGATCGCGGCGTTGGGGCCGTGGGCGAAGCGGACGAAGTAGCGCATCGTGCCGGAGTCGTCGATGCCGACGGCCTCCTCGGAGCGGGAGTAGACCTCGTAGGTGCCGGGGTCGAGGTTGTCGTAGAGGCTGCCGGAGACGAGGTAGGTGCGGACCACCTGGTCGTCGGAGTCGACGAGCCAGACCCGCTGGCGCGACTCGGAGAAGACCACGCGGTAGCCCTGCCCGGAGTCGGCGGGCAGCGTGGCCGGGTCCGGCGCCCTCTCCAGCACCGGCGCGGGGGCGACCCGGCGCGGGGACTGAGCGGCGCCGGCGGCCCGGAACGAGGCCTGCAGCGGGCTGGACCGGTCGACCGTGCCGCCGCCGTTGCCGGCCGCGGCCGCGGGGGTCGGTCCGTCGGCCGAGCCGAGGTCGAGGCCGCCGGCGAGGACGGCCGCGGTGAGCACGACCGGGACGCCGGCCAGTGCGACCTGGCCGTAGCGCGGGCGGCGGCGGACGGCGGCGCGCCGCTTGCCCACCACGGGCTTGGCCCGGTGGCGAGGCTCGGCGCGGTGACGGCTCACGGTCGTGCAGCCTACTTCGTCCCGCGCCCGCGCGCCCGCGAGACGAGGTTCTCGGCGACCTCGCGGTAGGCCCGGGCGCCCTTGCTCGACCGGCTGGTCGCCAGGATCGAGCGGCCGGCGGCGGGGGCCTCGGCGAACTTGATGGTCTTGGGGATCGGCGGCTCGATCACGTCGAGCTCGTAGGTCTCGGAGATGGTCTCGAGCACCGTGCGGGCGTGGGTGGTGCGCCCGTCGTAGAGGGTGGGCAGCACGCCCCACACCGCGAGGTCGCGGTTGGTGAACCGGCGCACGTCGTGGACGGTGTCGAGCAGCTGGCCGACGCCGCGGTGCGACAGCGTCTCGCACTGCAGCGGGATCACCACCCCCTCGGCGGCGGTGAGGGCGGCGACCGTCAGCACCCCCAGCGACGGCGGGCAGTCGAGCAACACCCAGTCGTAGGCGTCGCCGAGCTCCTCCAGCGCGCCCTTGACGACGTGCTCGCGCCCGGTGCGGGTGAGCAGGTCGGCCTCGGCGCGGGCCAGCTCGATGGTGGCCGGGAGCAGGTCGACGCCGTCGTCGGTGGACAGGACGACCTCGGCGGGGTCGAGGCCCTTGGTCAGCACGTGGTGCACCGAGAGCTCGAGGTCCTCGGGGTCGATGCCGAGCGAGAACGTGAGGCACGCCTGCGGGTCGAGGTCGACGAGCAGCACCTGCTGGCCGAGCTCGGCGAGCGCGGCACCGATCGAGGCGACCGAGGTCGTCTTGGCGACGCCGCCCTTCTGGTTGGCGACCGCGAGCGTGGTGGTCATCGGGTCCATCATGCCGGACCTCTGCTTGACTGGCACGCGTGACCACGCCGGAGACGTCCAGCCCGTCCAGCCCCTCCAGCCCGTCGCCCGCCCGACCGGTCGCCCTGGTGACCGGCCCGACCGCGGGGATCGGCCGCTGCTTCGCCGACCAGCTGGCCGCCGGCGGCCACGACCTGGTGCTGGTCAGCCGCGACGCCGCCCGGCTCGAGGAGACCGCCGCCGAGCTGCGGGAGCGGTGGGGCGGGGCCGGCGGGGGGCTGGCGGCCGCCCTCGCCGACCGCGACGGCATGCGCCGGGTCGAGGAGCGGCTCACCGACCGCGCCCGTCCGGTCGAGCTGCTGGTCAACAACGCCGGCTTCGGGCTGAAGAAGCGGTTCCTCGACAACGACACCGACGCCGAGACCGCGATGCTCGACGTGCTGGTGACCGCGACGCTCCGGCTCACCCACGCCGCCCTGGGCCCGATGGTCGAGCGGGGCTCGGGCGGCGTCATCAACGTCTCCAGCGTCGCCGGCTTCCTGCCGCGCGGCACCTACAGCGCGGCCAAGGCGTGGGTCAACAGCTTCGGCGAGTGGGCCGCCCACGAGTACCGCGACCGCGGCGTCACGGTGATGACGCTGTGCCCGGGCTTCACCAAGACCGAGTTCCACGCCCGGATGGACGTCAGCCGCGAGTCGGCGCCGTCGTACCTCTGGCTCGAGGCCGACGAGCTGGTCGCCGAGGCGCTGCGCGACTACGCCGACCGCAAGGTCTGGTCGATCCCGTCCAAGCGCTACAAGGCGATCACGGCCGCCGCGCGGGTGGTGCCCAACGGGCTGCTGCAGCGGTTCCAGGCCATCGGCCGCAAGTAGCGCGCTCAGCCCTCGCCGGCGACGAAGGCGCGCACGGCGTCGGCCACCAGCTGCACCGCGATCGCCGAGAGCAGCAGGCCGGCGATCCGGGTGACCAGCAGCACGCCGCTCTCGCGGATCACCCGGAGGATCGGCAGCGAGAACCGCATCGCCGCCCACAGGCTGAGGTGCACCAGAACGACGCCCACCGCCACCGCGGTGAACGTCGGCACGTCGTCGACCTCCTCGACGAAGAGCATCGTCGCCACGATCGCGCCCGGGCCGGCCAGCAGCGGGGTGCCGAGCGGCACCAGCGCCACGTTGGCGCCCGCGGTGGCCGTGGGCTCCTTCTCGTTGCCGGTCAGCAGCTCCAGCGCCACCAGGAGCAGCAGCAGGCCGCCGGCGCACTGCAGCGCCGGCAGCGAGATGTGCAGGTAGCTCAGGATCTGCTGGCCGAAGAAGGCGAAGACGGTGATCACGAGGAACGACACCGCCACCGCCTGCCAGGCCGCCCGGCGGGCGCTCGACGCGGCCCGGCCCCCGGTGAGGGACAGGAAGATCGGGACCGTGCCGACGGGGTCCATGATCACGAAGAGCGTCACGAACACCTCGACCAGCAGCACGGTGTCGACGACGCTGCTCACGGCGCCACCACCTCCGGGGCGTCGCGGCCCGAGCGCGCGGCCGCCTCGGCGGCTCGGGCCACGAGGCGCTCGTACTCCTCGGCCGCGGTGGTGTTGACCCCCAGCTCGTGGCCGACCTTGCCCAGCCCGTGGTGGTCGCTGGAGCCGGTGACGACCAGGTCGAGGTCGCGGGCGATGCCGCGCAGCCGCTCGCGGTCCTCGGTGTCGTGGTCCTGGTGGTCGACCTCGAGCCCGGCCAGCCCGGCGTCGCGCAGGTCGGCGATCGTGGCCTCGTCGGGTCGCTCCCCCATCCGGCCCCACGGGTGGGCGACCACGCTCACCCCGCCCGCGTCGGACACGACCCGGATCATCTCGGTCACCTCGGGCGCGTGCCGGTCGACGTACGCCGGCCGGCCGGGGCCCAGGTAGGTCGCGAACGCCTCGTCCCGGTCGGCCACGACCCCGAGCCGCACCAGCGCGTCGGCGACGTGCGGCCGGCCGGTGGCGACGGTGTCGCCCGAGACCGCGCGCACGTCGTCGGCGGTGATCTCGACGCCCTGCTCGCGCAACCGGGCCAGCACGGTGGGGACGCGCCCGGTGCGGCCGTCGAGGATCCGCCGCAGGTGGTCGACCAGGGGCGGGTGGTCCGGGTCGGGCAGGTAGGCCAGCAGGTGCACACCCGAGCCGCGGTGCCGGGTGCTGATCTCCATCCCCCGCACCAGCACGACCCCCGTCTCGCGTGCCGCCCGCTCGGCCTCCGGCCAGCCCTCGGCGGTGTCGTGGTCGGTCAGTCCCAGCACGTCGAGGCCGGCGGCCGCGGCGGCGCGCACCAGCTCGGCCGGCGACTGGGTGCCGTCGCTCGCGCGCGAGTGGGTGTGGAGATCGATGCGCACCAGCGAACTCTAGTGCGCCCCGAGCCCCGTCCTCGCCCTCACCACGACGGCGCCGGACCGCCGAACGGCAGCTCCACCAGCGGCGGGCCGAGACCGGAGACGTCGCGCAGGATCCAATCGTCGCGCAGCAGCAGCACCGCCGACGCCGGTCGCAGCACCAGCCACAGCCAGCAGCCGCCGGCCTCGCCCGCGACGACCGACCGGTCCCACTCACCCTCGCAGTCGCTGGTCGACACCGGCCACAGCGGCACCGACTGGCTGTCGATCCGCACCCGCACCGTGGGCCGCCCGTCGCCGACGTCGACGCCGGGGTCGACGTGGCGGGTGCCGGCGCAACGCGCGCCCAGCCCAGTGCCGGCCTCCTCGCTCACGACCAGCACGTCGACGGGCCCGTCGAGCTCGCTGGTGCCCGAGACGCAGGTCATCGCCGCCCGGCCGACCCCGGCCCGGCCCACGCCGGCGAAGTCGGTGACCCGCCACCCGGGGCTCAGCGGCCAGGGCAGGTAGGTGGGGAACCCGGCCGTCACGCGCAGGTGCTCGGCGAACGCGTCGTACGACGCCTCGACGGGCCGCCACAGCGGGTTGACCAGTCCGTGCTCGGGGCACGACCGGCGACCCGCGCCGTCGTCGACCCGACCTACCGGGGTCGGGCAGCGCGGGCAGCCCTCCGAGAGCAGCCGAGGCTCCGCCATGGGTCCACCGTGGGGGGCGGCGGGTGGGCCGTCAAGCGTTCCAGCGCAGCACGACGGGCTCGTCGCGCTCGGCGCCCAGCACCGACACCGTCGCGGGGTCGAGGCGCAGCAGCCGCCCCTCCGAGGCCGGCAGCCCGAGCCAGCGGGCAGCCAGCACCCGCAGCGCGTGCCCGTGGGAGAACAGCAGCACCCGGCCGTCGACCGCCCGGCACCGCGCGACCACCCGGTCGAGCCGGGCCCCGACCGCCTCGGCCGTCTCGCCGCCCGGCACGTCACCGTGCCACACCGTCCACCCCGGCACCGTGCGACGGATCTCCTCGGTCGTCACCCCCTCGTGCTCGCCGTACGCCCACTCCACGAGGTCGGGCTCGACCTCGGCGTCGGCGAACCCGGCGAGCCGCGCGGTCTCGCGGGCCCGCTGCCGCGGGCTGGTCAGCACCAGGTCGAACACCGTCCCGGCCAGCCGCGGTGCCAGGCCGCGCGCGGCCTCCTCGCCCTCGGGCAGCAGCGGCAGGTCGGTGACCGAGGTGTGCCGGCCGTCCCGGCTCCACTCCGTCTGCCCGTGCCGGACCAGCCAGACCTCGCTCATGCGAGCAGTCTCTCAGTCCTCGGCGAGCACCACGACGCGGTCGTCGGCCGAGATGGCGTACGTCGACGACTTCGCGGGGTTGACGACCACGCCGAAGGGCGCGCCGTCGGTGGCCAGCGAGGCCGACTTGAGCCCGAGGGCGGTCTCGCCGCGCCGGGTGGCGCCGGCGACGACCGTGGCCCAGGAGACCTCGTCGCCCGGCCGGACGTACCAGCCCGCGGGGCGCAGGTAGATCTCGCTGCCCTCGTTGCCGAGCAGCTCGGCGAAGACCGGTTCGAGCCGCTGGTCCTCGGAGAGCTGGGTGACCAGGAGGCTGACGATCTCGCCGCTGACCACGACGTCGTCGACGTCGGCCACCGAGGCCAGCACCCGGTTGCGGTCGTCGAGCATCTCGCTGACCACAGGGATCTCGCTGCCGAGCCGCTTGAGCAGGTCGCGCACGTGGAGCAGGGTGATCAGGGTCTTGGCGTCGGCGGCCTGCACCCCGAGGTGCTCGGAGTAGCAGAGCACGATGATCTGGTCGAGGTCTGCGTCGAGGTGGGCCTCGAGCGTGGCCCGGTCGGTGGTCGGTCCGTGCACCACCGAGACGGCGAGGTTGGGCAGGTCGGGCACCACCGGGTCGCCGTGGGTGGTGAGCACGGTGAGGGTCGAGCCGGGCGCGGCGTAGTGGTCGAGCTCGCGCAGCACGATCTCGGCCCGCTCGTTCCAGCCGATCAGCAGCGCCTGGGTCGCGACCTCCTCCGACCCGTCGGCCTCGCCGAGCAGGTTCAGCGCGGGCTCGGTGAGCGAGCGCACCTGGTCGGCCAGCGAGGAGTCGTCGTCGGTGACCACCACCAGGGTGTCCTCGGCCTCGAGCACCGTGTCCATGGGCGGGTTGAGCCGGGTGCGGCCGTCGCGCACCACGCCGACGACCGAGGTGGACTCGAACGCGAGCTGCGCCTCGGCGTACGTCGACCCGGCCAGCCCGTGGTCGGGCATGAAGTAGAACTCGTCGCCGTCGTAGTCGAAGAGGTCGGTGTAGACGGCGGCGGCACCGGACTGCCGCGAGGTCTGCACCACGAGCTTGGCCACGGTCTCGCGGATGTCGAGCAGCACGGTGCGCTCCGCGCCCACCAGCCGGGCCGCCTCGAGGTTGGAGGGGTTGCGGATCTCGGCCACGACCCGGGGGCCGCCCGGCCCGGAGTGGGTCAGCGCCAGCAGGGTCTTGATGACCTCGGCGTCGGGGTCGTCGGAGTCGGGCGCCAGCAGGATCACCGACCGCGCCGTCCCGTGGCTGGACAGGGCCAGGTCGTCGACGTCGATGGGCGAGCCGGAGCGGCAGATCACCCGGGTGCCGCGCCGGTCGGGCACCTTGGCCTTGAGCTCGTCCTCCATCTCGACCTTGTCGCGGTCGGCCAGCACGACGACGACCGGGCGGTGCCGGCTCTCGTTGGCGATCGTCAGCTCGTTGACGATCGTGAAGATCGACTCCGACCAGCCGATGATGACGGTGTGGTCGGCCTCGAGCACGATCGAGCGGCCGCGGCGCAGGTCGGCCAGCCGGCCGTCGATGCCGGCGGCGATCACGCCGATCAACGCGCTGACGATGAACAGGCCGCCGACGGTCAGCACCAGCTGGGTGAGCAGGAACGGCCAGGTGCCGACGTCGCCGCCGATGTAGCCGGGGTCGAGGGCGTGCAGCAGCGTGTAGAAGAGCTCGTGCAGGAAGCCGTCGCCGGTGGGGGCCTGGTCGCGCATCCGGAAGATCGTGGTGACGACCGCGAAGACGAGCGTGAGCACCGCCGTCGCGAGCGTCAGCCAGCCCACCAGCGCGATCGTGCCCCGCGCCATGCTGTTGTCGAAGAGGTAGCGCAGCCGGTCCCCGAGCCCCGAGCGGCGCTCGGTGGCGGTGCGGACCGGCGCGCTGCGGCTCTGCGCGACCGCCTTCGCCGTGCGCACCCGTAGCTGCTGTCCCGTGCGTGCCATCCTTGCTCCGTTCCCGCGTGCCGGACGTCGTCCGAGACATCCGGGGCATCGTCTCCCGCCCGCACCGCCCCCGTCACTGGCACGATCGGGCCATGACCGACCCCGGACGCCCGTTCGACCTGCGCCGGGCGCGGCGCGCGGTGGCTCTCGCGTTCGCGACCCAGGGGTTGGTGTTCATCAGCCTCACCACCCGGCTCCCGGACTTCGCCGACCGGTGGGACCTCACCGAGGTGCACCTCTCGCTCCTGCTGCTGATGATCGTGCTGCTGGCCGGCGCGGGTTCGGTCGTGGCCGAGGTTCTCGCCCGGCGACGTCCCAGCGCGGTGGTGCTCCGCTGCGGCCTGGCGCTGGTGGCCCTCGCGCTCCCGGTGGTGACCACCGCGCCGGTGCTGCCGGTCTTCGTGGCCGGGCTGGCGGCGTACGGCGTGGGGCTCGGCCTGGTCGACGCCAGCTCCAACATGCAGGCGGTCGCCGTGGAGCACCGCTACGGGCGGCCGGTGCTGCCGTCGTTCCACGGCGCCTGGACCGCAGGCGGGCTGGGTGGCGCCTCGCTGACCCTCGCCGCCGGCGACCTGCCCCTCGGGTGGGCGGGGGTGCTGGCCGTCGCGCCGCTGGCGGTGCTGGCGGCGCCGTTCGTGGGGCGCGACGAGGCCGCCGCGGCCGGCGAGGTGGACGTGCCGTGGCGACCGCTGCTGCTGGTGGGGCTGGGGATGGTGCTCTTCTACATGGTGGACTCCGCAGCGGCGACCTGGGGTCCGACGTACCTCGACACGACCGTGCGCGCTCCCGACGACCTGGTCGCGCTCGCCACCTTCCCCTACCTGCTCAGCAGCCTGGTGGTGCGGCTGGCCGGCGACCGGCTGGTCGCGCGGCACGGGGCGGTGCCGGTGCTGCGCGTCGGCGCGGTGGTCGCGGCCGTCGCGCTCGCCGTCGTCGCCGGGGCGCCGTCGTGGGGGGTGGCGGTCGCCGGCTTCACCCTGCTCGGCGCCGGGGTCAGCGTGATCGCGCCGCTGAGCTTCTCGGCGGCCGCCCGGATCGCCGGCGGCGACCCGGTGCGCGTCGACGCCGTGATCGCCCGGTTCAACCAGTTCAACTACCTCGGTGCCCTGCTCGGGGCCGTGCTGACCGGACTGGTGGGCGCGGGCAACCTGCGGATCGGGTTCGTCGTGCCGATGGTGCTGGTGCTGGCGATGGTGCCGCTCGCCCGGGCCTTCGCCCCGGCCGGCGCGGTCACCGGGCCGGGATCACTCCGCAGCTGACGGGGCAGCCGACGGGGCAGCCGACGGGGCGGCTGACGGGGCAGCTGAGCCCTCGGGCCCGGGCCAGTTCCTGTCCGGCTGGGGCACCGGCCGACCGGGCTGCTCGCCGCCCCGCGACTCGAGGTAGTTGTTCTTCGGCACCATCACCTTGCGGCGGAAGATGCACACGACCTTGCCGTCCTGGTTATAGCCGATGGTCTCGACGTGCACGACGCCGCGGTCGTCCTTCGAGGTCGACTCCCACTTGTCGAGGACCCGGGTCTCGCCGTAGAGGGTGTCGCCGTGGAAGGTCGGGGCCACGTGACGCAGCGACTCGATCTCGAGGTTGGCGATCGCCTTGCCGGAGATGTCGGGCACCGACATGCCGAGCAGGATCGAGTAGACGTAGTTGCCCACCACCACGTTCTTGCCGAACTGGGTGGTCTCCTCGGCGTAGTGGGTGTCGAGGTGGAGCGGGTGGTGGTTCATCGTGAGCAGGCAGAACAGGTGGTCGTCGTACTCGGTGACGGTCTTGCCGGGCCAGTGCTTGTACGTCGCACCGACCTCGAACTCCTCGTAGCTGCGACCGAACTGCACGGGTGGCTCCTCAGGACTCGACGACGGGTCGCCTCATCCTTCCTGATCCGTGCAGCACGTCGCACCCTCCGCGGAGGGTGCGATACGTCACGAGGGGGCGATCAGGAACCCGGCTCGGTGACGCGGCTCGCTCGACCACCATCGTGGTCCCTGACGTCGTTCCTCGGTCAAGAACCCGGTCTCGACACGCCGGTCGTCACCTCGCAAGCTCGGTGACGCGGCTCGCTCGACCACCATCGTGGTCCCTGACCTCGTTCCTCGGTCAGGAACCACCACCACCGGCCTTACGGCGGTGCATCTTGGGGGCGCCGCCGACGACCTCGGAGCCGTGGGCCTTCTCCGGCGTCGGGCCGTCCTGGTGGACGCCCTTCTCCTTGGAGTTCTTCTTCTCCAGGGCCTCCCGCATCTTCGCCTTCAGGTCCTCGTTGGTCATGGGGTCTCCTCCAGGATCGTGCGAGCGGGGTCGTCCCCCACCCTGCCACCCGGGGCCCGGGGAGTCGACCGGGTTTCGGGGCCCGCCAGGCCGGCCAGCAGGAGGTCGACCGCGGCGTGCTGCCGCCCGACGGGGAAGCGGCCGGGATCGAGGAGCGCCTGCACGACCAGCCCGTGGGTCGCCGCCGTGACCAGGTCGAGCACCACGTCGACGTCGACGGCGCGCAGCTCGCCCGCGGCGATCGCGTGCTCGACGTGGGGCCGCAGCCGGCGCTTCCACCGGGCGTAGCGCTCGGCCTCGTGGGCCGAGAGCTCGGGGTCGACCAGCGCGAGGTCCCAGAAGCCGACCCAGATCCGGCTGAGCACCACCTTCTCCTCGGTGGTGGGCAGCACGGTGCGCAGCTGGGCCCGGAGCGCCGCGACGCCGGTGCCGTCGGGCTCGCCTCCCAGGGCCTGGTCGGACCGCTCGTGCAGCTGGTCCAGCGCGTGCCTCACCAGCTCGCGCTTGCTGGGGAAGTAGTGGGTGATCAGGCCGGTGGTGGCACCGAGCTCGGCCGCCACCGCCCGCAGGCCCAGCCCGGCGAACCCGGTCGAGGCCAGCACCCGCCAGACGGCGGCGGCGACGTCGCGGCGGCGGGCTTCGTGGTCGACCTTGGCGGGCACCCGGCCAGCGTACACAACGGTTGTTATGTACGCTGCTCCCATGCTCTCCCTCCCCCTCGGCGACGGCGCCGAGCTGCGACCCCTGGAGCCGTGGCAGGCCGCCGAGTTCGCGGCGTACGTCGGCCGGCACATCGACCACCTCGGGCCGTGGCTGCCCTGGAGCCGCGCGATGACGGGCGAGGCAGAGGCCCGCGCCTTCCTGCAGCCGTACGCCGACGACACCGCCCGCGACGGCCGCCGGATGTACTCGGTCTGGCTCGACGGCGAGCTCGTGGGCGGGACCCTGTTCCGGGTCTTCGACGCCCCGGCCGGCACCTGCGAGCTCGGCGTCTGGCTGGCGCCCGAGGCCACCGGTCGTGGCCTGGTCAGCCGCGCGGTGACCGCGATGATCGACTGGGCGGTCGACGTCCGCGGCATCCGGCGGGTGGAGTGGCAGTGCGTGCCCGAGAACGCCGCCAGCCGCGCGGTCGCCACCCGGCTCGGCATGACCCTGGAGGGCACCCGACGCCGGGCCTTCGAGCACGACGGGCGGCTCTGGGACGTGGAGCTGTGGGCCCTGCTCGCCGAGGAGTGGCGCGCGCGGCGGACGGCGTAGGCGGGCAGTAGTCTCTCGCGGGTGGGCGTCCGCGACTGGTTCCAGCGCCGGGCGCCTCGCGACCTGGCCGGGCGCCGTCGCCGGGTCACCTTCGTCGTCACCTACGCCTACGCCACCGGCGGGGTGCCGCGGGCGGTGTTCGCCGTGGCCGGCGAGCTGGCCGAGCGCGGCCACGAGGTCGAGGTGGTCAGCGTCTACCGCACCCACCGCGAGCCGTACGCCGACGTGCACCCGGCGATCCGCCTCACCTTCCTCGAGGACCGGCTCGACCCCGACGGCGGCGAGAACCTCCCCCGGGCGCGCCGCAACCCCGCGCGCAGCGAGGCCGACCGCGAGCTCGACCGGCGGCCGTCCGAGCTCGTCGCCCCGGGACCCGACGCCTACCCGGCGTACTCGGCGCTCACCGACCGCCACCTGCGCGAGCGGTTCGCCGCGCTGCGGCCCGGGATCGTGGTGACCACCCGGCCGGAGCTGGCGGCCGCCGCGGTGCGCTGGGCGCCCGACGACGTGGTGACGGTCAACCAGGAGCACCTCACCTTCGCGGTGCGCGAGCCCGACGTGCGCGCGGCGCTGGTGGGGGTGCGCGACCGCCTCGACGCCCTGGTCACGCTCACCGACGCCGACGGCGGCCGCTGGGCGCGCGAGCTGGGCGACACGACGACCCGCGTGGTGACGATCCCCAACGCGTCGTCGTTCCCGCTGGGCGAGGGCGCGCCGCTGGAGGGCAGGGTGGTGATCGCCGGCGGCCGGCTCACCGAGCAGAAGGCCTTCGACCGGCTCATCGACGCCTTCGCGCCGGTGGCCCGCGCCCACCCCGACTGGCAGCTGCACGTCTACGGGCAGGGGAGGCTCGAGGGCGAGCTCCGGGCGCAGGTCGAGCGGCTCGGGCTCGGGGCGCAGGTGCACCTCAAGGGGTTCACCGCGGAGTTCGAGCGCCGGCTCGAGGAGGCGTCGGTCTACGCGATGTCGTCGCGCTACGAGGGTTTCCCGATGGTGCTGGTCGAGGCGATGACCAAGGGCGTGCCGCCGGTGAGCATGGACTGCCAGTCCGGGCCGCGCCAGCTGATCCGGGACGGCGAGAACGGGCTGCTGGTGCCCCGCGCCGACGTCGCCGCCCTCTCCGCCGGCATCGAGCGCCTGGTCGCCGACGCCGACCTGCGCCGACGCCTCGGCGCCGGCGCGCTCGCGACCGCCGCGGACTACACCCTCCCCCTGGTGGTCGACCGCTGGGAGAGCCTCCTCGACGACCTGGTCGAGGCCCGCGACGCGGCCGGCCGATAGGCGCCGAGCCGTCGTTACTGCAATGCAGTAACGACGACTCGGCGGGGGCGGGTCACCCCTTGAGCGCGTAGTCCTTGAGGAGCGAGCGGCCGATGATCATCTTCTGGATGTCCGCGGTGCCCTCGCCGATGAGGAGGAAGGCGGCCTCGCGGTAGAGGCGCTCGATCTCGTACTCCTTGGAGTAGCCGTAGCCGCCGTGGATCCGGAAGGAGTCCTGGACGACCTCGTTGCAGTACTCCGCGGCGAGGTACTTCGACATGCCGGCCTCGACGTCGTTGCGCTGGCCCTTGTCCTTGATCCGGGCGGCCTTGACCATCATCGCGTGCGCGGCCTCGACCTTGGTGGCCATCTCGGCGAGCTTGAACAGGATCGCCTGGTGCTGGGCGATCGGCTTGCCGAAGGTCTCGCGCTGCTGGGCGTAGGCGATCGCGAGCTCGAAGGCCCGGTTGGCCACGCCGCAGGCGCGCGCGGAGACGTTGACGCGGCCGACCTCGACCCCGTCCATCATCTGGTAGAAGCCCTGGCCGGGCTCGCCGCCGAGCACCTGATCGGCCGAGATCTGGTGGCCCTCGAAGACCAGCTCGGTGGTGTCGACGCCCTTGTAGCCCATCTTGTCGATCTTGCCGGGCACCGTGACGCCCTGGGCGGTCTCGCCGAAGCCGGGCTCCTTCTCGACCAGGAACGTCGTCATGTTCTTGTAGACCGAGTCGTCACCCTCGTCGGTCTTGACCAGCACGGCGACCAGGTTGGACGTGCCGCCGTTGGTCAGCCACATCTTCTGGCCGTCGATGCGGTAGCCGTCGCCGTCGCGGGTGGCCTTGGTCTTGATCGCCGAGACGTCCGAGCCCAGCCCGGGCTCCGACATCGAGAACGAGCCGCGCACCTCGCCGGTCGCCATCCGGGGCAGGTACTTCTTCTTCTGCTCCTCGGTGCCGTGCTGCATGATCATGTAGGCCACGATGAAGTGGGTGTTGATCACGCCCGAGACGCTCATCCAGCCGCGCGCGATCTCCTCCACGCACAGGGCGTACGTCAGCAGCGACTCGCCCAGGCCGTCGTACTCCTCGGGGATCATCAGCCCGAAGATGCCGAGCTCCTTGAGCCCGTCGACGATCTCCTGGGGGTACTCGTCGGCGTGCTCGAGCTCGGTGGCCACCGGGAGGATCTTCTCCTCGACGAAGGTCCGGACCGCCTTGAGGATCTCGACCTGGTCGTCGGTGAGTCCTTCGGTCTGGCAGAGACGACCCATCGTGTGCTCCTTCGGCTGGTCCGGGTTGACGCTCTCTCGACGTTACCCGTGGGTAGTCCGAGCACGCCATGACCGATTTCACACGGTCGGGTCGGGTCGTCCTCCGGAGCCGTCGGCCGGGTCGTCGCCGGCCTCGTCGCGGCCACGGTCGAGCCAGGCCTCGCCCCCCTGGTCGCCACCCCGGTCGTCACGGTGGTCGCGGTCGTCGACGACGCCGGCCCGGCGCCGTCGACCCATCACCAGCACCACGGCACCGAGCACCAGCGCTCCGACGGTGCCGGCCAGCCCGGCGAGCAGCCCGATCCGGCGCCCGGGAGGGGTGAAGTCGAGCGCCAGCTCACCCGAGGCGCCGGGCGGCAGGTCGACGGTGAGCAGCCCGACCCGGTTGGCGTCGACCTCCACCGGGCGCCCGTCGAAGGTGGCCTCCCAGCCGGGCCAGGCCAGGGTCGCGAACACGAGCTCCCCGCCGGCACCCGTGTCGGCGACCTCCACCCGCTCCGACCAGCGGTCGGTGGTGGCGGCCTCGGTCACCGAGACCTCCTCGTCGGCCCACGACAGCCGGGCCTGCGGCCACGGCACCTCGCCGGCGCGCTCGAGCACGATCACGTCGTCGTTCTTGGTCGCCTGGAGCCAGTCGTCGGGCCGGACGACGCCCTTGGCCAGCTTGGGCTGCACCACGACCGTCTCGACCTTCATCAGGTCCACGAGCGGGGGCTGGCCGGTGGTGACCGGGTCCCAGAGGTTGCGGTAGCCGCACTTCTGGGTGAGGCCGTCGTACTCCATGCAGAAGCGGCGGCCGAACGGCCGGTAGCCCATGCCGGTGTAGTTGTTGACCGCCTCGACGCCGGCCACGTGGTACATGCTGCCGGGCAGGTAGTGGCGCCAGGCAGCCTTGAGCTCCCCGATCCGGCCGCGGTTCTGCAGCGGCTTGAGGTCGGCGAACTGCATGGTGAGGCCCTGGCGGTCGGCGAACCGCTCCTGCAGGGCGTCGACGTCGCGCGGGAGGTACCAGCCGCGGGAGCTGGCGTTCTCGCCGAACGTCCGGTTCTGGGCGACGACGGTGACCCCGGTGACCGCGATGCACAGCAGGGCGAGCACCGCGGTGGCCGAGGGGCGCACCAGGTGCCACAGCAGCACGACGGCCGCGCCCGCGCCGGTGATCGCCACCCCCACCGCCACCTGGCGCAGCGCCGACGGGTGCTGCGACCACGCGTGCAGGCCGGTGAACGCCACCAGCGCCGCCGTGCCGACCAGCCGCCAGCGCACGTGGGTGCGGGCCAGGCCGGCGGTCAGCAGCACCGCGAGCAGCACCGCGAGGCCGAGCCAGGCGTACTCGAGCACCCGCAGCGGCCAGCGGAACAGCCACAGCTTCGACGGGCCGACCGCCAGCAGCAGGTAGCCGACCGTGAGCAGGCCCAGCGCGGTGAGCTCGCGGCCCCGGCCGCGCAGCACGCCCCAGCGCAGCCACGGCAGGATCGGCAGCAGCAGCCAGGTGAAGTACGTCGCCGGCACCTTCATCGGGCCGGTGATCGCCCGGATGCCGGGCACGTACGTCGGGGAGCTCAGCCCGAACAGGTCGCCGATCTGGGGGCGCAGCTTGCCGGAGTTCTCGAACAGCGCGCCGCCGGAGCGGACCGCGAGGTCGGAGCTCTCCAGCAGCGGCAGGTAGACCAGCGGGAGGAACGCCGCCACGCACGCGCCGACGACCACCAGGCGCAGCACCCCGCCCCAGCGACGGAGCACCACACCCTCGACCACCAGCGCGAAGCCGACCGCCACCAGTGCGAGCGTGCCGTAGGGGTTGCCCTGGGTGACGGCGAGGACGCCGATGACGAACGCCCACAGCGGGTTGCTCGCGCCCCGCAGCACCCGGCGGAAGACCCACCAGACCCAGGGCGTGTAGGCGAAGGCCATCAGGCCCGAGGGCCAGGAGCCGGCGTCCCAGTAGAGCGTGAAGCCCGAGAACGGCAGCGCGATCGCCACCACGGCGGCGGCCCACGGCGCGGCGCCGTACTCGCGAGCCAGGAGGTAGGTGCCGAGCGCCAGCACCGCCAGCACCACGGCCTTGACCACGAACGTCGCGAGCACCAGGTCGCCGCTCAGCGACACGGCCAGCCAGACCAGCACGTTGAGGGGGTTGTAGACGCCGTAGAGCGCCTCGGCGGCGTAGTTGCCGCCCTGCCACGAGTCGGGGTCCATGGCCGGCGGCCAGGCACCGTCGCGGACCAGCTCGCCGAGGTGCCACCAGGTGGGGGCGAACTGGGCGGCGGTGTCGCCGCGCTGGAAGAAGCCGGGGGTGAGCAGGTGGACCACGGTCGCGTAGCCCAGCGTGACCCCCACGACCAGCTGCGGCCACAGCAGCCGGGCGCCGCGCGACGGGCCGGTGGGCGGCTCGGCCGCGGGGGCGTCGGGATCGGCCGGCGGGACGTCGGCCGCGACGTCCCGCTCGAGCACCGGAGCGCTCACCGGGCCAGCCTGTCCGGGCCGAGCGGGATCGTGACCGGGGTGTCGTGGGGGCCGGCGCTGCTCTCGCGGAGCAGGAAGATCGGCCGGCGCTTGCTCTCGACGTAGATCCGGCCGAGGTACTCCCCGATCACCCCGAGCACGATCATCTGCACCCCTCCGAACCCGACGACTGCGCAGATCGTGGTGACGTAGCCGGGCGCGCCGTTGCCGTTGACGATCGCGTCGACCAGCACCCACGCGGCGTAGCCGATGGCCACGACGGTCATCAGCGCACCGAACCAGACCGCCAGCCGCAGCGGCCGGTGGTTGAAGGACACGACGCCGTCGATGCCGTAGTTGAACAGGTCGCGCATCCGCCACTTGGTGGCGCCGGCCTCGCGCGAGACGTTCTCGTAGTCGACGACGGCGGTGGGGAAGCCGATCCAGGCGAACAGGCCCTTGGAGAAGCGGTTGTTCTCGCCCAGGGAGAGCAGCGCGTCGACGGCGGGGCGGGTCAGCACCCGGAAGTCGCCGACGCCGTCCTCGAGGCGCACCTCGATCAGCCGGTTGATCAGCCGGTAGTAGGCGCGGGAGAGGAAGGTGCGCACGACGGGGTCGTCGGCGCGGGTGCGGCGGGCCACCACCTGGTGGTAGCCCTCGTCGAGCCTGGGCAGCATCTCGGCCAGCAGCTGCGGAGGGTGCTGGAGGTCGGCGTCGAGGATGGCCACCCGCTCGCCGCGGGCCCAGCTGAGCCCGGCGAGCATCGCGGGCTCCTTGCCGAAGTTGCGGCTCAGCGCGAGGTAGCGGAAGCGCGGGTCGGCCTCGGCCGTCGCCCGGAGCAGGTCGAGGGTGCCGTCCCGGCTGCCGTCGTCGACGAGGATCACCTCGAAGTCGGTCGCCAGCGGCGGGAGCACCTCGCGGAGCACCTCGACCAACCGCGGCAGCGACTCCTCCTCGTTGTAGCAGGGGATGACCACCGAGAGGTCCACCGGTCCTCCTCTCTCTCGTGCCGTCACGTCAGGCGGGTCCCTGCTGCTCGTCGTCCCCGGAGGGCTCGAGCAAGGATAGGAGGCTCCGCTCGATCTCCCGCACCTGCGCGGTGAGTCCCTCGGCGAGTCGCGCGTTCTCGGCGACGGCCTCCTCCAGCGAGTCGACCGCCTGCTCGTCGCGGCGCACCGCGAGCACGTCGAGGCGCTCGGCGACGTCGCGCAGCCGGTCGCGCACGCTCACAGCGACTCCTTGCGGTAGGTCGAGAGCGCCGAGACCGTCACGCTCTGGTCGCGCTGGCGGGCCGGGAGCAGCAGCTCGGTGACGACGTCCTGGAGGGCGGCCACCCGCAGGTGCAGGGCGCGCGCCTGCATGACCTCGGCCTCGAGCGCGGCGATCCGCTCGCGGAGCCGGTCGTCGCGCCGGCGCACCCAGGCCCCCGTCGTACGACGGGTCACGGCGCCCGCCAGGCCGCGGACGCCGCCGGGTCGGTCGGCCTGCCTCGTGCGCTCGGTGCCGGCTTCGCGGACCAGCAGCAGCAGGCGCACGATCGCCTCGAGGGCCGAGGCCAGCAGCTCGTCGTCGCCCACGTCGTCGAGCAGGCGCCCCCCGCCGGGCCCGGCCCGGAGGTCGTCGAGGTCGCCCTGCACGTCGTAGCCCGCCTCGGTGAGGGTGGCGACCGCCGCGTCGGCGCGGGTGGTCGCCTCCCGGTGCAGCTCGGGAGGCAGCCCGATGGGCTCGCGGGAGATGCCGGCCAGCACGCCGTGGGCCAGGGTGTCGCGCAGCCAGAGCGCCAGCTCGCGGTCGCCCTCGAGGGGCGGTCGCAGCAGCGCGTTGACGCGGCGCAGCAGCTCGGCCTCGACCACGCCGAGCGACTCGTTGACCCGGGGCAGGTCGAGGTCGACCGCGACGTCCTCGATGCCGCAGGCCCGGGCGAACCGGCGCCACAGCTCGGCCCGGTCGTCGCGGGAGCGCGGCACCGTGACGACGTGCACGTGGTCGGGGGGCAGGGTCGCGCCCCAGCGGGCGGTGACACCGGCCGGGTCGAGGGTGCGCCAGCCCCACTCGCTGCGCTCGCGGTGCTCCGCGGGCGGCCGCCACGGGCCGAGCGCCTTGGTGAGCCCGAACTTGAGCCGCTCCTGCCACGCCGACGGCACCGCGGCGGCCAGGTCGCGGGCGGTGACCACGACGTGCACGTCGAGTCCGGCGAGGTCGGCCAGCGCCTTCTCGGCCTGCTCCTTGCCGGCCGCCGAGAACAGCTCGTAGCTGAGGATGGCCCGCCCCCCCGACCAGGCCCGGATCTCCTCGACCAGCGCCGGCCAGGCCTGCTGCTGGCGGGGGCCGAGCGCGGCCCAGCGGGGGTCCTCGCGGACGCCGAGGGCGGCGTGGATCCGGTCGAGGTGCCGCTCCCCCACGACGAGCACACCGGCGGCGGCGAGCCGCTCGCGGTTGCGCTCGAGGATGCGCTGCACGTAGGTGGTCCCCGACTTCGGGGAGCCGATGTGCAGGTGGACGACCTTGGTCACGCCGTGGCCTTTCTGTCTGCGGGGGCGGGCCAGACGGCACTCATCCTCCACGTCACCGGGTCGCCGGTGCGAATCGCGCGCTGGGCGGCGGCGAAGCCCTCCCGCGCGGTCACCGTGCCGCCGGCGGCACGGACGGCGTCGTCGAGCCCACCGGGTGCGAACGGCCGCACCGGGCCGGCCTCGTGCTCGACCGACCACGCGCGGGCCCGGCGCCGGGTCATCGACGTCCCCTCGAGGTGGAGCGCGCCACCGGGCCGGAGCACCATCGACACCAGCTGCCAGAAGTTCGCGCGACCGTCGTCGTCGAGCGACTCCAGCAGGCCGCGGGCGACCACGACCCGGGCGCCCCGGCGGCGGCTGAGCAGCGCGCCGCGCGCGAGCACGTCGCGCAGGTCGAGCAGGTTGAGGTCGGAGAGCCGGGCCTCCTCGGAGACGGTGCGGCCCGCGCCCGGCGGCAGCGCGTAGTCCAGGCCGAGCACCCGTCGTCCGCTGCTCGCCCAGTGGCGCACGTCGGCGCCGCCACCGCAGCCGACCTCGACGATGAGCGCCCCGGGGTCGACCTGCTCCTCGACCCAACGGGCGAAGTCGGACGGCCGCGGCGGGTCGGCCAGCTCGAGGCGGTGCCGGTGGGTCCAGTCACGCCGGCCGAGCATCAGCGAGCCGAACCACCCGTCGAAGCGGCGCACGATCTCGGGCCCGGGCTCGTGCTTGAACGACGGGTCGGGCACCCGCCAGCCGGGACCGTAGGAGACCTCCAGCAGCGCGGGCACGTCGGCGGGCGCCGGCAGCTGCTCGCCCTCGAACTCGATGTCGCGCAGCGGCAGCACCGCGGAGCGGGGCAGCGGGGCGCGCACCGTGGCGGTCTCGTGGAGGCGGCCGTCGAGGAAGAACGTGGTGTAGAGGTCGATGCTGGCCGCGGCGCCGTCGGGGGCGCGGAACAGCACGGTGAGGAAGCTGCCGGACTTGTACTGCACCCGCATGCCCGCGCGGCGCAGCGCGCGGCCGATCCGCCACAGCTCGAGCGTCATCAGCGCCGGGGTCGGCTGCTCGCTGAGGTAGCACAGGTCGATGTCGGAGTCGTGCCCGATGACCGAGCCGTCGCGGGCGGCGCCGAGAAGGGTGCCGAAGGCGATCCAGCCCTCGATGCCGCACTCCTCGCGCATCACCGCGAGCATCTGCTGGGCCTTGTCGGTCATCGCCTCGACCACGCCCGACCCCCGGCGGGCGTCGAAGGGGCGCTGGATCAGACCCCACTTGTCGATGATGATCGGGTTGCCGCGCTTGTCGACGAACGACACCGGGTCGGTGCCGGTGCCGAACTGGACGGTGTCGGCGAACAGCTCGGTGTCGCCCTGCAGCACCCGCACCCGGGACCGGCCGTCGAGCCGGCGCTTGAGCACCTTGGGCCACGACACGGTGACCGGCTCGCGGGTGGGCTCGTCGACGGCGAAGGACCAGACGCGCCGTGCGTCGAACTCGACGTCGCCCGCGCCGCCGAACCCGCCGTCGAAGTGGATCCCGCGGTCGTCGACGCGCACGCTCGTGGGTGTCATCGATCGTCCTTGCTGGCCCCGGGCCGCACGGCTTGCCGACCCGCGAGGAACCTATCGCACCGCGAAGCGCGAGGCGTGCACGGAGTGGTCGGTGATCCGGCGCACGGTGGCGCCCTGGTCGATGCGGAAGCCGTTGAACACGCCCTTGGAGCCGAAGATCCAGTCGACCCGGCGCCCGGCGGGCGGCGTGCACTTGCCGTTCTTGAACGAGCCACCCAGGCCGGCCACCAGGTCGGTGCGCCGCACCACCTTGCAGAACAGCTCCTCGCGCTCGTTGAAGTCGCCGGTGAGCATGATCGGCAGCTTGTCCTTGGCGAGCTTCTGGATCGTCTTGATCACGATGTTGGTCGCCCGGTCGCGGTCGGCCTCCATCTTGCCCGGCGAGAAGTGCACGTTGATGAGGTAGACCTGACCGCCGCTGGGCTTGTGGCGCAGGCGCACCACCGGCTGCGGTCGGTAGCCGTCCATGAACGGGATCGAGATCGTGCTCTTGTACGTCGCCTGCCACATCGAGTTGCGCCACATCACCGACTGGGGCGCCCCGCTGTAGCCGAGCGTGTTGCCCGGGAAGAAGCTGAACGTGCCCGAGGTGGCCTCGTTGAGCGCCAGCACCTGGTCGGGCTGGAGCTCCTGGGTGCCGATGAGCGACGGGGTCTTGGCCCCGATCAGCTCGCTGGACCACTCGGCGCGGATCCGGCCGGGGGCCCAGTCGGAGCGCCCGCCCGAGGGCGAGGTGTGCTGGCTGCCGAGCACGTTGAAGGTCATGATCCGGAAGTGGTAGCCGGTCACCTTCTTGGCGGCGGCCGGCACCGCGGGACGGTCACCGAGCTGGCGCTCCACGATCTCGCCGGGCGCCATCCGCGCGAGCTGGGCGTCGGTCTCGGTATTGCGCTTGAACGCCACGGGGGCGAGCCGGGCGGTCGAGCCGCCGACCCGCACGGCGTTGCCGAGCTGGCCCAGCTCGTTGCTGCCCCAGCAGGTGGCCCGGCCCGGTGCGCTGCCGCAGTGGTGCAGCCAGCCGGCGGAGATCGCGGTCAGGGCGCGCTCGCTGCGCGCGACGGGGGTGGTGGAGTGGCCGATCGGCCCGCCCACCTCGCCGTAGCGGTTGTCGCCCCAGCACCACGGCCGCCCGGTGTTGTCGAGGGCGCAGGTGCTGTCGTCGCCCGCGGAGACACCGGTCCAGACCCGGCCCGGCGCCACGGTCACGGGGCTGCGCGAGGAGGTGGTGGTGCCGTTGCCGAGCTGGCCGCGCTGGTTGAAGCCCCAGCAGGCGAGCTCGCCGCTGACCCGGATGCCGCAGGTGTGGCCCCACGCCGTGGACAGCTGGCGCCAACCGCCCCCGAGGACCCGTGCCGGTGCGGTGCGCCGGGTGACGGTGCCGTCGCCGAGCTGGCCCAGGGTGTTCTCGCCCCAGCACCAGGCGCTGCCGTCGCGGCGGGTGCCGCAGGTGTGCCACCCGGAGGCGACCACGCCGGTCCAGTCGCGCGCCGTACCGACGCGCACGGGCACGGCGCGGTGCCGCTCGGTGCGGCCGATGCCGAGCTGGCCGCGCAGGTTCTGGCCCCAGCACCACAGGGAGCCGTCGTTCTTGGTGGCGCAGGCGTGGAACCACGAGGCCGAGACGTCGCGCCAGTCGCTGGCGGTGCCGACCCGCTTGGGCGACTTCACCGGCCCGGACTTGGCGCTGCCGATCTGGCCGTAGTTGTTCAGCCCCCAGCAGTAGAGCTGGCCGTTGTCCTTGATGCCGCAGGTCGAGCTGCCGCTCGTGCTGATGTCGACCCACTTCGACTGCTGCACCCGGGTCGGCTGGGGCCGATGGGTGGTCGACCCGTCGCCGAGCTGGCCGTAGTCGTTGCGACCCCAGCACCACGCGGTCTTGTCGGAGCGGGTCTCGCAGCTGGCCTGGCCGCCGGCCGAGATCGAGACCGCCTCGGCCTGCACCGAGATCACCAGCACGCCGGTGCGCGCGGGCGTCGGCGGGGTGGTGCCCCGGACCTGGTAGGTCAGGTTCCAGGTGCCGGTGCCGGTGGGGGTGCCGCTCACCCGGCCGGTCGAGGAGAGGTCGATGCCCGCGGGCTCGCCCCCGACGACCTGCCACCGCACCCCGGCCCGCGCCCGGGGCGCGACGTCGGCGGCGAGCTGGATGGCGAGCGGCTCCTTCTGGCGGGCGTTGTAGACCTGGGTGGCCGGCTTGGGCACCGGGCGGAGGCGGGTGTGGGCGAGCAGCCCCGAGCGCACCCGCGCCCCCGCGGCGTTCTTGCGGGCGTACGACGCCGCGACGCTGCGCGCCCGGGCCAGGCTGGTGCGGCCGGGGGCGCAGACGAGGTCGCGCTTGGTGCAGACCGACCACGCCGCGAAGGTGCCGCGGGCGGGTGGCAGGTCGGGCTGGGCGGTGCTGCGGCGGTTCAGCAGCCCGCGCGAGGATCGCGGGGCGGCGGGGTTGCCGTCGAGCGGCGTGACGCTGCCGCCGCGGCGGTCGGGGTCGGAGACGAGCACGACCGCGGTGAGCTGGGCGACGTCCCCCCGCGCGGCCAGGCGGGCCGCGGTGCGGTGGGCGACGGCCGCGCCCTGGGCGTAGCCGACGAGCACGACCTGACGCTCGGGGCACGCGGCGACCGCCGCGCCGACCGCGCGGCTGGCGGTGTCGACGCCGGCGGCGATCGGCTTCTTCCAGGCGTTGATGGACGACCTGCGCAGGCCCGCGGCCACGTCGGCGGTCGCCCGGCGCCCCTTGACCAGGGTGCCGAGACCCGGCGTCGACCAGCGCGGCAGCCGCTGGGTCGAGGTGGTCCGGCCGGCGGCGCGCGCCTTGGCGAGGTAGCGCGCCGAGACCGCCTCGACGGTCGGCCCGAACGTCGTCTTGCGGCCGGGTCGCTCGCCGTTGCCGTCGATGCCGATGACCAGCACGTCGGCGCACCGGGTCACCCGGGCGACCGTCCGGGCGTCGCCGCGGGCGGCGGCGCTGCCGGCGGCGGGCTCGGCCGACCCGGCCGGGTCGGCGTCACCCTGGGCCACGACGCTCAGCGCCGTGGCCGCGAGGGTGACGGTGACGCCAGCCGAGGCGAGGATCGACCACACCCGACGACTCATTGCGACAACGTTAGGTGCCACGAGCGGTGCCTCCCGAGAGACACGCGGGGATGCCCCGCGTTGGTCAGAACTCCTGCTTGATCAGGGCGTAGGGGTCGACGCCGCGCCGGCGGGCGCGCTCGGTGACCGCGTCCCCCGTCATCTGGTCGAAGGAGAGCGGCGACTTGCGGGCCGCGCCCGTGGCCTGGGTGTCGGTGGTCCACGACGCCGGCCGGTGGGTGAACATGTAGTTGATCCACCGGATGTAGCGGTCGGTGATCGCCCGGCGCGGCAGCACGCCGACGACCTCGTCGCTGGCCAGCGCGACGCCGGTCCAGTTGGCCGAGCCGTTGAACGTGACCCGGGCGTTGGTCTTGCCGTCGTAGACGCCGCTCACGGCCATCGACTTCATGTGCACGTAGCGGTCGTAGATGCCGTTGAGGTCGCGGTCCCACGCGAGGTGGGTCAGGCCGACGCCCGAACCGCGCAGGATCTTGACGACCTCGTTGCCGAACATGGCGTAGACGACGCGGATGTCGCAGCCGCTGCGGCGCATCGAGGCCAGCTTGCGGGCCAGCTTGATCCCCCGCGGGCCGTGCATGGCCGTCTGGGCCATCCGGATCACCGTGCGGCCGTTGCGGCCCGCGCCACGGGTCGCGCCGGTGCACCGGATCTTGTTGAGGACCGCGAGGTCGGGGTCGCCGACGGCCTTCGGGCCGCGGAAGGGGTAGAAGATGCCGGTGAAGCTGCCGGCGGTGAACCGGCGGTAGGAGCCGCCGCGCACGCCGGAGTCCTTCGCCATCTCCTTGAAGACCTGGTCGAACTCGTCGTAGACCTTCTGGTTCCGCTTCATCGTGAACAGGTCGTTCCACTGGATGGTGGCGGCGAGGTCGGTGGCGTTGTTGGAGCCGTACATGACGACGTTGGTGTTCTTGGCCTTCTTGCCGACCTTGGAGAACAGGAAGAACTTCGAGTGCGCGATGCCGCCGCGGGCGCGGCACGAGGAGATGCACTTGCGCAGCCAGCTCGTCATGTCGGCCTTGCGCTTCTTGTTGTAGCGGCGCAGCTCGTTGACCAACCGGGCGACGTCACGGTTGGGGTTGCCGGCGGTGGCGTTGATCCGGTCCATCACGATCCGCACCGAGACGCCGCGCTTGTTGGCGGCGATGAGCGCGTTGGCGATGCCGGGGCTGCGCACGTTCCAGGACGCGATCCGGATCTGCTGTCCGTGCTTGACGGTGTTGATCGTCCGCACCAGGTGGCGGAAGATCGCCCGCTCGGAAGCGGCCGACCCGTAGGGGTTGTTGAACTTCACGCCCGCCGGCGGCGAGTAGTTGTCAGGGGCTGCGGTGGCCGTCGGGGCCAGTCCCACCCACAGCACCGTCACGATGCCCAGGCACAGCATCGATCGCATTGCTCGCTTCAAGAGTCCACTCCCAGTGTGTCGCGTCCGCGGTGGCCTCGGGGCCACCGACAACGTCGCGCGCGCAGGGGACGTCACGCGAGATGCGGGAAAACCTTAACCCGGAAGTCCGGGCAGGCACATTCGTCACACTGAACTCAGGCGACGTGTTGCGAACCGGCAGGTCAGCGGTGCCGTCGAGGGGTCGCTCAGGCGGTGCAGGCCCGGATCGCCGCGCGGTAGCCGGGGTCCTTGGCCAGGGTCGTCCCGACCTCGTTCACCTTCCGGCCCACCACGGCGTAGAACTTCTTCGCGTAGATGACCAGGGGCGCGCCGAAGGAGCAGTAGAAGGCGTCGGGCTCGACCAGGACGCCGTCCTCGAGGCAGCCCTTGTAGGGCCGGGGCAGCTTCCTGCCGGCCACCCAGACCTCCGCGCAGTCGGGCCGGGGCGGGGTGGAGGGCGTCGCCGAGGCCGATTCCGTCGGGGCGGGCTCCGTCGGCTCGGTCTCCGGCGTCGGGGTCGCGCTGGCGGGGGTGTCGCTGCTCGCGTCGGTGGCGGTATCACCGGTGCCGTCGTCGTCGGAGCAGGCCGAGCCGAGCAGCAGGACGACGGCCGCCAGGACCGCGGCGGCACCGCGGCGCCGGGCGCCGGCGCGGGTGGGGTGGTGGGTCAGCATGGCGTCTCCTCGGTGGTGCTCGGTGGTGCTGCGGGTGCTCGGCGGGTGCTCGGGTGCTCGGGGTGGCCGCGGCTCAGTCCGGCATGTGCGAGGTGTCGGTGACCCGGGCCGAGGCGTGGATGAAGTAGTGGTCTGACGCGCCGGTGGAGCGGGAGGCTCCGTCCTGGACGTAGCCGGAGAAGTCGACCTCGCCGCCGCCCATGATCCAGTCGACCCGCAGCGGGCCGGGCGGGAGGCTGCACCCCCCGGAGCCGCTGCCGCCGTTGGCCCCCACCAGCCCGGTGGACGTGGCGACCGAGCAGAAGAACTCGGTGTGCTCGTTGACGTCGCCGACGATGAAGACCGGACGCCCGGTCGCGCGCATCTCTCGGATCAGCTCGACCTGGATCCCGGTCGCCGCATCGCGCTCCCCCTCCAGCCCGCGGGCGGAGTTGTGGGTGTTGATGACGAAGAACTCCGCCCCCGACGTGCGCTCCTTGAGCAGCACGTAGGGCATCGGGATCGTCTGGCGGTCGAATGGGTAGTTGCGGTAGCCGGTGTCGAGCAGGTCGAACCGCTCGGTGCGCCAGGCGATCTGGAGCCGGTAGCCCTGGCGGCCCAGCCCGTCGCTGCGCGGCCAGATGGTGTAGCCGCCGAGCCGGGCGTCGAGGACGGGCTGCTGGTCGCGCTGGACCTCCTGCATCCCCATCACGTCGATCCCGCGGTCGACGACGAGGCCGGCGCTGGTGGCGGCGCGGGCCGGACCGGGCCCGTAGCCGCCCGGGCCGGCGGTGTGCTGGCTGCCGAGGATGTTGAGGGTGCCGATGCGCATGTCGAAGACGCGCGGGGCAAGCTTCTGCAGCTGGCGGCCCGACCGCAGCACCCGCTGCACCCGCTCCAGGGTCTCCCCCGCGACCACGGGGGGCGCCTGCCCGGCCGGTTGCACGGGCTGCTCGTCCGGGGTCGAGGAGGCCGGGGCCGACGGGGTGGCCGCATCGGGGTCGACGGCGCGGGCGCCGTCGCCGACGGCGTTCTCGGGCGGCTCGCCGGTCAGGCCGAGGGCGTTGCCCACCAGCAGTCCGACGAAGACGAGGACGACGGCGAGCGAGCCGAGGACCCGGAGCCGCGGGGCGCGGGAGCGCGACGCCGCGTGCTTCGACACGTGGGTCCTCCTCGCGCTGCCGATCGGGGTGGGTCGGGCGTCCCGGTGCCGTCGCCGGGTCGCCGCGCGGCGACCACGTTACCCGAGGCGGACCGGGCTCCTCCCGGGTTCGGGACTGCTGGTCCCTGCCGGTCCGGTGCTGCCGGGCCGGGAGGCCCGGGGCCGGTAGCGTTCGGTGTCGTGAGCACCGCCCCCTCCCGCGTCTACGCGGCCCGACTGGTCGGGCTGCCGATCTTCGACCCGCAGGGCGACCAGGTGGGCAAGGTGCGCGACCTCGTGGTCGCCGTCCGCTCGGAGGTCAGCCAGCCGCGGGTGCTGGGGCTGGTCGTGGAGGTGTTCGGCCGCCGGCGGATCTTCGTGCCGATGACCCGGGTGACCAACATCGACAGCGGGCAGGTCTACACGACCGGACTGCTGAACATGCGGCGCTTCGAGCAGCGCTCCACCGAGACCCTCGTGCTCGGCCAGATGCTCGACCGCACCGTCACGATCCGCAGCACGGGCGTCACCGGGGTGGTCTACGACGTCGCGATGGAGCAGGCCCGCAACCGCGACTGGGTGCTCAGCCGGGTCGCCGTCCAGGAGCCGGCCAAGGCCCTGCGCCGCCGCGGGCAGACCCACGTCGCCGAGTGGAGCGACGTCGACGGCCTGACCCGGCGCGAGGAGACCCAGGGGGCCACCCACCTGCTCCACGCGCTCAACGAGCTGCGCGCCGCCGACGCGGCCACGATGCTCCACGAGCTGCCGGCCGAGCGGCGCTCCGCCGTGGTCGCCGCCCTCGACGACGAGCGGCTCGCCGACGTCCTCGAGGAGCTGCCCGAGGAGGACCAGGTCGAGATCCTCAGCCACCTCGGCGACGAGCGCGCCGCCGACGTGCTCGAGGAGATGTCGGCCGACGACGCCGCCGACCTGATCGCCGAGCTGCCGCCCGAGACCGCCGCGGCCCTGCTGGCGCTGATGGAGCCGGAGGAGGCCGAGGACGTGCGCCGGCTGATGTCCTACGTCGAGGACACCGCCGGCGCGATGATGACCCCGGAGCCGGTGATCCTCGGCCCGGACGCGACGATCGCCGACGCGCTGGCCCACGTGCGCAACCCCGAGCTCACCCCGGCGCTGGCCGCGCTGGTCTACGTCTGCCGCCAGCCGCTCGAGACACCCACCGGCAAGTTCCTCGGCGTCGCCCACATCCAGCGGCTGCTGCGCGAGCCCCCCTCGACCCTGGTGGCCGGTGCGCTCGACGACTCGATGGACCCGCTGCGCCCGGAGGCGACGATCGACGAGGTGGCGGCGCACCTCGCGACGTACAACCTGGTCGCGGCTCCGGTGGTCGACGACGCCGGGCACCTGGTCGGAGCCGTGAGTGTCGACGACCTGCTCGACCACATGCTGCCCGAGGGCTGGCGCGACCAGGCGATCCGTCGTGGCTGAGCGCTCGCCCCGGGTGCGCCTCGACACGCCGCGCGAGGCCCGGCGCCGGCCGCTGGTGCGGCGTCCGAGCTACGACTCCGACACGTTCGGGGTGTTCGCCGAGCAGTTCGCCCGGTTCATGGGTACGGCCCGGTTCCTGCTCTGGATGACCGCGTTCGTGGTCGTCTGGATCGCCTGGAACGTGCTGGCGCCCGACGAGTGGACCTGGGACCCCTACGCGTTCATCTTCCTCACCCTGATGCTCAGCCTCCAGGCGTCGTACGCCGCACCGTTGATCCTGCTGGCCCAGAACCGCCAGGAGGCCCGCGACCGGGTGATCGCCGAGCAGGACCGCCAGGCAGACGCGCGGGCGCACGCCGACATGGAGTTCCTGGCGCGCGAGGTCGCCTCGCTGCGGATGGCGCTCGGCGAGGTGGCGACCCGCGACTTCGTGCGCTCCGAGCTGCGGGCGCTGCTCAACGAGCTCGACGAGCGGGCCCGGCCGGCCGACCCCGAGCCGCCGGACCGTCGCACCGACGGCTGAGGCACGGGTCACGTGGGCCGGTGCCGCGGCCTCAACTACCCTTGGGCACCATGAGCTCCCCCATTCTCGAGCAGGTCAACGCCGCCCTCGCGACGGTCAACGACCCCGAGATCAAGCGACCGATCACCGACCTCGGGATGGTCGACTCGGTCCGCGTCGACGACACCGGCACCGTCCACCTCACCGTGCTGCTGACCGTCGCCGGCTGCCCGCTCAAGGACACCATCGACCGCGACGTCACCGCCGCGGTCTCGCGGGTCGAGGGTGTGACCGGGGTCGAGCTCGAGCTGGGCGTGATGAGCGCCGAGCAGCGGGCCGGGCTCAAGGAGGTGCTGAGCGACGGCAAGGCGCAGCGCGAGATCCCGTTCGCCCAGCCCGGCAACCTGACCAAGGTCTTCGCGATCGCTTCCGGCAAGGGCGGCGTCGGCAAGTCGTCGGTCACGGTCAACCTCGCGCTCGCGATGGCCGGCCAGGGGCTGCGGGTCGGGGTCGTCGACGCCGACATCTACGGCCACTCGGTGCCGGCCATGCTCGGCGTGGCCGACGCGCGGCCCACCCAGGTCGAGGACCTGATCATGCCCGTGCCGACCGCCAGCGGCGTCTCGGTCATCTCGATCGGCATGCTCAAGCCACGTCGCGACCAGGTCGTCGCCTGGCGCGGCCCGATGCTCGACCGGGCGCTGGTGCAGATGCTCGCCGACGTCTACTGGGGCGACCTCGACGTGCTGCTCCTCGACCTGCCGCCGGGCACCGGCGACGTGGCGATCTCGCTGGGCCAGCACCTGCCCGGCGCCGAGGTGGTCGTCGTGACGACGCCGCAGGAGGCCGCCGCCGAGGTGGCCGAGCGCGCCGGCACGATGGCGTCCATGATGCACCAGCGGGTCGTCGGCGTCGTGGAGAACATGAGCTACCTCCCCTGCCCCCACTGCGCGGGCGAGGGCAAGGAGCACCGGCTCGAGGTGTTCGGCTCCGGCGGTGGGCGCCGGGTCGCCGACACCCTCTCGGCGCGGTTCGGCTACGACGTCCCCGTGCTCGGCGAGGTGCCCCTGGACATCTCGCTGCGCGAGGGCGGCGACGCGGGCAAGCCGATCGTCGACTCCGACCCCACCGCCCCCGCAGCGATGGTGCTCTCCCGCGTCGCCGAGACCCTCTCGGGCCGCTCCCGGGGCCTGGCCGGCATGCAGCTCGGCCTCACTCCCAGCAGCAAGTTCTGACCCGTGTTCGGGATCGGCTTCGGCGAGCTCGTCGTCATCGTGTTCGTGGCGGTCGTCGTCTTCGGTCCCGACAAGCTGCCCGAGCTGGCGCGCCAGGCGGGCCGGTTCCTGCGCCAGGTGCGCACCTTCGCCACCAACGCCCGCGACGAGCTGCGCGACGAGCTGGGCCCGGAGTACGCCGACCTCGAGCTGCGCGACCTCGACCCCCGCACGATCGTGCGCCGCCACATCGTCGAGGCTATGGAGGAGGCCGACGAGGACAGCAGGCCGCGGCGGCGCGGCCTGCACCCGCTGATGCCGGGCGAGGTGCCGCCGTACGACCTCGACGCGACCTGATCGCCTAGCGCCGGCTCTGCACCGCCGCGAGGTCGCCGAGGCCGACCAGCACGCTGCGCGCGGGCTCGCCCGCCAACACCTCCACGAAGTCCGCGCCGACCCGGTGGGGCACCCCGGTCACCTCGTGGCCGGAGCGGCTGCGCAGCACGCACCGCTCCCCCGCGTCGGCCAGCCGACGCAGCACCGAGGACACCCCCAGCGAGGCGACCGCCGGCCAGGCCACCTCGGGTACCGCCCGGTCGGTGCCGACCACGGCCGAGACGACCGCGCGCTCGACCACCACCCAGTCCTGGTCGGCCACGGAGAGCAGCAGCCACCCCGAGGCGACGCGGTCGAGCCGCCCGGTCAGCGTGCCCACCCCCGCCACCTCGACCGTCACCTCACCGTCGACCGCGGCCATCAGCCGCGAGGCCAGCGTGACCGAGCGGTACTCGGTGCGGCTCCGGTCGGCCAGCTCGGGCGCGGCCTCGGCGGCCCAGAGGGCGCCGGCCTGATGCTCGAGGTCCTCGAAGAGCGTGAACAGCTCCTCCTCCCAGCCCATGCCCCGAGACTGCCACGCGGCCGGGCGTCGTTCACTGTGGAGAACCGCTTGACGTCAGGCGTCAACAAGCGTCGAATGATGCAAACGCACGCAAACGCAAGGGTTCTCGGGAATGACCTCTATGCCGCTGCGGCCTCGGTCCGTGCTCGTCCGGGGCTGCCTCGTCGCCGCCGGCGCCACCGCCGGCACCGGCCTCGGGCTGCGCCTGCTGCTCGCCGGCGCGGCCCGACCGGCCGGTGTGGCGGATGCCGTGGTGCTGGTCGCCACCGTGGCGCTGGCCGGCTGCCTGGCGTGGGGGTGGCTCGGCACGCTCGCGGTGGTGGCCGAGGCGGTGGCTGCGGCACCGCGGCTGCCGCGTCCGGCGCTGCCCGCGCGCTGGCGCCGGTGGGTGCTGGCCTGCTGCGGCGCCGCGACGCTGGCCGTGCTGGCCCCGGCCGCGGGAGCGACGCCCACGGCGTCCTCCGGCACCGGGCTCGACGGACTCCCCTACCCCGAGCGGCCCGTCGACGGCCCGGCGCGACCGCGGACGGTGGTGGTCGCGCCCGGTGACTCGCTGTGGGCGATCACCGCGCGCCGGCTCCCTCCCGGCGCCGACGACGCCGCGATCACCCGCGGGTGGCACCGCCTCCACGAGCGCAACCGCGGCGTCGTGGGGCCCGACCCCGACCTGATCCTGCCCGGGCAGCGACTGGCGCTCCCCGCGGCCGACGAGAGGAGCACGCGATGACCGACCACCGGGTGGTGCCGCTGCCGCCCCGACCCCTCGCTCCGGGGTGGCACGACCCCGAGCCCTTCGGCTGGGTGCAGGGCACCCTGGCCCTCGACCTCCAGCCCCGCCAGGAGCCGCCGCCCGTGCCGATGACGGGGCGTGCCGTCGAGCACTGGGCCTGGCGCTACGCCCAGGCGGTCGCCGAGATCGTGGGCGGTGACCGCCCGGCCAGCCAGCTGGTGCGCTGGAACGCCGCCGACGTGCAGGCCGACCTCCAGCGCCGCGCCCTGCTCGTGGCCCGGGCCGGCGGGCACCAGCCCGGCCTGGGCCGGGTGCAGCCGGTGCGCCCCCGGGTCGCCGGGGTGCGCACCTGCGCGCTCAGCGAGCGGGTGGTCGAGGCCGGCATCCACCTGCGCTACGGCCCCCGGTCCCGCGCCGTCGCGGCCCGTTTCGAGCTGCGCCACGGGCGGTGGATCTGCACCGCCCTGGAGTTTGCCTGAGGGGGCAGCCGATCGCGAGGGACGAGCGATCGGCGTGGCCCACGAAGGTCGAGCAAGCCCCGCGACCGAGGAACGAGGTCGCGACGGGCGGGTCGAGACCCGGTGCGACGAACGCCCTCCGGCGACCACGGGGACGCACCCACCACGCCTTTGCGCAAGGGGCAGCCGATCGCGAGGCACGAGCCATCGCGTGGCCCTCGAAGGTCGAGCAAGCCCCGCGACCGAGGAACGAGGTCGCGACGGGCGGGTCGAGACCCGGTGCGACGAACGCCCTCCGGCGACCACAGGGACGCACAACCACGCCTTGGCAGCGTTCATGCGCCCGGAGCCGGTCGAGCAGGCCGCAGCCACCGCAGGCCGTGGGGGGACGGCCTGCGGTGGCCCGGTCAGCCGTTGATGCGAGCGGTGAGGCCGGTCGGGCCGCCGGGGCGGCCGTGGCACTGCTTGAACTTCTTGCCCGAGCCGCAAGGGCACTGGGCGTTGCGGCCGACCTTGGCGTAGGGGTCGTCGGCGTTGCTCGCCGTGGTGCCCTTGACCTCGACGTCGCCGTCCTCGGTGGGGGCGGAGTAGGAGAGGTTGGCCGGCTGCTTCGGGGCCTCGAGGCCCTTCGCCCGGATCTGCGGCGTCTCGGCCCGCCCGGGCGCGGCCGGCTGCGTGGCCGACGGCACCTTGCGGCGCATCGGCTCCGCCTCGACGGGGGGCTCTGCGAAGGCGCCCTGGTGCATCGGACCCGCGTGCCGGCTGCCGTCGGCGTGGTAGTGGAACTCCTCCTCTTCGTCGTCCTCCTCGACCTGGACCTCCAGGTTGAACAGGAAGCCGACCGCCTCCTCCTTGATGCCGTCCATCATGGCGGCGAACATGTCGAAGCCCTCGCGCTGGTACTCGACCAGGGGGTCGCGCTGGGAGTAGGCCCGCAGGTAGATGCCCTCGCGGAGGTAGTCCATCTCGTAGAGGTGCTCGCGCCACTTGCGGTCGAGCACCGAGAGGAGCACGCGGCGCTCGAGCTCGCGCATGACCTCCTCGCCGACCTCCTGCTCGCGGCGGTCGTACGCCGCCTGGGCGTCGGCCTGGAGCGTCTTGACCAGGTCGGCGCGGTCGAGGTTGGCCAGCCCCCCGGCCTCCTCGACCAGCCGGTCGCGGTCGACCTGGATCTCCCAGTACTGGCCGAGGTCGGTCCACAGCTGCTCGAGGTCCCACTCCTCGGCGAACTCCTGGGTGGCGCTCGTGGTCACGCCCTCCACGACGTCGTCGATGAAGGTGCGCACCTGGTCCTCGATGTCGGCGCCCTCGAGGACCTCGCGGCGCTCGGCGTAGATCACCTTGCGCTGGCGGTCCATGACGTCGTCGTACTTGAGGACGTTCTTGCGGGACTCGAAGTTCTGCGACTCCACCTGGCCCTGCGCGTTGGCGATGGCGTTGGTGACCCGCTTGTTCTCGATCGGGACGTCGTCCGGGATCTTGAGCACCTGGAGCACCCGGTCGACCCACTCGGACTTGAACAGGCGCATCAGCTCGTCCTGCAGCGACAGGTAGAACCGGGACTCGCCCGGGTCGCCCTGACGACCGGAGCGGCCGCGGAGCTGGTTGTCGATGCGGCGCGACTCGTGCCGCTCGGTGCCGATGACGTAGAGGCCGCCGAGCGCCTTGACCTCGTCGTGCTCGGCCTTCACCTGGGCCTGGATCTTCTCGACCATGGCGGGCCACGCGGCGTCGTAGGCCTCGGCGTCCTCCACCGGGTCGAGACCCTGCTTGCGCAGCTCCTGGTCGGCCAGGAAGTCGACCGAGCCGCCGAGCATGATGTCGGTGCCTCGACCGGCCATGTTGGTGGCGACGGTCACCGCGCCCTTGTGGCCGGCCATCGCGACGACCTTGGCCTCGTCGGCGTGCTGCTTGGCGTTGAGCACGGTGTGCGGGACGCCGAGCTTGGTGAGCTTCTTCGAGAGGTGCTCGGACTTCTCGACCGAGACGGTGCCGACCAGGATCGGCTGTCCCTTCTCGTTGCGGGCCCGGATGTCCTCGACGACGGCGTCGTACTTCGCCTCCTCGGTGCGGTAGACGAGGTCGGGCTGGTCGATGCGTGACATCGGCTTGTTGGTGGGGATCGGCACCACGCCGAGGTCGTAGATCTTGTCGAACTCCGAGGCCTCGGTCATCGCCGTGCCGGTCATGCCCGAGAGCTTGTCGTACATGCGGAAGTAGTTCTGGAGGGTCACGGTCGCGAGGGTCTGGTACTCCTCGCGCACCTCGACGCCCTCCTTGGCCTCGATCGCCTGGTGCAGGCCGTCGTTGTAGCGGCGGCCCGAGAGCATCCGGCCGGTGTGCTCGTCGACGATGAGCACCTCGCCGTCCATGACGACGTACTCCTTGTCGTTGTGGAACAGCTCCTTGGCCTTGATGGAGTTGTTGAGGAACGAGATCAGCGGGGTGTTCGCCGACTCGTAGAGGTTCTCGATGCCGAGGTGGTCCTCGACCTTGGTGATGCCGCTCTCGAGCACGGAGATGGTGCGCTTCTTCTCGTCGACCTCGTAGTCGACGTCGCGCTCGAGCTTGCGCGCGAGCGTGGCGAACTCGCCGTACCACTTGACCTCGTCCTGGGTCGGACCGCTGATGATCAGCGGGGTCCGCGCCTCGTCGATGAGGATGGAGTCGACCTCGTCGACGATCGCGAACTGGTGACCGCGCTGCACGCACTCCTCGATCGAGCCCGCCATGTTGTCGCGCAGGTAGTCGAAGCCGAGCTCGTTGTTGGTGCCGTAGGTGATGTCGCAGGCGTACGCCGCGCGGCGCTCGGCGGGACGCATCTCGGGGAGGATCACACCGGTGGTCAGGCCGAGGAAGTGGTGGATGCGGCCCATCCACTCCGCGTGGTACTTCGCCAGGTAGTCGTTGACGGTGACGACGTGGACGCCCTTGCCGTTGAGCGCGTTGAGGTACGACGGCAGCGTGGCGACCAGGGTCTTGCCCTCACCGGTCTTCATCTCGGCGATGTTGCCGAGGTGGAGCGCGGCCCCGCCCATCACCTGCACGTCGTAGTGGCGCTGGCCGATGACCCGCTTGGCCGCCTCGCGCACGGTCGCGAAGGCCTCGGGCATCAGGTCGTCGACCGTGGCCCCGTCGGCCAGGCGCTTGCGGAACTCGTCGGTCATGCCGCGCAGCTCGTCGTCGGACATCTTGACGAAGTCGTCCTCGATGGCGTTGACGGTCTTCGCGATCGCCTCGAGCTGACGGAGGATCTTGCCCTCTCCGATGCGGAGGAGCTTGTCGATGATGGCGGGCACGGTGGGGGTGACTCCTGGCGTCGAGGCGATCGGGGGGCCGGACGACGATCCGGCCAGCGTCCGCCACTCTACCCAGCGGCCACGGGCACCCCAATCCGACGCCGGGGCCGCCCCAGCTCGCGGCGCGGGTCGGGGTCAGGGACGCAGCAGCGGCGCCAGGTCGCCGCGCGGCTCGACCTCGACGTCGTCGAGCCCCAGCCAGCCGGCCAGCACCCGCAGCTCGGCCGACATCTCCTCGGCCACGTCGTCGGGCGCCCCGGACTCGGCGTACGCGCCCCGGACCAGCAGCCGGCCGCTCGCCCGGTCGGCCTTGAGGTCGGCCCGGCCGACCAGCTCGTCGCGGAGCAGGAACGGCAGCACGTAGTAGCCGTGCACCCGCTTGTGGGCGGGGGTGTAGATCTCGATGCGGTAGTGGAAGCCGAAGAGGTGCTCGGTGCGCTCGCGCTCCCACACCACCGGGTCGAACGGGCTGAGGAACGCCCGGGCGACGACCTTGCGCGGCCGCCGGGCGTCGCGGTGGAGGTACGCCGGCCGCTGCCAACCCTCCACGCGGACGGGCTCGAGCTCGCCCTCCTCGACCAGCACGTCGACCGCGGCCCGCACGTCGGCCACCAGCATCCGGTAGTAGTCGGCGAGGCAGCGCAGCGTCCCGACGCCGTGCGCGGCCGCCGCCCGGCGCACCAGGGCGAGGTGCTGCTCGGCGACCGACGGCGTCGGGGTGGCCAGCACGGCGGCCGGGAGCACCCGCTCGGGCAGGTCGTAGCGCACCTCGAACTGGTTGGTGCGCCCGGAGATCGCCACGTCACCGGTGGTGAAGAGGTAGTCGAGCATCCGGCGGGTGCGCGACCAGTTCCAGCCCCAGTGCTCCTTGCTGCGGGGCAGCCCGTCGTCGAGGTCGCGGGCGGTCGACGCCCCCCGCTCGGCGATCTCGGCGAGCAGCCGGCTCTCGAGCTCGTCGTCCTCGGCCACGAACGACCACTTGCCGCGGCGGGCCCGGTGGGCGTCGCGGCGGTGGGCCATCGCCGGCCACAGCTCCACCGGCATGAACGCCTGCACATGCGCCCAGTACTCCACCAGCTGTCGCCGCTCGCGGCCGGTGGTGGCGCGGGTGAGCAGGTCGGTGTCGTAGGGGCCCATCCGGGAGTAGAGCGGCATGTAGTGGGCGCGCTGGAGCACGTTGACCGAGTCGACCTGGAGCACGCCGGTGCGACCCACCGTGCGGCGGAGGGTGCGCATCGTCGGAGTGGTGTGGCGGGGGTCGAGGAACCCCTGGGCGGCCAGGGCGATCCGGCGGGCCTGGGCGCGGCTCAGCTCCAGCATGGGTGGGAGCGTACGGCGGGGCGGGGACAGCGGTCGGCCGGCGCTGGTCGAGGTGGTGGGGGCGGTGGTGCGGCGGGCGGGAATCCCCGGTCGACCCGGGGTTCCCAGAGCTGTCGGGCATTGCGATCCCCGACAACTGGGAGAAACGCCCGTCAGCTCCGGGCCCGTCACCGGGTCTCGGCCGGCCGGTCGCGCCCACTCCGTCCCCCACGCCGGCGGGCCCGTCACCGGGTCTCGACTGGCCGGTCGCGGCCTCGTTCCTCGGCCGCGGCGGCCGAACCACCGTCCCTCCCGTCGGCGCGCCCGTCACCGGGTCTCGACCGGCCGGTCGCGGCCTCGTTCCTCGGCCGCGTTGCCCACTCCGTCCCCGACGCCGGCGGGCCCGTCACCGGGTCTCGGCTGGCCGGTCGCGGCCTCGTTCCTCGGCCGCGCGGCCGCTCGACCGACCTCCTTCTCGTAGCCAGACCTCGTTCCTCGGTCTGGCTACGGCAGGTCGAGCAGCTTCTCCTTGACGGCGTACATGACCGCCTCCATCCGGGAGTGCAGCTGGAGCTTCTCGAGGATGTTGCGCACGTGGTTCTTGACGGTGTTCTCGGAGATGAACAGCTGGCGCGCGATCTCGCGGTTGTTCATGCCCTTGGCGACCAGCCGGAGCACCTCGAGCTCGCGCTCGGTGAGCCGCAGGCCGGGCACGTGCTCGCGCTCGGGGCGCGACATCTGCTTGAACTCGTCGATCAGCTTGACCGCCATCGACGGGCTGATGAGCGACTGGCCGTCGGCGACCACCCGCACCGCCTGGGCGACCTCCTCGATCGAGGAGTCCTTGAGCAGGTAGCCGGAGGCCCCGCTCTTGACCGCCTCGTAGAGGTCGGCCTCCTCGTCGGAGACGGTGAGGATGATGATCTTGGCCGAGGGGACGGCCTCCTTGATCGCCAGGCAGGCCTCGATCCCGGTGCGCTTGGGCATCCGGATGTCGAGCAGCACGACGTCCGGCGCGGTGGTCGCGGCCAGGCTGGTGCCCTCGACCCCGTCGCCGGCCTCGCCGATCACCTCGATGCCGGGCTCGGCGGCCAGCAGCATCGTGAGCCCCCGCCGGAACAGCTCCTGGTCGTCGACCACGAGCACGCGGATGGGCTCCTGACCCCCGTTCTTCGCCTGTGCCACACCGGAACTATGGCACGGATGGGCCGTGCCCGCCGCACGGACGGGGCATCGGACGGCCCGCGTGGAGTGACCCGTTCGGGTCACTCCACGCGTCCTGGGTGGTACGTCGGGGCTGGGGTGGGGTCGCGACGGGCGCCCCAGAGGACCAGCCCCGGGCCCTCACTCCCCGCCGAGGTCCAGCGAGATCACGCCGTAGTCGTAGCCGCGCCGGCGGTAGACCACCGACGGCCGCTCGCTCTCCTTGTCGACGAACAGGTAGAAGTCGTGGCCGACCAGCTCCATCTCGTAGAGGGCCTGGTCGAGGGTCATCGGGCTGGCCGGGTGGGTCTTCTCGCGGACCACGAGCGGGCCGTCGCCGGTGACGGTGATCGGGCCGACCTGGCGCTCGCTGACCGAGCTGTCCTCCGGCTCCTCCACCAGCTCGGGCACCTCGGCCAGGGCCTGGCCCACCGAGACCGGCGCGTGCCGGCCGTGGTGGACCCGGCGGCGGTCGGCGGCCCGGCGCATCTGGGCGGCCATCTTGTCGAGGGCGAGGTCGAGGGCGGCCATCTTGTCCGTGGCGCACGCCTCGGCCCGGATCACCGGTCCCTTCGAGAACGCCGTGAGCTGCACCCGCACCGCCCGGTCGGCCTGCCGGGGGTTGCGTTCGTTCTCCACCTCCACCGAGACCCGCATGATGCGGTGGTCGTGCTTCTCGAGCCGGCTGAGCTTGTCCTCGACGTGGGTGCGATAGCGCTCGCTGAGCTCGCAGTGCCGTCCGGTGACCACAACTTCCATGGGATACCTCCCGTAGCGGTGGGTGTGTTGGTGTGCGCCTACGCCCCGCTCTCTCGGGGCGTGGATGGAGCCCGCCCGGCCGACCTGGTCTTCGACCCCACAATCGCCTGCTGAGGCTTCCGCAGCTTCTCCGCCACTACCGACCTTCTCCCGCCGGCGGCCGCATCTGACGGCCGGGGCGAGGCAGGACTTACGACTAAGCCGCACCGTGATCGTCGACCCACGGCGGCAAGGCCCCGCAGACACCCAGGACGGGGGTCCACGGGGGCGGAGCCCCCGTGCGTCGACTTACGTGGACCGTTTCGCCTGCGACTGGCATCGGCTTGCCGCCCGCGCGCCCGGGCTCCGGGCGTCTGGACGACGCAACCACGGACCCGGGCGGACTCCATGTTGCGACGGTAGTGCGTCCCCCAAATGAACGAAAGGCGTCGCTGCTGAGAATCTGCCGTGCGTACGTCAGGACGGTGCCGGGGAGCGCCGTCGGGTGGCCGCGACGACCGCGACGGCGGACACCGGGAGCCCCACCGCCTCGAGCGCGCGCTGCGCCTCGCGGGCGGTCGCACCGGTCGTCAGCACGTCGTCGCAGACCACCACGCGGAGCCCGGCGGGCCGGCCACGACCCGACCGGTCCGCCCGGCGGGCCAGCCGGTGCAGGCCGGCGGAGGGGCAGCTCATCGACCCGGCGAGGTTCGCCGCGCGGGCGGCCGCGTCGAGGCCGGACTGGTCGACCACCCCGGGCCGGAGCCGCAGCAGCGGGAACGCGAGCGCGTTGTGGCCCGCGTCCGCCAGGCGAGCCGCGGCCCGCAGCGTCACCGCCCGGGTGGGGTCGTGACCGCGGGCGCGGACGCTGGCGCGCCGCGACGGCACCGGCACCAGCAGCACCCGCTCCTCCGGCGCGACGGCGCCCAGTCCCGCCGCGACGGCGAGGGCGAGGAGGTCGCCCACCGGGGCGACCAGCCCGAGCAGCCCGCGCTCCTTGAGCCCCAGCACCATCGACCGGAGGGTGCCGTCGTAGTCGCCGGCCGCCCAGCAGCCCACGAGGCCGGGCGGCACCGGGTCGGGCGCGGCGGGCCGTCCGTGGTCGGGCAGCGCGGCCACGCAGTCGGGGCACAGCAGGCGGCCGGGACGCTCGCACCCCACGCAGCGCCCGCCGAGCAGCAGGTCGAGGGCTGCGTCGAGCACGCCGCGATGCCACCAGCGGGCGGGCGGCCCGGCAACCCCGCGACACTCGCCCTGTGGAGGGTCAGCCGACGAAGTCGACGGCAGAGACCCCGTCGGCGACCGGGATCGGCACGTCCGGACCGGTGAGGTCGACCAGCCCGTCGGCCGTCACGGCGTACGTCGGCGTGCCGGGCGTCGGCGTGCCGATCAGCCGTTCGATGCTGCCGCTGCGGGTCCCCGACATGCCCTCGGCGAGCACCGGTGAGCCGTCCACGGCGATGGTGCGCAGCCGGGAGAGCTCGGTGGTCACCGGGTGCTGCACGACCAGGGTGGTGGGCGAGCGCCACACGATGGAGCGGATCCGCTCCCCGTCGCCGGCCACCGGGGTGATGTCCTCGGCGGGCCCCACCGCGCGCACCCGGCCGGAGGGATCGTGCACCACCCGGCTGGTCAGCACGGCGTCGTAGCCGGCCCGCCGCACGACCGCGACGAGCCGGGTGCCGTCGCGCGAGACCAGCAGCCGCTTGACGTCCGCGCCGGTGATGCCCTCGACGGTCACCGGGCGCAGCCGGTCGCCGACCAGCACCGAGACCACCGACCCGCCCGGCCGCCGATCGGCCACCCACAACCGGTCGGCGAAGTCCCACGCCGGCTCGAGCAGGTCGGTGCCCCTCGTGGCCAGGGTCCGGGTCGGCACGTCCTCGCCCACCAGCGACGAGAGCACCAGGCGGGTGCCGTCGAGGGTCACGCCCGCGGCCTGGCTGCCGGTGAGGTTGGGGCTCACCGAGCGCAGCCCGTGGTCGACGGTGCCGAGCGGCCCCGAGACCGGGGTGAGGTCGGAGGCGGTGCCGGAGACGACCAGTCCGTCGCGCAACCCGTAGAGCAGCGTGCTCGCACCGGCGACGGACGGCGCGTACTTCTCGCCCGAGGCCACCGCGAAGTCGGACTCGCCGCCGCGCTGCACGGGGGTGCCGTTGAGGGTGACCCGGAACCGGGAGATGCTCCGGTCCTGGCGCAGGGTCCAGGCCAGCTGGGCCAGCAGCAGGTCCACCTCGGTGCCGGTGGGCATGGTGGTCTCACCGGTCAGCGCCACCTCGGCGACGCCCGAGGCCGAGACCGGCACCGAGAAGCCGGGCTGCACGTCGAGCGGCACCATCGTGCGGACGTGGTCGCGCAGCGCCGCGGGCGGGCCGGCGACCAGCCGGCGCACCAGGACCGACGGCAGCGTCTTGCCCTTGGGCACGAAGACCGGGTCGGGCACCAGGATCCGGCCGGTGGGGTCGAAGAAGTAGACCGCCACCTGGCGGTAGCGCTGCTGGAACCACCACTCCGGGACGACGAGCGCGTCCGGCGCCCGGTCGATGCGGAACTGGCCGTCCTCGACCACGACCCGGAACTCCAGCTGCGCCTCGGCCGCCGGGAGCACGCCCTGCCACGCACCGCGGCCGTCGAGGCGGTGCCCGCCCTCCAGCCGGACGACGACCTGCGAGGTGCCCGAGGGCGCGCTGGCGGTGGTGTAGGTGATGGTCTCGGCCTCGGGGTCCCACTCGGCGTCGGCCGCCTCGGTGAGGAACGCCCGCGCGACGTCGTAGCGGATCGGGGTCGCCTGCATGGCGTCGAGGAAGCCCCGCACGATCTCCGACTGCGACATCCCCTCGCGCGGCCCGAGCGGGTTGATCGTCATCGCGTCCGCCTGCTCGCCGCTGCCGCGCGCGCCGGTGCGCACGACCGGCCCCTCCTCGGGCATGCCGACGCAGCCGGACGCCGCCAGCGCGAGCGTCAGCACCAGCGGCGCCAGCAGCCGCCTCACCGGGCCACCTCGCGGGCGTCGTCGGGCACCAGCGGCAGCGGGCTCGACCGCAGCGGCTCGCCCGCGTGGCGCGGCAGCGTGAGCCGGAACTGCGCGCCGTCGTGCACCTGGCCCCAGGCCTGCAGCCAGCCGCCGTGGAGGTGGGCGTCCTCGAGCGCGATCGCCAGCCCCAGCCCGGTGCCCCCGCTGGTGCGGGCCCGGGCGGGGTCGGCGCGCCAGAACCGGTTGAAGACCATCGCCGCGTCCTCCGGCGCCAGGCCCACGCCGTGGTCGCGGACCGCGACAGCGGCGGCGTGGTCGTCGCCGTCGACCCGTACCACCACCCGTGCCGGGGCGCCAGGGTCGTCGGCGGGACGGGCGTGGTCGATGGCGTTGGTGACCAGGTTGCGCAGGATCCGCTCCACCCGTCGTACGTCGGCCTCGGCCAGGCACGGCCGGTCGGGGGCCTCGACCACGAGCTCGACGTCGCGGGTGGCAGCGAGCGGGCGGGAGGAGTCGACGACCCGGTGGGCGACGTCGACGAGGTTGACCGCGTCGGTGTCGAGCACCGCGGCCCCGGCGTCGAACCGGCTGATCTCGAGCAGGTCGGCGAGCAGCGTCTCGAACCGGTCGAGCTCGGTCTGGAGGAGCTCGGCGGCGCGGGCGGTGGTGGGGTCGAAGTCCTGACGGGCGTCGTGGAGCACGTCGCCGGCCATCCGCACCGTGGTCAGCGGCGTGCGCAGCTCGTGGGAGACGTCGGCGACGAAGCGCCGCTGCACCCGGCTGAGCTCCTCGAGCCGGCGGATCTGGCGCTGGAGGTTGGTGGCCATCTGGTTGAACGACTGGGCGAGGCGGGCGAGGTCGTCCTCGCCGGAGACCTGCAGCCGCTCCTGCAGCCGGCCGGCGGCCAGCCGCTCGGCCACCTTGCGGGCAAGCCGCACCGGCGTGACGACCTGGCGGGTCACCAACCACGCGACGCCGGCCACGAGCACCAGCAGCAGCCCGCCCGCGGTCAGCAGCGCCCGGCTGACCAGCGCCATCGTCTCCTCCTCCTGCTCCAGCGGGAACAGGAAGTAGAGGACGTAGGTGCGGCCGTCGGCGGGCAGCCGCACCTGGGCCCCCACCACGACGCCGGGCGCGGTGGAGACGACGTCACCGGCGTCGTCGGTGGTGCCGATCCGGGTGTAGGTCCACGCCGCCATCGAGCGGGGGCTGCTGAGCACCTCCTCCAGCGCGGGCGGCACGCTGCGGGCGTCGACGTGGGGGCTCGACTCGGTGCCGCCGTCGGCGATCCGGCCACCGCCCTCGCCGGTCGGGCCGGCCATCACCACGTCGAAGCCACGGGTGGCGCCGCGCTGGATGATCAGCTGCACGAGGTCGCGGCGCTGCGCCGAGGGGTCGGTGACCGGGGTGGCGGCGTCGAGGTTGCGCTCGGCCTCGGCGACCTCGTCGGCGACCTCGGCCGTCACGGCGTCGACGCGGTGCTCGAGCAGGCCCTCGCGGGTCTGCTGCAGCAGGAACCAGCCCACGATGCCGACCACGACCGCCGAGAGCACCAGGGTGCTGGCCACGACCCGGGCCTGCACCGAGCGCCGCCAGAAGGTGAGGGCGCGCCGCACCGTGGCCGAGACGCGGCGTGGGGGCCGGGCGCGCAGCACGTCAGCTCCTCACGGCGTCGGCGCGGCAAGGCGCACGGGAGCGCTCACAGCGTGCCCGCCTTGTAGCCGACGCCGCGGACGGTGACGACGATCCGCGGGTTCTCGACGTCGTGCTCGACCTTGGAGCGCAGCCGCTGCACGTGCACGTTGACCAGCCGGGTGTCCGCGGAGTGGCGGTAGCCCCACACCTGCTCCAGCAGCTCCTCGCGGGTGAACACCAGCCACGGCTTGCGGGCCAGGCAGACGAGGAGGTCGAACTCCAGCGGGGTGAGCGAGATCGGCTCGCCGCCCCGGAAGACGCCGTGCCCGGCGACGTCGATGACCAGGTCGCCGATCGTCAGCGACTCCCCCACCGTGTCGTCGAAGCGGCGCACCCGGGCCCGGATCCGGGCCACGAGCTCCTTGGGCTTGAACGGCTTGACGACGTAGTCGTCGGCGCCGCTCTCGAGCCCGACGACGACGTCGACGGTGTCGCCCTTCGCGGTGAGCATCACGATCGGCACGCCGGACTCGGCCCGGATCTCCTTGCACACGTCGATGCCGTCCTTGCCGGGCAGCATCAGGTCGAGCAGCACGACGTCGGGCCTGTAGTCGCGGAACTCGTCGAGGGCGAGGTCGCCCCGGGTGCACATCCGGCTGTCGAAGCCCTCCTGCCGCAGCACGATGGTGAGCATCTCGGCCAGGGACGCGTCGTCGTCGACCACGAGGACGCGCCCCTTGAACGCAGCATCGCCGCCGGTCCCGGATGGCTCGGTCATGCCGTCAATCCTGCCAGCCGGGGCGGCGGCGTGCTGCTGTGCGGGTCGTCCAGGGTGTTGCGGGGGGGCCCCCGGGGGCGCCCCCCCCCCCCCGAGGGGGTCCTCCGGGGGGGGGGGGGGGGGGGGGGGGGGGGCGGCCCGGGGTTTGGGGGCGCGCCGGGGGGGCGCGCCGCAGCCCTCAGTAGCGGTACGTCTCGGGCTTGTACGGGCCCTCGACCGGGATGCCGAGGTAGCTCGACTGGTCGTCGGTCAGGCTCGTCAGCTTGACGCCCAGGGCGTCGAGGTGGAGGCGGGCGACCTCCTCGTCGAGGTGCTTGGGCAGCACGTAGACGCCGACGGGGTACTCCTCGGTCTTGGTGAAGATCTCGATCTGCGCCAGGACCTGGTTGGTGAAGGAGTTCGACATGACGAACGACGGGTGGCCGGTCGCGTTGCCGAGGTTCATCAGGCGACCCTCGGAGAGCACGATGATCGACTTGCCGGTCGGGAAGGTCCACACGTCGACCTGCGGCTTGACGTTCTTGCGCTCGGCCACGCCCGGCGCCTCGAGGCCGGCCATGTCGATCTCGTTGTCGAAGTGGCCGATGTTGCCGACGATCGCGTTGTGCTTCATCGCCTTCATGTGCTCGACGGTGACGACGTCCTTGTTGCCGGTCGCGGTGATGATGATGTCCGCGATCGGGAGGGCGTCCTCGAGCGTGGTGACCTGGTAGCCGTCCATCGACGCCTGCAGGGCGCAGATGGGGTCGATCTCGGTGACGATGACGCGGGCGCCCTGGCCGCGCAGCGACTCCGCGCAGCCCTTGCCGACGTCGCCGTAGCCGGCCACGACCGCGACCTTGCCGCCGATGAGGACGTCGGTCGCGCGGTTGATGCCGTCGATGAGCGAGTGACGGCAGCCGTACTTGTTGTCGAACTTCGACTTGGTGACCGAGTCGTTGACGTTGATGGCGGGGAAGAGGAGCGACCCCTCCTTCATCATCTCGTAGAGGCGGTGGACACCGGTGGTGGTCTCCTCGGTCACGCCCTTGATCGAGTTGGCGATGGGGGTCCAGTGGTTGGGGTTCTTGGCCAGGACCTCGTTGAGCACCTCGAAGATGATCTTCTGCTCGCCGCTGGTCGCCGTGGTCGGGTCGGGCGCGGTGCCGGCCTTCTCGGCCTGGACACCGAGGTGGACCAGCAGCGTCGCGTCGCCGCCGTCGTCGAGGATCATGTTCGGGAGCTGGTCGCCGGGCCAGTCGAGGATCTGCTGGGTGCACCACCAGTACTCCTCCAGGGTCTCGCCCTTCCAGGCGAAGACCGGGACGCCGGCGGGGGCGTCGACGGTGCCGGTGGGGCCGACGGCGACCGCGGCGGCCGCGTGGTCCTGGGTGGAGAAGATGTTGCAGGAGGCCCAGCGGACCTCGGCGCCCAGCGCGGTCAGGGTCTCGATGAGCACCGCGGTCTGGATCGTCATGTGCAGCGAACCGGCGATCCGGGCGCCGGCGAGGGGCTTGCTGTCGCCGTAGCGGGCGCGCATCGCCATCAGGCCGGGCATCTCGTGCTCGGCGAGCTGGATCTCGGTGCGGCCGAAGTCGGCCAGGCTGAGGTCGGCGACCTTGTAGTCCATGTGCGGTGCTCCTGAGGGGGTGTAGGCGTCCATCGAGGTTAGAACGAGCCGCCCCCGAAAAGGGAATCCTCGACGACCTCGAGAGGTGCGCCCGGCCTCGTCGCCGGGCAGGGTTCCTGCCCCTCAGTGTGCCGCGTGCGCCGCCTCGTCGTCAGACGAACGCCCGAACGGCAGCAGGGTCACCACCGCGAGCACCAGCGCCCCCACGATCACGCCGAGCAGCGCCGACGCGGCCGTGTTGACCAGCCAGGCCAGCGCCCCGCCGATCCCGCCGACCGCGTGCTCGACGTCCTCCTCGAGGTGGTGGACGACGTCGTAGGGCCAGTGCCAGCCGAGGTCGTGGAGCCCGACCAGCTCGATGTGGCCGCCCACCCAGAGCATCGCCGCGGTGCCGACCACCGAGATCGTGGCCAGCACCTTCGGCATCGCGTTGACCATCCCCCGGCCGAGCGCGGGGACGAACGAGCCCGAGCGCTGCGACAGGCTGAGGCCGACGTCGTCGGTCTTCACGATGAGCGCCACCACGCCGTAGACGGCGATGGTGATGACGAGTGCGACCACCGCCAGGATCGCCAGCCGGCTGACGAACGGCTCGTCGGAGACCTCGTTGAGGGCGATCACCATGATCTCGGCGGAGAGGATGAGGTCGGTGCGGATCGCCCCGCCGATCAGCTCCTTCTCCGCGTCGGGGCCGACCTCGGTCACCGGGACGTCGTGGTGGTCGTGGCCGGTGAGCTTGCCCCACACCTTGTGGGCGCCCTCGTAGCAGAGGTAGCCGCCCCCCACCATGAGCAACGGGGTGAGGAGCCACGGCAGGAACTGGCTGAGCAGCAGCGCCGCGGGCAGGATGAACAGGAACTTGTTGCGCAGCGAGCCGACGGCGATCGTGCGCACGATCGGCAGCTCGCGCTCGGCGGCCACCCCGTGGACGTACTGGGGGGTGACGGCGGTGTCGTCGATGACGACACCCGCGGCCTTGGTGGTGGCCCGGCCGGCCGCCGCACCGACGTCGTCGATCGAGGCGGCCGCGAGCCGAGCGAGCGCGGCGACGTCGTCCAACAGCGCGAAGAGCCCACCAGCCATGGGGCGAAGGGTACTGGCCGGGCTCGACTCAGCGACCCACCGGCTGCCGCTCCTCGGAGGTCGCCTCGTCGACCGCGGTCGCGATCGCGTCGGCCTCGGCGGTGGCGACGGTCAGGTCGACCGCCGACTCGACCTGCCGCTGGGCCGGCCCGAACGGGTCGACCACGTGGGTGAGCCAGCGGGCGAGCGGCCGCCAGGCGAGCAGCAGCGACAGCGCCACGGCCGCCACCGAGGTCACCACGAACGCCGTCGCCGGCGCCGACTCGGCCCAGCGCGGGTACCCGGCGTACTCGGCCCCCTTCACCGCGAACCCGTGGAAGAGGTAGACGACGAGGGTGAACGCTCCCATCCGGGCGAACCAGCCCCCGACCCGCGGCACCAAGGCGAAGAAGGCCCAGGCGCCGAGCGTGCCGACGACCAGGAGGGCGGCGCGGGTGAGCAGCGCGCGGGTGTCGCTGACGTCGAGCTCGCTGTAGCGGGAGCGGTAGTAGAGCCACTCGGTGCTGGCCCACCGGTCGGTCCAGGTGGTCAGCACCCAGATCGCGGCCAGGACCCCGACCGCGGTGACCCGCACCCGCCCGTCGCGCAGCCGCTCCAGCCGCTCCGGCGTGGCCTTGAGGCCCATCACGAAGAACGGCAGCAGCCCGAGCACCCGGGCCAGGTCGAGGGTGTCGCCGGCGTAGAGGCCGGCGGCGAGGCTGACCCCCACCGCCACCGGCAGCCCGCCGCGCAGCGGCGCGAACACCGGGGTCAGGAGCCGCCAGAAGAACAGCGCGGCGAGGTACCACATCGGCCAGTGCGGGTCGCGGAACAGGTCCTCGAGCCGCTCCCCGCCGACGTGCACCCGGAACAGCGCCAGCGCGCACTCGAAGACGACGTAGGGCACCACGACGGTGCGGGTCAGCTGCCACATCCGGGCGCGCGACCAGGTGAACGACCGGGACAGGTAGCCGGTGACGAACACGAAGGCCGGCACGTGCCAGGCGTAGAGGAAGTCGTAGAGGTGGGCCACCAGCGGGTCCTGCGGCAGCAGCGTCCAGGAGTGACCGAGGACCACCAGCACGACCAGCGCCATCTTGGCGTTGTCGAACCACGGGTCGCGCTGCACTCCCATGCCCCCTTGGTACCCGGCCTCCCTGAGCACCATCCGGGAGCCGGCTGAGAGGTGCTCAGGTCTCGGTCGTGCCCCGGTCGTCGACCAGGCCGAGCCGGAGGTACTCCGCGGCGTAGGTGCCGCTCAGCAGCAGCGAGGCGTAGCGGGCCACCTCGCTGGGGGCGTCGGTGCTGATGGTCTCGACCCGCACCCGGCGCTCGGCGGCGGCCGCCTGGAGCCGGCCGCGCTGCTCGCGGACCACCGGCTCCTCCGCGCCGTCGTCGAGCACCAGCAGCATCGGCCGCAGCTCGCGCGGACCATCGGCGAAGGGGTCGTCGAAGACGTCGAGCGGCCGCGCGGCCTCCAGCACCGGCAGCAGCTGCTCGGCGTCGCCCGCCAGCGCGGTGCGGCCGCTGGTGCGCCGGATCGACTCCGCGATCCGGCGGGCGGCCCGCGCCGCCAGCACCGAGCCACCCCACACCACGGGGTTGGCGTCGGCCAGCGCGATGGCGGTCATCTTGGCGTCGTTGACCGCGAGGTCGCGGTGTGGCGAGCAGGCGATAGCGACGTCGTCGAGGGCCTGCGCCACCTGCTCGGCGCGGGTCTCGGGGCCGAGCTGCACCCGGTCGAGGTAGGTCAGCATCACCACCGCCGTGGCGAGCTGGTCGCGGGTGGTGGTCGGCAGGATGGTGCTCCAACGCCCCGCGGCGTGCTCGGCCACCATCGAGGTGGGCGGGCAGGCCACGACCACCTGGCAGCCCCGACGCACCGCCTCGGCGACGGCCGAGGCGGTGCCGGGGTCGGAGCCGTCGGGGGCCAGCACCACGACGAGGTCGAGGGTGCCCGCCCAGCCCGGCAGCGCCGGCCCGGGCCAGGCCACGAACGGCACCGGGCACAGCGGCTCGAGCACCGCCCGGAGCAGGCGGGAGTCGGGGCCCGCGGCGATCACCGCCCGCGGCCGCGCGAGCTCGGCGGCCCGCGCCACCGCCTCGTCGGTGGCGGCGGCGGCGTCGCCGGCCTCGCGCCGCACCCGGGCGCCGGACTCGGCGAGGGTGCGCAGGCGCAGGTCGGTGCCGGCCAGGACCGACTCGTCGTCGAGGCGGGACTCGTCGAACCAGGTGGGCATCGCGGCGTCAGTCGCGGCGGGCCTCGTCGACGAGCAGCACCGGGATGCCGTCGCGGACGGGGTAGACCAGGCCGCACTTCTGGCAGGTCAGCTGCGAGGAGTCGTCGGCGAGGACCAGGCTGCCGTGGCAGTCGGGGCACACGATCAGGTCGAGCAGCTCCTGGGAGACGGTCATGGACGCACCTTACGGATCGAGGCGAGCACGGCGTCGCGGACCTCGGCCATGGTGGCCTCGTCGCGACCCTCGGCGTTGAGCCGGAGCAGGGGTTCGGTGTTGGACGGCCGGACGTTGAAGGTCCAGTCGGGGTGGGAGACCGTGAGTCCGTCGAGGTGGTCGAGGGTCACGCCGTCGCGGCCGGCGTAGGCCGCCTCGAGCTCGGCCACCACGGCCTGCTGGTCGGTGACCGTGGAGTTGATCTCGCCGCTCACGGGGTAGCGCTCGTACTCCGCCAGCAGCTCCGAGAGCGGGCGGTCGGTCTCGGCCAGCGCCGCGAGCGCGTGCAGCGCCGCCAGCATGCCCGAGTCGGCGCGCCAGAAGTCGCGGAAGTAGAAGTGGCCGCTGTGCTCGCCGCCGAAGACCGCGTCGGTCTCGGCCATCGTGGCCTTGATGTAGGAGTGGCCGACCCGGGTGCGCACCGGCGTGCCGCCCAGCTCGGTGACCAGCTCGGGGACCGCGCGGCTCGTGATCAGGTTGTGGATGATCGTCGCGCCGGGCTCCTTGGCCAGCTCGCGGGCGGCGATCAGCGCGGTGAGCGTGGACGGCGACACGGCGCGGCCGCGCTCGTCGACGAGGAAGCAGCGGTCGGCGTCACCGTCGAACGCCAGGCCGACGTCGGCGCCCTCGGCCAGCACCGCGGCCTGGAGGTCGCGCAGGGTCTCTGGGTCGATCGGGTTGGCCTCGTGGTTGGGGAAGGTGCCGTCGAGCTCGAAGTAGAGCGGCACCAGCTCGACCTGGTCGGCCCCGAGCCGGTCGAAGACCGCCGGGGCGGTCCAGCCCGCCATCCCGTTGCCGGCGTCGGCGACGACCTTGAGCCGGCGGCCGGCGACCGGCGCCAGGGTCAGCAGGTGGTCGGCGTAGGCGCCCAGGAGGTCGCTCTCGGTCACGGTGCCGCGGGGCGCTCCCCCGGCGTCGACCCCCGACACCACGAGGTCGCGGATCTCGAGCAGGCCGGTCTCGGCGCCGATGGGCGTGGCGTGGGCGCGGCACATCTTGATCCCGTTGTACTGCGCGGGATTGTGGCTCGCCGTGAACATCGCGCCCGGCAGCCCGAGGTGGCCCGAGGCGAAGTACAGCTGGTCGGTCGACGCCAGCCCGACGAGCACCACGTCGGCCCCCATCTCGGCGGCGCCGTCGGCGAACGCGGCCGCCATCCCCGGCGAGCTGGGGCGCATGTCGTGGCCCACGACGACCTCGTCGGCCCCCGTCACCCGGACGAACGCCCGGCCGGTGGCGCGGGCCAGCGCCTCGTCGACCTGCTCACCGACGAGGCCGCGGACGTCGTAGGCCTTGAAGATCGCATGGACGTTCGACGCGGCAAGGGTGTCGGCCATGCCCCGACCCTAGTAGTCGGCCGAGTCGTCCAGCTCCAGAACCCTCAGGTGGCCCCTGCGCTGGACCTCCCGGGTGCCCTGCTCGCTGGGGGACGGCGTCGCCGGGGCCGGCGGCCGGGCGGCCTCGCGGACCGCGTCGGCCAGCGCCAGGAGGTCATCGTCGCTGGGGCCGCGGTCGGAGAGGTCGGAGGCGAGCCGCAGCACCTCCCACCCACGCGGCGCCGAGAGCCGCTCGCTGTGCACCTCGCACAGGTCGTAGGCGTGCGGCTCGGCGTGGGTCGCCAGCGGGCCCAGCACGGCGGTCTGGTCGGCGTAGACGTAGGTGAGCGTGGTGATCGCAGGGCGGCCGCACGCGGCACGCGAACAACGACGAGCAGGACTCACGACCCGGACGCTACCCCGCGCCGTCGCGAGCGCCCCGCCGCCACGCGGCACCCTCGTCTAGGGTTCTCGGGTGCCCCCCGAGATGCCCGCCCGGCGCCGCGACCGGCACGGCCGGGGCATGCGCGGCCCGGGGGTGCTGCCGCGGGTGCCGGGGCGTCCCGAGACCCCCACCGGGGCCCAGCGCTTCGACGACCTGGTGCTCTCGGTCGTCCGCGACCTCGAGGCCCGCTGGGGCGACCGGCTCGGCCTGGTGGAGTACGCCGTCGAGGACGCCCCCCAGATCCCCGACGACTGGACCCCCGGCCAGGTCCCCCTCTCCTCCCTGATCCGCGGCACCGGCCCCCGCCCCACCCGGATCGTCCTCTTCCGCCGCCCCATCGAGCACCGAGCCGAGGGCCGCAGCGAGCTCGAGGCGATGGTGCTCACGGTCCTCGTGGAGCAGGTCGCCGAGCTGCTGGGCATCGACGCCGAGGACGTGGACCCGCGGTACGAGGGGTAGCTGGCGGCGGTTGTGGCAGCCGCTGGTTCCAGGACGAGGTCTGTCGCGAGACCTGGTGAGGCGAGCGCCAGCCAGCGCGTTCGGCTGCCGGGCGCGCGGTGGGTTGCGGTCGCAGGACGATCAATGGGGTTGCTCGCCGTGGCTGGTCGCGGTGGGTGGGCGCGCGCCGTCGGCGGCTGGCGGGTTCGCTGGGGTCGACCGTCGTGGTTGCGGTCCGAAAGAGATCACACGGTGCGTGGCTCACGTGCGTCTGTGGAACTGGACCTTGCCGGTGGGCAGGTAGGTCGTGTTGTACGTCGGGTCGTGGGCGCGTTGGTGGTGGGTGGGGCAGAGGAGGACGCCGTCCTTGAGGTCGGTGTTGCCGCCGTCGGTCCAGCGTGTCCTGTGGTGGGCCTCGCAGGTGGAGGCGGGTCGGTCGCAGCCCTCGCTGCGGCAGGTCTTCTGCTGGAGTCCGAGTGCGATGCGTTGCGGGGTGGTGAACAGTCGTCGGGTGCGGCCGAGGTCGAGGACCTGGGACTGTCCGTCGAGGACGGCGGGGATGAGTCCGGCCTCCCAGGCGAGCCTGCGGGCAGCGCCGGGGCTGATCCGGGTGCCGGTGTCGAGCTCGCACGCCGCCAGGCGTCCTTCGAGCACGGCCACGGGGATGGTCACCACCACGGTGGCGTTCACCCCTCCACGCTGCGGAAGCCGGTCTGCGGGGTAGCGGAGGATGTAGTCGCAGAACGCCTGGCCCAGCGACTGCGACGTGACCTTCTCGTGGGTCAGCGCCGCGTGCGCGAACAACGCCTTCTTGAGGGCTTCGGCGTGCAGGGTGGGGATGACGAACCGGCCGTGGGTCCGACCCTCGCCGTCGTCGAGCATGGTGAGCTTGCACGCCTTCTCGGCCTCGCGCTCCTCGCGAGCCAGTGCCTCGGCTTCGGCTGCTTCGCCGACCTCGGGGCAGACGATGTCAAGGATCCGGTTGCCGAAGATCGTGAGGTCCTTGGCGTCGTGGTGCTGGGCCAGCTCGACCAGCTTGGCCTGCGCCTGATCACGGATCTGCGGGTCGACGCCGTCGGGCAGCTTGGCGATCGCGCCGGCGATGACCTCGGCCTGCTCCAGCAGCAGGTCACCACGTGCCAACGCCTGGGCGACGGTCGGCATGGTGTCGAGAAGCTCGGCGAGCTTCATGGTGCGGGCGGTGTCTCGGCGGGTGGCGTGGGTCGCGACCGCCAGCCACGCCGCGGTGCTGGTGGCGCCGGAGGCGGCTTCGACCTTCTGGCTCTGGGCGTGCCCCGCGACGCGCAGCTCGAGGGCTGCGACCTGGCTCTTGAGTTTCGCGAGCTCGGTGAGGGTCTCGGCTGCTTCAGGGGCGGGCATGCTCCACAGCGGCAGCTCCCCGACGTCGCCCAGCGTGTCCCGCACCTCCGCGACGGCCCGCGAGATGGGGTGCCGTCCGTGGGGTGTGGCCTTCGCTGTCATGCCTCTACCCCAGCACCGACCACCGACAGTCCCCGGCCCGTTTTCGCGTTGTCCACAACGGGATTCGGGGTTGTGACCCGATCGTTACCTTGCTCGCCGGTGGTTGAGGAATCGCGCTAGCGACAGTCTCGAAAGCCCCGCCGGCCGAACACCCTGCGTCCCCACCGGATGCGCGTCGGGGTATCGCCGACCCGGCGCTTGTCGACATCGAGGTGCGCCGACCCGGCGTCAATTAACGACGGCTCGGCGAAAGCGGGCCGCCCGCCGTGGTTGCCGGAGGGCTGCCGGGCTCACGGGGGTTTCGAGACAGGCGTTGCACGCCTTCCTCGACCAGCGGGGGTAGGGGCGCCCGCGCATGCTGGCGGCGCGAGCTTGCGAGTGCCGGCAGTGCGCCGTACAGCAGGCCGACCGAGGCTCGCGGTCAAGGACGCCGAAGGCGCCGCAGGGAATCCTTGACAGCGAGCGTCGGCCTGCTAGGCGCGCGGGCGCATCGAGTCAGCCCCTGAGCGAGCCGAATCCCGAGCAAGGAAGGGCGCTCGTCGTACCAGGTCTCGAGTCAGGACTTCGTCCTTCCCCGACCAGCGGGGAGGCGGGCCGCTAGTCGAGGCCGAGGCGGACGCGGGGGACGCGGGCGTCGCGGGGAAGGTCGACGAGGCCCACGACGGCGGCGCCCTCGCCGACGACGAGCACCGAGGCGAGGAGGCCGGTCAGGCCGGGGGCGGGGGTGACGGCGACGAGGGCGGCACCGGCGGGGAGCTTCACGTTGGCGCCGGTGTCGGGGGTGACCTCGACCTCGGTGCTGGTGAGCTCGGTGCCGTCGGCGGCGTGGACCGCGACGGTGACCGAGCCGGGGGTGGCGGCGCCGGCCAGGTGCAGGCGGGCAGCCCGAGCGCGAGGTACGACGACGGCGGACTCCTGCGTCAGCGGCTGCCCGGGCACCAGCACGGAGAGGTCGTCGTCGACGACCTGGCGCAGGCTGGCGGTGACCGGACCGGTGGCATCGACGACCAGCCCGACCGCCCCGGTGTCGGCCGCCTGGCCGAGGAGCGCGTCGAGCGCCACCACCCGGGTCGAGCCGGGGGCGACGGTGACCTCCTCGACGCCCTCGGGGGCGAACGTCGACTTGGGGGTGACGACCGCGAGCTCGGCGCGCACCTCGCTGTCCCCGGGGTTGGCCAGGACGAGCGTGCGGGTGCCGTCCCCGCGGGTGAGGCCGAGCAGCACCGAGCGGGTCGCGGGCGCGGGCTGGGGGGCGAGCCAGTCGCTGCTCGCCCCCGCGCGGCCGAGCTGGTCGGCGGTGTCGAGCACGGTCGCGGAGAGCTGGCCGCGGAGCACCTCGACGTGCGCGGCGAGGTCGCCGCGGCGCGGCACCAGGGCGGCGAGCTCGAGCAACCGCACCGACCGCCCCGGCACGGCCACGCCCCGGAGCTCGGGGGCGTCGACCGGTCCCGCGGGGGCCAGGAGTCGCACGTCGGCGACGGCCGGCCCCTGGTCGGGGTTGACCAGGGCGATCGTCGAGCGGTGGGTCGCACCGGCGCCGACGCCGGTGAACCACTGGTCGGCGCGGGGTACGTCGCAGCGGGTCGCCGCCACCGGCGCGCCGGCGTGCCGGCCGGCCACCAGGGCGGGGGCCAGGTCGTCGTCGGCCGAGACCAGCACCGCTCCCCCACCGCCCGGCACCGAGGCGACCCGCCCCGAGGCGAGCTCGAGGTCGTCGCCGGCCCCGGCCGCGGCCTGCTCCTCCGTGGTGACCGAGACCCGGCCGCGGAGGTCGCCGGTGAGCCCGGCGCCGAGCGGCGTCACCGCCACCCGCGACTCCGCCCCACCACCGGCGGGGCAGGCCACCGTCACCGACGACAGGTCGACCCGGTCGGGCGACTCCTCGGCCGCGGGGCGCTCGTCGGCGGGCCGGACGGCGAGCAGGGCCAGGGCGCAGGCGACCGGCAGCAACAGCGCGAGCAGGCCGTCGAGCCCGAACCGCCCGCCCCGGGCCCGCGTCGCCCGGCGCCCGCCGCTCACCGGCGCTCCCGGTCGGTCGTCGGCGCGCTCAGCACCAGCACGGTCACCACGGCCGCCGCCTGCACCAGCAGCAGGACCAGCCGCAGCGGCGAGGTCGACCCGCCCAGGTCGCGCCCGTCGGTGGGCAGCGACTCGTCGACCCGCCAGGCCCGGGTCGCGCGGTCCTCGGCGCTGGCCTGCACCAGCCCGGTCACGCCGTCGAGCACGGCGGCGACGTCGGGGTCGGCGGGAGCCGGCAGCACGACGTACTCGATGCCGTCGCCGGCCAGGTCGCGCACCGCGTCCTCGGTCGGGCGACCGGTGAGCGCGGCGACGTGGTCGGTGAGCCGACGGTCCTCGCTGGTCAGCGCGAGCACCTCGTCCTCGCCGAGGGTGACGCCGTCACCGCGGCGGACGACGTAGGTCAGCCCGTCGTCGACGCTGCCGCGGACCACGAGGATGCCGTGCTCGGCACCGGCGGTCGCGGTCTGGACCATGTACGCCGGGATGCCGGCGTCGGTGTCGTCGTGCAGCGTCTCGCTGCCGGTGGCGACCCACCAGCCGAGCCCGGCGAGGGTCGCGGTGGTCGCGACCAGCGCCGGCAGGGCGACCAGCCGGCGCCGGCGGTGGGCCGAGCCGCCCAGCAGGCCGAGGGTGCCGAGCACGACGGCGACGACGAACGTGCCCTGCACGACGACCAGCAGCGCCCCGAGCCCCGGCGGCACCGAGACCGCGGCCAGGTCGAGGGTCAGGGTGGAGGCGAGGGCGGCGACCACGACGGTCACCAGGGCCACCACCCAGCAGATCAGCACCCCCACCCGGGAGCGGCGCGGCAGCAGCGCGAGCAGCGCGAGGACGGGCAGCACGACACCGAGCCACCACGGGGCGCCGGGCCCGTCGAGGCCGCCCACCCGGCCGAGCACCAGCTCGAGCCCGGCGGTCCGGGGCGCAGGCAGCCGGCCGGCGTCGAGCAGCAGCCCCTCGGCGGCACGGTGGACCAGGGCGGGCAGCCACCACGGCAGCAGCAGCACCGGCACCAGGCCGATCGCAGTGGCGGGCGGTCCCCAGACGGTGCGGTCGCGGGTCAGGCTCGGCATCAGCCGCAGCGCGGTCGTGACCACGACCAGGCCCAGCACCAGCGCGAACGGCCACGCCAGCGGCGTGAACGCCGTGACGACCGCCAGCAGCACGCCGGTGCGGAAGCCGGCCCGCCAGCGGCGGTCGGCCTCGGGGTCGGCGAAGCCGAGCGCGGCGTGCGCGAGCCACGGCAGCAGCACCGCGGTCGCCACCGGGCCCAGCCGCCCGTCGCCCCAGGCGCCGGCGACCACCGGCACCAGCGCGTAGGTCGCGGCGCCCCACAGGATCAGCCAGCGCGGCGCGCCCTGCTCGGTCGCCAGCCGGCCCACGACCCGCAGCAGCCGCCACGCGCCCCAGACCGAGACCGGCACCGCGAGCACGAGCAGCGCCGAGACGGCGACGCCCGGGTCGGCGCCGAGCGGCAGCGCGAGCAGCGTCAGCGGCAGCAGGTACGCCGGGGCCGGCACCGGCGTGCCCGGCCCCACCGGGTGGCGGGCGTCGACCAGCAGCGACCACCACGACCCGAGCCCGCTCGGGGCCGGGGACAGCCCGCCGCCGGCGACCTGCCCGAACGCGTCGCGGGCGCCGACCAGCGCGAGCGCGACCAGCACGGCGAGCGCCACCGCGACGGGGTTGGTGAGGAACCGGACGACCAGCCCGGTCTCGGCGATCTCGTCCTCGTCGGCCGCGGCCTCGAGCCGCTCGGCGCGACGGGCGGCGAACGACGACGGGTCGGCCTGGGCGGCCGCGGCCCGGCGGCGGTCGGCCACGTCGGCGGCCTGCTGGCTGAACGCGCCGAGCACGTCGGTGACGAAGTCGAGCCCGTGCCGGTAGGGCAGCCACCACGGGGCCAGCAGCCGGCCGACGGCGTCGGGGTCCGGGTCGCCGCGCCTGCTGCGGCGGCGCCGCCGGGCGCGCAGCAGGGTGCCGGGCGAGGCGAGCACCGAGGCCAGCGCGGCCACCTCGTCCCCGGCCTGCCGGGGCGCGCGCACCAGCAGGAAGCCGAGGGCCCGCAGCACCGTGCCCACGACCAGCCGGACCACCCGCCACGGCAGCGACCGGGCCCGGCCGTTGGCCAGCAGCGTCCACAGCGCGGCGCGGCGCTCCTGGAAGTGGGTGTGGGTGCCGGTCAGCGGCGTGCGCCGCAGGCCGCGGTGGGCGGCCTCGGCGTGGAAGACCACGGCGGCCGGCACCGCCAGGGTGCGGTGACCGGCGGCGGCGGCCCGCCAGCCCAGGTCGAGGTCGTTCCCGAAGACCGGCAGCTGCTCGTCGTAGCCGCCCAGCGCCTCGAGCACGCTGCGCCGGACCAGCAGGCCGGCGGAGTTGACCGCCAGCACCGGCCGTGGCTCGACGTACTGGCCCTGGTCGTACTCGCCCCGCTCCAGCCCCGTCTCGCGGCGGCCGGTGCCGCTGATCGTGACGCCCAGCTCGAGCAGTCGGCGCAGCGAGGGCCACTCCCGCAGCTGGGGTCCGAGCAGGTCGACGTCGGGGTGCGCGGCCGCTGCGGCCAGCAGCGCGGCGAGCGCGCCGGGGTCGGGGCGGGCGTCGTCGTGGAGGATCCAGACCCACTCCGGCGCGAGGCCGCGCTCGCGGAGCACCGCGAGCCCGTGGGCCACCGCGGCCGGGAAGCCGGTGTCGGCGGGCAGCACCTCCACCGGCGCGGCGCCCAGGGGGCCGGGGGCGGCCGCGACCAGGTCGGCGCTGCCGTCGGTGCTGCCGGTGTCGACGGCGACGGCGTGCGCCACCGGGGCCGTCTGCTCGGCGATGCCCGTCAGGACCTGCGGCAGCCAGCGCGCGCCGTCGTGGCTGACCAGCAGCAGCGCCACCTCACCCACGGAGCTCACCCCGGGGCGCGGGCGCGGGTGGCGTGGACACGATCCTCGACCCTACCGGCGCCACCCAGCCCCCGGGACACGCCCGGACGACGCCCCGCCCGGCGCGCGCCCGCAAATACAGAGGAGCCCCGGCGACTGCCGGGGCATCCTCTGTGACGGGGTGGAGCCGTCGACCTGCGCGCCGGGGGCGCGGGGGCGACCGCTCAGACTGCGCGCTTCTTCAGCTTGCGGCGCTCCCTCTCGGAGAGACCGCCCCAGATGCCGAAGCGCTCGTCGTTGGAGAGTGCCGACTCCAGGCACTCCTGTCGTACCTCGCACGTCTGGCAGACCTTCTTGGCCTCCCGCGTGGAACCGCCCTTCTCGGGGAAGAACGCTTCGGGGTCGGTCTGAGCGCACAGTGCGCGCTCCTGCCACCCCGCATCGTCGGCGTCCCCGGTGACGAGAAAGAGTTCTCTCACGGCATTCGCCCTTTCGACCCTGACGTTGTTGCTTCCGACCCTGCTGTGCTCTCCGAAACGCCGAGTGACACTGTGGGAATTACATGCCTGTCGTACACCGGAAGTCAAGCCCGAGTCTGCTATAGCCCCGGCGGGCACCGGTGCCGCCCCTCCCCCGCGTGGACCGCCCGGCCGCACCACGGGGCGGTGCGAGACAGTGTGGGCATGCAGCACGGGTTCGAGAACATCACCGTCCTCTCCGGCGGGATGGGTGGCGCGAAGTTCCTCCAGGGCCTCCTCCACGGCATCTCGTCGGGCTCGCTCCCGGGCGTCTCGCCCGACGCGCGGGTCACCGTCGTGGCCAACACCGCCGACGACATCTGGGTCCACGGGCTCAAGGTCTGCCCCGACCTCGACACGGTGATGTACACCCTCGGCGACGGGATCGACCTGGAGCGCGGCTGGGGCCGACGCGACGAGGGCTGGAAGGTCAAGGACGAGCTCGCGGCGTACGGCGTGGAGCCCACCTGGTTCGGCCTGGGCGACCGCGACGTCGCGACCCACCTCGTGCGCACCCAGATGCTCGACGCCGGCTACCCGCTCTCCCAGGTCACCGAGGCGCTGTGCCGGCGCTGGCTGGCGCCCACCGTCGGCGACCGGGTGCGGCTGCTGCCGATGACCGACGACCGGGTCGAGACCCACGTCGCGGTGCGCGACGAGGAGTCGCCCAGCGGCCGCCGGGTGATCCACTTCCAGGAGTACTGGATCCGGCTGCGTGCCTCGGTGCCGGCCGAGACCGTGCTCTTCGTCGGCCTCGAGGACGCCACTGCGGGGCCCGGCGTCGTCGACGCGATCACCGACGCCGACCTGGTGGTGCTGCCGCCCTCGAACCCCGTGGTCTCGGTGGGCACCATCCTCGGCGTGCCGCGGGTGCGCGAGGCGGTCGCCGCCACCCGTGCGCCGGTCGTGGGCCTCTCGCCGATCATCGGCACCAGCCACGTGCGCGGCATGGCCGAGCAGATGCTGACCTCGATCGGCGTCGAGGTCAGCGCGGCCGGCGTCGGGCTCCACTACGGCGCCCGCTCGGCCGGCGGCGTCCTCGACGGCTGGCTGGTCGACTCCTCCGACGCCGACCAGGTCGCGCGACTCCAGGCCGGTGGCCTCGCCGCGGCCGCCGCGCCGCTGTGGATGACCGACCACGACGCCACCGCCGCGATGGCCGCCGCCGCGATCGGCCTGGTGTCGTGAGGCCCGCCCTGGTCGTGACCGCCCCCGACGGGGTGCCCGAGGTGCGGGCGGGTGACGACCTGGCGGCGCTGCTGGCACCGCTGGTCGACCTCGCCGACGGCGACGTCGTCGTCGTGACCAGCAAGGTGGTGGCCAAGGCCGAGGGCCGGGTGGTGGCCGGCACCGACCGCGAGACGGCGCTGGCGGGCGAGACCGTGCGGGTGGTGGCCCGTCGTGGGCCGACGACGATCGCGCGCACCCGCCACGGGCTGACGATGGCCGCCGCCGGCATCGACGCCAGCAACGTCGAGCAGGGGTCGGTCGTGCTGCTGCCGCTCGACCCCGACAACTCGGCCCGCCGCCTGCGGGCGGCCCTCCACGAGCGCACCGGCCGCACCGTCGGCGTCGTGGTCAGCGACACCGCCGGGCGCGCCTGGCGCGAGGGACAGACCGACATCGCGATCGGTGCCGCCGGGATCGTCGTCTCCGAGCAGTACGCCGGCCGGCACGACGCGCACGGCAACGAGCTGGTCGTCACGGCCCCGGCGGTCGCCGACGAGCTCGCCGGCGCGGCCGAGCTCGCCACCGGCAAGCTCGGCGCGCGGCCGTTCGCCGTGGTTCGCGGTCGCGCCGACCTGGTGCTGCCGGCCGGCGACCCCGGCCCCGGCGCCGTGGCCCTGGTACGCCCCGAGGGCGCCGACCTGTTCGGCTGGGGCGCGCGCGAGGCGGTGGTCCGCGCGCTGCGGGGCGAGCCGGCCGACCGCACCCCCTTCGGAGCACCGGCGGCGACCGACGAGCTCGCCGCCGCCCTCGCGACCGCGCTCGGCGTGGTCGCCACGGCCGAGGGCGACGCCCTCGTCGTACCCCTCCCCGACGGCGACGGCCGGCTCGCGGCGCTGGCGTTCGCGCACGGCTGGGAGGTGGTCCCGACGGCCGCCGGCGACGCGGATCCGACCGTCGGGTCACGGATCCGCCCCGCGACTCCGTAGAATCTGCCGACGGGTCGGGGCAGCCTGCCTCGTCCCGTGCCCGCACCCATCCCGCACCAGACCCCCGAGGAACTCCCAGCCGTGGCCAAGAAGTCCGCCAAGTCCGACCGTCAGGCGGTCATCGACGAGATCCGCAAGAAGCAGCGCCGGGCCGACCGCCGGGGCAGCTTCGCCATCGTCGGCGTCATGCTGACCGTCGCCGTCATCATCGTGGCGGTGGCCGCCTACCGTCCGGTCAAGGACTGGTGGGACCTGCGCGAGTTCCGCAACCAGAAGCTCAGCTCGATCGGCGCCCCCGCCTCGGTGTGCGGCGAGATCGAGGAGCGGGAGGCCACCGGCATCCAGGACCACGTCCAGCAGGGCACGCCGATCGACTACCCCGACGTGCCGCCCACCTCGGGTCAGCACTACGACGAGTGGGACCCGATGGCGCGGAAGTTCTACACCACCGACGACCGGCCCGAGCTCGGCAACCTGGTGCACAACCTCGAGCACGGCTACACGATCCTCTGGTACGACGAGACCGCGGCCGACGACAGCGGCATGCTCACGACGATCGAGGGGCTGGCCAAGAAGTTCCCGGGCGAGTCCAACTACCGCTTCAAGTTCAAGGCCGTGCCCTGGACCGACGACGACGGCAAGGCGTTCCCCGACGACATGCACATCGCGCTGACCCACTGGTCGGCCGGCGGCGACGGCGAGACCGACGCGAGCAAGCAGAAGGGCATCGTGCAGTTCTGCTCCGAGCCCAGCGGCGCGGCGCTCGAGGACTTCATGGAGAAGTACCCCTACACCGACTCCCCGGAGCCCGGCGGCGCCTGACCGCGCCGACCGGCGGGGCCGGCCGGCTCAGGTCAGGTCGGCGCGACCCGACTGCTTGAGGTCGGCGACGACCTCCTTGACGTCCTGGGCGTGGGCGCGGGTCGTGACCAGCAGCGCGTCGGGGGTGTCGACGACCACCACGTCGTCGAGGCCCACGACCGCCACCAGGCGACCCGAGCCGGGCACGACCAGCCCGGTGCTGTGCACGTCGCGCACCAGCGCCGGGTCGCCGAGCACCACGGGCACCGCGCGGTCGTCACCGGCGCCGAGCAGCGCGGCGAGCGAGTCGAAGTCGCCGACGTCGTCCCAGCCGAACGACGCGGGCACGGTGGCCACCCGGCCTGCGTCGGCGGCCGGCTCGGCCACCGCGTGGTCGAGCGCGATGCGGGGCAGCTCGGGCCACACCTCCTCGAGCCGGTCGAGGTCGCCGGCGAGGGCGCGCAGCGCCGCCGCGAAGTCGGGGTCGCTCGCCGCGAGCAGGTCGAGCAGTACCCGCGGCCGGACGACGAACATGCCGGCGTTCCAGCGGTACTCCCCGCTCGCGAGGTAGCCCTCGGCCACCACCGGCGACGGCTTCTCCACGAACGACCGCACCCGGAACGCGCCGGCGTGCCCGGCGAGCGGGTCGCCGAGGTGCACGTAGCCGAACGCCGAGGAGGGGAACGTCGGCTCGATGCCGATGGTCACCAGCCAGTCCTCGCGGGCCACCTCGACGGCGGTGCGCACGGTGTCGCGGAAGACCGCCGGCTCGGCGATCACGTGGTCGGCGGCGAAGGAGCCCATCACCGCGTCGGGGTCGAGCCGCTCCAGCACGGCGGCGGCCAGGCCGATCGCGGCCATCGAGTCGCGCGCCGACGGCTCGGCGAGGATCGCGGCGTCCGGCAGCCGGGTCTGCTCGGCCACGGCGTCGCGGTGGGCGCGGCCGGTCACCACGAGGAACCGGTCGTCGACCAGCGGGGCGAGCCGGTCGACGGTCTCCTGGAGCAGCGTGCGGCCGCTGCCGGTCAGGTCGCTCAGGAACTTCGGCGCGGCCGACCGCGAGACCGGCCACAGCCGGGTGCCGGCACCTCCCGCGGGGATGACGGCGTGGAAGTGGTCGATCGCTCCGGGGACGGCGCTCATGGGGGCCACCCTAGAGACCCCGGGGCGGCTCTACGGTTACGGGTGTGACGACGTTCCCCGCCCTGCTCGACGACCTGCTGCGCCGCGCGCCGGGCCGCCCGCTGGTCACCTGGTACGACGAGGCGACCGGGGAGCGCACCGAGCTCTCGGTCGCGACCTACGCCAACTGGGTGGCCAAGACCGCCTCGCTGCTCGTGGAGGAGCACGACCTCGAGCGCGGCAGCCTGCTGCGCGTGGACCTGCCGGCCCACTGGCTGGGCCCGGTGTTCCTCGGCGCGGCCTGGCTCTCCGGGATGTCGGTCGTGCTCGACGACCGCCTCGAGCGCGAGGTGCCGGGCGCCGCGCCCCACGCGGTCGTGTGCGGACCGGCCGGCGTCGAGCGGTGGGCCGGCCGCGCCCCGCAGGTGCCGGTGCTGGCCTGCTCGCTGCTGCCGCTCGGCGTCCGGTTCGCCGACCCGCTGCCCGCCGGCGTCCACGACGTCGGCGTCGAGGTGTGGTCGCAGCCCGACTCGTTCGTGCCGTGGGACCCGCCCGCCGAGGGCGACGTCGCGGTGCTGGGCCCCGATGGCGGGGTCACGCAGGGGGAGCTGTGGAGCACGGCCGCCGCCGGGAGTCTCCTCACCGACGGCGGCCGCCTCCTGTCGGAGGCGAACCCGGCTTCCCCACCGGGTGTCGCCTCCCTGGTGGAGCCGCTCGCGAAGGGCGGCTCCCTCGTCCTGGTGTCCGGCGCCGGACCGGATCGGCTCGAGACGATCGAGATCGCCGAGCGCTGCACGGCCCGCTTCCCACGCGCGTGACCCAGGGACGTTCGCTGCTGTTCAGTTGAGTCCGAGCACCGGGTCAGGCGCCCCGGTCGTAGCCTCCCCAGCCCTCGCCCAGGAGGCGCCGCTGGCCGAAGCCGGTGGCGGTCCGCGGGATGGCGTAGAGCAGCCCCGCGCTGGTGCGGCCGACCAGGTCGCCGCGCCCGTCGCCGTTGAGGTCGCTGACGTCGGTGAGCCAGGTGTAGCCGGACGGCCGGGTGGGCGTCTTCAGCGTGACGGCGTACGCCGTGCCGACCTTCGCGGTGCCCTTGCCGGGCCAGACCTGCCAGCCGGTGCTGCCCGCCCGGCGACCGAGCAGGTCGGGGCGGCCGTCGCGGTTGACGTCGCCCGTCACCAGCAGGCCGGTGGCGCCGGCGAACCCCGACCCGATCACCTGCCCGGTGGCGAACCGGCCGCGGCCGTCGCCCCGCCGGAGCTGGAGGTTGCCGGTCTGGGAGGAGACCGTGAGCAGGTCGCCGTGCCCGTCGCCGTCCCAGTCGCCGGCGTTGAGCACGACGGCGGAGTTGCGCAGCCCGACGTTCGTGACCACGGGCAAGCCGAGGTCGCGGGTGCCGCGGTTGGCGAAGGTCACCAGCGCGCCGCCCTTGCGACCGACCAGGTCGGGACCGGTGCGGCTGACCAGGCGCTCGACGCCGACCAGCGAGGTGACGCCGCGGAACCGCTTGAACGGGCCGATCCGGGCCCCGAAGGTGCCGTTGCCGCGGCCGGGGACGACGTAGGCCCGGTGGCTCCTGCGCTCCCTGACGAACAGGTCGGCGCGCCCGTCGCCGGTGAAGTCGCCGTAGCCGGTGACCGTGTCGTAGCCGGCCCACGAGCCCGGCACCGCGGCCCGGGCGCCCAGCTTGGGACCGGGCAGGCCGCGGTGCAGCCAGAGCCGGCCGGACTTGTCGAGGCCCAGCACGTCGACGCGGCCGTCCCCGGTGACGTCGCCGGTCGCGACGATGCTGCGGTAGCGGTTCCAGCGGCTGCCGAGCGGCTTGCGGACGAAGCCACCCCTGCCGTTGCCGAGGAACGCGCGGAGCTTCCCGGAGCGCGGGTCGCGGGCCACCAGGTCGGCGACTCCTCGGCCGTCGAGGTTGCCCACGGCCGTCACCAGGTCGTGCCCCGCCAGGTTGCGCGCCGGCGGCCGGGCGCTGCCGAACCTGCCGCCGCCGCGACCGGGCCGCACCTTGTGGGTGCCGGTCTGGTCGATGACCACCACGTCGGCGACGCGGTCGCCGGTGAGGTCGGCCGAGGGAATGACCTTGCGCGCGCCGGCCCAGCCGGTGCGGCTCACCTGGCCGCTGCGGAACGCGCTCTCACCGCCGGTCGGCACGATGACCGCCTTCTGGTCCGAGGCGCGGCGCAGCACGATGTCGGGGTGGGCCGAGCCCACGAGGTCCGAGCTCCAGGTGCGGCCCGTGAACGACACGGTCGGCGTCCCGGGCGTGCTCGGCGTCGACGGCGGCGTCGGCACCGGCGTGCCGTTCTGGGCGCCGTCGGCCAGCGACCGGATGGTCGGGAGCTTGGCGTAGAGGTAGCGGCCCGGGCACGCCGTGGAGCCGGCGTCGCGGTGGCCCATGATCGCGTGGGAGAAGGTCTTGCTGCCGATCTTGACGTTGCGGGCGCCGGCGGCGACGTTGTGCAGCGCCAGCTTCCAGGCCATCAGGGCGCCGTAGGCCTGCACCATCGCGGTGGGCGGCTGGGCGACGTCGAAGTTGCCGATCGCCGACATCGCGAACGCGTAGTCGTTGTAGCCGAGCGTGTGCGCCCCGACCACGGCCTTGGTCACGCCGCCGTAGCGGCCCTCCCAGATCCGGCCGAAGCGGTCGACGAGGAAGTTGTAGCCGACGTCGCTCCAGCCCCGGGACTTCACGTGGTAGGCGTAGATGGAGCGGATGATGCCGGGCACCTGCTCGGCGGTGTAGTCGTTGGCGTTGACGGTGTGGTGGACGAAGCCACCCTTGATCGTGCCGTAGTGGAGCGCCCGGCCGTCGCGCAGCTTCTCGTTGGCGCCCCACTGGGCGCGGGAGTAGATGCGCGGCTGGGGGGCGGTCAGCGACCGCTGCAGCGCGACCGCGTCGTCGCCCGCGCGGGCGGCGCTGCCGACCGGGGCCTTGCCGGCACCGTCGGCGGTGCCGTCGGTCTCGTCGCCCGCGGTCGGCGCGCCGGTGTCGATCGCCGGCTCCTCCTCCTGCGAGGCGGCCGCCTCGCCCGGGTCGACCACCGCGAGCCGCAGGTCGTCGGGCACCTCGCCGCTCGGGGTCGAGACCGCGACCTGCACGTCGTCGACCTCGCCGACGAGCAGCTCGTCGGTGCCGGGCCGCGCGTGCCGGGCCTCGGCACTGTCGGGGTCGGGCCCGTGGTCGTCGTGGTACTCCATCTCCTGCCACTGCGACCAGCGGCCGCCGTCCCGGGTGCGCACCCGGAAGGTGGCGTCGTGGTCGTCGAGCTCGACGCCCGGCGCCCAGGTCACGCCGACGGCGCCGTAGCCGGTCACGGCCTGGGGGCGGGAGGTGATCTCGGTGCGGCCCGCGCGGGCCACCTTCTTGGCCACCGAGCGCTCGGGGGCGACCGCACGCTTCCCGGCGGCGCCGGACAGGGCGCCGGAGGCGGCGTCGGCGGGCGTGAGCGCGAACTCCTGCACGGTGGGCTCCACCGGCTGCTCGGGCACCAGCACGGGCGTGAGCGCCGCGGCGGCGTACGACGAGAGCCCGGCGGTGGCGGGGGTCTGCTGCTGCGGGCGCACCACGTCGAGCGAGACGACGTTGGCGGCCGGCGTGAGCGCGGCGACCACGACACCGAGGACCAGCAGCTGCTGGCACAGGGTGACGTAGCGGCTGATTCGCGGGGGCATCCGGCTACTCCATGTGGTGTGGGGGAAGGTCACACGAGTAGCAACTTTCACACGCGTCACAGGCGCTGTGAAGAGGATCTGAGTAACTACAAACCTGTAATTTCCAGTCGACACGCCGACGAGATCGAGATTTGTCAACCGGCTCCGGGCGTGCGGCAGCGCCCGGTCGGCCCGGCCCGGACCGTGTGCCGCACGACGGGCAGGAGCGGAACGCGAGGGGGCGCGGTCAGATGTCCGCGCCGAGCTCCTCGTCGGGGTTCTGCTCCTCGTCGCTGTCGTACTTGACGTACTTGATGCCCGCGTCGACGGCGCCGTCGAAGCCGACCCGGCCCTTCTCGAGCACGATCACCCGGTCGCACATCTTGCGCACCGAGCCGGCGGCGTGGCTGACGTAGAAGAGCGTGCGCCCGCTCTTGCGGATCTCCTCCATCCGGGCCATGCACTTCTTCTTGAACGGCTGGTCGCCGACGGCCAGCACCTCGTCGGCCAGGAAGATGTCGCAGTCGACGTGCACGGCGACCGCGAAGCCGAGCCGGGCGAACATCCCGGAGGAGTAGTTGCCGACCGGGCTGTCGAGGAACTCCCCCACGTCGGCGAACTCGACGATGTCGTCGAACTTGCGCCGGGTCTCCTGCTCCCCCATGCCGAGGACCGCGGCGTTGAGGTAGATGTTGTCGCGACCGGTGAGCTGGGGGTGGAAGCCGGCGCCGGTGGCGATCAGGCCGGAGATCCGGCCGCGGGTCAGCACCTGGCCGCTGTCGGGGCGCATCACGCCCTGCACGAGCTTGAGCAGCGTGGACTTGCCGGAGCCGTTGAGGCCCATCAGGCCGATCGACTCGCCCTGCGAGACGCTGAACGACACGTCGTCGAGCGCCTTGAACCGCTTGTTGGTCTCGCGGCCCTGGAGCTTGGCCACCGTCAGCTGCTTGAACGTGCGCTGGTAGCGCAGGCTGAACGACTTGGTGACGTTCTCGACCACGATCGAGGTGTCGGCGGGATGGCTCACGTCAGCCGCTCCGGGATCTTGTTCTCCAGCCGGGTGAAGACCAGCTGCGCCACCACGAGGAGCGCCGCCGACACCCCCAGCGCGACCATGCCGTGCATCAGCAGGCCGTCGGGCATGTGGTCGACGATCATCTCCTCGCGCGACACGTCCCGCGAGGTGCCGACCCAGAAGGCCCGCTGGAAGAGCAGCACCGCGTCGGCGATGGGGTTGAGCAGGTAGTAGTCGGCGAAGCGTCCGAACCGCTCCTCGACCATCGTGAAGGGGTAGATCATCGGCACGCCGAACCGCACGTACATGGTCAGGATGCCGACGAAGCTGCCGAAGTCGCGGAAGAAGACGTTGGCCACGCTGAACATCAGCGCCAGCGCCGTGCCGAGCAGCATGATCACCGCGATCGCCAGCAGCGCGTACATCATGCCGACGGCGTCGGGGGTCCACCCCGAGACGACGGCGGCGATCACCAGGATCACGACCTGCGGCAGCACGTGGAACAGCGAGACCAGCATGCTCGCCACCGGGAACATCTCCCGTGGCATCGCCATCTTCCGCACCAGCGCCTTGTTGCGCATGATCGAGCGGGTGCCGGCCGCGAAGGTCTCGGTGAAGAAGTGCACGACGATGATCGCCGAGAACATGTGCAGCGGGAAGTTGGGGATGTCCTCGTGGAGGTTGAACAGCACCCCCATCACGAAGTAGTAGACCGCGAACTGGCTCAGCGGGTTGATGTAGGACCACAGCATCCCGAGGAACGACCCGGAGTAGCGCGCGGTGATCTCGCGCCGGACCAGGAGCTTGAGCAGGTAGCGGCGCCGGAAGACCTCGACCAGGCCCTGGTCGTGGGAGGCGGGCAGCAGCGGTGCGTCGACGACGCGCACCGGCTGCGCCTCAGTCATCCCCGCCGGTGGTCCAGGGCCGGAACGTCTCGTCCCAGGCCTCGGGGCTGGTGATCGCCGGCAGCTGGGCGCGGTACTCCGCGGCCAGCCGCGGCCACTCCCGCCGCAGCCGGTCGTGGATCTCCAGGGTGCGGCGCAGCAGGTCGCGGTAGCGGTCGGGGTCGCGCTTGTAGAGCGCGGCCGAGGTGCCGTCGTTCATCGAGACGATGGCGGAGTCGTAGCGCGAGAGGCGGTACCACTTGGCGTCCATGGCGGCGATCTCGGCCTCGGGGAACTCCCGCGACATCCGGCGCACCGGCGTGAGGTGGCGGATCGGCGCCAGGCCGGCGGTGATCAGCTGGCTGAGCCGGCCGGGCACCTCGGTGCCGTCCTTGCCCTTCTTGGGGGGCTTCTCGCGACGCACCGGCGGGAAGACGTCCGGGTCCTTCTGCAGCTGCGCGTCGGGGAACGCCTTGACGAACTCGCGGATCTCGGCGAGCCGCCCGGGCAGCGCCGCGTGCAGGCCCTGCGGCCCGGCCAGCACGTCCTCGAGGGCCTGGTGGCGGATCTCGACCGTCGAGTACTGCATCGCCACGAGGTGGGAGATCTGGTGGTTGAGGCTCTCGCGCAGCAGCCGGCCGCCCCGGGGGTACGGCGAGTGGAGCAGCGCCGCGACCAGACGGTTGCGGTGGTGGAAGTAGGCCTGCCAGTCGAGGGCGTCGTTCTTGTCGGTCCACGGCACGTGCCACACGGCGGCACCGGGGAACGTCACCGTGGGGTAGCCCGCCTGCTTGGCGCGCAGGCCGTACTCGGCGTCGTCCCACTTGATGAACAGCGGCAGCGAGAGCCCGATCTCCTCCATCACCACGCGCGGGATGAGGCACATGAACCAGCCGTTGAAGTCGACGTCGGCCCGCTTGTGCAGCCAGCGCGCCGAGCGGATGTTGCGGGCGGCGAGGTCCCAGTCGCTGTAGCCGTCGAGGCGGGTCTGCCACCAGAAGCGCCACGGCTGGACGATCTCGCCGAAGCTGTGCAGTCGCGACTTGGAGTAGAGGCTGAACATGTGGCCGCCCACGATCGTGGGACGGCGGGCGAGGTCGCCGAAGGTGACCGCCCGGATGATGCCCTCGGGCTCGCAGACGACGTCGTCGTCCATCATCATCGCGTAGGTCGCGGTGCCCTTGCGCACCGACTCGAGCTGGCCGCGGGCGTAGCCGCCCGAGCCGCCGAGGTTGCCCTGCTCGATGATCCGCAGCCGGTCGCCGAGCGCGGCCTGCGCCTTCGGCAGCTCCGGGGAGTCGACGACCTTCTGGGTGCCCTGCTCCATGACCAGCACCTCGTCGAGGTACGGCGCGAGGTCGGGGTCGGAGCCGATCTGGCCGAGCAGCTTGGCGCAGAAGTCGGGCCGGTTCATCGTGGTGATCGCGATGTCGACGGTGCCGTGCTCGGCGCGGTCCTCCGGGACCTCGGCGGTCCACTCGGCCGACTCGACGACCGCGTCGTCGTCGCCCGCCACGACGTCGTACCAGTACCAACCGCCGTCGACGAACGGCACCAGCGAGAGCTCGAAGGTGAAGGTGCCCTCGCCGCGCTCGTCGGTGGTCGCGGAGTCGACCCGCTGGGAGCGGCCGTTGGCCATCGACTTGTAGACGATCACGTTGGCGCCGTGGCCGCGCATCCGCACGGTCAGGGTGACCCGGTCGACGACCGTCCACCGGCGCCAGTAGCTGGCCGGGAAGCCGTTGAAGTAGGTGCCGAACGAGAGCCGCTCGCCCGAGCGCACCCGCAGCGCCGTGCGCGACTCGATCTGGTCGGGGTGGATCGTGCGCCCGGTCGAGGTCGACTGGCGGATCGCGGCGTTGTTGAGGTCCTTGGCCGCCCGGTTGCCGCCGACCTCGTAGCGGTCGGCGTCGAGGCGGGCCTCCTCGGGGTCGACGTAGAGCGCGAGGACGTCGAAGTCCTTGTCGAGCGGCAGCACCTGCCGCTGCAGCAGCCGCTGCCGGGTGGGCCCGCCGCTGGTGGTGACCGTCATCCGTCCACTCCTCCGCTGGTCAGCGGCACCCCGTCGGCGAAGTGCGGCCTCAGCTTGTTCTCGAACATCGACAGTGCCGACCCGATGGCCATGTGCATGTCGAGGTACTTGTAGGTGCCGAGGCGGCCGCCGAAGAGCACCTTCGGCTCCTTCTTGGCCAGCTCGCGGTAGCGCAGCAGCTTGGCGCGGTCCTCGGCGGTGTTGATCGGGTAGTAGGGCTCGTCGCCCTCCTCGGCGAACCGGGAGTACTCGTGGACCACGATCGACTTGCCCGGCAGGTAGGTGCGCTCGGGGTGGAGGTGCTTGAACTCCAGGATCCGGGTGTAGGGCACGTCGGCGTCGTTGTAGTTGACCACGCCGGTGCCCTGGAAGTCGTCGACGTCGACGGTCTCGCGCTCGAGGTCGACGGTGCGCCACGACAGCCGCCCCTCGGAGTTGCCGAAGTACTCGTCGACCGGCCCGGTGTAGACGATCGGGACCGTGCCCTTGTACTGGTCGGCCACGTCGAAGAAGTCGGTGTCGGTGCGCACCTCGATGTTGGGGTGCTCGGCCATCCGGGTCAGCCAGGCGGTGTAGCCGTCGGTGGGCAGGCCCTCGTAGGTGTCGTTGAAGTAGCGGTTGTCGAAGGTGTAGCGCACCGGGAGCCGGGTGATGATGTCGGCGCTCAGCTCGGTGGGGTCGGTCTGCCACTGCTTGGCGGTGTAGCCCTTCACGAACGCCTCGTAGAGCGGCCGCCCGATCAGGCTGATCGCCTTCTCCTCGAGGTTCGTGGCGTCCTCGGTGGCGATCTCGCTGGCCTGCTCGGCGATCAGCGCCCGGGCCTCGTCGGGGGTGTGGCTGCGGCCGAAGAACTGGTTGATCAGGGCCAGGTTCATCGGGAACGAGTAGACCTGCCCCTGGTACTTCGCGAAGACCCGGTGCTGGTAGTTCGTGAACGTCGTGAACCGGTTGACGTAGTCCCACACCTTCTTGTTCGACGTGTGGAACAGGTGCGTGCCGTAGACGTGGACCTCGATGCCGGTCTCGGGGTCGATCTCGCTGTAGGCGTTGCCGCCGAGGTGGGGGCGCCGCTCGAGGACCAGGACCTTGAGTCCCAGCTCGGCGGCGCACCGCTCGGCGATGGTGAGTCCGAAGAAGCCGGAGCCGACGACGAGCAGGTCAGGGGTAGCAGACACGATGGGTCAGTCTACGGAAGCGCCGGGCACCGAGCGCATTCCCCGCGCGTGGCGCATGGCCCGGATCACGTTCCGCGCCTCGGCCCGTCCGCCGCGCCACGGGCTGAGCAGCACCACCGCGGCGGTGACCAGCCACGGCTTGAGCCGCACGAGCGGGTTCTCGCCGTACCTGAGGTGCACGGCGAACAGGTTGCGGTACATGTAGTAGCCCTTCCAGCCGGCCAGGTCGTGCTGCTGGTCGAAGTCGAGCTGGCGCACCAGCACCGCGTCGCGCACCGCCCAGATCCGGAACCCGGCCCGCCGGGCCCGGATGGCGTAGTCGACGTCGTCGTAGAAGATGAAGTACGACGCGTCGGGCAGCCCGACCCGCTCGACCACCCGCCGGCGCACCATGAAGCCCTCGAAGGCGACGTTCTCGAGCTCGACCCGCTCGGGCATCGCCTCCCGGCTGCCCCACTCGGTCTCGACCATGCCGGTCTTGGGGCGCACGGCCAGCGGGTTGCGCAGGTCGAACCGGGTGGCGGCCTTCTCGACCAGCCGGCCCGCCCGGTCCTCGCGCACCGCCATCAGGCAGTCCTCGTCGGTGGCCAGCAGCACCCCGAGGCAGTCGGGGGCGGGCACCACGTCGTCGTCCATCAGCCAGAGCCGGTCCCAGCCCTCGTCGTAGGCGGTGCGCACGCCGAGCCGGAAGCCGCCGGCGCCGCCGAGGTTCTCCTCCGAGCGCACCACCCGCAGGCCCGGCACGGTCGCCTCGGCCAGCACCTGCGGGGTGTGGTCGGTGCTGGCGTTGTCGACGACCACGACCGCCTCGGGAGCGGGGTCGAGGGCGGCCAGGCCGCGGAGCATGCCCTGGAGGAGGTCGGCCCGGTTGTGGGTGACCACCACGACGGCGACGGTCTCGCTCACCGCAGGAACCTCCGGTGGCCGGTGAAGTCGCCGCGCACGCCGGCCCACATCGCCCGCGCGCTCAGCCAGAGCCGGGCCGGGCTGGGCCGGGTGAACGCGTAGAACCAGGCGGTCTTGGCCACGAACGCCAGCGCGTGCGGCCAGCCGTGGTAGTCGCGGAGGTTGACCAGGTTGTTGCGGGCCATGCAGTAGTGCTTGAGGTCGCTGGGACTGTGGTTGTACGTCGCCCGGCCGCGCAGCATCGGCGAGCCGAGGGCGTCGGTCGCCGGGTGGGCCACGAGCGCGCCGGTGTGGGTCGCCACCCGGGCGCCGGCCCGGCGGGCCCGCCACAGGTACTCCACGTCGTCGCCCCAGATGAAGAACTCCGCGCGCGGCAGCCCGATCCGCTCCACGAGGTCGCGGGTGACCAGCACGCCGTTGAACGGGATCACCACGTCGCCGACGTACGGCGGGTCGTCGACCGCCGCGGTCACCTCGGCCACGGTGCGCAGCACGGTCGCGGTGCCGGGCCGCCGGATCGGGAACACCAGCCGCCCGGGGTCGTCGTCGGCGACCACCAGCGGCCCCCAGAACTCCAGGTCGCGCCGGTCGGCGAGCAGTCGCGACAGGCAGTCGGGCTCGGGCAGCCCGTCGTCGTCCATCAGCCAGACCAGGTCGGCCCCGCGCTCGACGGCCCAGCGCAGGCCCTCGTGGAAGCCGCCGGCGCCGCCGACGTTCTCCGGCAGGGTGCGCGCCTCGATGCGGTCCTGGGCGGCCAGCCACGCCCCCGTGCCGTCGGTGGAGGCGTTGTCGACGACCAGCACCTCGGCCAGCTCCGGCACCTCGCGCAACCGCTCGACCAGCCCGGTCAGCAGGCCGAGCCGGTTGAACGTGACCACGACCGCCGCGATGCGGGGGGTCTCGGGCGGCGGGGTCACGGCCTCCACCCTAGGAGGGGCCGGGCAGCGCTCAGAACCCGGCGCTCAGAACCCGGCGCTCAGAACCCGGCGCTCAGAACAGGGTGTCCTGCACGTAGGCCGGCTGCAGCCGCGGCAGCGGCTCGACCCGGCGCGCCGGAGCCGGGCGCCAGTGGGGCTCGACCGAGACCGGTGCCCGAGGCCGCTCCGGCTCGGCCAGGGTGAGCGCCCGCAGCGCCGCGGGCACGAACAGGTCGTGGCGGCCGTAGACGGCCCGCACCACCTCGTCGGGCAGCGGCAGGGTGCCGGTGCCGGCCGCGGGATCGAGGCCCAGCTCGGCGGTGCGGTGCATGGTCATCACCTGACGGTTGAGCTCCCAGCGCTCCCGGGCCTCCGGGGTGGTCAGTGCCCGGGTGCGGGCCGGGCCGATGGCCTCGCGGCACCGCTTCCCTCCGTCGGCGGCGTCGGCGAACGCCGCCTCGGCGGTGCCGAGCGCGGCCAGCAGCCGCACCGCGGTCTTGGCCCCGAAGCCCGGCACCCCGGGGAGGTTGTCGGACGCGTCGCCGCGCAGCGCGGCCAGGTCGAGGTACTGCTCGGGGCGGACGCCGGTGACCAGCTCGAGCCGGGCGGGGTCGAGCAGCGGCGAGGCGTCGACGCCGCCGTTGAGGATCCGCAGCACCCGGGTGTGCTCGTCGACGAGCGCGAACGCGTCGCGGTCGGAGGTGGCCAGCACGGTCCGGGCGCCCAGGGCCGGCGCCTGCGCGGCGACGCTGGCGAGCACGTCGTCGGCCTCGAGGCCGGGCGGCACCACGACGACGACGCCCAGCTCCCGCAGCACCTCGACCGCCAGCGCCAGCTGGCTCAGCAGGGTGTCCGGCTTGGGCTGGCGGTGCGCCTTGTAGGTGGGCCACTGCTCACGCCGGAGGCTGGTGGCGGGGTCGTCGAAGCCGACCACCACCACGTCGGCGCAGACCCGGTCGACGGCGGCCACCAGCTGGGAGAGCAGGCCGCGCACCGCCCACGCCGGCCGGCCGTCGCGGGTGCGGAACCCGCTGGCCGCCGACGCGTGGAAGGCGCGGTGGAGCAGCGAGTTGCCGTCGACGGCGAGGACGGTGGTGGTCATCGCGCACCACCCTAGGCGGGGCCGCCCCCACCCGGTCGGCGGCGGGCCCGGCCGCCCGTGCAGGACCGGTCAGCAGGCGGAGGCGAGGTCCTCGGCGTGGTTGGCGGCGTACCCCTCGTCGCGCGAGCCCAGCGAGCCCCCGGTGACCACGGTGTCCGGGCGGGGCTTGCCGGCCTTCCTCGGTGCCGGGGCCTCGCCCTCGGCCTTGGCGATCGCCTCGGCGACGGTGCGGCGCATCAGCCGGACGTCGGGGTCGGCGGTGTCGATGAGCGGCGGCACGAGCGAGACCGAGGCGATCCGCTGGGCCTTGGCCTTGAGCGCGAGGGACATGAACCGGTCGAGCTCGCTGGCCGGCAGGTTGGTGGAGATCATCGCCGAGCTCGCCTCGGCGATCTCCTTGAAGTTGCGCAGCGCGACCTGGGGGCTGACCTGGTCGAGCATCGCGCTCATCACGCACTTCTGGCGGGCCATCCGCGAGTAGTCGTCGGAGCCCTCGCGCGCCCGGGCGAACCAGAGGGTCTCGGCGCCGTCGAGCTTGCGGCGGCCCGGCTCGATGTAGCCGGTCACGTCGGACCCGAGGCCGCCCACCGGGATCGGTTGGCGCACGGTGAGGGTGACCCCGCCGACGGCGTCGACGAGGTCCTCGAAGCCGCGCAGGTTGACCATCGCCCAGTAGCTGATGTCGAGCTTGGTGATCCCCTCGACCGCCATCACCGTGGCGTCCACGCCGGGGTTGTCGGAGCCGGGGAACAGCTCGGCGTTGTCCTGCGCCCAGGTGCTGACGCCGTTGAGGTAGCACCCGTCGCAGTCGAAGCCGTCGGGGAACTGCTCGGCCATCACGCTCCCCCGCCGGAAGGGGAAGTCCTCGAGGTTGCGCGGCAGGCCGATCAGCACCGTGCGGCCGGTGCGCGCGTCGATGCTCGCGACCGTGAGCGAGTCGGGGCGCAGCCCCCACCGGTCGGCCCCGGAGTCGCCGCCGAGGAGCAGCACGTTGTAGCGGCCGTCGGCGGAGTCGCTGACGTCGGTGGCGCCGAAGGTCGCCTGGATGAAGGTGCGCTGGACGCCGACCAGGTGGGCGCCGAAGAGCAGCACGCTGGCGACGGTGAGGCACAGCACGCCGTTCACGCCCACGATCGCGCGTCGGTGGCCCAGGGCCAGGCTCAGCGGCTGGCCGAGCCGCCAGGCGTCCATGAACAGCACCGCCCAGCCGATCGCCAGCCCGATCAGGACCAGCCGGACGGCCTGCAGCAGCGTGGTGTCGGAGGCCATCGCGAACACCGAGTCGCGGCTGACCAGGGCCACCAGCACGCCCACGAGCAGCAGCCCCACCAGCACGAACCAGGTGCGGATCGCGATCCGCCCGACGCGGGGGTTGCCGGCAGCGACCTGCGCCGACCCGGGCAGGACGAGGGTCATGAGCATGAGCGCGAGCGCCCGCCGGAACCGGATCCGGGCGGCCCGGTCCTGGGGGTTGCTGCGCGAGCCGTGGTGGGTCACTGGTTCGACTCCGTGCTGAGGGAAGAGGGGGAAGACTCAGCCCGCCCAGTATCACCAGTCACAGGCGTCACAGGCCGGACGACGCGCCGGTCAGCCCCCGGAGCGGCTCTGCTCGATCTCGGCGCGGCTCGCCAGGCGGTGGGTTCGCCGGATCTCGGCCTCGTGCTGGCGGCGCACCTCGTGGGGGCTCTCGGGCTGGAGGCCGGGGATCGGCCGGGCCCGGCCGTCGGGGTCGACCGCCACGAACACGAAGTACGCCGAAGCGACGTGCTTGGGCGGCGCCGACGGGTCGTCCCACGGCTGGGCCTCGACCCGGCAGCCGATCTCCATCGAGGAGCGCCCGGCCCAGTTGACCTGGGCGAAGGTGCGCACGATGTCGCCGACGTGCACCGGCTCGAGGAAGGCCATCTCGTCGAGCGCCGCGGTGACCGCGGGGCCCCCGCTGTGGCGCTGGGCCACGGCGCCGGCGGTGGAGTCGGCGAGCTTGACGATCTCACCGCCGTGGATGTTGCCCAGCAGGTTGGCCTCGCTGCGCGACATCACCACGCCGAGCGACACCCGCCCGTACGACGGCGGCAGCGTGCCGAGGTCCTCGTCGGCTCCGGTCATGCCGTGCACGGTAGCGTCACCCGCATGGCAGACCGTCCCCGGAACGACGGTCCGGAGGACGGACCCGAGTACTCCTGGCTCTACGGCGAGGGCGGCCCACCCCCGGAGCAGCCCCCGCCCACCCGGCCGGCGCAGCAGCGACCCCGCGACCCGCGGCCCGACGAGACGCGGGTGATGCGCACCCAGCCGCGCGAGCCGGTGCGTCCCACCCCGCCGCCGATCGCACCCTCCCCCGGCCCCGGCGACCCCGACGACGGCCCCTCCCGGCCGCGGCGCCGGTTCCGCCTGCGCTACCTGCTGGTCCTGCTGCTGCTGTGGGTGGCGTTCACGGTCGGCACGCCGATCCATGCCTGGACCAGCGTGAACAAGGTGGCGTGGGAGCCCGACGGCGACCGCCCGAAGGACCAGCCCGGCACCACGTACCTCCTGGTCGGCAGCGACTCCCGCGCCGGCCTGAGCAAGAAGGAGCGCCGCGAGCTCGCGACCGGCGACGCCGAGGGCCAGCGCACCGACACGATCATGCTGCTCCACACCGGCAGCGGCCCCAACGTGCTGCTCTCGCTGCCCCGCGACTCCATCGTCGACATCCCCGGCCGCGGCACCAACAAGATCAACGCCGCCTACGCCTTCGGCGGCCCGCAGCTGCTCGTGCGCACCATCGAGAGCAACACCGGCATCCGGGTCGACGACTACGTCGAGATCGGGATGGGCGGCGTCGTCGGCGTCGTCGACGCGGTCGGCGGCATCGAGATCTGCCCGCGCCGCGACATGAAGGACGCCCAGGCCGGTCTGAACATCAAGAAGGGCTGCCAGGAGGTCGACGGCAAGGTCGCGCTCGGCTACGCGCGGTCGCGCAAGACCGCCGCCCTCGGCGACATCGACCGGGTGCGCCGCCAGCGTGAGGTGGTCTCGGCCGTCGGTGCGAAGGTGATGTCGCCGTGGACCGTGCTCAACCCGGTGCGCTGGTGGCAGCTGACCCACTCCACGCCCGACTTCTTCGCCTTCGGCGAGGGAACCAGCGCGATGCGCGCCGGCCTGTGGGCGATGGCGATGACCCGCGTCGACGGCGACTCCGGCCTCACCTGCGTGGTCCCCATCGCCGACCTGGCGGTCAACTGGGACCCCGAGCGGGCCCCGGAGATGTTCCAGAAGATCATCGAGGACGACACCGACAGCATCGGCAAGAGCCTGTGCACCCCGAAGGGACTGCCCCGCTGAGCACCTACGAGACCCTCACCTGCGTCGTCGACGACGACGGGGTGGCGCTGCTGACCCTCGACCGCCCCGACCAGCTCAACGCCTTCGACCTCACGATGGCGCGCGAGCTCGAGCGGTTCTTCACCACCGACGCCCACGACGACGCGATCCGCGCGGTGGTGGTCACCGGCGCCGGCCGGGCGTTCTGCGCCGGCATGGACCTCTCCGCCGAGGGCAACGTGTTCGGCCTCGACGAGAGCCTGCGCCCGACCCCGGCCGAGCTGCGCGAGCGGTACGCCGAGGCGCCGTACCAGGACGGCATCCGCGACACCGGCGGCAAGGTCACCCTCGCGATCCACGCGCTGCCCAAGCCGGTGCTCGCCGCCGTCAACGGCCCCGCCGTCGGCATCGGCGCCACCATGACCCTGGCCATGGACCTCCGGCTGGCCTCGACCGCCGCCCGGATCGGGTTCGTCTTCGGGCGGATCGGCATCGTGCCCGAGGCCTGCTCGACCTGGTTCCTGCCCCGCCTCGTCGGGCTCCAGCAGGCGCTGGAGTGGATCTACTCCGCCGACATCCTCACCCCCGACCAGGCCCTCGCCGGAGGTCTGCTGCGCTCGGTGCACGAGCCCGACGAGCTGGTGCCGGCCGCCCTCGACCTGGCTCGCTCCTTCGTGCGCGGCCGCTCCCCCGTCGCCCTCGGCCTGGCCAAGCAGCTCCTGCTCCGCGGCGCCGGCGCCCCCCACCCCCTCGACGCCCACCTCGCCGAGTCCCTCGGCGTCTTCCACACCTCGGTGGCCGACGGCAAGGAGGGCGTCGCCGCCTTCCGCGAGAAGCGCCCCGCGTCGTTCACCGGCCGAGCCTCGGAGCTCCCCGAGATCTTCTGACGCCCGCCCACCGCTGGTTGAGGAGGGACGGAGTCCCGTCTCGAAACCCGGTGGGACGAACGCCCTGCCGCAACCACGCGCGAGCAACCCCCGTTCTCGCCGAGCCGGCGCTAGTTAGCGCCGGGTCGGCGAGACGCGTGCCCGCATCCCGTGGGGACGGGAGGGCGGTCGGCCGGCGGGGGTTTCGAGACAGTCGCCAGCGCGACTTCCTCGACCACCGACGGGTCAGGCGGCGGCGAGCTGGCGGCGCAGGCGCCCGAGGATCTGGGAGAGCAGGCGCGAGACCTGCTCCTGGCTGACGCCGAGCTCGGCGCCGATCTGGGCCTGGGTGGCGTCGGCGAAGTAGCGCAGCTCGATGATCCGGCGCTCGCGGTCGGTGAGCTCGTGCACCAGCGGGCTCAGCGAGACCAGGTCCTCGGTGAGGGCGTACGCCGGGTCGACCTCACCCCAGGTGTCGGTCGGCGAGGCTCCGTCGCCGGGCACGTCGAGGGAGACGGGCTGGAACAGCCCGCTGGCGCCGAGGGCGTCGACGACGAGGTCGTGGGGCAGGCCGAGGTGCTCGGCGAGCTCGGCGGGCCGGGGGGCGCGGCCGAGCTCCTGGGCGAGCACGGCCTGCGCCGCGGTCACCTTCGCCTGGGTCTCCTGCACCGGGCGCGGCGGGCGGATCGCCCAGCCGGCGTCGCGGAAGTGGCGGCGCAGCTCCCCGCGAACCGTCGGCACCGCGAACGCCAGGAAGTCGTGGCCCAGGGTCGGGTCGAAGCCGCGCACGGCCTTGACCAGGCCCAGGCCGGCGACCTGGTCGAGGTCGTCGTCGGCGATGCCGCGGTTGCGGTAGCTGCGGGCGATCGCGTGGGCGACCCGCAGGTTGGTCGCGATGATCTCGTTCTCGAGCTGCTCGCGCTCGCCCGCGGGCGCGGTCCTGGCCAGCGCGAACAGGCGCGCGGTCTCGGCCGCACGTCCCTCGTCGAGGGAGCCCTCGGACGTCCGGCTGTCCAGCGCGGGGAGCACCGCGTCGGCGTACGTCGATGGCATGATCCACACCCCCATCAGTGCAGTCACGTGAACATCTGTGCACTCGACACTGGCAGCGGGGAGCGGTCGGGATCATCGTCCTTTCGGTCAGGAAATCGACTAGTCCCCCGCCGGCGGGCCGGCGAGGGACTGGTCGAGAGGTGCTGGTGGAGCGGGCGGCTCAGGAGTCCCCGGCGGAGGCGACCGCCTCGGCCTCGGTGGTGGCACCCTCGGTGGAGAGCGCTCCGCCCTTGTCCTCGAGGTGGGCCCGGACGAACCAGTGGAACAGCTCCAGCTGCTCGGTCTGCGAGATGAACATGTCCTGGGTGACCAGGTCGAGCTCGTCGAGCTCCTTGATGCCGTCGCGGTAGCTCGAGATCACGCCCTGGTAGACGAGGTCGAGCGCCGACAGGTGCTCCTGGGTCGTGGCCCTCCCGATGGAGTACTCGTCCCAGGTGCGCTCCTTGACCAGCACGCCCGGGGTGCCGATCGGCGACGCGCCGAGGGTCGCGATCCGCTCGGCCAGGTCGTCGGCGAAGCCGCGCACCGCGTCGACCTGGGGGTCGAGCATCTCGTGGACGGCGATGAAGTGGGGGCCGACGACGTTCCAGTGCACGTGCTTGAGGGTCAGGTGCAGGTCGTTGGCCGCGTGCAGCCGCTCCTGGAGCAGGGCGACGACCCGCTTGGCGTCGTCGTCGCTCATCCCCGGGACCGTGTAGCGCAGCGTGGACGGGTCGAAGTTCGTAGCCATGCCGTTCCGATACCCGTGCCGCGAGCGGGACATACGACGGCGGCCGTGCCGGAGCCGCCCGGATGGGGGGTGTTCGGGCGGCCCCGGCACCGGTGGCGTACCCCGGGTACGGCGCGGCATGCGCGACCGTCGCGGTTTTTACCTCGGCGACCAGGTGCTGCCTACGCTCGAGGCATGGTGGAGAGCCCCGGCGCGGTGCGGATGATGCTCGACGAGTGCGAGACCTGGGCCGTGGTGGGCCTGGGCGGCGACCCCGCGCGCACGGCGTACTCGATCGCCGAGCTGCTCCAGCAGCGCGGCAAGCGGGTGGTGCCGGTGCACCCCTCGGCCGACGGCGAGCTGACCGTGCTCGGCGAGCTCGCCTACCCCACGCTCGCCGACATCCCGTTCCCCGTCGACGTGGTCGACGTGTTCCGCCGGTCCGAGGCGGCCGGCGAGTTCGCCGACCAGGCAGTGGCGATCGGAGCGCGGGGGGTCTGGTTCCAGCTCGGCGTCGTCGACCACGACGCCTTCGAGCGCACGACGGCGGCGGGCGTCGCGATGACGATGGACACCTGCCCCGCCATCGAGTGGCGCCGCGGCTGAGGTCCGCTACGACGGGCGCGCGCCGGCCAGCCGCCGGCTGACGGCGCCGGCCGCCGCGCTCACGAGCCGCTCCAGCGGCCCGCGCAGCCCGCCTGCCACGAACACCGCACCGATCACCACCAGCACCGCCACGTGGCGGCCGAACCCGGCGGCGTCGTCGGGCGGCCACACGTCCTCGGTGTGCAGCAGCACGTGCAGGCTGTAGAGGGTCAGCGTCATCGTGCCGGCGCCGAAGACGATCGCCGTGGCCCGGGTCGCCACCCGCCCGAGCGTGCCGACGACCAGCAGGCAGGCCCCGATCACCAGCGCCGCGCTGCCCATCGTCTGGGCGAGGTCGAACGGCGTGCTGCTGTGAGGCGCGACGACGAGCAGCCAGTCGGACGACCCGTCGCGCGGGGGGTTGCCGTACATGCCGGTGGAGATCTCGTCGAGCAGCGCCGGCCCGCCGTCGAGGTCGGGCCGGTCGCGCAGGAGGCCGGCGACGACGTCGGCCTGCCGGGTCAGCGCGTGCGAGACCTGGGTGGCGGCGACCGCCACCGCCAGGCCGACCCCGGCGAGCAGGGCCTGCACCCGGCGGCTGGCGAGGTCGGCGCGCCCGATCGCCAGCCCGAGCAGGACGTAGGCCAGCCACGGCAGCGCCGGGTAGTAGCCGGTGAGCAGCAGCTCGGAGAGCAGCCGACCGGGCGAGCCGAGCTGGTCGGGCTGGGGGCTCTCGACGCCGCGCTCGGGGAGGTGGGGGCGCAGCAGGTGGGAGACCACCGGCGCCACCAGCACCCACCCGACGGCCAACCACAGCAGCGGTCCGGTGCGGAGCCCGGTGAACGGCAGCGCGAGCAGGAACAGCACGCCGTAGTAGGTGAGGATCACCGCGAGCCCGGAGTCGGGGATGCCGAGCAGCAGCCCCAGCCCGGCGACCAGCAGGGCGCGCACCACGAGTCCGCCGCGCAGCGCCCAGCCGGCCCGGCCGCGCACCGGCTCGCGGCGACCGGTGACCAGCGCGATGCTCACCCCCGCCAGCACGGCGAACAGGGCCGAGGCCCGCCCCCCGGCCAGCCACTGGGCGGCGCTGATCGTGCCGTCGGGGTCGCGAGCGTCGAGGACGTGGGTGGCGACCATGCCCAGCAGCGCCAGGCAGCGGGCGACGTCGAGGCCGACGAGCCGTCCCGTGCGGGGCGCCGCCGGCGCCGCCATCAGAAGCCGAGCCGGCGCGGCGCCAGGTCGTTGCGCACCGCCGCACCCTTCTCCTGGGCAGCACGCCGCAGGTCGTCCTGGAACTGCGCCATCCGGTCCCGCAGGGCGGGGTCGGTGGCCGCCAGCACCCGGACGGCGAGCAGCCCGGCGTTGCGGGCGCCGCCGACCGCGACGGTCGCCACCGGCACGCCGGCCGGCATCTGCACGATCGAGAGCAGCGAGTCGAGGCCGTCGAGGTTCTTCAGCGGCACCGGCACCCCGATCACCGGCAGCGGCGTCACCGCCGCGAGCATCCCCGGCAGGTGGGCGGCTCCCCCGGCGCCGGCGATGATCACCGACAGCCCGCGGCCTGCGGCCTGCCGCCCGTAGTCGAGCATCTCCTCGGGCATCCGGTGCGCCGAGACGACGTCGGCCTCGTGGGGCACGTCGAACTCGGCCAGCGCCTCCGCCGCGGCCTTCATCACCGGCCAGTCGGAGTCGGAGCCCATCACGATCCCGACGCGGGGCTGCTCACTCATCTCTCACTCACTCTCGTTGCCGAGGTCGCCGCGGAACCAGGCGGCCGCGTGGCGGGCCCGCTCGAGGCAGTCGTCGAGGTCGTCGCCGTAGGTGTTGACGTGGCCCACCTTGCGGCCGGGGCGCTGCTCCTTGCCGTAGAGGTGCACGCGCAGCCGGGGGTCTCGCGCCAGCGCGTGGGGGTAGCCGTCCCACAGCCGGCCCACCTCGGGGTCGGGGCCGCCGAGGATGTTCACCATCACCGTCCAGCGCGCCCGGGGCGCGGGCGACCCGAGCGGCAGGTCGAGCACCGCGCGGAGGTGGTTCTCGAACTGCGAGGTCACCGCGCCGTCCTGGGTCCAGTGCCCGGTGTTGTGGGGTCGCATGGCGAGCTCGTTGACCAGGATCCGCCCGTCGACGGTCTCGAACAGCTCCACCGCGAGGATGCCGGTCACGTCGAGCTCGCCGGCGATCCGCAGTGCGACCTCCTGGGCCTGCCCGGCCAGCGCGGGGTCGAGGTCGGGGGCGGGGGCGACGACCTCGTGGCAGATGCCGTCGAGCTGGGTCGAGGCGACCACGGGGTACGCCGCCGCCTGGCCGCTCGGCGAGCGGGCGACCAGCGCGGAGAGCTCGCGGCGGAACTCCACGAGCTCCTCGGCCAGGATCGCCACCCCGGTCTCGGCGGCCACCCGGAACGGCTCGGCGCAGCCGGTCGCGTCGCGGACCACCCAGACCCCCTTGCCGTCGTAGCCGCCGCGGGTCGTCTTGAGCACGCACGGGAAGCCGAACGCCGCGACCTCCTCGGGGGTGGTCACCACCGCGTTGCGGGGGCAGGGCAACCCGAGCGCGCCGAGCCGCTCGCGCATCACGGCCTTGTCCTGGGCGTGCACCAGCGCATCGGGGCCGGGCCGCACCGCGAGGCCGTCGGCGGCGAGCGCGCGCAGGTGCTCGGTCGGCACGTGCTCGTGGTCGAAGGTGACGACCGCACAACCCGCGGTGACCCGGCGCAGGGTCGATAGGTCGGCGTGGTCGCCGATCACGTGGTCGGGCACCACCTGGGCGGCGGAGACCCCCTCGGCCTCGGCCAGCAGCCGCAGCGGGAGCCCGAGCGCGATCGCGGGCTGCGCCATCATCCGGGCGAGCTGGCCGCCCCCGATCACGGCCACGGTGGGGGCCTGGCTCGCACTCACGCGGTCAGCCTAGGGGGTGGCCCGGCGGGGCCCTCGGGGGCCGCCGTCAGGCGGGCGCCTCGCGCTCGAACCGCAGCCCCTGGCCGCGGATCGTGGTGATCAGGTGCGGCCGCCGGCTGTCGTCGCCGAGCTTGCGGCGCACCCAGCCCAAGTGGACGTCGATCGTCTTCGACGACGTCCAGAACGTGGTCTTCCAGACGTCGCGCATCAGCTCGTCGCGGGTGACGATGTCACCCGCGCGAGCGATCAGCGCGTGCACCAGGTCGAACTCCTTGCGCGAGAGGCGGACCTCCTCGTCGCCGCGCCACGCCCGGCGGTTCTCCGGGTCGATCCTGATCTCCTGCACCTGCAGCACCCGCTCACCGTAGGAACCGGGCCCGGGCGACGGAAGAGGCACGCCCGAAATTGACAGTGGCAGGTTGCTGCCAGACGGTGTCGCTCGGACGGCGCCGTTCCCCGCCTCGCAGGCGGGACGGCCGGAACCGGTCAGCGACCGCTCAGGCCCGGCGGACGGCGACCGGCTCGACGAGCCCGAAGCCGCGCACCGGCCGGGCCGGCAGCGGCCGGGTCTCGAACTGGTCGGCCGGGAGCAGGCCGGCGGTCTCGGCGTCGATGATGATCCGGTTGCGCCGGGCGACCGCGGTGAGCCGGGAGGCGAGGTTGACCGGCGGGCCGAAGACGTCGCCGAGCCGCAGCACCACCGAGCCGGTGGCCAGGCCGACCCGGACGTCGGGCATCCGCGGGTCGCGCCCGATCACGTTGATGATCCCCTCGGCGGTGTCGTAGCCGCGCACGGGGTCGTCGTTCACGAACAGCACCGAGTCGCCGATGCTCTTGATCACCCGGCCGTGCTGGGTCGCGACCACGTCGGCGCAGCGCGCCTCGAACAGCTCGACCAGGTCGCCGATCCGGTCCTGGCGGATCTGGTTCGACAGGGCGGTGAAGCTGACGATGTCGGCGAACCCGACCGTGAGGTTGCTGGTGTGGAGGTCCTCGTCGTCGGCCAGCCCGCTGATCCGGGTCAGCACGGCCGCGAGGTGGCGGCGCCAGACGTAGACCAGCATCTGCTCGAACGGCGCCGCGAACTCCTCCACCATCCGGGTCGCCAGCTCGAGGCGCTCGCCCGCGCCCTCGGGGCCGGGCTGCATCTCCTCCACCCGGTGCACCAGCGCCGAGACCTCCCAGTCGGCCAGCCGGGCCATGGTCTGCCCGACCGCGCGGCTGAGGTTGACCGCCAGGTCGGCGTCGAGCAGGCCGGTGCTGATCCAGCCCGCCACCGAGCGCAACGCCTCGACGTCGTTCTCCGTGTAGGCGACCGCGTTGCCCGACTCGGGGAAGCCGAGCGCCCGCCACAGCCGCCGGGCCTGCTCGAGGTCGACGCCGGTCTCGGCGGCGACCTGCGCGGCGTCGTAGACGGGCTCGTCGCGCAGGATGGCGCGCTGCAGGTCGTCGGCCTGGTCCGCGCGGCTCGAGGCCGGGGGCTCAGACCCCTTCATCGGCCCGGGGGGACGGGTCCTGGATGTCGTTGACGAGGTTGTGGATCAGCAGCTTGGTCTGCTCGACGCGCGGGATGTCGTGGAGGTGCACGTTGCCGTCGGTCGAGGCGTTGGTGATGATCAGCGTCCCGCAGCCGAACGGCCGGTCGATGAGGTTGATCTCGATCGACATGTCGCTGATCCGCTTGAGGGGGATGTCGTGGCCCCGGCGGGTGAGGATCCCCCAGCGGGTGATGATCCGCCGGTCGGTGATCGCGTGCACCGCGGTGAGCCAGAGCAGGAACGGGCGCACGACGTACCAGGCGATGGCGAGGCCGAGCACGATCCAGGTCACCAGCGTGACGACCTCCTGGTCGATCAGCACCTGCACCGCGACGCCCACCGCCAGCAGCAGCACGAGCACGAACAGCGGCGGGAACAGCGCCTTGGGGTGCTGGCGCATGCTCAGCAGCACCTTCTCGCCCTCGTTCAGCAGCTTCTGTGAGATGGCCACGGCCGCATCATGTCACTGTTGCGCCCGCACGTGGACGACATCGCCGGCCGCCACCGCGGTGCTCCCGCCGGCGTGCTCGACCACCAGCCGCCCGCCCGCGTCGACACCCACGGCCCGCCCGGTGAGGGCGTCGCCGCCGGGCAGCTCGACGCGCACGTCGCGGCCCAGGGTCACGCAGTCGGCGGCGTACGCCGCGCGCAGCCGCTCGGCGCCCGCGTCGCCGCCGGCCTGCCAGTCGGCGTAGCCGCCGCGCAGCGCGGCCACCAGCCCGAGCAGGAGGTCGGTGCGGTCGGCCCCGCGTCCGAGCTCGAGCGCGACCGAGGTGGCGGTCGCGACCGGCAGCTCGGGGGCGTCCTGAGCGACGTTGAGGCCGATGCCGACCACGGCGGCCGGGCCCTGCGGGGTCTCGACCCGCTCGAGCAGGATGCCCGCGATCTTGCGGTCTCCGACCAGTACGTCGTTGGGCCACTTGAGCCCCGCCTCGACCCCGGCAGCGCGCAGGGCGGTGGCCACCGCCCGGCCGGTGAGCAGCGGCAGCCACGGCCAGCGCGCCGGCGGGGCCGTGGGTCGCAGCAGCACCGAGAACGTCAGCGCGGCACGGGGCGGCACCTCCCAGGTGCGGTCGAGGCGACCGCGACCCGCGGTCTGCTCCTCGGCGACGACGACGAGGCCGTCCGCGGCGCCCTCCCGGGCCCGCTCGGCGACCACGGCGTTGGTCGACGTCGCGGTGGCCACCACCTCCACCGACCCCTCGGCCGCCGCCAGCCGCGCCACGTCAAGGGGTGGGCGGCCGTCGGGCGGGGTCGTCACGTGCACTACCTTGGCGCACGATCGACCAAGGAGGCCAGCACACGTGAGCGCACACCCGGGCGAAGGCACCGACGTCCCGACGGAGATCGACATCCACACCACGGCCGGCAAGCTCGCCGACCTCGACCGCCGCCTCGACGAGGCGGTCCACGCCGGCTCGGCCAAGGCGGTGGAGAAGCAGCACGCGAAGGGGCGCAAGACCGCCCGCGAGCGGATCGAGCTGCTCTTCGACGAGGGCTCGTTCGTCGAGCTCGACGAGTTGGCCAGGCACCGGTCGACGGCGTTCGGCCTGGAGAAGAACCGCCCCTACGGCGACGGCGTGGTGACCGGCTACGGCACCATCGACGGCCGGCAGGTCTGCGTGTTCTCCCAGGACTTCACGGTCTTCGGCGGCTCGCTCGGCGAGGTCTACGGCGAGAAGATCACCAAGGTGATGGACCTCGCCATCAAGACCGGGTGCCCGATCATCGGCATCAACGAGGGGGCCGGCGCCCGGATCCAGGAGGGCGTGGTGTCGCTGGGCCTCTACGGCGAGATCTTCCGGCGCAACGTGCACGCCTCGGGCGTGATCCCCCAGATCTCGATGATCATGGGCAACTGCGCCGGCGGCCACGTCTACTCCCCCGCGGTCACCGACTTCACGGTCATGGTCGACCAGACCTCGGCGATGTTCATCACCGGCCCCGACGTGATCAAGACCGTCACCGGCGAGGACGTCTCGATGGAGGAGCTCGGCGGCGCGCGCACCCACAACACCAGGTCGGGCAACGCCCACTACATGGGCGCCGACGAGGACGACGCGATCGAGTACGTCAAGGCGCTGCTGTCCTACCTGCCGCAGAACAACCTCGACGAGGTGCCGGCGTACGACGACGTCGCCGAGGCGGAGGTCACCGACCTCGACCGCACGCTCGACACGATCATCCCCGACTCGCCGAACCAGCCCTACGACATGCACGACGTGATCACCGCCGTGCTCGACGACGAGGAGTTCCTCGAGGTCCAGGAGCTGTTCGCGCCCAACCTGATCGTCGGCTTCGGCCGGGTCGAGGGCCGCTCGGTGGGTGTGGTGGCCAACCAGCCGATGCAGTTCGCCGGCACGCTCGACATCGACGCCTCCGAGAAGGCCGCTCGGTTCGTGCGCTTCTGCGACGCGTTCAACATCCCGGTGCTGACGTTCGTCGACGTACCCGGCTTCCTGCCCGGCACCGACCAGGAGTGGAACGGCATCATCCGCCGGGGCGCCAAGCTGATCTACGCCTACTCCGAAGCCACCGTCCCGCTGGTCACCGTGATCACCCGCAAGGCCTACGGCGGTGCCTACGACGTGATGGGCTCCAAGCACCTCGGCGCCGACATCAACCTCGCCTGGCCCACCGCGCAGATCGCGGTGATGGGCGCCCAGGGCGCGGCCAACATCGTGCACCGCAAGACGCTGGCCCAGATCGAGGCCGAGGGCGGCGACGTCGAGGCCAAGCGCGCCGAGCTGATCGACGAGTACGAGACCACGCTGGCCAACCCCTACATCGCCGCCGAGCGGGGCTACGTCGACGCGGTCATCACCCCGCACGAGACCCGCCTCGAGGTGGTCCGGGCGCTGCGCCTGCTGCGCACCAAGCGCGAGACGCTGCCCCCGAAGAAGCACGGGAACATCCCGCTGTGAGGGGGCGCGGAGCGTCCCCGAGCAGCGGGATCTCGCCGAGCCGGCGGTACTGCTGCGGGGGAGCGAAGCGGAGGAGCGGCCGCAGCGCCGGCTCGGCGCACCCCTAGCCTGCGGTGGCCGGACCGCGAGCGACGACCCCACACCACGTGACCTGCAGGAGGCAGACGTGACCGACACCCCCGACGCCCAGCCCCTGCTCCGCGTCGTCACCCCCGACACCACGCCGGAGGAGGTCGCGGCGATCGTGGCGGTGTTCGCGGCGCTGGGCGGGGACGAGGCGCCGGCCCGCCCGGCCCGCTCGCAGTGGGCGCACCCCGGTCGCGCGGCCCGGCGCACGCTGCCGCACGGCCAGGGCGGCTGGCGCGCCAGCGGGCTGCCCCGCTGACGCGCCGCGCAGCTGCCTGACCCTCAGTCCCTCGAGGGAGCGGGTCGCCCCGGTGCGAACAGCGCCGCGACGACCGCCACGGCGACCGCGCCGGCACCGGTGAGCAGGGCGGGCCCCACGGCGCCGTCGTAGCCGACCGGGGTCAGCTGCCCGCCGTTGCCGAGGAAGACGGCGGTCAGCACCGCCACGCCGAGCGCGACGCCGAACTCCCGGATGGTGGAGTTGGCCGAGCTGGCGGTGGCGAAGTCGGCGTCCGCCAGCCCGTCGAGGACGGCGGTGGCGCTGGGCGCGAAGGTGAGGCCCATGCCGATGCCGGCCAGCGCCAGGGCCGGCACGAACGCCGGGTAGTCCTGGCCCGTCTCGGTGAGCCACGCGAACCAGGCCAGCGACACCGTCTGGAGCACCAGCCCGGTCACCAGCAGGGCCCGCACCCCCACCCGGCCCGACAGCGCGCCGGCGATCGGCGCGACCACCATCGGTGCGGCGGTCCACGGCAGCGTGCGCAGCCCGGCCTCGAGCGGGGAGTAGCCCTGCACGACCTGGAGGTACTGCGAGAGCAGGAACACCGCCCCGAACATGCCGAGGGTGAAGGTCAGGCCGACGACGTTGGCCACCGAGAAGCCGCGCGAGGCGAAGAGCCGCAGCGGCAGGGTGGCCCAGCTGCGGCCGCGCGCCCAGACGACGTACGCCGGCACCAGCAGCGCCGAGACCACCAGCGGGACCAGCACCCCGGCGGAGGTCCAGCCGTCGTCGTTGCCGTGGACGATCCCCCAGATGCCGAGGGAGACCGCGCCGCCGAGCAGCAGGGTGCCGACCGGGTCCAGGCGCTGCCAGGTGCCGCGCGACTCGGACACCGAGGTCAGCAGCAGCGGGACGGCGACGAGGGCCACCGGCACGTTGAGCCAGAAGATCGCCTGCCAGCTCACGCCCTCGACCACCGCGCCGCCGACCACGGGGCCGAGGGCGACGCCCAGGCCGGAGACGCCGCCCCAGATGCCGATGGCGGCGCCGCGCATGGCGACCGGGACGGCGGAGGCGAGGAGGGTCAGCGACAGCGGCATGATCGCGGCCGCCCCGAGGCCCTGCACCGCCCGGGCGGCGATCAGCGCCTCCGCCGAGGTGCTCAGCGCCGAGGCCACCGAGGCCAGGGTGAACACGGCGATGCCGGCGAGCATCACCCGCCGCCGGCCCAGCCGGTCGCCGAGCGTCGCCGCGGGGAGCATGAAGGTGGCGAAGGTGAGCGTGTAGGCGTTGAGGAACCACGACAGCTGGCTGACCGTGGCCCCGAGGTCGACCCGGACCACCGGCAGCGCAGTGGTCATCACCAGGTTGTCGAGGGTGGCCATGAACATCGGGAGCGAGGCGGCGAGCACGGCGAGGCCCACCGGGCGCCGGCGGGAGCGGCGGGCGGGTGCGTCGGCGGGACGGCCAGCGGGGCGGGGCGGGTCGAGGACGGTCATCACGGCTCCAACAAAGAAGGCATTGAATGATTACTTACACCAGGACAATAAGTAATCGAGTGATAACCTGTCAACCGTGACCCCGCCACCCGCCGCTTCCACCACCCGGATGTCCGCCGACGAGCGCCGGGAGCTGGTGCTCGACGCCGCCACCCGGGCCTTCGCCCGCGGCGGCTACCACGGCACCAGCACCGACGCGGTGGCCAAGGAGGCGGGCGTCTCGCAGCCGTACGTCGTGCGCATCTTCGGCACCAAGCTCGACCTGTTCCTCGAGGTCCTGGACCGGTCGGTCGGCCGGATCCGCGATGCGTTCGAGACGGTCATCGCCGAGCGGCCGTTCGACCCCGACAGCGAGGAGGACGCGATCCGGCTCGGCGAGGCCTACAACGAGCTGATGGCCGACCGCGACCTGCTGCAGGTGATGATGCACGGCTTCTCCGCCGGCCAGGTGCCCGAGATCGCGGCGCACAGCCGGGCCTGCATGGCCGGCATCTTCGCAGCCGTGCTCGAGACCGGGTGGCCCGAGGAGGTCGCCCGCGACTTCGTGGCCCACGGCATGCTCATCAACGTGATGCTGTCGATGCACGCCCCCGAGCACCTCGGCGAGTCCGCCAGCCTCGACGTGCTGGCCCGCTGCACCTTCGGCGAGGCGCTGGAGGTCCCGGCTCCGGGGGCCTCCTAGGCTGCGAGGCGTGACCACGCTCGTCCTGGCCAGCCAGTCCCCCGCCCGGCTCACGACCCTCCGCGCCGCGGGCGTCGAGCCGGTGGTCGTGGTGTCGGGCGTCGACGAGGACCAGCTGACCGGTCTCGCCCCGGCCGACCTCGCGCTGGGCCTGGCCCGGCTCAAGTGCCGCGCCGTCGCCGCGCGCGACGACCTGCCGGCGGCCGCGCTGGTGCTGGGCTGCGACTCGGTGCTCGAGCTCGACGGGGACGCCCACGGCAAGCCCGGCACCCCCGAGGAGGCCGCCCGGCGGTGGCGGTCGATGCGCGGGCGCAGCGGGGTGCTGCACAGCGGTCACTGCCTGGTCGACACCGCGACCGGCGCCGAGGCCGCCGACACGGCGTCGACCACCGTCCACTTCGCCGACCTCTCCGACGCGGAGGTGGAGGCCTACGTCGCGACCGGCGAGCCGCTCCACGTCGCCGGCGCGTTCACCATCGACGGGTACGGCGGGGCGTTCGTGACCCGCGTCGAGGGCGACCACCACACCGTGGTCGGCGTCAGCCTGCCGCTGCTGCGCGACCTCGCCGGACGGCTGGGTCATGCCTGGCCGTCGTTCTGGAACCGCTGAGCGTCCTCCGGGCGCCGGACCGGCCGGTCAGGCCTGGGCGGTGACGTCGTCGGCGCTCGGGTCGGGCTCGTCGTAGATCTCGGTGATCGCGATCGGCCGGTGGAAGACGAAGGTGCGGAACAGGTAGAAGCGGGCCATCAGCCCGAGCGGGCCGCCGATCACGTTGGCCGCGAGGTTGTCGGAGACCGGGTCGTCGAGGCCGAGCAGGTTGCGGCTCACGCCCAGGCAGGCGATCGGCAGCAGCATGGTCAGGAAGTTGATCACGGCGTAGGCGGTCATGCCGCCGTCGGCGTAGCGCGACGTCCGGTCGCGGAAGGCGTAGCTGCGGCTGCCGTGGTAGCTGACGAACATCCCCACCGTGTTGGCGACGACGTAGGCGACGAACGGGTTGTGCCGCAGCGGCGACCCGAAGCCGAAGCCGTGGACCAGCAGGTTGAACAGGAACAGGGCCACCAGGGTGGCCGCCCCGCCGACGGCGATGAAGCGTCCTGCCTCGCGCAGGAGACGCTGGAACCGGTCGGGCATGCGCACGAGGCTACGGCAGGCGCGGGGCCGGACCCGTCATCCGGTCCGGCTCAGCCCGCCTTGACCGCGAGCACCGGGCAACGGGCCTCGAGCAGCACCCGCTGGGCGACGCTGCCCATCAGCACCTTGCCGACGGCGCTGCGGTGACGCAGCCCGATCACGACGAGGGCCGCGCCCACCTCGTCGGCGACCCGCACCACCTCCTCGGCCACGTCGGCGCCCAGCACCCGGCGCACCGAGGTGGGGACGTCGAGGCCGGCCAGCCGCGCCTCGAGCTCGGCGGCGGCGGCGTCGCCCAGGTGGCGCCTGTCGACCAGTGCGTCGCCACGGGTGGCGTTGACGACGACCACGTCGCCACCGCGCAGCCGGGCCTCGGCCAGCCCGGCATCGAGCGCGGCCTCACCGTGCCGGTTGGGGACGTAGCCCACCACGATCGTCATCGGGGCACCTCTCGCTCGGTCGTCGCTCCTGGCTGGTCGTGGGGCGTGCGTGGCGAGCGCACCCGGTCGACGACCACGGGCACCACGACGGCCAGCACGACGAGGACGTAGACGCCGATCGCGAGCCCCTCGTCGAAGAGGCCGCTGAGGTGGCCGTCGGAGATGTCGAGCGCCTCGCGCATCTTCACCTCCATCAGCGGTCCGATGATCACGCCGAGGATCAGCGGCAGCATCGGGATGCCGAACCGGCGCACGGCGAAGCCGACGGCGCCGAAGACCAGCAGCAGCGCGATGTCGAAGGGGTTCTGGTCGACGGCGTAGGCGCCGAGCGAGGCGAAGAACAAGATGCCGGCGTAGAGCTGCGGGCGCGGCACCTGCAGCAGGCGCGCCCACAGCGGCGCCAGCGGGAGGTTGATGACCAGCAGCAGCGTGTTGCCGATGAGCAGGCTGGCCAGCAGCGTCCAGACCAGGTCGGCCTGGTCCTCCAGCAGCGAGGGCCCGGGCTGGATGCCGTAGGTCTTCATCGCGGCCAGCAGGATCGAGGCGGTGGCGGTGACCGGCAGCCCGAGTGCGAGCAACGGTACGAACATCCCGGCGGCGCTGGCGTTGTTGGCGGCCTCGGGACCCGCGACGCCCTCGATCGCCCCCTGCCCGAACTCGTCGCGGTCGCGGGCCAGCCGCTTCTCGGTGACGTAGGAGAGAAAGGTCGGGGTCTCCGCGCCGCCGGCCGGCAGCGCGCCGAACGGGAAGCCGATGGCGGTGCCGCGCAGCCACGGGCGCCACGACCGGCCCCAGTCCTCGCGGCCCATGAAGGGACGTCCGACCGGGATCACGTCGAGCGGCTGGCGGCGCAGGTGGGCCGCGATCCACAGCGACTCCCCGATGGCGAACAACCCCACCGCCACCACCACGATGTCGACCCCGTCGACCAGCTGCGTGATGCCGCCGGTGAGCCGCGCCTGCCCGGTGGACAGGTCGAGGCCGACCAGTCCGATGGTGAGCCCGATGAACAGGCCGATGAAGCCGCGCAGCCGCGACGCGCCGAGCACCGCGGTGACCAGCACCAGCGAGAGCAGCATGATCGCGAAGTACGAAGGCGCACCGATCCGGACCGCCTGGTCGGCGATCTCCGGCGCGAACAGCGCGACCAGCACCGTGCCGATGGTCCCGGCCACGAACGAGCCGATGGCGGCGGTGGCCAGCGCCTGTGCCGCCCGGCCGCGCTTGGCCATCTTGTTGCCCTCGATGGCGGTCATCACCGACGCGGACTCACCCGGGGTGTTGAGCAGGATCGAGGTGGTCGACCCGCCGTACATGCCGCCGTAGTAGATGCCGGCGAACATGATCAGCGACTGGGTCGACTCCAGGCCGTAGGTCAGCGGCAGCAGCAGGGCCAGGGCCATGGCCGGGCCGATCCCCGGGAGCACGCCGACGAAGGTGCCGATCAGCACGCCGAGCGCGGCGTAGAGCAGGTTGGTGGGGGTGGCTGCGCTCTGGAAGCCGTCGAGGAGGAGCTGCAGGTTGTCCACGGCGGCGGCCTCAGAGGATCCCGTCGAGGATGCCGGGGGGCAGCGGCACGTCGAGCCCGACGTAGAAGAAGTACCAGGAGCCGACCGAGAGCACCGTTCCGACCAGCAGGTCCCGCACCAGGGTCCGACTGCCGAGCGCCCAGGCGCAGCCGGCGAAGAGCAGCGCCCCGGTGATCGCCCAGCCGACCACGTTCACGAGCAGCAGGTTGAGCACCAGGATGGCGACCAGCTTGCCGACGGTGACCCAGTCGGCCGGCGAGGTGAGGTCGACGTCCTCGCCCTCCTCGCCCTGCGCCACGTCGCCCCGGGCCGTCGCGACGGCCAGCAGCGCCGCCAGCACGACCATGCCGGTGCCGACGACGTAGGGGAAGATCCGCGGGCCGACGGGGTCGCCGAACCCGACGTTGAGGCCGCGGGCGTCGACCAGCGTGTACACGCCGACGGCGGCGAGCACCGCGGCCAGCACGTACTGCGCCCGGTCGACCCGGGGCGCCTGCTCGACGGTCGGCTCGTTCACAGCAGTCCCAGCCCCTCCAGGGTGCTCGACACCCGCTCGTCCTGCTCGGCGAGGAACTCCTCGAACTCCTCGCCGGTCTTGAAGTCGTCGGTCCAGCCGTAGGCCTCGAGCTGCTCGCGCCAGGCCTCGGTCTCGTGCATCTTCTCGAGGTAGCCGATCAGCTCCTCGCGCCGCTCGTCGCTGATGTCGGGCGGCGCCAGGATCCCGCGCCAGTTCAGGAAGACCAGGTCGATGTCGCTCTCCACCAGAGTGGGCACGTCGGCCAGCTCGGGCTGGGGCTGGCGGTCCTCGCCCGAGACCGCGAGCACCCGCAGCTCGCCGTCGGCGATCTGCTGGGTGAACTCGGCGAGGCCGGAGAAGCCGACGTCGATCTTGGCGCCCAGCAGCGCGCTGGTGAGGGGGCCGCCGCCGTCGTAGGAGACGTAGTTGACCTCGCGTGCGTCGATGCCGAGCGTGTCGGCGAGCTGCATCGGGAAGAGGTGGTCGGGCCCGCCGGGCGAGGAGCCCCCGCCGACCGCGATGCCGGACGGGTCGGCGCGCCAGGCGTCCGCCAGGTCGTCGATGGTGCGGAACGGTGAGTCTCCCGGCACCAGCACCCCCTCGGGTTCGCTGATGAGCTGGGCCAGCGGGGTGGCGTCGCCGAGGCGGGCGTCGTTGCCGAAGGAGTAGAGCGACCCGACGACACCCAGGCCCACGGTCATCACCGTGTGCTCGTCGCCCGCGTCGCCGAGCATCTCGGTGAAGGCGTTGGTGCCGCCCGCTCCCTCGACGTTGTCGACCGTGAACGAGCCGCCGGTGATGCCGGCGTCCTCCATCACCTTCGCCGCCTCGCGCCCGGTCTGGTCGTAGCCGCCGCCGGGCGCGTTGGGGATGATCATCAGCAGGTCGCGGGTGTCCTCGCCGCGGGTGACCCCGCAGCCCGCCGAGGCGACCACCAGCAGGGCGGCCAGCAGCGCCCGCAGGGCCAACGGCGTGGCCGCCGCTGCGGTCACGCGTGCCGTACGTCTCCGAGAACGTCGCACGCCCGGCAACCTACTCCCCTTTGCCCACGGCCTCGACGCCGTCGAGTCCGGTCACGCGCTCGACCCCGGCTCGAGCCGGCTCCCGCCGGCCACCGTCACGCCCGGGCCCACCGTGGAGTCGCGGCCGACCAGGGTGACCCGGTCGGGATCCCGGGTGGCGTCGGTCCCCGGCTCGCCCACCACGGCCGCGGCGCCGACCTCGCAGCCGGTGTCGACCACCGCCCAGTGCACCGCGGCGCCCTCGCGGACCACCACGTCGGCGAAGACCACGCTGTCGCACACCTCGGCCCCGGCCTCCACCACGACGCCCGGCCCCAGGACGCTGCGCCGCACGGTGCCGTGCACCCGGCTGCCGGGGCTGACCAGGCTGTCCTCGACGGTCGCCCCGGCGTGCACCCGGGCGGGCACCCGCTGGGGCTGCCGGGTGAGGATCGGCCAGCCCGGCTCCGAGAGCACGCCCAGGTCGTCGGTGAGCAGGTCGCGGTGGGCCTCGAGGTAGAGGTGCGGCTGGCCGAGGTCGCGCCAGTAGCCGGGCTGGTGGTGCACGACCGTGCGGCCCCGCTCGACCAGCCGCGGCACCAGGTGGTCGCCGAAGTCGCCGAGCCCGCTGTCGCCGGCGGGCGCGTCGGCGCCCACCTCGCGGTGCAGCTCCTCGAGCACCTCCACCAGCACCGCGGGGTCGTAGGCGATCACCTCGGTGGCCACCACGTCCGACGCCGGCTCGTCGGGCTTGTAGGCGAAACCGGTGACCCGTCCGTCGTCGTCGTGCTCCACGACCGCGTGGTCGGAGGCGCGCTCGAGCGGCACCCGGCTGACGACCAGCGTGCACTCGGCGTCGTGCTCGCGGTGGGTGGCGACCACGTCGGTGTAGTCGAGCCGGTAGACGTGGTCGGCGCTGAGCACCAGCACCACGTCGGGCGCGGCGTCGGCGATCCGCTGCCGGATGCGGAACAGCCCGTCGGCGTTGCCGCGGGCGAAGCCCTCCTCGTCGAGGGTGCCGGTGCCCTCCTCGGGCAGCAGCACGTGCAGCCCGCCGGTGGTCCGGTCGAGGTCCCACGGCCGGCCGTTGGCGACCTCGTCCTCGAGCGTCGCGCCCTGGAATTGCAGGGAGAGCCAGACGTCGCTGATGCCGGAGTGGGCGAGGTTGGAGAGCGGGAAGTCGACGAGCTGGTAGACGCCCGCGAACGGCAGCGCGGGCTTGGCCCGCTCACGGGTGAGCACGTCCATCCGGCCTCCGCTTCCGCCGGCCTGGACGATGGCGAGGATGCGCTCCCGTGTCATGGTCGGCAGTACCCCGCCGGCAGCCCGACGAGCCGCGGGCGCGCTACTCCACCGGCATCCCGAGACCGCGGGCGATCAGCATCCGCTGGACCTCCGACGTCCCCTCGCCGATCTCGAGCACCTTGGCGTCACGGTAGAAGCGGGCCACGGGGTACTCCTCCATGAACCCGTAGCCGCCGAAGACCTGGGTGGCGATCCGGGTCGCGGTCACCGCCGACTCGGTGGCGTAGAGCTTGGCCACCGAGGCCGCCTGCTTGAACTGCTGGTACGGCGCCCCGTCGTCCTTCATCGCCGCGGCCCGGTAGGTCAGCATCCGGCTGGCCTGGAGCATCACCTCGAGGTCTGCGACCTGGAACGCGACGCCCTGCTTGCGGCCGATCGGGCCCCCGAAGGTCTGCCGCTCGCCGGCGTACTGCACCGCCATGTCGAGGCAGGCCTGGATGCAGCCGACCGACAGGGCCGAGATCGCGACCCGGCCGTCGTCGAGCGTCGCCAGGAACTGGGCGTAGCCGCGGCCGCGCTCGCCGAGCAGGTGGTCGGCCGGCACCCGCGCGTCGGTGAACGACAGCGGGTGGGTGTCGGAGGCGTGCCAGCCGAGCTTGTCGTAGGCGGGCTCGACGGTGAAGCCCGGCGTCCCGGACGGCAGCATGATCGCGGAGATCTCGGGGCGGCCGTCGTCGCGGGTGCCGGTGCGCGCGGTCACGGTCACCAGCGACGTCATCGAGGAGCCGGAGTTGGTGATGAACTGCTTGGCGCCGTTGACGACCCATTCCTCGCCCACCAGCTCGGCGCGGGTGCGGGTGGCACCGGCGTCGGAGCCCGCGCCGGGCTCGGTGAGCCCGAAGCCCGCCAGCTGCTCGCCCGCGACCAGCGCGGGCAGCCAGGTCTGCTTCTGCTCCTCGGTGCCGTAGGTCAGGATCGGGTTGATCCCGAGGCCGACGCCGGCCTGGAGGGTGATGCCGAGCGACTGGTCGACCCGCCCGATCTCCTCGATCGCCACGCACAGGCTGGTGAAGTCGCCGTCCTCCCCCGCACCGCCGTACTCCTCGGGGGCGGTGAGGCCGAACAGCCCGAGCGCACCCATCTCGCGCACCACCTCGACCGGGAAGTGGTGCTCGCGGTCCCAGGTCGCCGCGTGCGGCGCGATCCGGGTCTCCGCGAACTCGCGGACGCTGCGACGGAACTCCTCGTGCTCGCGGGACAGCTCGAACGGCGTCATGGCCGCATGCTAGCGCCGCAGGTTAGCGATTGTTAACCACGGCCCGCCCGGACCAGCCGTCGTCGCAGGCGGCCGAGCCGGCGCCGGATCCGGGTCGCCGTGCCGAGCGGCGGCCGGCGCAGCACCAGCAGGTCCTGGAACTGCTCGGGATCCGGGCCGTCGTGGGCCCAGCGGCCGCGCACCAGGGTCTCGACCTCCAGTCCCGCCCCACGGACCAGCTCACGCACGAAGTCCTCGCGGTAGGCGATCGCCTTGAGCGGGTCGGACTCGGTCTCGTAGCGGGTGACCTCGTCGAGCACGTGCACCATCGGGTAGGCCGAGCTCTCGGCGGTGATGGCCGGCAGCCGAGCGTCGTCCCAGACGAACCAGGTGGTCACCGCGCGGCCACCGGGCACCAGCACCCTGCGGATCTCGGCGAGGTAGCGGCGGACGTCGTCGGCGTAGAAGTGCGTGAAGACGCTGAACAGGGCGCAGTAGTCGTGGCTCTCGTCGCGCGCCGGGAACCGCACGGCCGCAGCCTCGATCGTGCCCGTGGCGTTGTAGCGGGCGTTGTGCACGTCGAGGTGGCGGAACCGGTAGCGGTCGTCGGCCGGGGTCAGGTGGCGGCGGCACCAGCGCACCTGCAGCGGCAGGATGTCGAAGCCCTTGTAGCGGCCCTCGTAGCCGGTGCTCATCAGGCCGATCGCGAGCCGGCCGTAGCCGCAGCCGACGTCGAGGAGGCGGTGGCCGGCCCCGAGGCCGTGCGCGTAGAGCGTGCGGGCCAGCAGCGCCCCGGTGTCGACGAGGCGGGTGTCGTCCTCGTTCATGAACCGGAGCCGCCGCGGCGGCAGGGGCGGGGCGACAGCGCTCATCCCCCGCACGCTAGCGGCCCGGGCCTGCCTCCGGGTGGCGCCCTATGACGTACGCCACCCTCGCCCCCCGAGGACGGGGTCCCGAGCGGCCGCTAGGGTGCGATGCGGACGTCGACCGCAGAGCCAGGAGTGTGCGCAGGTGCCGGAGAGCAAGCCGTTGCAGAAGGTCCTCATCGCCAACCGGGGCGAGATCGCCGTCCGTGTGATCCGGGCCTGCAAGGACGCCGGCATCGGCAGCGTCGCCGTCTACGCCGACCCCGACCGCGACGCGCTCTTCGTCCGGCTCGCCGACGAGGCCCACTCGTTGGGCGGTGCCACACCCGCCGAGTCGTACCTCGACATCGCGAAGATCATCGCGGTGGCCGAGTCCTCCGGTGCCGACTCGGTGCACCCCGGCTACGGGTTCCTGGCCGAGAACGCCGAGTTCGCCCAGGCCGTGATCGACGCCGGCCTGACCTGGATCGGGCCCCCGCCCGCCGCGATCGAGGCGCTCGGCGACAAGGCCAGGGCCAAGCACATCGCCGACAAGGCCCAGGCGCCGCTGGCCCCCGGCACCAAGGACCCCGTCAAGGACGCCGACGAGGTCGTGGAGTTCGCGAAGGCCAACGGCCTGCCGGTCGCGATCAAGGCGGTCTTCGGCGGCGGCGGCCGCGGCCTCAAGGTCGCCCGCACGCTCGAGGAGATCCCCGACGCCTACGAGTCGGCGGTGCGCGAGGCCGTCACCGCCTTCGGCCGCGGCGAGTGCCTGGTCGAGAAGTTCCTCGACAAGCCGCGCCACGTCGAGACCCAGTGCCTGGCCGACCAGCACGGCAACGTCGTGGTCGTCTCCACCCGCGACTGCTCCCTGCAGCGTCGCAACCAGAAGCTCGTCGAGGAGGCGCCCGCGCCGTTCCTCTCCGACGAGCAGCTCACCGAGCTCTACGAGTCGTCGAAGCGGATCCTGCGCGAGGCGGGCTACCACGGCGCCGGCACCTGCGAGTTCCTCGTGGCCCAGGACGGCACCATCTCCTTCCTCGAGGTCAACACCCGCCTCCAGGTCGAACACTGCGTGTCGGAGGAGGTCACCGGCATCGACCTGGTGCGCGAGATGTTCCGCATCGCCGCCGGTGAGGAGCTGGGCTACGACGACCCCGAGATCCGCGGCCACTCCATCGAGTTCCGCATCAACGCCGAGGACGGCGGGCGCAACTTCATGCCCGCCCCCGGCACCCTGTCGGCGTGGAGCCCGCCGAGCGGCCCCGGCGTCCGCCTCGACGGCGGTTACGAGAACGGCGAGACCGTCCCCGGCTCCTTCGACTCCCTCGTCGCCAAGCTGATCGTCACCGGCCGCGACCGCACCCAGGCGCTGGAGCGCTCGCGACGCGCGCTCGACGAGTTCGTCGTCGACGGCATGCCGACCGTGCTGCCGTTCCACCGCGCGGTCGTCCGCGACCCGGCGTACGTCGGCCCGTCGAACCCGTCGGGCGACAACACGGGGGGAGGCTCCTTCGACGTCTACACGCAGTGGATCGAGACCGAGTTCGACAACCAGATCGAGCCCTACGCCGGCGACGTGGCCGAGGCCCCGGAGGCCGGCGAGCGCCAGCAGGTCGTGGTCGAGGTGGGCGGCAAGCGGGTCGAGGTCGTCCTCCCCGCCGGCCTGGCCACGCTCGGCAGTGGCTCCGCGGGCGGGTCGAGGAAGCCCAAGCGGGCGGCCGGCAAGAAGGCGGGTGCCGCGGCCAGCGGCGACGCCGTGACCAGTCCGATGCAGGGCACGATCGTCAAGATCGCGGTCGAGGAGGGGCAGCAGGTCGCGGAGGGCGACGTCGTCGTGGTCATGGAGGCCATGAAGATGGAGCAGCCGCTCAAGGCCCACAAGGCGGGCACGGTCACCGGCCTCAAGGCCGAGGTCGGCGCGACCGTCACCAACGGTGCCGTCATCTGTGAGCTCAAGGACTGACACCACGACCTCCCAGGGCTGGACGCCGACGGTCCTGGCCGGGGTCATCACCGCGGTCGTCGGCTTCACCTCCTCCTTCGCGGTCGTCCTCACCGGGCTGCGCACGGTCGGCGCCGACGCCACCGAGGCAGCATCCGGGCTGCTGGTCGTCACGGTCACGATGGGCGTCGGCTGCGCGCTGTTCTCGTGGCTGACCAGGCAGCCCGTCACGATGGCGTGGTCCACCCCGGGCGCGGCCCTGCTGGCCGGCGCGGCCACCCCCGAGGGCGGCTGGCCCACCGCGGTGGGCGCGTTCGCGCTCGCCGGCGTGCTCTACGGCCTGACCGCGCTGATCGCGCCGCTCGGCCGCTGGGTGGCGGCGATCCCCTCGTCGCTGGCCAACGCGATGCTCGCCGGCGTGCTGCTTCAGCTCTGCCTCGCGCCGTTCGTCGCGCTCCCCGACGAGCCGGCCGCGATCGCCCCGGTGATCGCGGTGTGGGCGCTCGGGCAGCGGTTCTTCCGGCAGTGGGCGGTGCCCGCGGCGTTCGCCACCGCGCTGGTCGTGATCGTGGTGTCGGGGTCGCTGACCGACGTCGAGCACGGCCACCTGTCCCCCGTGCTCACCTGGACCACACCGCAGCTCGACGTCCCGACGCTGGTGGCGATCGGCCTCCCGCTCTACCTGGTCACGATGACCAGCCAGAACATCCCCGGCACCGCTGTGCTCAAGTCGTTCGGCTACGTCGCGCCGGTGCGCCCCGTGCTCGCCTACACGGGTGCCGTCGGGGTCGCGACCGCCCCGCTCGGCGCCTTCTCGATCAACCTCGGCGCGCTGTCGGCGGCCATCTCGGCCGGCCCGTCGGCGCACCCCGACCCCGCCCGACGCTGGGTGGCGGGCGTGAGCGCGGGTACGACGTACCTGCTGATGGCGCCGTTCGCGGCCGCGGTCGCCGCGGTCGCGGTGGCAGCGCCCACCGGGCTGGTGGCCGCGGTGGCGGGCCTGGCGCTGCTCGGCGCGTTCGGCAACGCGACCGCCTCCGCGCTCGCCGACACCGACCACCGCGAGTCGGCGGCGCTGACCTTCGTGGTCGCCGCCTCCGGGCTCACGGTCGCCGGCGTCGGCTCGGCGTTCTGGGCGCTGCTCGCGGGCGGCGCCTACCTGCTGCTGGTCACCCGGCGGGCGGGCTGAGCACCTCGCACCCCGAGCGCACCTCGGCGGCCAGGCAGGTGTCGGTGCCGCCGTACGTCGTGACCCGGTCGGTGCCGCCTCCCGCGTCGACGTAGTCGTCGCCGTGGGTGCCCCACACCACGTCGTCACCGCCGTAGGTGAGGGCGCGCAGGCCGTGGTCGAGGCCGCCCTCGACGTCGTCGACCGCGTCGGTGCCGAGGTAGACCCACGCCATGTCGCCGGAGAGGTGGAACCGCTCCGCACCCGCGATCGCACCGACGACCCCGCCGGACCGGCGCAGCTGGCCGGCGCCGCGGTCGACGGTGACCACCGGGCCGGGCAGCTGCGCGACCGGGAGGCCGGCAGGCGAGTCGAGCTCGAGCCGATCCGAGCCGGGACCGCCGTCCGCCACCAGGCCGGGGCTGCGGGTGAGCGTCACCACCAGCTGGTCCGCGCCCTCGTCGCCGTGGACCACCGCGGGCAGCCGCGACCACGCGAGCAGCGAGTCGTCGCCGCCCCCGCCGCGCAGCTCGTCGCGGCCCCGCCGCGACTCGAGCTCGTCGTCGCCGGGTCCACCGAGCACGACGTCGTCGTCGGCGGCGCTGTCACGGAGGTCCTCGGCGACCAGCTGGTCGTCGCCGGCCCGGCCGTCGACGTGGTCGTCGCCGCGGCCCGCGACCAGCCAGTCGTCCCCGACGCTGCCGAGCAGCGTGTCGTCGTGGGCCGAGCCGCGCACCTGCATGCCGGAGCGCCGCACCAGGGTGTCGGTGCCGGTGCCGACCCCCGTCACCCGGCCGGCCGCGAGGTCGACGACGACGTCGTGGGGCGCCGCGGAGTAGTCGAGGATGCCGGTCCAGCCTGGCCGGTCGCTCCCGTCGCCCGCGTCGGCGCGGCGGTCGCGACCGACGTCGAGCCGGTCGTCCCCCGGTCCGCCGACCAGCACGTCGGGCACCAGGAACGCGCCGCCGCGGTCGAACCCGAGCCTGGCCTGGCCGCCGAGCAGGCGGTCCGCGCCGCGACCACCCAGCAGGCGGTCCGCCCCCCGGCCACCGCAGACCAGGTCGTCACCGCCCCGGCCGTCGACCCGGTCGTCGCCACCGAGGGCGGCGATCACGTCGCGCCCGGACGTGCCGGTGATCAGGTCGGCCCGCGGGGTGCCGACGATCGTGGCGCGTTGTCCCTGGCAGGTGACGACCGCCGCCTCAGCCGGCGACGCCGCCACCGTCCACGTCACAACCGTGGCCAGGCCGACGGCCAGTCCCGCCGTCAGGGTGGTCGCCAGGTTGGTCGCCAGGGTGGCCACCGGGGTGCGTGCTCGCTGCATCGTTCGACTCCTCGTCCTCGCATGCGGTGTGTCGTGGGGTGTGATGCGGCGCCGGACCGGTTGGTTCGCGGGCCGTAGATTGCCCCCATGGACCCCGCCGGCCCGCCCGCACCGCTGCGCGACCCCCGGCACCGGGTCAGCCCCCGGGCCCGCACCCTGTGGTGGTGCGTCGCGGCGGTCGAGGCCGTGGTGGTCACCGCGGTGCTCGCCGTCGCCGTCGCGATGGGCTGGGTGCCGGTGCCGTGGTGGGCCGTCGCGCTCGTCGGGCTGCTGCTGGCGGCGTACGCCGTCGGGGTGCCGCAGTGGCGCTACCTCGTGCACCGCTGGGAGGTCACCGACACCGCCGTCTACACCCAGACCGGCTGGTGGGCGCGCGAGCGGCGGATCGCGCCGATGTCGCGGATCCAGACCGTCGACCACGCCGAGGGCGCGCTGGCGCGCCTGTTCCGGCTCGCCACCGTCACGGTCACCACGGCGTCCGCGGCGGGCGCACTGGCCATCGAGGGGCTCGACCGCGACGTCGCCCGGGCGCTCGTCGACGACCTGACCCGCAAGGCCGACGCGGTCGAGGGCGACGCCACGTGAGCACACCGGCCCCACCCCCCGCGGCCGGCCCGGTCGGCACCCCCTGGCAGCGGCTCGACCCGCGGATGCTGCTGGTGCACCCGATCCGCGAGCTGGTGCGGTTCCTGCCGGTGCTGCTCGGCCTGCTCGTGGCGGGCGGGATGTCCGGCTCCGGCTCGTGGCACCTGGTCGGGGTCGCCCTCCCGGTGGGGCTGGGCGTGCTGCGGTGGCTGACGACGTCCTACCGCATCCACGCCGGGCGGGTGGAGCTCCGGCGCGGGCTGCTCAACCGACACGTGGTCTCGGCACCCCTGGAGCGGGTGCGCACCGTCGACCTCACCAGCTCGCCGATCCACCGGCTGCTGGGGCTCACCACGCTCCGCGTCGGCACCGGCACAGCCTCGGAGCGCGACGAGGAGAAGCTCGACCTCGACGGCCTGCCGGTCGGGCACGCGCGCGAGCTGCGCGGGGTGCTGCTGCGCGCCGGGGCCGCTACGCCGGCCGCACCCGGGGCGGACCGGCCGGCGGACGTCGTCCCAGTCGCCGAGGGGCCCGACGTGCTCGGCTTCGACCCGTGGTGGGCCCGCTACGCACCGCTCACCGGCAGCGGTGTGGTGATCGGCGCCGCGGGTCTCGGTGTCCTGGCCCAGGGCCTGCAGGTCCTCGACGTGTGGCGGTCGCTCGACCCCCGCGAGGTCGCCGACGCGGTGCCTGGGCTGCCGTTCGCGGTGCTGGTGCCGCTGGTCGCGGTGGTGCTGCTCGTGCTGGTCGCCGTGCTCGCGGTCGTCGGCTACCTGGTCGCCAACTGGGGCTTCCGGCTCAGCCACGTCACCCCGCCCGACGGTCGCGGCGCCTGGCACGTGCGCCGGGGGCTCTTCACCACCCGCGAGACCTCGCTCGACGACGAGCGGGTCGCCGGGGTCGCCCTCTCGGAGCCGCTGCTGCTGCGCCCGGCCCGCGCCGCCCGGCTGCGCGCCGTCGTGACCGGGCTGGGCGGCACCGACAGCGACGTGCTCGCCCCCTCGGCACCGGCCGAGGTCGTGGACCGCGTGGCCGCGCGGGTGCTCGGCACCCGCGGCCCGCTCACCGCGCGGCTGACCGCCCACGGGCCGGCCGCCACCCGGCGGCGGTGGACGCGCGCGCTCGGCGGCGCCGCAGGGCTGGCGGCGCTGCCGGTCGTCGCGGTGGCGCTGGGCGCCGCCCCCGCCTGGCTCGCCGGTCTGGTGGTGCTCCCGGTCGCCGCCGGCCTGGCCGCCGACCGGGCGCGCTCGCTCGGGCACGCGCTGGTCGACGGCCACCTGGTCGCGCGGTCCGGCTCGCTCGACCGCCGGCGCACGGTGCTCGACACCGAGCACGTCATCGGCTGGAACCTGCGGGCCACCTGGTGGCAGCGCCGGGTCGGGCTCACCACGCTGGTCGCCACCACCGCCGGCGGACCGCAACGGGTGACCGTGCTCGACGTCCCCGAGGACGTCGCGGAGTCCGTCGCCGCGCAGGCGCTGCCCGACCTGGTCGAGCAGTTCCGTCTCGTGTGAGGAGCGCGACACCGGCGGAGGCCCCGGACGTCGGTACGGTGACGCCCATGTTCTCCAAGGTGCTCGTGGCCAACCGGGGCGAGATCGCCATCCGGGCCTTCCGCGCGGCCTACGAGGTGGGCGCCCGGACCGTGGCGGTGTTCCCCTACGAGGACCGCTGGTCCGAGCACCGCCTCAAGGCCGACGAGGCCTACGAGATCGGCGAGCGCGGGCACCCGGTGCGCGCCTACCTCGACCCCGAGGCGATTGTGGCCGTGGCGCTGCGGGCCGGCGCCGACGCCGTCTACCCCGGCTACGGCTTCCTCTCCGAGAACCCCGCGCTGGCCGAGGCCTGCGCCAACGCCGGCATCACCTTCATCGGCCCCACGTCCGAGGTACTGACCCTCACCGGCAACAAGGCCAGCGCGATCGCGGCCGCCAAGGCCGCCGGTGTGCCGACCCTCGCCTCGGTCGAGCCCTCCACCGACGTCGACGCCCTGGTGGCGGCGGCCGAGGCGCTGCCGTACCCCCTCTTCGTCAAGGCGGTCGCCGGGGGCGGCGGGCGCGGCATGCGCCGCGTCGACGACCCCGCCCACCTGCGCGAGGCCGTCGAGACCTGCATGCGCGAGGCCGAGGGCGCCTTCGGCGACCCCACGGTCTTCATCGAGCAGGCCGTGGTCGACCCCCGCCACATCGAGGTGCAGATCCTCGCCGACGGCGAGGGCAACGTGATCCACCTCTTCGAGCGCGACTGCTCGGTGCAGCGGCGCCACCAGAAGGTGGTCGAGATCGCCCCCGCGCCCAACCTCGACCCCGACCTGCGCGAGCGCATCTGCGCCGACGCCGTGCGGTTCGCCCGCGAGATCGGCTACCGCAACGCCGGCACCGTGGAGTTCCTGCTCGACCCGCAGGGCAACTACGTCTTCATCGAGATGAACCCCCGCATCCAGGTCGAGCACACGGTGACCGAGGAGGTCACCGACGTCGACCTCGTGCAGTCGCAGCTGCGGATCGCCTCCGGCGAGACGCTGGCCGACCTGGGGCTGTCGCAGGACACCGTGCAGCTGCGCGGCGCGGCCCTGCAGTGCCGGATCACCACCGAGGACCCCGCCAACAACTTCCGCCCCGACACCGGCACGATCACCACCTACCGCTCCCCCGGCGGCGGCGGCATCCGCCTCGACGGCGGCACCGTCTACACCGGGGCGGAGGTCTCGGCCCACTTCGACTCGATGCTGGCCAAGCTGACCTGTCGGGGCCGCACCTTCGAGAAGGCGGTCGAGAAGGCCCGCCGCGCGGTCGCGGAGTTCCGCATCCGCGGCGTCTCCACCAACATCGCCTTCCTCCAGGCCGTGCTGGCCGACCCCGACTTCGTGAGCGGCAACGTCACCACGTCGTTCATCGAGACCCACCCCCAGCTGCTCAGCGCCCGCGCGCACGGCGACCGCGGCACCCGGCTGCTGCGCTACCTCGCCGAGGTCACGGTCAACCAGCCGCACGGCCGGGCACCGGTGACCATCGACCCGGCGATCAAGCTGCCCGACACCAACCTCGACGTCCCCGCCCCCGACGGCACCCGCCAGCTGCTGCTCCAGCTCGGTCCGGAGGAGTTCGCCCAGCAGCTCCGCGCCCAGACCGAGGTGGCGGTGACCGACACGACGTTCCGCGACGCCCACCAGTCGCTGCTGGCGACCCGGGTGCGCACCCGCGACCTGCTGCTGGTCGCGCCCCACGTCGCGCGCACCACGCCGCAGCTGTGGTCGCTCGAGGCCTGGGGTGGCGCGACCTACGACGTCGCGCTGCGCTTCCTCGGCGAGGACCCCTGGGAGCGGCTGGCCGCGCTGCGCCAGGCGGTGCCCAACATCTGCCTGCAGATGCTGCTGCGCGGCCGCAACACCGTCGGCTACACGCCGTACCCCACCGAGGTCACCCACGCCTTCGTGGAGGAGGCGGCCGCCACCGGGCTCGACGTGTTCCGCATCTTCGACGCGCTCAACGACGTCGAGCAGATGCGCCCCGCCATCGAGGCGGTGCGGGCCACCGGCACCACGCTGGCCGAGGTGGCGCTCTGCTACACCGGCGACCTCTCCGACCCCGGCGAGCAGCTCTACACGCTCGACTACTACCTGCGGCTGGCCGAGCAGATCGTCGAGGCCGGCGCCCACGTGCTGGCGATCAAGGACATGGCGGGCCTGCTCCGGGCACCGGCCGCGCGCACGCTCGTCACCGCGCTGCGCGAGCGCTTCGACCTGCCGGTGCACCTGCACACCCACGACACCACCGGCGGCCAGCTCGGTACCCTGCTCGCGGCGATCGACGCCGGCGTCGACGCCGTCGACGCCGCGACCGCCTCGATGGCCGGCACGACGTCGCAGCCGCCGCTCTCGGCGCTGGTGGCCGCCACCGACCACAGCGACCGCGAGACCGGCCTCGACCTGGCCGCGGTCAACGCGCTGGAGCCCTACTGGGAGGCGACCCGCCGCGTCTACGCGCCGTTCGAGTCGGGCCTGCCCTCGCCCACCGGCCGCGTCTACCGCCACGAGATCCCCGGTGGCCAGCTCTCCAACCTGCGCCAGCAGGCCATCGCGCTGGGCCTCGGCGAGAAGTTCGAGCAGGTCGAGGACATGTACGCCGCGGCCAACGACATCCTGGGCCGGGTGCCGAAGGTGACCCCGAGCTCGAAGGTGATCGGCGACCTCGCGCTCTCGCTCGTCGGCCTCGGGGCCGACCCCGAGGAGTTCGCCGCCGACCCGGGCCGCTTCGACGTGCCCGACTCGGTGATCGGCTTCCTCAACGGCGAGCTCGGCGACCCGCCCGGCGGCTGGCCCGAGCCGTTCCGCACCAAGGCCCTCGAGGGCCGCAGCTGGACGCCGCCGGCCGAGGAGCTCACCGCCGAGCAGGCCGAGGGGCTGCGCACCGACCGCCGCGCCACCCTCAACGAGCTGCTGTTCCCGGGCCCGACCAAGGCGTTCCTGGAGTCGCGCGAGACCTACGGCGACATCTCCGTGCTGCCGACCCTCGACTACCTCTACGGCCTGCGGCACGGCGAGGAGCACGAGGTCACCCTCAGCGAGGGCAAGACCCTGATCCTCGGCGTGCAGTCGATCAGCGAGCCCGACGAGCGCGGCTTCCGCACCGTGATGGCGCTGATCAACGGCCAGATGCGCCCGGTGAGCGTGCGCGACACCTCGGTCGCCGCCGAGGCCGCCGTCGCCGAGAAGGCCGACACCTCGAAGCCCGGGCACGTCGCGGCGCCGTTCCAGGGCGTGGTGACGGTCGTGGTCGAGGAGGGCGCCAAGGTCTCGGCCGGCGACACCGTGGCGACCATCGAGGCGATGAAGATGGAGGCCTCGATCACCGCCCCGGTCGACGGCACCGTCGAGCGGGTGGCGTTCGGCGGCACCCAGGCCGTCGACGGCGGTGACCTGGTGCTGGTGCTGTCCTAGCCCGGCTCAGCGCACCTTCGCGATGGTGAACCAGTCGCTGGGCAGCGGGCCGAGCAGGAACCGGAAGTCCTCGCCGCTGAGCCGGACGTCCTGCGCGCTGCCGTCGAGCACCACCCGGTCGACCCGACCGTTCCACTCGCCGTTGCCGTCGCGCCCGTCGAGCACGATCGCCTGCAGCTCGCCGAGCTCGGGCCACTCCTCCTCGAAGGCCGCGACGCCGTAGGTGCGCGTCCAGCGGTGGTAGCGGTTGCCGCTCCAGCCGTCGTAGGGGTCGGCCTGGGCGGGCAGGTACGGCGCGCTGCCCCGTGAGGTCCAGCCGCCGCTGCTCGCCGAGAACTGGGTGAACGCCGGCCGTCCGCCGTGGAGCAGCACCTGGCCCCTCGTGGCGTCGACCGCGGCGTTGGTCGAGGCGACCTCGGCGCTGTGGCCGCCGTAGACCTGGCACCGGGTGGTGTCGCAGATCTGCCAGTGCCGGCCGGCCGGGGCGTCGGCGCGCTCGCGGGCGGCGTAGGTGCGCGCCGCCACCGCCTGGGCGCGCAGCGCCTGCGGGTGCCAGCTGGGGAAGACCTCGGTCGGCACGACCCCCTTGAGGTAGCTGTCGAACGGCAGCACGTTGACGGTGTCGCCGCGGGTGGAGCGCAGCTTGCCGCGGTACCTCACCACCTTGCCCGACGGCAGCCGGAGCGCGATCGGCTGGCCGGCCGCGGCGAACTCGGCGTCGCCGCGGAAGGTGCGGAACACCCGCCACTGCCGGGCGGCGTTCTTGTACGACACCTGGGTGGTGCCGCCGGCGCGCGGCACGATCCGCCAGTGCCGGGCGCCGGGGTGGGAGCGCCAGACCTGCCAGGTCTTCTGCTTGCCGAGGCTCTTGACCCGCAGGCCTCGGCGCGCGGTGACGACCACGTCCCGGGTGGTGTCGGCGGTGAGGAGGACCCGCACGGTGCCGCCGGCCGCCCCCCAGGTGGTGCCGGGGTAGTAGAACTGCACGATCTGCCGGTGGTTGCGGCCCTGGAGAGCCGCCCCCTGCGCGCCGTACTGGGACATGCCGTGGCCGTGGCCGTAGCCGCGGCCGACGATCTCCACCTGGGTGGCGGACGCCGGCACTCGGTAGACCTCCGGCGCCCGGGCGGCGGCGGTCGTGGGGGTGGCCGGGAGCAGCGTGGCGCCCAGGATCAGGGTGGCCAGGAGGAGGGTGGTCAGTGCGGCTCCGAGCAGTCGGGCTGACGTCATGGTCCCCGAGGGTACGTGCCGCGGGGGTGCGAGGTGTGATTCCCTGGGGACGTGACTCGGGCTTCTCGGACCGGGGCGCTCGCGCTCCCCCTCCTCCTCCTCCCGCTGCTGCTCGCGCTGCTGCTGGCGGGCTGCGGCGGCGGCGACGGCAGCGACGCCGGCGACGTCCTCCAGGGTGGTGGCGACCAGCCCACCTCGGCGCCGGCCCCGACCCAGGAGGTGCCGTCGTCGGACGTGCCCGCGGGCGGCTCGGTCGACGCCGTGCAGCCCGGCGCGCCGGGCGAGCCCGCGACGAGCTACTCCGGCGGTCCGGTCGAGGGCACCGACGCCACCCACGACGACATCGCGTTCATGCAGATGATGGTGGTGCACCACCACCAGGCGGTGCGGATGGGCGAGCTGGCCCGCACCCGCGCCGCCGACCCCCGGGTGCGGTCGGTCGCCGAGCGGATCGCCGGCGCCCAGGCACCCGAGATCCTGGTGATGGCGGCGTGGCTGCGCGAGCGCAGCATCGACGTCCCGACCCCGCAGGACGACCCGGCCGAGTTCGACCACGCCGACCACGGCCACGATGGTATGGAGGGCATGCTCACCCCCGAGCAGCTCGACGAGCTCGCCGACGCCGAGGGCGCGGAGTTCGACGAGCTCTACCTCACCGGCATGATCCGCCACCACCGCGGCGCCATCGCCATGGCCGAGCGGGCGCTCGCCAAGGGCACCGACCTGCGGGTCAACGAGATCGCCTCCGACGTCGACGTCGGCCAGCGCGCCGAGATCGGGCGGCTCGAGGCGCTGCTGGCGTCGCTGTAGTCGGGGGGTGTGGTTTCCCCGGTGCACCGGGGAAACCCGCACCTCTCGGCCGGAACTCTGGCCGAGAAGTCGAGGTTCTGGCCGAGAAGTCCCTTGCCGACCCGGGGGCGGGTGGCCGACGCGCTCAGACCCGGTGCATCCGCCGGGCCGCCTCGGCGATCGACCCGCTCATCGAGGGGTAGACCGTGAACGCCTGGGCCAGCTGGTCGGCGGTCAGCGACTCGGCCACCGCGATCGAGACCGGGTGGATCAGCTCGCTGGCCCGCGGACCGACGACCACGCCGCCGACGACGATCCCGGTGCCGGGGCGGCAGAACAGCTTCACGAACCCGTCGCGGACGCCCTGCATCTTGGCCCGCGGGTTGCCCCCCAGCGGCAGCATGACGACCTCGGCCTGGATCTCGCCCGCGTCGACCGCCTGCTGCGACCAGCCCACGGTGGCGATCTCGGGGGCGGTGAACACGTTGCTGCTGACCTTCTTCAGGTCCAGCGGCGTCACGGCGTCGCCGAGGAAGTGCCACATCGCGATCCGGCCCTGCATGGCCGCCACGCTGGCGAGCATCAGCACGCCGGTGCAGTCGCCGGCGGCGTACACCCCGCGGGCGGAGGTGCGCGAGACGCGGTCGACGTAGACGAAGCCGCCGTCCTTGACCAGCACCCCGGCCTCCTCGAGGCCCAGGTCGTCGGTGTTGGGCACCGAGCCGAGCGCGAGGATGCAGTGGGAGCCCTGGACGGTGCGGCCGTCGGTGAGGGTCACGGTGACGACGTCGCCGTCGCGGGTCACCGACTCCATCCGGCTCTTCGACAGCACGGTCATCCCGCGCCGCTTCGAGACCTCCTCGAGCACCAGCGAGGCGTCGGCGTCCTCGCCGGGCAGCACCCGGTCGCGGCTGGAGACCAGCGTGACCGGGATACCGAGCGCGAGGTAGGCACTGGCGAACTCCGCACCGGTCACGCCCGACCCGACCACGATCAGCTCCGTCGGCACGTCGGTGAGGTCGTAGACCTGCTCCCAGGTGAGGATCCGCTCGCCGTCGGGCTGGGCGCTCGGGAGGGTGCGCGGGGCGGCGCCGGTGGCGACCAGCACCGCGTCGGCGTCGTACGACGCGTCGCCGACCACCACCCGGCCCGGACCGTCGAGGCGACCCCGCCCGGTGACGACCTCGACGCCCTCGCGGGCCAGCCGGCGGGCGATGTCGGCGGACTGGTCGGCGGCGAGCGCCTTGACCCGCTCGTTGACCCGGCCGAGGTCGACCCGGATCGCGGTGGCGGCGTCGCCCTCGGCGTCGTGGAAGTTCACGCCGAGCTCGGCCGCGCCGGCGACCTCGGTCATCACCTCGGCGGTGGCGATCAGGGTCTTGCTCGGCACGCAGTCGGTGAGCACCGCCGAGCCGCCGATGCCGTCGGAGTCGACGACCGTCACGTCGGCGCCGAGCTGGGCCGCGACCAGCGCGGCCTCGTAGCCGCCCGGTCCGCCGCCGAGGATCACCACCCGGTCACTCATCGGCCGTCCTCCAGCTCGGGGTCTCGCCGCGCGCTCGTACCGTGCTCGCGGCTGCGGTCACAGGTTGATCATGTGGCCGGCGATGCCCTCGACGGCCTCCTTCATCGCCTCCGACAGCGTCGGGTGCGCGAAGACGTTGCGGGCGACCTCGTCGGCGGTGAGGTCCCACATCTGGGCCAGGGTCAGCGCCGGCAGCAGCTCGGTGACCTCGGGGCCGATCATGTGGGCGCCGACGATCTCGTTGTGCTCGGCGTCCGCGACGATCTTGACGAAGCCGACCCCCTCCGCCATGCCGCGGGCCTTGCCGTTGGCCGAGAACGGGAACTGGGCGACCTTGACGTCGTACCCCTTCTCCTCGGCCTGCGCCTGGGTGTAGCCGAACGACGCGATCTGGGGCTGGCAGAACGTCGCCCGCGGGATCATGTCGAAGTCGATCTCCTGGGTCTCCGCGCCCGCGATCGTCTCGGCCGCCACCACGCCCATCGCCTCGGCGGTGTGGGCGAGCATCAGCTTGCCGGTCACGTCGCCGATGGCGTAGACGCCCTCGACGTTCGTGCGGCCGCGCGCGTCGACCGCGATCGCACCGCGCTCGGTGAGCTCGACGCCGGCCGCGTCGAGCCCGTAGCCCTCGACCCGCGGGGCGAAGCCGAACGCCGCCAGCATCTTGTCGGCCTCGAGCACCTTCGACTCGCCGCCCGCGGCGGGACTGACCGTGACCTTGACCCCCGAGCCGGTGTCCTCGACCTGCTCCACCTTGGTGGAGAGGAGCACCTCGACGCCGAGCTTCTTGTATTGCTTGAGCAGCTCCTTGGAGACGTCCGGGTCCTCGGTGGGCACCATCCGGTCGAGGAACTCCACGATCGTCACGTCGACGCCGAAGTTCTTCATCACGTAGGCGAACTCGACACCGATCGCGCCGGACCCGCCGATGATGATCGAGCCGGGCAGGTCGGCGTCGAGGATCTGCTCCTCGTAGGTGACGACGTTCGCGCTCCTCTCCATGCCCGGCAGCATCCGCACCGTGGCACCGGTGGCGAGGATGATGTTGTCGGCGGTGTGGGACGTGACGTTGCCGTCCTTGTCCTTGACGTCGACCGACTTCTTGCCGGTGAGCGTGCCCCACCCGTCGATCTCGGTGATCTTGTTCTTCTTCATCAGGTAGTGCACGCCCTTGGCGCTGGCCTCGGCGACGCCGCGGCTGCGCTGGTGGGTCGCGGCGTAGCCCATGGTGGCCTCGCCCTCGATCCCGAAGGTCTTCTTCTCGTGCGTGATGATGTGGGCGATCTCGGCGTTGCGGAGCAGGGCCTTGGAGGGGATGCAGCCGACGTTCAGGCACACCCCGCCCCAGTACTTCTCCTCCACCACGGCCACGGACTTGCCGAGCTGGGCGGCGCGGATCGCGGCGACGTACCCACCGGGGCCGGCACCGAGGACGAGGACATCGAAGTGGGTCACGCACCCAGCCTAGTGCCGTGACGCAGCCCACCCGCACACGGCCGATAGGGTGCGGGACGTGACGTTGTACGCCGCCTACGGGGCCAACCTCGATCCCCGGCGGATGGGCGAGCGGTGCCCGCACTCCCCGCTGCAGACCACCGGGTGGCTGAGCGGCTGGCGGCTCACGTTCGGCGGCGAGGAGCACGGCTGGGACGGCGCGCTGCCGACCCTGGTGCAGGACCCGTTCGACCAGGTCTACGTCGCCGTCTACGACGTCACCCGCGAGGACGAGGCCACCCTCGACGAGTGGGAGCAGGCCGACTCCGGCCTCTACCGCAAGACCAAGGTCCGGGTCGCCACCATGACCGGCGAGCTCGTGGTGTGGACCTACGTCCTGGACGCCTACGAGGGCGGCCTGCCCTCTGCCGTCACCCTCGGCGTGCTCGCCGACGCCGCCGAGGCTGCCGACGCCCCCGCCGACTACGTCGCCGCCCTCCGCCGGCGGCCGTGCCGGTCGACGGGGCTGTAGGGGCCGGGCCCCGGGGTCGGTTTCCCCGGTGAACCGGGGAAACCGTCACTTCTCGGCCAGAGTTTCGGCCGAGAAGTCGAGGTTCTGGCCGAGAAGTCACGCAGCCGGGAAGAGGAGACGCCGGATCCGCGAGGCGGTCCGCTCCGGGGCAGCCAGGTCCGACCAGGTCAACCGGATGCAGCGCCAGCCCGTCGCCTCCACCACGCGCGACTCTCGGCGCCGCTCCTCGAGCAGCACATCCGTCGTCGTCTGACCCGGTTGCAGCAAGGATCCGTACTTCGCCCTGCCGTCGAACTCCGCGAACACGCCCAGTTCCGGCCAGGCGAAGTCGAGCCGGGCGATCGTCCGCCCGTGCGCGTCGGTCACCACGAACTGCGGCACCGGCATCGGCAGGTGCTGCGACCAGAACAGGTACCAGGAGCGCGACTCCGCCACCGACTCGCACCGCGGCTCGACGAGTCGAACGGCGAGGTCGGTCGACAGGCTCTCCGGCCAATGAGCGGCGCGGGCGGCCATGGCCGCCAGGGCGTCCCGGTCCGTCAGGCCGGCGTGGCACAGCTGGTTGAGCAACGCCACGGCGTGCTCGACGTCGGTCAACATCGTCGTCTCGATCCCGACCCGCGTGGCATTCATGACGGGTACGCCGTTCCGCTCGACCACGTCGCCGGGCACCACCCGGCCCCCGTGCTGGCGGACGCCGGCGCCCGTCCGGCCGATCCGTCCGTCGGTGCGGGTGACGTGGACCAGCTCGTCGGCAAGGTCCCACGGATCGATCCCGAGCTCACGGACCCCGGTCGTGTGCGACAGCACGAGGTCCGTCCTGCCTTGCTTGAGGACGGCCCGCGCCAGGACGCGGTGCCGGTCGACCGCGCTGAGGGCCCGGTGGGCGGCCGCGTCGACGTAGGCACCGTGGCGCACCCGCACCCACTGCTCGCGCTCAACCATGCGTGCGATGGCTTGGTCCCGCCACCCGGCCGCGACGAGGTCGCGCCAGAGATGGATGGTGGGCAGGGCCGGCGCGGTGGTGCTCATGGTGGCAACCTGCCCCCCCTCACGACCCGACACACCGCGGAGATCCGAGGCTGTGGAGAAGCGGGCCGACCTCTCGGCCAGAACCGTGACTTCTCGGCCGGAGTTCTGGCCGACAAGTGCGGGTTTCCCCGGTTCACCGGGGAAACCCCCACCCCCGACCCACCGTTCCCCCAACCATCCACCACCCGGCCACCGACGGGACTACGCTGCGCCACGTGACCGACACCTCGCCGTACGACCTCGCCCAGCAGGCCGCGGACGCGCTCGCCGAGCAGACCGGTGTGGCCAGCCACGACCTGGCGCTGGTGCTGGGGTCGGGGTGGCTGCCGGCGGTGGACGCGTTGGGCGAGGCGACGGCCGAGATCGACACCACGGACCTGCCGGGGTTCAGCGCGGCGGCGGTGGCGGGGCACAGCGGGAAGATCCGGAGCATCCGGGCGGGTGAGCGCAACCTGCTCGTCTTCCTCAGCCGCACCCACTACTACGAGGGCAAGGGCGTCGACGCGGTCGTCCACGGCGTCCGGACGGCGGCCCGGGCGGGCTGCCGCACCATCGTGCTCACCAACGGGTGCGGCGGGCTGCGGGAGACCTGGGCGCCGGGCACGCCGGTGCTGATCTCCGACCACATCAACCTCACCGGTCGCTCCCCCATCGTGGGCGCGACCTTCGTCGACCTGACCGACCTCTACAGCGCCCGCCTGCGCCAGCTCTGCCGCGAGGTCGACCCGACCCTGGACGAGGGCGTCTACGTCCAGTTCCCGGGGCCCCACTACGAGACGCCGGCCGAGATCGGGATGGTCCGGGCCATCGGTGGGCACCTCGTGGGCATGAGCACGACGTTGGAGGCCATCGCCGCCCGGGAGGCGGGGATGGAGGTGCTGGGCATCAGCCTGGTCACCAACCTGGCGGCTGGCATCGGGGGCGAGCCGCTCAACCACGAGGAGGTCCTGGAGGCGGGCCGCGCGGCGGCCTCGCGGATGGGCGACCTCCTCGGTCGCATCGTTCCACGTATCTGAGGACAGGCCCCCATGTCAGCACCAGGCGACGAGACCCGGCAACGACTGCTCGACGCGGCGATCCGCGAGTTCGCCGAGAGCGGCGTCCACAACGCCTCCCTCCTCGAGATCACCCGGGTCGCCGGGCAGCGCAACCGGGGTGCGGTCCACTACCACTTCGGCTCCCGCGAGGGGATGCTCGTCGCGGTGCTGCAGACCGAGGCGCCGTTCCTGGCCGAGCGCGAGCTGCAGCTGCTGGCCCGCGCCGAGGAGCGGCCCGACGACGACCTCGAGTCGGTCATCACCGCGATCGTGCAGCCGGTCGTCGAGCTGGCCGAGAAGGACTGGCGGGGCCGCTGCTACCTCCGCATCGTCGCCGAGGTCATCCAGGAGGACCCCGCCTCGGTCGACCCCGAGGTGCAGCGCACCCTCGACAGCACCGGCGGCGTCCAGGTCTACGGCCTGCTCGAACGCCGGCTGCCGCCGCTCCCCGACGACATCCGCATCGAGCGGATCTCGCTGATGACCATGTTCATCCTCCACTCGGTCGCCGAGCGCGCCCGGCTCGCCGAGCGCGAGACCGGCCGCGGCCAGCTCGGCACCGACCGGTTCGTGGCCAACCTGGTCGCGATGGCGGCCGCGATGATGCTGGCCCCCGTCCCCGCCTGAGCCCGCCGGGCCCGCGCCCGACCCGCGGGACGTACGGCGGCCGACGCCCTCGGGCGGGCGTCTACGATGGCCACTCGACCGCCCGACCGGCCCAGCCCGGCTCCGTCCCAGAAAGTCGTGATGACCGCACCTCGCACGTCGACCCGGGTGGCCGCGGGTGCCGCGGCCCTGGTCGTCCTCGGCCTCCTCGCCACGCCCACCGCCGCCACCGCCGCTCCGGTCAGCGACACCCCGTCGTTCCCGTTCTCCGACCCGTTGACCAGCAGCACGCCGAGCACGCCGTCGGTCCCCACCGACGTCGCCACCCCGCCCGGCGGGGTCACCGACGTGCCAACCGGCACCCCCACCGACCCGGGGACCTCGATCCCGCCCGACCCGGGCGCAGCGTCGGTGATCACCGACCGCGCCACCGCGGTCGCCGGACGGGCGCTGGCGTTCACCGGCCGTGGCTTCCTGCCGGGCGAGCAGGTGCTGGCGATCCTCGACGACGGCCTGGCCGCGGTGGGGCCGATGGTGGCCGGCACCGCCGGCGACGTCGCCGGGCTGCTCCAGCTACCCGGCGACCTGAACGCCGGCGACCACACGCTGCGCCTGGTCGGCGCGGCCTCGGGCTACCAGCCCACCGAGACCTTCCCGGTCGCCGCCGCCGACGACCCGGCCACCGAGCCGGAGGACGACGACTCCGACAACGCCGCCTACCTCTACCTCGGCGGCGCGTTCCTGCTCTTCGTCGCCGCCCTGGCGGCGTACCTGCTCCACCGCAGCCGGCGCAAGGGCGGCGCCGCCGGACGTCGCACCGGCGCGCCGGCCGAGCCCGGCGGCCCCGCCGGCGCCACTCCCGCCACCGCGGCGGGCGCAGCCGCTCCGACCTCGCCCGGCCGCCCG
>NZ_JAFFJT010000040.1 GCF_016924665.1 Nocardioides sp. SYSU D00038
CGGAGCCGGCGCGGGCGGCACGGGCACCCGCGGTGCGGGCACCGGACGCAGCAGCGGCTCCGGCCGCGGCGCGGGTGCGGGTGGCACCGGCGGCCGTGGTGCCCAGAAGGGTGGCCAGCGTGGTGGCCAGCGTGGGGCTGCCGGGGGCCGGACGACCGGTCGCGGCACGGCGCCCGCGGGCGGTCGCAGCGGAGCGGGGGTCGGCGGCGGCGTCGGCGGCGGCACCCGGCGCGGCGGCCGCGACGACGAGCGCCGCAGCGAGCGCGAGATCTTCGACACCGAGAAGGACTGGGTCGACGACGAGGGCGTCGCCCCCGGCGTCCTCGACTGAGCACGGCCGGGAGGACGCCGTGGTCGCCTGCCGGCGACCACGGCGTCCGCAGCCTCAGGTCCGTCCGGTCGGCAGGTCGTCGTGAACCCACGACAGGGGCGCCGAGCCACTCCCACGGGGGCTGCTGCCCCACATCACGACGACCGGTGCGACCGGTGGATCTCCCTCCCTCGTGCTGCTCCCACGCTGCAGCCTAGGGCAGGTCGACCCGCCTCCGCTCAGGAACCGCAACCCCGGTCGAGACCGCGCCGGAGCACCACCGCGGTGGCGCCGTCGCGGTAGTAGCGGCGTCGCCGGTCGACCTCGACGAAACCGCGGGCGCCGTAGAACGACAGCGCGGCGGCGTTGTCCTCGCGCACCTCGAGCAGCAGGCGGTCGGCACCCTCGGCGCGGGCCCGGGTGAGGGCGGCGTCGAGCAGCGCGGTGGCCAGTCCGCGGCGCCGGTGGGCGGGGTCGACGGCGATCCGCTGCAGCTCGGCGATGTCGCCGGCGCAGCTGACGGTGGCGTGGCCGACCACTCGGCCGTCCACCTCCGCGACGAGGTAGGTCACGGTCGGCAGGCCACCGCGCACGCCGTCGACGACCAGGGCCTCCGACCAGGCGTCGGCGCCGAGGTTGGCGGCCTCGGAGGCCACCACCGCCGCCACGTCGTCGGCGGTCGCGAGCCGGACGGTCACGAGACCGGCTTGGGCGCGCCGGGCACCTCGGCGTCGGGCCGGCGGAGGTAGAGCGGCTCGGGGTCGAGCAGCTCGGCCAGCTCACCGGTGACCACCCGGGCCAGCCACCCGGCGCTGGGCCGGGCCGGGCCGACGGCGTGGGGGAAGGCCTCGGGGTAGAGCAGCGCTCCCTCACCCACCACCGGCAGCCCGCTGGCGACGTCGGCCGGCCGGTCGACCGAGGGTCCGGCGAGCCGCACCCCGTCGGCGTCGTACGACGCCAGGTGCACCTCCTTGCGCCGGGCGTCGGTGGCGACGAGGAAGTCGCCGGTCACCGCGCCGGTCGCCACCGCCTCCGCGGCGAGCACGTCGAGCGAGCAGACGCCGTAGACGGGGATCTCGAGGACGTGGGCCAGGGTCCGGGCGGTGACCAGGCCGACCCGCAGCCCGGTGAACGGGCCCGGACCGACACCGACGGAGACCGCGGTCAGGTCCTGCCGCACCAGCCCGGCCTGCTCGAGCACCCGGGCCACCAGCGGCGCGAGCTGCTCGCCGTGGCGCATGGTCTCCTCCGAGGCCAGCTCGGCGACGACGTCCTCGCCGTCGTGGAGGGCGACCGTGACCCGCGGGGTCGCGGTGTCGAGGGCCAGCAGCGCGGTCATCGGCGGCTCCAGTCGTGGGCGGTCCACCGCGGGCCGGTGGCAACGACCTCGACCCGGCGCGGGTCGACGTCGGACTCGGGGTCGACGGGCTCGTCGGAGCGGCGGATCCGCACCTCGACCCGCGAGTCGGTGAGCCGCTCGGCGAGGCCCGTGCCCCACTCGACGACGGTGACGGCGTCGTCGAGCGAGGCGTCGAGGTCGAGGTCGTCGAGCTCGGCGAGTCCGCCGAGGCGGTAGGCGTCGACGTGCACGAGCCCGGGCCCGTCGCCGCGGGAGGGGTGCTCGCGAGCGATCACGAACGTCGGCGAGGCGACCTGCCCCTCGACGTCGAGCCCGGCGCCGAGGCCCTGGGTGAACGTGGTCTTGCCGGCCCCGAGGTCGCCGCTGAGCACCACCAGGTCGCCGGCGCGCAGGTGGCCCGCGAGCTCGGCGCCGAGCGCCCGCATCGCGGCGGCGTCGGGCACGTCGCGCACCAGCACCGCCGCGGGGCGCCGCAGCTCGACCGCCGGCGGGCGGCGGGCGGTCTCGACGAAGCCGTGCTTCTCCCAGAACGCCACGGTGCGCGGCAGCTCCTCGCGCGCGAGCACCGCCACGTCCTCGCAGCCGACCGCGGCGGCCACCGCCGCGTCGACGAGGGCGGCCGCGACGCCGCGGCCCTGGGCGTCGGGGTGGACGCCGAACCGGCGCAGGAACAGGGTGCCGTCGAGCGGGTCGAGGACGACGACGCCGGCGGGCCGACCGTCGACCTCGGCGAGCAGGCCGCCGCGGCGGGCCAGCAGCGCGGCCAGGCTGTCGGCCGTCTCGGCCATCGCGTCGGCGGGCGGGTCGAGCGCGGGGCGGGCGGCGAACGCGGCGCGCACGACCTCGAGCGCCGCCGCGGCCGACTCGGGGCCGATCGGACGCACGGTCACGCTCACGGCGACCCCACCCGCTCCCGGGCGGCGGCGACCAGCTGGTCGAGGGCGGCGTTGACCTGCCCGTGCCGCTCGAGGATCACCAGGTGCCCGGCCCCCTCGACCTCGACCATGGTCGAGCCGGCGATCCGGGCGTGCAGCTTGCGGCTGTGGCCGATCGAGGTCAGCCGGTCGGCGGTGCCGCACACGATGGTGGTCGGCACCCGGCCGAGCACCTCGACGAAGTCGAACTTGTCGAGGCTGCGGAAGCTCGGGAAGAAGTCGGCGACCACCTCGAACGGCGTCGCGGAGAGCATGTCGTCGACGAAGTCGACGTACGCGGTCGGCACCTCGTCGCCGAACGCCAGCACGTCGGTGGCCACGGCGGCGAACGCCCGCCCGGCCCGGCGGGCGCCGTCGACCAGCCGGTGCCCGCGGCGCAGCGTGCGCACGGCGTGGAGCGCGGCGTCGCCGCTGAGCCGCGTGGGCAGCATCGGGAGCACGATCCGGCCGGGGTCGAGCCCGCCCGCCGTCGTGGAGACCAGCGCGACGCCGACCACCCGCTCGCCGACCAGCTCGGGGTGCTGCTCGGCCAGCGCGACGATCGTCATCCCGCCCATCGAGTGGCCCACCAGCACCACCGGGCCGTCGGGCACGACCTCGTCGAGCACCCGGCGCAGGTCGCGCCCGAGCTGGTCGATGGTGGCGCGCTCGCCGGCCGAGCGCCCGGAGCGGCCGTGGGAGCGCTGGTCGTAGTAGACGGCGCGGACCAGCCCGCGGTACGCCGCGCGCTGGAAGTGCCAGCAGTCGAGGTTGAGGGCGTAGCCGTGGACGAAGACCAGGGTCGGCACCGGGCCCGCGCCGGCCTCGGTCGCCGCGGGGTCGGGCTCGTCGACCTCGACGTGCAGCGGCACGCCGTCGTCGGCCACCACCGTCCGCGGTGTCGAGCGCAGGCTGCCGAACGGCGTGTGGTCGTCGGGCCGCCGGGTCATCCCGCGCCGGCGGCGGGCGACGCCCAGGGCGACGGTGCCGGCCGCCGCCAGACCGGTGCCGGCGACGACCCCGAGGATCCGGGTGGGCCGGCTCACCAGGCACGCTCCGTGTCGGTGTCGACGTGCCGCCGAGTCATCCGGCCGCCCAGCCGGGTCACGATCTCGTAGCTGATGGTGCCGCAGGCCTCGGCCCAGTCCTGGGCGGTGGGCGCCGGCGCGGTGCCGAAGAGCACCACGTCGTCGCCCGCGGCGGGGTGGTCGCCCTCCAGGTCGACCATGAACTGGTCCATGCAGATCCGGCCGCGCACCGGTCGGCGGGCACCGGCCGCCCACACCTCGGCGCTGTTGCCGGCCACGCGCGGCACGCCGTCGGCGTAGCCCACCGGCACCAGGCCGACGGTGGTGGCGTGGCGGGCGGTCCAGGTGTGGCCGTAGGAGACGGAGGCGCCGGCCTCGAGGTCCTTGACCAGGGCCAGGGTGGCGCGGGCGGTCATCGCCGGCCGGAGCCCGAGGTCAGGGGTGTGCCCGGGGGCGGGATCGAGGCCGTAGGTGGCGATCCCGCAGCGCACCAGGTCGAACCGGGCCGAGGGCCGCAGGATCGCGCCGGCGGAGTTGGCGAGGTGGCGCAGCCCGGGACGCAGCCCGGCCTCCTCGGCGACGGCCACGAACTCGCCGAACAGCTCCTCCTGCGCGTCGTTCATCGGGTCGTCGGGCTCGTCGCTGCTCGCCAGGTGCGACCAGATGCCGGTGACCTCCCAGTGCCCGGCGCGCTGCCCCTCGAGGGCGCGGGCGACGACCGCCTCCCACTCCCCCGCGGTCGCGCCGCCGCGGGAGAGCCCGGTGTCGACCTTGAGCTGCACCCGCGCGGGGTGCTGGACCTGGCGCGCCGCCGCGGCGATCTCGTCGAGCTCGGCGACGGTGTAGGCCGTGACGTCGATGTCGGCGGCGACCGCCTCGTCGTAGTCCTCGCCCGGGACGGTGAGCCAGCACAGCACCGGCCCGTCGTCGCCGGCCTCGCGCAGCTGCTGGGCCTCGTCGAGGGTGGCCACGCCCAGCCAGTCGGCGCCCCCCTCGCGCGCGGCACGGGCGGCCTCGAGCAGCCCGTGGCCGTAGGCGTCGGCCTTGACCACGGCCATCAGCTGCACCGGACCGTCGGCGCGCACCAGCTCGCGGAGCACCCGCACGTTGTGGCGGATCGCGGCCAGGTCGACCACGAGCTCGGCACGCGCGGTGGTGAGCGGGCTCATGCGCCCCATTCTCCCCGGCGGGGCAGGTCGGCCACGACGGCGGGCAGGGCGCGGGACACCTCACCCGCCACGATCGGGCCGCCGCGGGAGGCGTACGTCGCCGCGGCGCCGTGGAGCCACGAGCCGACCGAGGCGGCGTCGAAGGGGTCGAGGCCGGCGGCGAGCAGCGCCCCGATCACGCCGCCCAGCACGTCGCCGGCGCCGGCCGTGGCCAGCCACGGCACCCCGGTGGTGGTCACCCGCACCCGCCCGGACGGGTCGGCGACGAGCGTGTGGCGGCCCTTGAGCAGCACCACCGCGTCGTGGCGGGCCGCGGCCTCGCGGGCGAACGCCAGCGGCCGCGCCTCGACCTGGCCCCGCTCGGCCCCGACCAGCGCGGCCAGCTCGCCGGCGTGGGGGGTGAGCACGGCGGGGACCGGTGCGGGCACCGGCAGCGCGCGCAGGGCGTCGGCGTCGACCACGACCGGCACCTCGTCGGCCAGCGCCGCCGCCAGGGTCTCGGCCGCGCCGTCGCCGCTCCCGCTGCCGACCACCCAGGCCTGCACCCGCCCGGCGCCCACCACCTCGGGGTGGGCCGCGCGCACCAGGTCGAGCACGGCGTCGTCGCCGACGTAGCGGACCATGCCGGCCAGCCCGCAGGAGGCTCCGGCCACGCTGAGCAGCCCGGCGCCGGGGTACTGCGCCGAGCCGGCCCGCACGCCCACGACCCCGCGGGTGTACTTGTGGGCGTCGTCGGCCGGTCGGGGCAGCAGCGCCGCGACGTCGTCGGGCTGGAGCGCCTCGACCGGCGCGGCGGGCAGGTCGAGGCCGAGTTCGACGAGGTGCACCGCACCGGCGGCGGAGGCGGCCGGGTCGACCAGGTGGGCGGGCTTGAGGGTGCCGAAGGTGACCGTGAGGTCGGCCCGCACGTGGGGTCCGTCGAGCTCGCCGGAGTCGACCCCGACGCCGCTCGGCACGTCGACCGCCACCACCGGCACGCCCTCGACCTGGGCGAGCGCGGCGGCCGCGGGGTCGCGGAGCCCGGGGCGGCCACCGATCCCGACGATGCCGTCGACGACGACGTCGGGGCGGTGGCGCACGGCGTCGACGACCCGGCCGCCGGCGGCCCGCAGCGCGGCCAGTCCAGGCTCGTGGACCCGCTCGGAGAGCAGCCGCGCCTCGACGGCGGCACCGCGGCGGGCCAGCCGGGCGCCCGCCCAGAGCGCGTCGCCGCCGTTGTCGCCGGCGCCGACGAGCAGCAGCACCCGGCGGCCGTAGGCGCCGCCGAGCAGGTCGGCGACCGCGGTGGCCAGGCCGGCGGCGGCGCGCTGCATGAGCGCGCCCTCGGGCAGGGTCGCGAGCAGCGTCGCCTCGGCGGCGCGCACCTGCCCGACCGTGTGGGCGCGCCTCACGACTCCAGCACCACCATCGCGGAGGCGATGCCGGCGTCGTGGGAGAGCGAGAGGTGCACCGAGCGCACGCCGAGCTCGTCGGCCCGCGCCCGCACCGTGCCGCGGATGGTGAACAGCGGCCGCCCCGACTCCTCCGAGACGACCTCGGCGTCGTGCCACTGCAGTCCGTGGGGCGCGCCGAGCGCCTTGGCGATCGCCTCCTTCGCCGCGAACCGGGCGGCGAGCGAGGCCAGCGGCCGCTCGGCCTCCGCGGGCGTGAACAGCCGCTCGCGGAGCTCGGGGGTGCGCTCGAGGGCCGCCCGGAAGCGGTCGAGGTCGACCACGTCGATCCCCACGCCGATCACGGCCACCGGCGCCCCTACTCGACGGTGACGGACTTGGCGAGGTTGCGCGGCTGGTCGACGTCGTGCCCCATCGCGGTGGCCAGCTCGCAGGCGAACAGCTGGAGCGGCACCACCGCGACCATCGGCTGGAGCAGCACCGGCACCCGCGGCAGCCGGATCAGCACGTCGGCGTAGGCCTCGATCTTCTCGTCGCCCTCCTCGGCCAGGCAGATGGTGCGCGCCCCCCGGGCCCGGACCTCCTGGATGCCGCTGAGCATCTTGTCGTGCAGCTGGTCGCGGCCCCGGGGCGGCACGACGCACAGCACCGGCAGCCCCTCGTCGACCAGCGCGATGGGGCCGTGCTTGAGCTCGCCGGCGGCGAAGCCCTCGGCGTGGATGTAGGCCAGCTCCTTGAGCTTGAGCGCGCCCTCGAGCGCGATCGGGTAGCCGGCGTGCCGGCCGAGGAACAGCACCGAGGTGCTGCCGGCGTGCTGGCGGGCCAGCTCGTAGACCGCCTGGTCGCCGTCGAGCACCGCCTGGATGTGCGCGGGCATCGCCTCGAGCTGCTCCATGATCTCGGTGATCTCGTCGCCGTAGCGGGTGCCCTTGACCTGGGCGAGGTAGAGCGCGAGCAGGTAGCAGGCGACCAGCTGGGTGAGCAGGCCCTTGGTGGAGGCGACGCCGATCTCGGGGCCGGCGTGGGTGTAGATGACCGCGTCGGACTCGCGCGGGATCGTCGAGCCGTTGGTGTTGCAGATCGCCAGCACCTTGGAGCGCTGCTGGCGGGCGTGGCGGATCGCCTGCAGGGTGTCGGCGGTCTCGCCGGACTGGCTGATCGCCACCACCAGCGTGGAGTAGTCGAGGATCGGGTCGCGGTAGCGGAACTCCGAGGCCAGCTCGACCTCGACCGGCACCCGGGTCCAGTGCTCGATGGCGTACTTGGCCACCATGCCGGCGTAGAACGACGTGCCGCAGGCGATGATGATGATCTTGTCGATGTCGCGCAGCTCCTGGTCGGAGAGGCGCATCTCGTCGAGCTGGAGCAGGCCCTGGGGTGAGCGCCGGCCCAGCAGCGAGTCGGCCACGGCCCGCGGCTGCTCGTAGATCTCCTTGCGCATGAACCAGTCGTGGCCGTCCTTCTCGGCGGCCGACAGGTCCCAGTCGACGTGGTAGCGGCTGCCCTCGGCCGGGGAACCGTCGAAGCCGGTGACCGTGACGCCCTCGCGGGTGATGGTCACGACCTGGTCCTGGCCGAGCTCGAGCGCCTCGCGGGTGTGCTCGATGAACGCCGCGACGTCGGAGCCGAGGAAGTTCTCCCCCTCGCCGAGCCCGACGACCAGCGGCGAGTTGCGCCGCGCCGCGACCACCCGGGCGGGGTCGAGGGCGTCGACGGCCACGAGCGTGAAGGCGCCCTCCAGCCGGCGGCAGACGTTCTGCATCGCGGTGGTGAGGTCGTGGCCGGCCTCGACCTCGAGCTCGAGCAGGTGGGCGGCCACCTCGGTGTCGGTCTCGGAGCGGAGCACGTGGTCGCGCGCCTCGAGCTCGAGCCGCAGCTCGGCGAAGTTCTCGATGATGCCGTTGTGCACCAGCCCGACCCGCCCGTTGCGACCCAGGTGGGGGTGGGCGTTCTGGTCGTTGGGGGCGCCGTGGGTGGCCCAGCGGGTGTGACCGATGCCCGTGGTCGAGGCGGGGAGCGGGACGTCGGCGATCGCCTTCTCCAGGTTCGCCAGCTTGCCGGCCCGCTTGTCGGAGGCGATCGCACCGTCCCTGACCAGGGCGATGCCGGCGGAGTCGTAGCCGCGGTACTCCAGCCGGCGCAGGCCCTCGATCACGACGTCCTGCGCCTGCTTCTCCCCGACGTAACCGACGATGCCGCACATGACCAGCCAGTCTAGGGCGCCGGGAGGCGATCACGAACCTGCCGTCAGCGGCCGAAGTGGCGCCGCTCCGCGCGCTGCTGCGCCAGCGTGATCCGCCTCACCTCGGCCGCGTCGACCTGGAGCTCGGCGGGGAGCAGCACCCGGCAGCCGGCCGCGCGGCACGCCGAGGCCCGCCGCCAGACCTTGACCAGCTGCCTGCGCACCTGCTTGGCGCCGGGCTTGCGGTAGAGGTTGCGCAGCTCCAGCGGGTCGCGGGCGAGGTCGTAGAGCTCGCCCTCGCCGGTGGAGTAGCGCACCAGCTTCCAGCGGCCCAGCCGCACGCCGATGGTGTCGAGGCGCCGACCCCAGCCGGGACGACGGGCGGCCCGCACGTAGCGGCCCTCGGGCATCAGCCCCTCGAGCACGACCGGCCGCCGCCAGCCGCGGTCGCCGTCGCGGAGCAGCGGGCGGAGGTCGACGCCGTCGGCCCGCTTCAGCCCGGTGCCGGCCCAGGCGGCCAACGTGGTGGCCAGGTCGACGGTGGTGACGGGGTCGTAGCGGCGTCCGCGCGGCACGCCGGCGCCGGCCATCAGCAGCGGCACCCGGATCGAGGGCTCGTGGAGGTTGATCTTCCCCTGCCGCTTGCGGTGCTCGCCGAGGTAGTAGCCGTTGTCGGAGGTGAGGACCACCAGCGTCGACGACAGCCGCCCCGAGGCGCGCAGCGCTCGGAGCATCCGGCCCAGCCGGCGGTCGAGGACGTACAGCGCCTCCGCGCGCTGCCGGGTCACGTCGCGCACGACCTCGCGCTCGCGGGCGGTGAACGGCGGGTAGCTGCGCAGGAACCCGGGCTTGTCGGAGATGTCGCCCTCGGCGTCGCGGCGCGGCGGCGTGCCGGCGCCGTTGCGGACCACGGTGTCGAAGCGGCCCTTGACCCAAGCCGGGCGGGCCGGCGTCACCCAGCGGGTGGGGAAGCCGTCGGAGCGCGGCACCACGCCGGGGTCGTCGGGCTCGACCGGGCCGCCGTGGTGGGGCGCAGTGGGGTTCCACCACACGAACCACGGCTTCCGGCCCCGCTCGAACCGGCCGACCATCGCGGCGGTCTGGTCGGCAGTGACCTCCGTGGAGTAGCGGCCCGGCCAGCTCTGGATCCGGCCGTTGACGTTGGAGGTGAGCCGGAAGTAGTCGTAGGTGCCGCCCCCGAACCGCTCCCCGGGACCCCACACGTGGTCGGACGCGCCCCACCAGTCGTCCCAGCCCGGCGGCACGTAGGTGAGCGAGTCGCGACCGGTGCGCGTCGGGCGCTCGCCGTAGCCGTTGAGGTACTTGCCGACCATCCCGGTGCGGTAGCCGGCGCCCTGGAGCCGGGTCGCGAGCGTGTCGCGGTCGTCGAACGAGGTGAACCCGTACGGCGCCTCGTGGGTCAGCACCCTGTGGTTGTGGGAGTAGCGACCGGTCAGCAGGCTGGCCCGCGACGGGCAGCACAGCGGGTTGGGTGCGAACGAGTTCGCGAAGGTCAGGCCGTTGCGCGCGAACCAGCGCCGCGTCTGCGGCATGAACCGCAGGTCGTCGGCGCGCATGTCGTCGGTCTCGACCACCAGCAGGTCCGGCCGCCGCGCCAGCTCCTGGCCCGGGTCGGGCGCGGCGGCGACGGCGGCGCGCGTGGTCAACGGCTCCGGCCCGGCGGCCCGCGGCTGCTGCCGGTCGCCCCCGGAGCACGCGAGCAGCGACAGCACCAGTGCGGAGGCGAGGCCCCCGGCCACGGCTCGGTGGGTCATGGTGTCGCTCCTGGGGTGGGTCGGGACCGGTGGGTCACAGGGGGTCGGGGAACTGTAAGCGGGCGGGTGGCCTCGGCGGGCCCGATCGGCGCTGCAACAATCACTGGCATGTCCTCAGGCGCGTCACGCCAGGCACCCCTCGGCCACGGCGGCCCCGAGGACGCCCGGGAGTCCTCGCCGTACGTCGAGCTCGACCGCGCGACCTGGGCGGGGCTGGCGGCCGAGATCCCGAACCCGCTGCGCGAGGACGAGATCGCCAACCTCCGCGGCCTGGGCGACGCCCTGGACCTCCGCGAGGTCCAGGAGGTCTACCTGCCGCTCAGCCGGCTGCTGAGCATGTACGTCGAGGCCGCGAGCCGGCTGCACCGGCAGCAGGAGGAGTTCCTGCACCGGGTGACGCCCCCGCGCACGCCGTTCGTCATCGGGCTGGCCGGCTCGGTGGCTGTGGGCAAGTCGACCACCGCCCGCGTGCTCCAGCAGATGCTCGCCCACTGGCCCGAGCACCCCCACGTCGAGCTGGTCACGACCGACGGGTTCCTCTACCCCAACGCCGAGCTCGAGCGGCGCGGGCTGCTCCAGCGCAAGGGGTTCCCGGAGTCCTACGACCGCCGGGCGCTGCTGCGCTTCGTCGTCGACATCAAGTCCGGCCGCGACGAGGTCGAGGCGCCGATCTACTCCCACCTCGTCTATGACGTCGTGCCGGACGAGAAGGTTGTCATCAAGCGCCCGGACATCGTGATCGTCGAGGGCCTGAACGTGCTCCAGCCCGCGCGGGTGCGCGACGACGGCCGCACCGGCCTGGCCGTCAGCGACTTCTTCGACTTCAGCGTCTACGTCGACGCCGGCACCGGCCACATCCGCGACTGGTACACCGAGCGCTTCCTCCGGCTGCGCGAGACGGCGTTCCGCGACCCGGAGTCGTACTTCGCCAAGTACGCCTCGCTGTCCGGGGACGAGGCGGTCGAGGAGGCCCAGCGGATCTGGGACTCCATCAACGGCCCCAATCTGGTGCAGAACGTCCTACCCACCCGCTCCCGCGCCACGCTCGTCCTCCGCAAGGACCGCGACCACTCGGTGCGCTACGTCCGGCTGCGCAAGCTCTGAGCGGGCCCGGTCCGCGGGTTCGCGCCCGCCGCGACCCCTCCCTGACGCACGATGGTGGGGTGCCGACCTCACCCCCGAGCCGCCCGGTGCGGGTGGTCCTGGCGGCCGGGCTCGTCGTCGTCCTCGCCGTCCTGGCCACCTGGTGGGCGACCCGCGACGGCGAGGTGGACCCCCAGGGGGTCAACCGCTTCCGCCACCACCCCCAGCACCTCGACCCCTCGCCCCTGCTCGTCGCGGCGGCGAAGCAGGCCGGGGGTGACGGCGACGCGCGCCGCAACGAGCTGCTCGAGCGGCTCGCCGGGGTGCCGACCGCCACCTGGCTGACCCCCGAGCGGCTGCCCACGCCGGCGGAGGTGGGTGGCGAGGTCGACCGGGTCGTGGCCGCCGCTCTGGCGGCCGACGCCGTGCCGGTGCTCGTGGTCTACGGCGTGCCGGAGCGCGACTGCACCGGCGGGCAGTCGGCGGGCGGCCTCGACCCCGACGCCTACCTGCCCTGGGTCGAGGCCGTCGCCGACGCCGCCGCGGCCGGCCCCAGCGTGGTCGTCCACGAGCCGGACGCGCTCGCCGCGGCCGCGACGTGCGGCGGATCCGGTGACCGGGTCGAGCAGCTGCGCGGCGCCGTCTCCGCGCTGCGGGACGCCGGGGTCACCACCTACGTCGACGCCGGGCACTCGGCGTGGCTGCCGGTCGACGAGACGGCGCGGCTGCTGCGCGAGGTCGGCGTCGGCTCGGTGCGCGGGTTCACCACCAACGTGTCGAACTACCAGCCGACCGACGCCGAGCTCGCCTGGGCCGAGCGGGTGAGCCAGGAGCTGGGTGGCGCCCACTACCTCGTCGACACCGGCCGCAACGGTGCCGCCACCGCCGCCCAGGCCGACTGGTGCAACCCGGTCGGCCAAGCGCTGGGGCAGGAACCGGGGTACGTCGACGACGGCTCGGGGCTCGACGCCTTCGTCTGGGTCAAGCCGCCCGCCGAGAGCGACGGCTCCTGCCACGGCGGGCCGCCGGCGGGTCAGCTCTGGCCCGACCGGGCCGTCGAGCTCGCCGAGGCGGCGGGCTGGTGACGACCCAACCGCTCGAATTGACGTCGGCGACGGCCTCCGGCTCGTAGGCTCTCCCCGTGATCGAGCCCCGCATCGCCGTCGTCATCGAGGACGACAAGGACACCCGTGAGCTCACCGAGCTGGTGCTCACGCAGTCGGGCTTCACGACCGTGTCGGCCTCCGACGGCGCCGCGGGCATCGAGGCGGTGCGCGAGCACGACCCCCTGCTCACCACCCTCGACATCCAGATGCCCGGGATGGACGGGTTCGCGGTGGCCAAGCGGCTGCGCGAGTTCAGCAGCACCTACCTGATCATGATCACCTCGATGGCCTCCGAGATCGACGTGATCCAGGGCTTCGAGGCCGGCGCCGACGACTACCTCGTCAAGCCGTTCCGCCCGCGCGAGCTGCGCGCCCGGGCCGACTCCATGCTGCGCCGCCCGCGGGCCCGCGCCGACGTCGCGGACGCCCCGGCCGCGCCCGGGTCGCAGCCCGAGCCGCAGCCCGAGCCGGAGTCGTGGGCCGCCGCGGCCGCCCGCGACCTGCGCGAGAGCCCGATCGGTCCCGGCACCCCCGAGCCCGCGCCGCCC
>NZ_JAFFJT010000041.1 GCF_016924665.1 Nocardioides sp. SYSU D00038
CGACCCGGCCCCGTGACCGGGCGCGGGACCGCCCCTCACCCACTAGATGCACGTGGGGTCGCATCGGTTGCAGCGAGCCCGAATCCGGTTCGCTGGGCGCCGAGCCTGCGCCGTACCCTTGCGCGCATGACCACCCCCCGGATCCTGCGGATGTCGAGCCTCTTCGTGCGCACGCTGCGCGACGACCCGGCGGACGCAGAGGTCCCGAGCCACCGGCTGCTGGTCCGCGCCGGCTACATCCGCCGTGCCGCGCCCGGCATCTACACCTGGCTGCCGCTGGGGCTGCGGGTGCTGCGCAAGATCGAGGGCATCATCCGCGAGGAGATGGACGGCATCGGAGCCCAGGAGCTGTCGTTCCCGGCGCTGCTGCCCCGCGAGCCCTACGAGGCGACCAACCGCTGGACCGAGTACGGCGACAACATCTTCCGGCTCCAGGACCGCAAGGGCGCCGACTACCTGCTCGGGCCGACCCACGAGGAGATGTTCACCCTCGTGGTGAAGGACCTGTACTCGTCGTACAAGGACCTGCCGCTGGCGATCTACCAGATCCAGACCAAGTACCGCGACGAGGCGCGGCCGCGCGCCGGGCTGCTGCGCGGCCGCGAGTTCGTGATGAAGGACTCCTACTCGTTCGACGTCGACGACGCCGGGCTCGAGGCGTCCTACCAGCGCCACCGCGACGCCTACGTGCGGATCTTCGACCGGCTCGGCTTCGAGTACGTCATCGTGCAGGCGACCTCCGGGGCGATGGGCGGCTCGAGGAGCGAGGAGTTCCTCGCCAAGGCCGACGTCGGCGAGGACACCTACGTGCGCTGCAGCACCTGCGACTACGCCGCCAACGTCGAGGCCGTGCAGGTGCGTCCGCCCGACCCCGTGGCCTACGACGACGTGCCGGCCGCGCACGCCGAGGCGACGCCGGGCACGCCGACGATCGAGACGCTGGTCGACCACCTCAACGAGGCGTTCCCGCGCGCCGACCGGGCCTGGCACGCCGGCGACACGCTCAAGAACGTGCTGGTCGTGCTCAAGCACGCCGACGGCACCCGCGAGCCGGTGGCGATCGGCCTGCCCGGCGACCGCGAGGTCGACCAGAAGCGGCTCGAGGGCCAGCTCGAGCCCACCGAGGTCGAGCCCTTCGACGAGGCGGAGTTCAAGAACCACCCGGCGCTGGTCAAGGGCTACATCGGGCCGGGCGTGCTGGGGGAGAAGGGCGAGTCCGGCATCCGCTACCTCGTCGACCCCCGCGTGGTCGAGGGCACCCGCTGGGTCACCGGCGCCAACGTCGGGGGCAGCCACGTCATCGACCTCGTCGCCGGCCGCGACTTCACCCCCGACGGCACCATCGAGGCAGCCGAGGTCCGCGACGGCGACCCGTGCCCCCGCTGCGACGACGGCACGCTGCAGTCGGCGCGCGGCATCGAGATGGGCCACATCTTCCAGCTCGGCCGCAAGTACGCCGACGCCCTCGACCTGCGGGTGCTCGACGAGAACGGCAAGCTCGTCACGGTCACCATGGGCTCCTACGGCATCGGGCCCTCGCGCGCCGTGGCCGCCATCGCCGAGGGCACCCTCGACGAGGCCGGCCTGTGCTGGCCCCGCGACGTCGCCCCGGCCGACGTGCACCTGGTGGCCGCCGGCAAGGACCCCGACCTGTTCGCCGCGGCCGAGCGGATCGCCGTCGAGCTATCGGAGCAGGGCGTCGAGGTCATCTACGACGACCGCACCGGCAAGGTCAGCCCCGGCGTGAAGTTCAAGGACGCCGAGCTGATCGGCGTCCCCACCATCGTCGTGGTCGGCAAGGGCCTGGCCGACGGCGTCGTCGAGGTCAAGGACCGCCGTACCGGCGAGCGCGCCGACGTCGCCGCCGACCGGGTGGTCGACCACGTCGTGGGGTTGGTCCGCGGCTGAGCCGGGGGGCTGAGCCCGCGGTCCGGGCAGCGGTGAGCAGGCCTCCGTTCGGGCGGGTCAGACCGAGGCTCACGCACCGCCGCCCGGCGGGTGGTGCGGGCAGCGGTGAGCAGGCCTCCGTTCGGGCGGCTCAGACCGGGGCTCACGCACCGCCGCCCGGCGGGTGGTGCGGGCAGCGGTGAGCAGGCCTCCGTTCGGGCGGCTCAGACCGGGGCTCACGCACCGCCGCCCGGCGGCTGGTGCGGGCAGCGGTGAGCAGGCCTCCGTTCGACCGGCTCAGACCGGGGCTCACGCACCGCCGCCCGGCGGGTGGTCCGGGCAGCGGTGAGCAGGCCTCCGTTCGACCGGCTCAGACCGGGGCTCACGCACCGCCGCCCGTCACATCTCCTCGTGCACGTCCGGATCGCCGTCGAAGCGACGACCGTCGGGGCGGGCCAGCGCCGTCAGCGCCGCGACCTCGTCGTCGGTGAGCTCGAAGCCGTCGAGGTCGAGGTTCTGGCGCTGGCGGTCGGGGTCGGCCGACTTCGGCACCGGCATCGAGCCGAGCTGCACGTGCCAGCGCAGCACCACCTGGCCGGGCGAGACGCCGTGGGCGGCGGCCGCGTCGGTCACGGCCGGCTCGTCGAACGGCGAGGGGTTCTTGCCGAGCGGGCTCCACGCCTGGGTGAGGATGCCGAGCCGCTCGTGCTCGGCGCGCAGCGCGACCTGCGGGAAGTAGGGGTGCAGCTCGACCTGGTTGAGCGCGGGCACCACCCCGGTCTCGTCGATGATCCTGGCCAGGTGCGCCTCGGTGAAGTTGCTGACGCCGATGGTCCGCACCAGGCCGTCGCGCTGCGCCTCGATCAGCCCGCGCCAGGCGTCGACGTAGAGGTCGCGCGAGGGGTTGGGCCAGTGGATCAGGGCCACGTCGATCTGCTCGACGCCGAGCCTGCGGGCCGACTCGGACAGCGAGCGGAGCGCGAGCTCGCGGGCGTGGAACCGGCCCGGCACCTTGGTGGCGACCCGCACCTCGTCCCGTGGCACCCCGGAGCGGCGCAGCGCCTCGCCGACCTCCTCCTCGTTGCCGTAGTTGACCGCGGAGTCGAGCAGCCGGTAGCCGACCTGCAGGGCGCTCACCATCGCGTCGACCCCCGCGGGGCCGGTGAGCGGGTAGGTCCCGAGGCCGACGGCGGGGAGCGTGGTGCCGTCGTTGAGCGTGTGGGAGGCGGTCATGCTCCCAGCATGCCAACCGGACGGGCGACCCCCGGAGCGACCCGGTGCAGCGGGGCCCGGCCGCGCTTGCCCGCGGGCTCGAGGAGCTCCATCAGCCGCAGGCAGTAGGTCACCCGCTGTGCCAGCAGCGTGGTCGTGCCGAGCTGCGCGGCGAGCTCGGCGGTCGTGAACGGGTCGGCCGGCAGCGGCGCGCCGAGCAGGCCGAGCGCGTCGACCGGCTCGCGCAGCTCGTGGCTGCCGAGCACCTCGCCCAGGTGTCGCGTGCCGGGGTCGCGCGTACGCCGGCCGGAGCGGCTCCGCACCGGCGCCGGCCCGCGCACGTGGTCCTCGCGGCACATCAGCACCTCCACGACCAGGTTCGGGTGCCCGAGCAGCGAGGGGAAGGTGACGAGCCGGTCGAAGACCTCCAGCGCGGCCCCGCGCTTGGGGGAGCGGCGCTCGGAGAGCACCACGCCGTCGGCGTCGACGCGCACGATCCGGCGTTCGGCCGGCACCGGGTGCACGATCCGCATCCGGTGCCCGTCGAGCAGCGCGTCGAGCTTGGGGCCCAGCGGCCCGAAGCCGCCGGTCTGCACCTCCACGAGCTCGCCGTCGGCACGCACCAGGTCGACCACCCACCGCCCGACCGGCACCTCGGTGCGGTCGCCCGGACCGCTCAGCCACTCCTTCACCGCGGCGTGCAGCGGCCCTTCCGCGAGGGTCCCGATGCCGGTCACAGCGGCACCCTACGCAGCCGGTACACGTGGATGAGGGACCTCGGCGGGAGTCGGTCTAGGGTCCCGGCCATGCCCGCGATCGACGCCGTCATCTTCGACTGGGGCGGGACGCTCACCGCCTGGCACGACATCGACTTCCACGCCGAGTCGATGGCACTGGCCCAGGCCGTGGTCGACGCCGACCACGACGTCTCGGTCTCCCAGCAGCTGCTCCACGCCGCGGGTGCCGCGGTGTGGGGCCGCTCCCGCGACCACCAGCGCAGCGCCACCGTCGCCGACCTGTTCGACGAGGCCGGCCTGTCCCACGACCCCGAGCTGCTCGAGGCCTACTACGAGTTCTGGGAGCCGCACACCCTCACCGACCCCGACGTGCGCCCCACCTGGGAGGCGCTGCGGGCCGACGGCATCAAGATCGGCGTGCTCTCCAACACGATCTGGCCGCGCAGCTACCACGAGGGCATCTTCGACCGCGACGGCGTGCGCGACCTGATCGACGGCGACGTCTACACCAGCGAGGTGCCGTGGACGAAGCCGTCGCCGCACGCGTTCCGGGCCGCGATGGACGCGGTCGGCGCCACCGACCCGGCCCGCTGCGTCTACGTCGGCGACCGGCTCTTCGACGACGTGTGGGGCGCCCAGAACGCCGGCATGCGGGCGATCCACGTGCCGCACAGCGTGATCCCGCCCGAGCAGGTAGGCCACACCGAGGGCGTGCCCGACGCCGTCGTCCACCGCCTCCGCGACGTGGTCGACGTGGTCCGGGGCTGGGCGGGTTAGGTCGCCGGAATCGATCGACCACAACTGCTCGATCGCGTGCTTGTTGTCGATTGCCGGGCCGCCCAATCTGCCGGAACCGCTCGATTGCGTGGTTGTGGTCGATTGCCCGGGTGGCCCTGATTGCCAGAACGGCTCGATTGCGTGGTTGTGGTCCATTCACCCGCCCCCGGGGGCCGGTTTCCCCTCGGTCGACCGCCGCCCCCACGACGGCCCGCATCCGGCCGGGGAGCCGTACCCCCGGGGGCATGAGTTCTGCAGGTTTGTGCAATGCGATTTTGTGAGGAGCGAACCGTCTCGCGCCCGCACCCCGAGGTGCTGCATGGTTGTGCACGAGGAACCACGGCGGTTGGCCCCCTACCAACCAGGAGCCGTCCTCATCGGCCTCGTGTCCAGGCCGCGGTCCGCGTGCTTGCTGGATCGGGGAGCATCTCGGGAGCTCCTCGGAACGGCGAGCACGCGGACCTCTCCCATTTCCGGGCTCTACCTGACGAGCGGCGGGGTCAGGCCTCGAGGCCGGGCAGCACCGCGGGCGTCCCGCCGAAGCGCAGCTCGGCCAAAGCGCTGGCCTGCAGCAGCGCGATCGCGCGGGTGCGGTCGTCGGCCGAGGTGCCGCCCACGACCGCTGCGTACGTCGCGGTGCAGCGCCGCTCGAGGTCCAGCGCCGCGGCCCGCACGCCGGCCGGGGTCTCGATCCCCTCGGGCACGGCGTACGCCGGCTCGGTGCCGACCGGCGTGCGACCCGACGCGGCCAGCGCGGCCACCAGGTCGTCGCGGCGGTCGCGGTGCTCGGCGTGGGCGGCGGTGATCGCGGCGAACAGCGCGGGCTCGCGCGACTCCGACGTCCGGCCGCCGAGGACGCCGAGCAGGTAGACCGCGGCGTGCTCGGCGGCCAGCGCGGTCTGCAGGTCGCTCATCGCACCTCCGGCGGCAGCACGGCGAGCCGCTGTCCGACCGCGGCGGCCATCGACGCGAGCGTCGCCGCGAGCCCGCCGCTGGCCACCTCGCCCGCGAGCCGCGCTAGCTCCCGCTGGAGCCGGGTCTCGGCCGCGCGCACGCCCCCCGCGCCACCGGCCGGGGGTGGGGAGGCCGAGCCGGGCGAACGGTCCGGCGCCAGCCGGGCCAGGTGCTCGGCGTGCAGCCGCCGCAGCGGTCGCACCGCGCGTCGGGCCGGGCCGGTGGTCGCCAGCACCGTGGCCGCGGCGAGCTCGACCTGCTCGACCGCCTGCGTCACCAGCGCGTCGTCGGGGTCTGACGGCGGCGCGGCGAGGGTCGGATCGGCGCTGGTCCGATCGCTGGGCGTCGCCTCCGGCGGCCGCAGGTCGTCGACGTCGCAGGCCGCCAGCAGGGGCACGCCGAGCACCACGCCGAGCGCGGCGCGGCGGCTGGTGAGCGGAGGGTGGCGGCGCACGGCGCGACCCTACCTGCGGGTCCGGGCCGCAGCCGCGCGGCAGCCGCTATCGTGGCCGGACGGACCGCACGACAACAGAACAAGGAGGCCGCCCACCGTGAGCAGCCGGCAGGACGCCATCCGCGACCGGATCGCAGACGAGCTGAGCGCGCCCCTGGGCGGGCTGGGGCTCGACGTCGAGGACGTCGAGATCACCCCCGCCGGCAAGCGCCGGATCCTCCGGGTCGCCGTCGACGGCGACGGCGGCGTCACCCTCGACCAGGTCGCCGAGGCGACCCGCGCGGTGTCCGACGTGCTCGACGGCTCCGACGTGATGGGCGAGCAGCCCTACACCCTCGAGGTCACCTCCCGCGGCGTCGACCGGCCGCTCACCCTGCCGCGCCACTGGCGTCGCAACGCCGACCGCCTGGTCGCGGTCACCCTCGCCGACGGCACGGCGCTCACGGGCCGGATCGGCGCGTCCGACGACACCTCGGTCACCCTCGACGTCGACGGCGCCCAGCGCGAGGTCGCCTACGCCGACGTGGCCAAGGCCCTGGTCCAGATCGAGTTCAACCGGAAGGCGGAGGAGTCCTGATGGACATCGACCTGAGCATCCTGCGGATGCTGGAGCGCGAGAAGGAGATCTCCTTCGACGTGCTGGTGGAGGCCATCGAGCAGGCCCTGCTGACGGCGTACCACAAGACCCCCGGCGCCCAGGAGCAGGCGCGCGTCGAGCTCGACCGCAAGACCGGCCACGTCACGGTGATGGCCACCGAGGTCGACGACGACGGCAACGCCGTGGGGGAGTACGACGACACCCCCGACGGGTTCGGCCGGATCGCCGCGACGACCGCGAAGCAGATCATGCTCCAGCGGCTGCGCGACGCCGAGGACGACATCAAGTTCGGGGAGTTCAGCGGCAAGGAGGGCGACATCATCTCCGGCGTGATCCAGCAGGGCCGCAACCCCGACGACGTGATGGTCGACCTGGGGCGGCTCGAGGCGGTGCTGCCGCCCGGCGAGCGGGTGCCGGGCGAGGTCTACGACCACGGCACCCGGATCAAGTGCCTGGTGATCTCGGTGCGCAAGGGGATGCGCGGCCCCCAGGTCACGCTCTCGCGCTCGCACCCCAGCCTGGTCAAGAAGCTGTTCGCGCTCGAGGTGCCCGAGATCGCCGACGGCACCGTCGAGATCGCCGCGATCGCCCGGGAGGCCGGCCACCGCACCAAGATCGCCGTCACCACCGATGCCCCGGGCGTCAACGCCAAGGGCGCCTGCATCGGCCCGATGGGCCAGCGGGTGCGCAACGTGATGGCCGAGCTCCACGGCGAGAAGATCGACATCGTCGACTGGTCCGAGGACCCCGCCACGTTGGTGGCCAGCGCGCTGTCGCCGGCCCGGGTGACGTCGGTCGAGATCGTCGACCTCGCCGCCCGGTCGGCCCGGGTCGTCGTGCCCGACTTCCAGCTGTCGCTGGCGATCGGCAAGGAGGGCCAGAACGCCCGCCTCGCCGCCCGCCTCACCGGGTGGCGGATCGACATCCGCTCCGACGACGAGCCGGCGACCGAGGCCTGAGGCCGGGCGGCGGGCACGGCGAGGCACGGCGGGACCAGGTATGTCGGGCGACACCTACCTGCTCGGTGACGGACCGACCGGGGTGCTGGTGCTCTCCGGCGCCGACGGCGGCCTCGACGAGCAGCGCTGCGCGGTGCTGGCACGCGCCGGTGCGACGGCGGCCTCCCTGCGCTGGTTCGGCCGCGCCGTCGAGGGGGTGGCGCTGGAGTCGTTCGACGACGCCCTGACCACGCTCCACGAGCGCTGCGACCGGCTGGTCGTGCTCGGCACCGCACGCGGCGCCGAGGCCGCGCTCCTGCTCGGCGTGCGCCACCCCGAGGTCGACGCCGTGGTGGCGATCTCGCCCACCGACGTGGTGTGGGCGGCGCTGACCTCCGCCCGGCCCCAGCGCAGCGCCTGGACCTCTGGCGGCGACCCGCTGCCGTTCGTGCCCCACGACGACGACTGGGAGCCGACCCCGGCCGAGGTCGGGCCGCCGGTGTCGTTCCGCGGCCTCTACGAGCAGAGCCTGGAGACCTACGCCGACCGGCTGCCCGCCGCGCGGATCCCGGTCGAGCGGATCGCCGGCCGGGTGGTGCTCGCCGCCGGCGGGGCCGACGCGGTCTGGCCCTCGGTCGACTTCGCCGACGAGATCGTGCAGCGCCGGGAGACATCCGGCCTCGAGACCACCCTGGTCACCCATCCCGAGGCCGGTCACCTGGCCGTGCTGCCCGGCGAGGACCCGTCCGCCCCGTCGCCCCGGGTCGCCGCCGGCGGTGATCCGGAGGCCGACGCCGCCCTCGGTGCCCTGCTCTGGCCCCACCTCGCCGACCTGCTCCGACCTCCCGGACCCGACCCGACCCGACCGGACGCCCGCCACGGCGCGACGGTCACGGACGAACGGCAGGTGCTCCGGCCCGATCCGGGTGCCGTCCGTCCGTGACTACCCCGGTGGTCGAGTCGGCCCGGCGCCCTCGACCCACGACACCGTCATCGACGGCACCAGGTGGTCGTCGTCGCCGGTGGACCACTCGGGGAAGTCGAAGACCGCGACCATCACCTGGAGGGGGTACGTCGGCGGGCCGGCGCAGCGACGCACGACCTCGCCGTCGACGGTGAAGACCGCCTCGACGGCGTTCCAGTCGACGGCGTAGGTGTGGGACGCGCGGACGTCGATCGCCAGCCGGGGTGCGGCGAAGTCGTCGCGCAGCGCGGGGTCGCGGAACGGCTTGATGCCCACGCCCACCTCGGCGGAGGCGTCGTCGGCGGGTCCGAGCGAGCGGCCGAAGACCTCGACCACGCAGAGCTCGCCGCACTGCTCCTGGGCGGGGTCGTCCTCGAAGCCGCTGAGCCACAGCGCGGCCATCGAGCGGGGCGAGAGGTCCATCGCCGCGCGCACGGCGACCCGTCCCGACGACGGCAGCCAGCCCTCGAGGCGCTCCTGCTCCTCGAGCACCACCTGGCCCGCGCGGAACCGCTGCTGCCCGCGGGTCGACCCCACCGGTCCCGACCAGCTGCCCGACTGGAGGCCCGAGACCCGCAGCGGCGGCTCGTGGTCGCCCGGGCACCACACCGGGTGGTCGACGGGGACGTCGAGCACCAGCCCCTCCGGCCCGGTGCGGTACGACGCCGCGGTGGCCGCGCGCGACGACCAGGCCGGCAGGTAGTGCGGCAGCCAGCGGCTGCGGTCGAGGTCGGGACCCGCGAAGGTGTCGCGGAACCCGTCCCCGGGCGCCGGGGGGCGGAACACGGTGTCGTCGGCCACGGTTGAGGAGGGTAGCGACGAGGGACCTCCCGCGCCCCGGTTCGGCCTCGCGGGTCCGAAGCGGTAGGGTTGTTCCTCGGTGGCGCGACGACCGAACCCCCAGCCTCGCCCGGACGACCAGGCCCTCACCGGCCCCGTCCGGACCTGTGTGGGGTGCCGGGAGCGGGCCGCCCGAAGCGAGTTGTTGCGGGTGACCGCCGGCTCGGACCCCGACGGCCGACCAGCCGCCGTGCCCGATCCGACGAGCACCGCACCCGGGCGGGGAGCACACCTGCACCCCACTCCCGAGTGCTACGACCTCGCGGTGCGCCGGAAGGCATTCGGCCGGGCCCTTCGGGTCCCGACCGGGCTCTCCAGCGCACCGGTGGGTGACTACCTCGACGCGCAGACCGACCGAGCACGACCGACCAGGAACTGGAGCAGCAGCTCATGAGCACTCGATGAGTACTTCCCGATGAGTTTGCACAACCACTGACGGTCTCAGGTCGCCCACACGGGTCTGAGGCCAGGAGGAGAAGCGTGGCCAAGACCCGAGTACACGAGCTCGCCAAGGAGTTCGGAGTCGAGAGCAAGTTCGTTCTCGAGAAGTTCAAGGAGATGGGTGAGTTCGTCAAGTCGGCGAGCTCGACCGTCGAGCTTCCCGCAGAGATGCGGTTCCGCAAGGAGTACGGCGAGAAGCTGAAGTCCGAGAAGCCCTCCGGGGGCGGCGCCGCAGCGCCCGCCGAGGAGGCGCCGGCCAAGAAGGCCGCGGCGAAGAAGGCGCCGGCCAAGAAGGCCGCCGCTGCGCAGCCCGACAGCGAGCCGGCCGCACCGTCGACCGACCAGCCGGAGGCGACCCCCGCCGCCGAGCCGGTGGCGGAGACCCAGACGTCCGCGCCGGCCGAGTCGGCCCCCGCGGCGCAGGCCCCGGCCGCCCCTTCGGTCAAGCCGGGCCCGCCGCGCAAGCCCGAGCCGCCGGCCGCTCCGGAGGCCCCGGCCGCCGACGCCGACGCCCCGGCCCC
>NZ_JAFFJT010000042.1 GCF_016924665.1 Nocardioides sp. SYSU D00038
GGGCCCGGCGGCTGGCCGCCTGCGCCGGGCGGTGGGGGCAGCGGTGCCGCAGGCGCGGACGGCGAGGCCGGCACCGTGGTGGTGCTGCCGGGCTGGGCGGGCCCGCTCGGCGGCGCCACCGGGTCGTCGGCCGACCAGCTCACCGCCAGGGGCGACGCCGTCTTGTAGGCGTCGGTGGCGCCGCCGGAGGAGTACCAGTACGCCGCCGAGCCGGCCCGGTCGAGCCAGCCGAGGAAGCCGGACGGGAACGCGCCCCAGTGGGGGCCGGAGCGCACCTGCGCGATCCCCGCAGCCGGGGCGTCGTAGCGGACGCCGGCGTAGGCGGGGGTGGCGGTGAAGCCACCCCTGGCGGGCAGCGCGACCTGGCTGCGCGGCAGATTGGCGAGGGTGACAGTCTGGCGCGGCATTGCGGTCCAGCGGGTGGGGTCGTCGCGGTCGGAGGCGTAGCCCGACAGCGTGCCGGTGAGCCGGGCCTCGGACCGGGTCACCACCAGGCGCGGGTCGGAGACGACGAAGTAGGACATCCCGCTGTAGTGGACGACGCTGAAGCTGCCGGTCCAGCTGACCGTGGCGGTGCCGGCACGGGGGTCGACGCTGCCGCGGCCGCCGTCGACCACGACCTGGTGGCCGGAGAAGCGGCCGCTGGTGGGGCTGGTGATCCTCGCTCCGGAGGCGTCGGTGCTGAGCCCGGCGAACGTCGCCGCGACGAACCGTCCGTCAGCGGTGCGCTTCTCGATCCGCACCTTCCCCCGGCTGGCCCACCACGCGACGGCGTCGGTGTGGCTCCAGCGGCCGTTGCGGATGGTGCGGCCGCCGGATCCCGGGTCGGGCACCTGACCGGCGGAGAGGAAGTTGTAGGTGCCCGGGGCGAACGCCGCGTTGTTGCTCTCGTCGTTGAGCCCCCAGCGCAGCTGCGCGTCGTCGACGGTGAACGCCGCCGCGGGGTCCGGCGTGGTCGAGGGGGTCGTGGTGGCCGTGGGGGTCGCGGTCGGCGACGGGTCGGCGGTCTCGGTGGGGAGGGTCTCGCCCGAGGCGAGCGCCGCCGTCGGGGCGCTGAGCACCACCACCGCCGCGGTCAGGAGCAGGCGCCTCATGCCGGCGCCCCCGGAGCGTCCGGTGCCCCCGGGGTGGCTGCCCGCCGGGCGCGCACCAGGCGCAGCGCGGCCGCGGCCAGGGCGAGCAGGAAGACGGCGGCCGCCCCGAGCAGGAACACCCGCCGGGGCGCGAGGCCCGCGTCGTCGTCCTCGCCGACGGCCGCGGCGGCGGTGGGGGGAACGGTCACGGGGAAGCGCTCGGACACCTCGACGCCCGAGGCCGCGCCGGTGAGCCGGAGCTCGTGGGTGCCGGCCGAGGTGTCGGCGGGCAGCCGGATCACACCGGCGACCTCGCCGCCGGTGCCGGCGAGCACCGGCCCCAGCACGGCGACCCCGTCGTCGAGGATCGCCACGACCTGCTCGCCCGGGGAGAAGCCCCGGGCGACGAAGGTCAGGGCCCGCCCGGCGACCGCGGTGGCGCGGTCGGTCGACAGCACCGGCCGCCCGGTGCCGGCCGCGGGGCGGCCGCCGCCGGGGGTGGCCGCGCCGCCGTCCGGGGTCGTGGCCGATCCCGGCGGGTCGGTCTCGCCGCCGGTCGGGGTCGGGGCGTCGCCGCCGGCAGGCGCCTCGTCGTAGACGTCGCCGAAGCGGACCGGCGTGAAGGTCTCGTTGGCGGGGCTCTTGACGCCGTGGGCGCCGATCGTGATCACGCCGCAGGTGACCTCGGTGCAGTCGACGGTGCGCGTCGCGCCGGTGCGGTCGACGCTGTCGAAGCGGGGGCCGGGCACGGTCAGACGCACCGTGAACCCGCCCGAGCCGGACATCACCGTCTGGGCCTCGCCAGCCGTCGCGCCGCCCGGGAAGGCGATGAACTGCAGGTACCCGCGGTTGCCCGAGCCCTCGACGTCGGGGATGTAGCGGTAGTCGCGGCCGGTGAGGCCGCCGCGGGAGGGCTTCCACGAGCCGCCCTGCGGGTCGTCGACCCAGCCGAACATCGCGTAGACGCCGCCGAACCCGCCGCGCACGGGCTGGAAGCCGGTGCCGCGGATGGTGAGCCGGGTCTGGTAGGTGTCGTCGGCCTCGGCACCGCCCCGGTCGTTGGTGACGGTGACCCGGCTGCGGGCCTCGGCCGGTCCGGCGGCGGCCAGCGCGACGAGCGGGACGCCGGCCGCCAGGACGCCTGCCACCAGCAGCCGCAGCGGCCGGCTCACCGGGTGCTCCTGCGGTCGGCGAGCACGAGCAGGTCACCGGTCGTCGGGTGGGGCAGCACCTCGACCGGGGTGTCGTAGACCCGGCTCAGCAGCGGCCCGCGAAGGACCTCGGCCGGGGCACCCTCGCCGGCGACCCGGCCCCGCTCGAGGAGCAGCACCCGGTCGGACCAGGCCGCGGCGAGGCTCAGGTCGTGGAGCACCACGACGACCGCCGCGCCGGCGTCGGCCTCGGTGCGCGCGCGGCCCAGCACCGTCTCCTGGTGCCCGAGGTCGAGGGCGGCGGTGGGCTCGTCGAGGAGCAGGATCCCGGTGCGCTGGGCCAGCACCCGGGCCAACGACGTCCGTCCCCGCTCGCCGCCGGAGAGCTGGGCGAACGGCCGGTCGGCCAGCCGCGCGGTGTCGGTGAGGCGCATGGCCTCGGCGACGGCCTCGTCGTCGAGGTCCTCCTCGTCGAGCCCCCGCCACGGCGCCCGGCCCATCCTCACGACGTCGACGGCGGGGAACGGGAACGAGACGTGGTTGTCCTGGGTCAGCACCGCCCGGGCGCGGGCCAGCTCCTTGAGCCGCCAGTCGGTGAGTGGACGGCCGAGCACCTCGACCTTGCCGTCGGTCGGCTCGAGGTCGCCGGCGAGCACGGCCAGGAGGGTGGACTTGCCGGCGCCGTTGGGCCCGACCAGGGCCAGCACCTCGCCGTGCCGCACGTCGACGTCGACGCCGTCGAGCACGGTGGTGCCGCCGTAGCGGACCACCAGCCCGCGACCGACCAGCGCGGCGCTCACGCCCAGCCTCCCGACGTCCGGCGGGTGCGGCGCAGCAGCCAGAAGAAGAACGGCCCGCCGACCAGCGAGGTGAGCATGCCGAGCGGCAGGTCGGCGTAGGCGACCAGGGTGCGGGCGCCGGTGTCGGCGACCACGAGCACCAGGGCGCCGGCCAGCAGCGAGGCGGGGATCAGCGTGCGGTGGCCGGGTCCGGTGACCATGCGCACCAGGTGGGGGACCACGAGGCCGACGAACGCCACGATGCCGCAGAAGCTCACGGCCGCGGCGGTCAGCAGCGCGACCACCACGATGAGGAGCACCCGCAGCCGCTCGACGTGGACCCCCAGGTGGCGCGCCGACCGCTCGCCGAGCGCCAGCAGGTCGAGGCTGCGAGCGCACGCCATCGCCGCGACCACCCCGACGGCGGCGAGCGGGGCCACCACCGCGACGTACTGCCAGCGGCTGCCGTTGAGGCTGCCGAGCTGCCAGAAGACGATCTGCTCGCGGGCCTGGGTGTCGCCGAGGAACATCAGCATGGCCAGCAGGGCGGCCGCGACGGCGTTCACCGCGATGCCGGTGAGCACCAGTGTCACGACCTCCGTGCGACCGTCGCTGCGGGACAGGGCGTAGACGACCAGCGTCGTGACCAGGCCGCCGAGGAAGGCGCAGGCCGCGACGGTCCAGTCGCCCGCGAAGGTCAGGCTGAACACGATGGCCGTGGCGGCGGCGACCGCCGCGCCGGAGGAGACCCCTACCACGCTGGGCTCGGCCAGCGGGTTGCCGAAGACCCCCTGCATCAGCGCCCCGGCCACCGCGAGCGCGCCGCCGACGACGATGCCCATCGCGACGCGCGGGAAGCGGACCTGCCACAGGGTGTCGTCACCGCGCGGGTGGGTGGGCATAGGGCCGAGGTCGATGCCGATGCCGTGCAGGAACGAGCCCAGCACCTGGTCGAACGGGATCGGCAGCTGGCCGGAGCCCGCGGCGGCGAACGAGGCGACGACCAGGCCGGCGACGAGGGCGACCAGCAGCGTCACGGTGCGGGTGCGCCGGCCCGGGCCGACCGCGACCGGGGCGGGGGCGGGCCGGGTGCCGAGCCCGTCGGGCGCGCTCGCCGTGGCGGTCACAGCGCGTCCGGGGCGTAGAACGCGACCGCCAACGCGTTGAGGACGTCGGCGGTGCGCGGGCCGAAGCTGAGCACCTGGTCGTCGTCGACCGCCACGATCCGCTCGTTCTCGCCCGCCGGTGTCTGGGCGAGCGCGGGGAACCGCTCGAGGAGTCCGTCGGCACCACCCACCGACTCGAGGCCGTGGCGCATCATCACGACCACGTCCGGCTGCGCCGCGATCAGGCCCTCGTCGTTGACCGGCCGCATCCCCTTCCAGCCGATCTCCCCGCTGACGTCGTAGCCTCCGGCCGCCTCGATGAGGGTGTCGGCGCCCGAGCCCTGGCCGAACATGTAGTAGACGCCGGCCTGGCCGCGGACGTAGAGGAAGATCGTGCGGAGCTTGCCGGCGAGGTCCTGCGGCGCCGCGGCGGCGATGTCGTCGGTGGCCGCGGCCGCCTGCTCCTCGAGCCGGCGCGCCAGCGCCCGGCCCGCGCCGGGCACGCCCAGGGCGTCGGCGACCTGCTGGGTGAGGGAGGAGAGGTTGTCGAGCCCCCGGTGGGAGTCGACGACCACCACGGGCACGCCGGCGTCGCGGAGCTGGAGCATGACGTCCCACGGGCCCAGCGAGGTGTCGGTCAGCACGACCGTCGGGTCGAGGGCGAGGATGGCCTCGGCGCTCAGCTCGTGGCCGTTCTGGGTGACCAGCGGGCGGTCTGCGATCTCCGGGAACGACGACGAGACGTCGCGACCCACGACGCGGTCGCCGAGCCCGAGCTCGAAGACGGTCTGGGAGAGGGTGCCGTAGACGTCGAGGGCCAGGATCCGGCTGGCGTCCTCGACCGTCACCCGGGTGCCCTGCGCGTCGGTGACCGTGGCGGGCAGCGCCGGTCGCGGGTCGTCGTCCACGGGGTCGAGCACCGGGTCGGGCAGGTCGATGTCGAGGACCCCCCGCCACGAGCGCGGGTCCTCGAGCGGGGTGACGTCCGAGAGGCGGGGGACCGACGTCGTCGCGCCGCTGGAGCTGTCGGGGTCGTCCTGGGAGAGCACCGGGCCGCAGGCGGTCAGCGCGGCGAGCGCCGCGAGGCCGGTCAGGACGGCGGTGGCCCGGCCGGTGCGGCGGGTCGGGCGGGGAGTGGCGGGTCGACGCATGGGGTCGGGAGTCCTCGGGATCACGGCGACGACCGTCGTCGCCAAGAGGTGAGCCTAACCTAACTTAGGGTCACCTTGCCTAGGGGTCTGCGTCTCGAGACTTCGTGGCTAACAGCGCCGCCGTTCCCGGCGGCGGAGGACGTTCGGGTGCGGGCACTGGTGGTCGAGCAGCGAGCGCCAGCGAGCGTCGTCGAGACCCCGTCCGACGAACGCCCTCCCGTGCCCACCGGAGGGCGTTCGGCTGTCTGGGGTTTCGAGGCTCGCTTCGCTCGCACCTCAACCAGCGGCGCTGGTCGAGGTGCGAAGGCCGCTAGGCCTGAGCCTCGAGACCCGGTGAGACGGATGCCCTCCCGTTCCCCAGACGCTGCCGGGGGCGGATCAGCGGCGGGGGCGGGCCCGCTCCCGGGCGTTGAGCACGGTGAGGACGGCGGCGCCCAGCAGGAAGCCGGTGCCGAGGACCCACGGCCACCCGGCGGGTGTCGCGGAGTCGGGACGCACCGGCGAGGAGGTCAGCGCGTAGACCGACGGGATGCTCGGCATGGGGTCGAACGGTTTGGTCTCCGACGGCTCGGAGGTGGGGAGGTTCCCGCCGGGGGGCGGCACGGGCGCGGAGGGCACGATGCCACCACCGGGGACGCCGGTGACGCCCGGGATCGGACCGAGGCTGGGTGTCGAGACCGGCACCGACGGCGTCGAGGTGGGCGCGGACGTCGTCGGGCTCGAGGTGGGGCTGCTCGACGGGGAGCCGGTGGGGGTGCTGCTCGGGCTCGAGGTCGGGGTCGACGTCGGCGGGGGCGTGGGCGGCGGCGGGTCGACCGGCTTGTCGGCGTCGTAGCTGATCGTGACCGGACCGGCGACCTTCGCGGCGTCGAGGGAGTCGCCGGAGGAGTACCAGTCGTCGGCGGTGCGCAGCGGGACTTGGTGGCGGACGAACGAGAGCGGGAACGCGCCCCAGCCCTGGCCCTTGCGGACCTGCCTGCGGACCCCCGGCGCGGGGTCGGCGAAGGTGACCCGGCCGTAGCGCGGGGCGGTGCTGAAACCGCCGCCGGTCGGCAGCCGGAACTGGTCGCGCGGCAGGTTGGCCAGCACGACCTCGTCGGCGGGCACCCGGGTGCGCGGGGCGTCGGCGGGGTCGGCGAAGCCGGCCACCGTGCCGCGGAGCACCGCGGCGCCGGGGGTGATCACCAGGCGGGGGTCGGTGACGGTGAGCAGCGCCTGCCCGGAGCCCCGGACGATGGTGAAGGAGCCGGTCCAGCGGATGTCGGCGGTGCCGGCCGCCGCGTCGACGGTGCCGGTGCCGCCGCGGACGACGACCTGGTGGCCGCTGTGGCGTCCGGGGGTGCCGGTGCCGAGAGGCTGGCCGGCGGCGTCGGTGCGCAGGCCGCGGAAGGTGGCGGTGCGGAACGTGCCGTCGGGCTGCCGCTTCTCGATGCGCACCTGGCCGGAGGTCGCCCACCACGCCTTCTGCCCGGTCTTCTGCCACAGGCCGTCGACGATCAGCGGGCCGCCGGCGCCGGGCTCGGGGACCGTGCCGGCGGAGAGGAAGTTGACGGCGCTCGCGCCGCGCGGGGTGTTGACGAGGTCGTTGACGCCCCAGCGCAGCTCGGCGTCGGAGACCTGCAGGCCCGGCTCGGGCGGCGGCGGGGTGGTCGCCTCGGCGGAGGCGGTCTCGCCGGCGGACGTGGACGATTCGTCGGCCGCCGACTGGCCGCCGGCCAGCAGCACGACCGAGGGCGCCGCCAGCGCGGTGAGGATGCCGCCGGCGAGCAGCCGGCGCAGTCCGCGTCCGCTGGTGCGCATCAGGTCCCCTTCCCGTCGTCGCTCGGCGCGGGGCCGGCCTCCCCGGGCCCCGGGGCACCAGTCTGCGTCGGTCCGGCGCCTCCTGTCAGCCCGTCCGCGGGACGGGGACGGGCGAACGCATCCTGGTCGGGCCCTGCAGGGGCGCCCGGTGCGGCCGGTGTGGCGGGGCTGGCCGGGGCGTCGGCGGGCGGCGCGACGACCGGCTGCTGCGCCGTCGGGGCGCCGGGGTCGGCCACAGGCCCGGGGGTGGCGGCCCCGGGGGCGGCTGGGGTGGGGGGCTGCTTGCGGA
>NZ_JAFFJT010000043.1 GCF_016924665.1 Nocardioides sp. SYSU D00038
ATGTCCGGCGGCGTCCTACTCTCCCACAGCCTCTCGGTTGCAGTACCATCGGCGCTGAAGGGCTTAACTTCCGGGTTCGGGATGGGACCGGGTGTTTCCCCTTCGCTATGGCCGCCGTAACTCTTGCGGCAGACCCCTCTTTTTTGTTGCCCGCACGTGTGGTGTGTGGGTGGGGGTGTGCCAAGCCTCTATGGTGTTGTGGTGTCACCAGTCCTCCCCGACGCCTCCGCGTGTGTGCGGGGGGGTGGGTGGTGGTGTGTGTAGTGGACGCGAGCGGAACTCTTTGTAGGTTTCCAGCTGAGTGGTTGTGGGACAAGCCCTCGGCCTATTAGTACCGGTCGGCTGGGCATTGCTGCTGTACACCTCCGGCCTATCAACCCAGTGTTCTGCTGGGGGCCTTACCCCATCTAGTGGGTGGGAAACCTCATCTTGAAACGTGCTTCCCGCTTAGATGCATTCAGCGGTTATCACTTCCGAACGTAGCCAACCAGCCGTGCCCCTGGCGGGACAACTGGCACACCAGAGGTTCGTCCATCCCGGTCCTCTCGTACTAGGGACAGCCTTTCTCAAGTTTCCTGCGCGCGCGGCGGATAGGGACCGAACTGTCTCACGACGTTCTAAACCCAGCTCGCGTGCCGCTTTAATGGGCGAACAGCCCAACCCTTGGGACCTACTCCAGCCCCAGGATGCGACGAGCCGACATCGAGGTGCCAAACCATCCCGTCGATATGGACTCTTGGGGAAGATCAGCCTGTTATCCCCGGGGTACCTTTTATCCGTTGAGCGACCACGCTTCCACATGCCGTGGCCGGATCACTAGTTCCGACTTTCGTCCCTGCTCGACATGTCTGTCTCACAGTCAAGCTCCCTTGTGCACTTACACTCAACACCTGATTGCCAACCAGGCTGAGGGAACCTTTGAGCGCCTCCGTTACATTTTAGGAGGCAACCGCCCCAGTTAAACTACCCATCAGGCACTGTCCCTGAACCAGATCATGGTCCTAGGTTAGACATCTAGTACGACCAGAGTGGTATTTCAACGATGACTCCACACACACTGGCGTGCATGCTTCACAGTCTCCCACCTATCCTACACAAGCCGAACCAAACACCAATACCAAACTATAGTAAAGGTCCCGGGGTCTTTCCGTCCTGCCGCGCGTAACGAGCATCTTTACTCGTAGTGCAATTTCGCCGAGTCCACGGTTGAGACAGCGCCCAAGTCGTTACTCCATTCGTGCAGGTCGGAACTTACCCGACAAGGAATTTCGCTACCTTAGGATGGTTATAGTTACCACCGCCGTTTACTGGGGCTTAAATTCTCCGCTTCGACACTTGCGTGTCTAACAGGTCCTCTTAACCTTCCAGCACCGGGCAGGAGTCAGTCCGTATACATCGTCTTACAACTTCGCACGGACCTGTGTTTTTAGTAAACAGTCGCTTGGGCCTGGTCTCTGCGGCCATCACCGCTACCCCCAGCTAGTGGGTTCACGGATCCGGCCCCCCTTCTCCCGAAGTTACGGGGGCATTTTGCCGAGTTCCTTAACCATGGTTCGCTCGATCGCCTTGGTATTCTCTACCTGATCACCTGAGTCGGTTTGGGGTACGGGCGGCGCGTAGCTCGCTAGAGGTTTTTCTCGACAGCATAGGATCACCCACTTCCCCCATACGGGGTCGGCATCACGTCTCAGGGCCGGCATCCAAGCCAGAGTCCCGGATTTACCTGGAACTCCCCCTACACGCTTACCCACGCAACAACCATCGGCGTGGTTGGGCTACCTTCCTGCGTCACCCCATCGCTTGACTACTACCAGATCGGGTCCCACGCTCCACCCAACAGCCTCACCCCGAAGGGATCGGTCCGCTGGGCTTTGGGTGGTTAGCATCACCAGGTTCGTCATGGGCGCTACTTTGCCGGTACGGGAATATCAACCCGTTGTCCATCGACTACGCCTGTCGGCCTCGCCTTAGGTCCCGACTTACCCAGGGCAGATTAGCTTGACCCTGGAACCCTTGATCATTCGGCGCACGGGTTTCTCACCCGTGATTCGCTACTCATGCCTGCATTCTCACTCGTGTCGCATCCACCCCTGGGTCACCCCGGAGCTTCACCCGCGACACGACGCTCCCCTACCCATCCACACACCCGTTGGGGCTGCTCCACACAAGGTGGGCGTGAATGCCATAGCTTCGGCGGATGACTTGAGCCCCGCTACATTGTCGGCGCGGAATCACTTGACCAGTGAGCTATTACGCACTCTTTCAAGGGTGGCTGCTTCCAAGCCAACCTCCTGGTTGTCACTGCGACTCCACATCCTTTTCCACTTAGTCACCGCTTAGGGGCCTTAGCTGATGGTCTGGGCTGTTTCCCTCTCGACTACGGAGCTTATCCCCCGCAGTCTCACTGCTGCGCTCTCACTTACCGGCATTCGGAGTTTGGCTAACGTCAGTAACCTGGTAGGGCCCATCGGCTATCCAGTGCTCTACCTCCGGCAAGAAACACGCAACGCTGCACCTAAATGCATTTCGGGGAGAACCAGCTATCACGGAGTTTGATTGGCCTTTCACCCCTATCCACAGGTCATCCCCTCAGTTTTCAACCTAAGTGGGTTCGGTCCTCCACGCGGTCTTACCCGCGCTTCAACCTGCCCATGGATAGATCACTCCGCTTCGGGTCTTGATCGCGCTACTACACCGACACACGCCGGATACGCCCTCTTCGGACTCGCTTTCGCTACGGCTACCCCACACGGGTTAACCTCGCAACACAACGCAAACTCGCAGGCTCATTCTTCAAAAGGCACGCCATCACCCCACCAATGATGAGGCTCTGACGGATTGTAGGCACACGGTTTCAGGTACTATTTCACTCCCCGCCAGGGGTACTTTTCACCTTTCCCTCACGGTACTTGTCCGCTATCGGTCATCAAGGAGTATTTAGGCTTAACAGGTGGTCCTGCCAGATTCACACGGAATTTCAGGGGTTCCGTGTTACTTGGGAACACACTCCGGAGGCACGCACTTACGTCTACGGGACTATCACCCTCTACGGCGCCGCTTTCCAACGACTTCGACTTCACACGCACTTTCTAACTCCGCACCCCACCGGCAGATGAGGTCGAATGGTCCCACAACCCCCCATGCGCAACCCCTGCCGGGTATCACACGCACGAGGTTTAGCCTAATCCGCTTTCGCTCGCCACTACTCACGGAATCACTATTGTTTTCTCTTCCTATGGGTACTGAGATGTTTCACTTCCCCACGTTCCCTCCACACACCCTATATATTCAGGTGCGGGTAACTGGACATGACTCCAGCTGGGTTTCCCCATTCGGACACCCCCGGATCACAGCTCGGTTGCCAACTCCCCAGGGCTTATCGCAGGCTCCTACGTCCTTCATCGGCTCTTGATGCCAAGGCATCCACCATGTGCCCTTCATAGCTTGTCTCACAAACACTCAGCAAGAAACTACAAAGATAATACGAGGCGACAACCCCATGGTAAGAGTCGCCGCCAGATGCTCGCGTCCACTATCAAGTTCACAAAAAACAAACCCACCAACACCCACCCACACCAAACGCGCGAGCAGACAAAGGAGGCCCACCGAGAAAACCAACACCCACAACCAAACCCACAACAACCAGGCCCGGCCGGCGTATTGATCCCTCAGGACCCAACAGTGTGCCACCACCCCACCCACCCACACGAGACTCCAGGTTCCACACCCACACCCCGGCCCACCCGCCCACCAGGGACGAGAAGACACAAGACAACGGGTAGTACTGAGAAGCCCCACGCAGACGCGACGGGGTCCTTCATCGACGATTCCACTAGTGAACACCACCAAGTGCCGCCCAGACACATGCTGGACGCGCGGCGATGAGTGCTCCTTAGAAAGGAGGTGATCCAGCCGCACCTTCCGGTACGGCTACCTTGTTACGACTTCGTCCCAATCGCCAGCCCCACCTTCGACGGCTCCCTCCACAAGGGTTGGGCCACCGGCTTCGGGTGTTGCCGACTTTCGTGACGTGACGGGCGGTGTGTACAAGGCCCGGGAACGTATTCACCGCAGCGTTGCTGATCTGCGATTACTAGCGACTCCGACTTCATGGGGTCGAGTTGCAGACCCCAATCCGAACTGAGACCGGCTTTTTGGGATTCGCTCCGCCTTACAGCATCGCAGCCCTTTGTACCGGCCATTGTAGCATGCGTGAAGCCCTGGACATAAGGGGCATGATGACTTGACGTCATCCCCACCTTCCTCCGAGTTGACCCCGGCAGTCTCCTATGAGTCCCCACCATCACGTGCTGGCAACATAGGACGAGGGTTGCGCTCGTTGCGGGACTTAACCCAACATCTCACGACACGAGCTGACGACAGCCATGCACCACCTGTACACCGACTAAAAGGGCACCTATCTCTAGGTGTTTCCGGCGTATGTCAAACCCAGGTAAGGTTCTTCGCGTTGCATCGAATTAATCCGCATGCTCCGCCGCTTGTGCGGGCCCCCGTCAATTCCTTTGAGTTTTAGCCTTGCGGCCGTACTCCCCAGGCGGGGCGCTTAATGCGTTAGCTGCGGCACGGAACCCGTGGAATGGATCCCACACCTAGCGCCCAACGTTTACGGTGTGGACTACCAGGGTATCTAATCCTGTTCGCTCCCCACACTTTCGCTCCTCAGCGTCAGGACATTCCCAGAGAACCGCCTTCGCCACCGGTGTTCCTCCTGATATCTGCGCATTTCACCGCTACACCAGGAATTCCGTTCTCCCCTGAATGCCTCTAGTCTGCCCGTATCGAAAGCAAGCACCGAGTTAAGCCCGGTGTTTTCACTCCCGACGCGACAAACCGCCTACGAGCCCTTTACGCCCAATAATTCCGGACAACGCTCGGACCCTACGTATTACCGCGGCTGCTGGCACGTAGTTGGCCGGTCCTTCTTCTGTACCTACCGTCACTCACGCTTCGTCGGTACTGAAAGAGGTTTACAACCCGAAGGCCGTCATCCCTCACGCGGCGTTGCTGGATCAGGCTTCCGCCCATTGTCCAATATTCCCCACTGCTGCCTCCCGTAGGAGTCTGGGCCGTGTCTCAGTCCCAGTGTGGCCGGTCACCCTCTCAGGCCGGCTACCCGTCGAAGCCTTGGTAGGCCATTACCCCACCAACAAGCTGATAGGCCGCGAGCACATCCTCCACCGAAAAAACTTTCCACCCAGCCCCATGCAGAACCAGGTCATATCCGGTATTAATTTCGGTTTCCCGAAGCTATCCCGAAGTGAAGGGCAGATTACTCACGTGTTACTCACCCGTTCGCCGCTCGTGTACCCCCGAAGGAGCCTTACCGCTCGACTTGCATGTGTTAAGCACGCCGCCAGCGTTCGTCCTGAGCCAGGATCAAACTCTCCGTAGAAAACTACAACCCAACCCCCACCACCCCCCAAAGGAAGCAGTCAAGAGCCAGGAAAAAGAGAAGCCCCTGACAGGAGACACTGACAAAAAAGCCAGAATCATCGTCAAAGAAACCATCAACCAACCCCAACCACCACCACCCCAGAAAAGGACAGCAGCAACCAGAATCAGCCAACGGGGCAAAACAAACTAATTCGTCGACTATGACACACTGTTGAGTTCTCAAAGATCAAACGCACACC
>NZ_JAFFJT010000044.1 GCF_016924665.1 Nocardioides sp. SYSU D00038
AATTACCGCCGGCTCGGCGAAACCTGGGTTGCCCGCAGGTGGTTGCGGGAGGGCTGTCGTCTCACCGGGTTTCGAGGCTCGTCGCCAGCGCTCCTCGCACCTCACCAGCGCCCGGTGGTCGAGGAAGTCGCGCTAGCGACTGTCTCGAAACCCCCGCCGGGAGACCGCCCTGCGTCCCCGTCGGAGGGCGTCCGGCTTACTGGGTTTCGAGGCTCGTCGCTGGCGCTCCTCGCACCTCAACCAGCGCCCGCTGGTTGAGGAAGTCGCGCTAGCGACTGTCTTGAAACCCCCGCCGGTCGACCGCCCTGCGTCCCCGTCGGAGGGCTTTCGGCTCACTGGGTTTCGAGGCTCGTCGCTGGCGCTCCTCGCACCTCAACCAGCGCCCGCTGGTTGAGGAAGTCGCGCTAGCGACTGTCTCGAAACCCCCGCCGGTCGACCGCCCTGCGTCCCCGTCGGAGGGCTTTCGGCTCACTGGGTTTCGAGGCTCGTCGCTAGCGCTCCTCGCACCTCAACCAGCGATGCGCCGGAGTGCGTCCGGCTCACTGGGTTTCGAGGCTCGTCGCTAGCGCTCCTCGCACCCCAACCAGCGATGCGCGAAGCCCGCGCGGTGCCGGCAGTGCGCCGTCCCACCTGGTCGGGCGAGACCCGACCAGGTGGGCGCGCGGGCACCCCGAGTCGGCGCCGAAGCCACCGGATCCCGAGCTAGGCGGGGCGCTCGTCGTACTGGGTTTCGAGACGGGACTTCGTCCCTGCTCAACCGACGGCGAGCCCCGACGTGCACAGGACGTCAACACGTTCTCAACGGCCGGCCGGAAGCCTTCTGCTCGACACGGAGACGCCGTGCACGAGACGAAGGAGAACGCAGTGGCCAGGCACAGCACGACCCACCCGCAGGAGCGGTGGACCCGCCGGCGGGCACGCCGGCCCCGGGACCGCTGGACCCGCCAGGAGTCGACCACGGTCGTCGCCGCGGTCGGGTTCGCCACCGGCGCCCCGCGGGCCCTCTGAGCCGCCGCGCTCCCCACCATCTCGCCATCGGCCTCCGGGCCACGGACAGGAAGAAGCACAGAGATGCCCCAGCTCCACCCCCACCGGACCCGGCTCCTCGCGGCGGCGCTCGCCGTCGCCCCGGCCGCAGCGCTGCTGTCGTCGTGCGGCCTCGGCGGCGCCGAGGCCGCCGAGAGCCCCTACTGCGCCGCCGTGGCGGACGCCAAGCCGGCGTTCGCCTCGGTGCAGGAGGGGAAGGCCGAGAAGTTCGACGCGGCCTTCGCCACCTTCCACGAGCTCGCCGAGCAGGCGCCGGGCGACGTCGCCGCCGACTGGAAGGTCTTCGACGCCGCGGTCGTCGACATCGAGGAGGCGCTCGACGAGGCCGGCCTGACCTTCGCCGACCTCGCCTCCCTCGGGAGCGGCGAGCTGCCCGAGCAGGCCGACCCCGCCGCCCTCGAGAAGGTCGTGGCCGCCACCCAGGAGCTCGCGTCGAGCGAGGTCATGGACGCGGTCACCGCGATCGAGGTCCACGCGCTCGACGAGTGCGACGTCACGCTCGCCGTCGACTGACCCACCACCCATCCACGCACCCACCACCGAGAAGGAACCACCATGAAGCACCGCACCACCACCACCCGCACCGCGCTGGCGATCGTCGCCGCAGCCCTGGTCGCCGTACCGCTGTCGGCCGAGGCCGCCCCCAAGCGAGCCGTCACGAAGGTGACGATCACCGCGGAGGGCAAGGACATGTCCGGCACCGTCACCAGCAAGCGCCGCGCCTGCCGTGGCGACCGCACCGTGCTGCTGTTCCAGCAGGTCGGCACCCGGGGCGGGGGCGACGACGAGGTCGTCGCCCAGGACACCACGGAGGTCGCGAACGGCCGGGGTGTCTGGAGCACCGGCAACACCGGCCTGAGCGGACGGTTCTACGCCCGCGTCACCCGCACCCCGAAGTGCAAGCCGGCGGTCAGCCGGACCATCACCATCGTCGACACCGACACCCCGGAGACCGAGGTCTGACCCGATCTCGCCACCCGGGCGG
>NZ_JAFFJT010000006.1 GCF_016924665.1 Nocardioides sp. SYSU D00038
GGCGGTGCTGGCGGGCGCCGGCGAGCCGGTCGCCGTGCCCGGCGCGATCGCCGCGAGCAGGCCGGCGACCAGGCCGGCGACCAGGCCGGCCAGCACCGCCGCGACCGGTCCGCGACCACGACCGGGCACGAGCTCAGACCTTGGAGTTGAGGTAGGCCCAGGTGAACCAGATGACGCCGGCCAGGGTGCCGACGTGGGCGATCACCGACAGCCACGGCCCCCGGGTCCAGCCGTCGGCCCGGGCCTCGGTGGCGTGACGGCCCTTGCTGGGCAGCCAGCGCAGCAGGATGATCATCGCGCAGGTGGTCACCACCCACCAGCAGGCCAGCGAGACGATGCCGACGACGTTGCCGCCGAACGGCGAGTCGTCGGGTGCCAGCAGGAACGAGATCCAGGTGGCCAGCGCGACCACGCCGAAGAAGGTGTGGAACGTCAGCACCCGGCTGCCCACGTCGATCCGGCCGGCGCCGTGGCCCCCGCGCAGGCGCAGGCGGGTCAGGACCACGGCCAGGACACCCAGCCCGGTCAGGACCCACGCGATCTGCTCGGCGGACACACGCCGGAGTGTGCCCTACTTCACCCCGGGGTCGCCAAGCGACTCGTCGGAACGGTCCGGACCGGTTTCGGCGGCCTCGGCCACCTGCGGGCGCCGTTCCTGCTCCTCCAGCTGGCCGGCCAGCCGGTCGAGCAGCGCGTCGACCTCCGACATCCGGTAGCCGCGGAAGGCCAGCGAGAAGCGCAGCCGGCGCAGGTCGGCACCGGCGAGCGGGCCGGAGGCCGGCACCAGGGCGTCGGGGCGGTCGTCGTGCTCCTCGGCCAGCGGCGCGCCGCGGCCGGCGGCGACCGCCGCGACCCCGCCCATCACCAGCACCAGCAGCGCCGCGAACAGCCACATCACGAGCGGGTCACCGGCCCTCGCGGGCGGCGGACATGAGGGCGACCACCTCGTCGACGTCGTCGGTGAGCGTGAACATGTCGATGTCGCTCTGCTTGATGTTGCCGTCGGCCAGCACGGTGCCGCGCAGCCAGTCGAAGAGCCCGGTCCAGTAGTCGACGCCCAGCAGCGCGATCGGGAACTGGGTGACCTTCTGCGTCTGCACCAGCGTCACCGCCTCGAACAGCTCGTCGAGGGTGCCCATCCCGCCGGGCAGCACCGCGAAGCCCTGGGAGTACTTCACGAACATGGTCTTGCGGGCGAAGAAGTAGCGGAACACGATCCCGATGTCGGCCCAGTCGTTGAGGCCGGACTCGAAGGGCAGCTCGATGCCGAGGCCCACGCTGACGCCGCCGCCCTCGCTGGCCCCCTTGTTGGCGGCCTCCATCGCCCCCGGGCCGCCGCCGGTGATCACCGCGAAGCCGGCCTCCACCAGCGCGCGGCCGAGCTTCTCGCCGAGGGCGTACGACGGGTGGTCGACCGCCGTGCGCGCCGACCCGAAGACCGCGATGGCCGGGCCGAGCTCGGCCAGGGTGCCGAACCCCTCGACGAACTCGGCCTGGATGCGCAGCACCCGCCACGGGTCGGTGTGCACCCAGTCGCTGGGCCCGCGGGAGTCGAGCAGCCGCTGGTCGGTGGTGGTGTGCTCGATCTGGTTGCGCCGCTGGGTGACGGGACCCTTCTGCTTCGACTTCACCGGGCCCCTCCCGTCAGCCACGCCCGGAGCTGTCGCTCGCACTGCTCGATGTGTGCCACCGGCACGTGTTCCTCCTGCTTGTGGGCCAGCATCGGGTCGCCCGGGCCGAAGTTGACGGCGGGCACCCCGAGGGCGGTGAACCGGGCGACGTCCGTCCACCCGAACTTGGGGTTGACCTCGCCGCCGACGGCGTCGACGAACGCGCGGGCGGCGGGGCGGTCGAGCCCCGGCAGCGCGCCGGGGGCGGAGTCGGTGAGCGTGACCTCGAAGCCGTCGAAGAAGTCGCGGACGAACTGCTCCGCCTCGGCCTCGCTGCGGTCGGGGGCGAACCGGAAGTTCACGCTCACCACGCACTCGTCGGGGATCACGTTGCCCGCGACCCCGCCGCTGATGCCGACGGCGTTGAGGCCCTCGTGGTAGGTCAGGCCGTCGATGACCGGCTGCCGCGGCTCGAAGGCCACCAGCCGCGCCAGCACCTCCGCGGCTCCGTGGATGGCGTTGACGCCCTTCCACGAGCGGGCCGAGTGGGCGCGCTCGCCGGTGGTGCGGACGTCGACGCGCAGCGTCCCCTGGCAGCCGGCCTCGACCACGGCGTTCGACGGCTCCATCAGGATCGCGAAGTCGGCCGCCACCAGCTCGGGCGAGCGCTCGGCGAGGTGGCGCAGCCCGTTGAACTCCGACTCGATCTCCTCGCCCTCGTAGAGCACGTAGGTGACGTCGCGCAGCGGCTCGGTCACCGTCGCGGCCAGCCGCAGGATCACCGCGTCGCCGCCCTTCATGTCGCAGGTGCCGAGCCCGTGCAGGAGCCCGCCCTCGAGCCGGCTCGGCAGGTTGGCGTTGACCGGCACGGTGTCGAGGTGACCGGCGATCACCACCCGCTCGCCGCGCCCGAGGTCGGTGCGCGCCACGACGGTGTTGCCGTGCCGGGTGACCTCGAGGTGGCCGAGCGGGCGCAGCGCCTCCTCGACGGCGTCGGCGATCACGCGCTCGTCGCGGCTCACCGACTCGATGTCGACCAGCTGGCGGGTCAGGGTGACGGCGTCTGCGGCGAGGTCGAGCACGGGCATGACGTCAGTCAACCAGCCGGCTCCGCGTCGTCCCCACCCGGCGCGAACACGCAGAACTCGTGGCCCTCGGGGTCGGCCAGCACCACCCAGTGCTCGGTGTCCCACAGGTGGGTCGCTCCGGCGGCCAGGAAGTCCTCGACCCGGCCCACGACGTCCCAGTGCACCCGGTTGGGCCCCTGCCGCGGCTCGGGCACGGTCGAGAAGTCGAGCGTCATCCGCTCGTCGGACGCCACCCCCGACAACGTCCACCAGCCGTCGTGGTCCTCCGGCTCGACGCCGAACCGCTCGCCCCACCAGCGCGCCAGCCGCTCGGCGTCGACGCAGTCGACGCCCACTCCGTGGAGGCGGTACGCCGGCAGCCGGTCCGGCTCGCGCACGAAGGCGCAGAACTCGTGCCCCTCGGGATCGGCCAGCACCGTCCAGCCCAAGCCGGTCTCCTCGGCGGGGGCCAGCACGGTCGCTCCCAGCGCCACCACCTCGTCCACCGAGGCGACGTCGACGTCGAGGTGCAGCCGGTTCTTCACGGTCTTGGGCCGGTCGACCTCGTTGACCCAGATCCGGTGTCGCGGGGTGGGTCCGTCGAGGTGGACGTGGTCGGGCTCGTCGACGAGGGTCAACCCGGTGACCGCGGCCCAGAACCGGCCCAGGCGCGAGGGGTCGAGGGCGTCGATGCAGAGGTCCTGCCATACGGCGTCCGGTTGGCTGGCGGGTGGGCGGTCGGGCATGCGAGCAGTCTAGGAACTTCCCAACAAACTAGAACTGGTTCTAGTCTGGCGCGCATGCGCAACGGCCTCGTCCTCTTCACCTCCGACCGCGGCATCCGGCCGGCCGACCTGGGCCGCGCGGCCGAGGAGCGGGGGTTCGACACCTTCTACGTGCCGGAGCACACCCACATCCCCGTCAAGCGCGAGGCGCTGCACCCCACCGGTGGCGAGCAGCTGCCCGACGACCGCTACCTGCGCACGCTCGACCCGTGGATCACGCTGGCCACCGTCGCGCAGGCGACCTCGCGGATCCGCCTCTCCACCGCGGTCGCGCTGCCGGTGGAGTCGGACCCGATCACGCTGGCCAAGCAGATCGCGACCCTCGACCACCTCTCCGGGGGTCGGGTCGAGGTCGGCGCGGGCTTCGGGTGGAACACCGACGAGCTCGCCGACCACCACGTGCCGGCCGGCAAGCGACGCACCGTCCTCAAGGAGTACGTCGAGGCGATGCGCGCGCTGTGGACCCAGGAGGAGGCGGCCTACGACGGCGAGTTCGTGTCGTTCGGCCCGTCCTGGGCCTGGCCCAAGCCGGTGCAGGCCCACGTGCCGCTGATCATCGGCGCCGGCGGCGGCCCCAAGACCTTCCGCTGGATCGCCGAGCACGCCGACGGCTGGATGACCACGCCGGCCCAGTCTGACATCGGCGCCCACATCGAGGCGCTCAAGGCCGCCTGGGCCGAGGCCGGCCGCGACGGCGCCCCCGACATCCGGATCCTGATCGCCTTCAAGCCCGACCCCGCCGACCTGGCCGCCTGGGCCGAGGCCGGCGCCACCGAGCTGATCTGGGGCGTGCCGGACAGGTCGCCCGACGAGGTGCTCGCCTCGCTCGACCGCCTCGCCGGCCGCCTCGGCCTCGCCGGAGCGCCGGCCTGACGTGGCGGGGGGGGGGGGGGGGGGGGGGGGGGGGCGGCCGCCGGGGGGGGGGGGGGGGGGGGGGGGGGGGGGGGGGGGCGGGTTTCCCCGG
>NZ_JAFFJT010000007.1 GCF_016924665.1 Nocardioides sp. SYSU D00038
CCGGCGGCGGGGCCGGCGGCGGCGGGTGGTGGCGCCTGCTCCCCCCCCCCCCCCCCCCCGACTCGGCGCGGTCAGGAGCGGGTGGCGAGCAGGGCGAGGACGCCGTCGACGATCCGGGCCAGGCCGAACTCGAGTTCGCGGGCCGGGTCGCTGGCGGCCTGGTAGGCCTCGCCCGCGGCCTGGCCGACCCGGCCGGCGAGGGGGTACTCGCGACCTGACATCACCCGGCCCAGCTCCTCGGCGTTCGCCTCCCACCACGCCAGCTCGCTCTGCCCCGACTCCCGCTCGGCGCGGCGCTTCTCGTGCTCGGCGTGCGCGATGCTGCTGGCGAAGCCGACCAGGAGGGCCACGGTCTGGTCCATCTCGACGTCGTCGAGGCCCACCCCCTCCACCGCGGAGAGCTGCCACTCGTAGCGGTCGGCCGCCCCGGGGCCGAGCCACGGCCGGATGCCGGTGACGTCGAGCAGCCAGGGGTGGGCGAGCGCTTCGGCGTGGTGCACCCGTGCGACGGTCTCGAGCCGGGCCCGCAGCCCGTCGGGGAGCGGCGGCAGCTCGCGCCGGGCCAGCACCTGGTCGACCATCAGCGCCACCAGCTCGTTGCGGCCCGGCACGTAGGTGTAGAGCGACATCGGCGCCAACCCCAGCCGCTGCGCGAGTCCGCGCATGCTCACCCCGGCGAGACCCTCCGCGTCGGCCATCGCGATCGCGGCGTCGACCACGTCGTCGACGCTCAGGCGCTGCCGCGGGCCCCGGCGGGGCTGCTCGTCCTCGGCGACCACGTGCCGCCAGAGCAGGCGCAGGGCGGGGTCCGGCCGGGCGGGCTCCGGCGCCGCAGGCTCGGCGGGGTCGGGCGAGGCGGTCACGGGGGTGAGCCTAGCCGCGCGGCGGCTTGCTCCGTACGCCGTACGGAATATTGTGCTAGTCTCCGCCGTTCACTCCGTACATCGTACGAAGAAAGGACGCGGATGGACCCCACCACCACACCGCTGCTCGCGCGCGGCCTGCACAAGAGGTACGGCGCGACCCGCGCCCTCGACGGGCTCGACCTCGAGGTCCGCGCCGGCACCGTGCACGCCCTGCTCGGGCCCAACGGCGCCGGCAAGAGCACAGCCGTGCACGCCTTCGCCACGCTCACCCGGTGCGACGAGGGCGAGGTCCGCGTCGCAGGCCACGACGTGCGCCGCTCCCCCGCCGCCGTGCGCGCGGCCATCGGGCTGGTCGGCCAGTTCCCCGCCCTCGACGAGGTGCTGCACGGGCGCGAGAACCTGGTGATGTTCGGCCGCCTGCACGGGCTCGGCGCCCGGCAGGCCCGGTCCCGGGCCGAGGAGCTGCTGGCGTCGTTCGGGCTGACCGAGGCCGCCGACCGCAAGGTCTCGACCTACTCCGGCGGCATGCGCCGACGGCTCGACATCGCGGCCGGGCTGGTCCGGCGCCCGGCCCTGCTGTTCCTCGACGAGCCCACCACCGGGCTCGACCCGCGCGGCCGCAACGAGGTCTGGGAGGCCGTGCGCGCGGTGGTCGCCGCGGGCACCACGGTGCTGCTGACCACGCAGTACCTCGACGAGGCCGACCAGCTGGCCGACCGGATCACCGTGCTCGGCGCCGGTCGGGTGGTGGCCGAGGGCACGTCGTCCGAGCTCAAGGACCGGCTCGGCGGCGACCGGGTGATCGTGACCGCGCGCAGCGCCGACGACCTCGCGCGGGTGGCAGCCGCCGTCGGCGGCGAGGCCGACGCCGAGACGCAGCGGGTGACGGTCGAGGCCGGAGCCGGCGGGGGCACGGTGGCGCTGATGAACGCCGTGCGCGCCCTCGACGCCGCCGGCCTCGAGGTCGCCGACGTGCTGCTGCGCCGGCCGACGCTCGACGAGGTCTTCCTGCACGTGACCGAGGGGAGCGCGGCATGAGTGCGCTGCAGCAGGGCTGGGTGATGACCCAGCGCGAGCTCAAGCACTGGCAGCGGGAGCCGTGGACGCCGGTCTTCGGCGTGCTGTTCTCGGTGATGCTGCTGCTGGTCTTCGGCTACCTCTTCGGCGGCGCCATCGAGCTGCCCGGTGGCGGCGACTACCTGCCCTACCTGGTGCCGGGGATGCTCGCGCTGGCGATGATGTTCGGCGTCGAGACCACGATGAGCGCGATCACCAACGACAGCCGCAAGGGCGTCACCGACCGGTTGCGGTCGCTGCCGATCAGCAGCACCGCCGTACCGCTGGGGAGGGCGGGCGCCGACCTGGCCAACTCCGCCCTCCAGCTCGCCGTGCTGCTGGTGGGCGGCCTGCTCGTCGGCTGGCGCGCCGAGGGCGGGCTCGCGGCCGCTGCGCTGGCGGTGCTGCTCCTGCTGTGGCTGCGGGTCGCCGTGCTGTGGATCGGGATCTACCTCGGCCTGGTCCTGCGGGGCGAGGGGGCGGTGATGGCGGTGCAGGTGCTGGTGTGGCCGCTGGGCTTCCTGTCCAACCTGTTCGTCGCACCCGAGACGATGCCGGGCTGGTTGGCCTTCCTGGCCCAGTGGAACCCGGTCTCGGCCACCGCCGCCGCCTGCCGCGACCTGTTCGGCAACCCGGTCGGGGTCACCGACGGCGTGCTGGCCGACCACGCGGTGCTCGCGGCCACGCTGTGGCCGGCCGTGCTCACCCTGGTGTTCCTGCCCCTCTCGGCCCGGGCCTACCGCCGCCTGGCCCGCTGACCCACCCGCGCCGGTCCGGGGGCTGCGGTCCGGCCGGCCGGGGACATCTGTCCCTGACGGTCGGGCCGCAGGGCGCAGCATCGTGACCCCGGACACGTCAGCGACGGAAGGCGGACCCGATGCGGACCCCGATGCGGACCCCGATGCGGACCCTGGGAGCACGACGAGGGACGGCGACGACCACGGCGACGGCGCTGGCCGCCGCGGCCGCGCTGGCGGTGACGCTGCTCGGAACGCTGGCGCCGCCGCACGCCGACGCGGCGGCACGAGGAGCGGACCCGGCCGTCGCCTCCGTGCGCAAGGTCCCGGCGCACGTGACGACGGGTGACCGCCTGACCGTCCGTGCCCTCGTGGTCAACCGCGGGTCCGCCCGGTCCGCGGCCACGCCCCTGCGGCTGCTGCTGTCGCGCGACGGCCGCCCCTCGAAGGACGACCGCGTCGCCGGCCGGGGGCGGGTGCCGGCGCTGGCCGCCCGCGCCCGCACCACCCGGCCGGTGACGGTGCGCGTGCCGGCTGCCAAGGAAGGCCGCTACCGCGTCATCGTCTGCCTCGCGCCGAAAAAGGCTCCGCGCAGCAAGGCCGAGCGCAAGAACGACTGCGAGGTCGGACCCTGGGTCACCCTCCACCGGCTCGAGCCCGGCGAGCTGCTGCCCTGGGCCGGCGGACGCCTCGTCGGCGACATCGCGCTGCGCGAGTCCGGGCACACGGTCTCGTCGGGGCGCGACCGCACCTGGGACCGCTGGGGCGACATCGAGATCGACCTCGCCGCGGCGTCGCCCACGCGGGAGCCGCACCGGGCCACCTTCGCCGACGCCGGCGGCCGGTACACCTGGACCGGTTTCGACACCTACACCGACGGCGGGGAGGCGTGCACGTTCTGGTGGGAGGAGGTGGAGTCGGGCGAGGGGCCGCTCGGGGGCGGCCGGGTATCCGCCCGCTTCCTCCCGGGGGTGGGCGCCCGGACGCTCGAGATCACCCTGCGGACGCCGTACCACGTCGAGGGGCGCTCGGGCCCCGACTGTCGCGAGGAGCACCACTGGGCCGACGACCGCAGCCACACCACGGTCCTGCTCGTCGACCTGAAGGGCGTCGACGCCGGCCACGCCTACTACGTCGCCCGGGTCTGGCAGCCCGCCGGCTCGCGCTGGCAGACGGCCGCCGGGACGCTGGTCCTCACCTACCAGCCGCGGCCGCTCTGATCGGACCCGCTACGCCCTGGTGACCTCGACCGTGGCCCGCTCGCCGTCGCCGACGACGACCTCGGTGCCCTCGGCGTCCGCGACCACGTCGTAGGACGTCGCGAGGGTCTCGCGGGTGACGAGCTCCTCGTGGGCGCGGGCGGCCGCCTGCACGGTCGCCGAGCCCGACACGGTGAGGGCGATCCGGTCCGAGACCTGCAGCCCGGCGTCGCGGCGGGCCTGCTGGACCGCCCGCACCAGGTCGCGGGCCAGGCCCTCGGCGGCCAGCGCCGGGGTGACCTCGGTGTCGAGCACCACGAAGCCGCCGGGGAGCATCCCCACCGCGGTGGAGTCGTCGGCCGCGCCGGCGACGGTCTCGAGGGTGTACTCCCCCTCGACCAGCACCAGCCCGCCGGCGGTGACGGTGCCGTCGTCGGCCACCGACCAGTCGCCGGACTTGGAGCCCTTGATCGCGCGCTGCACGTCCTTGCCCAGCCGCGGCCCGGCGGCCCGGGCGTTGACCGTGAGCTTCTGCGAGACGCCGTACGACGCCGCCTCGGGCGCGTCGGCCGCGAGCAGCCGCACCTCCTTGAGGTTCAGCTCGTCGGCGATGATCGGCTCGAAGCCGGCCAGCGCGGCGGGGTCGGCGACGACCACGGTCAGCGACGACAGCGGCAGCCGGTTGCGGAGGTTGGCCGCCTTGCGCAGCGCCGAGCCGGACGAGCAGATGTCGCGCACCTGGTCCATCGCGGCGACCAGGGCGTCGTCGGCCGGCAGGTCGGCGGCCAGCGGCCAGTCGGCGAGGTGGACCGAACGGCCGCCGGTGAGGCCCCGCCACACCTCCTCGGTGGTGAGCGGCAGCAGCGGGGCGGTCGCCCGGCAGACCACCTCGAGCACCGTGTGCAGGGTGTCGAAGGCCTCGGGGTTGTCGCCCCAGAACCGGTCGCGCGAGCGGCGGATGTACCAGTTCGAGAGCACGTCGAGGAACGACCGCGTCGCGTCGCAGGCGTCGGCGACGGCGTAGCCGTCGAGCGCGGCGGTCATCTGCTCGACGTACTGCCGGGTCTTGGCCAGCACGTAGCGGTCGAGCGGGTCGGTCGACGCCGTCGACCACGACGCGCGGTAGCCCGCGCCGTCGCGCGCGGCGTTGGCGTAGAGCTGGAAGAAGTACCAGCTGTTCCAGAGCGGGATCATCACCTGGCGCACCGAGTCGCGGATGCCCTGCTCGGTGACGACCAGGTTGCCGCCGCGCAGGATCGGCGACGACATGAGGAACCAGCGCATCGCGTCGGCGCCGTCGCGGTCGAAGACCTCGGTGACGTCGGGGTAGTTGCGCAGCGACTTCGACATCTTGTTGCCGTCGGAGCCGAGCACGATCCCGTGGCTGATGCAGTTCTCGAACGCCGGCTTGTCGAAGATCGCGCTCGCCAGGACGTGCAGCGTGTAGAACCAGCCGCGGGTCTGGCCGATGTACTCGACGATGAAGTCAGCCGGGAAGTGGCCCTTGGTGCTGGCCGACCCGTCGAACCACTCCGCGTTCTCGAACGGGTAGTGCACCTGGGCGTAGGACATCGACCCGGAGTCGAACCACACGTCGAGCACGTCGGGGACCCGGCGCATCGTCGAGCGCTCCCCCTCCGGGCGCGGGTCGTCGGGGTTGGGACGGGTGAGCTCGTCGACCCACGGCCGGTGCAGGTCGGGCTCGCCGTCGCGGTTGCGCGGCAGCGTGCCGAAGTCGCGCTCGATCTCCTCGAAGGAGCCGTAGACGTCGATGCGGGGGTACGCCGGGTCGTCGCTGCGCCACACCGGCACCGGCGAGCCCCAGAACCGGTTGCGGGTGATCGACCAGTCGCGGGCGTTCTCCAACCAGCGGCCGAACTGGCCGTCCTGGATGTGGTCGGGCACCCAGTTGATCTGCTGGTTCAGCTCGAGCATCCGCTGCTTGATCGCGGTCACCTCGACGAACCACGACGAGACGCCCTTGTAGATCAGCGGCTCGCGGCAGCGCCAGCAGTGGGGGTAGCTGTGGTCGTAGGTCTCGCGGCGCAGCAGCACGGTGCCGGGCGACACCGAGGCGGCGGCCTCGCCGCGGGTGGCGGCCTTGAGGTGGTCGATGATCTGCAGGTTGGCGTCGAAGACCAGCATCCCCGCGTAGTCGTCGACCGGCGAGGTGAACCGGCCGTCCTTGCCGACCGGCATCACCGCCTCGATGCCCTCGCGGTCGGTGACCTCCTTGTCGACCTCGCCGAACGCGCCGGCGGTGTGCACCAGGCCGACACCGTCGGTGGTGGTGACGGCCTCGTCGGCGGCGACGACGCGGAAGGCGTTCTCGCGCCCCAGGTAGTAGGTGAACGGCGGCACGTAGGTGCTGCCGACCAGCTCGGCGCCGGTGTGGCGGGCGACCACGACGGGCTCGTCGCCGAGCTCGCGGGCGTACGCCGCCAGCCGGGCCTCGGCGACCAGGTAGCGCGCGGTCTCCTCGGTGCCGGGCACCGGGGCCTCGACGACGACGTAGTCGATCGTGGAGCCGACCATGATCGCCAGGTTCGACGGCAGCGTCCACGGCGTGGTGGTCCACACCAGCGCGAGCGCGCCCTCGGCCGGACCGCTGGTCAGCCGCAGCCCCACGGTGACCGCCGGGTCCTGGCGGTTCTGGTAGACGTCGTCGTCCATCCGCAGCTCGTGGTTCGACAGCGGCGTCTCGTCGTTCCAGCAGTAGGGCAGCACCCGGAAGCCCTCGTAGACCAAACCCTTGTCGTGGAGCTGCTTGAACGCCCAGATCACCGACTCCATGTAGTCGGCGTTCATGGTGCGGTAGTCGTTGTCGAAGTCGACCCAGCGCGCCTGCCGGGTGACGTAGTCGCGCCACTCGCCGGTGTACTTCATCACCGACTCGCGGCAGGCGTCGTTGAACTTGTCGATGCCCATCTCGACGATCTCGTCGGTGGTCTTGATGCCGTTGAGCCGCATCGCCTCGAGCTCGGCGGGCAGGCCGTGGGTGTCCCAGCCGAAGCGCCGCTCGACCTTGCGCCCGCGCATGGTCTGGTAGCGCGGGATCAGGTCCTTGACGTAGCCGGTGAGCAGGTGGCCGTAGTGGGGCAGGCCGTTGGCGAACGGCGGGCCGTCGTAGAAGACGAACTCGTTGCTGCCGTCGGGTCCGGCGTCGCGCGCGTCGACGCTGGCCTGGAAGGTGCCGTCGGCGTGCCAGTAGGCGAGCACCCGCTCCTCGATCTCCGGGAAGCGGGGGCTGGAGGGGACGGTCTCGTGACCGGCGGTGGAGACCTGGGGGTAGGTCATGGGTGGCTCGCTCCTGGGCTGCGTCGTCCGTGCACTGATCGGCACGAGGACGACCCCTCCGGGGAGGGCCCGCGGTACCACCTCGTTTGCCCGTCCCCCGGCTGCTGGGGACGAACCGCTCGTTCTCGGGCTGTGACGGGCCCACCCGTCCGGTTCTAGTCACCCCGGTCGCCCGGGGCTTTCTTCCGGAGGCTCGCCGCTGATGACGGCTCGGACGCCTGTGCCCCCAGCCTACGGCGCGCGGCGGGCCGCCCGCGAATCGGATTGCGGCCGGGCCCCGTCCCGGGCGAGGGTGGCCGGGTGAGCGAGCAGCAGCCGGCCGGCCCCGACCTCCCCCTGCGCGGCGAGCGCGCGGTGCTCGAGGACTACCTGCGCCACTACCGGGCGACGTTCGAGCGACAGTGCAGCGGGCTCGACGCCGACCAGCTGGCCCGGCGGGCGGTGCCGCCGTCGTCGCTGTCGCTGCTCGGGCTGCTGCGCCACCTGGCCGCGGTCGAGCACTCGTGGTGGCGCCGGGTGGTGGGCCGCGACCTGGCGCTGCCGCGGCTGTGGGGCAAGGACGACCGGCGCGACGCCGACTTCGACGGCGCGGTCGCCGACCCCGCCGTGGTCGAGGAGGCGTGGGCGGCCTGGCGCACCGAGGTGGCGCACGCCGAGGACGTGCTGGCCGCCACCCCGCTCGACGCGCTCGGCGCCCACCCCGAGGGCGACCTCGAGGTCCGCGAGGTCGTCGTCCACCTCGTCGAGGAGTACGCCCGCCACTGCGGCCACGCCGACCTGCTGCGCGAGTGCATCGACGGCCGCACCGACCTCTAGGCGGATGCGCAGCACGCCCTCGTCGGGGGTGGGGCCGCCGGCCGGCGCCGCGGGGTCGCTCCGGAGCACCGTCAGGTGGGCCGCGGCGCCGACGGCACCGCGACCTTTCGTAGAGTGCGGACCCGTGACCACCTCCACGCCCACCGCCGGACCCACCGCCGCGCACGGCCACGCCCTCGTCACCACCACCGCCGACGGCACCGTCCTCGACGCGTGGTTCCCGGCCCCCGCGCTCGGCGGGGCCGACGGCAGCGACGCGCCCGCCGAGCTCACCGCGCTGGCCGGCACCGACGAGGCCCGCGGCGTGACCCGCGAGGTCCGGCTGGTCGAGGTCGCCGACCTCGCCGCGGCGCCCACCACGACCGAGGAGGTCTGGCTGCGCCTGCACCTGATCTCGGCGCGGCTGGTCCGGCCGCACGGCCTCTCCCTCGACGGCATCTTCGGGCTGCTCACCAACGTGGTGTGGACCTCCGCCGGCCCGTGCGCCGTCGAGGGCTTCGAGCTCACCCGGGCCCGGCTCCGGGCCGCCGGCCACGAGGTCGCGGTCTACGGCGTCGACAAGTTCCCGCGGATGGTCGACTACGTGCTGCCCAGCGGCGTGCGGATCGCGGACGCCGACCGGGTGCGGCTCGGTGCCCACCTCGCCGAGGGCACCACGGTCATGCACGAGGGCTTCGTGAACTTCAACGCCGGCACTCTCGGCGCCTCGATGGTCGAGGGCCGGATCTCGGCCGGCGTGGTGGTCGGCGACGGCTCCGACGTCGGCGGCGGCGCCTCGATCATGGGCACCCTCTCGGGCGGCGGCAGGGAGGTCATCTCGGTCGGCGAGCGCTGCCTGCTCGGCGCCAACGCCGGCATCGGCATCTCCCTCGGCGACGACTGCGTCGTCGAGGCCGGCTGCTACGTCACCGCCGGCACCAAGGTCACGATCACCGACCTCGACGGCAAGCCCCGCGTGGTCAAGGCCGCCGAGCTCTCCGGCGCCGACAACGTCCTCTTCCGCCGCAACTCCGTCACCGGCGCCATCGAGGCGGTCCCGTGGCGCAGCGAGGGCGTCTCGCTCAACGCCGCCCTGCACGCCAACTGACCCATTCCCCCCGTTGGTCGAAACCCCCGCTGGTTGAGGAAGTTGCGCTAGCAACTGTCTCGAAACCCCCGCACCCGAACGCCCTCCGGTGGGGACAGGAGGGCTCTCGGCTCACTGGGTTTCGAGACGGGGCTTCGTCCTTCCTCAACCAACGGTGGGCGCACCCGAACGCCCTCCGGTGAGACAGGAGGCCTCTCGGCTCACCGGGTCTCGACGACGCTCGCTGGCGCTCGCTGCTCGACCACCGGTGCCCGGCGTCCGCACGCCGGGGTGCCGCGCCGCCGGCACGGAGGCGGCGGAGCGACGGGCGGCGTTCGGCACGTAGACGGCGGCGTGGCGCCGACACGAACGCCGGGGAACCGCAGGGCAGAGTCCGGCGACACGGCAACGAGTGCCGAACGACGTCCGGCGCGCAGCAGCCGCAGTGCCCACCCTCGCGCGGCACCCCGCACCCACCACCAACCACAGTCATCCGCCCGCCGGATCCCACCAGCCCGCAGTCAGCCCCCGCCCGAGCCACGTCCCCGGAATCACCCGCTACAGGGAGGGCGGTCGGCTCACCGGGTTTCGAGACAGGCGTTGCACGCCTTCCTCAACCACCGGTACGCGAGACTGGCGGCGTGAAGAGGGGGCTGACCGCGGTCGCGGGGGTCGCGACCGTGGGCCTGGTCGCCGCCCTCGGCTGGGCGCTGGCCACCGACAAGCCGATGCCGTTCCTCGCCCCCGACCTCTGCACCGCCACCGTCGACGGGCGCAACGTCGACCTCTCGCTCCAGCAGGCCGAGAACGCCGGGCTGATCGCGGCGATCGGGGTACAGCGCGGGCTGCCGGCGCGGGCCGTGACGATCGCGCTCGCCACGGCGTACCAGGAGTCGAAGATCCTCGACCTCGAGGGCGGTGACCGCGACTCGATCGGGCTGTTCCAGCAGCGGCCATCGCAGGGATGGGGGACGCCGGAGCAGGTGGGTGACCCCGTCTACGCCACCCACGCGTTCTACGACGCGCTCGAGCGGATCGACGGCTACACCGACATGGAGGTCACCGTCGCGGCCCAGGCGGTGCAGCGCTCGGCGTACCCGGACGCCTACGCCGACCACGAGGCCGACGCGCGGGTGCTCGCCTCCGCGCTCACCGGCCACTCCCCCGCCGCCCTCAGCTGCCGCCTCGACCCCGACGTCGCCGACGGCAACCCGCGGCTGCGCGCGTCGGGCCTCACCGCGCGGGCCGAGGAGGTGCGGCGCGACCTCGACGCCCGCTTCCCCGACGCGCCCCTCGGCGGCTTCGAGCCCGGCGGCGTGTCGACCGGTCACCAGCAGGGGTCGGCCCACTACGAGGGCCGGGCCATCGACCTGTTCGTGCGACCCATCAGCGCCGCCAACCGGGTGCGGGGGTGGGCGATCGCGCAGTACCTCGTCACCCAGGCCGAGCGGCTGCGGATCCGGACGCTGATCTTCGACGGCCGGATCTGGACTAGCGGGTTCCGCTCCGGCGACGGGTGGCGCGACTACGACGTCGACACCGACGGCCGGCCGGCCGGGACCGCCGCGATCCTGGAGCACCGCGACCACGTGCACGTCGACGTGCACGACTGACGGTGCGGCGGCGGGCTACAGCAGCGCGCCGGGGTTCATGATCCCCAGCGGGTCCAGGGCGGCCTTGACCCGCTGGTTGAGCGCGAGCGCGTCGGGGCCGAGGTAGTCGGGCAGCCAGTCGCGCTTGAGCCGGCCCACGCCGTGCTCGCCGGTGATGGTGCCGCCGAGGCGGATCGCCAGGGCCATCACCTCGCCGTAGGCCTGCTGGGCGCGCGCGGACTGGTCGGCGTCGGCGGGGTCGAAGACGATCAACGGGTGGGTGTTGCCGTCGCCGGCGTGGGCGATCACGGCGATCTCGACCTCGCGGGCGGCGCTGATAGCGGCCATCCCCCGGCACAGGTCGCCGAGCGCGGTGAGCGGGACGCCGACGTCCTCGAGCAGCAGCGAGCCACGCTTCTCGACCGCGGGGATCGCCATCCGGCGGGCCACCACGAACTGCTCGCCCTCGCCCGGGTCGGAGGTGGCGAAGACCTCGGCGCCGTGGCCGGTGCAGATCTCGGTGATCAGCGCGACCTCGGCGTCGGCGTGCTGCTCGGGCTCGTCGGACTGGATGACGAGCATCCCCTCGGCCTCGCGGTCCAGGCCCATGCGCGTCTCGTCCTCGACGGCGTTGATCGTGTAGCGGTCCATGAACTCCAGCATCGAGGGCCGCAGCCGCCGACTGATGTCGAGCACCGCCGCGGTGGAGCCGTCGAGCGTCGGGAACGTCGCCACCAGCGTCGCCGGCGGGCGCTGGGCGGGCACCAGCCGGAGCACCACCTCGGTGATGATCCCGAGCGTCCCCTCGCTCCCGACGAACAGCTTGGTGAGCGAGAGCCCGGCGACGTCCTTGAGCCGCGGCCCGCCCAGCGAGACGGCGGTGCCGTCGGCGAGCACCACGGTCATCCCGAGCACGTAGTCGGTGGTGACGCCGTACTTGACGCAGCACAGGCCGCCGGCGTTGGTCGCGACGTTGCCGCCGATCGAGCAGAACTCGTACGACGACGGGTCGGGCGGGTACCACAGGCCGTGCTCGGCGGCCGCCGCCTTGACCGCGGCGTTGAACGCGCCCGGCTGGGCGACGGCGATCCGGGTGACGGGGTCGACCGTGATCGCACGCATCCGCTCGGTGGAGACCACCAGGCCGCCGTCGACGGCCGAGGCGCCGCCGGAGAGCCCCGACCCGGCACCGCGCGGCACCAGCGCGACCCGGTGCTCCGCGGCCCAGCGCACCACGGCGCACACGTCGTCGGTCGAGGTGACCAGCGCGACCGCGACCGGGGTGCCGGCGCCGGGGTCGCGGGCCCGGTCGTGGCGGTAGGTCTCGAGCCGCGCCGGGTCGGTGACCAGGACCCCCTCGGGCAGCGCGGCGCGCAGCGGGGCCAGGTCGGGCAGGTCGGGCAGGTCGGCTGTCACGGCCGCCGCCACTCCCTCCGCTAGATTCTCACGAGCGACTTCCCGGGTCGGCCCGGGCGCTGGCGAGTGTTCCACGCGGCGATTTCGACTGGCAAGGGAGCGGGCGATGAGCGAGCGGGTCCGGGTCGGCGGCAGCCACGGCGGGCTGGAGGTGGCCGCGGTGCTGCACCGGTTCGTCGAGGAGGAGGCCCTCCCCGGCTCCGGCGTCACCAGCGAGCGGTTCTGGGCCGCGGCCGACGAGGTCGTCCACCGGTTCGCCCCGCGCAACCGCGAGCTGCTCGCGCGCCGCGACGAGCTCCAGGCGCAGCTCGACGACTGGCACCGCGCCCACCCCGGCGCGCCGGACCCCGCCGAGCTCGAGGCGTTCCTGCGCGAGATCGGCTACCTGGTCCCCGAGCCCGGCGACGTCACGGTCACCACCCGTGGCGTCGACCCCGAGATCGCGCAGCAGCACGGCCCCCAGCTCGTGGTGCCGATGCTCAACGCCCGGTTCGCCACCAACGCCGCCAACGCCCGGTGGGGCTCCCTCTACGACGCGCTCTACGGCACCGACGCCGTCCCCCGCGAGGGCGGCCTAGCCCCCGGCTCGTCGTACAACCCGGTGCGCGGGGCCGAGGTGATCCGCCGGGCCCGGGCGCTGCTCGACGTCGCCGCGCCGCTCACGGCCGGCAGCCACGCCGACGCGACGGCGTACGCCGTGGACGGCGACGGGCTGGCCGTCACCCTCGCCACCGGCGACGTCGCCCGGCTGGCCGACCCCGCCCAGCTGGTGGGGCACCGCGGCGACGCGGCCGCGCCGGAGGCGGTGGTGGTCGTGCACCACGGGCTGCACCTGGAGATCCAGGTCGACCGCGACGACAGCGTGGGCGCCACCGACGCCGCCGGGGTCAAGGACGTGGTGCTCGAGTCGGCCGTCACCTCGATCATGGACCTCGAGGACTCCGTGGCCGCCGTCGACGCCGACGACAAGGTCGCGGGCTACCGCAACTGGCTGCGGCTGATGCAGGGCACCCTCGAGGAGCAGGTCACCAAGGGTGGACGGACGTTCACCCGCACCATGCACCCCGACCGCACCTGCACGGCGGCCGACGGCTCGACCGTCACCCTGCCCGGGCGGGCGCTGATGCTGGTGCGCCACGTCGGCCACCTGATGACCACCGACGCCGTGCTCGACAGCACCGGCGCCGAGGTGCCCGAGGGCGTCCTCGACGCGCTCGTCACCACCCTGTGCGGCCTGCACGACCTGCGCCGGGAGGGCGGGCTCGCCAACTCGCGCACGGGGTCGATGTACTTCGTGAAGCCGAAGATGCACGGGCCCGAGGAGGTGGCGTTCACCGTCGACCTGTTCGCGGCGGTGGAGACCGGGCTGGGCGTCGAACCGCTGACCCTCAAGGTCGGGATCATGGACGAGGAGCGGCGCACGACCCTCAACCTCAAGGCCTGCATCGAGGTCGCCCGCGAGCGGGTCTGCTTCATCAACACCGGCTTCCTCGACCGCACCGGCGACGAGATCCACACCTCGGTGCACGCCGGCCCGGTGCACCGCAAGGGCGAGATGAAGGCGCAGCCGTGGATCGCGGCGTACGAGGACAACAACGTCGACGTCGGGCTGGCCTGCGGGCTGGCTGGGCGGGCCCAGATCGGCAAGGGCATGTGGGCCGCGCCGGACTCGATGGCCGAGATGCTCGAGCAGAAGATCGGCCACCCGCGGGCCGGGGCGTCCTGCGCCTGGGTGCCGTCGCCGACGGCAGCGACCCTGCACGCGACCCACTACCACCACGTCGACGTCGCGGCGGTGCAGCGCGAGCTGGCAGGCCGGCCACGCGCCCGCCTCGCCGACCTGCTGACCGTGCCGGTGGGCGACCCGTCGGCCTGGTCGGACGACGACCGCCGCCGCGAGCTCGACAACAACGTGCAGGGCATCCTCGGCTACGTCGTCCGCTGGATCGACGCGGGCATCGGCTGCTCCAAGGTGCCCGACCTCTCCGGCACCCCCCTGATGGAGGACCGCGCGACCTGCCGGATCTCCAGCCAGCACGTCGCCAACTGGCTGCTGCACGGCGTCGTCACCCCCGAGCAGGTCGAGGAGTCGTTCCGCCGGATGGCCGCGGTGGTCGACGAGCAGAACGCCGGCGAGCCCGGCTACCGCCCGATGGCCCCCGGCTTCGACGGCGAGGCCTTCCGGGCCGCCCGCGAGCTCGCCGTCGAGGGGCTCGCCCAGCCCAGCGGCTACACCGAACCCGTCCTCCACCGCCGGCGCCGCGCCCTCAAGGCCGCGACCGCCCCGACCCCAGGAGCCACCTCATGAGCCTCACCCTCGACACCGCCCGCCGGATCGTCGCGGCCGCCCGCGTGCACGGGATGGGCCAGGGCTTCAAGCCCCTGACGATCGTCGTGCTCGACGCCGGCGGGCACGTCACCGCCGTCGAGCGCGAGGACGGGTCGTCCAACAAGCGCTTCGAGATCGCCTACGCCAAGGCCCACGGCGCGATCTCGCTCGGGCACGGCACCCGCGCGCTGATGGCCCGCGCCGAGTCGCAGCCCTACTTCATCGCCGCCGCCACGTCCGCCATCGGCGGCGCGCTGGTGCCGGTGCCGGGCGGCGTCCTGGTGCGCGAGAACGACGTGGTGGTCGGCGCCGTGGGCATCTCCGGCGACACCTCCGACAACGACGAGGCCGCGGCCGTCGCCGGCATCGAGTCGGTGGGCCTCACCCCCGACCCCGGCTGAGCGACCCGCGCGCCTGTGACACGCCGATCGCACCAGTTCCCGGTCGTTGCAGCGGCGTGGAGGAGTGGTGGACCCCGGCTTACAGCAGCCGGGCCACCGCCGCCCCGACCCGCTCGTCGGTGGCGGTGAAGGCGACCCGCACGTGGCGGGCGCCGGCGGCGCCGTAGAAGGCGCCGGGGGCGACGAGGATGCCGCGCTCGGCCAGCCACGACACGGTGTCCCAGCAGTCCTCGTCACGGGTGGCCCAGAGGTACAGCGAGGCCTCGGAGTGGTCGATGCGGAAGCCGGCCCGCTCCAGCGCCTCGCGCAGGCGGGCCCGACGGGCGGCGTAGACGGCGTGCTGGGCAACGGCGTGCCCGGTGTCGGCGAGCGCCGCGGCCATCGCGTGCTGCATCGGGCCGGGCATCATCAGGCCGAGGTTCTTGCGGACGGCGAGCAGCTCGCCGACCAAGCGCGCGTCGCCAGCGACGAACGCGCAGCGGTAGCCCGCGAGGTTCGACCGCTTCGAGAGCGAGTGGACGGCGAGGATGCCGTCGGTGGAGCCGCCGCAGACGTCGGGGTGGAGCACCGAGACCGGCTCGGCCTCCCAAGCGCACTCGAGGTAGCACTCGTCGGAGACCAGGATCGTGCCGCGCTCGCGGCACCACTCGACCACCTTGCGCAGGTGGGCCGGCGGAAGCACCCGCCCGGTGGGGTTCGACGGCGAGTTCAGCCACAGCAGCCGCGGCACCCGCGGCCCCAGCGCGGTCAACGAGTCGGTGGCGACCAGCTCGGCGCCCGCCAGGGCCGCGCCCACCTCGTACGTCGGGTAGGCCAGCTCGGGCTGCACGACCAGGTCGCCGGGGCCGATGCCGAGGTGGAGCGCCAGCGAGCCGATCAGCTCCTTGGAGCCCACCGCGGGCAGCACCTGGTGGAGGCCGAGGCCGGTGACGCCGTGGCTGCCGGCCAGCCAGTCGAGCACCGCCTGCCGGGTCTCGACCCGGCCCACGGTCACGGGGTAGCCGGGTGCGTCAGCGGCGTCGCGCAGCGCGGCCCGGACGACCTCGGGCGTCGGGTCGACGGGGGTGCCGACCGAGAGGTCGACGATCCCGTCGGCGTGGGCGCGGGCCCGGGTGGCGTGGGTCGTCAGGTGGTCCCAGGGGAAGTCCGGGAGCCGGGAGGAGACGGTCAGTGCGCGTCCTGGTTCTGCGGCTCCAGGCCGGCGATGTAGGGGTGGTCGTGGTCGATCTCACCCATCTTGGCCGCTCCGCCGGGCGAGCCGATCTCGTCGAAGAAGTGGACGTTGGCGTCGTAGTACTGCTTCCACTCCTCCGGGGTGTCGTCCTCGTAGAAGATGGCCTCCACCGGGCAGACCGGCTCGCAGGCACCGCAGTCGACGCACTCGTCGGGGTGGATGTAGAGCATCCGCTTGCCCTCGTAGATGCAGTCCACCGGGCATTCGTCGACACAGGCGCGGTCCTTGACGTCGACACACGGCTGCGAGATGACGTAGGTCACCGGGTTCCTCCTGGAAGTGCTCGGGATCGAGGACCGATCTGGGCCACAGCCTAGTATCAGTCGTCCGATGCCCGAGCACGTACCCCACTCCGCCCACATGCTGGATACCGACGGTATGCCCACGGCGACCGGGCGGCACGGGCTCGGCCCCCACGTGGTGGGCCAGCGGGTCGTCGTGCGCCGGCTGCTGCGCGGTGAGACCGGGCCCACCGGCGGCCCGGCGTTCACCGACCTGCTCGGCACCTGCCTGGCCTGGGACGCCGACGGCTGCCTCGTGCAGCCCGCCGACGGCGACCCGGTGCGGATCGCGCTCACCGACATCGTCTCCGGCAAGCCGGTGCCGCCGCGGCCGGCCACCCGGCTCCGGGTCGAGCCCCGCGAGGCCCAGCTGCGGGCGCTCGCGCTGTGGCCCGACCTGGTGACCGAGCCGCTGGGCGACTGGGTGCTGCGCCGCTCCCCCACCGCCACCGCCCGCCGGGCCAGCTCGGTGCTCGCGATCGGCTCACCCGGCCCCGCCCCGCACGACGCCCTCGACCGGGTCGTCGCCTTCTACGCCGCCGCGGGGAAGCGCCCGATCGCGGCGGTGCTGCCCGGCTCGGCCGAGGAGGCGCTGTTCGCCGACCGCGGCTGGGTGCTGGAGTCGGCCGACGCCGACACCGTCTTCCAGCTCGCCGGCGTGGCCGCGGCCCGCCGGCGGCTGCGCGGGGTCGACCTGCCGGACCTCGACGTCGCGCTCACCAGCGGCGCCGGCATCGCGACCCTCGAGGTCCGCCTGGGCGACGGGTCACCGGTCGCGCGCGGCCGGGCCGCCTGCGCCGACGGGTGGGTCGGGTTCCGCGGCATCGAGGTCGAGCCCGCGCACCGCGGCCGGCGGATCGGGCTGCTGGTGATGGCCGCACTGCTGGAGTGGGGCGCCGAGCAGGGCGCGACCACGGCGTACCTCCAGCTGCTGGCCGACAACCACGCCGCCCGCGCGCTCTACGACGGCCTGGGCTTCGTCGACCACCACACCTACCGCTACCTCGCCGCTCCCTGACGGTCGCGGTCGCCGCCGCCCGGCGGCTTGCAGATCACCGTGTCGGACGGGATGTAGGTGGTGTGGAAGTTCTCGGTCTTCACGACCTTCGACGAGCCGGGCTTGCGGAAGATCCGCTTCACGTCGACGTCGAAGCCGCCGTAGCCGGTGTTGGGCGTGCAGTCCTCGACGTCGAGGGTGCGCGTGCCGGGGCTGGTGAAGTTGTAGCGGTCGCTGGTGGTGGTGTCGATGTCCCAGTACTTGGTGGAGAACATCCGCACCGTCACCACGCCCTGCGACCCGGGGGTGCTCGGCGTGACCCGGGCGTCGATGAGGACGCCGTAGGGGGTGTCGTTCTGGAACCGCAGGTCGACCGAGCCCCACGCCACCGTGGCCTCGCGGCCCACGGGGTAGCGGTCGATGTAGAACGAGTGGGGCTTGTGCTCGACGTCCTTGAGGCCGGCGAAGAAGGCAGCGTTGAACGCCGTGGTCGCCATCTGCGAGACACCACCGCCGAGGTCCTCGCGGAAGATGCCGTTGCTGATGATGAAGCCCTCGGTGAAGCCGTTCTCGCGGGTGCGCTCGCCCACGGTGTCGTTGAGCGAGAAGGTCTCGCCGGGCTTGAGCACGGTGCCGGTGATCAGCTCGGCGGCCCGCCCGATGTTGATGTTGCGGTACTCGGCGTAGGGGAAGTACGTCGTGAACGACGACACCTCCTCGACGATCTTGAGGTCCTTGGCGTCCTGGGTCGTGAACTCCGGCTCCGCGACCTCGGCCTCGACCTCGGTGCGGCGGGCGTCGCCGCTCTCGGTGACCACCGAGAGGAACTGCTCGGCGACCACCTCGGGCTCGTACTCCAGGCCGGGCTTGCCCTTGACCACCTTCGGCTTGCCGTCGACCAGCCTGACGGTGGCGTCGACGGGCTCGTCGCGCCCGGAGGTGCCCTTGTCGACCATCGCGGAGAGCTTGTCGACGTCGACCTCGGGCTCGAGCGCGCCACCCTCGGGCACCAGCCGCAGCGCCGCACCGAACTGGCGCGGCCGCAGCGTGATCGGCGACTTGCCGAAGACCAGGGTCACCGGGCCCGACATCGCGGGGTTGGCGAACGTCTCGACGGCCTCGTCGACGTCGGCCTGGTCGATCTCGGGCGCGGTCTCCCCTAGCGGCAGCTCCACCGGCGAGCGCGGCAGCTCGGCGAGGAACGCCGCGGCGACCGCCTCGCGGGCCGCCTCGGGGTCGATGCCCCGGCCGATCTCGGGGTCGGTGGTGCGCACCGCGCCGTTGCGGAAGGTGACGGTGCCGTCCACGGGCGCGTCGCCGGCGTCCTCGTCGAGGCCGTCGACGAACTCCTCGAAGCGCTCCTCGTCGATCTCGACGACCGGCTCGAGCTCCTCGCCGCCGGTGAAGTGGTCCCAGAGCCGGCCGGGCGACCAGCTGCGGCCGCGGTCGGCCTGCGCGACGGTGGCCTCGAGGTCGATGCCGAACCCGACGTCGTCGGCGTCGACGGTGCCGTAGCTGTCGTCGACGTTGACCTGCACCGGCTCGGCCAGCCGCTCGGCGAGCTCGTCCTCGAGGTGCGCGACGGCGGCGTCGGCGGACCGCCCGCCGATGTCGACGCCCGCGACGGAGGTGCCGCGGGGCAGGTCGTCGCCCGCGACGGCGTAGGCCGCGGCGTAGCCGGCCCCCGCGACGACGAGCAGGCCGAGCACGACGAGCAGGACGAGACGTCCGCCCGCCCGCTCGCGCTCAGGGGTCTGGGCCGGCGTGGTCACGGGGTCATAGTAGGGAGTCGCTGGCGCCGGTCCGTGATCGTCCCGGGCCGGGCAGGGTGCTGAGCGCCACCACCAGCACCACCAGCCCGAGCCCGACCAGGCCGTAGCCGTGGGCCTCCGAGGCGACGAGGTAGCCGCCGTTGCGGCGCACCAGCACCGCCGCCACGAACGGCGCCACCCAGCCCACGGCCCACGGCACCCGGGTCGTCCACCCCGGCGGCACGGCGTACGCCGAGACCAGCGTGGTCGCGGCACCGAGGGCCAGGCCCCACCACGTGACGTGGAGGAACACGGTGCCGACGCCGGTGGCGAACCCGATCGCGAGCAGCACCGGGGCGCGCAGCCACGACGGCACCGCCACCGCGGTCAGAGGCCGGCGAACAGGTCGGTCTCGAGGCCGTCGGGCCCGAGCTCGCCCCGCTCGCCCTTGGCGATCCGGTAGTACTCGACGCCCCACGCCTCGGCGCCGACGTTGTTGGACAGCGCGAAGAACGGGCCGTCGGTGGTGATCTGGGTGGCGTGGGCGGCGAGGGCGGCCATCTTGCGGTCGACGAACCCGGTGGCGTCGACGGCGGCCGCGAGGTCGGCGTCGGCGGTGACGAAGTGGGGCAGCGGGCCGTCGGGGTCCATGCCCTCGAACGACGTGGTGTCGCCGGCCTCGCGGAGCTTGCGCAGCCCCTCGCGCATCCGGCTCTCCGACATCGCGCCCCAGTAGATCTTGGCGATGTCCCACGACTCGCCGAGGTCGTGGCGGTACGACGGCACCGCGGCCAGCGCGGCGGCGTACGTGGCGACCCGGTGGGCCTGGATGTGGTCGGGGTGGCCGTAGCCGCCGAACTGGTCGTAGGTCACCAGCACCTGGGGCCGCACCTCGCGGATCACCGCGACCAGGTGGTCGGCGGCCTCGGTGAGGTCGGCGTGCCAGAAGGCGTTCTCGCTGATGGTGTCGCCCGGGACGGCGTACCCGTCGGGGTGCCACTCCATGCCCGAGTCGCGGTAGGTGCCGAAGCCGCCGAGGAAGCGGTGGTCGGTGACGCCGAGCGCGGCCATCGCATCGGCGAGCTCGCCGCGGCGGTGCTCGCCGAGCGCGTCGTCGCGGTCGGCGGCGAGGTGCTCGAGCTCGGGCACCAGGACCTCGCCCATCTCGCCGGCGGTGCAGGTGACCAGGGTGACCCCGCGCCCCTCGGCGACGTACTTGGCCATGGTGGCCCCCTGGCCGATCGACTCGTCGTCGGGGTGGGCGTGCACGAGGAGGAGCCGCTGGGCTGGGACGTCGGTCATGGCACCCGATCCTAGGAAGACGAAGGGACAGCGGTCCGAACACCCGCGGGCGTGGGTTTACTCCGGGCCTACTCCGGGGGGCGCTTGAGCCGGCGGGGCTCGGTGGGCAGGTCCAGCGGCGGCACCGGGCCGGGGCCCGACTCCTCGGCGTCGAGCCACCCGTCGTGGCGGTCGACGAGGACGTCGAGCAGCAGCTCGGGCGCGTCGGTCTCGACCGCCCAGGGGTGGTCGTCGTCGTCGTCCTCGCCGGCCAGCCGCTCGCGGGTCACCCGCGCCTCCCAGCCGCCGGCCGCCAGCTCGGCGGCGACGGCGCGGGCGGCGTCCTCGTCGAAGAACACGCCCCTCACGCCCGGGTCTCCAGCTCGGTGCGCAGCTCGGCGAGGAACGGCCGGTCGGGCTCGAGCCAGTCGACGTCGCCGAGCTCGTCGGCCGCCAGCCAGCGCACCAGGTCGTGCTCGGTGGGGGTCGGCTCGCCGTCCACCAGCTCGGCCACCGCGACCCAGAGCGTGTGCCGCTCCCCGATCGCCGACTCCCCCGCCAGCCACCGCCCGAGCTCGACCCGGCAGCCGAGCTCCTCGGTCACCTCGCGCACCAGGGCGGCGCCCGGCTCCTCGCCCGGCTCGACCTTCCCGCCCGGCAGCTCCCAGCGGCCGGCGGCCTCGGGCGGCCGGGTGCGCCGGGTCGCGAGCACCCGGTCACCCCGCACGATCGCGGCTCCGACGACGACGCCCATGGCCGCGCAGCCTAGTTGTCTACGGTGTGCGCATGGCAGCCGCCGGCCCCGGGATCCACCTCGTGCGCACCGACGAGAACGTCGCGGAGGTCGACGCGCTCGCGGAGCTGCTCGGTGGGCGGGTCGGCCTCGACGTGCTGCTCGGCGACCTCGACCGGCGCGGCCGCCGTACCCTCGCGCCGGGCCGGGCCGTCCACCGCGCCTGGACGTGGGACCGCCACGACCGCCGCGACCCCCGCTGGTGGCCGCAGGGCGTCTCGACGTCCGCCGACGCCGACGACCCGGCGGTCGCGGGTCGCCAGCTGGTGCTGGTCGCGTGGTACGCCAAGGAGCTGCCCGGGGACCCCGCCGGCCACCAGGGGTCGCGGGTGACCGTGCTCGACCTCGCCAGCCGCCGCTACCGCCACGTCCTGCTCGTGGTCCCGGTGCTCCGTGACGGCGCGGTCCACCTCGAGCCGCTGCGGGTGCACGCCGGCGGCATCGCCTGGGTCGGCCCCCACCTCCACGTCGCCGCGACCGCCCGCGGCCTGGTCACCTGCCGCCTCTCCGACCTGCTCCGCGTGCCCGACGACCTCTCCGGCAGTCGCCGCCGCCTCGGGGTGCACGACGGCCGGGTCTCGACGTACGGCTACCGCTACGTGCTGCCGGTGCGCTTCGCCTACCGCGCCCGCGCCGACGAGGGCCTGGAGCGGCTGCGCTACTCGTTCCTCTCCCTCGACGGCTCGACCTCGCCGCCGTCGCTGGTTGCCGGCGAGTACGGCAACGCACGCCAGACCCGTCGACTCGCGCGGTTCCCCCTCGAGCCCGGCACCGGGCTGCTCGCCACCGACGACGACGGCAGCACCCGCCCCCTCGCCCTCGAGGAGGAGGGCGTCGTCCGGATGCAGGGCGTCGCGGCCCGCGACGAGACCTACTACGTCACCACCTCCCACGGCCCGTGGGTCCCCGGCTCGGTGCACGTCGGCCGCCCCGGCGCCTGGCGCCGCCACCGCTGGGCCGTCCCGATGGGCCCCGAGGACATCGCCTGGGGCCCCGGCCACGACACCCTCTGGTCCACCACCGAGCACCCCCGCCGCCGCTGGGTCGTCGCCCTGCGGCGTTCCTGGTTCGACCGGCGGAATGGCGCTGGTCCCGCTGGTTGAGGGGGGAGTGCAGTCCTTACTCGTTACCCGGTGAGACGAGCGCCCTCCCTGGACCACGGTTCGGGCCACTCCGCGGCTGACCCTTGGCGCCCGCGCGCCTACCTGGTCGGGTCTCGCGACCAGGTACAACGGCGCACTGCCGGCACTCGCAGGCTCGCGCCGACAGCACTGCACGGGCTTCGTCCACCGGTGGTCGAGCAGCGAGCGCCAGCGAGCGTCGTCGAGACCCCAGCAGACGAATGCCCTCCCGCCACCACCGCGGGCACCCAGGTGCGAGGCCCACCACCGAGTCCGCTGGACCGACGGCGGCAGGACCGACCTCAAGGACGGCGTCCTCCTCTGCCCCTCCCACCACCAGAGGGCCCACGACCCGACGTACGACCCCATCTATCTGCCTACCGGCAAGGTCCAGTTCCACCGAAGACGTGACGCACCGCTGGTTGAGGACTCGAAACCCCGAGGCCGATCAGGTCGGGCGGGGCAGGCGGGCCAGCTGGCGGGACTGGGCGACCAGGCGGTCGGCGGAGTCCCAGACCTCGCAGTCCTCCTCGAACATGCCGCCGGCGATGTTGCGGGTGACGTGGCGGACGCGGAGCCAGCCGGGTGCGGGCCGGGCGCGGACGTGGACGGTGAGCTCGAGGGTGGGGGCCCAGCCGATCCGACCGAGATCGAACGTCACCGGCGGGAGGGCGTCGACGACCATCAGCAGCGAGAGGGCGTCGGGCTCGCGGCCGTCGACGAGGCGGAACCAGGCGGCCAGCTCGCCGCGACCGGAGGGCTGGCCGACGGCCCAGCCGGCGGACGCGGGGGTGAACCGCATGTCGAAGCGGTCCATGAGGCGGGCGATCCGCCGGACCTCGGGTGGCGCCAGGTCGTTGCTGAGGCAGTCCTCGAGCGGCGGCAGCTCCAGGGGCGGGGCCGTGGTCTCGACGTCGTCCGGGCCACCGGGGCTGCCGAGCCGGGACAGGTCGCCGACCGTGGCCAGGGCGGCGATCCGGGCCACGCCGTCCTGCTCGACGTCGACGGCCGCGGTCGCCACCGAGCCGCCGACCCGCCTGGGGGTCACCCGCACCGTGGCCGGCCCGGGGGTGGCGGCGGACAGGTAGTGGGCGCTCACCACGACGGGGTCCGGGCGGTCGGGGAACGCCGCCCGGAGCGCGTTGCCGACGACGGCGAGGAGGTAGCCGCCGTTGATTCCGCCGCCGACCGTCCAGCCGCCGTCCAGCTCGGCGGACCAGACGCCGGTCTCGTCGGTGGGAGTGACCGCGGTCATCTCGTCGAACTCGAAGGGCATGACCCGGACCGTACCGAGGCCGAACCACCCACTCGGGGGCGGCCGCGCGAGCCCGCCGGCGGCTACCGTTGTCCACGTCGGGTCCGGGCGCCGGCACCGGGTCCGGAGCGCGGTCCCGGTGCGCGGTGTCCCGGGCCCGATCCCGGGGTCCGTGCCCCGGGGCTCCCCGGGGTCTCTAGTCTGACGCCGTGGACGCGGACGCGGCGGAGAAGCGGGTCGCGGCGTTCTGGACCGACTACGCCGACTCCGGCCGCGGTCGGCTGCGCTTCGCCGTCACCCGGCCGGGACGGGTCCGGGAGTTCCTACGGGCGCGCCGCGCGCTCCCGCAGCTGGAGGCCTCGCCCAGTGACACGCCGGGCGGTCGGGCGGTCGCCCGGGTGCTCGGCGACCGCGGCCTGGTGGGCGTCGACCTGGGCTGGACCGGACCGGCGGTGCTCGACCTGCCGGACGACCCGGCGACGTACCTCCTCGGACGCTCCAAGCAGACGCTGCGCCGCAAGATCCGCCAGGCCGAGCAGCACGGGCTGACCTGGCGCCTCGTCGACGACGCCGTGGAGCGGACCCGGCTGCTCGCGATCGCCAACGCCGCCGAGCAGGCCCACCTCGACCCGACCTACCGGGTGACCGCCCCCCGCAACGACGACCTCCTCGACCACGACCTCTGGATGGTCGTCGAGGACCCGACGGGTGCCCCGTGCCTGCTGGCGGTGATCCCCACCGACGACGCCTGGGCGACGCTGCGCTACTTCCGCCGGCTCGGCCCGCCGGAGCCCGGGACCGACGGGCGCTACCTCGGCACCGCCGCGCTGGTCGAGGTGCTGGCCGGCCGCGGCGTGCGCCACCTGCTCGACACCGAGCACCCCGGCGCGCAGACCAACGGCCTGCGGCACTTCCAGCGGATGGTGGGCTTCCGCTACGCCCGGGTGCGCCACCGGGGCTGACCGGCACCGCTCGGGGGTACCCCGATCAGGCTGCCCGCCGGACTCCGCGAACCCCGACCTGAGACTGCTCTCGGGGTCACAATGACGCGCGACCCGGGATCAGGTGAGAGGGGGACCGATGGACGACGTGCGCGAACGGCGGACGTCCACCTCCCCTGCCCGGCTGGCGCTGGTCGCCGGCCTAGCCCTGGCGGCGCCCGGAGTGGCGGTGTTCTGGCTGCTGCCCGGCACCGCCGTGTCCGACGCCGCCTACCTCGCGATCGGCACGGCGGCCGCGGTCGCCGCGTGCTTCGGCGCCTGGCGGTTCACCCGCCCGGTGCCGCAGGTCTCCTGGCTCCTGGCCGCCGGCCTGTGCGTCTACACGGTCGGCGACTGGATCTGGAGCGTGCTCTCCTGGAGTGGCGCCTCGGTGGAGGGCTACACCTGGGCCGACGCGGCGTACCTGCCGTCGTACGGTCTGTTCGCGCTGGCCCTCGCCCTGGCCGTGATCCGGGCCAGCCCCGGCCGCCGCGGGGTCGACGTCGACGCGCTCCTCGACGTCGTGTCGGTGGTCGTGGTGGGGATCGTGGTGCTCGGCTCGCTCACCGAGCCCGGCTCCGGCCCCAACCTGGGGGCGCAGCTGGTCGACTGGCTCGTGCTCGCGAGCTACCCCGTCATGGACGCCGTGATGCTCGCCCTCGCCCTGCGGGTGGTGCTCACCCGCGCGTCGCGCTCGCTGCTGGGCTCGGCGGCGATCGTCGCGCTCGGGCTGTGGCTGCTCGCCGACGTGACCTACCTCGTCGCCGACTACACCGGCACCGTGGGCAGCACCCTCGACAGCCTGTGGACGGTGGCCGCGGTGACCCTCGCGGCCTCGACGTTCCGCGGGCACGTCGCCGGGTCGAGCCACGAGAGCAGGCCGCCCGACAACCTCTTCACCGCCCTGCTCATCGCGAACCTGCCGCTGCTCACCCCGGTGGTGGTGCTGGTGCTGCAGGTCGCCCTCGACCGCGAGACCAGCACCCCCGGCGTGGTCGCCATGCTGGTCGCGGTGACGGCACTGGCGCTGCTGCGCACCGCCCGGGTGCTGGCCGCGGAGCGGTCGGCCCGGGTCGAGCTGGCCGCGGCCCGCGACGCCGCGCTCGCCGGCACCCGCGCCAAGTCGGCGTTCCTCGCCACGATGAGCCACGAGATCCGCACCCCGCTCAACGGAGTCATCGGGCTCACGGCGCTGCTGCGCGACACCGAGCTCGACGCCCGCCAGCGCCAGTACGTCGAGGCGCTCGGCACCGCCGGCGACTCGCTGCTCAACCTCATCAACGACGTCCTCGACTTCAGCAAGGTCGAGGCCGGCAAGCTGGTGCTCGAGCAGGTCGACCTCGACGTGGCGACGGTCGTCGAGGAGGCCGCCGAGCTGGTCACCGAGGCCGCCCGCGAGAAGGGCTTGGAGCTGCTGGTGCACTGCGACCCCGGGCTGCCCTCCGTGGTGCGCGGCGACCCCCACCGGCTGCGCCAGGTGCTGCTCAACCTGGCCGGCAACGCGATCAAGTTCACCGCCGAGGGCGAGGTGGTGCTGCGCGCCCGGGCGGCGGGACCAGACGTGCTGCTCGAGGTGAGCGACACCGGTGCCGGCATCGCCCCCGACGAGGTGGCGGCGCTCTTCGAGCCGTTCACGCAGGCCGACACCTCCACCACCCGCGAGTTCGGCGGCACCGGCCTGGGGCTGGCGATCTCGCGGATGCTGGTGACGGCGATGCGCGGCGAGATCGGCGTGCGGTCGCGACCGGGCGAGGGCAGCACCTTCTGGTTCCGCCTGCCGCTGGAACGGGTCACGCAGCCGCAGCCGGCCGCCGACCCGACCCTGGTCGGCGCCCGGGTGCTGGTGGTCGACGACAACGCCGTCCAGCTCGCCGCGCTCGACGACCTCCTCGGTGCGTGGGGCGCGCGGGTGACCACGTCGGGCTCGGGCGGCGACGCCTGGCGCAGCTACCTCGCCGCGGCCGCCGACGGCGCGCCGTACGACGCCGTGGTGGTCGACCGGGCGATGCCCGGCATGGACGGCCTCGACCTGGCGCGCCGGATCGCCGAGGCCGAGCAGCCCGCGCCGACGGTGCTCCTGACCACCGGACCCAGCGACGCCCACCCCTCACGAGTGCATGCCGTGGTCACCAAGCCGGTCACCCGGGCCCGGCTGCACGCGGCGCTGCACGACGCGCTGGGCTCGCGCACGCAGGTCGACGCCCCCGCCCGGCGCGGTGCCCGTCCGCCCGCGCGCGGCCACGTGCTGGTCGTCGAGGACGACGCCGCCAACCGGCTGGTGGCCTCCGGCCTGCTCGACCAGCTCGGCTACTCGGTGGAGGTCGTGGAATCGGGGTCGCAAGCGCTCGCCGCCGTGCTCGGGCAGCAGTTCGACGCGATCCTGATGGACTGCCACCTGCCCGGCATCGACGGGCTCGCCACGACCCGGCGGGTCCGCGCGATCCAGACGGGCGTCCGCACGCCCGTCGTCGCGGTCACGGCGGACACCTCCCCCGGCTTCCGCGAGGAGTGCCTGGCCGCCGGCATGGACGACTACCTCGCCAAGCCGGTCGACGCCGCCGCCCTCGAGGCGGTGCTGGTGCGCTGGGTGACCGCTGGGGGCGCGGACCGAGCGGAGCGCCCGCACCGCGCTGGACCACCGGGGCGAAAGCCCGGAACCACGAGCGCCGACCCCCGGTGAGGGGCAGGATGGGCCACCTCGGGAATGCACTTTCGTTTGCTCCGACGAAAGGGAACCGGCCGTGCCCACTTCCTCGGGTGCCCGCCTGACGGTCCTCACCGCGGTGGTGACCGTCCCGCTCGGGCTGGCGCACGCCCTGCTCGCGCCCGGTGCGGCCGCGCGCGCGACGTACCTCCTGGTGCTCGGCTTCGCCGCCCTCGTGGCCTGGCTCGGGTCGCGACGCGCGGTCGGCACGTCGCTGCGCCTCTCGCGCGCGGTGGCTCTGGCGCTCGGCCTCTACGCGCTGGGTGACGCCGCGTGGTGGGTGGGCGACAGCGTCGACGTGCCGGCCGAGAGCCTGCTGCACGTGCCGACGCTGGCGGCCTACGCCGTCCTCATCTGCGCGGTGTTCGTCCACCTCGCGCGGTCGGCCACCTCCGACCGGGTGCTCGATGTCGACTCGATGATCGAGATCTTCACCTGGATCACCGTGTGCGTGCTGGTCCTGTGGGAGTTCACGATCAGCGAGCTGCTCGCCTCCGGCGAGACCGGCCCTGGCGTGCCGCTGGCCTACCCCGTGCTCGACGCGGTGCTCCTCGGCCTCGTGGTCCGCGCCCTCAGCACCCGCCGCACCCGCACCCGGCTCGGCTTCGCGCTCGGCGGGGGCGTCGTGTGCTGGCTGCTGGCCGACCTCGGCGACATGGTGCTCGACCCCGGGCGGGCGACCGCCGTGGCCCTCGCCGCGCTGTGGATGACCGGCGCCGTGCTCGTCGCGACCTCGACGTTCCGGCCCGCCGACTGGGCACCGCCGGTCGCGCTGGGCGGGGCCGAGCGCGACAGCGACACCGCCCGGCTGGTGGTGGCCGTGGTGCCGCTGCTGGTGCCGCCCGGCCTCGTGGTGGTCGAGGAGTCGCTGGGCCTCGACCCCGAGTCGTGGGCGCTGGTGGTCGGCATCATGGTGCTGATCGCGCTGGCATTCGTCCGCACCGAGCGGCTGCTGCGCTCGGAGCGACGGGCCCGGGCCGCGGCCCTGGCGGCGTCGCAGGCCAAGTCGGCGTTCCTGGCCACGATGAGCCACGAGGTGCGCACGCCGATGAACGGCGTGCTGGGCCTCTCCCGGCTGCTCGCGGCGACGCCGCTCGACGAGCGGCAGCGCCAGTACGCCGAGGGCATCCGGTCCGCCGGCACCGCCCTGATGTCGCTCGTCGACGACATCCTCGACCTCGAGCGCATCCAGTCCGGCGCCGTCGAGCCGCACCACGGCGACTTCGCGGTCAGCGCCCTGCTCGAGGGTGTCGCCGCCACCGTCGCCCCGCCCGCGCACCAGCGCGGCCTCGAGGTGGTCACCACCGTCGCGGCCGGCACCCCGGGCCTCGTCAACGGCGACGCCGCCCGGATCCGCCAGGTGCTGGTCAACCTCGCCTCCAACGCGGTGAAGTTCACGCCCGTGGGCGAGGTGGTGCTGCACGCCGCGCTCGACCGGGGCGGCCGGCACGGGCTGGTGCTGCGCCTGGAGGTGCGCGACACCGGCATCGGGATCGCCCCCGACGTGCAGCGCCGGATCTTCGAGGCCTTCACCCAGGCCGACTCGTCCTCCACCCGCCCGCACGGCGGCGCCGGGCTGGGGCTGGCGATCTGCCGCGAGCTGGTGCAGCAGCTGGGCGGGCAGATCGGCGTGCAGAGCGTTCCTGGCCGCGGCAGCACCTTCTGGTTCACGGTGCCCGTGCGGCAGGCGTACGCCACGCCCGAGGACCCGCGACCCGTGCAGCTCGCCGGGCGGCGGGTCCTGGTCGCCGACGCGAACCCGACCACCCGAGCGGCGCTGCGCGAGCAGCTCACCGGCTGGGCGGTGCGCCCGGGCGAGGCCAGCACCGGGGCCGAGGCCACCTCGGCGCTGGCCGAGGCGGCCGCGCTCGGCGGCCCGTTCGAGGCCGTGGTCGTCGACGCGACCCTGCCGGACCTGCCCGAGCTGGCCTTCCACGTCAGCATCAGCACCCACCCGCCGGGGCTGGTGCTGCTCACCACCGCCGACCAGGCGCCCACGGCCCACCTCGACGAGGTTCGGGCGACCGTGGCCAAGCCGGTGGAGGCGGCCCGGCTGCGCGAGGCCCTGCTCGCGGCGGTCGGGCCCCGGCCCGAGAACCCCGACGGGCCGGCCGGGCCCGACCGGCCCGTGCGGCGCGACGGCGTCGCCTTCGCCTGAGGCGGTCAGCCGGGCGGGGCCGAGGCGAGGGCGGTGAGCAGCCGTCCGAAGCGCGCAGTGAGCTCCTCGGGCGTCTGATCGGGGTGGTCGAACCACCACGTCATCAGCGCGGTCACGACCGACTGCCACACGTGGTTCATCGCCGAGACGTCCAGCGGGTCCACCGGGGCGGGGTTGACCGCGAGCGCCGCGCGCACCCCCACCGCGCCCAGGTCGGTCATCCGGTCGCGACAGGCGGCCACGGGCCCGTGCACGGCGGTGCCGGGCGGCAGCGTCTCGTCGTAGAGCACCATCCAGGCGCGTGGCCGGTCGCGCAGCGTGGTGAAGATGGTGCGCATCGTGTCCAGCGCCATCGCGATGCCGGGCTCGGCCCGCTCGACCACCGGCCGGATCTCGGCCAGCAGGGTCTCGGTGAGCTCCTCGGCGCAGCGCACGTAGAGCGCGTCCTTGGTGCCGAAGTAGGCGTGCACCAGTGGCTTGGAGATCCCGGCCCGCGCGGCGACCGCGTCGACCGACACGCGGTGGTAGCCGCGCTCGCCGAACTCCGCCGTCGCCGCGGCCAGGATCTGCGCCTCCCGCTCGGCGCGGGGCATCCCCCGGGTGCCGACGTGCGCCGCGCGTGCCATGAGCGACACCCTAGTGCCGGGAATTGACCGAGCGGTCACTCTTGTCGATTGACCCACCGGTCAATTACCCTCGCGGTCATGCTCGCCGACCTGTGGCACGCGGTGCCGGAGCCGCTGCGCGACCCGGTCGCGCTGGCGGCGCCGTTCTTCCTGATCTTCATCGCGGTCGAGGCGCTGGCCGCCTACCACCTCGAGGACGAGCGCCCCGCGGGGCACCCGCCCGCCCCCGGCGGCTACGACCGGCGCGACGCACTGACCAGCATCTCCATGGGAGCGGTCTCGGTCGCCACCATGACCGCCTGGAAGACCCTCGGCCTGGTCGGCTACGCCGTGCTGTTCGCCTACGTCGCCCCGTGGCAGCTGCCCGCCGACGCCTGGTGGACGTGGGCGCTGGCGATCCTCGGCGTCGACTTCTTCTTCTACTGGGCCCACCGGGTCGCCCACCGGGTGCGGCTGGTCTGGGCGACCCACCAGGCCCACCACTCCAGCGAGTACTTCAACTTCTCCACGGCGCTGCGCCAGAAGTGGAACAACTCCGCCGAGCTCGTGGCGTGGCTGCCGCTGCCCCTGCTGGGCGTACCGCCCGCCCTGGTCTTCCTGGGCTTCTCGGTCAGCCTCGTCTACCAGTTCTTCGTGCACACCGAGCGGGTCGGCACCCTGTGGCGGCCGGTCGAGCTGGTGTTCAACACCCCCTCCCACCACCGGGTCCACCACGGCAGCGACCCGATCTACCTCGACCGCAACTACGGCGGCATCCTCATCGTCTGGGACCGGCTGTTCGGCTCGTTCCAGCCCGAGCTGCACCGCCCGACGTACGGCCTGACCACGCCGGTCGGCACCTACGACCTGGTGCGGCTGCAGACCCACGAGTACGCCGCGATCGTCCGCGACGTGCGGGCCGCGCCGCGGCTGCGTGACAAGCTCGGCTACGTCTTCGGCCCACCGGGGTGGCGCCCCGATCCGGCGACCGCCGCGCCGGCCCGTCCGGTCGCGCGGCCGGTACCCCGGCCTGAGCCTCGCTAGGGTCGGCGCGTGAACCTCGCCGCCCGCCTGCTCAACACCGGCGCCCACGCCCTGCACGCCTGGCTCGACCGGGTCGGCGAGATCGTCCCCGGCACCCGGGCGGCCGCCCGCTTCGGCAGCTTCGGCGCGGCGAGCTGCATCGACTTCCCGGTGGCCTCGCTGGTCAACCCGCACGCGATCCACCTCGGCTCGGGCGTGCTGGTGGGACGGCAGGCCACGCTCTCGGTCGGCTACGGGCCAGACGACCACGGCGTCCCCGAGCGGGCACTCGTGATCGGCGACCGATCGCTGATCGGCGCCCGGTCGAGCCTCACCGCTCACTCCTCCATCGAGATCGGCGCCGACGTCTTCTTCGGCCAGAACGTCTTCGTCACCGACGCCAGCCACGGCTACCAGCAGCCGGACGTGCCGGTCGGACGGCAGTTCGGCCCGCACGACCCGGTCTCGATCGGCGCCGGCTCGTGGATCGGGCACGCCGCGGTGGTCCTCCCCGGGGCCCACCTGGGCCGCAACGTCGTGGTCGCCGCCGGCTCGGTGGTGCGCGCGGGTGAGTACGACGACCACGCCGTGCTGGCCGGCAACCCCGCCCGCGTCGTGCGCCGCCTCGAGCCGGGGGTCGGCTGGGTCGGCTCGGACGGCGGCGTCCGCCCGGTGCTCGACCACGATCCGCTCGCCGTCCCCGACGCCCCCTAGCAGCAGCCGGCGGTGGCGGCCGGCTCGGCGGGCGCGTCGGCGAGCACGGTGTAGACCTCCCAGCGCTCGCCGTCGGGCGCCCCCTCCACCCAGAACTTGTCCTGGCGGGCGTAGCAGCAGGTGGTGTCGCGCTCGTCGCGCGAGGCCAGGCCGGCGCTGGCGAGGCGGACCTGGGCCGCGTCGACGGCGTCGGTGTCGTCGACCTCGACGCCGAGGTGGTTGAGCGACCCGCCGCTGCCGGGGTTGTGCAGGAGCACCAGCTTCAGCGGCGGGTCGGCGACGGCGAAGTTGGCGTAGCCGGGCCGGACCTTGGCCGGCTCGGTGCCGAGCAGGGCGCGGTAGAAGGCGATCGAGGCGTCGAGGTCGTCGACGTCGAGGGCGAGCTGGAGACGGGACACGGGTCCTCCTCAGGACATAGATGGTTATCGATGTATTGAGGAGGGTGGCACGGGACTTCGAAGTCTGTCAATATAGATGCATGCCGAAGTCTCTGCTCGAGCTCACCCCGGTGCAGGCGGTCGCCTGCTGCTCGCCCGTCACCCGCGAGCCGCTGAGCGCCGACGCCGCCGAGCGGATCGCGCCGCTGGTCAAGGCGCTCGCCGACCCCGTGCGGCTGCGCCTGTTGTCGCTGGTGGCCTCCCACGCCGACGGCGAGGCCTGCGTGTGCGACCTCAACGACGCCTTCGACCTCTCCCAGCCCACGATCAGCCACCACCTCAAGCTGCTGCACGAGGCGGGGCTGCTCGAGCGGGAGAAGCGCGGGGTGTGGGTCTACTACCGCGTCGACCGCAGCGCCCTGGGCGACCTGGCCGCCCTCCTCGGCGGCGTCACCCGGTGACGCTGGCGCGCCGCGCGACCGCCGAGGCGGTCGGCACCGGCGTCCTGGTGGCCACCGTCGTGGGCTCCGGCGTCGCCGCCAGCCGGCTCTCCCCCACCGACGCCGGCCTCCAGCTGCTGCACAACAGCCTGGCCACGGGCGCGGTGCTGGTGGCGCTGATCGCGGCGCTGCAGCCGGTCTCCGCGTCGTTCAACCCGGTCGTGACCCTGGTCGAGTGGGCCCGCGGCTCCCTCGACCGGCGCCAGGTGACCGCGCTGGTGCCGGCCCAGCTCGCGGGCGGGGCGGGAGGCGCGGTCGTCGCCAACCTGATGTTCGAGCTGCCCGCCGTCGACCTCTCCGGGCACGACCGCGCCACGGCAGCGACGCTGCTCGCCGAGGTGGTCGCCACGGCCGGCCTCGTCGTGGTGGTGCTGGGCAGCCTGCGCTCCGGCCGGGTCGAGACGGTCGCGCTCGCCGTCGGGGGCTACATCGCCGCGGCCTACTGGTTCACCAGCTCCACCAGCTTCGCCAACCCTGCGGTCACGGCGGCGCGCGCGCTCACCGACTCCTTCGCCGGGATCGCGCCCGCCTCCGTGCTGCCCTTCGTCGCCGCCCAGCTCGTCGGCGGTGTCGTGGGCCTGTCCGCCGCCGCCCACCTGTTCCCGACCCACGAGGAGACCCGATGACGACCCCCGCGACCCCGACCGCGCCCACCGTCCTGTTCGTCTGCGTGCACAACGCCGGCCGCTCCCAGATGGCGGCCGGGTGGCTGCGCCACCTCGCCGGCGACCGGGTCACGGTGCTGTCGGCCGGTTCGCAGCCGGCAGCCGAGGTCAACCCGGTGGCGGTCGAGGCGATGGCCGAGGTGGGCATCGACCTCGCCGGCGCCGCGCCGGCGGTCCTGACCCAGGAGTCGGTGCACGAGGCCGACGTGGTCGTCACCATGGGCTGTGGCGACGCGTGCCCGATCTTCCCGGGCAAGCGCTACGAGGACTGGGTGGTCGACGACCCGGCCGGGCAGGACCTCGCGACCGTGCGACGGGTCCGCGACGACGTCCGGGGCCGGGTCGAGGGCCTGGTGGCCGACCTGCTCGGCGCTGCGGGCGAGCCGGCCTGAGACTCCTCTCAGGCATGCCCGGGCGACCGCCCGGGCACCAGCAGCGCGAGCGACCCATCGGGGCTGGAGCGCGGTCGCCGCAACCGGAGGAGGAGACATGGCCATCGGCCTGGGGATCGTGCTGGTCGTCGCGGGACTCGTGCTCGTGCTCGACGTCATCAACTGGGACACCACGGCGGTGGACACCGAGATGCTCGGCTGGATCCTGGTCGCCGCCGGGGTGCTCGCCCTGCTGCTCTCGCTGCTGGTCAACCACCAGCGCAGCCGCACCACGGTCGTCGAGGAGCACCGCAACCTCGGCCCGCGGGAGCGCTGAGCCCGACCGCGCACCTCGGCCCGTCCGTCCGGTCGCTCCTGGCCGGGCGGACGGTTGACCGCGGACCAGGGGGGTACCTGCCGCACGTCCCTCGCGGCGGGTCGCGCCGCGCGCTTTGATCGTTCCAAGGAGTCTCATGTCCGTCCCCGTCCAGGAGCACCACGTGACCGAGGTCTGGCCCGGCCGGGCGTACCCGCTGGGGGCGACGTACGACGGCACCGGCACCAACTTCGCGCTGTTCAGCGAGGTCGCCGAGGGCGTCGAGCTCTGCCTGTTCGACGACGCCGGCGCCGAGACCCGGATCGCGCTGACCGAGGTCGACGCCTACGTCTGGCACGGCTACCTCCCCGGCATCCAGCCCGGGCAGCGCTACGGCTACCGGGTGCACGGCCCCTGGGACCCCGAGCAGGGCCTGCGCTGCAACCCCAACAAGCTGCTGCTCGACCCCTACGCCAAGGCCACCACCGGCGACATCGACTGGGACCAGAGCCTGTTCGGCTACACCTTCGGCGACGAGGACTCGCGCAACGACGACGACTCCGCCGCCCACATGACCAAGGGCGTGGTCATCAACCCGTTCTTCGACTGGGAAGGCGACCGTCGGCTCGACGTGCCCTACGACCAGGCCGTCATCTACGAGGCCCACGTCAAGGGCCTGACGATGTTGCATCCCGAGGTCCCCGAGGAGCTCCGGGGCACCTACGCCGGGCTGGCCCACCCGGCGGTGACCGATCACCTGCAGCGGCTGGGCATCACGACGCTGGAGCTGATGCCGGTGCACCAGTTCATCCAGGACAGCACGCTGCTCGACAAGGGCCTGCGCAACTACTGGGGCTACAACACCCTGGGGTTCTTCGCCCCCCACGCCGAGTACGCCTCCCCGGGGGTGCCGGGCCAGCAGGTCCAGGAGTTCAAGGCGATGGTCAAGGCGATGCACGCCGCGGGCATCGAGGTCGTCCTCGACGTGGTCTACAACCACACCGCCGAGGGCAACCACCTCGGCCCGACGCTCAGCCTGCGCGGGATCGACAACCCGGCCTACTACCGCCTGGTCGAGGACGACCAGCGCTACTACATGGACTACACCGGCACCGGCAACAGCCTCAACGTGCGCCACCCCCACTCGCTGCAGCTGATCATGGACTCGCTGCGCTACTGGGTGACCGAGATGCACGTCGACGGCTTCCGTTTCGACCTCGCCTCCACCCTGGCCCGCGAGTTCTACGACGTCGACCGGCTGGCGACGTTCTTCGAGCTCGTGCAGCAGGACCCGGTGGTCAGCCAGGTCAAGCTGATCGCCGAGCCCTGGGACGTCGGCCCCGGCGGCTACCAGGTGGGCGGGTTCCCGCCCCAGTGGACGGAGTGGAACGGCAAGTACCGGGACACGGTGCGCGACTTCTGGCGCGGCGAGCCCTCGCTGGGCGAGTTCGCCTCGCGGCTGGCCGGCTCGGCCGACCTCTACGAGCACTCCGGCCGGCGCCCGGTGGCGAGCATCAACTTCGTCACCGCCCACGACGGCTTCACGCTGCGCGACCTGGTGTCCTACAACGACAAGCACAACGACGCCAACGGCGAGGACGGCAACGACGGCGAGAGCCACAACCGCTCGTGGAACCGCGGCGTCGAGGGCCCCACCGACGACCCGGTCGTGCTGTCGGACCGCGCCCGCGCCCAGCGCAACTTCCTGGCCACGCTCCTGCTCAGCCAGGGCGTGCCGATGATCCTGCACGGCGACGAGCTCGGCCGCACCCAGCAGGGCAACAACAACACCTACGCCCAGGACAACGAGCTGAGCTGGGTGCACTGGGACCAGGTCGACCAGCCGCTGGTCGACTTCACCGCCGCCCTGGTGCGGCTGCGCCGCGACCACCCGACGTTCCGCCGGCGCCGGTTCTTCACCGGCAACACGGTGCGCACCGGCGACGGCGACCGGCTCAACGACATCGTCTGGCTGCACCTCGACGGCCGGCCGATGGAGGACGACGACTGGGCGGGCGCCAAGGCCCTCGGCATGTACCTCAACGGCCACGGCATCGCCGGCGTCGACGGCCGCGGCCGGACGATCACCGACGACCACTTCCTCATCTACTTCAACGCCGACGGCGACGCCCAGGTGACCCTGCCGCCGGACGAGTACGCCGACGCCTGGGACGTCGTGGTCGACACCGGGTCGGAGGGGCCGGACACCCAGACCCACCCCGCCGGCGGCACCCTGGCGCTGACCGGGATGAGCATGCTGGTGCTCCGCGAGCACGAGGAGCCGGCCGCCGAGGTCGACCACTCCGCCGCCGCGTCGGTCGCCCACGCCTCGGGCGGACCGGCATGAGGATCCCCACCAGCACCTACCGGTTCCAGCTCTCCGACGACTTCGACCTCTTCGAGGCGACCCGGCGACTGCCCTACCTGTACGAGCTCGGGGTCGACTGGGTCTACCTGTCGCCACTGCTGGCCTCCGAGCCCGGCAGCACCCACGGCTACGACGTCGCCTCCCACGAGCACCTCGACCCGTCCCGCGGCGGCGAGGAGGGGCTGGCCGCGCTGTCGGCCGAGGCGCGCCGGCTGGGCATGGGCGTGCTGGTCGACATCGTCCCCAACCACGTGGGCGTCGCCGAGCCGGCCGAGGACTCCTGGTGGTGGGACGTGCTGCGGCTGGGCCGCGACTCCGAGCACGCCGCGGCGTTCGACGTCGACTGGGCCGCCGGCGAGGGCCGGATCCGGATCCCCGTGGTCGGCGACGACGACCAGGCCGAGCCCGGCGGACCGATCGCGAACCTGCGCCTGGTCGACTCACCCGACGGCCCCGAGCTCGTCTACCACGACCACCACTACCCCGTGGCGCCCGGCACCGCCGACGACGGCGCGGACGCCGACACGGTGCACGGGCGGCAGCACTACGAGCTGGTCAACTGGCACCTCGCCGACGACGAGCTCAACTACCGACGCTTCTTCGCGGTCAACACCCTGGCCGCCGTCCGGGTCGAGGACCCGGAGGTGTTCGCCCAGAGCCACGTCGAGGTGCGGCGCTGGTTCACCGAGGGCCTCGTCGACGGGCTGCGCGTCGACCACCCCGACGGGCTGCGCGACCCCCAGCGCTACCTCGACGACCTGGCCGCGCTCACCGGCGGGGCCTACGTGCTGGTGGAGAAGATCCTCGAGCCCGGCGAGGCGCTGCCGTCGTCGTGGGCCACCGCCGGCACCACGGGCTACGACGCGCTGGCGGTCGTCGACCGGGTGCTCACCGACCCCGCGGGGCAGGCCGCGCTCGACGCGCTCGAGGCCCGGCTCCGCGGCGCGCCGGTCGACTGGGCGGCACTCGTGCACGGCACCAAGCGGCAGGTCGCCGACACCATCCTCCACTCCGAGGTACGGCGGATCACCCGCGAGGTGCGCCGGGTGACCGACGCCGCGTCGTTCGCCGACGTCGAGGACGCCGTCGCCGAGCTGCTCGCCTGCTTCCCGGTCTACCGCTCCTACCTGCCCGAGGGCCGCGAGCACCTCGACGAGGCCTTCGCCCTCGCGCGCGAGCACCGACCCGACCTCGGCGCCACGCTCGACGTGCTGCTGCCGGTGCTCTCCGACCCGTGGCTGCAGCCGGCCCGCCGGTTCCAGCAGACCAGCGGGATGGTGATGGCCAAGGGCGTCGAGGACTGCGCGTTCTACCGCTGGTCGCGGCTGACCTCGCTCAACGAGGTGGGCGGCGACCCGAGCATCTTCGCGCTGCCCGTCGAGGAGCTGCACGCGCGGATGTGGGAGCGCCAGCAGGACTGGCCGCACGCGATGGTCACGCTCTCCACCCACGACACCAAGCGCGGCGAGGACGTCCGGGCCCGGATCACGGTGCTCGCGGAGATGCCGCAGGCCTGGGAGCAGGCCCTGGACCGGCTGCTCGAGCTGGTGCCGCTGCCCGACCCGGGCTTCGGCGCCCTGCTCTGGCAGGCCGTGCTCGGCGCCTGGGGCTCCTCCCCCGACGACGAGCTGCGCCGACGGCTGCACGGCTACGCCGAGAAGGCGATGCGCGAGGCCGGCGACCGCACCACCTGGACCGAGCCCGACGAGGACTACGAGGCCGCCGTGCACGCCGCCGTCGACGCGGCGCTCGACCGCGCCGAGGTCCGGCAGGTCGTCGACGACCTGGTGGCGCTGGTCGACGCCCCCGCCCGCAGCAACGCGCTGGCCGCCAAGCTGCTCGCCTGCACCATCCCCGGCGTGCCCGACGTCTACCAGGGCAGCGAGCTGTGGGAGCAGAGCCTGGTCGACCCCGACAACCGCCGGCCGGTCGACTACGACCACCGGGCCGCCGTGCTCGCGGGCACCGCCGACGACCCCGCGGCCGCCAAGCTGCGCGTGCTGCGCACCGCGCTGACGCTGCGCCGCGAGCGGCCCGACCTGTTCACGGCGTACGCGCCGGTGCCGGTCGAGGGCCCGGCGGCCGACCACGCGATCGCCTTCGACCGGGGCGGCGCGATCACCGTCGCGACCCGTCTGCCCGTCGGGCTGGCGGCCACCGGTTGGGCCGAGACCACGTTGGCGCTCCCCCCGGGGCGGTGGCGCGACCTGATCACCGACCGGCCCACCGACGGGCGACTGGCCGACCTGCTGGCGACCCACCCGGTCGCCCTGCTCACCCGGGAGGACTGATGCGCGGACGCTTCGACGTGTGGGCACCGCGACCCACGCGCCTACGGCTCTCGGTCGGCGACGCCGTCGTGCCGATGACCCGCGGGGACGACGGCTGGTGGACGCCGGACGGCGACGTCCCCGACGGCGAGGTCGACTACGGCTACCTCGTCGACGACGACGACACCCCACTCCCCGACCCGCGGTCGCGGCGGCAGCCCGACGGCGTCCACGCCCGCTCGCGCACCTTCGACCCCACGGCGTTCGCCTGGACCGACCAGGGCTGGACCGGGCGCCAGCTCGCCGGCTCGGTGATCTACGAGCTGCACGTCGGCACCTTCACCCCCGAGGGCACCCTCGACGCCGCCCTCGGCCGGCTCGACCACCTGCGCTCGATCGGGGTCGACCTGGTCGAGCTGATGCCGGTGAACGCCGTCAACGGCACCCACAACTGGGGCTACGACGGGGTGCTGTGGTCGGCGGTCCACGAGCCCTACGGCGGCCCGGAGGCCTACCAGCGCTTCGTCGACGGCTGCCACGCGGCGGGCCTGGGCGTCGTGCAGGACGTCGTCTACAACCACCTCGGCCCCTCCGGCAACTACCTGCCGGTCTTCGGTCCCTACCTCAAGCAGGGCGCCAACACCTGGGGCGACCTGGTCAACCTCGACGAGGACGGCTCGGCCGAGGTGCGCCGGCTGATCCTCGACAACGTGCGGATGTGGTTCGACGACTACCACGTCGACGGACTCCGGCTCGACGCCGTGCACGCGCTCGACGACTCCTCCGAGACCCACCTGCTGGAGGAGATGGCGATCGAGGTGGCCGCGCTCTCGGCCCACCACCGCCGGCCGATGACGCTGATCGCCGAGTCCGACCTGAACGACCCCCGGCTGGTGACCCCCCGCGAGGCCGGCGGCTACGGGCTCGACGCGCAGTGGAGCGACGACTTCCACCACGCCGTGCACGTGGCGCTGACCCGCGAGACCGAGGGCTACTACGCCGACTTCGAGCCGCTCGGCGCCCTGGCCAAGGTCTGCGAGAAGGGGTTCTTCCACGACGGGACGTTCTCCTCCTTCCGCGAGCGCGACCACGGCGTGCCGATCGACGTCGCCGCGATGCCGACCTGGCGGCTGGTGGTGTGCAGCCAGAACCACGACCAGATCGGCAACCGCGCCGTGGGCGACCGGATCACCGAGGCGCTCGACGACGACCAGCTCGCCTGCGCGGCGCTGCTCACGCTCTGCGGCCCGTTCACGCCGATGCTCTTCCAGGGTGAGGAGTTCGCCGCGTCGACGCCGTTCCAGTTCTTCACCAGCCACCCCGAGGAGGAGCTGGGCAGGGCGACCGCCGAGGGCCGGATCGCGGAGTTCGAGCGGATGGGCTGGGACCCCGACGTCGTGCCCGATCCCCAGGACCCGGCCACCTACGAGCGTTCCAAGCTCGACTGGTCGGAGACCGAGGCGCCGCGGGGCGCCCGGATGCTGGAGGTCTACCGCCAGCTCGCCGCGCTGCGCCGGACCCACCCCGAGCTGACCGACCCGTCGTTCGTGCGCACCCGGTGCGAGGTCGACGAGGAGGCGCGGTTCTTCGCGATGAACCGCGGCGACCTCAGCGTGCTGGTCAACTTCGGGGACCGGGCCATGACCACCCAGACCGGCCCGGTCGAGCTGCTCTTCGAGACCGAGGCCGGCGTCGAGGTGAGCGACACCGCACTCACCCTGCCCGCCCACGCCGGGGCGGTCGTGCGTGCCCGGCCCGCCTGAGGTCCGAGACTTGTCTCAGGGATGCCCTGAGGGGCACGGGGGGACCGCAGGGGCATGACGGACGACCCCGCCGCGACCGCGCCGATGACGGTGCCCCGGGTGCTCGCGGGCCGCTACGAGCTCGGGGCGGTGCTGGGCCGGGGCGGCATGTCCGACGTCCACCACGCCCACGACCTGCTGCTCGACCGCCCGGTGGCGGTCAAGCTGCTGCGGCAGGCCGGGCAGGACGACACCGACCGCGCCCGCTTCGTCACCGAGGCGCGCACGCTGGCCGGCCTGACCCACCGGGGCCTGGTCACCGTGCTCGACGCCGGCACCGGCACCGGAGACGGGGCCGGCGACGGGGACGACGCGCCGCCGTTCCTGGTGATGGAGCTGGTCGAGGGACCGACGCTGGGGCAGGCGCTCTCGCTGCGCCGGATCCCGCTGCCCGAGCTCGCCGAGATCGGGGCCCAGGTCGCCGAGACCCTCGGCCACGTGCACGAGCGCGGCATCGTGCACCGCGACGTCAAGCCCGGCAACCTGCTGCTGGGCCCGCACGGGCGGGTCAAGCTCGCCGACTTCGGCATCGCCCGCCTGCTCGAGGCCACCGCCCACCTCACCCTGACCGGTCACACGATCGGCACCGCGGCCTACCTCGCCCCCGAGCAGGTCGCCGGCGAGCCGGTCGACCGGCCGGCCGACGTCTACTCGCTCGGCCTGGTGCTGCTCGAGGCGGCGACCGGCCGCCGCGAGTACCCCGGCACGCCCACCGAGTCGGCCGTCGCCCGGCTGCACCGCCCACCGGTGGTGCCTCCCGACCTGCCGGCCCCCTGGCCGGCGCTGCTGACCGCGATGACCCACCGCGACCCCGCCCTGCGGCCCACCGCCACCGAGGTGGCGCACGCGCTGCGCTCCCCCGGCACCGACCGGGTCCCGGTGGCCGCGGCGGTCGCCACCGCGCCGACGGCGCCCGCTCCGTCGACGCCCGCCGCTGCGGCGCCGCCCGACCGGCGCCGGCTGCCCGCCGTGCTCCTGGCCGCGGGTGCGGTGGTGGCGCTGGTGGTGGCGTGGGGGGCCTGGCGGGCCGGTGGCGACGACCCCACCCCGCCGCCCACCACGCCCGGGCAGACGACCTCGCCCTCCCCGGTCGCCGACCGGCCGCCCCCGACCGACGTGAGCCCGACCGACGTGAGCCCGGCCGCCGGCCGGGACGTCCCGGCCGTGAGCACCGGCGGTGGTGCCGGCAGGGGAGGCGGTCGGGCAGAGGACGTGGACAGGGGCGCAGGCAGGGGCGCAGGCAAGGGCGCCGGCAAAAGCGCCGGCAAGGACAAGCCCGGGGGCCGGGGCGAGGGCCGTGGCCACGCCGACGCCGGACCCGGCGACGGACCGGGCGCCGGCCACGGCAGCGGCGGTCCGGGCCGGGGCGGCGGCAAGGGCGGGGGCAAGGGGAAGCGACCCCGCTAACCCCGCCCGTCGCGGTCGTGCGTTAGGTTCTCTTGTTGCAACTGACTTGCAACAGCGAACGACACGCGACAGCGGTCTCGGGGGGAGCGGGATGTCCGGCACGACCGTCGAGCCGCGGCCCTCCGAGCGGGCCTCGGACCTGCTGGGCCTCGGCCGCCGCGCGCGCCGGGCCGCGGTCTGGCAGCTCGGCCTGCTGCTCGGCCTGCTGGTCACGGTCGTCGTGGGCGTCGGGGCCGGCGCCGTGACGGTGCCGCCCTCCACTGTCGCGGGGATCGTCGGGCACCACCTCGTGGGCCTCCCGGCCGAGGCGTCGTGGAGCCTGCCGCAGGACGCCATCGTCTGGCAGGTCCGGCTGCCGCGCGTGCTGCTCGGCGTCCTCGTCGGCGCCGGCCTCGCCGTGTGCGGGGTGGCCCTGCAGGCCATGGTGCGCAACGTCCTGGCCGACCCCTACCTGCTCGGGATCAACTCCGGCGCCTCCAGCGGGGCGGCGGCGGCCATCCTGTTCGGTCTCGGCGCCGGGCTCGGCCAGCACGCGCTGCCGGCCAGCGCGTTCGCGGGCGCGCTGGCGGCGTCCGTCCTCGTCCTCCTGGTGGCCCGCAGCGGCGGCCGGGTCACCTCGATCCGGCTGCTGCTGGCCGGGGTCGCGGTCGGCTACGCCCTCTACGCCGCCACCAGCTTCCTGATCTTCGCCTCCGGTTCCGCGGAGGGCGCCCGCTCGGTGATGTTCTGGCTGCTCGGCTCGCTCGGGCTCGCCAGGTGGGGTGCGCCGCTGACCGTCGTGGCCGTGGTCGTGGCCGTCACCGTGCTCGTGCTGACGCTGTGGGGACGTCGCCTCGACGCGCTCGCCGTGGGCGACGAGACCGCACACACCCTGGGGGTCTCGCCGCACCGGTTCCGCACCCTGCTCCTGGTCGTCGTGGCCCTGTGCACCGGCGTGCTCGTCTCGGCCGCCGGGAGCATCGGTTTCGTCGGCCTCGTGGTGCCGCACCTGGCCCGCCGCGCCGTCGGCGCCAGCCACGTCCGGGTGGTGCCGGTGGCCGCGCTGATGGGCGCGATCCTGCTCGTCTGGGCCGACGTCGTCGCCCGGGTGCTCCTCCAGCCGCAGGAGATCCCGATCGGGATCATCACCTCGCTCGTCGGCGCGCCGTTCCTGCTCGTCCTGATCCGTCGCCTGCACGCGTCCGAGGCCTGAGGAGGTCCCGTGCCCCGTCCACCGCACCGTCCACCGCACCGTCCACCGCACCGTCCCACCGCGCCACCCCGCGCCCTGCGCCTCGCCGCGATCGCCCTCGGGCTGCTCGTCCTGGCCGGGTGCGGGGAGGAGGAGCCGCTCGACCCCAACGGCGGAGCCGACCCCGAGGGCTACCCGGTGACCGTCTCCAACTGCGGGGCCCGGGTCACCTTCGCCGCCGCCCCCGAGCGGGTCGTGCTGCTCAAGAGCGCCGCGGTGCCGTTCCTCCACGCGCTCGGCGTGATGGACCGGGTGACCGCCCGCGCCGGGCAGTACCCCGATGACTACTACGACCGCGAGACGCTCGCCGAGCTCGAGGCGGTGCCGCTGCTCACCGACAAGACCGACACCAGCGGCCACCTGCAGATCTCCCAGGAGGTGGTGATCGGCCAGGAGCCCGACCTGGTGCTGGGCGAGGTCGACAACCTCTCCCGCGAGGCCCTGGCAGCGGTGGGCATCCCGCTGCTCGAGGAGCCGGCGCTCTGCGCCGAGGGCGGGGCCGAGCCCGGCTTCGACGACGTGTGGGAGCAGATGGAGCTCTACGGCGAGGTCTTCGACCGCGAGGCCGAGGCCGCCTCGGCCGTCGCCGACCTCGAGGAGCGGCTGGCCGAGGTCCAGGAGCGGGTCGGGGAGCCGTCGGGGCGGACCGCGGCGGTGCTCTACCCCACCGTCGGCGGCGGGACGACGTACGCCTACGGCACCGCCAGCATGGCGCACCCCCAGCTCGAGGCGGCCGGCCTCGAGAACGTGTTCGCCGACAGCGACGAGCGGGTCTTCGAGGTCACCCTCGAGGAGCTGCTGGGCCGCGACCCGGACGTGCTCGTCCTGCTGCACAGCGACGGCGACCCGCGCGAGGTCGAGGCGGCGCTCGAGGCGCTGCCCGGCTCGGAGCAGCTCACGGCCGTGCGCAACGGCGACGTGATGACCCAGCTGTTCAACTTCACCGAGCCGCCCACCCCGCTCTCGATCGACGGGCTCGAGCGGATCGTCGAGCGGTTCGGGGCGGGCTCGTGATCACCGCGCGCGGGCTGAGCTGGAGCTACAGCGACGGACCGGTCGTCGACGGCGTCAGCGTGACCGCCCGACCCGGGCGGGTGCTGGGGCTGGTCGGGCCCAACGGCAGCGGCAAGACCACGCTGCTGCGGATGCTGTACGGCGCGCTGCGGGACCCGGCCGGGGAGGTGCTCGTCGACGGCGACGCGCTGCCCGGGCTGGCCCCCCGCGTCGCCGCCCGCCGGCTCGCGGTCGTGGTGCAGGAGACGGGCGGCGAGTCGTCGCTGCCCGTCGCGGAGATGGTGCTGCTCGGCCGGGTGCCGCACCTCACGACGTTCCAGCGCACCGGCGCCCGCGACCGCGAGGTGGCGGCGTCGGCGCTCGCCAGGGTCGGCGCCGACCACCTCGGCGACCGCGCCTTCGCCGGCCTGTCCGGGGGCGAGCGGCAGCGGGTGCTCATCGCCCGGGCGCTCGCGCAGGAGGCGACCCACCTGCTCCTCGACGAGCCGACCAACCACCTCGACGTCCGCTACCAGCACGAGGTGCTGCAGGTCGTGAACCAGCTGGAGACCTGCTCGGTGGTGGTGCTCCACGACCTCAACCTCGCCGCCCGCTACTGCGACGACCTGGTGGTGCTCGACCGGGGCCGCGTCGCCGCCTCCGGCACCGTCGACGAGGTGCTGCGACCCGAGCTCCTCGAGCCCGTCTACGGCATCGGGATCCAGCGTCTCGACGTCGAGGGCGACATCCACCTGCTGTTCCGTCCGCGGCCGCTGCCGGTCGCGCCGTCCCGGAGGAGGTCCGCGTGAGCGACCAGGCTGCCGTCGTGCAGGAGCGCATCAACGACTACTGGAGCGGCCGCGCGCCGTCCTACGACGCCGCCCAGCACCGGGCCGAGCGGAAGGCCGACGACGACCGGGCCTGGGCCGAGGTCTGGTCGGGGGCGCTCGGGCCGGCGCCGCTCGACGTCCTCGACGTCGGCACCGGCAGCGGGCAGGTCGCCTGCACGCTGGCCCGGCTCGGCCACCGGGTCACCGGCACCGACCTGGCGACCGGGATGCTGGCCCGCGCCCGGGCCCGGGCGGCCGAGCTGCCCCACCCCCCGACGATCCTGGTGGGTGACGCGGTGGCGCCCGACTTCCCCGACGGCTCGTTCGACGCCGTCACCGCGCGCTACCTGATGTGGACGCTGCGCCGGCCCGAGGTCGCGCTCGCCGCGTGGCGGCGGGTGCTGCGCCCGGGCGGCCTGGTGGCGGTGGTCGACAGCACCTGGTTCCCCCACGGGTTCGACGACGGTCCGACCCACGGCGAGGGCGACGACTTCGTGACGGCGTACGACGAGCAGGTGCGGGCCGCCCTGCCGCTGGCGCTGGCCGACTCCATCGACGACACCGCAGCGCTGCTCCGCGCCACCGGGCTGACCGACGTCACCGTGACGCCGCTGGAGTCGATCCTCGAGCTCGACCGGCGCCACGGCGCCGCACCGGGCCACGAGGTCCAGCTGCAGTGGCTGGTGACCGGGCGGGCGCCCGCCTGACCCGGCGCTCAGGGATCGACCGCGCGCGCGATCGCCGCGCGCACGGTCGACTCCGGCATCGGCTCGAGCGCCAGCACCCGGTGCATCACCAGGCCCTCGACCAGCGCGTCGACGCCGCGCGCGGTGATGGGGTCGACCACGCGCTCCAGCACCGAGCGGCTGGCCGCCATCCAGCGCTCGGTCACCGCCCGGAGCGCCGGTCGGCGCAGGGCGGCGAGGTAGAGCTCGTAGGCCACCGCCCAGTCGTCGGCGTCGGCCCCGGCGTCGCCGCACACCAGGGCGGTCAGCGCGTCGACCAGGCCGGGCCGGTCGACGACCCCCTCGACGTGCGCGGCGTAGGAGCGCCACATCCGGTCGGCGTGCCACTCGAACGCTTGGCGGCACAGGTCCTCGAGGCTCTCGAAGTGGTAGGTCACCGACCCCAGCGGCACGTCGGCCGCCGCCGCGACCCTGCGGTGGGTGGTGCCGACCAGCCCATGCTGGGCGATCACGCCCACGGCCGCCTCGACGATCCGCTGCTTGCGCTGCGGGTCGTGACGGCGGGCGGGGGTCACAGCTCCCGCACCACCCGGGCCGGCGAGCCGACCGCGACCACGCCGGCGGGCAGGTCGCGGGTGACCACCGACCCGGCCCCCACCACGGTGTCGGCGCCGATCGTGACGCCGGGGCAGACGATCACGCCGCCGCCCAGCCAGACGTTGTCACCGATCACGATCGGCTCGGCCGACTCCCACTTGTCGCGCCGCGGCCCCGGCTCGAGGGGGTGGGTGGCGGTGAGCAGCTGGACGTTCGGGCCGATCTGCACGTCGTCGCCCAGGGTCACGGTCGCGACGTCGAGCACGACCAGCCCGAAGTTCGCGAAGCACCCGCTCCCGATCGTGGTCTGGCTGCCGTAGTCGCAGCGGAACGGCGGCCGGATCTCGCTGCCCTCGCCGAAGCCGCCCAGCAGCTCGGTGAACAGCTCGCGCAGCCCGTCGGCGTCGGTGGGGTCGGCGGTGTTGATCCGGTGGGTCAGGCCCTGGGCGCGCGCGATCGCGGCGGCGATCTCGGGGTCGTCCGCGACGTACTGCTCACCGGCCAGCATGCGCTGCATCATCGACTTCTCGCTCATGCGTACAAATGTACACATCCGCCGCGGGCTAGTCCTCCTCGGTGCGGTCGCCCCCGGTCGCGGTGACCCGCAGCGTCTCGATCCGCCGGCCGCGCATCGCGACGACCTCGATCCGGGCGTCCCCCACCGCGACCGCGTCGCCGACCTCCGGCACCCGCCCGATCCGGGCGATGAGGTAGCCGCCGACGGTCTCGTAGTCGCCGTCGGCCAGCTCGACACCGGTCTCCTCGGCGAAGTCCTCGATGGTCAGGCCGCCCGCGACCAGCCGGCCGCCGTCGGTGTCGAGCGCGGCGACCGTCGCGTCGTCGTACTCGTCGCGGATGTCGCCGACGACCTCCTCGACCAGGTCCTCCAGCGTGACGATGCCGTCGGTGCCGCCGTACTCGTCGACGACGACGGCCAGGTGCACCCCGGCCTCGCGCATCGTGGAGACGGTCGGCAGCACCAGGTTGGTGCCGGGGAGCACCAGCACCTCGCGCTGCACGTCGGCCACGGTGCGCGGGTCGTCGTCGGCGACGCGCAGCAGGTCGCGCACGTGGAGGAAGCCGGTGACGTCGTCGAAGCTCTCGCCGATGACGGGGTAGCGCGAGTACTGCTGTCCGCCCACCCAGTCGGCCGCCTCGGCCAGCGGCGTCCCGCCCTTGACGAAGGCCACGTCGCCGCGGGGGCGCATCACCTCCTTGAGGGTGCTGGTGGTGGCCGAGAAGACGTCGCCCAGGATGCGGCGCTCGTCGTCGCCCAGCCCCTCGTGGCTGGTGACGATGTCGCGCAGCTCCTCGTCGCTCACCGCGTCGTTGGTGGCGTGCGGGTCACCACCGAGCAGCCGCACCAGGGCGTTGGTCGACACCGACAGCAGCCAGATCACCGGCCGCATCAGGGTGGCGAACCGGTCGAGCACCGGCCCGGTCAGCACTGCCACCTGCTCGGACCGCTGCAGCGCCAAGCGCTTCGGCACCAGCTCGCCCAGCACCAGCGAGAGGTAGGCGATGAGCAGCGTCATCACCACCAGCGCCACCGTGTCGGCCGCGTCGTCGCCCAGCCCGACGTCGACGAGGTACGGCGCCACGTCGGGCGCGAGCGTCGAGCCGCCGTACGCCGCGGAGAAGAACCCCGCCACCGTCACGCCGATCTGGACGGCGGCCAGGAACCGGTTGGGGTCCCGCGCGATGCCCGCGACCCGCGCTCCCCGACCCCCGCGCCGCTCCAGCTGCCGGACCTGGCTCTCGCGCAGCGACACCAGCGCCAGCTCGGTCGCCGCGAAGACGCCGCCGACGAGGACGAAGACCACGACCAGGCCGAGGTTGACGAAGGTCTGCGTGTCGATCACCGTTCACCCCCTCCCGACGGGAGTGAACGGGAGGGACATCGGGGGTCGTCCATGCCGGTCAGTCTAGGGGTCGACGACCTCGCGGGCCCGCCCCGGGCAGGAGCAGCCCGGGGTGTCCGTGGTCATGCGCTCAGGGGTCCTTCCGCGTCCTCGCCCCGCCAGCCGGTCGCCCCGGTCGCGACGGTCGAGAGGGTGCGCCCCGCGGGTCGACCGGTGCCCGCGACGAACCGGTGCAGGAGGCCGGCGACGACGTCCGGCGCCTCCAGGTGCGGGGAGTGGCCGACGTCGTCGAGGACCTCCGTCCGCCACCGCGGTCGGAGGTCGCGGAGTGCCTGCCCGCCGTCGGTGGGCACGACGCGGTCGCCGGCACCGTGCACGACGAGAGCGTCGCCCGGCGCGGCCAGGAGGGCCCGGCGGTACGCCGTACCTCGCGCGACGAGCAGGCCCACCGAGCGTGCCGCCTCGACGAACGTCGCCACCGGGTCCTCGCCGGCCGCCATCGCCGCCTCGAGCTCCTCGACCCGCGCGGCGGCGATCTCGGCGAGACCCTCGACCGAACCGCAGGTCAGCCGCAGCCCCGCCTCGACGTGCTCCACGAGCCCGGTTCGCCGCAGCCGGAGCCGCAATGCGTGCCGGCCCGCGGGTGGGAACAGGCAGAGCGCGATGTGGGGCAGCAGCGACACGGGCAACCGCGCCACCCCCACGCGCGGCAGCGGCGGGGCCAGCAGCACCAGGCGCTCCACGGCCCCGGGGCTCGTCGCGGCCGCCAGCACCGACGCCGCCGCACCCATCGAGTGTCCCACCAGCGTCACCGGCGGGAGTCGGAGCTCGTCGAGCACCCGGGCCAGCGTGGTGGCCGCGTCACCCACCGCCGCCGACCGGCCCGCGGACGGCGACCGCCCGTGTCCAGGCAGGTCGATGGCCAGGACCCGGTAGCGGTCGGACAGCTCGCGCGCCATCGACCGCCAAGCCACGTGACTTCCGGCGAGGCCGTGCACGCACACGAGCGCCGGCGCGTCCCGCGGGCCGCCGAGATCGGCTACGTGCACGGGACCGTCGACGTCGACGAAGGTGGAGGGAGCGGGGGCCGACATGCCTGTCTCGATTCAATTGGGGAGTCGGCCGTTGCTGAGCCGTTCCTTGCGTTACCCGGCAGTCCGGACCGCAACCGCCGTCGGACGCGCAGGGGCCTCCGCAGATCCGCCCGATGAGGTGCGTCGGGTGGTAGTTGGCCGCCGGCACCCTCGGGAACTCCCACCGCACCGACCTTCCCGGGCCGCCTCGCCCACACCCCTGCCGCCGTCATGACGAACGCCAACGGGCCGCGTGAGCCTGCCGGGTCAGCCCGTGAAGATGCAGGTCGGTTCGTCGTCGTACTCGGCCAGCAGTCGCTCGATCGGCTGGTTCGGCTCGAGGTCGTCGTAGAGATGGGCCCGGGAGTTGCGATCGAACCAGCACAGGGTCCAACCCGCGGCCTGCTTGTCGTACTTCATCCGGGCCTGCGGGCTGTCGGTCCACTCCGAGCCCAGCTCCGCATCCCACGGGGGCCGCTGCTCGACGATGGTCACCGTGCGTCCGCGGACTCGGTGCCTCACCCGCACCTGGTCCCGCAGCTCCGGCGGGACCTGCTGCTCGCAGAAGCGATGGATACGCGCGAGATCGCTCTCGGGGACAGCCATGGACCCAGTTGCCGACGAGCCCTTCGTCCGGCGCACGTCACACGTTGAAGCGGAACTCCACCACGTGGCACTCCGCGCCTAGGTGAGCCTCGCCAGTGCCTTCGTCGCGGCAGCCGCAATCTCTTTCTGAGACGAAGTTCGGCGGCTCAGCAACTCGACCGCCTGCGCGGCGGCTTCAATGGCAGCGTCCTCTGGCATCGAGTTCCCAAGTCCCGCGACTAGATCTTCCGCCCTCACCTCCACACCGGTGCCCCAAGTCGTGAAATGCCTAAGTCCCTCGATGGCAGCGTTTCTGACCAGCGACTCCTTGCTCGCAAAGTCCGCGATCAAGTGAAGGGTGGCGACCTGCTCACCGACGCCCACCCCGTCGCGACCGTCCACCGGGCGACCATGAGCCGTCGCGAAAAGGTTGAGGAACTGCTTAGAGGTCTCCAACCTTCGCCGGAGGCCCAAGTCGCGAAACCCCAGGAACGCGGTCAGCACGGCGGCGACTGACGGCACCGCAGCGACGACTAGCGCCTGCCAGAAGGCCACGACTACTTGCTCCCGCCAGAGGTTGTATTGAAGCGGAACTCCACCACGTCGCCGTCGGCCATGACGTAGTCCTTGCCCTCCATCCGGACCTTGCCGGACTCCTTGGCCTTCAGCATCGAGCCGGCCTCGACCAGGTCGTCGAAGGAGACGACCTCGGCCTTGATGAAGCCGCGCTGGAAGTCGGTGTGGATCACGCCGGCGGCCTCCGGGGCGGTAGCGCCCTTGCGGATCGTCCAGGCCCGGGTCTCCTTGGGACCGGCGGTGAGGTAGGTCTGCAGACCGAGGGTGTCGAAGCCGACGCGGGCCAGCACCTCCAGCCCGGGCTCCTCGACGCCCATCTCGGCGAGCATCTCGCGGGCCTCGTCGTCGTCGCCGAGCTCGACCAGCTCGGCCTCGAACTTCGCGTCCAGGAAGATCGCCTCGGACGGCGCCACCAGCGCGCGCATCCGGTCCTTGAGCTCCTCGTCGGCGAGCTCGTCGGCGTCGCAGTTGAAGACGTAGATGAACGGCTTCGCGGTCAGCAGCGACAGCTCCCGGATCAGCTCGCGGTCGACCGAGGTCGAGATGATCGGCGTGCCGGCCTCGAGGTGCCCCAGCGCCTCCTGGGCGGCGGCCAGGTTGGCGGCGAGCTCCTTCTTGCCCCGCGCCTCCTTCTCCAGCCGCGGGATCGCCTTCTCGACGGTCTGCAGGTCGGCCAGGATCAGCTCGGTCTGGATCGTGGAGATGTCGTTGCCGGGGTTGACCTCGCCGTCGACGTGGGTGACGTCCTCGTCGCGGAAGACCCGGGTCACCTGGCAGATCGCGGCCGACTCCCGGATGTGGGCCAGGAACTTGTTGCCCAGCCCCTCCCCCTCGGACGCGCCGCGGACGATGCCGGCGATGTCGACGAACTCCACCGTCGCCGGCAGCACCTTCGCCGAGCCGAAGATCTCCGCCAGCACCGCCAGCCGGTCGTCGGGCACCCCCACCACGCCGACGTTGGGCTCGATCGTCGCGAACGGGTAGTTCGCCGCGAGCACGTCGTTCTTGGTCAGCGCGTTGAAGAGGGTGGACTTGCCGGCGTTGGGCAGTCCGACGATGCCGATGGTGAGAGCCACGGGCGGCGAGTCTACGGGCGTACGCCGGGGCGACCCGAATCACCGCGCACGCACACCCGTGCCCCCGCTGCCGGTCTCGTGGTGCTGGGGCGGCGGGGTGTGGGGCGGGGTGGTCAGGGTTCCCAGGTGCCGGTGTGGTCGACGACGACCCAGCTGTTGTGGGGTGTCTTCCACAGGAAGGTCGTCGGACCGAGGCGGTGGTAGGTCCAGCGGGTGTGGGTCTTCATGCGGTGGTGCCAGCGGCAGAGCGGGACGAGGTTGCAGGAGCAGGTGGTGCCGCCCTGCTCGTACGGCAGGGTGTGGTCGGTGTCGCAGCGTCTGGCTGGTCTGGTGCACCAGGGTGCTGCGCAGTGCTGGTGCTTCAGCTGGGTCTGCTGTTGGAGCTTGGGCGTGGGGTGATAGCTCGGTGTCTCGATGTGCTCGTTGAGGTCGATCACGGGTTTGACGGTGACCGACGTGCCGGCTTCTCGGCACCACTGCTCGACCTGGCTGACGAGCAGCGGCTGGTCGGTGGCTTCGAGGTGGCCGACCTGTTGGTCGTGGAGGTGGATCACGATCTCGCGCCCGGCATCGCCGTGGGCGAGGTGGCCGAGGGCGATGGAGCGGCGCACGTCGAGCGAGTCCTGGGTGTCGATCTTCGCGGCTGCCCTGGCGAGCGCTGCTTCGAGGTCGAAGGCGACCGCGGTGTCGACGATGGCGTCGACGTAGGCGATGCCGTGGGAGCCGTGGGTGATGGTGACGTGCCGCTGCTCGGCCGCCTTGACGCGGTCGGCTTCGGCTTGGTCGGGGTCGAACCGGAGCATGGCTTCGTTGACCAGCACCTCGATCTGCCTAGGACCGAGCCGGGTGGCCTTCGACTCGAGTCGGTGGTCGACGTAGGCGGCGCCGGCCTTGGGGAGGGTCATGGTCTGGCGGGCGACGAGGCGGGCCTTCCAGGCGACGGTGTGCCCGGACTGCACCCGGTTCCACAACCGCGGGAGGCGGTGCCGCAGCTCGAGCGCCTCGGCCAAGTAGGACCGTGCAGCGTGCGTGGAGATGCCGAGGGCGACGCCGAGCTCGGCGACGCAGAACTCCGCTACCTCGGGGCAGCCGTGTCCGCCGAGCCGGTCGGGTTGCTCGCAGCCGGGGGCGGTGTCGGAGAGGGCTTCGCCGGGGTGGAGGTCGGCCCAGGTGCACGCCCAGGCAAGGTTGTCGGCCTCGAGCCGGGCGATCTCGGTGCGGTTGCGGCGCAGCCGGTCGAGCACCGCGTCGGCGGTGTCGAAGGGTTCGTGCTGGCTGGCTGCCATACCTTCATCCAAGCAGCGGCCACCGACAGTCTGGCCCCTGTTTTCGGGTTGTCCACAAGGGGATCCGGAACTCCTCTCGGTGGTTGTGGGAGGGCTGTCGTCTCACCGGGTTTCGAGACAGGCGTTGCACGCCTTCCTCAACCAGCGCCAATCGCTGGTTGAGGAAGTCGCGCTAGCGACTGTCTCGAAACCCCCACCGGCCGAACGCCCTTCATTGCCCACGAATGCGCGCCTGGGTTTCGCCGACCCGGCGTCAATTAACGACGGCTCGGCGAAGACCGAGCCGCCCGAGGTGGGTGCGGGAGGGCGTTCGTCTCACCAGGTCTCGACGACGCTCGCTGGCGCTCGCTGCTCGACCAGCGGCAGGGCGAGCGCCCGCGCATGCTGGCGGCGCGAGCTTGCGAGTGCCGGCAGTGCGCCGTACAGCAGGCCGACCGAGGCTCGCGGTCAAGGACGCCGAAGGCGCCGCAGGGAATCCTTGACGGCGAGCGTCGGCCTGCTAAGCGCGCGGGCGCCAAGGATCAGCCGCGGAGTGAGCCGGATCCCGAGTAAGGGGGGCTGTCGTCTCACCGGGTTTCGAGACAGGACTTCGTCCTTCCTCAACCAGCGAGGACGACGTTCGTCCCTCCTCAACCACCGGAGGCGACCCGCCGACCCGACGCCAGGAGCGTCGGGCCGGCGAGTCCAGCCCTCAGTCGCGCACGGCGGTGACCGTGCCGGCCGCGACGGTGCGGTTGCCCTCGCGGACGGCGAAGCCCAGGCCGGGCTCCATGGCGACCGGCTTGCCGAGGCGCACGGTCACTTCGAGCGAGTCGCCCGGGTGGACCAGGTCGACGCCGCCGAGGTCCAGCCCACCGGGGACGTCGGTCGTCCGGAAGTAGAACTGCGGCTGGTAGTCGGCGGTGAACGGCGTGTGCCGGCCACCCTCGGCGGCGGTGAGGGCGTGCAGGTCGGCGGTGAACTCCGTGTGCGGCTGCACCGAGCCCGGCACGGCCAGCACCTGGCCGCGGCGCACGTCCTCACGGCGTACGCCGCGCAGCAGCACCGCCGCGTTGTCGCCGGCCTGGACGGCGTCGAGGGTCTTGCCGAACGACTCCATCCCGATCGCGACCGAGGCCGTGGTCGGGCCCAGCCCGACCACCTCGACCGACTCGCCGACGCGCAGCACGCCACGCTCGACCGCACCGGTGACGACGGTGCCGCGCCCGCTGATGGTGATCACGTTCTCGACCGGCATCAGGAACGGGCCGTCGAAGTCGCGCTCGGGCGCGGGGACGTAGGAGTCGACCGCGTCGAGGAGCTCCTGCACCGAGGACACCCACCGGTCCTCACCGGCGAGCGCGCCCAGCGCTGAGACCCGCACGACCGGCACCTCGTCGCCGGGGAACCCGTAGTCCGAGAGCAGCTCGCGGACCTCGAGCTCGACCAGGTCGAGCAGGTCGTCGTCGTCGACGGTGTCGGCCTTGTTCATGGCCACCACCAGGTAGGGGACGCCGACCCGCTGCGCGAGCAGCACGTGCTCGCGCGTCTGCGGCATGGCGCCGTCCTGGGCGGAGACCACGAGGATCGCGGCGTCGACCTGGGCTGCGCCGGTGATCATGTTCTTCACGTAGTCGGCGTGACCCGGCATGTCGACGTGGGCGTAGTGACGGGTGGCCGTCTCGTACTCCACGTGCGAGATGTTGATCGTGATCCCGCGGGCGACCTCCTCCGGCGACCGGTCGATGCCGTCGAACGCGACGAAGGCGTTGGCGGTCGGGTCGGCGTCGGCGAGGACCTTGGTGATGGCGGCGGTCAGGGTCGTCTTCCCGTGGTCGACGTGACCCATCGTGCCGATGTTGAGGTGCGGCTTGGCCCGCACGAACTGGCTCTTGGCCATGGCTGTGCTTCTTCTTCCTGACGACAGGGGTGGTGCAGGACCTCGAGGGAGGGACGACCCACCCCCGTGGTCCTGCGTGCGTCAGGAGGTGAGTCGGCGTCGCGCTTCGACCCGCGCGACGAGGGCCGGACGGCAGCGGCCGTCCAGCATCGCGAGGGGAGCTGCGGACATGGTGGTCATGGTGCGGCCTCAACGCCGGGGGTCGCCACTGGTATTCCTAGGGGGTGCGCCTCGCGACCTGGAACGTCAACTCGCTCCGCTCCCGCATCGATCGCGTGGAGGCGTTCGTGCAGCGCCACGACGTCGACGTGCTGGCCGTGCAGGAGACCAAGGCGCGCGAGGACCAGCTGCCGCTGATGGGCCTGCAGTCGCTGGGCTACGACGTCGCGGCCGCCGGCACCAACCAGTGGAACGGCGTCGCGATCCTCAGCCGGGTCGGTCTCGACGACGTGCAGGTGGGGTTCGAGGGGATGCCCGGGTGGGGCGACCCGGTGGTGGGCGAGGCCCGCGCGATCGGGGCGACCTGCGCGGGCGTGCGGGTGTGGAGCCTCTACGTGCCCAACGGCCGCAAGCCGGACGACCCCCACTACGTCTACAAGCTCGACTGGCTGGCCCGGCTCCGCGACGCGGCGCAGCCGTGGCTGGAGGGCCAGACGGCCCTGGTCGGCGACTGGAACATCTGCCCCACGGACGACGACGTCTTCGACCCCGCACAGTTCCGCAAGTCCACCCACGTGACGCCGCCGGAGCGGGCGGCGTTCCAGGCCTTCCTCGACTCCGGGTACGCCGAGGTGACCCGCGCGCACGCCCCCGGCTACACCTACTGGGACTACTACCGGCAGCGGTTCGAGCGCGACCGCGGGCTGAAGATCGACTTCGTGCTGGCCTCGCCGGCGCTCGCCAGCCGGGTCACCGGCGCGTTCGTCGACCGCGACGAGCGCGACCCCGCCCGGGGCACGGGCAGCCCGTCCGACCACGCGCCGGTGGTCGTCGACCTCGCCTGAGGCCGGTCCGGCTCCCCACTGTCGGAGGTCGGGTCCATGCTCGTGGGCATGGAGATGGTGGTGGTGCTGGTGGGGCTGGCCGTGGGGCTCGTGCTGGGCCTCGCCCTGGGCGCGGTCGGCGGCGTGCTGTGGGTGCGGTCGCGCCCCGAGCACGTCGCGTCCGTGGGTCGCGGCATGGTCGACCAGGCCGAGGTGATGCAGGAGCTCGACCGGCTGAGCGACCAGATGCGCGACCTCGAGCACCAGCGGGCCACCTGGCAGGGCCAGCTCAACGAGCAGGTGCAGTCGATGCGCAGCTCCACCGAGCTGCTGCGTCGCGAGACCCAGTCGCTCTCCACCGCGCTGCGCAGGCCCCAGGTGCGCGGCCGCTGGGGCGAGCTCCACCTGCGCCGGGCCGTCGAGCTGGCCGGGCTGGTCGACCGCTGCGACTTCAGCGAGCAGGTGCGGCTCGACGACGGCGCCCGGCGCCCCGACCTGGTGGTCCACCTGGTCGGCGGGCGCACGGTGGTCGTCGACGCGAAGGTGCCGCTCGACGCCCACCTCGACGCCACCGCCACAAACGACGACGAGGAGCGGCGCCGCCACCTCGAGCGGCACGCCCGCCAGTTGCGCACCCACGTCGACCAGCTCGGGGCGAAGGGCTACTGGCGCTCGCTGCCCGAGACCCCGGAGTTCGTGGTGCTGTTCGTGCCGGCGGAGTCGTTCCTGGCCGCCGCCCTCGACGCCGACCCCGGCCTGATCGAGCACGCCGCCACCCGGCAGGTCGTGCTGGCCACGCCCACCACCCTGATCGCGCTGCTGCGCACCGTGGCCCACGGCTGGAGCCACGAGGCGCTGGCCGCGCAGGCGCGCGAGATCCACCGGCTCGGGCGCGAGCTGCACGGCCGGCTGACGACGTTCAGCGGCCACCTCGACGGCCTCGGGCGGGCGCTCAACAGCGCGGCCACCACCTACAACCAGGCGGTGGGCTCCCTGGAGAGCCGGGTGCTGGTCACCGCCCGCCGGATGGGCGAGCTGGGGGGCGACGACGCCGCGCTGCCCTCGCCCCGGCCGGTGGAGCTGCGCGCCGTCGAGCGGCGCGGCGGCACCGACGGCCCGAGCGGCGACCGTAGCGTGGCGGGGTAGGAGGCGTGGTCATGGCGAGCGAGCGGTCGGTGTGGGTCGACGGCCAGGAGTCGGGCCGCCAGGTGGTCGCCCTCGGCGCGGCGGTGGCCCTCACGGTCGTGGTCGTCGACATCGCCCTGTTCGAGCGGGTCGGCGTGGCGTTCGACCTCTGCTTCGTGGCGCTCTGCGTCGGCCTGGCGCTCCAGGTGCGTCCCGGCGACTTCTACACCGTGGCGGTGCTGCCCCCGCTGCTGCTCACCGGCGTCTTCGGGCTGCTGGCAGCCACCCGGCCCGCGACGATCGCGCACGGCGACGACGGGTTCGTGCAGGCGCTGGTGGCCGGCATCGCCCACCACGCGGTCGCCCTCGGCGTCGGGTACGCCCTCTGCCTGGGCTGCCTGGCGCTCCGCGACCGGGCGCTCAGGCGAACCGGCTGACGTCACCGGCCCCCTCGCGCAGCACCTCGGGCTCGCCCTCGGACCAGTCGATGACCGTGGTCGGCTCGGCCGGGGTCTCCCCCGCCTCGACCACCACGTCGACGTCGTGGTCGAGGTCCTCCTTGATCTCCCAGCCCATCGTCCGCGGCTCGCTCTCTCCGGGGAGGATCAGCGTGCTGCTGAGCAGCGGCTCGCCGAGCAGGTCGAGCAGCGCCTGCACGACGTGGTGGTCGGGGATGCGGACGCCCACGGTGCGCTTCTTGGGGTGCAGCAGCCGCTTCGGCACCTCCGGCGTGCCGGGAAGGATGAACGTGTACGGCCCCGGCGTCGCGGCCCGGATCGCCCGGAACGCGGCGTTGTCGACGTGCACCAGCTGGCCGAGCTGGGAGAAGTCCTTGCAGACCAGGGTGAAGTGGTGGCGGTCGTCGAGACCGCGGATCCTCAGGATGCGGTCGCGACCCTCGCGGTTGCCGATCCGCGACCCCAGCGCGTAGCCGGAGTCGGTGGGGTAGGCGATCAGCGCGTCGTCGCGGAGCGCGTCGACGACCTGCTGGAGCAGGCGCGGCTGCGGGTTGTCGGGGTGGATGTCGACGTAACGGGCGGCCACGACCGGCCATGCTACGGCGCGCGGGCGCCCATCCCCACCACACGGACCAGGGTCGAGCAGTTTTGCCGTTCCGGTTGCAAGCCGACACGCCGATGACCACACTTGCAACTCAAGTCTCAACCGTCACATGGGGGAGCTCCGGCGCCGACCGGGGCTGGAAGGTGCGTAGGCGTGCTCAAGGCCCGATCGGTCGGCCTCACCGCTGTGGGGATCGGCCTGGCGCTCGCGCTGCCCGCCGGCGGCGCGCAGGCCGCGACCGCACCCGTGGCGGGCACGCTGTCGACCGCCACCACGACCACCAGCCGGGTCGACGTCGCCGTACCGCCCGGGGTGACGCCCTACGCCATCAGCGCGGTGCTCACCCAGCGCGAGGTCGTGCCTGGCGGCTACGTCGACCTGCTCGTCAACGGGCGCCCGGCCCTGACCGTGGCGTCCACGCTCTACCAGAAGATCTCGGTGCCGGTCTCGAGCGCCGACGTGGTCGCCGACGGCACCATCGCCCTGACGCTGCGCACCCGCGGCGCCGATGGCGACGTCTCCTGCTTCCCGGCCGCCGGCGACGCCGAGCTGCGCAAGATCGCGATCGAGCACGACGGCACCGAGACCCCGCCCACCTCGGTGGCGGACTTCCTCACCCCCGCGGTCACCTCGGTCGCCGTGCTGGTGCCACCCGCCCCGACCGACGACCTGCTCGAGGCGGCGCTGGCCGCGGTGGGCGCGCTGGCCTCCCGCTTCCCCGCCGGCACCCCGGTCACGCTGGGCACGACCGACGAGGCGCCGGCGACGCAGGCCGGGCAGCGGGTCGTGTCGCTCGTCGAGGCCGACGGCGGCCCGACCGCGACGGTGTCGAGCGACACCGGGGTCGCGACGTTGACCCTGGCGGGCCGCGGACCCGACCTGACCGCCGCGGCCCGGGCCCTCGGCAGCGACGACCTGGCCCTGGCCGGCTCCGGCGACGTCGGCGCGATCGCCGACGACACCGTCCGCGACGTGGGTCGCGAGCGCACGCTGGCCCAGCTGGGCGCCACCGACCTCGACCTCGCGGGCTACGGCGAGACCGCGACGGTGATGAGCCTGCGACCCGACGCCTTCGGCGACACCGTCGAGGAGCTGCGGCTCCACCTCGTCGGCACCCACTCCGCGGTGCCGGAGGCCGCCCGGGCCCGCCTCGACGTCAGCCTCGACGGCCGGCTGCTCGACTCGGTGGTGCTCGACGAGGACGCCGCGCTCGAGCTCGACGTCACGGTGCCCGGCGACCGCCTGACCTCGGCGGGCGAGCTCTCGCTCGCGCTGGTGGCGATCCCCGAGTCGGGCGCGACGACCTGTGTCACCGACGGCGAGCTGCCGCTCACCATCGACGTCGACGAGGAGGCCTCGACCGTCGAGGCCGAGCCCGGCGAGGGGCCGCGCACCGGCTTCCAGCGGTTCCCGGCGGCGCTGCGGGGCGAGCTCCCCGTCGCGCTGCGGCCCACCGACCCCGCCGAGCGGCTCGAGGCGGCCCGCGACGCCGCCGCGCTGGTGGCCGCCCTGCAGCGCGTCGCCGGCGCGCCGCTGCGGGTCTCGCTGGTCGACCCCGACGACCTCACCGGCGGGGACCGCTCGGGGCTGCTGGTCGGTGCGGGCTACGCCGACTCGGTGGCGCTCGACGCCCCGCTGCGGCTGTCCGGCATGCGCCTGCTCGAGACCGCGGACGGCGCCTTCGAGGTCGACAGCGAGCAGCCGTTCGCCGCGCTCGAGGCGGTGCGCAACGGCGACCGCGACGTGCTCGTGCTCGGCAGCTGGGCGCCCGGCGACACGGCCGCCCCCGCCGCCCTCTCCCACAAGCTCACCGACCGGGTGACCGGCGAGGGCTGGCAGCGGCTGCAGCACGACGTCGTCGTCGCCGACGACGCCCACGCCGGCTTCGCTCTCGACAGCGGGGCCGAGCCGGGCCCGGGTCGCGACGACGACGAGGACGACGAGAACTCCTACGCTCCGCTGTTCATCGCCGCCATCCTGGTGCTGCTCGCACTCCTGGCGGTGCAGGTGATCATGTCGATCCGGCGTGACCGCCGGGCCCGTGAGGAGGACGACGACCCGCGGCCGGCCGCGCCCGTCGTACCGCCGATGCCCGAGCCGGCCCCCGAGCCGGACCCGGAGCCTCACCTCGAGCCGGAGCCGACCACCCGGGCGGCAGCCGAGCCACGCACCGCGCCCGACCCGGATGTCTACGACGACGAGGACGACTACGATCCCGACGACTTCGGCGACGGGGCGACCACGACCGGCCGCGGTCCGGACCGGTCGACCGACCAGCCGGCCGACTAGCTAGCTCGACGAGTGGTCGGACGCGGCGGCGGCCCGGGCCTTGAGGTCGCGGCGCAGCTCGACCGGCAGCGCGAAGATCAGCGACTCCTCGGCGCTGTGCACGGCGCGCGCGTCGGGGTAGCCGCGCTCGGCCAGGAAGCTGAGCACGCCCTCGACCAGCGCCTCGGGGACGCTCGCGCCGGAGGTGACGCTGACCGTGCGCACCCCCTCGAGCCACGCCTCGTCGATCTCGCTGGCGTCGTCGACCCGGTGGGCGGCCCTGGCGCCGGCCTCGAGGGCGACCTCGACCAGGCGCACCGAGTTGGAGGAGTTGCCGGAGCCGACCACGATCACCAGGTCGGCGTCGGGCGAGATCTCCTTGACCGCGAGCTGGCGGTTCTGGGTGGCGTAGCAGATGTCGTCGCTGGGCGGGTCGAGCAGGTCGGGGAAGCGCTCGCGGATCGCGGCGACGGTCTCGAGGGTCTCGTCGACCGAGAGGGTGGTCTGGGAGAGCCAGGCCACCCGCTTGGGGTCGCGGACGGTGATGCCCGGCACGTCGGCCGGGCTCTCGACCAGCTGGATGTGCTCGGGCGCCTCGCCGGCGGTGCCCTCGACCTCCTCGTGACCGGCGTGGCCGATCAGCAGGATGTCGTAGTCCTCGGCGGCGAACCGCTTGGCCTCGTGGTGGACCTTGGTGACCAGCGGGCAGGTGGCGTCGATGGTCCTCAGCCCCCGCTCGCCGGCCTGGCGGTGCACCTCCGGGGCCACGCCGTGGGCGGAGAACACCACGGTCGCGCCCGCCGGCACCTCGTCGAGCTCCTCGACGAAGACCGCGCCCCGCGCCTCGAGGTCGGCGACCACGTGCTTGTTGTGCACGATCTGCTTGCGCACGTAGATCGGGGCACCGTAGAGACCCAGCGCCTCCTCGACCGTCACGACCGCGCGGTCCACGCCCGCGCAGTAGCCACGAGGCGCCGCCAGCAGGACGGCGCGCTCGGCGTCGTCCGGCGACAGGATCGGCGGCATACCCATGTCGGTCGTCATGTGCACCATCGTAGTTGCGTCGGCGTCATCCCCTAATCTCACGGGCATGGCCCTCGAGACCTCGCCGGAGAAGCCGGCACCGGTCCGCCAGATCGCCAACGCCGTCTCGCAGTGGATCGACCGGCTGGGGGCGGTGTGGGTCGAGGGCCAGGTCGCCCAGGTCAACCGACGACCGGGCGTGCAGACCGTGTTCATGACCCTGCGCGACACGGTCGCCGACCTGTCGGTGACCGTGACCGCCTCACGCACCACCGTCGACAGCCTGGCCACGCCGCTGGTGGAGGGCGCGAGCGTGGTGGTGCACGCCAAGCCGTCGTTCTACGCCAACCGCGGGAGCTTCTCGCTGCACGCCCGCGAGATCCGGATGGTCGGCCTCGGCGAGCTGCTGGCGCGGCTCGAGCGGCGCCGCCAGCTGCTGGCCGCCGAGGGACTGTTCGCCCGCGAGCTCAAGCGGGCGCTGCCGTTCCTGCCGCGGGTGGTCGGCCTGGTCACCGCGCCGGGGTCGGCCGCCGAGCGCGACGTGCTCGAGAACGCCCGCCGCCGCTGGCCGGCGGTCCGGTTCGAGACGGCGTACGCCGCGATGCAGGGCCCGCGCGCCGCGCAGGAGGTGATGGCGGCCCTCGACCGGCTCGACCGCTCCCCCGAGGTCGACGTGGTCGTCATCGCGCGTGGTGGCGGCTCGGTGGAGGACCTGCTGCCGTTCTCCGACGAGGCGCTGGTGCGCGCGGTCCACCGGGCCCGCACGCCGGTGGTCTCGGCGATCGGCCACGAGCCGGACACCCCGCTGCTCGACCTGGTCGCCGACGTCCGCGCCTCCACCCCCACCGACGCCGCGCGCACCGTCGTCCCCGACGTCGTGGAGGAGCAGCGCAACGTCGCCGCGGCCCGCGACCGGCTGCGCCGGGTGGTGGCCTCGTGGCTCCAGCGCGAGCAGCACGCCCTCGACGCACTGCGGGCCCGGCCCGCGATGGCCGACCCCCGCTACCTCGTCGACGAGCGGCTCGCCGAGGTCGACGGCCTCCGCGAGCGGGCGCGCCGCAGCTTCGGCCACCGGCTCGACCGGGCCTTCGACGACATCGACTCCCAGCGCGCCCGGGCCCGGGCGCTGTCACCGCTGGCCACCCTGCAGCGCGGCTACGCCGTCCTCCAGGACGCCGAGGGCCACGTCGTCACCAGCGTCGAGGGGCTGACCGCCGGCTCGGCCGTCTCCGTGCGGGTGAGCGACGGCCGGGTGCTGGCCACGACCACCGGCGTCGAGACCGACGCCGCCACCTCCGAGGAGACCCGATGAGCCCGAAGAAGCCCGCCGCCGACCCCGCGCCCGACCTGGGCTACGAGGAGGCCCGGGAGCAGCTGGTCGAGGTGGTTCGCACCCTCGAGGCCGGCGGCACCACGCTGGAGGAGTCGCTGGCGCTGTGGGAGCGCGGGGAGCGGCTGGCCGGGGTCTGCCAGCGCTGGCTCGACGGCGCCCGGGAGAAGCTCGACGCCGCCCTCGACGACGGGGACGACGCGGACGACGACGACTGACCCGGGGTCAGCCCGCCGGGCGCTCGGTGGTCAGCAGCCCGATCAGCGTGCGCTGGTCGGCGGCGGACGCCGAGCCGTAGACCAGCACGGTCTCGCCGCCGACCTCGGCCGACCAGCCGAGGTCTCCGCCGTCGTCGGACCAGCCCTGCCAGGTGGGCGCGATCGCGCCCGGCACCTCGATCGGGTCCTCGGTCACGGCGTTCTCGTCGACGTACTCCTCCACCAGGTCGCGCACGTCGGCGTCCTCCTGCCGCAGCCCGACGAATGTGTCGTCGTCGGTGAGGATGCCGATCCCCCAGCCCGGCTCGGGGGCCCGGTCGAGGTCGATGCTGGTGGCGATCCAGCCCTCGGGCAGGCGCCGCGGGTGCACCAGGTCGGTGCCGCCGTCGGCGGCCTGGGCGACCACGTCGAGGTAGTCCACCGACTCCGGCTCGAGCACCGGCTCGGTGCGGTTGGCGTTGCGCAGCACGACGAACAGCGCGACGGCCAGCACCGTGACGACCAGCGAGGCGATCAGCCCGTTGGCCGACCGGTGGTAGCGACCACCCGCACCCGACTCGCTCATGGGGCCATCCTCCCCCAGCCGTAGGTTGGTGCCGTGGGGGCCCTCGACCTTGTCGGCAACGCCGTCGCGGTGCTGGCCCTCGGGGCCCTGCTGGCCACCGCCTGGCGGCACCCGTCCTGGCGCACCGAGGTGGCGGTCTCGGTGCTGGCCGCGGGCTCGGTGGTGGCGGTCGGACTGGTCGACCTCGGGGCCGCCGGCACGACGGTGGCCGACCTGCTGCCGGTGGTGGCGTTCCTGGTGGCGATCCTGGTCGTGGGCGAGGTGTGTGCCGCGGTCGGCCTGTTCGTCGCGGTCGCCGACCGGGTGCGCCGCGGTCGACCCCGGCCGTACGTGCTGCTGACCCGGGTCGTGCTGGTGGCGGCCGCGGTGACCACGGTGCTGTCGCTCGACACGACCGTGGTGCTGCTGACCCCGGTGGTGCTGGCCGCGGCCACCTCGGCCGGGATGAGCGCCCGCCCGGGCGTGCACGCCTGCCTGAGGATGGCCAACTCCGCCTCGCTGCTGCTGCCGGTCTCGAACCTCACCAACCTCCTGGCGCTCCCCCACCTGGACCTGTCGTTCGCCGGCTTCGCCGCCCGGATGGCGCCGGTGCTGGCCGTGGTGCTCCTCGTCGAGTGGGCGCTGCTGCGGCTGCTGTTCCGCCGCGAGCTGCGCGGCACGACCGGCCCCGCTCCCGCCCCGCGACCGCTCCCCCGGGTGCCGGGCCTGGTCGTCGCGCTGATGCTGGCGGGCTTCGCCGTGCTGTCGCCGCTCGGGGTCGAGCCGGCCTGGGTGGCCGGTGTCGCGGCGATGGTGCTGGTCGGGTGGGGCCGCCGCCGGCGGGTGCTCGAGGTCCGCGACGTCGTGGCCGGCGCGCACCCGTCGTTCGCGCTCTTCGTGCTCGCCCTCGGCGTGGTGGTCGCCGGGTTGGCCACCGGCTTCGTGGGCGACCTCGTCACCGACCTGCTGCCCACCTCCACGTCGTACGTCGGGCTGCTCGGCATCGCCGGGGTGGCCACGCTGCTGGCCAACCTCGTCACCAACCTCTCCGCCACCCTGCTGGTGGTGCCGCTGGCCGCCCCGCTCGGCGAGGCCGGCGTGCTGGCGGCGCTGCTCGGGCTCAACATCGGAGCGGGACTGACCTACACCGGCTCGCTGGCGAACCTGCTCTGGCGCCGGGGCCTGGCCCGGCAGGTCGAGCACGTCTCGCTGGCCGAGCTGCACCGGGTCGCGCTGGTGGTCACCCCGGTCTCTCTCGTCGCCGCAGTCACGGTGCTGCATCTCACGACCTGACGCATCCGCGGTCAAGGCCTGGCGGATCGGCCGCAGGTGCGGAACCATGAGCCCATGCCCACCTACCGGGTCGCCGAGGCCGCGACGCTGCTCGGCGTCAGCGACGACACCCTGCGCCGCTGGATCGACGCCGGCCGGGTGCGGGCCACCGAGCACGCCGGCCGGGTGGCGGTCGAGGGCGCCGACCTGGCCCGGCTGGCCGAGTCGCTGGCCGACCACCCCGACCGCGCCGAGCGCCGGGCCAGCTCGGTGAGCGCGCGCAACCGGCTCACCGGCATCGTCACCAAGGTCACCCGCGACACGGTGATGGCCCAGGTGGAGATGATCTGCGGCCCCTACCGGCTGGTGTCGTTGATGAGCAGCGAGGCGGCCGCCGACCTCGGCCTCGAGCCCGGGGTGACCGCGATCGCCTCGGTGAAGTCGACCAACGTCGTCGTCGAGCGGCCCTGACGTGGGCACCCGACCGGTCCTCCCCGCCCTGGCGCTGGGCCTCGCCCTGGCGGCCGTGGGCTGCGGTGGTGCCGGTGGCGACGAGGACGGCACGACCCTCACGGTCTACGCCGCCGCGTCGCTCACCGACACCTTCGAGCAGGTCGCCGACCGGTTCGAGGCCGAGCACGACGGGGTCGAGGTCGAGCTGGCGCTGGGCGGCTCCTCCGAGCTGGCCGCCCAGCTGGTGGAGGGCGCCCCGGCCGACGTGTTCGCCTCGGCCGACACCCCCACCATGGACCGGGTGGTCGACGCCGGCCTCACCGCCGGGGACCCGCAGCCGTTCGCGAGCAACACCCTCCAGGTCGCGGTGCCGCCCGGCAACCCGGCCGGGATCGGGTCGCTCGACGACCTCGGGGCCGACGGCGTGCGGGTCGTGGTGTGCGCCCCGGAGGTGCCGTGCGGCGCCGCCGCACGCCGGGTCGCGGAGGCCGCGGGCGTCTCGCTCTCCCCGGTCAGCGAGGAGCAGAAGGTGACCGACGTGCTCGCCAAGGTCACCACGGGCGAGGCCGACGCCGGCCTGGTCTACGTCACCGACGTGGTCGCCGCGGGCGACGCCGTGGACGGCATCGAGGTCCCGGAGGCCGCGGAGGTCGTCAACGTCTACCCCGTGGCCACGTTGGCCGACAGCGACGACCCCGACCTCGCCCGGGCGTTCGTCGACCTGCTGCTGGGGCCCACGGGCCAGCGCGTGCTCGCCGACGCGGGGTTCGCCCCCGCACCCGTCCCGTGAGCGGGACGACGGACACCACGACGGGCGGCCGGCCCGGCGTACCTTCCTGGCTGCTGGCCCCGGCCGCGCTGGGGGCCGCCTTCGTGCTGCTGCCGCTGGTGGCGGTGGTGGCCCGGGTCGACTGGACCGACTTCGGCTCGCTGGTCACCTCCGAGGCGTCCCGTGCGGCGCTCTCGCTGAGCCTGCGCACGTCGTTGGTCTCGACCCTGCTCTGCCTGCTGCTCGGGGTGCCGATGGCGGTGGTGCTGGCCCGGCTCCGGTTCCCGGGCCAGGGGGTGCTGCGCGCCCTGGTGCTGCTGCCGCTGGTGCTGCCGCCGGTGGTGGGCGGCATCGCGCTGCTCTACACGTTCGGTCGCCGCGGCCTGCTCGGCGAGACCCTCGAGGTGCTGGGCGTGCAGGTGGCGTTCTCCACGGCCGCGGTCGTGCTGGCCCAGACCTTCGTGTCCCTGCCGTTCCTCGTGGTCAGCCTCGAGGGCAGCCTGCGCAGCGGCAGCGAGCGCTACGAGGTGGTCGCGGCGACGCTCGGAGCCGGCCCCACCACCGTGTTCCGCCGGGTGACGCTGCCGCTGGTGCTGCCGGGACTGTTCTCCGGCACGGTGCTGGCCTTCGCCCGCGCGCTCGGCGAGTTCGGCGCGACCGTGACCTTCGCCGGCAGCCTCCAGGGCACCACCCGCACCCTGCCGCTGGAGATCTACCTGCGCCGCGAGAGCGACGTCGACGCCGCGGTCGCGCTGTCGCTGGTGCTGGTGGTGGTAGCGGTTGTCGTCATCGGCGTGGCCCGGCCCGGACGGGCCGCCTCGTGAGCGCCGCGACGGGCGGGGCGCTGGAGCTCGTCGTCGACGTGCCCGAGCGCGACGTCCGGGTCGAGCTTGCGGTGGCCCCCGGCGAGACCGTCGCGCTGCTCGGGCCCAACGGCGCCGGCAAGTCGACCGTGCTGGCGGTCGCCGCCGGGCTGCTACGCACCGGCGCCAGCCGGGTGGTGCTCGACGGCCAGGAGCTCACCGGCGCGACGTTCGTGCCGCCCCACCGGCGGCGGGTCGCGCTGCTCGCCCAGGAGCCGCTGCTCTTCCCCCACCTCGACGTGCTCGAGAACGTCGCGTTCGGGCCGCGCAGCGCGGGCGCCGGGCGGGCCGCGGCCCGGGATCGGGCGCGGCACTGGCTGGCCGAGCTCCGGGTGGCCGAGCTCGCCGGGCGCCGACCGGCCGCGATCTCGGGCGGCCAGGCACAGCGGGTCGCGGTCGCCCGGGCGCTCGCCGCCGAGCCGGGGCTGCTGCTCCTCGACGAGCCGATGGCCGCCCTCGACGTCGCCGTGACCCCGGCGCTGCGGCAGACCCTCGCCCGGGTGCTGGCGGACCGGTCGGTGCTGGTGGTGACCCACGACGTGCTCGACGCGCTGCTGCTGGCCGACCGGGTGGTGGTGCTCGAGGGCGGCCGGGTCACCGAGCAGGGTCGCGCCGCCGACGTGCTGGCCCGGCCGCGCAGCGGCTTCGCGGCGTCGTTCGCGGGCCTGAACCTGGTGGCCGGCACCTGGCGCGACGGCGCGGTCGTCGGTCCGGGCGCCCGCCTCCACGGCACCGTCGGCGACGACGCCCCGGCCGAGGGCGGCGAGGCGGTGGCGGTGTTCCGCCCGTCCGCGGTCGCCGTGCACGACGAGCCGCCGGGAGGCAGCCCACGCAACGCGCTGCCGGTCACCGTCACCGAGGTCGAGCCGCTCGGCGACCGGGTGCGGGTGCGCGCCGGCGAGCTGTCCGCCGACGTCACGCCCCACTCCGCCGCCGCGCTCGACCTGGTGCCGGGGAGCCGGGTGGTGTTCACCGTCAAGGCGACCGAGGTCGCCGTCCACGCCCGGTAGGGTTCGGGTCATGGCCGACAGCACCCGCCTGCCCGAGTCGTTCCAGGTCTCCCCGGCCTCCCCCGACCGCAACCTGGCCCTCGACCTGGTCCGGGTCACCGAGGCGGCCGCGATGGCCGCGGCCCGCTGGGTCGGTCGCGGCGACAAGAACGGTGCCGACGAGGTCGCGGTCAACGCGATGCGGGTGATGATCTCCACCGTCCCCATGGACGGCGTGGTCGTGATCGGCGAGGGCGAGAAGGACAACGCCCCGATGCTCTACAACGGCGAGCGGGTCGGCGACGGCACCGGCGCCGAGTGCGACGTGGCGGTCGACCCGATCGACGGCACCACGCTGACCGCGAAGGGGATGAGCAACGCCGTCGCCGTGCTCGCCGTCGCGCCCCGCGGCTCGATGTTCGACCCGTCGGCGGTCTTCTACATGGAGAAGCTGGTCACCGGGCCCGAGGCCGCCGACGTCGTCGACATCCGCAAGCCGGTCGCCGAGAACATCGCCCAGGTCGCCAAGGCCAAGGGCACCAGCCCCTCCGACGTCACCGTCGTGCTGCTCGACCGGCCCCGCCACGCCGGGCTGGCCGAGGAGATCCGCGCCACCGGCGCCCGGATCAAGTTCATCGTCGACGGCGACGTCGCCGGCGCGATCTCCGCCGCCCGGCCCAACAGCGGCGTGGACCTGCTGCTCGGGATCGGCGGCACGCCCGAGGGGATCATCGCGGCCACCGCGATGAAGTGCGTGGGCGGCGTGATCCAGGGCCGGCTGTGGCCCACCGACGACGACGAGCGCCAGCGCGCCGTCGACGCCGGCCACGACCTCGACCCCGACACCATCCTCACCACCGACCAGCTGGTGACCGGCGACGACTGCTTCTTCGTCGCCACCGGCATCACCGACGGCGACCTGATGCACGGCGTCCGCTACCGGGCCGGCGGCGGGTGCACCACCGAGTCGCTGGTGATGCGCTCGCGCACCGGGACCATCCGGTCGATCCGGTCGGAGCACCAGCTGCAGAAGCTACGCGCTTTCGCCGCGGTCGACTTCGAGAGCTGACCCGGCCGGCACGGCGCCCAACCGGGCGCCCGCGGCGTGCCTCGTGAGGGCCGCGATCACCTCGTCGACGACGCGGGGGTCGAGGGCCATGCCGACGTGGCTGGTCGAGACCTCGACCGCGTGCGCCTCCGGGTCGATGCAGGCCCGCCAGTCGACGATGCCGTCGTTGCGCGACCAGATCGCGGTGAACCCGGTGCCGGCGGGCACCGGCGCGCGGCTCTCGTCGAAGCTCTGCCGTGCGCAGCTGCCGCCCACGCACTCCTCCGACATCATCCCCGGCAGCCCGGCCCGGCTCAGCCGCACCAGCACCTCGACGGCGGTGGTGAGCACGGGGTGGTGGGCGCCCGGCGCGAGCATCGGGCTGCCCAGGGTCACGATCCCGGAGATCAGGTCGGGCCGGCGCACTGCCAGGCCGCGCGCCAGCAGGCCGCCCAGGCTGTGCCCGACCACCTGCACCCGACCGCCGCGCTTGATCGCGATCGACTCGATCCGGCTCTCGAGCTGGGCGGCGGCGTTGAGCGTGCACCCGACGTTGGCGTGGATGTGGGAGGTGTAGGTGCGGAACCCGTGGCGGCGCAGCACCCGCGACATCATGGTCAGGGTCAGGTCGCCGGCGAGGAAGCCGGGCACCAGGATCACCGGGTCGCCGGCGCGCCGCAGCGACCGCCCGGTGTACGCCGTGGCCCTCTCCGCACGCCGCTCGGCCACGAGACGGGAGGCGAACCGGGCGCCCTCGGCCACCACCGCCGCCTCCTTGACCACGTCGCCGAGGCGGGGGCGGGCGAACCCCTCCGGCAGGAGGAACTGGCCCAGCGGGGATGCGTCCACCCGTCGAGGCTACGGGCCCGGGTGCCCGGAGGTGACGACATTCACGTCCTCGCCTCCCCGCGTGGCGCCCGCCCTTGCCCGATGCTGTTGAATCCGCGTGTGCCCGCACGACGCCGTTCGACCGCCCGCTCCAGCTCGTCGCGGGCCGAGCCTCCGCGCGAGGTCGCGGTCTCCGAGGAGCTGTTCGCCCCCGTCGACAACGGCATCGAGCTCTGCTACCAGACCTTCGGCGACCCCGCCGACGAGCCGCTGCTGCTGGTGATGGGCCTGGGTGGCCCGATGACGTGGTGGGACGCCGACCTGTGCCGCACGCTCGCCGAGCGCGGCTTCTTCGTGGTGCGCTACGACAACCGCGACACCGGCCGGTCGAGCCGCGCGGCCGGGCGGGTGCGCCGCGACGCGCTGGTGCGGGCGTTCGCCGGGCTGCCCACCCGGGCGCCGTACGCCCTCACCGACCTGGCCGCCGACGCCTTCGGGCTGATGGACCACCTCGACCTGCCCGCCGCGCACGTCGCCGGCGTCTCGATGGGCGGCATGATCGCCCAGACGATGGCGATCACCACGCCGTCGCGGGTGCGCTCGCTGACCAGCATCATGTCGACGACCGGCAAGCGGTCGGTCGGGTGGCAGCACCCCAGCCTGCTCCCCACGCTGCTGGGCCGCCGCCCGGGCCGCGAGGCCTACATCGCGACCAGCGTGCGGCTGTGGCGGCTGATCGGCTCGCCCGGCTACCCCCAGACCGAGGAGCAGACCCGCGCCCGGGCCGCCGAGACCTGGGACCGCGGCATCAGCCAGGCCGGCGTGCTGCGCCAGATGCTCGCGATCCTGACCTCGCCCGACCGGGGCCCGCGGCTGCGCTCGCTGAAGGTGCCGACGCTGGTCGTCCACGGGCTCGCCGACAAGATGGTGCACGTCTCCGGCGGACGCGCCACCGCGCTCGCCGTCCCGGGCGCCGAGCTGCTGCTCATCGACGGCATGGGCCACGACCTGCCGCCCGCGCTCCACGAGACCCTCGCCTCCGGCATCCGCCGCACCGCCGACCGCGCCGGCTGACCCACCCGCACCGGGCACCGGGTGTGCCACGCTGGGCGGGTGCGGATGAACCTGGCGAGCGGGCCGGACCCCACCGACCTGCTCGGGCTGCCGTGGTCGACCCCGCTCGAGCACTGGCCGCCGGAGTACTTCGAGTCGCTGCCGCGAGGGATCTCGCGGCACGTGGTGCGCTTCGTGCGCGTCGGCGGCACGGTCTTCGCGGTCAAGGAGACCCAGCGCGAGATCGCCGAGGTGGAGTACGACCTGCTGCGACGGCTCTCGCGCAAGCGGGTGCCGGCCGTGCAGGCGGTCGGCGTCGTCGCGGGCCGCGCCACCCCCGACGGCGAGCCGCTGGCCGCCGCGCTCATCACCAAGCACCTGCACTTCTCGCTGCCCTACCGTGCGCTGTTCTCGCGCCGGATCGACCCCGACCTGGAGCGCAAGCTCCTCGACGCGCTGGCCGAGCTGCTGGTCAAGCTGCACCTCGCCGGGTTCGCCTGGGGGGACTGCTCGCTGTCCAACACGCTGTTCCGCCGTGACGCGGGCGCACTCGCGGCGTACCTCGTCGACGCCGAGACCGGGAAGCTCGAGGAGAGCCTGTCGCGCGGCCAGCGCGAGTACGACCTCGACCTCGCGCGCACCAACCTCGCCGGGGAGATGCTCGACCTCCAGGCCGCCGGCCTGCTCGGCGAGCAGGTCGACCCGGTGGCCACCGCCGACTCGGTCGTGGCGCGCTACGAGCGACTCTGGGCCGAGCTCACCCAGCCGCTGACCTTCGTGGCCGGGCAGTGGGACACCGTCGACCAGCGCATCCGGCGCCTTAACGAGCTGGGCTACGACATCGGGCAGATCGAGGTCAGGGAGCAGGAGGACTGCCCCGAGGTGCTGGTGCAGACCCAGGTCGTCGAGGCCGGTCACCACCAGCGCCGGCTCCAGGAGCTCACCGGCCTCTCGGTGGGCGAGAACCAGGCGCGGCGGCTGCTCAACGACCTCGACAGCTTCCGGGCCCAGGCGGTGATGCCGGGCAACGACGTCGACGACGCGGTGCTCGCCCGGCACTGGATGACCGACGTCTTCGAACCGGTCGTCGAGTCGGTGCCGCGCGAGCTCAAGGCCAAGCTCGAGCCGGCCGAGGTCTTCCACGAGGTGCTCGAGCACAAGTGGCACCTCTCGGAGGCGTTCGGCCGCCCGGTCACGCTCGACGACGCCGCCCGCTCCTACGTCGACAACGTGCTGCGCTTCCGTCCCGACGAGGAGGCGATGCTCGACTCCTCGCTGATGGGGGTGGGCAGCCTCGACGACGCCGTCGACGCCGTCGACGACACCGCCGACGGCGCGCCGGGCTGAGCCCGCCCGGCGCGCCGCGCGGTCACTCGGAGAGCCGGACCCCGGTCTCGGTGTCGAACACGTGCACGTGCTGGGGGTCGGTGGTGACGTGCAGGACGTCGCCCTTGCGCACCGTGTCGCGACCGCTCACCCGCACGATCACGTTGGCCGGCGTCCCCTCCACGTCGCTGGTGCCGTAGGCGTAGCCGTCGGCGCCGAGCTCCTCGACCACCGTGACGTTCACCGGGAGCCCGCCCTGCTCGGCGGTCACGACCCGCCAGTTCTCCGGTCGCACGCCGACGGTGACGTTGCCCTCCATCCGGGCCGAGGCCGCGGCGTCGACCGGCACCGTGTAGCCGCCGAGGCGGACCACGCCGTCGACGGCCACGCCCTCCATCAGGTTCATCTGCGGCGAGCCGATGAAGCCGGCCACGAACAGGTTGGCGGGCTTGTCGTAGAGCCGCAGCGGGGTGTCGACCTGCTGGATCTCGCCGAGCATCATCACCGCGACCCGGTCGCCCATGGTCATCGCCTCGACCTGGTCGTGGGTGACGTAGACCGTGGTGACGCCCAGGTCGCGCTGGAGGCGGGCGATGTCGGTGCGGGTCTGCACCCGCATCTTGGCGTCGAGGTTCGACAGCGGCTCGTCCATGCAGAACACCTGCGGGTTGCGGACGATCGCCCGGCCCATCGCGACCCGCTGCCGCTGGCCGCCGGAGAGCGCCTTGGGCTTGCGGTCGAGGTACTCCTCGAGCCCGAGGATGCTGGCCGCCTCCTTGACCCGCAGGTCCTGCTCGGCCTTGGGCACCTTGGCCATCTTGAGCGCGAAGGCCATGTTCTCGGCCACGGTCATGTGGGGGTAGAGCGCGTAGTTCTGGAAGACCATCGCGATGTCGCGGTCCTTGGGCGGGACCTTGGTGACCTCGCGGTCGCCGATGAAGATCTGCCCGTCGTCGACCTCCTCGAGGCCCGCGAGCATCCGGAGGGACGTCGACTTGCCGCACCCCGAGGGGCCGACGAGGACCATGAACTCGCCATCCTCGATCTCGAGGTCGAGGCCCGGCACGGCTGGCGTGTCCGAACCGGGGTACCAGCGCTGCGCCTTGCGAAAGCTGATGCTTGCCATTTTCTCTTGTTTCCCTTCACCGGCAGGTACGTGCCGGACGATCCGTAGTGAAGTGACGTGGGTCACCCTAGACGGTGTGACCCCGGTCCTGACCAGCGGCTTCCGAGGGGTGGACCGGGTTTGGGGGGCTTCCCAGCGGGACATCGGTAGGACACAGTCTGAGTGACGCACACCACACAGGAGGGAGGGCCACATGACGCAGCCCTCGTACGCGACGGCACCGGGAGCCCGCCGACGGCGGCGCGGCAGAGGCCTGGCGGCGGTGGCGATCGGGGTCCTGGCAGCCGGGCTGCTCAGCGCCTGCTCGGGTGACTCCGGCAAGCCGGTGCTGAACTGGTACGTCAACCCGGACGGGGTCACCACCCTGACCGAGCTGGCGAAGCAGTGCAGCACCGATGACTACGACATCGAGATCCAGCTGCTGCCCTCCGGTGCGACCGACCAGCGCACCCAGCTCGCGCGCCGGCTCGCCGCCAAGGACGGCTCCACCGACCTGATGAGCCTCGACCCGGTCTTCGTGGCCGAGTTCGCCAACGCCGGCTGGCTGGAGCCGCTGCCCGAGGACGTCGCCGCCACGGCCACCGACGAGGACGTGCTCGAGGGCGCGGCCGACACCGTCACCTGGGACGACAAGGTCTACGCCTTCCCCCAGTGGGCCAACACCCAGGTGCTCTGGTACCGCAAGTCCCTCGCCGAGGCGGGCGGGCTCGACATGGCGAAGCCGGTCACCTGGGAGCAGGTCATCGACGCCGCGGCCGAGGGCGGCGGCACGGTCGGCGTGCAGGCCAACAAGTACGAGGCCTACGTCGTGTGGATCAACGCGCTGGTCCAGGGGGCGGGCGGCAACATCATCACCGACAACGAGGCCGGCAAGGACGCCTCGGTCGACATCGACTCCGAGGCCGGTGCCGCGGCCGCGACCGTGATCCAGAAGCTCGCGCGCTCCGAGGCAGCGCAGCCCGACCTCACCACCTCCAACGAGGGCACCAGCCTCGGGCTGATGTTCGGCGACTCGCCCGGCGAGTTCATGACCAACTGGACCTTCGTCTACAAGAACTACGAGGGCCTCATCGAGAGCGGCGACATCACCCAGGAGGACTTCGACGACCTCGGCTGGGCCCGCTACCCCGCCACCGTCGAGGGTGAGGAGTCCAAGCCCCCGATCGGCGGCATCGACATCGGGGTGGGCGCCTACTCCAAGCACCGCGACTTCGCCCTCGAGGCCGGGGAGTGCGTCACCACGAGCGAGGCGCAGGTGCAGCTAGCCGTCAACGAGGGCCTGATGCCCGCCCGGGCGTCGGCGTACGACGCACCCGAGCTCACCGAGGCCTACCCCGCCGACCTGCTGGAGCTGTTCCGCACCAGCATCGACAGCGGCGGCCCGCGGCCCAAGAGCGCCTACTACGCGACGATCTCGGCCGCGCTGCAGAGCGTGTGGCACTCGCCCCGCTCGGTCGACCCCGACAAGACACCGGGTGAGTCGGCGAAGTTCCTGAAGGACGTCCTGGAAGGGAAGGCCCTGCTGTGACCAGCACCTACGTCGCCACGGCGGGCGAGCGCGAGAAGCGCGGTGGGAAGAAGCCGGACCTGGTCGAGAGCGACCGGATGCGGGCCGAGAACAGCCTCGGGCGCAAGCTCGTGGTGCCGGCGATCGTGGTGATGCTCATCGTCACCGCGTTCCCGATGCTCCGCGCGCTCTACCTGTCGCTGTTCACCTACTCGCTGACCGCTCCGGAGGACCGCGAGTTCGTCGGCCTCTCCAACTACCTCACGGCCCTGACCGACCCGCTGTTCTGGCGCGACACCGGCGTCACCGTGCTCTACATGCTGGTGACCGTCGCGGTGGAGCTGGTGATCGGGTTCGCGTTCGCGATGGTGATGCACCGGGTGATCTTCGCCCGGGGGGTGATCCGGACCTCGATCCTGATCCCCTACGGCATCATCACCGTGGTCTCCGGCTTCGCGTGGCAGTTCGCGTTCAGCTACCAGAACGGCTTCGTCAACGGCTGGTTGCCGTTCCTCGACAGCGACTTCAACTGGTTCGGGGAATCGACGCCGGCGATCATCGCGATCATGATCTCGGAGATCTGGAAGACCACGCCGTTCATGTCGCTGCTGCTGCTGGCCGGCCTGGCGCAGGTCTCCGAGGACATGCTCGAGGCCGCCCAGGTGGACGGCGCCACCTGGTGGCAACGGCTGTGGAAGGTGATCCTGCCGAACATGCGCGCCGCGATCATGGTGGCGGTGCTGTTCCGGGCGCTCGACGCCTACCGGATCTTCGACAACATCGCCGTGATGACGGCCGGTGCGGTCAACACCGAGTCGATCTCGTTCCTGACCTACCGCCAGACGATCGAGCAGTTCCAGCTCGGCATCGGGTCGGCGCTCTCGGTGCTGCTGTTCCTCTCGGTGCTGCTGATCGCGTGGCTGATCGTGAAGCTGTTCAAGGTCGACCTGGCCGCGGCCCGGCAGGAGGGATGACGCCATGCGCAAGGTAGGGACACTCCTCGGCACGCTCCTCATCCTGGTCTGGTGCCTGCTGCCGGTGGCCTGGATCATCTCGCTGTCGTTCAAGTCGCAGACCGCGATCACCAACGGCAGCCCCGGCTTCTTCCCCAGCGGCGGCGACGGGGCCGGCTGGCAGAACTACAAGGACGTCCTCGACAACGAGCAGTTCCGCAGGGCGATCTTCAACTCCATCGGCATCAGCCTGATCGCCACGCTGCTGTCGGTGATCGTGGCCACGCTGGCCGCCTACGCGATCGCCCGGCTGGAGTTCCGCGGCAAGAAGTTCGTGCTGACGATGGCGCTGGCGATCGCGATGTTCCCGGTCGTCTCGCTGGTGGGCCCGCTGTTCGACATGTGGCGCACCTTCGGCCTCTACGACACCTGGCCGGGGCTGATCATCCCCTACATGTCCTTCACGCTGCCGCTGGCGATCTGGACCCTGTCGGCGTTTTTCCGGGAGATCCCGTGGGAGCTCGAGCAGGCGGCCCAGGTCGACGGCGCGACGCCGTGGCAGGCGTTCCGCAAGGTGATCGTGCCGCTGGCGGCGCCGGGTGTGTTCACCGCGGCGATCCTGACGTTCTTCTTCGCGTGGAACGACTTCGTCTTCGGGATCTCGCTGACCTCGACCGAGAGCGCGAGACCGATCCCGGCCGCGCTGTCGTTCTTCGTCGGGGCCGACCCGTTCAACCGGCCGGCGTCGCTCCTCGCCGCGGGGGCCGTCGTGTCGACGATCCCGATCATCATCATCGTCCTGATTTTCCAGCGCAAGATCGTCGCCGGCCTGACCTCCGGCGCAGTGAAGGGTTGATTCCATGGCTGCCATCGAGATGAAGAACATCGTGAAGAAGTACGGCGACGGCTTCCCGGCCGTCAACGACGTCTCCATCACCGTGGCGGACGGGGAGTTCGTCATCCTCGTCGGCCCGTCCGGCTGCGGGAAGTCGACCCTGCTGCGGATGATCGTCGGGCTCGAGGACATCACCGAGGGCGACATGGTGATCGGCGGCAAGCGGGTCAACGACCTCGCACCCCGCGAGCGCAACCTGGCCATGGTGTTCCAGAACTACGCGCTCTACCCGCACCTCACCGTCTACGAGAACATCGCGTTCCCGCTGCGGCTCGCCGGGGCACCCGACGCCGAGATCGACGAGAAGGTGCGCCGGGCCTCGAGCACCCTCGAGCTCGACGAGCACCTGGACCGCAAGCCGGGCAACCTGTCGGGCGGCCAGCGGCAGCGGGTCGCGATGGGCCGCGCGATCGTGCGCGACGCCGACGCGTTCCTGTTCGACGAGCCGCTGTCGAACCTCGACGCCAAGCTGCGCGGCCAGATGCGCAGCGAGATCTCGCGCCTGCAGAAGAAGCTGGGCATCACCACGGTCTACGTCACCCACGACCAGACCGAGGCGATGACGCTGGGCGACCGGGTCGCGGTGCTCAAGCGCGGCGTGCTGCAGCAGCTGGCCTCGCCCCGCGAGCTCTACACCAACCCGGGCAACCTGTTCGTGGCCGGGTTCATCGGCTCGCCGCCGATGAACTTCCTGCCGGCGAAGGTCGACGGCACCTCGGTGGAGCTGCCGTTCGGCACCGTGGAGATCCCGGCCGACAAGGCCGAGAAGGCGTCCGGGCGCGGCCTGCTCATCGCCGGCATCCGGCCCGAGCACTTCGAGGACGCCAGCGTCGTCGACTCCGGCCGCCAGGGCTCCACCTTCCGCGCCACCGTCGACGTCGTCGAGTGGCTGGGCAACGAGGCCTACGCCTACATCCCCTTCGAGGCGCCCCCGGAGGTGCAGGAGCAGCTCCAGCAGCTCGAGCGCGACCTCGACGGCGACAGCCTGCGCACCCAGCTCGTCGTCTCGCTCGACGGCTCCAGCACGGTCGCCGAGGGCGACGAGGCCGAGATCTGGGTCGACACCACCAAGATGCACCTGTTCGACCCGTCCACCGGCGAGAACCTCACCGTCGACCTGGACAACGCCGGCGAGATCCCGGCGCTGGCCCAGCGCACCGCGGCGGCGCCCGACGGGCCGACGACCCCGTCGGAGAGCGCGACCGCCTGATCCACCCGCCCGCGCGGTCTCGCGGCTCCCCGGCTCAGCCGGGGAGCCCGGGGTGGCCGTCCGGCCGGTGCTTGCGCTCGACGTTCACGCCGCCCCAGAACGCGAAGCCGCGCACCCGCAGCCGCGGCGAGGACGGGCCGAGGCGCGCCTCCACCAACCCGGATGGGCCGGAGTAGCCGCCCATGATCCCGGTGCCCTCGATGACCACGTCGACGTCGGGGCCGACCACCACGTGGGCGCCGCCCATGACCGCGTTGACGGTCAGCACGACCTCGGGGGCGGCGAACCGCGCCAGCCGCAGGTCGAGGTTCGCGCCGCCCATCATCGCGACCACCGTCATCCGTGCCGGCACCGTCCACACCCCGGTGCGGTCCAGGCCGCTCAGCACCGCGAAGTGGCGCTCCTGCTCGCCGGAGCCGGGGGCGACCGCGGTCGTCGCGCGGGAGGGCAGATCGGCGACGAGCGGCGCGAGGTCGGCGTAGACCTTGGCGGCGTAGGCCGCCTCCAGCCGCTGGTCGAGCTCGTCGAGGTCGAGGCGGCCCTCCCCCGCGGCGTCGCGCAGCACCTCGGCGACCTGGTGGCGGTCGGCGTCGGAGATCCGCAGGCGGGACCGCTCGTCGCCCTCGTCCGGAAGCCGGAGCTCTCCCACCATGCGGCCAGCCTAGGCGGTGCGGGATACTCCTCGTTCGTGGCGACGACTCCCGACTTCCTCTACTCCGACCTGCTGCCCCTGGGCGAGGACGACACCCCCTACCGGCTGGTGACCACCGAGGGCGTCTCGACGTTCGAGGCCGGCGGCCGCACCTTCCTCCAGGTCGACCCCGCGGCCATCCGGCGGCTCACCGCCGAGGCGATGCACGACATCTCCCACTTCCTGCGGCCGGCCCACCTGGCACAGCTGCGGCGGATCATCGACGACCCGGAGGCGTCGGGCAACGACCGGTTCGTGGCGCTCGACCTGCTGAAGAACGTCAACATCTCCGCCGGCGGCGTGCTGCCGATGTGCCAGGACACGGGCACCGCGATCGTGATGGGCAAGAAGTCCGAGGGCGTGCTCACCGGCGTCGACGACGCCGAGGCGGTCTCGCGCGGCGTCCACGACGCCTACACCCGGCTGAACCTGCGCTACTCCCAGCTGGCGCCGCTGACGACGTACGAGGAGAAGAACACCGGCACCAACCTCCCGGCCCAGGTCGAGATCTACTCCACGCCGCAGACGAGCGGGAAGCCCGAGTACAAGTTCCTGTTCATGGCCAAGGGCGGCGGCTCCGCCAACAAGTCGTTCCTGTTCCAGGAGACCAAGGCGGTGCTCAACCCCCAGCGGATGCTGGAGTTCCTCGACGAGAAGATCCGCTCGCTCGGCACCGCCGCCTGCCCGCCGTACCACCTCGCCGTGGTCATCGGCGGCACGTCGGCTGAGTTCGCGCTCAAGACCGCCAAGTACGCCTCGGCCCACTACCTCGACCACCTGCCGACCGAGGGCTCGATGAGCGCCCACGGTTTCCGCGACCTCGAGCTGGAGCAGCAGGTGCTGGAGCTGACCCAGTCGTTCGGCATCGGTGCGCAGTTCGGCGGCAAGTACTTCTGCCACGACGTCCGCGTCGTCCGGCTGCCCCGCCACGGCGCCTCGTGCCCGGTGGCGATCGCGGTGTCGTGCTCGGCCGACCGGCAGGCCCTCGGGAAGATCACGCCCGAGGGTGTCTTCCTCGAGCAGCTCGAGACCGACCCGGCGCAGTACATGCCCGACGCCGGCGTGGCCGAGGACATCGCCGGCGCCGGGGACGGGCAGGGCGTGGTGCAGATCGACCTCAACCAGCCGATGGCCGACATCCTCGCGGAGCTGTCCCGGCACCCGGTCAAGACCCGGCTCTCGCTCACCGGTCCCCTGGTGGTGGCCCGCGACATCGCGCACGCCAAGATCAAGGAGCGGCTCGACGCCGGCGAGGAGATGCCCGCCTACCTGCGCGACCACCCCGTCTACTACGCCGGGCCCGCCAAGACGCCCGAGGGGATGGCCTCGGGCTCGTTCGGGCCGACCACCGCCGGCCGGATGGACTCCTACGTCGAGCAGTTCCAAGCGGCCGGCGGCTCGATGGTGATGCTCGCCAAGGGCAACCGCTCCGCGGTCGTCACCCGGGCCTGCGCGACCCACGGCGGCTTCTACCTCGGCTCGATCGGCGGGCCGGCCGCCCGGCTGGCCCAGGACTGCATCAAGAGCCAGGAGGTGCTGGAGTACGCCGAGCTCGGCATGGAGGCGGTCTGGCGGATCGAGGTCGAGGACTTCCCGGCGTTCATCGTGGTCGACGACAAGGGCAACGACTTCTTCACCGACCCCTCCGGCACCGTCACGGTGCCGCTCGGGGGGATCCGGGTCCGGTCGGCCGAGCGGGGCTGACCCCGTCGGTCGGGCGGGTCAGCCGCTGAGGCCGCGGCGCGGCTTGCGCTTGAACAGCGTCTTCCACCACGGGTCCGCGGCACCCCGGTTGGGGTTGGCGTTGGGGCCGGCGGGGCCCTCGTCGGCGTGGCCGGACTCGTCGCTGGGGTTGCCGGCCACCGCCTGGTCGTCCGAGATCGGGGTGTCGGCGGAGCCGGGGTCGAGCGAGGTGACCTCGCTGACCTGGCCGTCGTCGCTGGCGTCGTGTTCCCGGGGCATGCGTGGCCGGTATCCGGAACCCTCGCCGGCACACGTGCGTTGGGCAGGGTGACCCACCGAGGAGGAGAGCCCCATGCGTTGCCCCACCGACGAGACCACGCTCATGATGAGCGAGCGCAGCGGCATCGAGATCGACTACTGCCCCACCTGCCGGGGCGTGTGGCTCGACCGCGGCGAGCTCGACAAGATCATCGAGCGCTCGCTCACGCAGCCCGGGCCGCCCCCGGCCCAGCCCGGTGGCCAGCAGCCTGGTGGTCAGCAGTACCACCAGCCGCCGCCGCCGCAGCAGCACTACGGCGGCCAGCAGCAGTACTACAAGAAGAAGCGCAAGGAGAGCTGGCTCAGCGAGCTGTTCGACTGAGCGCGGCTCGGCCGAGCAGGGCCTCGAACGCCGCGCCCATCCGCGCGGTCTCGGCCGTCGAGCCGGTCAGCCCGGGGCGCACCAGCTGGAGGGTGGCGAACCAGCCGTCGCGGCAGGCCTGCCCCGACAGCAGCTGGGGCGCGGCGGCCGGTGCGGCGGAGACGTACCAGTCCCGGGCCCCGGCGACGCCGTTGAGCGCCAGCAGCCGCTCGAAGAGCCGGCAGGCACGATCGCCCTTGAGCGCGCGGCCGGCCGAGACCGCGCTCGCACCGCGCCGCAGCCAGGCCAGGTCGGGGTCGCCGGCGTGCGCCCCCGACTCCTCCAGGGCGGCGACCGCCTCGGGGAGTCCCTCGGCCCACTCCGACGCGGGCACCGCCCCGAGCTGGAGGCCCACCTTGGTGGGCCGGCCCCACACGCAGACCCTGGTGCCGCCGTCGCCGGCCTTCTCGCGGGCCAGGGGCAGCGGCTTCCCGGCGAGGGCCCGGACCTCCTCGGGCGTGAGCAGGGAGCAGAGGTCGGTCTGCGGCGACGCGGCTCGGGACACCGGGGGCTCGGACGCACCCGGACCGTCGACCGTTCGGTCGTCGCCGCCCTGGTCGCCGCAGCCCGCGAGGAGCGGCAGCGTGAGCAGCGCTGCCACCAGGTGGGCGCCCCAGCGCCGAGCAGAAGTCACGAACAGGATGGTCCCATGCCGGAGCACGTCGAGGTAGCGCGGTCCGAGTCGGAGCGGGGCGAGCTGGTGCTGCGCTCGCGCCGCGACGCCGAGGGCGGGCCGAGCGCGCTCGAGCTCCGCGCCAACGGCGTCTTCGTGATGGACACCGTCGAGGTCGGCACCGAGCGGGCGCTGGCCGCCGCGGCGCTGGCGCTGGTCGAGCGCCCGGCGCGGGTGGTCGTGGGCGGGCTCGGGCTGGGCTTCACCATGCACGAGGTGCTGGCCGACGCCCGGGTGGAGCGCTGCGCGGTGGTCGAGATCGAGGAGGCGCTGGTCGGCTGGATGCGCGACGGCACCATCCCCCACGGGCCGGCCCTGCTCGCCGACGAGCGCGTCGTGGTCGTGGTCGCCGACATCGCGGTCGCGCTCGCCGAGGCGCCCCCGGCGTCGTACGACCTGGTGCTGCTCGACGTCGACAACGGCCCCGGCTACCTGGTCCACGACGCCAACGCGGCGCTCTACGACCGTCCGGCGCTGGAGTCGGCCCGCGCTGCGCTCGCGCCCGGCGGGGCGCTGGCGGTGTGGTCGGCCGACGAGGCGCCCCAGCTCGCGGCCACCCTGGAGGCGGTGTTCGGCGCGGCCGAGGCGGTGCCGCTGCCGGTGCGGCTGCAGGACCGCGACGAGCACTACTGGCTCTACGTCGCCCGAGTACCGTCGGGGTCGTGAGCGACTCCACCCAGCACAGCCAGGACTTCCGCGTCGAGCACGACTCCATGGGCGAGGTCAGGGTGCCGGCCGACGCCCTGTGGCGGGCCCAGACCCAGCGCGCGGTCGAGAACTTCCCGATCAGCGGCACCCCGATCGAGCCGCGCCTGGTGCACGCCATCGGGCACGTCAAGGCGGCCGCCGCCGTGGCCAACGGCGAGCTCGGGGTGCTCGCCGCCGAGCAGGCCGAGGCGATCGCCACCGCGGCCCGCGCGGTGGCCGCCGGCGAGCACGACGCGGCGTTCCCGATCGACGTCTTCCAGACCGGCTCGGGCACCAGCTCCAACATGAACGCCAACGAGGTGATCGCGACCCTCGCCTCGCGGGCCGGCGTCGACGTCCACCCCAACGACCACGTCAACGCCAGCCAGTCGAGCAACGACACCTTCCCGACCGCCATCCACGTCGCCGCGACGCTGGCGGTCGTCGACGACCTGCTGCCGGGTCTCGCGGTGCTGCACGGCTCGCTGGCCACGAAGGCCGAGGAGTGGGCGGGCGTGGTGAAGTCGGGCCGCACCCACCTCATGGACGCCACGCCGGTGATGCTCGGCCAGGAGTTCGGCGGCTACGCCGCCACCCTGGCCTACGCCGCCGAGCGGCTCGAGGCGGTACTGCCGCGGGTGCGCGAGCTGCCGTTGGGCGGCACGGCGGTCGGCACCGGCATCAACACCCCGGCCGGCTTCCCCCAGCGGGTGATCGAGGAGCTCGGCCGGGCCACCGGGCAGCCGTTCACCGAGGCGCGCAACCACTTCGAGGCCCAGGGCACCCGCGACTCGCTGGTCGAGCTCAGCGGCGTGCTGCGGACCATCGCGGTGGGCCTCACCAAGATCTGCAACGACCTGCGCTGGATGGGCTCCGGGCCGACCACCGGCCTGGCCGAGCTGCACCTGCCCGACCTCCAGCCCGGGTCGAGCATCATGCCGGGCAAGGTCAACCCGGTGCTGCCCGAGGCGACGCTGATGGTGTGCTTCCAGGTCGTCGGCAACGACGCAGCCGTGACCGCGGCCGGCGCCAGCGGCAGCTTCGAGCTCAACGTCGCGATGCCGGTGATGGCCCGCAACGTGCTGGAGTCGACCCGGCTGCTCGCCAACGCCTCCCGGCTGCTGGCCGAGCGCTGCGTCGACGGCATCACCCCCGACGTGGAGCGGATGCGGGCCTACGCCGAGTCGTCGCCCTCGGTGGTGACGCCGCTGAACAAGCACATCGGCTACGAGGCCGCGGCGAAGGTCGCCAAGCAGGCGCTGGCCGACGGTGCGACCATCCGCGAGACGGTGCTCCGGCTCGGCTACGTCGAGCGCGGCGAGCTCACCGAGGCCGAGCTGGACGAGGCGCTCGACGTGGAGCGGATGACGCGCCCCTGACCCCGGTCAGTACCAGCCGTGGCTCTCGCTGTGGCCCCAGGCACCGCACGGCGAGCCGTAGCGGTCCTCGATGTAGCCCAGGCCCCAGCGGATCTGGGTGACCGGGTTGGTGGCCCAGTCGGCACCGGCCGAGGACATCTTCGAGCCGGGCAGCGCCTGCGGGATGCCGTAGGCCGACGAGGTGGGGTTGTCGGCGTTCCAGCGCCAGTTGGACTCACGGGTCCACAGCGAGTCGAGGCAGTCCCACTGGTCGTCGCCGTAGCCGAACTCGGCGAGCAGGGCGCGACCGATGGTGCGCGGGTCCTCGTCGGACATGTCCTCGGTGCGGGTGACGGCGCCGCCGGCGTCGACCTCGAGCGCGACCTTCTTCGCGGGGTCGGTGGCCTGGCGGCGGTCGGAGCGCGAGACCACGGGGGCCCGCTCGTCGGTGCGGGCGACCGAGGCGGCGGCCTCGCGGGCCGGCGAGCCGGCCCCGGCGACGGTCGCGGTGTCTTCGGTGCTGCCGACCTCGGAGGTCGCGACCGTGATGTCGGTCGCCGGCGCCTCGCCGTCGAGGGACAGGTAGCCGCCGCCCACCGCGCCGGCGGTCGCGACGACCGCCATCGAGGAGAGGGTCAGCGAGGTCCGGAGGGCCGCCCGAGGGGCGCGGCGCGCGGCCGGGGCCCGGTGCTTCGGGACGTGCTTGACGTGCTTCGACACAGAGGAGGACTACTTCGGCTCGGGAGCGGGCTGACAAGTCCGACCCACCATGCACGAGGCCGGCGGGGCGGCGCAAACGATCGTCCAGAATGGTTGCATCATCAACCACGTTCGTCACACCCGCCCCAGCGGTCACAGGACGGCCGGGGCGGGTGGGACGACGGACGGAGGCGCTGCGCGCTAGAGCGTGACCGTCTCGAGCATCTCGGTCACCAGGGCCGCGATCGGCGAGCGCTCGGAGCGGGTCAGCGTCACGTGGGCGAACAGCGGGTGACCCTTGAGCTTCTCGATGACCGCGACGACGCCGTCGTGGCGGCCGACCCGGAGGTTGTCGCGCTGGGCGACGTCGTGGGTGAGCACCACCTTGGAGTTGGCGCCGATCCGCGAGAGCACGGTGAGCAGCACGTTGCGCTCCAACGACTGGGCCTCGTCGACGATCACGAACGCGTCGTGCAGCGACCGGCCGCGGATGTGGGTGAGCGGCAGCACCTCGAGCATCCCGCGGTCGAGGACCTCCTCGATGACGTCGCGGGAGGTCATCGAGCCGAGGGTGTCGAAGACCGCCTGCGCCCAGGGCGACATCTTCTCGTTCTCCGAGCCCGGCAGGTAGCCGAGCTCCTGCCCCCCGACGGCGAACAGCGGCCGGAACACCACGACCTTCTGGTGCTGGCGACGCTCCATCACGGCCTCCAGGCCGGCGCACAGCGCCATCGCCGACTTGCCGGTGCCGGCCCGGCCACCCAGCGAGACGATGCCGACCTCGGGGTCGAGCAGCATCTCCAGGGCGATCCGCTGCTCGGCGGAGCGGCCGTGGACGCCGAACGCCTCGCGGTCGCCGCGCACCAGGTGGACCTGCTTGTCGGGCCCGACCCGGCCCAGCGCGGTGCCGCGGTCGGAGAGCAGCACCAGACCGGTGTGGCAGGGCAGCTCCCGGGCGACGCCCAGGTCCAGGACACCGTCGTCGTAGAGCTCGTCGAGGTCGGCCGCGGCCACCTCGATCTCGGCCATGCCGGAGTAGCCGGTGTCGGACTCGTTGATCGTCTCGCCGCGGTACTCCTGGGCGTCGAGGCCGACCGCCGAGGCCTTGATCCGCAGCGGCAGGTCCTTGGAGACCAGCGTGACGTCGTGGCCCTCGTCGGCGAGGTTCTTGGCGACGGCCAGGATCCGGGTGTCGTTGTCGCCCAGCCGGAAGCCGGACGGCAGCGCGTCGGGGTCGGTGTGGTTGAGCTCGACGCGCAGGGTGCCGCCGGCGTCGCCGACGGGTACGGGCTCGTCGAGGCGACCGTGGGTGACCCGCAGCTCGTCGAGCATCCGCAACGCCGTCCGGGCGAAGAAGCCCAGCTCGGGGTGGTGGCGCTTGCCCTCCAGCTCGGTGATGACGACCACCGGGAGCACGACCTCGTGCTCCTCGAAGCGCCGCAGCGCCCCCGGGTCGGCCAGCAGCACGCTGGTGTCGAGCACGTAGGTGCGGACGGACGGTGGCGCAGCGGCCGCCGTGGTGGTCGAGAACTTCGTGGAGCGCTGCTTCGCGGCCTGAGAAGGCACGATTCACCCCTCACCGACCGACGCGCGCACTCCTCGCCCGGTCCTAGTTCATCAGCACGGACCGGGAGGATGCCCCGAGGCCGGAGTGCCGGCCTCCACGTGCACCAGCCAGGTCTCCGCCTGGTGCACTGCAGTCGTGGTACGTCACGCCGGGGCCTCCCGATGCGGCGAGCTTCCCCACTCGCCGTTGGCTGGAACGTACGCCCGTCGGGGGGTGATTTCGGGCGACACGCCCGGACGCGCGGGTGAACGCCGCGTGACGCGGCGGCGCCCCGCGCCGGCCGGTGTCAGGAGCCGAAGCGGCGCTCGCGGACGGCGTAGGCGCGCATCGCGCGGAGGAAGTCGACCCGGCGGAAGTCGGGCCAGTACGCCTCGCAGAAGTAGAACTCGGACTTGGCGCTCTGCCAGAGCAGGAAGCCACCCAGCCGCTGCTCGCCCGAGGTGCGGATCACCAGGTCGGGGTCGGGCTGGCCCTTGGTGTAGAGGTGGTCGGCGATGTGCTCGACGTCGAGGATCTGGGCCAGCTCCTCCAGCGAGGTGCCCTTGGCGGCGTGCTCGTGGAGCAGCGAGCGGACGGCGTCGGCGATCTCGCGGCGTCCGCCGTAGCCGACCGCGATGTTGACCAGCAGCCCGTCGACGTCGCGGGTCGCCTCCTCGGCGGCCTTGAGCCGTTCGGCGGTGGCGGAGGGCAGCAGGTCGAGCGCCCCGACGGGGTGCAGCCGCCAGCGGCGCTGCTCGACGAGCGAAGCGACCGCCTCCTCGATGATCTGCAGCAGCGGCTCGAGCTCGTCGGCGGGGCGGTTGAGGTTGTCGGTGGAGAGCAGCCACAGCGTGACCACCTCGATGCCGACGTCGTCGCACCAGCCCAGGAGCGGCTCGATGTTGGCCGCTCCCGCACGGTGGCCGTGCGCGGTGTCCTGGCCCACGGCCCGGGCCCAGCGGCGGTTGCCGTCGAGCATGACGCCGACGTGCTTGGGCAGGTTGTCGGGCATCCGGCGCAGCATCCGAGCCTCGTACGCCGGGTAGAGCACCCGCCGCACGCCGCGCTTCCAGTCCACCACCCGCCGATGGTATCCCCGCAGGTCGCGGGCGGCGGCCCACCGCGTCGCTTGCGGAAACATGCCTTGGGTACCGTCGCGCCATGACCAACCACTCCGTGAACGACGCCCTGCGCGCCGGTCTCGACAACGTCCACGACGCCGTCACGGAGACGCTCGCCGACATCAAGCCCCGGCTGCGCGGCTGGCTCCACCTCGGGAGCGCGCCGCTGACCCTGGCCGGGGGCATCGTGCTGATCGCGCTCTCCCCCACCTCCACCACCCGCATCGGCTCGGTGGTGTTCACGCTCTCGGCGCTCCTGCTGTTCACCGTCTCGGCGATCTACCACACCGGCACCTGGTCGCCGCGCACCTGGGCGTTCCTGCGCCGCTTCGACCACTCCAACATCTTCGTGCTGATCGCCGGCTCCTACACCCCGATCGCGCTGCTGCTGCTCGAGGGGGTGCAGCGCACCGTCCTGCTCACGGTGATCTGGTCGTGCGCGGTGCTCGGCGTGCTGTTCCGGGTCTTCTGGACCGACGCGCCCCGCTGGCTCTACACGCCGATCTACATCGCGATGGGCTGGGCCGCGGTGTTCTTCATCCCCGGCTTCATCGACGGCGCCCACAGCCGCCTCGGCACCGGCACGGCGATCTCGGTGCTGGTGCTGATCGCGGCCGGCGGCGTGCTCTACACCCTGGGCGGCGTCGTCTACGGGCTGAGGTTCCCCGATCCGTCACCGCGCTGGTTCGGGTTCCACGAGGTGTTCCACACCTTCACGGTGCTGGCCTTCGCGACCCACTACGTCGGGGTGTCGCTCGCGACGTACTCCCTGCGCTGACCCGGCTCGCGCCCGGGCTCAGCCTCTGGCGCGGCGACCGGGCCGCTTCGGCAGCGTGCCCTTGCGCCCGTGGAGCAGGGTCAGGGTCTGCACCAGCTTCTGCTCGTCCTCGGCGGTGCGGGCGAACGTCGTGAGCGCCAGCACCGGCTTGAACCGCTGCCGGGCGACCGCCTTGGCGTAGGTGAACTCCTTGAGCCCGTCCTCGCCGTGGATCCGCCCGAAGCCGGAGTCGCCGACGCCGCCGAACGGCAGCGACGGGATGCCGGCGAAGGTGATGACGCCGTTGACCGCGGTCATGCCCGACCGGATCCGGCCCGCCAGCTCGACGCCGCGGGCGCGGGAGAACACCGTCGAGCCGAGGCCGTAGCGGCCGGCGTTGGTGCGGTCGACCGCCTCGTCCATGTCGCGCACCCGGGTGACGGTGACGGTCGGACCGAAGGTCTCCTCGCTCACGGCGAGGGAGTCCTCGGGGACGTCGACGAGCACCGTGGGCTGCACGAACCGGTCGCCGACGGCGTCCGGTCCGCCGACGACCGCGCGCCCGCCGCGGTCGACGGCGTCCTGCACGTGGCTGCGGATCACGTCGAGCTGCTTCGGCATGGTGATCGGGCCGATCGGGCTGTCGTCGCCCTCGTGGGCCCGCAGCCCGCTGGCCTTCGCGGTGAGCTCGGCGAGGAACTCGTCGTAGACCCGCTCGTGGACGTAGACCCGCTCGACGCCGGTGCAGGTCTGGCCGGCGTTGGCGCAGGCGCCCCAGAGCGTCGCGTCGGCCGCGGCCTCGACGTCGGCGTCCTCGTCGACGAGCACGGCGTCCTTGCCGCCGGCCTCGATGACCACCGGGGTCAGGGTCTCGGCGCAGGCGGCCATCACCCGCTTGCCGGTGGCGGTGGAGCCGGTGAAGGCCACCTTGTCGACGCCCGCTCGGCACAGCGCCGCGCCGGTCTCGCCCAGGCCGGTGACGACCTGCAGCACCGGTCGGCCGACGGCCTCGCGGAAGGTGTGGGCCAGCCACTCCCCCACCCCGGGCGTGTGCTCGCTCGGCTTGAAGACCACGGCGTTGCCGGCGGCCAGCGCGTAGGCGATCGAGCCCATCGGTGTGAAGACGGGGTAGTTCCAGGGCCCGATGACGCCGACCACGCCGAGCGGCCGGTACTCCAGGGTCGCGGCCTGATTGACCATCAGCAGGCCCGACGGCATCCGGCGACGGCGCAGCGCCTTCTCGGCGTGGGTCGCGGCCCAGTGGAGGTGGTCGATCGCGAGCGCGGCCTCGAGCAGCGCGTCGCCGTGCGGCTTGCCGGTCTCGCGGTGCACCTGCTCGGCGAGCTGCTGGATGCGCCGGGTGATCACACCCTTCCAGGCCAGCAGGTGGTCCTTGCGCTCGTCCCACGTCAGGGCCGCCCACCACTCGGCCTCGGCGCGGGCGTCGGCCACCACGGCGCGCACGTCGTCGTCGCCGTGCACGGGATGGGTGTCGACGACGTCGCCGGTGACCGGGTCGAGGGAGTCGAACGTCGTGGTCGGACCGTCGGTGCGGGTCAGCTCCTGGGTCATCGCGTGCTCCTGATCAGGTCGGCCGCCTTCTCGGCGACCATGATGGTGGGGGCGTTGGTGTTGCCGCGGGGCACCGCCGGCATGACCGAGGCGTCGACGACCCGGAGGCCCTCGACGCCCCGCACCCGCAGCGACGGGTCGACCACGGCGTCCTCGCCGGTGCCCATCGCGCAGGTCGAGGTCGGGTGGAACGTGGTCTGGGTGTGGGCCCGGACGTGCTCGAGGAGGTCGTCGTCGCTCGGGTCCGCCGGCAGGTCGCCGTACGGCCGGTCGATCAGCTCGGCGATCGCGCCCTGCTGGCAGATCTCCACGATCCGGCGGGTGCCGGCGAGCATCGCGTCGAGGTCGGCCTGGTCGTCGTAGTAGGCCGCCTCGATCTCGGGGTGCCAGGTGGGGTCGGCCGAGCGCAGGCGCACCCGGCCGCGGCTGCCGGTGCCGACCAGGGTCGCGAGCACGGTGACCATCCGGCTGTGCGGCTCCATCGGACGGTCGCCGATCAGGCCGGTGGGCAGCACGTGCGCCTGGAGGTCCGGGCCGGGCTGGTCGTCGCGGGTGGAGAAGAACGCGCCCGACTCGGCGAGGTTGGAGGTCAGCGGACCCTGGCCGCGGGCACGCCACCGCAGCAGGTTGCGCAGGGTGCCGAGCTCGGCCAGGTCGGTGGTGCCGCGGGTCTCCCAGACCAGCGGCGTGTAGGGGTGGTCCTGCATGGCGGCGCCGACGCCGGCCAGCTCGACCCGGGGCTCGATCCCGACCTCGGCGAGGTGGGCGGCCGGGCCGATGCCCGAGAGCATCAGCAGCTGGGGACTGTTGATCGCCCCGCCGCTGAGCACCACCTCCTCGCGGGCGCGCACCGTGTGCTCGCGACCGCCCTGGCGGAAGGTGACGCCGGTGGCCCGGTCGCCGTCCAGCACGACCCGCGCGGCGAGCGCCCCGGTGGTGGTCGTGAGGTTGGGCCGGCCCGCGGCGGGCTGGAGGTAGGCGTGCCACGTCGACCAGCGCCGGCCCTGGTGGCAGGTGACCTGGTAGAGCCCGGCCCCCTCCTGCTCGGCGCCGTTGAAGTCGTCGTTGCGCTTCAGCCCGGCCGAGACCGCGCTGTCGACGAACGCCTGCGAGAGCGGGTGGGTCCAGCGCCGGTCCTCGACGTGGAGCGGACCGTCCTGCCCGTGGTACGGCGCCCCGAGGCGGCTGTTGGCCTCCGCCCTGACGAAGTACGGCAGCACGTCGTCGTAGCCCCAGCCGGCGGCGCCGTACTCGTCTCGCCAGCGGTCGTAGTCGCTGCGGTGGCCGCGGATGTAGATCATCGCGTTCATCGCCGAGCAGCCGCCGAGGGCCTTCATCCGGGGCCAGCCGACCCGGCGCGCGTTGAGCTGCTTCTGCTCGGTGGTGCGGTAGCCCCAGTCCCACTTGGTCAGCGCGAGGTTCGCGAAGCCGACCGGCATGTGCACCTCGTCGATGTCGGGCGCCGGCCCGGCCTCGAGGAGCAGCACGGTGGTGGCGGGGTCCTCGGTCAGCCGCGCGGCCAGCACCGCACCCGCGCTGCCGGCCCCGACGATGACGTAGTCGTAGGTGTCGTCGGTCACGTCCGCGAACCTACCCGCCCGACAGCGATTGTGACAGTGGTTGTGTCACAGTTTGCCGGGCGATCGGAGGTCATGCCGGGGCGAGCTGGTGGGCCAGGTCGTCCACCTCGGTGACCGGACGCTCGCAGACGAAACCACGGCAGACGTACGCCGCCGCGCGGCCTCCGACCGGCGCCCGCCCGGCCAGCAGCGGCACCCGCTCGTCCGGCCCGTCGGCGACCAGCACGACGGCGCCCGGGTGGCGCCGGGCCCGGTCGGCCAGCGCGTCCCGCTCGGCCCCGGCCGGACCCACCACGGCCACCTCGAGCGGCCCGTCGACCATGGTCGCGGCGGCCGCCAGCGACCAGCCGGCGAAGCGGGGCGCCTGCGCGGCCAGCGTCGCGACGCTCGCGAGGGCCTCCTCGGCGGCGTCGCGGTAGCGACCCTCGCCGGTGACGGCGTGGGCGGCGACCAGCGCGTGCACGGTGGAGCTCAGTCCCGACGGGCTGGCGTTGTCGCTGGGGTCGCGCGGCCGGGCCACCAGCACCTCGGCGTCGGCGGCGGTGTCGAAGAAGCCGCCGTCGTCGGCGCGGAACCGGGTGAGGGCGGCGTCGAGCAGCAGCCGGGCCCGGTCGAGCCAGACCGGGTCGCCGGTCGCCTCCAGCAGCGAGAGGAAGCCGGCCGCCACGCAGCCGTGGTCGTCGAGCACGCCCGCGTGGCGCCCGGCCACGCCGTCGCGCGAGACCCGCAGCAGCCGGCCGGCGTCGTCGAGGTGCACGCGGGTGAGCAGCTCGCCGGCCGCCACCGCCGCCTCGACCCAGCGCGGCTCGCCCAGCCGCAGGCCGGCGTCGACCAGCCCGGTGATCGCCAGTCCGTTCCAGGCGGCCACCACCTTCTCGTCGCGCTCGGGGCGCACCCGCTCCTCGCGCGCCTCGAGCAGCCGGCGTCGTACCCGCTCGAGACGGTCGGCGTCGTCGGGCGGGCGGAGCAGCTGGAGCACCGAGGTGCCGTGCTCGAAGGTGCCGGTGTCGGTCACGGTGTAGACCTCGGCCGCCCAGGCGCCGTCGTCCTCGCCCAGCACCTCGGTCAGCTGCGCGGGCGTCCAGACGTAGAACCGACCCTCCTCGCCCTCGGTGTCGGCGTCGAGCGCGGAGGCGAACCCGCCCTCGGGCGTGCGCAGCTCGCGGAGCAGGAACTCCGCGGTGTCGCGCGCCACCCGCTCACCGAGCGGGTCGCCCACCCGGGCGTAGAGCCCGAGCAGCTGGGCGTTGTCGTAGAGCATCTTCTCGAAGTGCGGCACCGTCCACGACGCGTCGACCGAGTAGCGCGCGAAGCCGCCGCCGAGCTGGTCGTGGATGCCACCGGCCGCCATCGCCTCCAGCGCCCGGTCGAGCATGGCCCGCGGCTGGTCGCCCGGCACCCGACGCAGGAACTCCAGCACCATCGAGGGCGGGAACTTCGGCGCGGTGCCGAACCCGCCGTTCGCGGCGTCGTGCTCGGCGCCGAGCGTCGCGACCGCCTGCTCGAGAACCTCGGGCGTGAACGCGCCGGGTGCCAGCGCGAGGTCGCGGTTGAGGTGCTCGCGCAGGGTCGCCGCGATCCGCTGCACGTCGTCGCCCTTGGTGCGCCACGCGTCGACCAGGGCCTCGAGCACCTGGCGGAACGACGGCTGCCCGTGCCGGGGGCGGTCGGGGAAGTAGGTGCCGGCGAAGAACGGGTTGCCGTCGTGGTCGAGCACGCACGTCATCGGCCACCCGCCGTGCTCGGTCATCGCGACGGTCGCCTGCATGTAGACCGCGTCGACGTCCGGCCGCTCCTCGCGGTCTACCTTGATGGACACGTAGTGCTCGTTGAGGTAGGCGGCCGTCGCCTCGTCCTCGAACGACTCGTGCGCCATCACGTGGCACCAGTGGCACGCGGCGTACCCGACGCTCAGCAGCACCGGGACGTTGCGCTCCCGCGCCTCCGCGAACGCCTCCGGCCCCCACTCCCACCAGTCCACCGGGTTGTCCCGGTGCTGCAGCAGGTACGGCGAGGTGGCCTGGGCCAGCCTGTTGGGCACGCGACACTCCACTCGTCTCCGGGGCGACCCTCCGCCGCCCCGCTGTCCTCCGGTCCCCAAGGATCGCACCGCCACTCGTCGCCGCTGGTCGAGGAAGGACGAAGGCCCCACCGCTGGTCGAGCAGCGAGCTCTAGCGAGCGTCGTCGAGACCCCGTACGACGGAAGCCCTCCGGCGCGAACGGTTGCGCTGGTTGAGGTGCGAGGAGCGCTAGCGACGAGCCTCGAAACCCGGCGAGACGAACGCCCTCCGTGCTCGGGCCACCCCGCTGGTGACTCGGGGCGCCCGCGCGCTCGCCCCACCGCTGGTTGAGGAGGGACGAAGTCCCGTCTCGAGACCCGGTGAGGCAAGAGCCCTCCGGTGGGGACGGAGGGCGCTCGGCCGGCGGGGGTTTCGAGACAGTCGCTAGCGCGACTTCCTCAACCAACGGCGGCGGCGCAGCGCGCTGGTTGAGGTGCGAGGAGCGCTAGCGACGAGCCTCGAACCTGGTGAGCCGAAAGCCATCCGGTGGGGACGGAGGGCGCCGGGCCGGCGGGGGTTTCGAGACAGTCGCTAGCGCGACTTCCTCAACCAGCGGTTGGCGTTGGTTGAGGTGCGAGGAGCGCCAGCGACGAGCCTCGAAACCCAGCGAGACGAACGCCCTCCCGCAACCGCTGAGAAAGTTCCGGATCCCCTTGTGGACAACCCGAAAACGCGGTCCCACTGTCGGTGGCCGGTGCTTGGATGAAGGTATGGCAGCCAGCCCCGCCGAACCCTTCGACACCGCCGACGCGGTGCTCGACCGGCTGCGCCGCAACCGCACCGAGATCGCCCGGCTCGAGGCCGACAACCTCGCCTGGGCGTGCACCTGGGCCGACCTCCACCCCGGCGAAGCCCTCCTCGACACCGTCCCCGGCTGCGAGCAACCCGCCCGGCTCGGCGGCCACGGCTGCCCCGAGGTCGCGGAGTTCTGCGTCGCCGAGCTCGGCACCGCCCTCGGCATCTCCACGCACGCTGCACGGAGCTACCTCGCCGAGGCCCTCGAGCTGCGCCACCGGCTCCCGCGGCTCTGGCACCGGGTGCAGTCCGGGCACACCGTGGCCTGGAAGGCCCGCCTCGTCGCCCGCCAGACCATGACCCTCCCGAAGGCCGGCGCCGCCTACGTCGACCACCGACTCGAGTCGAAGGCCACCCGGCTCGGGCCCAGGCAGATCGAGGTGCTGGTCAACGAAGCCATGCTGCGGTTCGACCCCGACCAAGCCGAGGCCGACCGCGTCAAGGCAGCCGAGCAGCGGCACGTCACCATCACCCACGGCTCCAACGGCATCGCCTACCTCGACGCAGTCGTCGACACCGCCGTCGCCATCGACCTCGAAACAGCGCTCGCCAGGGCAGCCGCGAAGATCGACACCCAGGACTCGCTCGACGTACGCCGCTCCATCGCGCTCGGTCACCTCGCCCACGGCGAGGCCGGACATGAGATCGTCATCCACCTCCACGACCAGCACGTCGGGTTGCTCGAGACCACTGGCCAGCCGCTGCTCGTGACCCAGGTCGAGCAGTGGTGCCGAGAAGCCGGCACGACGGTGACCGTCAACCCGGTCATCGACCTCAACCCGCACCTGCAGACCGACAGCTACCACCCCACACCGAGGCTGCAGGAGCAGACCAGGCTCAAGCACCCACACTGCGCAGCACCCTGGTGCACCCGCCCAGCCCGACGCTGCGACACCGACCACACCATCCCCTACGAGCAGGGCGGCACCACCTGCTCCTGCAACCTGGTGCCGCTCTGCCGCTGGCACCACCGCATGAAGACCCACACCCGCTGGACCTACCACCGCCTCAGCCCCACCACGTTCCTCTGGAAGACACCCCACAACAGCTGGGTCGTCGTCGACCACACCGGCACCTGGGAACCCTGACCACCCCGCCCCACACCCCGCCGACCCAGCACCACGAGAGGGCAGCGGGGCGTCAGTCGCGCGCCGGCAGGTCCAGCTCGGCCAGCCGGCGGGGATCGACGATCGAGACGATGCCAGCGATCCGGCCGTCGACGACGGTGCACGCCATCAAGCCGACCGGGCGGCCGGCCTCGGTCGAGGCGAGGATGCCGGGCTCGCCGTTGACCAGCACCCGGCGGGCGGTGTGCCGGCTGCGCTGGCCGCGGCGCACCGCGTCGACGATCCCGTCCGGGCCGGTGCTGATCGTGGTCCCGCGGGGGGTGTGGAGGCGCCAGGTGACGTCCGGGTCGAGCACCTGCAGCAGGCCGTCGAGGTCGCCGTCGCGGGCGGCGGCGAGGAACGCGTCGACGACCTCGCGCTGCTGCTGCAGCCGGCCGGTCGGCCGCGGGACGCCGCGCACCTTGCGGCGGGCCCGGCTGGCGAGCATCTTCGTGGCGTCCGTCGACCGGTCGAGCATCGGTGCGATCTCGGCGAACGGCACGGCGAACAGGTCGTGCAGCACGAACGCCAGCCGCTCGTCGGGGCCCAGCGACCCCAGCACCACCAGGAGGGCGAGGCCAACCGAGTCGGCCAGCACCGCGCGGTCCTCGGGAGAGTCGTCGTCCTCGGTGACCACGAGCTCTGGCACGTCGTCGTCCCAGGGCGTCTCGGGCCGGGTGGTGCGGGTGCGCAGCACGTCGATGCAGATCCGTCCGACCACCGTGGTCAGCCACCCGGCGAGGTTGTCGATGCTGCCCGAGGGCTGCCGCGAGAGCCGCAACCACGCCTCCTGCACGGCGTCCTCGGCGTCCGGGCGCGAGCCCAGCACGCGGTGCGCCATCGCGACCAGGCGCTCGCGCTCCCCCTCGAAGGCGGCGGCCACTCCGGCCTCGGCTGTCATGGCGTTACCTCTCGTCGTCCGGCTCCGTCATGGGTACGACGGGCCGCGACCGGCCCGGGTAACGACCAGGAGAGGAACCACGTGGACACCACCCTCTGGATCATCGCCGCGACCCTCGCGGTCGCCTTCACCGCCGGCGCCCTCAGCCTGCTCCTGCTGCCCGCGGAGCGCTACCGGGCCCTCGGCGCCAGCCAGCACTGGGTCGACGACTTCGGCCCGGGCCACCTGCGGGCGATCGGCGTCGTGAAGCTCGTCGGCGCCGTGGGTCTGGTCGTGCCGGCGGCGCTCGGCACCGCGACGGTGCTGACGCCGCTGGCGGCGTGCGGCCTCGCGCTGTTCATGGCGGGCGCGGGCACGACCCGGTTCCGGCGCAGCGAGTGGCGCTACCTCGCCGGCGACCTCGCCTTCGTGGCCCTGTTCGTGTTCCTGGCCTGGGGCCGCTTCGACCTCCAGCCCCTGGCCTGACCGGCCCCGGGCTCAGTCCAGGTGGTCGAGACCGACCTCGAGGAAGGCGGCGACCGCCTCGCCCGCAGTGTCGAAGCCCGGGCCCACGGTGGCACCCGCCTGGTGTCGGTGGTGGATGCCCGCAGCGATCACCGCGAGCTTGTAGTAGGCCAGGGAGAGGTAGAAGTTCCAGTGCTCCAGCGAGTGGCCCGACTCCGCCTCGTACAGGCCCGCGAGGGAGGCGACGTCGGGAAGACGGTCGCTCGTCCAAGCCGCCTGGGTGCCGAGCACCAGGTCGAGCCCGGGATGCCGGTACGCACACATCATGGCCACGTCCGCCACCGGCTCCCCGATGGTGGAGAGCTCCCAGTCGACCACCGCGTTCACGACCCCGGGCACCACCGGGTCGAGGATGGTGTTGTCGATCCTGAAGTCGCCGTGCACGAGGGTCGCCCGCCGCTGCGCGGGCAGCCGGTCCGCGAGCCCCGAGACCAGTCGGTCCGCAAGCCCGGACGGCTCGGCCGAGACCAACGCCCACTGGCTCGACCACCGACGCAGCTGGCGCTGCGCGTAGTCGTGGTCGCGGCCGAATCCACCGAGCCCCACGGCGCGGTGGTCGACGGCGTGCAACGCCGCGAGTGCCTCGACCAGACCCCGCGCGTGGGCGGCGACTCCCTCATCATCGACCGCGGCGAGATCGGCCCGGGTGCGCACCGTGACACCGTCGACGAACTCCACGACCGTGAACTCGGCTCCGATCACGCCGGGGTCCGTGCACACGACCACGGTGCGCGGCACCGGCACCCCACTGCCCTGCAAGGCCGCCATGACGTGGAACTCGCGCGCGACGTCGTGCGCGGAGGGGGTCCGTCCCGCGATCGGGGGACGACGCAGCACCCAACGTCGTTCTCCGTCCGTGAGGACGAAGGTCAGGTTCGAGCGACCGCCCTCGATCAACGAGGCGGACAAGGGACCGTCGACCGGCACGTCCACCGACGACAGGTGATCGGCCAGCGCGACGAGGTCGAGGTCGGGCCGAGCGTCGAGCATCGGGGTCCCCCTCGGGGCGTCGTCTGGTGTCGCGCCTGGCGCAACTGGGGCGTGCGGCGTCAACGGATGCCGACTATGGACTCCGTGATGGCCAGGAAGCGGGTGAGCAGGGTGTCCACTGAGTACTGCCCATCGGGCCGGTACCAGGAGGCGACCCCCACGCAGAGCGACGCGATCGCCCTGCTGGCGTCGGCGGGGTACGGCGTCGACAGCGCGCCGGACTCCACACCGGCGAGCACGATGCGATCGAGCATCCGCTGCTGCTCGTCGCGGCGCGCGACGTAGCGGGCGCGGTTCTCGGGCTCGAGGCTGCGCAGCTCGCTCGTGGAGAGCATCGCACCCCGCCGCCGGTGCATGTGGAACCGCAGCAGCGACTCCACGAGCGCGTCGAACTGGGCCCGGGGGGTGTCCTCGGCGCTCGCGAGCGCCTGCTGGCTCCGCTCGATGAGCTCGTCGATGATCACCATCATCAGGTCGAAGAGGATGTCCTGCTTCGAGGCGTAGTGGTGGTAGATCCCCGGCACCGACATGCCGGCAGCCTCGGCCAGCTGCCGCGTCGTGGTGCCGTGGTAGCCCTTCTCGCCGAACGTCTCGAGTGCGGCCGCGAGCACGCGTGGCAGACGCTGCTCCTCGTAGGTGCGCCAGTCCGCCACCACTCCCGACTCCTCGGTCGTCATGCGGACCGCCTCGCGCGCGCCCAGGCGACCAGCCACCGAAGAGCGGCGGGGTCGTCGACGGCCCCCTCGGAGCTGACCCGTCCGGGATCGGCGCCCTGCAGGATGCGCTTGACCGGAACCTCGAGCTTCTTCCCGGTCCGGGTGTGGGGCAGGGCCGGTACGACGACGACCTCGTCGGGCACGTGCCGTGGCGAGGCGACCCGCCGCACCTGGGCGCGCACGGCCTCGGGCAGCGCCCCGGCATCGGCTCCGGCAGCGGCCACGACGAACATGGGCATCCAGTAGCCCCCGTCGGCCAGCTCGATCCCGACGACCAACGAGTCCTCCACCTCCGCGAGCGCCTCCACCGCGGCGTAGATCTCGGCGCTCCCGATCCGGACGCCGTGCCGGTTCAGCGTGGAGTCCGAGCGACCGTGGACCACGACGGTCCCGCGCTCGGTGAGGGTGATGGAGTCCCCGTGGCGCCAGACCCCGGGGAACGTCGAGAAGTAGGCGTCGCGGTAGGCCGAGCCGTCAGGGTCTGCGAGGAACCGCAGCGGCATGGAGGGCATGGGGCTGGTGACCACCAGCTCACCGGCGGTGCCCGGCAGCACCGGTCTACCGTCGTCGTCCCACACCTCGAGGGCCACCCCCAGCGCCACCGAGCTGATCTCGCCGTCCCACACGGGCAGGGTCGGGCTGCCGGCCAGGAACACGCCCACCACGTCGGTACCTCCGCTCATGGAGGCGACCTGGACGTGTGCCCCGACGTGCTCGCGCACCCAGGCGTTCCCCGAAGGAGGCAGCACCGACCCCGTCACCGCGACGGTGCGCAGCGCGCGGAGGTCGAGGTCCCGGGCGGGCTCGACCCCGGCCCGGGCGCACGCCTGCAGGTAGCCCGGGCTGACACCCAGGACCGTGACCCCGAGATCGGCCGCGACCCGCCACAGCGCGTCGGTGTCAGGGCTGGTCGGGTTACCGTCGTAGAGCACGACCGTGGCCCCCACCAGCAGCCCGCAGACCTGCGCGTTCCACATCATCCAGTTCGGCGAGGTGTACCAGAAGTACACGTCATCGGGGCCCAGGTCGGCGTGCAGCCCGGTCAGGGCCAGTTGTTCGAGAAGGGCGCCGCCGTGGCCGTGCACGATGCCCTTCGGTCGGCCGGTCGTCCCCGACGTGAACAGCACCCACAGCGGGTGGTCGAACGGCAGGGGCACCGGGGACGGCTCCGCCGGGACCGCGAGCGCCTCGGCCCAGCTGCTGCTCGCCTCGTCGAGCGGAAGCGCCAGCCCGGCGGTCGGGACGACGATCGTGTGCTCCAGACCGGGGAGCAGGCCGCGCAGCTCGTGGGCCTCCGCACGGCGGTCGCGGACCTCGCCGCGGAACAGGTACCCGGCCCCGGCGAGCAGCACCTTCGGTTCCAGCTGAGCCAGCCGGTCCGCGGCCGCCCCCGGGGCGTAGTCCAGTCCTGTCTGCGACCAGGTGGCACCGAGCAGCGCACAGGCCACGAAGGCGACCACACCCTCGACGCAGTTGGGGAGGTAGGCGACGACCCGGTCCCCCGCGCCCACGCCGAGCCCCGCCAACCGGGCCGCGACCGCCCCGACCTGCGCCCGCAGCTCGGCGAAGGTGAGCGCCTCGCCCGTGCCGTCCTCGCGGACCAGCACCACGGCCGGGCGGTCGGGAGTGCCGTGCCGGAGCAGGTGGTGCCCGAAGTTGAGGGTCGCGCCCGGGAACCAGGTCGCCCCAGGCATCCTCCGGTCGGCCAGCACGGCCGTCGGCTCGTCGACCAGGTCGACCTCGAAGAAGCGCAGCACGGCCTCCCAGAAGAGGTCCGGGTGGACCGCCGACCACGCTTGGAGCGCGCGGAAGTCCGACGGGTCCTCGAGATCCGCCGTGCCGCGGTCCCGGAGCCATCGGGCGAGGTCGACCACCCGCGCCGAGGACAGTGCCTCCGCAGGTGGGACCCACTGCGCCCCTGAGCCGTGCATCCCGTCTCCTCCTCAGCGCCGACCCGGCAGCAGGGAGCCGCGGGTGATCGCGACGTCGATCGCGACAGCGAGCACGAGGACACCGCCGGTGGCGAAGAACTGCACCTCGGGCTGGTAGCCGAGCAGTTGCACTCCGTTGTTGATCGACCCGATGACCAGCGCACCGAGCAGGGCCGACCAGACGCTTCCCCGTCCGCCGAAGAGGCTGACCCCACCCACGACGGCGGCCGCGATCGCGTTGAGCATCAGGGGCCCACCACCGGAGGAGTTGGAGACGCCGAGGAGGCGCGAGGCGTCGACGACCCCCGCGACCAGGGCGCACGCGCCCAGGACGAGGAACGAGTAGACGACCATCCTGGCCACGGGGATGCCGGCCCGCTGCGCCGCCTCACGGTTGCCGCCCACGGCGTAGAGGTGGACGCCGTAGGTGGTCTGGGTGGTGACGTAGGACGCCAGCAGCAGCATGACGACCAGGATCACGACCGGCAGGGGCAGGCCCCGCGCCTGCGTGAAGATCGCCACCAGGCCGAAGACCACCAGACCCGACACCACGACCGGGACCAGGCCCCGGCCCAGCGACGCGGCCCGCCGACGCTGACGACGCAGCAGGGCGACGGAGTAGAGCAGCCAGCACGCGCCGACGGCCGCGAAGCTGGTGCCCGTCCCGAAGTGGGTGCTGGCGATCTCGGCGTACGTCGTCCCTCCCACGCTGACGGCGAACTCGGGAGGAAGCACCACGAGCAGCAACCCCTGGAGCGCGGACATCCCGCCGAGGGTGACGATGAGCGAGGGCACCCCGAAGATGATGACGAGCGCCTCGACCAGCACCACCGCCAGACCGACCCCGAGCGCGACCAGCAGGGCCAGCCCGAGGGGCACCCCCTGCTTGACCGCGAGGTTGGCCGCGACCGTCGCGCACACCCCACTCAGCACCGCGGCCGACAGGTCGATCTCACCGACGAGCAGGACGAACGTGATGCCGAGGGCCAGGATGGCGGTGGTGACGATCTGCAGGGACAGGTTGGAGATGTTGCCGACGCTGAGGTAGGCGGAGTTCTGGCTGTAGAAGAAGAGCCAGATCAGGCCCAGCACCCCGAGCACGGGGATGCTCCGATAGCTTCCTGCCAGCGCCTCCAGGGCGCGCGAGGACATCGGCGTGCCCGGCTCGAGGTCGGCACGGGGTGCGGTGGTGGACGTGGTCATGCGCAGCTCCTGCGGTGACGGAGGGGGCGTGAGCTGGGTGACGGGTCAGCCATCCGAACCCTCGTGGGCACCGGTCATGGCGGCGACCAGCTCGCTGGAGGTGTACCTGCCGCGGACGAACTCGGCGACCTTGGCGCCGAGGCGCATCACGACGACGCGGTCGGCCACCTCCTGGACGTCCTTGAGGTCGTGCGAGATCACCAGGACCCCGCGGTCCTGGGCCTTCAGCCGACCGATGAGGTCGAGGACCTCGGCCCGCTGAGTGACACCGAGGGCGGCCGTCGGCTCGTCGAGCAGCACCAGGCTGGGGTCGGAGATCAGGGAGCGGCAGATGGCGATGCCCTGACGCTGCCCGCCCGAGAGCCCACCCACGGGCGTGGTGAGCGACCTGATCCGGACGGACAGGCTGTCGAGGACGCGGCGGGCTTCGACCTCCATCCGGTGCCGGTCGAGCGGACGACCGCGCCAACGGCTGCCGGCCAGCTCCTGGCCGAGGAAGAGGTTGCGGACGGCGTCCAGGTTGTCGCACAGCGACAGGTCCTGGTAGACGGTGTGGATCCCGTGCCCAGCGGCGGTTCGTGGGGTGTCGAGGCGGACCTTCTCGCCGCGGACGGCGACCTCGCCGGAGTCGGGGTGCTCCACCCCCGAGATGACCTTCACCAGCGTTGTCTTGCCAGCGCCGTTGTCGCCGACGAGCGCGACGACCTCGCCGCGGTGCAGGGACAGATCCACCTCGTGGAGGGCTCGCACCCCGCCGAAGTACTTCGATACCCCTCGAAGCTCCAGGTACGGCTCGCCCGCGCCAGGCTGCTCGGTCCCCGCTGCCGTGGTCGTCATGCTCTTGCTCCTACCCCTCGGGTTCGGTGGGGACGGCGGTCGGTCGTCGCCGTCCCCACCGGTTGTCGTCCGGTGCTGACTACCCGCCGGCGCGGTCAGCCGACCTTCTCCTGGCAGGTCGGGGTCTCCGCGGCCGGACCGTCGCAGATCTCCTCCCAGGTGAAGATCCCGAGGTCGACGGCCTGCTGGACCACGTCGCCGGGGTCTTTGCCCTCCTCGAGGTGGATGTGGGTGGCCGGCAGCTTGGCGGTCGGTACATCGGCGGCGCCGTTGTCGACGCTGTCCTGGACCAGGTCCGACGGCGGCTCCTCACCGTCGAGGGCCGCCATCGTGATCTCGGCCGCGGCCGCGGCCTCGACCGAGAACGCCTTGAGGACGTTGTCCTGCTGGTCGCCGGTGAGCATGTACTGCAGTCCGGTCAGCTCGGGGTTCTGGCCGCCGTAGACGGGGACATCGAGGTCCTTGCCGTTCAGCGCCGCGATCACGCCGGCGGTGATGCCGTCGTAGAAGCCGAGGAACGCCGCCAGGTCGTCCTGGGTCTTGGTCAGGCACTGCTCAGCCGCCTTCTGGGCGTTGTCGGGCGCCCAGTCCTTGACGTAGTCCTCGCAGACCACGTCGAGCGTGCCGTCGTCGATGAGCGGCTGGAGCACCTCGTCCTGACCCGCCAGCATCTCGGTCGTGTAGACGTCGCCCTTGTTGCCGTAGAGCCGGGCGACCTTGACCGGGGTGTCACCCAAGGCACCGGCGGCCACCTGCTCGGCGAAGTACTCCGCCTGAAGGACGCCGACGGCCTTCGGGTCGAAGACGACCTGGGCGTACATCTCGCCGTTGATGGGCGGGTTCTCGTACCCGATCACGGGCACCTCTGCCTGCGCGGCGGCCTGGAGCAGGCCGGCGCTGGTGTTGGGATCGGCGGCAACCACGACGAGAGCGTCGGCCCCCGCGGCGATCGCCGAGTTGGCCTGCGAGAGCTGGGTGTCAGAGCTCCCACCCCCGTTGACGAACTTGACCTCGACGTCCGGGTCCAGCTTCTTCAGGGCCTCCTCGAAGTCGGGTCCGTCCTGCTGGATGTACCGGGTGGGCGTCGTGTTCGGGGCCATGAAGTAGACCAGCTTCCCCGAGGACGCCTCGTCGCCCGACGACCCGCCGTCGTCGCCACCACACCCGGCCGCGACCAGGGCGAGCGTCGACACGGCCGCGACCATCCCGAGCCGCGACCTCGTCCACCTGCTGCTGCGTTGCATCCACTTCTCCTTCTGCGACACCCGTCCTGTCGGCGCGGGCGGTTACCGGACGCCGGGGAGAACCGGTGTCCGTCGTGGTGACCCGGACCGGGATCCGTCTCCGGAAGCTCCCCGTCCGTGTCCGTGTGTAGGAGCCCCGGGTGCTCCATGGGTCCGCTCTCGCGGCATGGTCAGGAGCCCCGCACTCCCGCGTGGTCGGCAGCGATCTGCAGCGCCAGGTGCTTGGAGTAGATCCGCACCCACGCCAACGGTCCGCCCATGAACCAGAACCCGGGCTGACCGGTCCGGCGGTACAGACCGCCGATCTCCCCGTCCTCGTCGATCCCGAGGACCAGGGGAAGCTTGTCGGCCACGTCGTCGCCGAAGAGACGACGGGCCGTCTCCCGCATGTTGTCGTAGCCCGTGGCCAGGACGACGAGGTCCGCCTCGAGCTCGCGGCCGTCCTCGAGTCGCAGGCCGCGCTCGGTGAACTCGGCGACGCCGGACCCCTGGGCGAGCGCGATGTCACCTCGAGCGATCAGCTGGGAGGCGCCCACGTCGATGTAGTAGCCGCCCCCCTGGGCGAGGGCGTAGCCCATCAGTCCGGTGCCCCCCGGCCCGTCGTTGCGCTTGAACCCGACCGCGTCGAGGCCGGCGAGCAGCTCTGCGTCGTCCAGGGCAGTCTGCTGGGTCTGGGCCACCGCACCCTGGAGCACCAGCGGCCAGGGGTAGGCGCTGGCCAGGAGGTCGGCGTACTCCGTAGGCGGGCCGTCCTCCACGAAGTTGGCGCCGAAGATGGCGGGGATGCCGTGCTGCTGGCTCATGATGTAGGTCGAGGAGCGCTGGACCATCGTCACGTGCGCGCCCGCCTCGTGCAGGTCCTGGGCGATGTCGTGGCCGCTGTTGCAGGCCCCCACCACCACCGCCCGACGGCCCGCCCATGCCGAGCCGGAGCCGTGCTGGCTCGAGTGGTAGACGGTGCCCGGGAAGCGGTCCCGGCCGGGGAACTGCGGCACCCGGGGCTCCCCCGCCGCGCCCGTCGCGAGGATCACGTCGCGCGGACGGACCACCCGGTCACCCTCGGCGGTCGACACCCGGAGCGTCCAGCGACCCTCGGTCTCGTCGTAGCTGCTGTCCTCCATGACGGCCGAGGTCCACACGTTCAGCTCCATGGCCTCCGCGTAGAACTCGAACCAGTCCGCGATCTTGTCCTTGGCCGAGTAGATGGGCCACGACCGCGGGAACGGCAGGTACGGCAGGTGGTCGGCCCAGACGGGGTCGTGCAGCACGAGCGAGTGGTAGCGCTTGCGCCAACCGTCGCCGACGCGCTCACTCTTCTCCAGGACCAGGGTGTCCACCCCCATGAGGTTGAGGTTGGCCGCGACCGCCAGGCCGCCCTGACCCGCTCCCAGCACGACGACGTCCGGCTCTCGGTCGCGGTAGGCGACCTGCTCGGCGCGCAGGTCCTTCCAGTTCTTCTGCGAGGTCGCACCCACCACGTGCCGGGGGCCCGTGGGTCGGCGGCTGCCCAAGGCCCGTTCGTGGCCCTTCAGGTCCTCGGTGCCGGTCATCACGGTCCACGCCCGCCACTCGCCGTCGACCTGCCGCAGCCGGGCGACCCCCCGACACCAGGCCGAGGGCGTCTCGAACGTGAAGAAGCCTTCGACCGAGGGCTGGTCCCCCTCGACGAGGCGCGGCCCGAACTCGGTGACGAGGGCGACCTGCGACACCGACGCCTCGGTGAGGTGCGCCTCCAGCAGCCGCCTGATCCGCTCGACCCCGTGGTGGACACCGAGGTCCCAGGTCAGCGCCAGCAGATCCCGCCACCAGCAGTCCTCGGTGACCAACGCCAGGGTGGCGTCCACGTCACCCGCACTGGCGGCCCGGGCGAACTCCCCGAGCCAGCCGGCGAAGACCACCGACGCGTCCTCCCGCACCGTCTCGGCTTGCACCGCGACTGCCATCCGCCAACCTCCCGATTGCTTTACCGAGCGCTCGCTCGGTCGAGTGGTCGACAGTGTGTGACACACGTCTCAGGCTTGGCAAGGGTTTGCTGCGGTCGACTTGTCCACCCCTGGCCCCTCGCGCCAGGTCGAGAGCCTGGACCAGCCTCCCGCGATCCAGTCAGGCACCCGGTGCGGAAGTCGGTGCCGAGCCCCCTGGCCGGAAGACGCAAGAAGCCCGGTTTCGCCTGTGCATACAGGTGAAACCGGGCTCTGCTTGGTGGTCGGCCGGGAGCGTCAACCCTTGGCGCCGAAGAGCGTGACCCTGGTGCGGATCAGGTGGTGGTCGCTGGTGAACTTGACCTGCTTGTTGCGGATCGCCCGGTACTGGCTGAAGCGGATGTTGCCGGCGCCGAAGATCCAGTCGATGTAGAGGCGCATCGCCGGCGGCCGGCACGGGTTGGCCCTGCCGCCGTTGGCGGCCTCGAGGGAGGTCTCGCCGACGATGCGGCAGAAGATCTCCTCCTTCTCGTTCATGTCGCCCATGAAGAAGACGGCGTGGCCGGTCCTGCGCAAGCGCTTGATGAGCGGCACCTGCCGGGCCACCGCGGCGTCGCGCTCGGCCTCCATGCTGTGCGGCGAGTTGTGCACGTTGATGACCCAGAACTTGCGCCCCGAGTCGCGGTTGAACAGCAGCACGTAGGGGATCGGCCGGATCTGGTTGTCGAAGACCGTGTTGATGTGACCCTTGCGGACCAGCCGGAAGCGGCGCTTGTCCCAGGCGATCTGCAGCCGCTGCCCGTTGTTGCCGAGGCGCTGGCCGGGCCAGATGCTGAAGTTCGGCATCTTGTTCTGCAGCACCCGCAGCTGGTCGTCCTGCACCTCCTGGTAGGAGGCGACCGAGATCTTCAGCTTGCGCATGATCCGGGCGACCGCACCGGCCCGCTTGACGCCGGGTGCGAAGCCGCCCGCACCGGCGGTGTGCTGGCTGCCGAGGATGTTGAACGTCGCCATGTTGAACGACACGTCGGGACGACGGGGTGCCGGCGCGGCGGCGGCCTGGGCGGCGTCGGGGGCGGCCTGGCTCGGGCTGCTGGCGGGCAGGGTCGCGAGGACGAACGGGAGCACGATCGCAGCGACGATCGCGCCGGGACGGCGTCGACTGGCGGCTCGAATCACCGTGCGACCATAACGAGAGTCCTCGCGACGGACCAATCGACCGGAGTCAGCGGCGGTCGTCGGGGCGGGGCCGATCCACGGGGGGCTGCTCCACGGGCGGCTGCTGGTCCCCCGCGTCGTCGGCGGGCGGCGCGTCGCCGTAGACGCCGTCGTCGCGGGCCTGGCGCACGGTGCGCAGGTGGCGGGTCAGGCTGATGCCCAGCAGCACCACGGCGACGATCAGGCCGAGGAAGATGGCGAACGCCATCCAGCCCGCCTTGACGTCCTCGTCCTCGGGCACGGGGTCCGACGCCGCCAGCACGGCGGTCACGAGCTCGGAGGCGACGGCGACGAGGAACATGCCCCCATCCTCTCAGGCGCCCCGGTCAGTCGGTCAGGGAGATCCCCGCGAACAGGTCGTCCTCGGGCACCGGGGCGTCCACGTGGCTCGTGACCAGCTCGAAGTCCTCGGTGGGCCACACCTCGGCCTGGAGCTCGCGCGGGATCGCGAACCACATGCCGTCGGGGTCGATCTGGGTGGCGTGGGCCAGCAGGGCCTGGTCGCGGACGCCGAAGAAGTCGCTGCACGGCACCTTGGTCGTGACCCGGGCGTCCCACTCCGGCTCCGGCTCCCACTCCGCGAGCCGCTCCGCCCACGGCGACTCCAGCCCGTGCGTGACCATCGCGTCGTGCAGCCGCTGCATCCGCTCGCGGTTGAACGAGTGGTGGTAGTAGAGCTTCAGCACCTGCCAGGGCTCGCCCAGCTCGGGGTAGCGCTCCGGGTCGGCGGCGGCGCGGAACGCCTCCACGCTGATCTCGTGGCACTTCACGTGGTCGGGGTGGGGGTAGCCGCCGCGCTCGTCGTACGTCGTCAGCACGTGCGGCCGGAACTCGCGGATCAGCCGCACCAACGGCGCCGCGGCCTCCTCGAGCGGCACCAGGCCGAAGCAGCCCTCGGGCAGCGGCGGCTTCGGGTCGCCCTCGGGCCAGCCGGAGTCGACGAAGCCCAGCCAGTCCTGGCGGACGCCGAGGATGTCGCGGGCCCGCTCCATCTCCTGGCGGCGGATCTCGCTGATGTTCGCGAGGACGTCGGGGCGGTCCATCTTGGGGTTGAGGATCGAGCCCCGCTCGCCGCCGGTGCAGGTGACGACGTGGACGTCGACCCCCTGCGCGACGTACATCGCGGTGGACGCGGCGCCCTTGCTCGACTCGTCGTCGGGGTGGGCGTGCACGTGCATCAGGCGGTACCCCGCCCGGGGCTTGGCGCGGGGGTCGTGCTCCATGGTCGACATCGTAGGTGGCAGGCTGGCCGGGTGAGCGCGCAGGACACCCTTGCCGAGCGCTACGGGGCCCCGGCCCCGTGGCGGCGCCGGGCGCTGCTGCTGGTCGCCGCCGCCGTGGTGGCGGCGTTCCTGGGCTGGCTGGCGTGGACCGCGTGGGGGCACGGCACCCCCGAGGTGACCTCCGAGCTGGAGACCTGGACGATCGAGGGCGAGCACGCCGCCGTCGCGGTGGTGGTGGTCTCGCTGCGCGACGACGACGTCGAGGCGACCTGCCGGCTGCGCGCGCTGGCCGAGGACCACAGCACCGTCGGCGAGGTGTCGTTCACGCCCGACCCCGGCACCCGCCGGCAGACCCAGCAGATCCGCACCGAGCGCCGAGCCACCGCGGTGGAGTCGCTGGGGTGCACCACGGCCGACCAGAAGCAGCCCCGCTGAGGGCACCCGCCGCGCGACCTGCGGTTGTCGCGCCCGCTTGCTACCATCGACGAATCTGACGTCCCGCGGGGCCGTCCCGGGACGAGCCGCCGCCCCACCCCGTCACACCGGGGTCCCGGCCTGTTTCGGGCCATCCTCTCCGGGTTACCTGCCCGGCGCCGGACGTCCGACCACAGCACGATCCGATCCACCGTTCCGTTCCACCCGAGTGCAGGGAGTTGCACCATGACGCAGTCCGCCGATCAGGCCACGGTCTGGCTGACCCAGGACGCCCACGACAAGCTCACCTCCGAGCTCGAGGAGCTCAAGGGCCCCAAGCGCCAGGAGGTGATCGCCCGGATCAGCGCCGCGCGTGACGAGGGCGACCTCAAGGAGAACGGCGGCTACCACGCCGCCCGCGAGGAGCAGGGGCGCATCGAGGGGCGGATCCGTCAGCTCGAGGACATGCTCCGTCGCGCCGAGGTCGGCGAGACCCCTCCCAACGACGGCGTGGTCGAGCCCGGGATGGTCATCACCTACAAGTTCGTGGGCGACGACGACTCCGACGCCGAGACGTTCCTCCTCGGCGCCCGCGAGATCGAGCCCGAGGGGCTCACCGTCTACTCGCCGCAGTCGCCGCTCGGCTCGGCCATCAACGGCCACCAGAAGGGCGACACCGTCTCCTACGAGGCGCCCAACGGCAAGAAGCTCGAGGTCGTCATCCTCGACGCGGTGCCCTTCACCGGCTGACCGCCCCCGTGCCCAGCGCCGGCCCGTCGTCCACCGGACGGCGGGCCGGTGTCGTGGCGGCTACTGCTCGACGGAGTAGCCGCGGCCGCGCAGCCGGCTCACGACCTGGTCGGAGTGCGGCTCGCCGCGGGTCTCGAGCTGGATGTGGATCTCGACCTCGTCGAGGTGCAGCCGCGGCGAGATCCTCTCGTGCACGACCTCGAGCACGTTGGCGCCGGTCGCGCCGACCTCCGACAGCAGCTGGGCCAGCGCGCCGGGCGCGTCGGGCACGGTGACGTGGAGGTTGAGGTAGCGCCCGGCGGCGGCCATGCCGTGCCGGATCACCTTGCCGAGCAGCAGCGGGTCGACGTTGCCACCGGAGAGCACGGCGACCGCCGGCGTCTCGAACGCCGTCGGCTGGTCGAGCAGCGCCGCCACCGCGGCCGCGCCGGCCGGCTCGACGACCATCTTGGCGCGCTCGACCAGGGCCAGCAGCGCCTGGGAGAGCGAGTCCTCCGAGACGGTGAGCACGTCGTCGACGTGGTCGCGCACGGCCGCGAAGGTGACCTCGCCCGGCAACCCCACCGCGATGCCGTCGGCCATCGTCTTCATCGCGGCCAGGGCCACGGGCCGGCCCTGCGCCAGCGACTCGGGGTACGCCGCCGCGCCGGCGGCCTGCACGCCCACGACCCGCACGTCGGGCCGCAGCGCCTTGACCGCGATCGCGACCCCGGCCAGCAGCCCACCGCCGCCCGTGGGCACCAGCACGGTGCGCACGTCCGGTGCCTGCTCGAGGATCTCCAGCCCGGCGGTGCCCTGCCCGGCGACGACGTCGACGTGGTCGAAGGGGTGGATGAGCACCGCGCCGGTCTCGTCGGCGAACCGGCGGGCGGCGGCCAGCGACTCCTCGAGGTACGCGCCCTCGAAGACCACCTCGGCGCCGTACCCCCGGGTCGCGCGCTCCTTGGGGATGGGCGCGCCCTCGGGCATGAACACCGTCGACCGGATGCCGAGCAGCTGCGCGGCCAGCGCCACGCCCTGGGCGTGGTTGCCCGCCGAGGCCGCCACCACGCCGCGGGCGCGCTCCTCGGGGGTGAGCCGGGAGATGCGCACGTAGGCGCCGCGGGCCTTGAACGAGCCGGTGCGCTGGAGGTTCTCGCACTTGAGCTGCACCGGCCCGCCGACGAGCGCGGAGAGCCAGCGCGACTGCTCCATCGGGGTCTCGATCACCACCTCGCGCAGCACCTCGCGCGCGGCGCGGATCTCGTCGAGGCCGACCCCGACCGTGGGGTCAGCCACCGACCGCCCCGTCGTCGGGGTGGTCGCCGGTCGCCTGCGGGGCCGGGTCGTCGTCGCCCGGTGGCAGCTCCTCGAAGTCCTCCTCCAGCTCCTCGACGGGGTCGTCGCCGGGATCGGTGTACGACGCGAGGTGCTGCACCACGGCGTTGAGCGCGGCGGCGAGCGGGACGGCGACGAGCGCGCCCACGATGCCTCCGGCGAGGATGCCGACCGCGAGCGCCAGGATCACCCCGAGCGGGTGCAGCGAGACCCAGCGGCCGAGCAGGAACGGCTGGAGCACGTGGCCCTCGACCTGCTGCACGAGGATCACGCCGGCGAACATCAGCAGCGCCGTGATCGGCCCCTGGTCGACCAGCGCGACCAGCACCGCCACCGAGCCGGCCACCGTGGCGCCGACCAGCGGCACGAACGCGCCGAGGAAGACCAGCACGCCGATGGCCAGCACGAACGGCACCTGCAGGATCGCGGCGACGATCATGATGCCGATCGCGTCGACCGCGGCCACGATCACCGTGGCCCGCACGAACTGGGTCAGCGAGATCCACGCGACCCGGCCGGAGGTGTCGACCCGGCGCCGGGCGGCGCGGGGCGAGAGGCGCACGATCCACGACCAGATCCGCTCGCCGTCGGCGAGGAAGAAGTAGGTTGAGAACAGCACGATGAAGAAGCCGGCGAAGACGTGGCCCAGGGTGGCGGTGACCTGGGTGAGCTGACCGACGATCGCGCCGTCCTGCGAGCGGTCGGTGATCGCGTCCTGGGCCTGCTTGATCCAGTCGTTGATCTGGGAGTCGCTGGCGTCGACCGGCCCGTCCTTGAGCCACTGCCGGATCTCGCCGAGGCCCTGCACCACCGAGTCGGCCAGGTCGTTGGCGCCCTCGGCGACCTGCTGGCCGGCGAAGGTGAGCAGCGCGGCGATGCCGGCGATGGTCGTGACCACGGTCAGGATCGCGGCCAGCCCGCGCGGCAGCCCGAGCCGGGTGAGCCAGTCGACCAGCGGCACCACGAGCGCCGAGACCAGCAGCGCCACCACCACGGGCACCACGGCGACCGAGAAGAACGCCAGGGTCCAGCCGACGATCGCGGCGGCCCCCACGATGACGATGAAGCGCCACGACCAGGCCGCGGCCAGGTCGACGCCGTACGGCACCTCCGCCCGGCGGAAGTTCGACGGACCGGCCTCGATCGGGGGCGGCGGCGCGGGCTGGCGGCGCTCGTCGCGCATCACCGCCCACTGCTGGGCGAGCCGCCGGGTGATCCGCTCGTGCTCCTGGCCCGAGGGGGCGGGCCGGGGCGCGTCGTCGCTCACCTGGTCAGGCTATCCGGGGCCGCAGCACCGTGCAGGGCACGGTCGAGGTCGCCGATCAGGTCGTCGGCGGTCTCGATCCCGACGCTGAGGCGCACCAGGTCGCTCGGCACCTCGAGCTCGGTGCCGGCCACGCTCGCGTGGGTCATCCGGCCGGGGTGCTCGATCAGCGACTCGACCCCGCCGAGCGACTCCCCCAGCGTGAAGACCTCGGCGCGCTCGCAGACCGCCAGCGCCTGGGCCTCGCCGCCGGTGACCCGGAACGACACCATCCCGCCGAACCGCCTCATCTGCCGGGCCGCGACCTCGTGGCCGGGGTGGTCGGGCAGGCCGGGGTAGTAGACGTGCGAGACCGCCGGGTGGCGGGTGAGGAACTCGACCACGCGCTCGGCGTTCTCGCTGTGCCGCTCCATGCGCAGCGCGAGCGTGCGCAGGCCGCGCAGGGTCAGCCAGGAGTCGAACGGCCCCGCCACCGCGCCCATGGCGTTGTGGTGGAAGGCGATCCGCTCCGCCAGGTCGAGGTCGCGGACGACGACCGCACCGCCCACGACGTCGGAGTGGCCGCCGCAGTACTTGGTGGTGGAGTGCACGACGACGTCGGCGCCCAGGGTCAGCGGCTGCTGGAGGTACGGCGAGGCGAAGGTGTTGTCGACCACGAGCAGCGCGCCCGCCTCGTGGGCCACCGCGGCGACCGCCTCGATGTCGACGATGTTGAGCAGCGGGTTGGTGGGCGTCTCGACCCAGACCATCTTGGTGGTGCCGGGCCGGATCGCCGCCCGCACGTCCTCGGGCGCGTGCCCGACCGGCGTGTGGTCGATGCCCCAGAGCCGCTCGACCTTGTCGAAGAGCCGGAAGGTGCCGCCGTAGGCGTCGTTGGGGAAGACCACGTGGTCGCCGGGGGCCAGCAGCCCGCGCACCAGGGTGTCCTCTGCGGCCAGGCCGGAGGCGAAGGCGAAGCCGCGCTCCCCCTCCTCCAGGGCCGCGATGTTGCCCTCGAGGGCGGTGCGGGTGGGGTTGCCGGACCGGCTGTACTCGTAGCCGCCGCGCAGCCCGCCGACGCCGTCCTGCTTGTAGGTCGACGTGGCGAAGATCGGCGGGATCACCGCGCCGGTGGTGGGGTCGGGGTCGTAGCCCGCGTGGATCGCACGCGTCTCGAACCCGCTCTTGCTCGTGTGCTCCTGGGCGGCCATCCGTCGAGGCTAGTACGCCGCCGGGCGCGCCCGCTCGCGAGGGGAACGTCCGCGCCGCCCGCGGTGTTGCAACACTTGCCAGCAGTTCCCGCTCCACCCAGGAGGTCCCGTTGTTCGGTCGCAAGAACACCTCGCTCGTCGAGCCCCAGCAGACCCTGCCCGGTCGCACCGAGCGCCCGTTCCACCTCGGCGACAAGCACCTCGTCCTCGGCACGCCCCTCGTCACCGACGAGGCGCCGGCCGGCATGGAGGTCGCGATCTTCGGGCTCGGCTGCTTCTGGGGCGCCGAGGAGATCTACTGGCAGCTCGACGGCGTCTGGTCGACGTCGGTGGGCTACGCCGGCGGCACCACCCCCAACCCGACCTACGAGGAGGTCTGCTCGGGCCTCACCAACCACACCGAGGCGGTGCGGGTGGTCTTCGACCCGGCGAAGGTCTCCTACGCCGACCTGGTCAAGCTGTTCTTCGAGGTCCACGACCCCACCCAGGGCATGCGCCAGGGCAACGACGTCGGCACCCAGTACCGCTCGGCGATCTACGTCACCAGCCCCGAGCAGGAGCGGACCGCGCGCGAGCTCACCGCGATCTACGGTCGCGAGCTCGAGACCCGGCGGCTGGGCAGCATCACCACCGAGATCCTCCCGGCCCCGACGTACTACTACGCCGAGGACGTGCACCAGCAGTACCTCGCCAAGAACCCGCACGGCTACCGGTGCCACGCGAACACGGGGGTGAAGTTCCCGGCGACCGCCTGACGGGGACGCCTAGCCCCGCAGCCCGCGGTCGACGAACTCGACCAGCCAGGTGAAGCTGTCGTCGACGTCGGTGGCGAGCTGGAAGCCGCCGGCGGCCTCGAGCACCGCGAAGCCGTGGAAGAGGCTGCGCAGCAGCCGCAGCGCGTGCACGGTGTCGGCCGGGTCGACGTCGTAGCCGGCGAGGATGGCGGCCAGCGAGTCGAGCACCCGGGCGCCGGCGGCGGCGAGGGGGTCGTCGGGGGCGTGCACGTCCACGCGCACGGTGGCGGCGTAGCGGCCGGGGTGGGCGACGGCGAAGCCGCGGATCGCAGTGGCGGCGGCGGCCAGCGCGTCGCGACCGGCCCGTCCCTGGAGCGCGTCGCGCAGCGCGTCACCCAGCTCGGTCAGGGCGAGCACGGCCACCCGGTGGTGCAGGTCGGCGAGCCCGTCGACGTGCTTGTAGAGCGACGGCGACCGCACGCCGAGTCGCTCGGCGAGCAGCCCCATCGTCACGTTCGGGAGCCCGACCTCGTCGGCGAGCGCCGCCGCGCCCGCCGCGACGACGTCGGGGTCGAGCCCGGCCCTAGGCACGGGCGTGCGCCGCGAGGAAGGGCAGCAGCAGGGCGACGGTCGCCTCGGGGTGCTGGGTGTGGGGGTAGTGCCCCGACCCCACCACCATCGCCAGCTCACCGAGGCCGTCGGGCAGCGCGGCGACGATCGCCTCGCCCTCCGCCCGCGGGTCGGCCCAGTCGGGGTCGAGCGAGCCCTGCACCACGAGCGCCGGGCAGCGGACGTGGGCCAGCGCGGCGCCGGCGTCGGTCGGCGCCGACCGCCCCATCCGGCGCAGCGCGGCCATCCGGCCCGGGTCGGCGAGGGAGGTGCGGATCCGCTCCACCTGGGCGGACCAGTCGGCAGGACGGTCCCCGGGGTAGGCCACCTCGAGGTAGCGCAGCCACCACGGCACGCTGCCGAGGAGGCCGGTCATCGCGAGCCGGGTCATGCCGCTGCGGAACCTCGCGACGCGCAGGTCGCCCAGGCGCACCGACTGCTTGCGCGTGAACGGGCCGAGCTCCACGATCCCCTCGACCAGGTCGGGCGCATCGGCCGCCGCGATCGTCACCGCACCGCCGGCGAACGAGTGGCCCACCAGCACGGCCGGCCCGCCGAGGTGTCGCACGAGCGCGATGAGGTCGCCCGCCACGTCGGTGCGCGTGTACGACGGCCAGCCGGTGCTCGACTCGCCGCAACCGCGCAGGTCGACGTTCGCGACCCGGTAGCCGGCGGCGACGAGGCGGGGGACGACGAACCGGTAGGCGGCACGGCTGTCGCCCATCCCGTGGGCGAGGACGACGAGGGGCCCGGTGCCCGTCACGTCGTAGGCGAGGGTGCCGCCGTCGAGGTCGAGGTGCTCGGTCATGTCCGCTCCTGTGGCTAAGGTTGTTAGCCATACGCTAACACTATTAGCCAATCCGTCAAGGGCCGGCCCGGGTCGCCGGTCGGCGGCGGGGTACTGGAGCACGTGACCGCCGACCTCGTCTACGTCGTCGCCGGCGGCAGCCTCCTGCTCGCCGTCGTCCTGCCGACGCTGCTGGACCGCTGGGCGGTCTCCGCGCCCATGGTGCTGGTGGGGGTGGGCATGGTGATCGGGCTGACCCCGCTGCCCGACGGCATGCCGATCGACCCCCAGGCCAACCGCGCCGCCATCGAGCACGTCACCGAGCTGGTCGTCCTCGTCGCGCTGATGGGCGTGGGCCTGGCCCTGGACCGGCCGCTGGAGGTGCGCAACCCGGCGACCTGGCGGTCCTGGGCGCCCACCTGGCGGCTGCTGGCGATCGGCATGCCGCTGACGATCGCCGCGGTCGCGCTGCTGGGGTGGTGGGCCGGTCTCGCGCCGGCCGCCGCGCTGCTGCTCGGCGCCGCGCTCTCCCCAACCGACCCCGTGCTGGCCTCCGACGTGCAGGTCGCGGGACCGCAGACCGGCGACGACCACGAGGTCGACGAGCACGACGAGATCCGGTTCACCCTGACCTCGGAGGCCGGCCTCAACGACGGCCTCGCCTTCCCGTTCGTCTACGCCGCGATCCTGCTCGCCACCGAGGGCGCGGTCTCGGGCTGGGTCCTGGAGTGGGTGGGGATCGACCTGCTCTTCAAGGTGCTCGCCGGGGTGGCGGTGGGCATCCTCGTCGGCCGGGTGCTGGCCTGGGCGGCGTTCCGCTCCAACAGCCGGTCGCTGCGGGTCGCCGAGCGTGGCGAGTCGCTGTTCACGCTGGCCGCGCTGGTGACGTCGTACGGGCTGGGCGAGGTCGCGGGCGGCTACGGCTTCCTGTCGGTCTTCGCGTGCGCGATGACGTTCCGTTCGGCGGAGCGCTCCCACGACTACCACGCCGCCATGCACGAGGTGGCCGAGCGGCTGGAGCGGCTGCTGACCCTGTTCGTCCTGCTCGTGCTCGGCATCGCGCTGACCCGCGGCCTGCTCGACGCCCTCGACTGGCGCGGCGTCGCCATCGGGGTCGCGCTGATCCTCGTCGTGCGCCCCCTCGCCGGCATCGCGGCGCTGCGGCCGTGGGCCAGGCCCGACCACCACACCGGGGGCCTCAGCCGGCGGGAGCAGTGGGCCGTGGCGTTCTTCGGCGTCCGTGGGATCGGCTCGATCTTCTACCTCGCCTACGCCTCGGGCGAGCACCCGGTCCTCGCCCAGGACTGGCTCTGGTCGACGGTGGCGTTCACGGTGGTCGCGTCGGTGCTCGTGCACGGCGTGCTCGCGACCCCGGTGATGCGGCTGCTCGACCCCGAGCGGCAGCGGGAGACCGACGTCGCCGGGTCGGGCTAACGTGCCGGGCATGACCATCGCCCGACACCCCAGCTTCGTCTACGACTGCCCCGACCCGGGCCTGCTCGCGCGCTTCTACGGTGCCCTCCTCGGCTGGGAGGTGAGCGACGACGGCGACTGGGCCGAGGTCCGGCCCGCCGACGGCAGCAGCTGCATCAGCTTCCAGCAGGTGTCCGACTACCGACCTCCGGTCTGGCCGGGTCAGGACGTGCCCCAGCAGCTGCACCTCGACGTGGTCGTGCCCGACCTCGACCGGGCCGAGGCCGAGGTGCTGGCGATCGGTGCGACCCGTCACGAGCACCAGCCGGGCGAGACCTTCCGGGTCTTCGTGGACCCCGCCGGCCACCCGTTCTGCCTCTGCACCAGCTGACTGTCAACATTCACCCTTTCGGGCGTGCGGTCCACGTTGCCGCAGGTCAGCGAAGTGCGAAAGGGTGGGGCCCGTGGTCCAGCAACCCCTTGGCGTCGCGATCGTGGGTCATCAGGCGGTGATGACCCACGGCCTGTCCGCCATGCTCGCCGAGCACCCCGACCGGGTGCACGAGGTCCGGCTGCCCCGGGTGTGGATGTCGCTGGCCGGCGTCGACGTGGCCCTCTACGACGTGCTGGGGCTCCACCGCACCGACGGCAGTGACCTGCGCCACCTCGTCGAGCAGACCCGGGCCAAGGTGCTGGTCGTCAGCCGCGACCTGCGCCCCGACCTCCGGGCCCGGGCGCTGGCCCTGGGCGCCGATGCCTGGGTGTCGATGAGCGCCGACTCCGACGAGCTGGTCGACGCGGTCGAGCGGCTCGCGTTCGGCGTGGCCGACTCCGAGCCCATCGACCCGCTCGGGCAGAGCGCGGGCCTGACCGCTCGCGAGGTGGACGTGCTGACCCTGATCACGCACGGGGTGTCGAACCAGGACATCGCCCGCGAGCTGGTGCTCTCGATCAACTCGATCAAGAGCTACATCCGCAGCGCCTACGCCAAGATCGGCGTGCAGACCCGCGCCCAAGCGGTCGCCTGGTGCCTGGTCCACGGCTTCCCACCCCCGGACGACCCCCTCCCCTGACCACGAATCCTCGCTCGGGCGGATGCCGCCGGGCGCAGACGGGCAACGTGTAGCCACGGCTCGCGTCGGGTGTCTCCTGTGACACGCCGCACGCCGTGCCGGGGCGCGACCCGTGGTCGCGCGGACGGCCCCCTCGCTGCAGCGGGGGGGTCGTCGCCCCGGCCGCCGTCGTCGTTCACCCTTCAACCGCCCGTGGGGGTGGATGGTCTAGACCGCCAGCCCACCCCTGGGGAGGTGATCGGCGCCCAGCCCGTTTCGTCGCAGGTCAGGGCCGGGAAGGAGTAGGGGCATGTCCAGTTCAGCCGCACTTCTTTCCTCCTGGAAGCACGAGCGTGCTGCCCGAGAGGACGAGACCGCCCGCCTGTTCGCCGAGCTCGTCGACTGCGAGGAGGGGGAGCGCGACGCGATCCTCAATCGCATCATCGAGATCAACGCCTGCGTCGCGCGCTCCGTCGCCCGCCGTTACCGCAACCGCGACATCGCGCTCGAGGACCTCGAGCAGGTGGCCTGCCTGGCCCTGGTCAGGGCCGCGCACCGGTTCGACCCGTCGAAGTCGGACAACTTCCTCACCTTCGCCGTCCCCACCATCACCGGTGAGGTACGCCGCCACTTCCGCGACCACGGCTGGACCGTGCGCCCGCCCCGCCGGGTGCAGGAGGTCCGGGCCAAGGTCAGCGCCGTGCGCGACACCGTGCCGCCCCGCGAGGACGGCCGGCCGGCGTCGGAGCACGACATCGCCCAGCTCCTCGACCTGCCGGTGGCGGAGGTGTCGGAGGCGCTGAGCCTCGACACCTGCTTCTCCCCCGACTCGCTCGACGTGCAGCCGCTGGCCGACGGGTCCAGCACCCGCGGCGACCTGCTGCCCGACGCCTCGCAGAGCACCGAGCTCGCCGAGGTCCGGGCGCTGCTGGCCCCCGCCCTCGCCCGCCTCTCGGCGCGGGAGCGACACATCCTCCACCTGCGCTTCGTGCGGGACCTGACCCAGAGCGAGATCGGCGAGCAGCTCGGCGTCAGCCAGGTGCAGGTCTCACGCCTGCTCGGCAAGGCGCTCGCCACGCTGCGCGACGCCGTCGGCGCGACCAGCTTCGCCGAGGTCGCCTGACCCCCCGCGAAGCACCCCAGCACGACACGACGCAGGGCCCCGGGATCCTCCCGGGGCCCTGCGTCGTGTCGCGCCGGGAGGCGGTCCGCCGACCCACGGTGCGCAGCGCGGACGCCGCGCACCGTGGGTGACCCGCTCTCCCGTGCGGTCCTGGGGGCTACTTGATCCTCACCTTGACGATCACCATCCGGGCGGCGATGCCCCGCGCCCCGGCGTAGCGGACGACGTAGCTCCGCTTGCCCTTCGGCTGGCGCTTGAGGGTGAGCACGACCCGGCCGGTGGCCGAGACGTTCCCGCGGGCGACGACCTTGCCGCCGCGGCTCGCGGTGACCGCACCCGTCGGTCGCAGGCCGGGCGTCGCCACGGTGACCGTGACCTTGGCCTTGCCCTTGCCCTTCGTCCTGGCGGTGGCCCGGAGCCCGGGGGTGAGGGCCTTGACCGCCCCGGACTGCGGGCTGGTCGAGCCCACCATCAGGTGGTCGGGGGCCGAGGCGGTGACGGCCAGCGAGATCCGGGCCCCGAGGTCGGCGACTCCCAGCGTGTACGTCGGCGACGTGGCCGAGAGCACCGGGCTGCCGTTGCGCAGCCACTGCCACGTGAGCGTGCAACCGGGCACCTGCTCGAACGTCGGGGCCACGCCGGTGAGCACGCTGCCGACGGTGAGGCTGCCGCGGATCGCGGTCTCCCCGGTCATGGCGATGCCGCGCAGCGCGACCTGCTCGGTCTGGGCGGTGGTGAACGAGCCGTTGGCGTGCCCGCCGGCGGTGGCGAGCACCCGGCCCGCGATCCGGTGGCCGATGTCCTCGGAGGTGAGCGTGTAGGTGCGGCCGCTGGCGCCGACGATCTCGGTGCCGTCGCGCAGCCAGCGGTAGGCCAGCGTCGCGGTGGCCGGCGTCGGGTTGCCGTGCTCGATGCGCAGCGAGGAGCCGACGAGCGGCTGGCCCGCCAGGGTGGGCGCGGCCAGGCCGATGGTGCCGGCGACGGCCATCACCGGCTGCGACGTCGTGACGGCGTCCTGCCAGGCCGGGCGGCTGGCGGTCGCGCGCACGGTGATCGCCTTGCCGAGGTCGTCGAGCACGATGCGGTACTGCGTCCCGGTGGCGCCCGCGATCGGCTGTCCGTTGCGCATCCACTGGTAGGCGACGGCACTCGGCGCCGGGGTGACACCCGGGGCGCCCGCGGTCAGCACCTGGTCGTAGGACGGCGTGCCGCTGATCGTCGGCGCCGAGCTGACCACCAGCTGGTCGTCGACGACCCGGTAGGGGACGCTGCTCACCCGGGCGTTGCCGACGTGGTCGACGGTGCGGAACGTCAGCGTGTGGTCCCCGAGCGTGCTGGTGTCGATGCGCGAGCCGGACGGCACGCCCGCGACCGTGCACTCCTTGACCCCCACGGCGCTGTCCTGGCAGCCGTAGCTGAGGACGAAGGCCTCGTCCTGGGCGAACGGCACGCCGGTGGTGAGTCGCTCCGGGACCGGCATCGAGGGCGCGGTGCGGTCGATGTTCACCGTCTTGGTCACGGTCGTCTCGTTGCCGCGCTGGTCGCGGGCCACGACGGTGATGTTGGTGGTGCCCTCGTTCTTGATCGTGACCGAGCCGGAGGGGAACTCCACCAGGAAGCTGCCGGTCGTCGCGCCCGAGTAGGTGGCCGTGACCCTCGAGACGCCGGACGGCGGAAGGCCCGTGTCGACGGCGGTCACGCCGACGGTGACGTCGTTGCTGAACCAGGTCTCGGCGTAGCCGCCCTCCGGGAGGCTCACGACGAGCAACGGCGCCGAGGTGTCGGCTGCGAACGCCGGTGCGGCGCCCAGCGTCGTCACGGTCGCGGCTCCGGCCGCGACCACGGCGGCGCGGCGCAGCCAGCGGGATGAGGTGTGCATGGTGGTGCCTTTCATGGGGTGGTGGGACAGCGGGGAGGAAGAGCCGGGCTCAGACCAGCGCCTCCCTGGTGATCGGGCTGCGGCCCACCGCCAGCCAGGTGCCGACGACGACCAGCACCAGCGAGCTGGCGAAGGGCAGGCCGGGCACGCCGGTCACCGCGACCGCGCCGAGCAGGAGCAGCGCGAAGAAGCCGGCTACCCCGCCGAGGGCCCGCGAGACCAGACGCTCGCGGAACGCCATCCAGGCCAGGCCGAGCAGGCCGACCGTGACCGGCACCCAGCCGATGTAGGGGCTGAAGTCGTGCATCACGTAGTAGACGTAGAGCCCCTGGTCGTCGAAGGTGCCCTCCTCGGCGGCGCCGTGGAGGTAGTCCCCGAGCGCGCCCTTCCAGCCGTAGGCGAGGCTGAGCGCCGCCGCCGAGGCGATGAAGCCGTAGGTGACGATGGGCGCGCCGAGCGACCAGGTGAACCGCTGGGCGACCCGGCGGTGCCACAGGGCGGCGAAGACCAGGATCGCGGCCACGGCGAAGTAGCCGGCGATGCCGCCCACGCGGAACCAGACGTGGTCGAGGGCAGCCATGTCGGCGACCGTCACCATGTAGTCGGGGTCGGAGGTGTCCCCGGCCCGGGTGTCGGTGACCACCGTGCAGAAGAAGCCGAGCGCCCCTGAGCCGGCCGCCCACAGCGGCCAGGCCCGGAACCGCGGGGTCGGTGCCACGGTGTCGCTCTCCTCGTGGCCGGTGGCGACGGTTGCCATGGACGCTCTCCTCGTGGGGCACTGCGGCTGGGCCGGGCCGCGGCACGGTGCCGCGGCGAGGACCAGCGTCGGCGGGAGGGCGGCACCGGGGGCAGGGGTGCGAGTCCTCGTTCGCCCGGGTCGCACCGCCGAGGTCCTCGGGGACGCGGCTGGGACACGGCTGGGGACGCGGGCAGGGACACCCGCCCGGGACACCGCCCGGCCCTTCAGACCAGGCTCTGCAGCGGACCGCGCCCGAGAGCGAGCCACCCGGCGACGACGACCAGCTCCAGGCCGGCGACCAGGGGTAGCAGGCCGGGCTCGGTGAGTGGCACCGCGACGGCGACCGCGAGCGACACCACGCCGGTGAACGACCCGAGCGCCCGGGAGACCAGGTGCTCGTGCCAGCCCATCCACGACAGCGCCGCACCCCCGGTGAGCACGCCCAGCCAGGCCACCGGCACCGCGGCCGCCCAGGCCTGGGCCAGCGCCAGCGCGACGGCGGAGAAGAGCAGCCCGGCACCGACCACGGGCGCGGCGGCCGAGCCGTCGAAGCGGCGTTCGACCTGGCGACGCCACTGGGCCCCGAGCACGATCAGGCAGATCGCGGCGAGCAATCCGCACGAGGCGGCGGCCGCCCCGGTCGCGCTCCCGCCGGCGCCGTCGTCGAGCGCTGCGGCGGCGAGCCCGAGCACCCCGGCGGGGACACCCCACAGCGGCCACCACGTCACCCGCCGGGGCGGTACGACGTCGAGCGGCCTGTCGCGGACGGTGGGCGTGGTCATGGCTCGGCCTCCCGGGGGTCGTGGCGGCGGCCCGGCGGGCGCCGGGGTGACCACCGTCGGCCTCCGGCCCGTCCCGACGACAGGGGCCGACGACCCCGATCGTCCGGGCGTCAGCCCTCGGGCCGGCTGACCCCGATCCCGGCCTCGCGGGCCTTGACGACCAGCGCGGAGCGGTCGTTGACGTCGAGCTTGGTGAAGATCGCGTAGACGTAGTTGCGCACCGTCTTGGGCGTGAGCACCAGCATCCGGGCGATCGTGGTGTTGTCGTGGCCGCGGGCGAGCAGCTCGAGCACGTCGCGCTCGCGCTCGGTCAGCTCGGCGAACTCACCCCCGCGCGCGCTGCGCGCGCCGGTGAGGAACGCGACCGCCCGGCCGGCGACCTGGGGCCCGAGCATCACCGAGCCCTCGGCGACCGCGCGCACCGCCCGCTCGACCTCGTCGGGTCCGGCGCCCTTGACCAGGTAGCCGCGGGCGCCGGCCTTGATCGCACCGAACAGCGCATCGTCGTCGCCGAACATCGTCACGACCAGGATCCCGGTGTCCGGCGCGTGCCGGAGGATCTCGCGGGTCGCCTCGGCGCCCGAGCCGCCGCCCAGGTCGAGGTCCATCACCACGACCTGCGGTCGGTGCTCCAGCACCACCTCGACGGCCTCGGCCTGGCTGGCGGCCTGCCCGACGACGTGGACCTGCTCCATCTCGTCGAGCAGCGCCGACATCCCGATCCTGAAGACCGGGTGGTCGTCGACCACCACGACCTCGATCCGCTCCGCGGTCACGGCAGCACCATCCTCACCTGGGTCCCCCTGTCCTCCGGGCCGCTCGTCACCGTGAGCGTCCCGCCGAGCTCGTCGGCCCGTTCGCGCATCGACTGCAGCCCGACCCCGGGCTGGTGGTCGGGCGCGACCCCGACACCGTCGTCGGTCACCGTCAGCACCACCGCGGCCTCCCGGCCGTCGTCGCCGGCGCCGCCACCCTCGCTGGTCACCTCGACGTCGACCCGGCTCGCGCCGGCGTGCCGGTAGGCGTTGAGCACCGCCTCGGCGGCGACGTGGTAGATCGCGATCTGGTGCCGGGTGTCGAGGCCCTCCGCCTCGCACTCCGTCCCGATCCGCAGCCCGGAGCCCGCGAACCGCTGGGCGAGCACGCCCAGTGCCTCGGCCAGGTTGCCCTCGTCGAGCTGCGCGGGCAGCAGCGACCGGGCCAGCAGCCGGACGTCGTCGGTGCGCCGGGCCAGCTCGGTCTCCAGCCCGGTGAGCAGCTCGAGGGTGCCCGGCACGTCGTGGGCCAGCCGGCGGCGGGCCGCGGCCAGGGCCAGCCCGACGCCCGCCAGCGACGGGCCGAGTCCGTCGTGCAGCTCGCGGCGCAGCATCCGGCGCTCCTCGTGGCGCACCTCGCCGAGCCGCTGCGAGGCCGCCCGCAGGCGTTGGTTGGCCTGGGCGAGGTCGAGCGAGACCGCCACCACGTCGCTGAGGTGGCGCGCGATCCGCACGGTGCGGAGGTCGAGCCGCTGACCGGGCAGGGCCTGGAGCAGCAGGCTGCCGATCTCGCGGTGCTCGACGACCAGGGGCAGCACCACGGCGTCGTGGCCGCTGCGCTCGCGCACCCCGCGTCCCGCGGAGCGGGCCGAGACGGCCGGCGCCTCGTGGGCGATCACCTCGACCGCGCCCAGCCGCAGCCCGGCCCGCAGGCTGTCGACGAGGGCCGGCAGGGTGCCGCTGCCCCGACCGCCGCGCAGCTGCTCGCCCATCCGGGCCAGCAGCGAGACCGGGTCGCTGTCGCTGCCGTAGACGATGCGATCGACCCGGCGCTGCAGCCAGGTGCGCAGCGGCTGCACGGCCAGCGCCAGCGAGGCGGCCGCCAGCAGGCCGGCGACCTCGTCGTCGACGGGGAGGACCCTCCCCACCAGCCAGACCACGAGCAGGTAGAGCGCGACCACGCCGCCCGTGAGCAGGGTCCAGACCGTGGCCCGCGAGACCGCGACGTCGACGCCCCAGAGGCCGGCGCCGAGCACCAGCAGCACGATCGCCAGCGGCATGAAGATCTGGGAGACGTAGAGCACCGGCACCGCCAGCGCGGTCACCACGTCGCGGCCGGCGCCCTCGGGCCAGAAGGTCAGCACGGTGAACGACGCGACCAGCGCGCCCAGCCCGACCGCGAAGGTGGCGAGCGCCCGGCGCGCCTCGGCGGTCTCGTCGCGGGAGCGCCGGGCCAGGTGCACCACCGCGGCGGTGCCCACCACCGCCAGGCCGACCATCGCGACCTGGCCCACCGCCTCGAGCCCGGCGGAGTCGAGCGCCAGCGGGTTGGCGGGCGCGCCGTCCTGCTGCCGCGTCGCGGCCACGAGGGTGACCGTCGCGGTGAGCGCGGCGCCGACCCTGCCCATCAGGCGGGCCCGGGGGCCGGGGGCGTCGTCGCGGAGGTACCAGGGCAGCACCGTGACCGCCAGGAACGAGCCGGGGATCCACAGCCACGAGAAGCCGTGGGCCCAGAAGCCGAGCCCGGCGACTCCGCCGCGCTCCTGGGCCAGCAGGGCCACGGTCAGCGACAGCGCGGCCGCGGCGAACCCGATCGAGACCAGCGCGGCGAGCCAGCCGGCGACGTGCCGGGAGCGGGCGAGCACCAGCGCGGCCGCCGGGGCGTTCAGCAGGCCCATGGCCACGTCGAGGCTGAAGTAGACGGGATCGGCGTAGTAGCCGGGGTCGTCGGCCGGGAGCAGCCCGAAACCCAGCTCGAGGCCCAGCGCCGTCAGCGACATGCTCCAGGCGACCAGGCAGACCAGCGCGGCCGTCACGGGTCGCCCTGGTCGGCGTCGGACGACGGTCGCGGCCCGGGCCGTGGTCGTCGAGGAGGTCGTCACGGGAGCACCATCCGGACCACGGTGCCGCGACCACCCGGGCCGGCGCCGACTTCGAGCGAGCCGCCCAGCTCGCTGGCCCGCTCGCGCATCGAGCGCAGCCCGACCCCGGGCCGGTGCTGGTCGGGGATGCCCGTCCCGTCGTCGACGACGCTGAGCACGACGCCGTCGGGCGTGGTGGCGACCGAGACGTCGACCCGGGTGCAGCCGGCGTGCCGGTAGGCGTTGACGACCGCCTCGGCAGCCACGTGGTAGGTCGCGAGCTGGTGGCGGGTGTCGACCCGGCCGAGGTGCTCGCTGTCGACCCGGACGTCGAGCCCGCTCCCGGCGAATCGCGCCGCCAGCACCGCCAGGGCGTCGCCCAGGTCGCCGTCGTCGAGCTGGGCGGGGAGCATGGCGCGGGCGAGGAGCCGCACGTCGTCGGTGCGCCGCTCGACCTCGGTGGCGAGCTCGGCGAGCAGCTCGGCGGTGCCGTCGGGGTCGTGGCGCAGCCGGCGCTGCGCCGCGGCCAGGCCGAGACCCACCCCGGCCAGCGCCGGGCCCATGCCGTCGTGGAGGTCGCGGCGCAGCATCCGGCGCTCCTCCATCCGCACCTCGAGCAGCCGGTCGGTCGCCGCCTCGAGCCGCTGGTTGGCCTGGGCCAGCTCGAGGGCCACGCCGATCACGCCACGCATCTGCTCGATCTGGCGGGACGTCCGGTCGTCGACGCGCTGGCCCGGCGGCGCCGATGCGACGAGCTCGCCGAGGCGGCGTCCCTCCACCTGGAGCGGCACGGCGACCACGTCCGGCGCGAGCCGCCCCGACCCCACGACCAGGTGGCCGTCGACGCTGCGCACCTGCACGCCGCCCAGTCGCAGGCCACGGCGCAGCGCGTCGACCAGGGATTCCAGGCTGGTCCGGCGCCCGGTCGGCTCGTCGCGGTCGAGGGCGCGCAGCAGGCGCACCGGGTCGGCGCCCTGGCCGTAGACCAGCGAGTCGACCCGGGCCTGCAGCCAGTGGCGCAGCGGCTGACCCAGCGCGGTCACCAGCCCGACCGCCAGCAGCCCGGCGACCTGCCGCGACCCGGGCAGCAGGTGCCCGAGCCCCCAGGCCAGGGCGGAGTAGCCGATCACCAGCGCGCCGGTCAGCAGCGCCCAGAGGGTGACCCGGCTGACCGTCACGTCGACGCCCCACAGCTGCTGGCCGAGCACGACCACCAGCAGCGCCGCCGGGAGGAAGAGCTGGGCGACGACCAGGGCGAGGCCACTGACCTCGACCATCAGCGGCCCCATCGCCAGCAGGAAGACCACCGGCACGAAGGCCGCGTTCATGAACAGCTCCCCGACCACGAGCCACCCCAGACCGCGGCCGGCGTCGCCGCGCAGCCGGCGGCGCTGCACCAGCAGCCACCCGGCTCCGGCGAACCCGATCACCACGCACAGCCGCTGTGGCCACGCCCCGATGTGGTGGAAGACGCGCTGCACGGCGCTGCCCGACTCGGCGATCGCCAGCGGGTTGTCGACGTAGGGGTGCTGGGAGAGCGCGGTCGCCAGGGTGGCGACCACGATCGCCGCGACGGCGACCGCCAGCACCACCCGGGTCCAGGGCGGGCGCCGGCCCGGGACCACCAACCAGGGCAGCACCGCCATCGAGCCGAGAGTCCCCGGCACCCAGACCCAGGAACCGGCGGTCACGAGCAGGCCGACCAGCTGTGGCGGGGCGCCGTGGGCCAGCCCGAGCAGGGCGAGCTGCGCTACCAGCGCGGAGAGCCCGCAGCCGACCGCCACCAGCACCAGGATCCACGCCACCGGGTGTCGCGACCGGGGCAGCATCAGCCAGACCACCAGCCCGTAGGCGAGGGCCGAGACGACGTCCATCACCCAGTAGGCCAGCGAGTCGGGCGCGTCCCGGTTGACGCCGAGCAGCACGAGCGACGCGAGGGCCAGGGCCCAGGCCAGCCCGCAGGTGCCCATCGCGACCAGCCGCCACGACGCGCTCACGGACCCGGGAGGGGGCGGACGCCGCTGCAGCACGGCAGCAAGTATGAGCGGCGCCGCGTCCCGGGTCTCAGGTTCGACCGTCCCGGGTGGCCCGGGCCACCGTCATCGTCGGATCACTGGCGGACGAAGACGATGCTGAACTCGCCCTCCTCGGCGGTGATCCGGAAGCCCACCTGGTCGTCGACGGTGCCGTCGAGGGTCGGGCCGCCGAGGCCGTCCTCACCGCGGGCCGTCTCGTACGACGACAGGGCCTCCTCCCACGCCGACAGCGTGGTCTCGGGCGCGGAGTCGGTGATGTAGTCGAGCACCTCCTGCTCGTCGTTCGCGGTGCTGGAGGTCAGGCAGAGCGTGGCCTCGACCGGCGGCTCCGGCCAGTCGGCGGGGAGCATCTCGACGTCGGAGAGCTTGGGCTCGAAGTAGGCGAACGGGAAGTGCTCGATGCACTCCTCGGGCACCTCGGGTTCGCCGCCGCCCTCGTCACCACCCTCGTCACCGCCCTCGTCACCGCCCTCGTCACCACCGGTGCCACCGTCGTCGCCGACGTCGGCGGCGCCGGGGCCGGTCGGCTCGTCGTCGCCACCGCAGGCCGACAGGGTGGGGGCGGCCACCAGCGCGAGGGTGGCGAGGAGCAGGGCGGCGCGGCGGGGCCGTGGCCGGGTCTGGTTCGTCATGGGGCCGAGGCTGGCGGTCCCGGCGACCCGGGCGGGAGGGGCGGCCGCCCCCGGTCGGCCGGGACCCATCCCCGGGACCCATCCCGGGGTGCGCCCCGACACGTGCCTCAGCACCGCTCAGGTCCCATCGGGGAGGATGGGGGCATGGCGGACCTCCCACGCAAGGCCGCGGCACGCACCGCGCGGCTCGCCGCGCTGCCGCTGGGCTACGCCGGCCGCACCGCCCTCGGGCTGGGCAAGCGGCTCGGCGGCGCCTCGGCCGAGTCGGTGATGACCGAGGTCCAGCAGCGCACCGCCGAGCAGCTGTTCCGCACCCTGGGCGAGCTCAAGGGCGGCGCGATGAAGTTCGGGCAGGCGCTCTCGGTGCTCGAGGCCGCGCTGCCCGAGGAGCTCGCGGCGCCGTACCGCGCCGAGCTCACCCGGCTCCAGGACTCCGCTCCCCCGATGCCGACCCAGACCGTGCGCGACATCCTCGCCACCGACCTCGGCCCCGACTGGCAGGAGCGGCTGGTCTGGCTCGACGGGGGCCCGACGGCCGCCGCCTCGATCGGTCAGGTGCACCGGGGCCGGTGGCACGACGGCCGCGACGTCGCGGTGAAGGTTCAGTACCCCGGCAGCGAGGAGGCGCTCCGCTCCGACCTGCGCCAGCTCGCTCGCCTGGCACGCACCGTCGGCTCGCTGGTGCCCGGCATCGACGTCAAGCCCCTGGTCGCCGAGATGCAGGCCCGCGCCGTCGACGAGCTCGACTACCAGCTCGAGGCCGACGCGCAGCGGACCTTCGCGGAGGCCTTCGCCGGCGACCCCGACATCGTGGTGCCGGGGGTCGTCGACGTCGGCGCGACCGTGCTGGTCACCGAGTGGGTCGACAGCCCCGGCTCGCTGGCGACCGTGATCGCCTCCGGCACCCAGGCCGAGCGAGACCACTACGGCGAGCTCTACACCCGCTTCCAGTTCTCCGGCCCGGGCCGCACCGGCATGCTCCACGCCGACCCCCACCCCGGGAACTTCCGGGTGCTCCCGGGACCCGACGGTGCCGCCGGCCGGCTGGCCGTGCTCGACTTCGGCGCGGTCGCGCGGCTCGAGAGCCGTGGGCTGCCCGAGGCGATGGGCCGGCTGATCCGGGTCGCCCAGGAGGGCGACTCCGCCGCGCTGCTCGAGGGCCTGCGCGCCGAGGGGTTCGTCAAGGACCGGATCACCCTCGACCCCGAGCTGGTGCGCGACTACCTCTCGCCGTTCGTCGAGCCCACCCTGGTGGAGCGGTTCCGGTTCTCCCGCGAGTGGATGCGCGGCCAGTTCCAGCGGATCAACGACCCCCGCGACCCGTCGTACGCCGTGGCGATGCGGCTGAACCTGCCACCGTCGTACCTGCTCATCCACCGCACCTGGGTGGGCGGCATCGGCGTGCTCAGCCAGCTCGAGGCGGAGGCGCCGTTCCGCGCCATCCTCGAGGAGCACCTGCCGGGGTTCGCGCCGTGACCCGGGGCGACCGCCGGGTCACGCAGTAGACGAGACCACCGGGGTCGCGGAGCACGGTCCAGTCGTCGTGGGTGGCCACCACCTCGGCGCCGGCGGCCACGTGGGCGGCGACCTCGGCGGGGCGGTCCGTCGTCGCCCAGTCGAGGTGGGCGCGCACCGCGGGCTCCTCGTCGTCGAGCCGCTGGAGGAGCAGCTGGACGGGCTGCCGGTCGTCGGGGGTGAGCCGACCGAACTCCGAGCCGGGGGCGGGGTCGCGCCGGTGCCAACCGGTGGCGGCGGACCAGAAGTCGAGCTCGGCGTCGTAGCGACCGGGTGGGACGTCGAGGCAGACCTGGTCGACCTCCGAGACCCGCCCGTCCGGCCAGGTGCGCGGCGCGGACCGGGTGGCGGCCGGGCGGTCGACCAGGCAGAACGGCAGGCCGCCCGGGGAGCGCAGCACCAGGTGGTCGCCGGCGTCGTCGGTCACGGCCGCTCCGAGCGCGACCAGCTCCTCGGCGGCGGCCGCCACCTCGGGGACGTGCAGGTCGAGGTGGACGCGGGGCGGGCCGTCGCCGACCCGCTGCACTCGGAGGTGGTCGTCGCCCGCGGACGGCACCAGGGTCGCGAACTCGTCGTGGTCGCCCCGCGGCGCCGAGAGGGCGTGCCCGGTGACCCGCTGCCAGAAGCCCACCGACGCCTCGTGCCCGGCGGCGGGCAGGTCGAGGAACGCGGTGACCCAGCTCGGGGTCACCTCGCCCACCGTCGGGGACCCGTCGCCGCCGTCATGGCGTGAACCTAGCGCGCGGGGCGCCGTTCGTCGTGCGGCTTTTTTCCGACGCTGCCCCCGCGGCTCACCACACCCCGACGACGTCGCCGCCGATCCGCACGACGAACGCGGTGACGACGACGATGAAGAACCCGCGCACGAACCGGGCGCCTCGGGAGACCGCAACCCGGGCGCCGAGGTAGCCGCCCACCAGGTTGCAGGCGCCCAGCACCAGGGCCAGCCGCCACATCACCGCGCCCTGGGGTACGAACAGCAGCAGGGCGCCGAGGTTGGTGGCCCAGTTGGCCATCTTGGCCTTGGCCGAGGCCTCGAGGAAGCTGTAGCCGAGCAGCCCGACCAGCGCGATCACGAAGAAGCTGCCGGTGCCGGGGCCGAGCACGCCGTCGTAGAAGCCGATCGCCAGACCGACCACCATCGCGGTGCCGAGGTGGCGGCCCCCGCTGTGGAGCAGCACGGTCTCGGCGCCGACGCCGGGCCGCAGCACGACGTAGGCCCCGACCACGACCAGGGCGACCAGCACGATCGGCTCGAACGCCTCGCGCGGCACCTGGCTCGCGACCAGCGCCCCCAGGAACGACCCGACCAGGGCGAGCCCCATCAGCGGCAGGAAGGTGCGCGGGTCGGGCCGGACCCGGCGGTAGTAGGTGATCGAGCTGACGCTGGTGCCGGAGAACGACGCCAGCTTGTTGGTGGCCAGGATCGTGACCGGGCTCGCCTGCGGCAGCCCGAGCAGCAGCGCGGGCAGCTGCACCAGCCCGCCGCCGCCCACGACCGCGTCGACGAACCCCGCCGTCAGCGCGGCCAGGCCGAGGAGCACCAGCGTCGTGGTCGTGAGGTCGCTCACGGCAGCCCCACCGCCCGCAGGCCGGCCGTGACCGCCGCGGCGACCACGACGGCCACCACGACGTGCACGTCGCGCCACAGCAGCACGCCGCCCACGGCCACGCCGGCCGTGCTCGAGTCGACCTGGAGCTGACGGCCCTCGGCCAGCGCCGAGGCCACCACCAACGCGGCGAGCAGCGGCCCGGCCAGCAGCACGATCACGCCGTCGAAGCGCGACGGCAGGTCGCGGCCACCGAGGACGACGGGGCCCAGGGCCCGGAGCACCACCGTGAGCACGGCGACCACGCCGATGAGCACCCAGAGGTTCACCGCGCCACCCTCGACGGTGCGAGCCCGACCAGGGCGGTGACGGCCGCGGCGAGGATCGGCACGCCCGGAGGCGCGAACGGCACCAGCGCCAGCGCGACCGCACCACCGACCACCGCCACCCAGCGCGACTCGGGCCGGCGCAGCTCGACGATCAGCAGGGCCAGGAAGAACGTGGGGAACACCGCGTCGAACCCGAACCGGTCGGTGTCGCCGAGCAGGTCACCGCCGAAAGCGCCGAGCGCGGTGCCGGTGACGAAGGTGACGTACTGCGGGAGGGTGGCGCCGAACATCAGCCACCGGTCGAAGGTGCCGTCGTGGCGATCGGCGAGCACCCACGACGGGTCGACCATGCCCTGGGCCTGCACCGCTCGCGACAGCGGGCGGCCCGGCACCGAGGGCGCCAGCGCCATCCCCATCGCGAGGAAGCGCGCGTTCATCAGTCCGGCCGCCGCCACCGCGGGCAGGAAGCCTCCGCCGCTGGCCAGCACCGAGAGGATCGCGAACTGGGCCGAGCCCGCGTGCACCACCGCCGACATCGTGACGGCCTGCCAGGCCGAGAGCCCGGTCTGCACGGCGAGCACCCCGAACGACGCCGACAGCAGCAGGCCGGCCACCGCGAAGGGCGTGCCGAGGCGCAGCCCGCGGCGGAAGGACTCGGGCGCTGGCATCGCCGCCCAGCCTAGGCGCAGCCCTCAGTCGCCGACCCAGAAGCCCCGGCTGCCGAACCACCCGTCGTAGCCCCCGCCGAACCCGCCGGACCCACCGCCACCGGTGCGGCCGCCGAGGTAGGAACCCACCACCGCAGCGCCGAGGTCGCCGAGCTCGGGTGCGACCACCCTGCCGTCGACCCGCGAGGCCATCGACTCGATGAACCGGGCCAGCCCGGGGTCGTCGCCGAGGCGGAAGAACGTGGTCTGGGCGCCGAGCCGCATCGAGGCGTCGAGCTCGCGCACGGCGTACGCGACCGTGAGGGGGTGGGGCGGGTAGGAGAAGTAGACCTGGCCGTCGGGCTCGAGGTGCGAGGTCGGCTCTCCGTCGGTGACGATCAGCAGCACCGGCTGGGCGTTGGGGTGCTTGCGGAAGTGGCGGTTGGCGAGCAGCAGCGCGTGGTGGAGGTTGGTCCCCTTGTCGTACATCGCCTCCAGCCCGGTGAGCTGCTCGATCTCCATCACCTCGGCGTGCCGGCCGAACGAGATCAGCTGCAGGTGGTCGCCGCGGAACCGCGAGCGGATCAGCGTGTGCAGCGCCAGCGCGGTGCGCTTCATCGGCACCCAGCGGCCGTCCATCGCCATCGAGAACGACGTGTCGACGAGCAGGGCGACCGCGGCCTGGGTGCGGGCCTCGGTCTCCTGCACCTCGACGTCGTCGATGGTGATCCGGGGGCCGCCGCCCTCGAAGGCACGCCGGGTCATGCCGTTGAGCACGGTGCGCGGGATGTCCCACGGCTCGGTGTCGCCGAACTGCCACTCGCGGGTCGCACCCGACCGCTCGCCCGCCGCGCCGGCGCGGTTCATCTCGCGCTGCCCCTGGCGTCCCGACATCCGCCGGGCGACGTCGCGCAGCAGCGCCTTGCCGAGCTGGCGCATCGCCTTGGGCGTCAGCCGCAGCTGCCCGTCGGAGCCGCGCTTGACGGTGCCGCTGTCGCGCAGCGCCCGCTCCAGCTCCTGCAGGGTGCGGGCGTCGACCGCGGCGTCGTCGCCGAGCTGGCGGGCGAGCGCGTCGAGGTCGAGGTCGTCCATCCGGGCGCCGCCGTAGGACTGGGAGAGCTGCTCGGAGAGCGCGTCGAGCTCGGCGAGGTCCTGGAGCGCGCCGGTGCCGTCGCCGAGGCCGAGGCCCTCCTCGCCCTCGAACCGCTCCGAGCCGCCCCAGTCCTCGCCGGGCCGCAGCGACTGGAGGTTGGCGTCGAGGCGCGAGAGCGACTCCATCAGCGCCGGCGACCCGAAGGCCTGGCCCGAGAGCTCCATCAGCTCCTGGCGCTGCTCGGGCGTCATCGAGCTCAGCATCCGCTGGGCGGCGGCCGAGCGCCTGGCCAGGGTGTCGAGCAGCTCGTCGACGTCCTGGGGGTCCTCGGGGAAGAAGTCGCCGTGCTTGCCCATGAACTCTGCGAAGTCCTCGGGGGTGTCCTCGCCGCGCTGGTGCTTCTCGAGCAGCTCGTTGAGGTCGGTGAGCATCCTGTCGATCGCCGCCCGGTCCTCGTCGGTGGCGTTCTCCAGGGCCTGCTTCATGCCCGCGAACCGCTGGTCGAGCAGCTCGCGGCCCAGCAGGTCCTTGATCTTCTCGTACTCCTCGCGGGCCTCCCGGCTCTGCCAGTCGTACGACGCCAGCTCACTCACCGCCGCCGCCGTGCTGGCCGGGAGGTTCTCCAGCTGGAGCTCGCGGAACGCCCGGTCGGCGTCGTCCATCATCGCGTCGCGGGCCAGCTGCTTGCGCTCCTCGAGCACCGCCCGGTCGAGCAGCTGGCGGACCTCCCGCAGCGTGCCGTCGAGGTCGTGGCGCTGCAGGATCTCCTGGCGCCGCTCGGCGACCCGGCGGGCCAGGTCGTCGAGGCCCCGCTGGTCGCGGCCACCCCGGCGCAGGAACTCGCGCATCGCCCGCTCCGGGGAGTAGCCCGCCATCACGTCCTCGCCGATGGCGTCGAGCGCCTCGGCGAGGTCGACCGGTGGGGCGAGCGGGTCGCCGCCGTCGTACTTCCGGAAGCGGGAGGCGCGGGTCCGGGAACGGGTCACGCTCCCAGCCTAGGTCGGGTCGTCAACGCACCAGGCGGATCTTCTTCCGGATCGTCCGCCTGTTGCCGGCCTTGTCCTTGACCTCGATCACGGCCAGCACCCGCACCCCACCGTGCGGGACCCGCAGGCCCTTGAGCCCGACCTTGACCGTGACCGTGCGGCCGGCCCGCGCCGACCACTTCTTCGAGCCGTGCTTGCGCGGCTTGCCGATCTTCTTCAGCGTGACCTTGCCCGAGCACGGCCCGCTCCGCTCGCTGGCGGGGCACTTCAGCCGCAGCTGGGCCTTGCCGCGCTTGACCTTCACCCGGGTGCTCTTGAGGGTGACGGTGGCGCGGTTGTCGACGTCGAGACCCGTGACCCGGCCGATCGCGCCGTCGCTGCCGGGGTCCTGCAGCGAGGCCCAGATGGTGCCGCCGGCGCCCGCGGTGACGTAGCGGGGCTTGTAGGGGTCGGGGAAGGTGCCGTACTCGGTCTTGGTGCCGTCGGCGGTGATCCGCGCGATCTTGCGGGTGAGGAACAGCCCGACCCAGTAGGCCCGGTCGGCGCCGTAGGCGACGCCGAACGACGGGTCGGTGCCGGGCAGCGCGGTCTTCTGCGGCGCGCGGCCCAGCGTCAGCCGCGCGACGTGGTTGTTGGCGTTCTCGGGGTTGGAGTAGAGCACCTGGCCGTTGGCGCCCGCCACGACGCCCTGCGGGTTGCCGCCGACGTCCACCGAGGTGTGGGTACCGTCGGTCTTGAACGCGTGCACCTTGCCGTTCGCGGCGTCGGCGACCCAGACGTGCGTCGCGTTCGCGGTCACCTGCTTGCCCTGCATCCCGGCCACGGTGAACGGCGTCGCGGTCGTCGGAGCCGCGGGGGGCACCCGGTAGAGGGTGTCGCCGCCGACGGCCCACAGGTTCTTGTCGGGACCGGTGACGATGCCCTCCGGCTGGTTGAAGCCGGTGATCGTGAAGGTGGCCACGGTGGTGGGGTCGCCGGTCGGGATCCTGGCGACACCGGTGGCGGTCGTGGCCCACAGGTTCTTGTCCGGGCCGGGCGTGAGCCAGCCGACGCTGGTCGAGCCGAGGTCGTAGTAGGTGATGGTCCCGCTCGGGGTGATCCGCCCGAGGTCGTTGCCCCCGCTGTTGCCGGTCACGCCGAACCAGACGTTGCCGTCGGGGCCGACGCTGATCTTCCCGGGCTCGCCGTCCACCTCGAACGGGCCGCCGAGGGTCGGCTTGGCGGCTGGCTGGACCGGACGGGCCGGCGCCGCACCGGCGGACGTGGTGGGCACGACGAGGGCCGCGAGGCCGAGGGTGACGGCGGCGGCGAGGGTACGACGGGCGGTGGTGACCACGGGATGCTCCTGGCTAGGCGACAGCGGCAAACTACTGCTCGCCGCCGCCCCGGGCCATAGCCCGTCCGGGCCGGTCGGATCAGCCGTAGACGGTCTCGGAGCCGTCGGAGTCCTTGCCGATCTTGCGGGCGAGGTAGAGCCCCTCGAGGGCCAGCTCGATGGCGCCGGCGCGCTGCCCGTCGTTCGTCGCCCCGAGCCGGTCGCAGACCTGGTCGTAGAGGTCCGACTCCCCCAGCACCGGCAGCCCGGTCAGGAAGTCGCGAGCGGTGACCTGCTCGCCGGTGGTCACCATCACGCCCGACTCGATCGCGTCGACCAGCAGCGCGAAGTCGATCCCGCGGAAGTGGTGGCGCACGGTCTCGGCGACCGCGGTGCGCAGCAGGTGGTTGAGCACCTCGGCCTCGCGCCCCTCCTCGCCGGTCTCGAACTCGATCTTGCCGCCCAGCACGTCGACCGCGGTCTCGAGGTCGACCACGCGGGCCACGGCCTCGTCCTCGCCCTGCACGGTCGCGCGGTGGATCGCCGCGGCGGCGATCGTCTCGGCGCCGGCGATCGAGAAGCGGGCGCTCACCCCGGAGCGCTGGTCGACCGAGCTCGACTCGCGCAGGTTGCGGGTGAACCGGGCCAGGATCTCGACGAGGTAGTCGGGTACCTCGGCGACCAGGTCGGCCTCCTGCCGGATGACCGACACCTCGTCCTCGAGCTCGGTGGGGTAGTGGGTGCGGATCTCGGCGCCGAAGCGGTCCTTGAGCGGGGTGATGATCCGGCCGCGGTTGGTGTAGTCCTCGGGGTTGGCGCTGGCCACCACCAGCACGTCGAGCGGGAGCCGCAGGACGTAGCCGCGGATCTGGATGTCGCGCTCCTCCATCACGTTGAGCATCGCGACCTGGATCCGCTCGGCGAGGTCGGGCAGCTCGTTGATCGCCACGATGCCGCGGTGGCTGCGCGGGATCAGCCCGTAGTGGATGGTCTCGGGGTCGCCGAGGCTGCGACCCTCCGCGACCTTCATCGGGTCGACGTCGCCGATCAGGTCGGCGACGCTGGTGTCGGGGGTGGCGAGCTTCTCGGCGTAGCGCTCGTCGCGATGGCGCCACGAGATCCGCAGGTCGTCGCCGTAGGTCGCGACCGCGGCCTGCGACGTGACGGTGATCGGGTCGTAGGGGTGCTCGCCCAGCTCGGAGCCGGAGATCACGGGCGTCCACTCGTCGAGGAGGCCGACCATGGTGCGCAGCAGCCGGGTCTTGCCCTGGCCGCGCTCGCCGAGCAGCACCACGTCGTGGCCGGCGATCAGCGCCCGCTCGAGCTGGGGGATGACCGTCGCGCGGAAGCCGTGCAGGCCGGGCCACGGGTCGCGGCCCTCCCTCAACGCGGCGAGCAGGTTGTCGCGGATCTCGGTGCGGAGGTCCTTGTGGACGTGGCCGGAGGCGCGCAGCTCTCCGAGGGTCGAGATGGCGGGAGACGTCACGGTTTCACGCTACTGCGGCTGGCAAGGTGGTCGTCGTGGTCCCCGCCCTCCAGCAGCCCTGCCCCTGCGGCGCCGGCCCGTCGTACGACGCCTGCTGCGGCCGGCTCCACCGCGGCGCCGCCCTCGCCGCCACCCCGGAGGAGCTGATGCGCTCGCGCTACTCCGCCTACGCCGTCGGCGACCTCGACCACGTGTTCCGCACCTGGCACCCCCGCACCCGGCCCACCGACCTCTCCCCCGACCCCACCCTCACCTGGACCGGCCTCACCGTTCTGGCCGCCGGCCCCGACTGGGTCGAGTTCGAGGCGTCGTACGACCGCGGCGGGGTGGCGGGCGTCCTGCGCGAGCGGAGCCGGTTCCAGCAGCGGGGCGGGCGGTGGGTCTACGTGGCGGGTGACGCCGAGTCATCCCCCTCCGCTGGTTGACCGGGCGGGTCAGGTCTCGCCGAGCCGTCGTCAATTAACGCCGGGTCGGCGACACCCGAGGGGGCGTCGGCGGCACGCGGATCAGCGGGCCAGGGCGGGGAGCTCCTCGATGATCGAGCGCAGCACGACCCGGGCGGCGCCGGTCTGGCCGGTGAGGAACGGGTGGAGGGGGGCGGCGTCGTTCTTGCGGGGCTTGATGCCGTTGACCCACGGCCTCTTGGCGCAGATGTCGTGGCCCTTGCTGGCGGGGAGCAGGTCGACGTAGACGGCGTCACCCTGCTTCGCGAGGGTGCGCAGCTCGTCGGAGAGCTGGACGAAGAGCTGCCGCAGCCAGGGGTAGTCCTGGGGTGCGATCGGCAGGTCCTCGCACGTTCCGCGGGCGGGCACGATCTGGGGATAGCCCACCAGGAAGACGGTGGCCTCGGGGGCCTTCTCGTGGATGGCGGCGAGACCGCGGGTGACGCCGCGGCGCATCCTCTCGAAGTTGCGGGCCAGCTGCTCGACCGCGTCCTTGGCCTGGCTGTAGCCGGTGGCGCACGGCGCCTCGTAGGGGCTCTCGGAGGCGAGCCCGATGCACATGGGGACGAGTGCGCCGAAGAGGCCGAGGTCCTCCGCGCCGATGCCGAGGGTGACGACGCGGGTCTCCTCGGTGAGCGCGGAGAGCTGGGCGGGGACCTTCTCGGTGCGGATCCGGCCACCCCGGAACAGCTCGCGGGTGGTGGCGCCGACGCAGGTGACGTCGACGAACGGCAGGTCCAGCTCCGCGGCGACCTGGGAGGGGTAGTTGGACGACGAGCGCAGGCACACGTCGTAGACCTGCGGCACCCCGTAGGCAGCGGAGTAGGAGTCGCCGAGCGCGACGTACGTCGCCGCGCCGTTCCGGTCGACGCCCAGACCGGGGCCGCCGGAGTTGGGCAGCGCGGGGGGCGGCTCGCTGCAGGCGGTGGCGAGCAGCAGGCACGCGGCCAGGGTGCCGGCCAGGCGCGGCCACCGTCGAGTCACAAGCCCGTACCGTACGTGACCACTGCGCCCGGCTCAGCCGCGGCGCAGCACCCGGCGGCCCAGCCGCAGGAACGCGACGCCGAGGACCAGGTTGACGCAGATCAGCACCGAGTGGGCGATCCAGTAGCCGCGCGGCCGGTCCTCGCCCGAGGAGTGGGCGTCGTAGAGGTTGCGGGCGAACATCGCCCAGGTCACGAAGTTCCAGACGGCCACGCCGACGAGGAACCAGCCGTGCCTCCGCTCGAGCCTCACCTGGTGCGCTCCTTTCTCCGCAGGACCGCCACGGCGGCGACCGCGCTCGCGGCGCCGGCCGCGAAGGCCGCCTTGTGGTGCGACGGACCGGGCCGACCGGCGGGCAGGTCCTCCAGCGAGGGTAGCGGCGGGCCCTGCACCGGCGGCGGCTCGGTCCGAGGTCGGGCCGCGCGGGCGGCCGCCGTCGTCCAGGCCCACGCCGCCGCGTAGAGCACCACCCTGGAGAAGTAGTTGATCCAGACCAGCAGGATCAGCGCGATGCCGAACGCCTGGAACGCCGGCTGCCCCTCGGTCGAGCGCAGCAGCAGCCCCGAGAGCTGCTTGAGCACCTCGAAGCCGACCGCGCCGAGCAGCGCCCCCGACCACAGCGAGCGCTGCGGCACGTCGGGGGCGGCGAGCAGCCGGAACATCGCGAAGAACAGCACCATGTTGGCGGCCAGGCCCAGGACGATGGTGAGGACCGTGACCAGCCAGCCGAGCTCGGCGCCCAGCCCCAGCCAGCCGAGGACGTCCTGGGAGAAGCCCGAGACGAAGCCCGTCACACCCACGGCCAGCATCAGCACCACGCCGATCACCACCAGCGTGATCAGGTCGCGGACCTTGCCGAGCACGAAGCTGGGCTGCTCGAACGCCGGCAGCTCGAAGACGGTGATCAGCGCGTCGCGCAGGGCCGAGAGCCAGCCGAGGCCGGAGTAGAGGACGCCGGCCAGGCCGACCAGGCCCACGGCCCCGGCGGCGGCCTCGATGTCGGCCAGCTGCACCTGCGACTCGCCGGTGCCGATGAGGCCCGGCAGCACGGCGTCGATGGCCTCGGTGAGGTTCTCGCGCGCGTCGGGGTAGACCTGCGAGACGTACCCGACGACGAAGAAGGACAGCGCCAGGATCGGGAAGAACGAGAGGAACCCGAAGTAGGTCACCGCGCCGGCCTGCTGCCCGGCCTTCACCTCGCCGTAGTGCTCCTGCATCCGCACCAGGTGGTCGACGAGCGGACGCCGCTCGCGGACCTCCGCGACCCGGGTCTGGAGCCGTTCCTTCAGGGAGGCCATGCCTCCTAGGTACCCGAGGGCAGCGGGAAGTACCGCGTGGGCCGCCAGCCCAGCGTGGCGTCGTGGACGTAGAGCTGGAAGTCGTCGACGCGGAACCGGCACTCGAAGTCCGACAGCTCGTCGAAGGCGCGGTCGAGGGCGGCGTCGTCGAGGTGGTGGGCGATGGTGACGTGGGGGTGGTAGGGGTACTCGAGGTCGACCCGCAGCGGCCCCCGCCGTACGGCGTCGGCGAGCTGCTCGCACTGCGAGATCCCCGCCGCGAGCGAGACGAACACGACCGGCGAGATCGGGCGGAAGGTGCCGGTGCCGCGCAGGTGCACCTCGAACGCCGACACAGCCCCGGCCGCGCCCTCGAGGTGGGTCTCGACGTCGGTGAGGGCGGCGTCGGGGATCTCGGTGGGCGGGACCAGCGTGATGTGGGTCGGGATCATCGCCGCCGTGGCGTCGCCGACGGAGGTCCGGTAGTCCTGGAGCTCGCTGGCCCAGGGCTCCGGGATGGCCACGGCCACTCCGATCGTCGGCATGGATCCAACCTACTCGGGGCGCCCGGACCGCCTCGGGCGGGCGACGAAGCCCACCCGCTGGTAGACGTCGGCCAGCGTCGCCTCGGCCACGGCGCCGGCGGTGACCGCGCCCTGCTCGAGCACCTCGGTGAGGTGGGCCTGGTCGTCGAGCAGCTCGAGGGTCCGCTCCCGGAACGGCGTCACGAAGGTCACCACCGCGTCGGCGAGGTCGCCCTTGAGGCCGCCGTAGCCGCGGCCGGCGTACTCCGCCTCGAGGTCGGTGATCGGGGTGCCGGTGAGGGCGCTGAAGATCGTCAGCAGGTTGCTGATCCCCGGCTTGGTCTCGGGGTCGAACCGGATCTCGGACTCGGAGTCGGTGACCGCCGAGCGGATCTTCTTGGCGCTGGCGCGGGGGTCGTCGAGCATGTCGATGATGCCGGCGGGCGAGGAGCCCGACTTCGACATCTTGGCGGTGGGGTCCTGCAGGTCGGCGATCTTGGCGGTGGCCTTGAGGATGTAGGGCTCGGGGAGCCGGAAGGTCTTCTTGTAGCGGTGGTTGAACCGCTGGGCCAGGTCTCGGGTCAGCTCGAGGTGCTGGCGCTGGTCCTCGCCGACCGGCACGTAGTGCGGCCGGTAGAGCAGGATGTCGGCGGCCTGGAGGATCGGGTAGGTGAACAGGCCCACGCTGGCGGCGCCCTCGCCGCCCTTGGCCGACTTGTCCTTGAACTGGGTCATCCGGCGGGCCTCGCCGAAGCCGGTGAGGCACTGCATCACCCACGCGGCCTGCGCGTGGGCCGGCACCTGGCTCTGCACGAAGATCGACGACCGGGCGGGGTCGACACCGGCAGCCAGCAGCTGGGCGGCGGCCCGCAGGGTGCGCTCGCGGAGCACCTTCGGGTCCTGCTCGACGGTGATCGCGTGCAGGTCCGCGATGAAGAAGAACGGCTGGTGGTCGCGCTGGAGGTCCACCCACTGCCGCAGCGCGCCCAGGTAGTTGCCGAAGTGGAACGAGTCGGCCGTTGGCTGGATGCCGGAGAGCACCCGCGGGCGGGCGCCGCCCGCCGGCGCGGCGGGGACGGCGACCTCGGGCTGGGTCGAGGTGGACATGCGGAGGATTCTGTCAGGGGCTCGGCACCGGCGCCGGACCCGGTCTCGCGCACGCCGGAGCCGGACCGTAACCCCGGGGCGGCTGCTCGGTTTGACCCGCAGGCACCCCACGACCGGAGGCGAGCGCCGTGACCGAACCGCAGGACCCCAGGCCCCAGCAGGCAGGGCCGCCCCCGACCGGGCCGCCGCCGTTGCCCAGGTATCCCACCGAGCCGTATCCCACCCAGCCGAATCCCACCCAGCCGAATCCCCCGCCCGGTGGCTGGCCGCCGCCGGTCGCTCCGGCGGCCTACTACGGCGCCGCGGCATACGGATGCCCGGCCCCGGCCCAGCGCTTCGCGTACGCCAGCCAGCTCAAGGTGCCGAGCGGACTCGCGATCGCCGCGCTGATCCTCGCGAGCGCCCTGACCATCGTGCAGCTGGCGCTGGCGGCGACGTCGTTCGCCGCCGCCGCCCGCTACCGCGAGGAGATCGAGGCCGGCGGGTCGGCGGCCGACGTGCTGACGGCCTACGACTTCGCCATCTTCCTGCTCCTGCCGGTCGGACTCGGCGCCTACGCGCTCAACAGCGCCTGGCTCTACGGGGTTCGCAAGAACGCCGGCCTGCTCCAGCCGGAGTACCAGTTCCGGCGCAGCCCGGTCTGGGCGTGGCTCGGCTGGTGGGTGCCGATCGTGTCGGTGTGGTTCCCGTTGCAGGTCGTCAAGGACGCCCAGGAGGTCTCGGTGGAGCGCGGCGCGACCCGCGGGCTGGCCCTGTGGTGGACCTGCTGGCTGTCGTGGATCGTCCTCAACCAGGCGACGGGTGCGGTCGCCTCGTCCACCGACCCCGACGTGGTCGGGGCGCTGCCCGCCCTGGAGGTGGTTGCGACCCTCGTGCTGGGCATCGCGCTCTGGCGCTGGATCGTGCTCGTCCGCACCATCACCGGCGGGCAGGAGGCGCTGCGCCGCCGCTGAAAGCGGTTTGCCCCGGGCGGAAGGCCTTGGCAGGGTGCTCCGCATGCCCGACGTCCCCACCCTGGTCGACCCGGCCCCCGACGGACCCACCGTCACCCTGCGCGCGCTCCGGGCCGACGACGTCGAGGGCGTCTGGGAGCAGTGCCAGGACCCGGAGTCGCAGCGGTGGACGACGGTCCCGGTGCCGTACTCGCGCGACGACGCCCGGGAGTTCGTGGAGGAGTTCGCGCCCCGGCGCTGGGCCGAGGGTGCGTCGTGGCTGTTCGCGGTCGACGTCGACGGGCGGTTCGCGGGCTCGGTCGACCTGCGCCGGCTGGGGGACGGGCGGGCCGAGGTCGGGTACGGCGCCCACCCGGCCGCCCGCGGCCACGGGGTGATGGAGCGCGCCCTGCGGCTGCTGCTCGACTGGGGGTTCGACGAGCAGGGCGTGCGGGTCGTGTCGTGGTGGGCCCACGTCGGCAACTGGGCGTCGCGCAAGCTCGCGTGGCGGCTGGGCTTCTCCTGCGACGGCACCCTGCGCGGCTGGCAGCCGCAGCGCGGCGACCTGCACGACACCTGGGTGGGCCTGCTGCACGCCGACGACCCCCGCTCCCCCACGACCCCCTGGCTCGAGCCGGTCGAGACGGAGGCCGACGGGCTGCTACTGCGCGCCTGGCGGCCCGACGACGCCGCGCGGGTCGTCGAGGGCATCAACGACCCCGAGTGCGCGCGCTGGCTGGGGCAGTACCCCACGCCGTACACGCTCGACCACGCGCGGGCCTGGCTCGAGGGCACGACCGCGCGCCTGGCCACGGGCGAGGCGGTCAACTGGGCCGTGGTCGACCCCGCCGCGCCCGACCGGGTGCTCGGGTCGGTGGGCTGGTTCGGCCGGGTGCCGGGCGTCGTGGTCGAGATGGGCTACTGGACCCACCCCGAGGCCCGCGGCCGCGGCGTCGCCCGGCGCGCGGTGGCGGCCGCGACCACGCACGCGTTCACGGCCGGCGGGGTGCGGCGGGTGCGGGCCGGTGCGGCGGTCGACAACGCCGCCTCGCGCGGCGTGCTCGAGGCGCTCGGCTACCGCGGCTACGGCGTCGAGCGGCTCGGCGCGCTGGTGCGCACCGGGCGCGCCGACCTCGCGCTCTACGACGTGCTGGACACCGAGTGGGCGGCGCTGCCGGCCGGGTCGCGGCGGTCGACCCGCGCCGACCACACCAGCACGGCGACGCCGAGCAGCGACAGCCCGAGCCCGACGAGCGCCGGCGACCGGTAGCCGTGCCCGGCGGCGATCACCAGGCCGCCGAGCCATGCCCCGAGCGCGTTGGCGACGTTGAGGGCGGCGTGGGTCATCGACGCGCCCAACGTCTGGGCGTCGCCGGAGACGTCCATCAGCCGGAGCTGGAGGTTGACCACCAGCACCGAGCCGATCGCGGTCACCGAGAACACCACCGGCAGCAGCCACCAGCCGTGCGGGGAAACCAGCCAGAAGACCACCATCGCGACCGCGGTGCCGATGCCGGCGCTGATCAGCGACTTGAACACCGACCACGACGCCAGCTCGCCGGCCAGCCAGGTGCCGCCCACCATGCCGAGGCCGAAGCCGAGCACGAAGACCGGCACGGCGCCCTCGCCGAGCCCGGCCACGTCGGTGACGATCGGTGCGATGTAGCTGTAGACGGCGAACAGGCCGCCGAAGCCGATCGCGGCCGCAGCGAGGGTCAGCCAGGCCGCGCCGTTGCGCATGAACGACGACAGCTCCCGCCGGGCGCCCGACTCGCGGTCGCCCGGCACCGAGGGCACGAACGCCAGGATCATCACCACCGTCAGCAGCGCCACCAGCGCGGTCGCGACGAACGCCGTCCGCCACCCGAGGTGCTGGCCGAGCCAGGTCGCGGCCGGCACGCCCGCGACGTTGGCGAACGACAGGCCGAGCATCACGCTCGCCACCGCCCGGCCCTTGCGCTCGGGGGTGGCCAGGCTGGCCGCGACGAGGGAGGCGACGCCGAAGTAGGCGCCGTGGGGCAGCCCGTCGAGGAAGCGGGCCACGAACAGCACGCCGAAGCTGGTCGCGGCGGCACTCATCAGGTTGAAGGCGGCGTAGGCGACCATCAGCCAGATCAGCATCGCCCGCCGCGGCAGCCGCGAGCCGAAGATCGCCAGGATCGGCACCCCCACAACCACCCCGACGGCGTACGCCGAGATCAGGTGACCGGCACTCGGGATCGACACCTCGACCCCGTCGGCGACCTGCGGCAGCAGGCCCATCGTCACGAACTCGGTGGTGCCGATCGCGAACCCGCCGAGGGCGAGCGCGAGCACGGCCAGCAGGAAGTGGGTGGCCTTCGGCTGGTCGGTGCGGGCGGGGGCGGTCGCGGTCATCGGCACTCATCGTCCAACCCGTCCCCCGCGGACACCTATTCCTCGCGGGCCCGTCCCGGGTCAGGCGTGACTCAACACACCTGCGAGAGCTCCTCGACCGCCCGGTCGAGCTCGCGCCGCGACTCGCGCACCACGGCGTCGTCGACCTGCGAGCCGTCGGCGGCCTGCTTGGCCTCGGCGAGCAACGCGTCGACGGCGTCGCGGGCCCGGCGCACCTGCTCGCGGGTCTCGCCGCCGAGGCCCTTCTCGGCCGCGGCCAGGGTGTCGCGCAGCGCCGACAGCTCGCGGCGCGCGGCCTGCGGGTCGGCACCGATCCGGTCGGCCAGCGAGCGCGCCTGGTCGGCCACCTCGTCGACGGCGGCCTGGGCGACCTCGCAGGCGGCCCGGTCGGTGGCGCCGTTGACGGCGTCCTCGGCCTCCGAGCAGCCGGTGAGCGCGCCCGCGGAGAGGACGACGAGCAGGGCGGGCGCGGCCAGCGCGGCACGGGGGGTCATGCCCGGGAGAACGAGCCGGCCGGGCGGGAGGTTCCTCACCCCCGGCCCGGCCGGTCCCGTGCCCGTCGTGATCGGTCGGCCGCCAGTCAGAGCGCGGCGAGCGCCTCGTTCAACGTGGCGGAGGGCCGCATCACGGCGTCGGCCTTGGCCGGGTCGGGGCGGAAGTAGCCGCCGATGTCGGCCGGGCTGCCCTGCACGCCGTTGAGCTCGGCGACGATCTTGTCCTCGTCGGCGGCCAGCGACTCGGCGAACGGCTTGAAGACCGCCGCCAGGTCGGGGTCGTCGGTCTGGCCGGCCAGCTCCTGGGCCCAGTAGAGGGCGAGGTAGAAGTGGGAGCCGCGGTTGTCGATGCCGCCGACCTTGCGGGTCGGGGACTTGTCCTCGTTGAGGAAGGTCTCCGTCGCCCGGTCGAGGGCGTCGCCGAGGACCTTGGCGCCGGGGTTGTCGGCGTGACCGGCGAGGTGCTCGAGCGAGGCCGCCAGCGCGAAGAACTCGCCCAGGCTGTCCCAGCGCAGGTAGTTCTCCTTGACCAGCTGCTGCACGTGCTTGGGGGCCGAGCCGCCGGCGCCGGTCTCGAACAGGCCGCCGCCGTTCATCAGCGGGACGACCGACAGCATCTTCGCCGAGGTGCCGAGCTCGAGGATCGGGAACAGGTCGGTGTTGTAGTCGCGCAGCACGTTGCCGGTCACCGAGATGGTGTCCTCGCCGCGGCGGATCCGCTCCAGGGAGTACGCCGTGGCCTCGGCCGGCGCCATGATCTCGATCGTGAGGCCGTCGGTGTCGTGCTCGGCGAGGTAGTCGGTGACCTTGGCGATCAGGTTCGCGTCGTGGGCCCGGGTCTCGTCGAGCCAGAACACCGCCGGGGCACCGGTGGCGCGGGCCCGGGTGACGGCGAGCTTGACCCAGTCGCGGATCGAGGCGTCCTTGGTCTGGCAGGCGCGCCAGATGTCGCCGGGCTCGACGGTGTGCTCGATCAGCGTCGCGCCGGAGCCGTCCACGACCCGGACGGTGCCGGCGGCCGGGACCTCGAAGGTCTTGTCGTGGGAGCCGTACTCCTCGGCCGCCTTGGCCATCAGGCCCACGTTGGGCACCGAGCCCATGGTGGCGGGGTCGAACGCGCCGTGGGCGCGGCAGTCGTCGATCACGGTCTGGTAGACGCCGGCGTAGGAGGAGTCGGGGATCACCGCGAGGGTGTCGGCCTCGTTGCCGTCGGGGCCCCACATGTGGCCCGAGGTGCGGATCATCGCGGGCATCGAGGCGTCGATGATCACGTCACTCGGCACGTGGAGGTTGGTGATGCCCTTGTCGGAGTCGACCATCGCCAGGGCCGGGCCGTCGGCCAGGCCCTGCTGCACGGCGGCCTTGATCGCCTCGCCCTCGGGCAGCGACTCCACCGCGGAGAGCAGCGCGCCGAGCCCGTCGTTCGGGGAGATGCCGGCGGCGGCCAGCGCCTCGCCGTACTGCTCGAAGAGCGTGGGGAAGAACGCCTGGACGGCGTGGCCGAAGATGATCGGGTCGGAGACCTTCATCATCGTGGCCTTGAGGTGCACGGAGTAGAGCACGCCCTCGGCCTTGGCCCGGGCGACCTGCTCGGTGAGGAAGCGGCGCAGCGCGGCGACGCTCATGAAGGTGCCGTCGACGACCTCGCCGGCCTGCACGGCCACGGCGTCCTTGAGCACGGTCACGGTGCCGTCGGCGGCGACGTGCTCGATGCGGAGCGTGTCGTCGGCGGGCACGACCACGGACTGCTCGTTGGAGCGGAAGTCGTCCTTGCCCATCGTGGCGACGTTCGTCCTGGAGTCGCTGGACCAGGCGCCCATCCGGTGGGGGTGGGTCTTGGCGTAGTTCTTGACCGAGGCAGGGGCGCGGCGGTCGGAGTTGCCCTCGCGCAGCACCGGGTTGACCGCCGAGCCCTTGACCTTGTCGTAGCGGGCCCGGGCCTCCTGCTCCTCGGGCGTGCTGGGCGACTCGGGGTAGTCGGGCAGGTCGTAGCCCTGGCCCTGCAGCTCCTTGATCGCGGCCTTGAGCTGCGGGATCGAGGCGGAGATGTTGGGCAGCTTGATGATGTTGGCCTCGGGCCGGGTCGCCAGCTCGCCGAGCTCGGCGAGCGCGTCCGGGAGCTGCTGCTCCGGGGTCAGGCGGTCGGGGAACTGGCTGATGATCCGGCCGGCGAGGGAGATGTCGCGCGTCTCGACCTCCACACCCGCCTTCGCGGCGTAGGCCGCGATGATCGGGAGGAAGGAGTACGTCGCGAGCAGCGGCGCCTCGTCGGTGTGGGTGTAGATGATCTTGGCCATGGGCTGCCTGTGCTCCTGAGGGCTCGAAGTTCCTTGACGTCAAGATACCTGAACCGCGGTCGGCGGTCCGACCCGGCCAGCCTCGCACCCACCGCCCGTGCCGGCCAACCGTGGGGCCAACCGTGGGGCCAACCGTGGGGCCAACCGTGGGGAAGCCGGAGGTCGCCCGCCGGGTCTACAGTGAGCCGCATGGCTGACACGACCACCGAACCCGCCACCACCGATCCCGCCACCACCGTCCAGAAGGTCGCCGCCGAGGTCGTCGGCACCTTCGTCCTCGTCTTCCTGGGCTGCGGCTCGGTGGCGTTCTACGGCGAGTTCGAGGGCTTCGGCACCAACGTGGCCGCCGTCGGCCTCACCTTCGGCCTCGCGGTCGTGGTGATGGCCTACGCCGTCGGCCGGATCTCGGGTGCCCACTTCAACCCCGCCGTCACGGTCGGCGCCGCCGCCGGCGGCCGGCTGCCCTGGCGGCAGGTGCCGGTCTACGTCGGCGCCCAGCTCGGCGGCGCGATCCTGGCCGGGCTGTTCCTCTTCGTGCTGCTCCAGGGCTACGAGGGCTTCGAGTCCACCACCAACGGCCTGGGCCAGAACTCCTTCGGCGACCAGGGCAGCGGCTACGCCTGGTGGGCCGCGTTCCTGCTCGAGGTGCTGCTGACCGCGCTGTTCCTCACCGTGATCCTCGCCGTCACCGACGAGCGCAACGAGCACCCCGCCTTCGCCCCGTTGGTCATCGGCCTCACCCTGGCCGCGATCCACTTCGTGGCGATCCCGGCCACCGGCACCTCGGTCAACCCCGCCCGCTCGATCGGACCCGCGCTGTTCGCCGGCGGCGACGCCATCCTCCAGCTCTGGCTGTTCATCCTGGCGCCGCTGCTCGGGGCGCTGGCCGCCGGGCTCGCCTACCCGCTGCTCTTCGGCCGCGGCGCCGATCCGGTGCCGGGCTCGGGCATCAACCTGCGCCGGCCCGCCGCGGCGGTGCCCGGCTACGGCGCCCCCGACCAGTTCCAGCAGGAGTGGAACCAGCAGACCACCCAGCAGCAGCCGTGGGTGCAGGAGCCGATCATCCAGGACGGCTGGCAGTGGGACCACGCCGCACAGGAGTGGAAGCCGCTGGAGCAGTGGCAGCCGGCCCAGCCCCAGCAGCCCCAGCAGGTCCAGCCCCAGCAGGTCCAGCCCCAGCAGCCTCAGCAGGTCCAGCCCCAGCAGCCGGTCCAGCCCCAGCAGCCGGCGCAGCAGCAGCCGGCGCCGGGCTCGCACGAGGTGTTCCAGCCGCCGTCGGGCGCCGTGCCCGACCCGGCCACGACCCAGCAGGCACCGCAGGTCGACACCTCCCAGGAGCCGCCGGCCCCGGGTCCGCACGTCGACCCGAACGCGCCCCGCTGACCGGCCCGGTCAGGGCGCCTCGGACAGCACCGCGCTGACGGGGTCGTTGCCGACGGTCCGCTCGCTCACCAGGCCGACTCCGGCGGCGTACGCCCGCTCGGAGCGGCCGCTGCCGGCGCGCGGGTCGACGACCTCGAGCACGACGACGTCGGCCAGCGCGCCCACCGGCACGTTGACGGTCTCGTCGACGGCCTCGACGGTGGCGACGTCCTCGACCACGCCGGGGGCCAGCGCCAGCCGGAAGCCGTCGCCGACGCGCGGGCGGGCGGGCATCGCCAGCCCGGCCAGGGCGCCGTCCTCGCCCGCGACCCACTCCCCCGCCCGCCCGAACCACCAGACGTTGCCGTCGCGGTCCTGGGCGAAGTAGTCGGTGGTGGTCTCCGGGCCCTCGCGGGTGGTGACGGCCGTCGTGGCGACGCCGGCGACCTCGAGCCGGTCGTCGGAGACCGTGACCGTGCGCTCGTCGGCCGCGCCGCCGGTGACGTCGTAGGTCCAGGTGGCGCCGGGCTCGAGCGGCAGCCAGCGGTTGTCGACTTCTGCGACGAAGTCGTCGGGATCGGGACGCGGGGTCGGGATGGTCAGCTCGTCGACGCCGGTGGGGCCCGAGGGCGGCGAGGCCGAGCCGCAGCCGGCGAGTGCGACCGCGACCGCCACCAGGAGGGCCGCTCCGGCCGGTGCACGCATGCGCACATGGTGGCGCATCGACGGTCGGCCCCTCGTGTCCGGGCGCCGCAATCCCGCTGCTAGCGTCGGATCGATCCGTCCCCAGCACCTCCACCGAGGAGATTCGTCGTGAGCGCAAGCCCCCTCAAGGTCGCCGTCACCGGTGCCGCCGGCCAGATCGGCTACAGCCTGCTGTTCCGCCTGGCGAGCGGCAGCCTCGCGGGCGACCGCCCCGTCGAGCTGCGGCTGCTCGAGATCACCCCGGCCCTCAAGGCGCTCGAGGGCGTCGTGATGGAGCTCGACGACTGCGCGTTCCCCACCCTGGCCGGCGTCGAGATCGGCGACGACCCGGAGAAGATCTTCGACGGCGTCAACCTGGCGCTGCTCGTCGGCGCGCGCCCTCGCGGCCCGGGCATGGAGCGCGGCGACCTGCTCTCGGCGAACGGCGCGATCTTCACCGAGCAGGGCAAGGCGCTCAACAAGGTGGCTGCCGACGACGTCCGGGTCGGCGTGACCGGCAATCCCGCCAACACCAACGCGCTGATCGCGATGAGCAACGCCCCCGACATCCCGCGGGAGCGGTTCTCGGCGCTCACCCGCCTCGACCACAACCGCGCGATCTCGCAGCTCGCAGCCAAGACCGGCGCCCCCGTCACCGACATCACCAAGATGACGATCTGGGGCAACCACTCCGCGACCCAGTACCCCGACCTGTTCCACGCCGAGGTCGGGGGACGCAACGCCGCCGAGGTGGTCGGCGACCAGGACTGGCTCGAGAACACCTTCATCCCGACCGTCGCCAAGCGCGGCGCCGCGATCATCGACGCGCGCGGCTCCTCCTCGGCGGCCTCGGCCGCCTCCGCCACCATCGACGCCGCCCACGACTGGCTGTTCGGCAGTGCCGACGGCGACTGGGTGTCGATGGCGGTCGCCTCCGACGGCTCCTACGGCGTCCCCGAGGGCCTGGTCTCGTCGTTCCCGGTCACCACCTCCGGTGGCGACTGGACGATCGTCCAGGGCCTGGAGATCGACGACTTCTCCCGCGGCCGCATCGACGCCTCGGTCGCCGAGCTCGAGGACGAGCGTGCCGCGGTCACCGAGCTGGGCCTGATCTGACCCGAACCGCTCGTCGTACGACGCCCCTGCCGGTCGCGGTGGGGGCGTCGGTGCGTCCGGCCTAGCCCGGCTGGTCGGGGATCGTGGTGGCGAGGAAGAACAGCACGCCGCCCACGCCGCCGAGCAGGAGGCAGTCGACCAGCCGGTGCCGCACGGCGAGCATGCCCGCGTCGCGGCCGCGGAGCACCAGCCGCAGCGCGGCGGCGCTCATCAGCACGACCGCGATGAACCGCACCCCGAGCCGCCAGCTGCCCGACACGGCGAGGAACAGGCCGACGCCGGTGAGGGCGAGCAGCAGCAGGTAGAGGCCGCCGCCGATCGTCGAGGGGTAGCGGCGCGGCTCCTCCCCGACGGCCTCGTCGGACCCGTCGGGCCCGTCGGGCTCGACGACCTCGCCGACGGCGTCGGCGTCGGCGGGATCGGTCTCCGCCACCGGGTCAGGCACCTGCCGCCGGGGCGGCCGGGACCGGCCGGGTCACCGCAGCACCCGCTCGGCCATCGTGACGATGTTGGTGAGCAGCATCGCCCGGGTCATCGGTCCGACACCGCCGGGGTTGGGCGAGACCCAGCCGGCGACGTCCCAGACGTCGTCGGCGACGTCGCCGGCGATCTTGCCGTCGACCCGCGAGACGCCCACGTCGAGGACGGCGGCGCCGGGCTTGACCATCTCGCCGGAGATGATGCCCGGCACGCCGGCCGCGGCGACGACCACGTCGGCCTCGCGCACGTGCTTGGCGAGGTCGCGGGTGCCGGTGTGGCACAGCGTCACGGTGGCGTTCTCGGAGCGCCGGGTGAGCAGCAGCCCGAGCGGGCGGCCGACGGTGAGGCCGCGGCCGACGACGACGACCTCGGCGCCGGCGATCGGGATGTCGTGGCGGCGCAGCAGCTCGATGCAGCCCACCGGGGTGCACGGCAGCGAGCCCTCGACGTTGAGGGCCAGCCGGCCGAGGTTGACCGGGTGGAGGCCGTCGACGTCCTTGTCGGGGTGCACCCGGGAGAGCAGCCGGAACTCGTCGAGACCGGTGGGCTGCTGCACCAGGAAGCCGGTGCACGCCGGGTCGGCGTTCAGCTTGTCGATCTCGGCCTCGACCTCGGCCTGGCGCGCGGAGGCCGGCAGGTCGACCCGGATCGACTCGATGCCGATCTCGGCGCAGTCCTTGTGCTTGGCGCCGACGTACCAGTGCGAGCCGGGGTCGTCGCCCACCAGCACGGTGCCGAGGCCGGGCACGACGCCGCGCTCGCGCAGCGCGCGCACCCGCTCGGCCAGCTCGGCCTTGATGGTCCGGAGGGTGGCGGTGCCGTCGAGCTTCTGGGCAGTCACGAGGTCATCCAATCACTCTGGGGGTGGGTCGCCCCGGCGTCGCCGTGGCTCAGTGCGCGAAGTGGCGGGTGCCGGTGAAGTACATGGTGACCCCCGCGGCCTTCGCGGCCTCGACGGTCAGCTCGTCGCGCACCGAGCCCCCCGGCTGGACGATGGCGCGGACGCCGGCGTCGATCAGGATCTGCGGGCCGTCCTCGAAGGGGAAGAAGGCGTCGGAGGCCGCCACCGAGCCGGCCGCCCGGTCCCCGGCGCGGGCGACCGCCAGGCGGCAGGAGTCGACCCGGTTGACCTGGCCCATGCCGACGCCGACGGAGGCGCCGTCCCTGGCCAGCAGGATCGCGTTGGACTTCGCGGCCCGCACCGCCCGCCAGGCGAAGGCGAGGTCGGCGAGCACCTCGGGCGACGCCGCCTCGCCGGTGGCCAGGGTCCAGGCCGACGGGTCGTCGCCGGGGGCCTGGAAGGTGTCGGTCTGCTGCAGCAGCAGCCCGCCGCTGATCGGCCGCAGCTCCACGCCGCGCTCGGCCGCGAGCGGCTCGGCCACCAGGATCCGGATGTTCTTCTTGCCCTGCAGCACCTCGACCGCGCCCTCGTCGTAGCCGGGCGCGACGATGACCTCGGTGAAGATCTCCGCCACCTGCTCGGCCATCGCCACCGACACCGGGCGGTTGGCCGCGATGACGCCGCCGAAGGCCGAGGTCGGGTCGCACTCGTGGGCGCGCCGGTGCGCCTCGGCGACGTCGACGCCGATCGCGATGCCGCACGGGTTGGCGTGCTTGATGATCGCCACCGCCGGCTCCGCGAAGTCGTACGCCGCCCGGCGCGCGGCGTCGGCGTCGACGTAGTTGTTGTACGACATCTCCTTGCCGTGCAGCTGCTCCGCGCCCGCGAGCCCGGCGGAGCCGGCGTGACCGCTGCGGTAGAGCGCCGCCGACTGGTGGCTGTTCTCGCCGTAGCGCAGCACCGCCGCCTGGTCCCACGTCGCGCCGACCCAGGCCGGGAAGCCGGTGCCCCCGGAGGTGTCGGTGAGCACGTTGCCCATCCACGAGGCCACCGCGACGTCGTAGGTCGCGGTGTGCACGAACGCCTCGGCGGCCAGCCGCTGCCGCTCGGCGAGGGTGAACCCGCCGGCTGCCACGGCGGCGAGCACGTCGGCGTAGCGACCGGGCGAGGTGACGATCGCGACCGAGGGGTGGTTCTTGGCGGCGGCCCGCACCATCGACGGCCCGCCGATGTCGATCTGCTCCACGCACTCGTCGGGGGCGGCGCCGGAGGCGACGGTCTCGGTGAAGGGATAGAGGTTGGAGACCACGAGGTCGAACGGCTCGACGCCGAGGTCGGCGAGCTGCTGCACGTGGGAGTCGAGGCGCCGGTCGGCCAGGATGCCGGCGTGCACCCGCGGGTGCAGGGTCTTGACCCGGCCGTCGAGGCACTCCGGGAAGCCGGTGAGGTCCTCGACCTTGGTGACCGGGAGGCCCAGCCCCTCGATCAGGGCCGCGGAGCCGCCGGTGGAGACCAGCGCGACGCCGGCCTCGTGGAGGCCGCGGACCAGGTCGTCGAGGCCCGTCTTGTCGTAGACGGAGACGAGGGCCCGGGTGATCGGGATGCGCTGCTCGGACACGGGGATGCACTCCTGCTCGGGTGGAGGAGCACCCAGGCGTTCGATGCTCCCGACGTCACTCCCTGGTGGTGGACCCACCTGCGCCAGTCGTGTGGGGCCAGTCTAGGAGGGGCCGCCGGCCGTGCCGAACCGGACCCGCCGCCCCTCGACCACGTAGCCCTCGCGCGCCATCCGGCCGACGGTCTCGACCAGCATCCGGCGCTCGGCGACCTTGATCCGCTCGTGCAGCGTCTCGACGGTGTCGTCGTCCTCGACCGGCACCACAGACTGGGCCACGATCGGCCCGGTGTCGACGCCCTCGTCGACCACGAACAGCGTGCAGCCGGTGACCTTGACCCCGTAGTCGAGCGCGTCGGCGGGGCCGCGCATCCCCGGGAACGCCGGCGACAGCGCGGGGTGGGTGTTGACGAGCCGGCCCGCGAACCGGGCCAGGAACGCCGGCCCGACCAGCTTCATGAAACCGGCCGACACCACGACGTCGGGCTCGTGGGCGGCCACCGACGCCGCCAGCGCGGCGTCCCACTCCTCGCGGGTGGCGTGGTCGCGCACGCGGTGCACGAACGTCGGCACCCCGGCCCGCTCGGCGCGGGCGAGCCCCTCGATGCCGTCGCGATCGGCGCCCACGGCGACCACCTCTGCGCCGTACGCCGGGTCTGCGGCGGCGTCGAGCAGGGCCTGGAGGTTCGTGCCCGAGCCGGACACCAGGACGACGAGCCGCGCGGTCACGGGAGGCGAGTCTAGGGGTCAGCCGGCAGCGCGGCGGCGCTGCCACCAGGTCATCGCCAGCCCGCCGAGCAGGCCGCCGATGCCGAACGCCGTCACCGCGTGGAGGAGCACCTCCGACGCCGCGGGCCCCACGTCGCGCATCCGCCCCGGGCCCACCGCTCCGCCGGCGACCGCGCAGGCGAGCGCGAACAGCACCGCGGCCGTCACGCCGGCGACGCAGCCGCGCAGGGCGCCCTGCTCCCAGCGGGTCGTCGGGTCGAGCCGCTGGGCCCGGGCCACCGCGACCGCCGCGACCAGCGGCGGCACGGCGACCAGCCCCGAGGTCCAGGCCGGCGTGGGGCCGGTGTCGGGCAGCGCGGCCAGCAGCGGGAACATCGGCAGCGCGCCCACCGAGACCACCCCGGGCGAGACCAGGGTGCCGGTGCCGACGGCGAAGCCCGGCCCCAGCAGGTAGGCGCCCGAGCAGGCCACCGCGTTGGGCACCACCGCCAGGCAGACGACGACGATCAGCACCGCCGCGCCGGCGTCGGTGTGCAGCTGCGACATCACGTTGGCGGCGGTGTCGAGGTCGAGGACGAACGAGCCAAGCAGCAGCACTGCGGCGGCGCCCAGCCACCACCGCAGCACCACCCGGGTGGCCCGCCAGGTGGCCCGCGCCCCGAGCGGCACCCGCGAGGCCCAGACCGCGGCCCGGCCCGAGCCCACGGCGACCGCCGGGCCGGCCAGGCCCAGGCAGAGCACCAGCGCCCACAGCACCACGCGACCGACGTCGGGCCGGGTGGCGTCGGCACCGGCGACCGAGCCGACCAGCACCGCGGTGACGACGTAGCCGGTGGTGAAGAGCCCCACCGCCGCCGGGACGGTCCAGTCGCGGTCGCCGTCGCCGAGGGCCTCGGCGTCGGGCCCGTGGCCCGAGACCGCCTCGCCGACCCGCAGCGCGGTGCGCCAGACCGCCCACGCGCAGACCAGGGTGACCCCGAGCGGCAGCACCGTCACCGGCGTGCCCTCCACGTGGACGCCGGAGCCGTGGCCCAGCAGCCAGGCCAGCGCGCCGGTGCGCAGCCCGTCGCGCGGGGCGCCGTGGGCGCCGGCGTCGGTGAGGAACCACCCGAGCACCCCCAGGGCCGCCAGCACCACCAGCGGGCCCACCGCGGCGACCACACCGCCGAGGGCGGTGACCAGGGCCAGCGGACGGCGGGTGGCCAGGTCGCGTCGCACGTCGGCCGCGGAGCGCCGCTGGGTGGAGGGCTGGGTGGAGGGCTGCGTCGAGGGCGGGAGCAGGGACGTCATGACCACCTCATGATGACCCGCGCTCCCGGGCCCGGGGCGCAGGCACGCCGCGCCCCGCCACCACGGCCGGGGGCCGCCTCGCGTACGGTGGAGCGGTCATGAGGAGCTCGCACCACCAGGACACGTTCGACGCGTTCTACCGCGAGACCCGCGACGGCCTCCTGCTCCAGACCTACGCCCTCACCGGCGACCTCAGCGCCGCCCAGAAGGCGGTGCGCGACGCGATGGTCGTCGCCTGGCACCACTGGCGCAAGGTCTCGGTGCTGCCCGACCCGGAGTCGTGGGTGCGCCCGTTGGCGTGGAGCCGCGCCCAGCGCCGCCACACCGCACGCTGGTGGGTGCGGCAGAAGGGCATCGACCCCGAGGCGACCGCGACCCTCGAGACGCTCGGCCGGCTCACCTCCACCCAGCGCCGGGTGCTGCTGCTCAACGAGCTGACCCCGCTGCCGCTGGAGGAGATGGCCCGCGAGGCCGGCATCCCGCGGGCGTCGGTCGAGCGCGAGCTGCAGACCGCCACGGCCCAGTTCTCCCTGCACCGCGAGGTCACCTCGACCTCGGTGCGCACCTGCCTGGCCCACCTGACCGAGTCGCTGGCGCTCGTGCGCTGGCCGCGCACCACGATCCTGGTGCGGGCCGGCAGCGCCCGTCGCCGCTCACACACGGTGGTCGGGATCGCCGCGACCGTGGCCGCGCTGGTGGTGGCCGGCACCGTCGTCACCGACACCGCCGGCGCCCGGCCCGAGCTCTCGAGCAAGGGAGTGCTCGACAACGAGCGGGCGCCCCGCGGCGAGGCACCGCCCGACCCGCTCACCGCGGCGGCACTGCTGGTCGGCGACGACGTCGGCACGGCGCTGACCGGCACCTGGGCCGAGCGCGAGACCAGCCGCAACACCGAGAGCCCCGACGGACTGGTCTTCCCCTGCCAGCGCGCCCGCTACGCCGACCCCGACGGCCTCGGCGCGCTGCTGCGCACGTTCAGCCTGCTGCCGAAGAACGGCCGGCAGCCCACCGGCCCCGCGCGCCTCGACCGCGGCACCACGGTGGGCCAGCAGGCCGAGGCCTCCGCCGACACCACGACCGGCGAGGCGACGTACGACACCCTGACCTCCTGGTACACGCGCTGCATGTCCGGGCGCACCCAGCTGCTGCAGACCCACGCGGTCGCCGGGGTGGGCGACGAGGCGCTGCTGCTCAGCTTCCGCTCCTGGGGCCCGCCGGTGCGCACCGTGACCGTCGGCATCGCCCGCACCGGTGCGGTCACCACGACCACCGTCCACCAGCGCCCGGGCGAGCGGGTGCCCTCGGTCGAGGGCAACGCCCGGATGCTCGCGAGCGCGGTCACCCGGCTCTGCGAGCTCCCCGACGCCGGCGCCTGCACCACCGGGGCGCCGCGGGCCACCGCGGTGCCGCCGCTGCCCTCCGGCGACGCGCCGGCCCTGCTCTACGAGGCCGACCTGCCGCCGGTCGCCACCGTGACCCGCCCGTGGGCCGGCAGCGAGCCCGCCGCGGTGACCACCAACATCGCGGCCACCCGGTGCGACCGCACGTCGTTCTCGGGCAAGGGCGTCAGCAACGCGGCCACCCGCACCTTCCTGGTGCCCGGCGCCGGGCTGCCACCCGAGTTCGGCCTCACCGAGACCGTCGGGGCGCTGCGACCCAAGCGGGCCCGATCCTTCGTGGCCGCCGTGCGCGACAAGCTCGCCGGCTGCGAGCGCAACGACCTCGGCACCGAGGTCGAGGAGCTCGCCAACCGCTCGAGCCGCAACGCCGACCTCACCGTGTGGGCGCTCACCGTGGAGATCTCCGACGACCGGGCGGTGCGGTTCCTCATGGGGATCGTCCGCTCCGGCACCGCCGTCGCCCAGGTCACCCTGGTGCCGGGAGGCCGGGCCACCGTCGCCGACGGCGCCTTCGTCGCGCTGGTCGGGCGGGCCCAGCAGCGGCTGGGCGAGCTGGCCCCTCCGCGCTGACGCCGCTCCGGCCCGCGCCGCACGGCCAGCCACATTTCCCGCGCCGGCGTGCAACCGTGGGACCGCACCGGACGTATCCCTGCCGACAACCACCTCCGTGGTGCGGCCGGTCCCGGCGGCGTCGCGGACGACACGAGACGGGAACGAGGGTCGATGGACGAACGCGAGTTCGACGACTTCTACACCGCCTCCTTCCGGCGGGTCACCGCGCAGGTCTACGCGATGATCGGAAACCGCGACGAGGCTGAGGAATGCGTCCAGGAGGCGTTCGTGAAGGCCTGGGCCCACCGGCGCCAGCTCGACCGAGCCGCCCACCCGGAGGCCTGGGTGCGCACGACGGCGTACCGCCTGGCCGTGAGCCGCTGGCGGCGCGTCAAGCGCAACGGCCGCTTCGCCGACCGGGCGATGGCACCGCCGATGGAGGCGCCCGCGCCGAGCGAGAGTCACGTGGCCCTCGTCGACGCGCTGGGGCGGCTGCCCGAGGAGCAGCGGCGGGCGCTGGTGCTGCACCACATCGCCGACCTCCCCGTGGCCGAGGTGGCCCGCGAGACCGGCTCCCCCGAGGGCACGGTCAAGGCCCGGCTCAGCCGCGGCCGCGCCGCGCTCGCGGCGCTGCTCGACGACACCAACGGCGGCCTCCAGGAGGGAGCGAGCCATGCCTGACCTCAACGACCTGAACCGCTTCGACGAAGGACTTCCCGTGACCCCGATGCCCGCCAGCGAGGTGCGCCGCCGCGGCGACCGGCTGCGGCGCCGCAACACCACCCTGGCCGTGGTCGGCGGCGTGCTCGCCGCCACCGTGGCGGTCGCCACCCCGCTCGCCGTGCTCGGCGGCGGTGGCAGCGACTCCCGTCTCGACCCCGCCCCGCCGCCCGGCCTGACCTGGCGCAGCGAGGTCCCGCCGGACTTCCCGCTGCAGGGCGGCTGGACGTTCGCCTCGGAGATCGCGCCCGAGCTGGGGCGGATCACCGACCTCGACGTGTGCGGCACCAACCCGCTGCAGCTCGACGGCGTCGACCGGATCGGGGCGCAGTACGCCGACGCGCCGGGCTCCGACCAGGGCACCCGCAGCCTCACCCTCTACGCCAGCGACGGCGAGGCCCGCAGTGCGCTCGCCGACGTCCGGGCCGCGGTGGAGGACTGCCCGTCCGGTCGGGTCGGCCAGGTGGCCCACGAGTACACCGTGCGCGACGCACCGCTCGGCACCGAGGAGTCGCTGGTCTTCACCGACGAGGCCCTGCTGGAGGACGGCTCCCCCGCCGGCGCCACGATCTACCAGGTCGCCCGCACCGGCAACGCGCTGTTCGTCGAGTCCGGCTTCTGGATGGGTGACGAGAACGTGCTGGCCGACGAGCTCGAGCGGATGCGCACCACGGCGGACGAGCCGCTGGGCCGGATGTGCCTGTTCGGGGCCGAGCCGTGCGAGGAGCTGCCGCCGGCCGACGACGGCAGCACCGGTGGGCCGGCGTCCGACCCCGGGCCGCTCGGGGGTCCGATGATCCCCGACGCGTTCCCGCTCAACGACGCGCTCCCCGCCGACGACAGCGCCGAGCCCGGCGAGGAGATGGGCCTGCTCGGACCGTCGCGCGACCTCGAGCCCCTGGAGCCCGCGGCCTGCGGGCGCAGCGTGGCGCTGCCCGAGCACGTCGACCGGCTCAGCGGCGGGTTCCGCAACGTCGAGGACTTCCGCGGCCGGATGCTGGTGACCTTCGCCGACGTCGAGCAGGCCGACGCCTACGTCGACGACGTGCTGGAGCTCTACTCCGACTGCCCGGAGACGGGGCCGGAGGACGACCGGGCCCTGACCCAGACGATCACCGACCTCGGCGACACCGGCGACCGGGCCGGCGGCGCGGTGACCTTCTACCAGGGCTTCGGCGAGCCCAAGCCGGGGCTGGCCACGGTCCTCGTGGTGCGGGTCGGCAGCGCGGTGCTGCTCGCCTCGTCCTACAACGAGGGGCTCGGCACCCCCGCCGGCGTCCAGGACGCGTTCACGGGGATCGTCGCCGAGAACGAGGGCGTCGTCACCGCCATGCAGGACCTCTGAGGGCCGCCCCCCACCCGCAGGAACGACGAAGGCCCCCGGCAGCGCCGGGGGCCTTCGTGCGTGCGCGCAGAGGGTCAGAGACCCTGCAGGACCTCCCGCATCAAGGCCGCGGTCTCCGACGGCGTCTTGCCGACCTTGACCCCCACCGCCTCGAGGGCCTCCTTCTTGGCCTGCGCGGTGCCCGAGGAGCCGGAGACGATGGCGCCGGCGTGGCCCATGGTCTTGCCCTCGGGGGCGGTGAAGCCCGCGACGTAGCCGACGACCGGCTTGGTCACGTTGTCCTTGATGTACGCCGCCGCCCGCTCCTCGGCGTCGCCGCCGATCTCGCCGATCATCACGATCGCCTTGGTGTCGGGGTCGGCCTCGAACGCCGCGAGGGCGTCGATGTGGGTGGTGCCGATGACCGGGTCGCCGCCGATGCCGATGGCGGTGGAGAACCCGAAGTCCTTCAGCTCGTACATCATCTGGTAGGTCAGCGTGCCCGACTTCGACACCAGGCCCACGGGGCCGCTGCCGGCGATGGTGTGGGGCGTGATGCCGGCCAGCGACTCGCCGGGGGTGATGATGCCCGGGCAGTTGGGACCGATCATCCGGGTCTGCTTGCCCTGGAGGTAGGACCACACCTCGGCGGTGTCCTGCACGGGCACGCCCTCGGTGATCACGACGAGCAGCCCGATACCGGCGTCGATGGCCTCGATGCAGGCGTCCTTGGTGAAGGCCGGGGGCACGAAGACCACCGACACGTCGGCGCCGGTCTCGGCCATCGCCTCGGCGACGTCGCCGTAGACCGGCAGCTCCTTGCCCGCCAGCTCGACGGTGGTGCCGGCCTTGCGCGCGTTGACGCCGCCGACGATGTTCGACCCCGCCTCGAGCATGAGGGTGGTGTGCTTGGAGCCCATCCCGCCCGTCATGCCCTGGACGATGATCTTGGAGTCCTTGTTCAGGTAGATCGACATGGTCTTCTCTCTGTCTCCGTCGTCCCGGCTCAGGCGTTGGCCAGCTCGGCGGCCTTGTCGGCCGCGCCGTCCATCGTGTCGACCTGGGTCACCAGGGGGTGGTTCAGCTCGTCGAGGATCGCGCGGCCCGCGTCGACGTTGTTGCCGTCGAGCCGGACGACGAGCGGCTTGGTCGCGGAGTCGCCGAGGATCTCGAGCGCACCCTTGATGCCGTTGGCCACCTCGTCGCAGGCGGTGATCCCGCCGAAGACGTTCACGAAGACGCTCTTGACCTGCTCGTCGTTGAGGATCACGTCGAGACCGTCGGCCATCACCTGCGCGTTGGCGCCGCCACCGATGTCGAGGAAGTTCGCCGGCTTGACGCCGCCGTGCTTCTCGCCGGCGTAGGCGACCACGTCGAGCGTCGACATGACCAGGCCCGCGCCGTTGCCGATGATGCCGACCTGGCCGTCGAGCTTGACGTAGTTGAGCCCCTTCGCCTTGGCCTTGGCCTCGAGCGGGTCGGTCTCGTCCTTGATCTCGAACGACTCGTGGTCGGGGTGGCGCACCTCGGAGGCGTTGTCGTCGAGCGACACCTTGCCGTCGAGGGCCTCCAGCTTGTCACCGGCCAGCCGCGCCAGCGGGTTGACCTCCACCAGCGTGGCGTCCTCCTCGACGAACACCTGGTAGAGCTTCTCGATCATCGTGACGGCCTGCTCGAAGACGGCCTCGGGGAACTTGGCCTCGGTCGCGATCTCGCGGGCCTTGGCGGCGTCGACGCCGGTGCCCGGGTCGATGCCGATCTTCTTGACCGCGTCGGGGTTGGTCTTCGCGACCTCCTCGATCTCGACACCGCCCTCGACGCTCGCGATGCAGAGGTACTGGCGGTTGGCCCGGTCGAGCAGGAAGGAGAAGTAGTACTCCTCCTCCGGGGGCGTCGCCGGCGTGACCAGGACCCGGTTGACCGTGAGGCCCTTGATCTCCATGCCGAGGATGTTCGACGCGTGCTCGAACGCCTCGTCGGCGGTCTTGGCCAGCTTGACGCCGCCGGCCTTGCCGCGGCCGCCCGCCTTGACCTGGGCCTTGACGACGGTCACGCCACCGAGCTGCTCGGCCGCGGCCCTCGCGTCGTCGGCGGTCTCGACCACGACGCCGAGCGTGGTGGTCACCCCGTGCTTCGCGAAGAGCTCCTTCGCCTGGTACTCCATCAGGTCCACTGCTGTTACACCTGTCCTCGAAGTGTGTGGGCGCCGCTGGGCTGCCGCTGACCGGCACAGGGCGTCGGGAGAGTGGGGACTGTCCCCGGCGCACCATAGTCGCGTCCCCGTCCGCCTACGAGGGCCGGGGCGCTGCGGGGGGCCGATCCCCGCGTGGGGTGTGACGGGGGACACGCCGCACGCGGGAACCGGCGCGGCTCAGGCCGTCGCCAGGCAGACCACGACGTCGCCGGCCCCGCGCCGGTCGAGGGCAGCCACGACGTCGGCAGCGCCGGCGTCGTCGGTGAGCACCACCGCGTCGACGTCCTCCTGGGCCGCGGCGGCCGCCAGCCGGTCAGGGTCTTGGTCTGGACCGGCATAGACCACCTCGTGCCCGAGGTCGCGCAGCGCGCGGGCCAGCGCCCGCTCCGCAGTCCCGCCGGCGTCGACGTCCGCCCCCGGCGAGGGGCGCGGTTCGCCCTCGGGACCAGCCGAAACCGGCGCGACCACCGACGAGACGAGCAGGCGCGACATGGCCCGACGGTAACGGAGGGGCGAACGGAGGGTTGTCCAGTTCTTATCCACACTGCGGGAAGGGGGATTTTCGGGCGGCCCACCGGATCGGTTACAGTCGGGGCCGCCTTCGGAAGTCCTGAGTCGTAGCGCAACGTCCTGAGTCGTAGAGCATCGGAGAGATCGGTCCATGGGAGAACACCGAGTGGGCAGCGGCGCGAGCCGTGAGCACTCGGAGACCGCACGACCTGCCGGTCGTCGCGTGGCCGCCCGACCGGTCGACTCCGACAGCACCGCCCAGGTCCCCTACGTCGGTCGCCGTGCGGCGCGACCCGTGGGGGCCCTCGACCAGCCGGTGCCCAGCCCGGTCGTGGCGCACACCTCCGCCCTCCCGCAGGCTCCTGCCACCGGCGTCGACCCCCTGACCTCCGAGCTCCCGCAGCTCAACCTCCAGCTCAGCGCCCAGCTCGCGACCATGCTGGCCGACCGGCCCGACACCGCCCCGGCCCCCCGCCGTGAGCCGGGCCGCGACCCGCTGCTCGACACCGGTCGGGTCAACCGCGTGCTGGCCGACCTCGAGCCCCGCGACCAGACCACGTCGTTCACCGACGAGCCCACCGCCCGGCTGCCGCTGGTCCGCGTGGCCCAGCCGGCGCCCACCACCCAGGTGCGGCCCACCCAGCCCGGCAAGCGCCGGGCGGTCAAGCACGCCGGCCCCCGCGGCCCCTTGTTCAAGGGCCTCCCGTCGGTGCCCGTGCTGCTCGGGGTCGCGACCCTCGCGGTCTCGGTCATCGGCGCCGTCGCCGTGCCCGGCACCGACGTCGACCCGGCCGGCAACGACGGCCGGCTCAGCCAGGCCACCGCGCTGAGCGGGATCGGCGCCGTCGCCACCGCCGGTGACGGCGACCGCGGCCGGCCGATCAGCCGCGACTCGGCGGGCCAGGCCCGCGGCGACGCCGGCGGCGAGCTGAAGCCGCCCGGCGAGCGGCTGGTCAAGCAGCACAACGCCGCGCTGGAGAAGCTCCAGAGCGCCGCCCAGAGCCAGGCCGACAAGATCGAGGAGAACCTCTGGGTCACTCCCCTCGACCCGGTCGTCCTCACCGCGCGCTTCGGGCAGTACGGCCTGTGGTCGAGCTACCACACCGGCCTCGACTTCAACGGCGACACCGGCGACCAGATCCGGTCGATCGCCAACGGCGTGGTGACCTCCACCGGCTACGACGGCGCCTACGGCAACAAGACCGTCGTCACCCTCGATGACGGCACCGAGATCTGGTACTGCCACCAGAGCTCGATCGGGGTCTCCCCGGGCGAGGTCGTCCGCGCCGGCGAGGTCATCGGCCTGGTCGGCACTACCGGCAACGTCACCGGCTCCCACCTCCACCTCGAGGTCCGCCCCGGCGGCGGCGACCCGGTCGACCCCTACGCCGCGTTCCTCCAGCACGGCGTCGACCTGCCGGGCTGAGGGTCCCAGCCCCCCCGGCGTCGCCTCAGCGCGGCCCAGCGCCGCCGCAGTGCCGCCTCTCAGAGCTTCTCGACCGGGGCGTAGCGCAGCAGCAGGCGCTTGACGCCGTCGCTGCCGAAGTCGATCGAGGCGACCGACTTGTCGCCCGAGCCCTCGAGCGCCACCACGGTGCCGAGCCCGAACGAGTCGTGGGTGACCCGGTCGCCCGGCTCGAGCGACGGGATCTCGCGGGACGGCTTGGCCTTGGCGCGGGCGTCGGCCCGTGCGGCGGCGGCGGAGAAGTTGCGCCGCCCGGCGTCGGTGGGCTGCCCGACCCCGCCGTAGCGCGACGACGAGGCGAGGTCGGGGCGGCCCCAGCTGGTCTGGGCGGCCTCGGTGCGGCGCCAGTCGACGAGGTCGACGGGCAGCTCGTCGAGGAAGCGCGAGCCGGGGTTGTGCGTGGGGGCGCCCCAGGCCGAGCGCACCACGGCCCGGGAGATGTAGAGGCGCTCGCGGGCCCGGGTGAGACCGACGTAGGCGAGCCGGCGCTCCTCCTCCAGCTCCGGCTGGTCGCCCAGGGCGCGCGAGTGGGGGAACACGCCGTCCTCGAGCCCGGTGAGGAAGACGACGGGGAACTCCAGCCCCTTCGCGGTGTGCAGGGTCATCAGGGTGACCACGCCGTCGCCGTCGTCGGGGATCTGGTCGGTGTCGGCGACCAGCGCGACCCGCTCCAGGAAGTCGGAGAGGCTGGGCGCCAGGGTGCCGGCGTCGACGTCGGTGGGGTCGGCCGAGGGTCCGGAGACGGGATCGTCGGAGAACTCGCGGGCGACGGCGACGAGCTCGCCGAGGTTCTCCACCCGGGTGGCGTCCTGCGGGTCGTCGGAGGCCTCGAGCTCGGCGAGGTAGCCCGAGCGCTCCAGCACCGTCTCCAGGACGACGTCGGCTCGTTCGCCGGCCGAGACCATCGACTGCAGCTCCTCGACCAGCGCGACGAACCCGCGGATCGCGGTCAGCGACCGGGTCGCCAGGCCGGGTGCGTCCTCGGCGCGGCGCAGCGCCTCCCAGAAGGTCAGTCCGTCGCGCTCGGCGAGCGCCTGCACGCAGGCGACCGCACGGTCGCCGATGCCGCGCTTGGGGGTGTTGAGCACCCGCCGCAGCGACACCTGGTCGGCGGGGTTGACCAGCATCCGCAGGTAGGCGAGCGCGTCGCGCACCTCGCGCCGCTCGTAGAAGCGGACGCCGCCGACCACGCGGTAGGGCTGGCCGGTGCGGATGAACACCTCCTCGAAGACCCGCGACTGGGCGTTGGTGCGGTAGAACACCGCGACGTCCGCAGCCTTGTGGCCGCGGTCGACCAGCGCGTCGATCTCGTCGGAGACGAACCTCGCCTCGTCGTGCTGGTCGTCGGCCACGTAGCCGACGATCCGCTCGCCGTCCCCGGCCTCGGACCACAGCCGCTTCTCCTTGCGCCCCTTGTTGTTGCCGATGACGGCGTTGGCGGCGTTGAGGATGGTCTGGGTGGATCGGTAGTTCTGCTCCAGCAGGATCGAGGTGGCGTCGGGGAAGTCCTGCTCGAAGTCGAGGATGTTGCGGATGTTGGCGCCGCGGAACGCGTAGATGGACTGGTCGGCGTCGCCGACCACCATCAGCTCGGCCGGCTCGACCCGCTCGCCGCCGCTCGCGGTCTCCTCCAGCTGCGCCGCGCAGAGCTGGTGGATCAGCGCGTACTGCGCGTGGTTGGTGTCCTGGTACTCGTCGACCAGCACGTGGCGGAACCGCCGCCGGTAGGTCTCCAGCACGTCGGGGAACTGCTGGAACAGGTGCACCGTCGACATGATCAGGTCGTCGAAGTCGAGGGCGTTGGCCTCGCGCAGCCGCCGCTGGTAGAGCGTGTACGCCGCGGCGTAGGACTCCTCGAGCTTGTTGCTCGACAGCCCCGCGACCTCCTCGGGGTCGCGCAGCTCGTTCTTGTGGCTCGAGACCCAGTGCAGCAGCGGGCCGGGCTGGTAGCGCTTGGTGTCGAGGTCGAGCTCGCCGATCACCAGCTGCATCAGCCGCTTCTGGTCCGCGGCGTCGTAGATCGAGAAGCTGGAGGTCAGCCCGAGCTTGTCGACCTCCTTGCGCAGGATCCGCACGCAGGCGGAGTGGAAGGTCGAGACCCACATGATCCGGGCCCGCCGGCCGACCAGCTCCTCGACCCGCTCCTTCATCTCGGCCGCGGCCTTGTTGGTGAAGGTGATCGCGAGGATCGACCCGGGGTGGGCCTTGCGCTCCGAGACCAGCCAGGCGATCCGGCGGGTCAGCACCCGGGTCTTGCCCGAGCCGGCACCGGCCACCACCAGCAGCGGGGCCCCCTCGTGGACCACCGCCGCCCGCTGCGGCTCGTTGAGGCCGGCGAGCAGCTCCTCGGGGGTCGGGCCGCGACGGGCCGGGCGCTCCCCCTCGTCGCCGTCACCGCCGTCACCCGGGCCCCGGGCGGTGCGGGAGAGCCGGTCGAGGTCGGGGAGGGGGATCTGGGAGCTCATGCTGCCCCCAGCCTACGGCGCCGCGTGGCGCCGCCCGGACCCCGTCAGTAGGACCCGTGGACGGGCGACCAGAACACCGCGACCGCGACGTTGGCGACGGTCAGCAGGAGCAGCAACGCCCACAGGCCCTGCGGGATCCGCTCCTTGCGCAGGTTGGCCATCACCAGCACCAGGATCACGACGCCGACGACCAGCTTGACGCCGACCTTGGCGTGGTCGACGTCGCCGTCACCGGCCTCAAGGACGCCGACCAGGGCGAGCCCGGCGAGCACCGCCGTGCCGGCGCCGTCGCGCATCAGGTCGTTGACCCGCTTCTCGGGGAGCCGCGCCTGCGCCAGCAGGCCGCCGAACAGCGCGGCGAAGCCGAGCAGGTGGAGCAGCAGCAGGACCAGGCGCAGGATCTCCATGGCCCGCAAGGTAGCGGATCAGTCCTTCAGGGCCGCCGGGTCACCCCGCTCGACGCCCTCCGGGCGGTCGTTGGAGCCGAAGAAGTACTCCAGCACGAAGAGGACCACCCCGAGCCCGATCAGGGCCAGCGACCACCACAGCGAGGTCGGGTCGTCGTAGACGACGTAGCCGAGCAGCACCAGGTTGCCGACCAGGCCGGCGAGCAGCAGCAGGGTCGGGGCGCGGTAGGTGTCGGGCGTCTCGTCCTCGCCGCGGAGCTTGAGCGCGGACACGATCACCGACGCGTAGACGAAGAGGAGCAGCAGCACGGTCACGGCGGCCAGCCGCTCGACGACGCTGACGTCCTCGACCTTGGGCAGCACGTGGCTGGCCACCAGGAGCCCGGCCACCACCACGCCGGAGAACAGCAGCCCGACCCAGGGGCTGCGACGCGACGAGTGCACCTTGGCGAACACGTTGGGCACGACGTCCTCGTTGGCCATGCCGTAGAGGATCCGCGACTGGGTCACGAACGTGACCAGCGTGGTGTTGGTGATCGCGACCATCGCGATCACGGCGAACAGGGTGGAGAGGAACGACTGCGGCAGGCCGAGGAAGCCGGTCTCGACGACCTCGAGCAGCGCCGCCTTCGACGCCGCGAGCTGGTCGACCGGCACGGTCAGGGCGGCGGCGATCGCGACCGTGACGTAGACGATGCCGGCGCCCACCATGCCGCCGACCAGGGCCTTGGGGAAGGTACGCCGCGGCTCGGTGCACTCCTCGGCGACGTTGGCGGCGTTCTCGAAGCCGGTCATGGCGAAGAAGCCGAGGGCGACACCGGCGATCAGCGCGAGCATCCAGTTGTCGCCGCCGTCGAAGTCGACCAGCACCGCGAAGTCGGCGTCGCCGCCGAAGATCGTGCCGAGGCCGATGAGGACGACGATCAGCAGGCCGGTGATCTCGACCAGGGTCATCGCGACGTTGGCCACGACCGACTCGGTGATCCCGATGAAGTTGATGACGCACAGCGCGACGACGAACAGGATCGAGACCAGCAGCGCCGGCGGACCGGCCCAGACCTCGGCGAAGTAGCCGGAGAAGCCCGCCGCCAGCGAGCCGGAGGCGGCGAAGCTGGAGGCCAGCATCGCCACGGTCACCAGGAAGGTCACCGCGGGGATGCCGAACGCCCGGTTGACGTAGAGCGACGCTCCCGCTGCCCGGGGGTACTTGGTCACCAGCTCGGCGTAGGCCATGCCGGTGAGCGTGGCGACGGTGACGCCGACCAGGAACGCCAGCCAGAACGCCCCGCCGACGGCCGCCGCGACGGCGCCGATGAGGACGTAGATGCCCGAGCCGAGCACGTCGCCCAGCACGTAGAAGAACAGCTGCCGACCGGTGATGGAGCGCTTGAGGTCGGTGTCGTCGAGCTCTTCGACAGCAGGCTCGTGGGTGGCGGTCATTGGTCCTCCTGAGGTCCGGTCACGCTCAGCCGTGCGGCCGCCGGTACCCGAACGGGCGAGCGGGCCATACCCAGGGGCAAGGGGCCGGCTACCCGCCGCGCAGGAGGTCGAGGTCCTTGCGTAGGGCGGCGGCGCGGCGCGGACCCAGCAGGGCGTCGATCTCCCCCTCCACCTCCGGCACCACGGTGCGCGCGATGGCGAAGACCTCGCGGCCCTTGTCGGTGGCCAGCACCAGCTTGGCGCGCCGGTCCTCGGGGTCGGGACGGCGTACGACGTAGCCGTGCCTCTCCAGGTGGCCCACGAGTTCGGCCATCGCCTGCTTGGTCATCTGCGCCCGCTCGGCGAGCCGCGCCACCGTCGTACCCGTGTCGTCCAGGTACTCGAAGACCGCGCTGTGCGCGGGCCGCACCGCGCCGTGACCGGTCTCGGCCAAGCGGGCGAGCACCCGTCCGTTCAGCACGACGTAGGCCTCCCGGAGCAGCACCACGGTGTTCACCGGTCGACCGCGGCCGGCCTCGAGAGGCAGCTCCCTTGACATCAGACAGGCTGCCTGTCTATCTTTCCCATATGGACATGCTACCTGTCGACACACCGACGTCATTGACCGAGGCCGAGTGCCTGCCCCTGGGGACCGACGAGATCGCGATCCTCGCCAGCTGCGCCCAGACCGACGGGGCGATCTTCGCCATCCTGGTGCGGATGCCTCCCGGAGGCGGCCCGCCCCTCATGCATCGGCACGAGCCCGCGGAGGTCTACCACGTGCTGTCCGGCGAGCTCGCCTTCTACCTCGGCCGGGCCGACGGAGGGGTCGACCGGATCGCGGTGCGGGCCGGCGAGGTCATGCCGCTCGCGGGCGGCACACCGCACACCATCCGCAACGAGACCGACGAGGTCGCCGAGGCGTTCGCCGTGCACACCCCCGGCGCGGTGATGGAGGGCTTCACTCGCGCCGCCGCCGGGCTCGCGACCCACGGCAGCCCGTCGATGGATGCCGTGCTCGCGCTCGCCGACGAGCACGGCATCGAGATGCTCGGTCCCGTGCCGGGGCAGTCGTGAGTCGCCCCGGCCCGTCCGAACGCAGGTCCCCGCTGCGATTCCTGCTGGCCACCTTGCCCGCGGCGGGGCACACCCACCCCGCCGTGCCGGTCGCGAACGCCCTGGTTGAGCGCGGGCACGAGGTCCGCTGGCTCGCCGGGCGAGAGTTCGAGCAGCTCGTCGAGTCGACGGGCGCCGGGTTCGAGCCCTTCGTGCACAGCCACGACCCCGCCCACGGCGGCGGGCTCGCCGAGCGCTTTCCGCAACGGGAAGCCCTGAGCGGCGTTGCCGGAATCACCTTCGACATCAAGCACGTCTTCCTCGACGAGATCCCGGCGCAGGTGCGCGACTACCGCCGGGTGCTCGCGACCTACGACGCCGACGTCGTCGTCGCCGACACGGGCGTCATGGGCACCCGCGTGCAGCACGAGCTCGGCGGACCCCGCTGGGCCTCCATCGGCGTGACGCCGCTCGCGCTGCCCAGCCGCGACGTGGCGCCCTTCGGGCCCGGGTTGCCGCCCCCGCGGACGAACGCGGCCCGGTTGAGGGCGGGCCTGCTGTCCTTCGGCATGCGGGTGGCCATGCGCGGCGTCGAGAGGCACCACGCGGTCGTGCGGGCGCGACTCGGCCTGCCGCGATCGCCCCTCGGGGTCTTCGAGGCCGTGGCGTCCCCCTACCTGTTCCTGCAGACCGGCACCGAAGCTGTCGACTACCCCCGAAGCGACCTACCGCCGCAGGTCCACTACGTCGGCCCGCTCGTCAGTAGCGGCCTGCCGTCGTCGTCGGCCACCGACTGGTCGGGCCTGGCTGGTGGGCGCCCGATCGTCGTGCTGACGCAGGGCACCGTGGCCACCGGCCGGGACTCCCTCGTGGGTCCGGGCCTGCGCGCCCTCGCCGGCGAGCCGGTCCACGTCGTCGCAGTGGGCGGGGAGCGGCCGGAGGTGCTGCCGGCCAACGCCGTGCACGTTCCCTACCTGCCCTACGACGAGGTGCTCCCCCACGCATCGGCGATGGTGACCAACGGGGGCTACGGCGGCGTGCAGATCGCGCTGGCCCACGGCGTGCCGCTCGCCATCGCCGGCACGACGGAGGACAAGCCGGAGGTCGCGGCGCGGATCGCGTGGGCCGGGGCGGGCCTCGACCTGCGCAAGGCCGATCCCACCGAGGCGGCGCTTCGCGACGCGGTACGTCGCCTGCTCGAGGAGCCGGGTCTGCGCGAGGCTGCCAGGCGGATCGCGCAGGACTTCGCCGCCCACGACGCAGGGCGCACCTCGGCGGAGCTGCTCGAGGCGCTGGCTCGAGCTCCCCACGAGGTGGGACCGGCCGCCGCGGCGGGGCGGGTGCCGGGCTAGAGCAGCCGACGGTCCGTCGCCCAGCGCGTCAGCTCGTGGCGCGAGGAGAGCTGGAGCTTGCGCAGCACGTTGGACATGTGGGTCTCCACGGTCTTGATGGAGATGAACAGCTCCTTGGCCACCTCCTTGTAGGCGTAGCCGCGGGCGATCAGCCGCATCACCTCGCGCTCGCGCTCGGTGAGCCGGTCGAGGTCCTCGTCGACGGCGGCCACCTCGATCGAGCCGGCGAACGCGTCGAGCACGAAGCCCGCCAACCGCGGCGAGAACACCGCGTCGCCGTCGGCGACCCGCCGGATCGCCGAGACCAGCTCGGGGCCGGTGATGGTCTTGGTGACGTAGCCGCGGGCGCCGCCGCGGATGGTGCCGATGACGTCCTCGGCGGCGTCGCTGACCGACAGCGCCAGGAACCGGGTCTCGGTGGCGGCCAGCCGCCGCATCACCTCGACCCCGCCCCCGCCGGGCAGGTGCACGTCGAGCAGGACGACGTCCGGGCGGTGCGCCTGCACCGCGGCGACCGCCTCGTCGACGTCCGCGGCCTCGGCCAGCACGTCGACGACGCCCGCGCCGGCCGAGGCCAGCTCGGCGCGCACGCCGCTGCGGAACATCGCGTGGTCGTCGACGACCACCACTCGGACCGGTGCGTCAGCCATGGTTCTCCTCCTGGCGTGGGGACTGCTCGGGTCGGGAGAGGTGCAGCCGCACCTCGGTGCCCCCGCCGGGGGCGGAGCGGATCTCGGCGCGGCCGCCGTGGCGGGCCATCCGGTCGATGATCGAGCCGCGGACGCCCAGCCGGTCGACGGGCACGGCGTCGAGGTCGAAGCCGGGCCCGCGGTCGCGCACGAACACGTCGACCGCCCCCGGCGTGATCTCGGCGTAGACGTCGACCCGGCCGGTGCCGGCGTGCTTGGCGGCGTTGGTGACCGCCTCGCGGGTCGCGGCCACGACCGGACGGAGCAGCTCGTCGAAGTCGCAGTCGCCCACGCTCACGACGTCGACGGTGACGCCGTGGGCGTCCTCCACCTCGGCCGCGGCGCCGCGCAGCGCGCTGGCCAGCGTGCGCTCGTCGGTGGCCTCGCCGGAGTAGAGCCAGGCCCGCAGGTCGCGCTCCTGGGCGCGGGCCAGCCGGGCCACGGTGGCGGAGTCGCCGGCGTTGTTCTGGATCAGGGCGAGGGTCTGCAGCACGGAGTCGTGGAGGTGGGCGGCGACGTCGGCGCGCTCCTGGGTGCGCACCCGCTCCTCGCGCTCGGCCGACAGGTCGGCGGCGAGCCGGAACACCCACGGTCCCACCACGAAGGCAATCGCGAGCACCCCGAGCAGCGCAGCCACCAGCACGCCGCGGGCGTCGCCGGCGTTGCCGTTGTCGAAGCCCACGATGAAGGCGGCCGAGATCAGCAGCACGATGCCGCAGGCGATCCGGGCGTACGCCGCCCAGCCGCCGCTGCCCAGCACGATCCGCACCGGGTCGATCCGGCCCGTGGAGTCGACCCAGCGCTCGCGCTGCGCCTCGTCGGCCTGTCGCCACAGCAGGGCGACCCCGGCCAGCGCCACCAGCACCGGCCAGAGCACCGCGCCCCGCCCGAAGAGCGCCTCGACGAAGAGGATCGCGCCCAGGCCGAGCGCGGCGAGGGCGATCGCCGGGCCCACGTCGGAGAGCCGGCGCACCCGCCCTGGCCGGCGACCGCCCCGCGACGCCGACTCGGCGCCCGGGGTGGCGGTCTCGAACCGGCTGTCGGCCGGCAGCACCATCCAGAGCCCGGCGTAGAAGGCGACGCCGAGGCCGCCGAAGGCCGCCGTGACGACGAACGCCGCCCGCACCCAGACCACCGGGAGCGCCAGGTGGCGCGCCAGGCCGGCCGCGACCCCACCGACGACCGGGGCCTCGGTGTCGCGGGTGGCGCGGCGGACGGTCGGCGGTGACAGCGTCGGCGTGCTCATGGCCCCTCAATCGTCACACAGCGCGAGGGTGCGTCCCATGAGGTTCGACCCCGAGGGACCCCTGACCCGCACCCCGCGCCGGCTCCCCGGGATCAGGGGCGTCCCCGATGGTGCGCGATCCCGCGAGCGACCAGTCTGGTGGACATGAACACCACACCCGAGGCCCCCGGTGCCGGGCCCGAGCAGAGCCACCAGCACCCCACGCCTCCGCCCGGCCCGGACTCCGGACCTCGCGCCACCCGCGAGGAGGTCCGTGACCTCGGCCGCCTCCGCCGCAGCCGCGCCGACCGCAAGGTCGCGGGCGTCGCGGGCGGCCTCGGCCGCCACCTCGACATCGACCCCGTCGTGGTGCGGGTCGCCCTCGTCGTCCTCACCTTCTTCGGCGGCGCGGGCCTGATCATCTACGGCGCCTGCTGGCTGCTCGTGCCCGAGGAGGGGGCCGAGCGGGCCCCGTTGGGCCTCGACGAGCGCAACCGCACGATCGCGCTGGCCGTGATCGGCGGCATCGCGGTGCTGGCCCTCCTCGGCGACTCGGTCGGGCAGTTCGACTTCCCCTGGCCGCTCGCGGTGATCGGGGTGGTCGCGCTCGTCGTGCTCACCCAGCTCGACCGCCGCAGCGAGTCGTGGGGCTTCGCGCCGGCCGACCCGACGGCGCCGCCGGCACCGCCGGCCACCGCTGGGTCCGGCGGCACCACCACGGCACCACCCACCGCGCCGATGGCGCCGGCGCCCCCGGCCGCGTGGGGCCGGCCCCCCGCTCCGCCCCGTGAGCCCCGCAACCCGCGCAAGCGCGGCCCGGTGCTGTTCTGGTTCACCCTCGCCCTGTCCGCGGTCGCGGTCGGCCTGCTCGCCACCCTCGACCTGGCCGGCGTCGACGTCGCCGACTCGGCGTACCCCGCCCTGGTGCTGGGGGTCGTGGGCCTGATGCTGCTGGTCGGCTCCGTGTGGGGCCGCCCCGGCGGCCTGATCTTCGTGGGGCTCGTCGCGGCCCTGGCGACCGCCGCCACCACCGCCGCCGGCGAGTGGGACGGCACCACCATGCACCTCCGCCCGGCCACGGCGGCCGACGTCCGCTCCAGCTACGACATCGGCGGCGGTGAGATCCGGCTCGACCTCGGCGACGTCGCCGACCTCGAGGCGCTCGACGGCCGGCTGATCCGGCTCCGGGCCGATGTCGGCCACGTGGAGGTGATCGTGCCCGAGGCGCTCTCGGTCGTCGTCCGCAGCCGGGTGGACGCGATCGGCGGGTCACTGATCTTCGACGAGGAGCACGGCGGTTTCGACATCCGCGAGGAGGGTCGCCACGACGGTGGCCCCGGCGCTCCCGAGCTGACCATCGAGGCCCGGGTCGGCGTCGGCGAGGTCGAGGTGCACACCGTCTCCAGCCTCGACGACGAGGACCGGCCCACCCCCGACCGTGCTCCCCCGGCACCGGTCGCCCCGCCGGCGGCCCGCTCCGTCGCGACCGAGGAGGTCACCCGATGAACGACACCACCGCACCCGCCGACGCCCCCACCTCCGGGTGGCACCCCGTCAACGTCGGCGCCCTGGTCATGGGCCTCGCCTTCGTCGCGCTGGTCGGCGTCTGGGCCCTGGTCGAGGGCGACGTCGTCGACGACGGCGACGTCCGCTGGCTGCTGCCGGTGCCGTGGGTGCTCGCCGGCGCGGTCGGCCTGGCCGTGACCGCGTTCCACAGCACCCGGCGCCGGTCCGGGTCCCCCGAGCCGGTCGCACCTCCCGAGCCGATCGAGCCCATCGCGCCCACCGAGCCCACCGAGCCCATCCACGAGCAGACCACCGAGCCCACCGACGCCACTCCCGAGGAGGAGCGATGACCACCCCGAACCCCCAGCCCCCGTACCAGCCCTACCAGCCGCCCACGGGTCCGCAGATGCCGCGGCGGCTGGTCCGCCGCACCGACGACCGGGTGTTCGGCGGCATCTGCTCCGGGATCGCCGAGTACGTCGGCATGGACGTCACCCTGGTCCGCCTGCTGACCGTGGTGCTGGCCGTCGTCGGGTTCGGCAGCGTGGTGCTGGCCTACCTCGTCGGCTGGGTGCTGATCCCGTCGGTCGACAAGGTGTGGGCCCGGGCCGTGGCCCAGCACCAGGCTGCCGGCCCGGCTGCAGGCGGCCCGGTCGGCTAGACCGCGAGCGCGGCGTCGAGCAGCCAGTCCTCGCGCGCGCTGAGCGCCAGGTCGGGGTGGTCGCTGAAGACACCGTCCACCCCCGCCTCCAGGAACGCCCGGGCCTCGGCCCGGGCGTCGCCGTGCGCACCGGGGGCCGCGCCGTTGCGCAGCTCGGCGGGCAGGTGGCGGTTCTCGGCGCGCAGCGTCCAGACGAGCACCCGGAGCCCGGCCAGGTGGGCGTCGTCGACCAGCGTCGTGGTGTCCGCGGTGCGGCCGGTGGCGGGATCGCGCGGGCGCACCAGGTCGCGGTGCACGCCCACGAGGTCGGCGTAGCCCGCGACCATCCGCAGCCCGCGCGCGCTGGCGAGGTCGGCGTGCGTCGTGGGGTCACCGGTCGCCACGCAGTCGGCGGGCGCGCCCACCGAGTCGATCAGCTGCACCAGGGGCAGGGCGGTGTGCACCCGCAGCGACCGCAGCGCCGCGGTCTCGAAGCTCTGCACCACCGCCCCGGAGCCGGGCCGGTCGAGCCCGTGGTCGCGCAGCGCGGCGAGCACCGCCTCCTCGAGCGGGAGCCCGAGCCCGGCGAAGTACGACGGCGTCTTCAGCTCGACGTGCACGCCCACCGGGCGGCCGCGGCGCCGTCCCTCCTCGGCGACGAGCAGCAGGAGCTCGTCGAAGGTGGCCACCGGCCACCGGCCGTCGTAGCGACGGTTGCCGGGGCGCAGGTCGGGCAGCCGCTCCACGCAGCGCAGCGTCTTGAGCTCGGCGAGGGTGAGGTCCTCGGTGAACCAGCCGGTCACCTCGCGCCCCGCGACCACCTTGGTGGTGCGGCGGTCGGCGAGCTCGGGGTGCAGGGCGACGTCGGTCGTGGCGCTGATCTCGTTCTCGTGGCGCACCACCAGCACGCCGTCGCGCGTGACGACGAGGTCGGGCTCGACGGCGTCGACGCCGAGCGCGAGCGCGAGGCGGTAGGAGGCCAGGGTGTGCTCGGGCCGGTAGCCCGGGGCGCCCCGGTGGCCGATGACGATCGGGGCGGGAGGCCGCGCCAGCGTGGTCACCCCTCGAGTGGAGCCCCACGAGGTGACGGCGCGACCGCCTCGACGTGAACCGCACGCGACGGGCATGGGTCAGGATGGGGCCGTGAGCCTCCCGTCCCTCGGCACCCTGACCTCGGTGCCCGCGCTCGACCACCCCGGGTTGCTCGCGCCGCCCGTGGCCGCCGCGCTGGCCAGGTGGGCGGGCGCGGCCGAGGTGGCGGTGGTCGAGATCGACCCCATGGTCGCCGACACCGCCGCGATGGCCGAGGCCTACGACCTCGGCATGGACACCGGCGCCAACTGCGTCGTCGTCGGCGGCCGGCGCGACGGCGCGGAGCGGATCGCGGCGTGCGTGGTGCGGGCCGACACCCGCGCCGACGTCAACAACCTCGTCAAGCGCACCCTCGAGGTGCGCAAGGCGTCGTTCCTGCAGGTGGAGCGGGCGGTCGAGGAGTCGGGCATGGAGTACGGCGGCATCACGCCGGTCGGCCTGCCGGAGGGCTGGCGGCTGCTGGTCGACGCCCGGGTGGTGGCGATGCCGGTCGCCGTGATCGGCTCCGGCACCCGCCGGTCGAAGCTGCTGCTGCCGGGCCGGCTGGTCGGCGAGCTGCCGGGGGCCGAGGTGGTCGACGGGCTGGCCGTCGGTGCCTAGGCGGCGGACCCACCCGCTCCCCCTGCTGCTCGCCGGGGCGCTGCTGCTGGCCGGCTGCGGAGGCGGGGACGACGACCCGGCCGCCGGGGCGGACGCCGACGCCACCGCGCCCCCGACCGTGCGCACCCTGAGCCCGCTCCCCCGCCCCGAGGACCCCCCACCCACGGGCCGCCAGCTCGCCGACATGCGCCAGTCGTCGATCGACGCCTCGCTGGGCCGGATGCAGGTGTGGATCGACAACGACACCACCGCTCCGGTGACCCCCAGCCGGATCGTCTACCGCGACCCACACTTCCGGCGGCCGATCGACGCCGAGCGGCTGCGCACCAACCCGGCCGGCTCCGAGCGCGGCTTCCCGGTCCCGCTCCCGGCCCGGCCTCGCTGCGACGGCACGGCCCGGCCGGAGAGCGGCGTCGTCGAGATCACCCACGGCGGCCGCACCGAGCGGGTGCGGGTCACCGACCCCACCGACGTGGTGGGCCGCTACACGCGCTCGCGCTGCCAGGAGCTCGCCCTCGCCCGGGTGGCCGACGTCGGCTGGCTCGACGAGGTGACCGACGACGGCTCCGGCGCCGGCGCGGTCGGCACCCTGACGCTCCTCGTCCGCCCCACCGGCGGCGCGGAGGGCCACGACCTCGTCATCGACCGGGTCAGCGGCTCCCACCTGCTGGGCTCGGCCGAGGGACCAGGAGCCTGGGCGCCGGGCCGCCGGATCACCGGCACCGACCCCGTCCGGATCGACCTGCCCCTCAAGCCGGCGCGCTGCGACGACCACGCGTTCCTCGAGGGCGGCAACGCCACGGCGTTCCGCCTGCACTTCACCCTCGACGGCCGTCCCGGCGAGATCCTGCTCCGGATGACCCCGGCGGGCGGCGGCAACGCGGTCGCCTTCGCCCGTCGTTCGTGCGGGCTCGACGCTGGTTGAGGAAGGACGAAGTCCTGTCTCGTCACCCGGGTGAGACGCGCGCCCTCCGTTAGGAACGGGAGGGTTGTCGTCCTCCGGGGTTTCGAGACAGTTGCTAGCGCAACTTCCTCAACCAGCGATCAGTTGCGCCTGTGGAACTGGACTTTCCCGCTCGACAGGTAGGTCGTGTTGTACATCGGGTCGTGTGCCCTGTGGTGGTGCGACGGGCAGAGCAGGACGCCGTCCTTGAGGTCGGTCTTGCCGCCGTCGGTCCAGCGGGTCTTGTGGTGGGCCTCGCAGGTCGACGCGGGTCGGTCGCAGCCCTCGCTGCGGCAGGTCTTCTGCTGGAGACCGAGCGCGATCCGCTGACCGGTCGAGAAGAGACGTCGGGTGCGGCCGAGGTCGAGGACCTGCGACTGCCCGTCGAAGACCGCGGGGATGAGTCCGGCTTCGCAGGCGAGGCGTCGTGCGGCGCCGGGGCTGATCCGGGTGCCGGTGTCGAGCTCGCACGCCGCCAGGCGTCCTTCGAGCACGGCCAGGGGGATGGTCACGACGACGGTGGCGTTGACCCCTCCGCGCTGGGGCAGGCTGTCTGCGGGGTAACGGAGGATGTAGTCGCAGAACGCCTGGCCCAGCGACTGCGCGGTCACCTTCCCGTGGGTGAGCGCCGCGTGGGCGAACAACGCCTTCTTCAAAGCTTCGGCGTGCATGGTCGGGATGACGAACCTGCCGTGGGTCCGGCCCTCGCCGTCGTCGAGCATGGTGAGCTTGCAGGCCTTCTCGGCCTCCCGCTCCTCGCGAGCCAGCGCCTCGGCTTCTGCTGCTTCCCCGACCTCGGGGCAGACGATGTCGAGGATCCGGTTGCCGAAGATCGTGAGGTCCCTGGCGTCGTGGTGCCGGGCCAGCTCGACCAGCTTGGCCTGCGCCTGCTCGCGGACCGCGGCGTCGACGTCGTCGGGGAGCTTGTCGATCGCGCGGGCGATGACCTCGGCCTGCTCCAGCAGCAGGTCACCGCGGGCCAGCGCCTGCGCGACGATCGGCATGGTGTCGAGCTGCTCGGCCAGCCGCATCGTCCTGGCGGTCTCGCGGCGGGTGGCGTGGGTGGCGACGGCGAGCCACGCTGCGGTCGAGGTGGCACCGGATGCGGCCTCGACCTTCTGGGTCTGGGCGTGCTTGGCGACCCTCAGCTTCAGCGCCGCCACCTGGGACTCGAGCTTGGCGATCTCGGTCAGGGTCTCGGCTGTCTCGGGTGCCTGCATGCTCCACAGCGGCAGCTCGCCTACGTCGTCCAGCGTGGCGCGCACCTCGCCGACGGCCCGCGAGATGCGGTGCCGTCCGTGGGGTGTGGCCTTCGCTGTCATGCCTCTACCCAAGCACCGACCACCGACAGTCCCCGGCCGGTTTTCGCGTTGTCCACAACGGGGATTCGACGTTGTGACCCGATCGTTACCTGGGTCGCCGGTGGTTGAGGAAGTCGCGCTAGCGACTGTCTCGAAACCCCCGCCTGCCGAACACCCTCCGTCCCCAACGGATGCGGACTCGGGTATCGCCGAGCCGTCGTTAATTAACGACGGCTCGGCGAAACCTGGGCTGCCCGCAGGTGGTTGCGGGAGGGCGTTCGTCTCGCCGGGTTTCGAGACAGGCGTTGCACGCCTTCCTCAACCAGCGGTGGGTACGAGCGCCCGCGCACTGCTGGCGGCGCGAGCTTGCGAGTGCCGGCAGTGCGCCGTACAAGCAGGCCGACCGAGGCTCGCGGTCAAGGACGCCGAAGGCGCCGCAGGGAATCCTTGACGGCGAGCGTCGGCCTGCTAGCCGCGCGGGCGCCCCGAGTCAGCACCGGAGCAGCCCGAGTCCCGGAGGGCATCCGGCTCACCGGGTAACGAGTGAAGGACTTCGTCCTTCCTCAACCAGCGGTGGCCCCGTTGGTTGAGGAAGTCGCGCTAGCGACTGTCTCGAAACCCCCGCCGGCCGAACGCCCTCCCTTCCCCACCGGATGCGGACGCGGATATCGCCGACCCGGCGTCAATCAACGACGGCTCGGCGAAACCTGGGCCGCCCGAGGTGGTTGCGGGAGGGCGTTCGGCTCACCGGGTAACGAGTGAAGGACTTCGTCCTTCCTCAACCAGCGCACGCCGCGGGGTAATTCGCTGGCGAAGCATCGGCGCCGCGACCTAGCGTGGGGTCGGTGCGCCGCCTGCCCCTCGACCACCCCGGCACCGCCGACCACCGGTCGGCGGGGCGGTTGCTGTGGTGGCTCGCGCGGGGGCAGTGGCCGACGCTGGTGATGGGGATGTGCTTCGGCATCGTCTGGATGAGCTCGCAGGCGGTGATGCCGGCGGTGATCGGCCTGGCCATCGACCACGGGGTCGCCGACCGCGACGGCGGGGCGCTGCTCCGGCTGGCCGGACTGCTGCTGCTGGTCGGCCTGGTGCAGGCGGCCAGCGGGATCATGCGGCACCGGTTCGCGGTCACCAACTGGCTGGTCGCGGCCTTCCGCGTCGTCCAGCTCGCGGGCCGGCAGACGGTGCGGCTGGGCGGCAGCCTGCGCCGGCGTACCTCGACCGGTGAGGTGGTCGCGATCGGCAGCAGCGACCTGTCCCACATCGGGCAGGTCATGGACGTCACCGCCCGGTTCGCCGGTGCGGTGGTGAGCTTCGTGCTCGTGGCAGTGATCCTGCTCCAGACCTCGGTGACCCTCGGCTTGGTGGTGCTGCTCGGGGTGCCGCTGCTGATGGGCCTGATCGCGCCCGTGCTGCGGCCGCTCGACCGGCGCAGCCGCCACCAGCGGCACCTGATGGGCGGGCTCGCCAACACCGCGAGCGACATCGTCAGCGGGCTGCGGGTGCTGCGTGGCGTCGGCGGCGAGAGGGTCTTCCTCGACCGCTACCGCCGGGAGTCGCAGGCCGCGCGCCGGGCCGGCGTGGAGGTCGCCCGGCTGCAGTCGGTGCTCGACGCGCTGCAGGTGTTCCTGCCCGGCGTGTTCGTGGTGGTCGTGGTCTGGCTCGGCGCCCGCTCGGCGGTCGCCGGCCAGATCTCCACCGGCGAGCTGGTGGCGTTCTACGGCTACTCCGCGTTCCTGATGATCCCGCTGCGCACCGCCACCGAGTACGCCAACAAGCTGATCAAGGGGCGGGTGTCGGCGGCCCGGGTGTGCCGCTTCCTCGCCCTCGACCCCGACCACGCCGAGACCACGGTACCGCTGGCCGGACCACCGGCCGGGGGCGACCTCCGCGACGCCCGCAGCGGCCTCCACGTGCGCGGCGGCCGGCTGGTCGCGGTCGTCTCCGACCAGCCCGACGACGCGGCGGCGCTGGCCGACCGGCTGGGGCTGTGCGCGGCCGAGGTGGACGACGACGTCACCCTGGGCGGGGTCCCCCTGGCCCGGCTGGCGCGCGAGGAGGTACGCCGCCGGGTGGTGGTCTCCGACACCGGCTCGGCGCTCTTCTCGGGCCGGCTCGGCGACGTCCTCGACGTGACCGGCCGCGGCGACCTCGACCGCGCGCTCGACGTCGCCGCGGCCGCCGACGTGCTCGACGCGGTGCCGGGCGGTCTCGACGGGGTGGTGGCCGAGCGCGGCCGGACCTTCTCCGGCGGCCAACGCCAGCGGCTGGTGCTGGCGCGCGTGCTCGCGCTCGACCCCGAGGTGCTCGTGCTGGTCGAGCCGACGTCGGCGGTCGACGCCCACACCGAGGCCCGGATCGCCTCCCGGCTGCGGGCCGCGCGCGCCGGCCGCACCACCGTGGTCACGACCGGCAGCCCGCTGGTGCTCGACGTCGTCGACGAGGTCGCCTGGCTGCGCGGCGACCGGGTGGTCGCCCAGGGGCGGCACGTCGACCTGATGGAGGGCGAGCCCGACTACCGCGCCCTCGTCACCCGCGAGTCCGAGCCCGCGGAGGCCGGCCGATGACCGCGCTGCCGGTGGCCGACGGCCGGGCGGTACGCCGCTACGCGGCCCGGCTCGCGCGCCGCCACCCCCGCCAGCTCTGGGGCGCGGTGGCCCTGCACCTGCTGGCCGCCCTGGCCGCCCTGGCCGCACCGCGGCTCCTCGGCAGCCTGGTCGAGTCGGTCGAGCACGGCACCACCACCCGCCACGTCGACACGATCGTCCTGCTGCTGGGCGGGTTCCTGCTCGCCCAGACCCTGCTGACCCGCTGGGCGCGACTGCTCAGCCAGGTGCTCGGAGAGCAGGTGCTGGCCGCACTGCGCGAGGACTTCGTCGACCACGCGCTGGCCCTCCCCGTGGGCGTGGTCGAGTCGGCCGGCTCCGGCGACCTGCTCACCCGCACCAACAACGACGTCGACCGGCTGGGCTGGTCGGTGCGGTTCGCGGTGCCCGAGTGGACGATCGCCGTGATCACCGCGGTCGTCACCTTCGCCGCCGCGGTCAGCGTGGGCTGGTGGGTCGCGCTGCCGTGCCTGCTCGGCCTGCCCCCGCTGGTGATCGGGCTGCGGTGGTACCTCGCACGCGCCAAGGACGGCTACCTGCGCGAGAGCGCGTCGTACTCCGCCATCAACGCGACGCTCACCGAGACCGTGGAGGGTGCGCGCACGGTCGAGGCGCTGGGGCTGCGCGAGGCGCGGGTGCGGGCCCTCGACGACGACATCCGCGAGTCCTACGAGGCCGAGCGCTACACGCTGCGCCTGCGCACCGTGTTCTTCCCGAGCATGGAGCTCTCCTACCTGGTGCCGACCGTGGCCACCCTGCTGTTCGGTGGCTGGCTCTACACGCAGGGCTCGGTGTCCCTCGGCGAGGTCACGGCTGCGGTGCTCTACGTGCAGATGCTCATCGACCCGGTCGACCGGATCGTCAGCATCCTCGACGAGCTCCAGATGGGCGCGGCCTCGCTGGCCCGGCTGCTCGGCGTCGCCGACGTGCCCGACGACCGCGAGGTGACCGGCCGCCGCCCCGACGGCGAGCGGCTCACCGCCCACGACGTCCGGTTCTCCTACGTCGACGGGCGCGACGTGCTGCACGGGGTCGACCTCGACGTAGGCGTCGGGGAGCGGATCGCGGTGGTCGGCCCGTCGGGAGCCGGCAAGTCGACGCTCGGACGGCTGCTGGCCGGGATCCACCCGCCGCGCACCGGGGAGGTGACCGTCGGCGGGGTCGGGCTGGTCGAGCTCCCCCTCGACGAGCTGCGCGGCCACGTCGCGCTGGTGACCCAGGAGCACCACGTCTTCGTCGGCACCCTGCGCGACAACCTCGCCCTGGCCGCGCCCGCCGGCGCCACCGACGACGACGTCCGGGCGGCGCTCGCGGCCGTCGACGCGCTGCCCTGGGTCGACGCGCTGCCCGACGGCCTCGACACGGTGGTCGGCTCCGGCGGCCGGGCGCTCACGGCAGCGCAGGCCCAGCAGGTCGCGGTGGCGCGCCTGGTGCTGGCCGACCCCCACACGCTGGTGCTCGACGAGGCGACGTCGCTCATCGACCCCCGCGCCGCGCGCCACCTCGAGCGCTCGCTGGCGGCGGTGCTCGAGGGTCGCACCGTGGTCGCGATCGCGCACCGGCTGTTCTCGGCCCACGACGCCGACCGGGTGGCGGTCGTCGAGGACGGCCGGGTCAGCGAGCTCGGCACGCACGACGAGCTGGTCGCCGCGGGCGGCTCCTATGCCGCGCTGTGGGAGAGCTGGAACGGCGGTCGCTGAGCCGCTCCCCCGCCGACGGCGTCAGTGGGCGTCGAGCCCGCTGATCCGCACCCCGGAGTGGACCTTGTACTTGCGGTTGATCGAGATCAGCACGGCGGTGAACGGCTCGAGCTGGCGCGCCAGGCGGAGCTTGCCGGCGTCGATGCCGGGCCGGCCGGTCACCGCGGCCGCGAGCTCGATGGCGACCTCCTTGGCCTCCACGACGTCGCCCACGACCAGCACGTCCTCGTCGAGGTACTCCTCGTCGCCCCACAGGCCGACGGCCGAGACGTTGTGGAAGGCGCCGACCACGGTCGCCTCGGGAGCGATCGCCTGGGCCGACTCGGCCGCCGAGCCCTCGCCGCCGTTGATCACCAGGCCGTGCGCGCCGCGCTTGTCGAAGGCCAGCGGGTTGACGCAGGAGATGACGGTCTTGCCGGCCAGCGGCAGGGTCGCGACCAGCTCGTCGTGACCGTCCCACGGCACCGCGAGCAGCACCACGTCGGCGGCGGCGACGGCATCGGCGTTGGCGGCTCCGGTCACCCGACCGGCGCCCTCGACCCCGCTCAGCCGCTCGCCGACCTCGTCGGCGACGGGCAGCGCGCGCTCCTCCGAGCGGGAGCCGAGGACCACGGTGTGGCCGTGCCGGGCGAACCGGTAGCCCAGGCCCTTGCCCTGGGGGCCGGTACCGCCGATGACCGCGATGGTGTGGCTCGTCACGTGGGGCTCCTGCGCTCGGTCCCGGGGAGAGGTCTCGGCGCCGGGAGGGGGTCGACTCCCGCGGATGATGCCACCTGGTGCGCGCAATCGCCGCTGGGGGGTGCCAGAATCGATATCCTGCCCAGGGGCGAGAGAGGAATCATTGCCGGCCGTGGCACGCGAGATCCGAGGGGACATCCAGGGGCTGCGAGCCGTCGCGGTCCTGGTCGTCATCGGCTCCCACGCCGGCATCGCCGCCCTCCCGGGCGGGTTCGTCGGCGTCGACGTGTTCTTCGTCGTCTCGGGCTACCTCATCTCGCTGCTGCTCTACCGCGAGCTCCAGGCCGGCGGCCGGATCTCGGTGGGCTCGTTCTGGGCCCGGCGGGCGCGGCGGATCCTGCCGGCCGCGACCGTCGTCACCCTCGCCACCGTCGCGGTCTCGGTGCTGTGGCTGAGCCTCCTCGACGCCCGCCAGGTCGTGGTCGACGCGCTGTGGGCCGGCGCGTTCGCCGCCAACGTCCACTTCGCCCAGCAGGGCGTCTACTACTTCGCCCAGGACACGGGCCCCTCGCCGCTCCAGCACTACTGGTCGCTGGCGGTGGAGGAGCAGTTCTACCTCGTCTGGCCGCTGCTGCTCCTGGTCTGCGTGGGGGTCACCCGCGTGCTGGGGGGCACGCGCGAGCAGCGGCTGCCGCGCGGCCCGGTGTTCATGGTGCTGCTCACCGTCACCGGACTCTCGCTGGCCTGGTCGATACAGCAGACCGGGGCCGAGCCCACCGCGGCGTACTTCTCCACGCTGACCCGGGCCTGGGAGCTCGGCGTCGGCGCGATGGTCGCCCTGGTGCCATCGCGGGTCAGCGCCCGGCTCACCCGGCGCGCCGTCACCTCGATGGGGCTGCTCGGGCTCGCGGCGATCGCGGCGTCGTGCGCGGTGCTCACCGCCGACACCGCCTTCCCGGGCTACGCCGCGCTGCTGCCGGTCACCGGCACCGCCCTGCTGCTGCTCGCCGGCGCCTCCGGCACGACGTCGCTGGTGGGCCGGGCACTGTCGGTGCGTCCCCTGCGCCTGGTGGGTGACTGGTCCTACTCGCTCTACCTGTGGCACTGGCCGGTGCTGGTGCTGGCCGAGGCCCGCCTCGGCCGCGGGCTCGGCGGCTGGGAGGCAGCCGCCGCGGTGGCCGTCACCTTCGCGCTCTCGGCGCTGACCTTCCGCTTCGTCGAGACGCCGTTCCGCAGCGGCCGGGTCTCGGTGCGGCTGCGCGCCCGGCGTGCGCTCGTGCTCTACCCCACCAGCCTCGCCATGGTCGCGGCCACCGCGTGGGGCGCCTGGACCTGGACGGCCTGGCAGGGCGGCGAGCGGGGCGACAACCCCGCGATCACCGTCAGCGGCACCGGCCACGACGACACCGTCGAGCTGGTGCGCGCCTCGGTGGCCGCCGCCCGCGAGCGGATGGCGGTGCCGAGCGACCTCGACCCGAACCTGATGCGGCTGCGCGACTCCATCGCCGACGTCGGCGGCTGCGACTACGCCGAGAACGTGCGCCGGCTCTGCCAGCGGGGCGAGGACGGCGGCGACCGCACCCTGGTGCTGATCGGCGACTCCCACGCCCGGGCCTGGATCCCGGCGTTCGACAAGATCACCCGGGCCGGCAACTGGCAGGCCTTCTACCTCGTCAAGCCGCAGTGCACCGCGGCCCACATCACCGTCGCCACCGCCGACGGCTCGCAGCCGTTCACCGACTGCACCGACTTCCAGGAGTGGGTGGTCGAGCAGGTGGAGGCCCTCGACCCCGACCTGGTCGTGGTGGCCTCGTCGCCCCCGGTCAACGGCGTCTACGACGGCGACACCCGGGTCAACAGCATCGAGCGGGTCGTGCCGGTGCTTCGGGCCGGCTACGACGAGCTGTTCATCGAGCTGGAGCAGGCGGCTCGCGAGGTCGTGCTGATGCGCGACGTGCCGAAGTCCGACGACGACCCGGCCACCTGCCTGACCACCGGCGAGCCCGACCTCTACGACTGCATGTTCCGACCCGTCGAGCGCTCGCAGATCCTCGGCGACGTCGCGGTGCAGTCGGCCCGGCTCGCCGGCACCCGGGTGGTCGACCCGACGCCGTGGCTGTGCTGGCAGGGCGAGTGCCCGGTGGTGATCGGCGGCACCCTGTCCTACCGCGACACCGACCACATCACCACCGAGTACGCCGCCAGCCTGTGGCTCGCGCTCGGCGACGAGCTGGGCATGATCCCGACCACCTGACCGCGCCTCCCAGCCGAAGTCTCCAGCCGGCGTCCCCAGCCGGCGTCCCCAGCCGGCGTCCCCAGGCGGCGTCCCCGGCCGGCGTCCACGGCCGTCGCGCGCGCGACTGTGACACTGTTACTGTCACGGTCATGAAGCTCTCGATGATGCTGATGTACGACGGCAACCCGCGCCAGGCGGCCGACCAGGTCACCGACCTCGAGCGGGCCGGGCTCGACCTGGTCTGGGTGGCCGAGGCCTACGGGTTCGACTCCCCCACGCTGATGGGCTACCTCGCCGCGAAGACCGAGACCATCGAGATCGGCGCCGGCATCCTCAACGTCTACTCCCGCACGCCCGGGGCGCTGCTGCAGACCGCGGCCGGCCTCGACAACGTCTCCGCCGGCCGTGCGGTCATCGGGCTGGGCGCCTCCGGTCCGCAGGTGATCGAGGGCTTCCACGGGCTGCCGTACGACAAGCCGCTGGGCCGCACCCGCGAGGTCATCGACATCATCCGGCGCGGTCTTCGGCGCGAGCCGCTCACCAACGACGGCATCGTGAAGCTGCCGCTGCCCGAGGGGCAGGGCCTGGGGCTCGGCAAGCCGCTGAAGCTGCTCACCAAGCCGGAGCGGCCGTCGGTGCCGCTGTGGGTGGCCGCGCTGGGCGACAAGAACGTGCGGATGACCGCCGAGGTCGCCGACGGCTGGATGCCGCACCTGTTCTACCCCGAGAAGGCGCAGGAGGTGTGGGGCGAGGCGCTGGCCGCCGGCGCCGCGAAGCGCTCCACCGAGCTCGGGCCGCTCCAGGTCACCGCCGGGGGCATGGTCGCGATCGGCGAGGGCCCGGAGGTCAAGGCGATGCTCGACTTCGCCCGCCCGGTCTACGCCCTCTACGTCGGCGGCATGGGCGCGCGCGGCAAGAACTTCTACAACGACCTCGCCTGCCAGTACGGCTACGAGAAGGAGGCCGCCGAGATCCAGGACCTCTACCTCTCGGGCAAGAAGCGCGAGGCCGAGGCGCTGGTGCCCGAGGAGTGGCTGGAGGCGGGCAACCTCGTGGGTCCGCGGTCGTACGTCGAGGAGCGGGTCGCGGCGTTCCGCGAGGCCGGCGTGACCCACCTGAACGTGATGCCCGCGAGCGAGGACCCGGCGGCGACCGTGCGCGAGCTCAAGGAGATCGTCTCCTGACCTTGAAACCGTGACAGTTCCGGTGTCACAGTAGGTCCAGCGCTTTCTGACAGCGCATCCTTCCCGAATCTGCCAGGAGACCGCGATGCCCGAGACCCCCTCCATCTACGAGCAGGAGCACGAGGACTTCCGCAGCACCGTCCGCGCCTTCCTGGAGAAGGAGGTCGTCCCCCACCACGACCAGTGGGAGAAGGACGGTCAGGTCAGCCGCGAGGTCTGGACCAAGGCGGGCGAGACCGGGCTGCTCTGCTTCGACGTCGAGGAGCAGTACGGCGGCGCGGGGATCAAGGACTTCCGCTACAACGCGATCGTCAGCGAGGAGATCTCCAAGGTCGGGGCCAGCGGGCTGGGCTTCCCCGTGCACAGCGACATCATCGTGCCCTACATCAGCGAGCTCGGGACGCCGGAGCAGAAGCAGCGGTGGCTGCCGGGGCTCGTGAGCGGCGAGCTGATCTCCTCGATCGCCATGACCGAGCCGGGCGCGGGCTCCGACCTCCAGGGCATCCGCACCAGCGCCGTCGACAAGGGCGACCACTACGTCCTCAACGGCTCGAAGACCTTCATCAGCAACGGCATCCTCAGCGACGTCGTGATCGTGGTGGCGCGCACCGACCCCGAGGCCGGGCACCAGGGCATCAGCCTGCTGGTCGTCGAGCGCGGGATGGCCGGCTTCGAGCGCGGCCGCAACCTCGACAAGGTCGGCCTCAAGGCCCAGGACACCGCCGAGCTCTTCTTCGACAACGTCGAGGTGCCCAAGGAGAACCTGCTGGGCGAGGAGGGCTCCGGCTTCGTCTCGCTGATGCTGAACCTGCCGCAGGAGCGGGTCTCGATCGCGGCGATCGCCGTCGCCGCCGTCGAGCGGGTGCTCGAGCTCTCGCTCGACTACGCCAAGACCCGCCAGGCGTTCGGCAAGCCGATCGGCGCCTTCCAGAACACCCGGTTCGCCCTGGCCGAGATGGCCACCGAGGCCTACATCGCGCGCTTGTTCGTCAACGACTGCATCCTCAAGCTCAACGAGGGACAGGTCGACACCGCGCTGGCCTCGATGGCGAAGTGGTGGACCACCGAGCTGCAGAAGAAGGTCACCGACATGGGCCTGCAGATCCACGGCGGGTACGGCTACATGACGGAGTACCCGATCGCGAAGGCGTTCACCGACGGTCGGATCCAGACCATCTACGGCGGCACCACCGAGATCCAGAAGGAGATCATCGGCCGCTTCCTCGGCGTCTGAGCCTTGTGTGACGGGGGTCACCCCGCCAGACTTTGCCCATCCTGGCGCCGAGAGGGAGCGACCCATGACCACGACGACGAACCCCACCAGCAGCAGCACCACCAGCCAGGAGGCCGACGTCCTGGCCGAGCGGGCCCGGATCCAGGCTCAGGTCGAGGGGCGCACGCTCATCGACATGCTCGCCGACACCGCGCGCGACAAGGCCGACCAGCCGGCGTACTCCGACCGGCACCACCCGGCCGAGGGCGAGTCGTGGCGGACGCTGACCTGGGCCGAGACCCGCGAGCGGGCGCTCGACGTCGCCGCGGCGCTGGTGGAGCGCGGGGTCGCCCCCGACGACACGGTCGCGATCATGGCCAGCAACCGGGTGGAGCACTACGTCGCCGACATCGGCGCCGTGCACGCCGATGCCACCCCGATGTCGATCTACAACACGCTGTCGGCCACCCAGGTGGCCTACGTCGCCGGCGAGGCGCGGCCCAGCGCGGTGGTGCTCGAGAACGCCGACCACCTGGCCCGCTGGAGCAAGGCGCTCGAGGAGGTCGACAGCATCCGCACGGTGGTCGTGATCGAGGCGGCCGACGTGCCCGAGGGCGGGACGTACCTGTCGTGGGACGGCCTGGTCGCGCTCGGAGCCGCAGCGCGGGAGCGGCTGGCCGGCGAGCTCGAGACCCGGGCGCGCGCGGTCACCCCGCACACGCCGGCGACGATCCTCTACACCTCCGGCACCACCGGCAACCCCAAGGGGGTGGTGCTCACCCACCACAACGTGCTCTACGAGGCGATCAGCACCCTCGAGGCCGCGGGCCTCCACGAGCCGCAGGTGGCGGTCAGCTACCTGCCGCTGGCCCACATCGCCGAGCGGGTGCTGGGCCTCTACGGCCCCCAGATCCAGGGCAGCCACATGCACGCGATCGGCGACCCCGCCGAGCTGCTCGGGGCGCTGGGGGAGGTCCACCCCACGGCGTTCTTCGGCGTGCCGCGGGTCTGGGAGAAGATCAAGACCGGCATCTCCGCCCGACTCGCCGCCGACCCCGACCCCGACAACGTGAAGATGGTCCAGGACGCCATGGCCGCGGGCCTCGCCTGGGTGGAGGCGCAGGAGGTCGGCGGCACCATGACGCCGGAGATCGAGCAGGCCTACCAGGAGGCCGAGGAGAAGATCCTCGGCTTCCTCAAGCTGCTCCTCGGCCTCGACCAGGTCACCTGGGCCGGCTCGGCCGCGGCGCCGATGCCGCTCGAGGTCGCGAAGTTCATGGCCGGCCTCGGGCTCAAGGTCTACGACGTCTACGGCATGACCGAGACCTGCGGCGCGATCACCGCCAACGGCCCGGGCGGCTTCAAGCTCGGCACCGTGGGCCGCGCCACGCCCGGCATGGAGGTCAAGCTCGGCGACGACGGCGAGGTGCTGGTGCGCGGCCCCGTCGTGACGCCCGGCTACCACCGCCAGGAGGCGGCCACCCGCGCCCTCATCGAGGAGGACGGCTGGCTGCACACCGGCGACATCGGCACGCTCGACGACGACGGCTTCTTCGCGATCGTCGATCGCAAGAAGGAGCTGATCATCACCAGCGCCGGCAAGAACATCGCGCCGTCGAACATCGAGAACTACCTCAAGGAGTCGCCGATCGTCGGCCACGCGATGGCGATCGGCGACGGCCGCCCCTACGTCGTCGCCGTGCTCACGCTCGACGCCGAGATCGCCCCGCTGGTCGCGGAGAAGATGGGCATCACCTTCGCCGACCTCGCCGACCTCGCCGCCAAGCCGGAGATCATGGCGATGGCCCAGGACGCCGTCGACAAGGCCAACGAGCGCCTCTCCCGCCCCGAGCAGGTCAAGGCATTCGAGCTGCTCCCGGTCGAGTGGACCGCCGAGTCCGACGAGCTCACCCCGACCCTCAAGCTCAAGCGCCGCGTCGTGAACACCAAGTACGCCGATGTGGTGGACCGCCTCTACGGCTGAGCCGGTCGCCGCCGGGCGGCGGTGAGCCAGCCTCCGTCTCCGCGTCACGAACGGCGGCCTACTCACCCCTGCCCGCGCCGCACCCCGGGTCGCGGTGAGCCAGCCTCCGTTCTCACGTCGCGAAAGGGGGCTCAGTCACCGCTGCCTGGGCGTCACCGCTGCCTGGGCGCGCCCCCGGGCGGCGGTGAGCCAGCCTCCGTCTCCGCGTCACGAACGGCGGCCCACTCACCCCTGCCCGCGCCGCACCCTGACCAGTCCACCCACCGAACTCATGTAAGTCCACTTGTTCAGTGTGTTTAGATACGCACATGCTGAACCAGGGTGCACGGCGGGCGGTGCTGCACGCCACCTCGCTGCTGGGGTTCCTGCTGCTGTGGTGGCTGGTGACCCACTTCGAGCTGGTCCGACCGCTGTTCCTGCGCGGGCCGGGTGAGGTCTGGGACGCGTTCGTGCGCGCCAACACCGACCACCCGATCAGCGCCGGCTCCGACCGGATGGTGCGCGGCGAGCAGAACTACTACCTGTGGGAGCACCTGCTCGCCAGCCTGCAGCGGATCGCGATCGGGGTCGGCGGCGGGATCGTGGTCGGCGTCCCGCTCGGCCTAGTGATGGGTACGACGTGGCTCGGCACGCTGCTCGAGCCGTACCTCAACTTCCTGCGCTCGCTGCCCCCGCTGGCCTACATCGGCCTGCTCATCGTCTGGTTCGGCATCGGCGACACCTCCAAGATCTGGCTGCTGTTCCTGGCGGCGTTCCCGCCGATCACGATGGCCACGATCAGCGGGGTCCGCGGCGTGCGCGACGACCAGGTCAACGCCGTCCTGTCGCTCGGCGCGAGCCGCCGCCAGGCGCTCACGACCGTGATGCTGCCGGCCACGCTGCCGGAGGTGCTCACCGGCATCCGGGTGGCGGTCGGCTTCGCGTGGACCACGGTGGTCGCGGCCGAGATCGCCAACGGCATCCCCGGGATCGGCGGGCTCGCCTACCTCGCCGGCCAGCAGCTCCAGACGGCCCTCGTCCTCGCCTGCATCCTCGTGATCGGCCTCTCGGCCATCGCCCTCGATCTCGGGCTCAAGTCCCTGGAAAAGGCTCTTGTCCCCTGGCGGGGCAAGGCGTAGCAGCGCTCCGGCGCACGAAGGAGAACCACCTCATGAAGACCCAGCTGACCCGTGGCGCAGCGGCACTCGCCGCCGGCACCCTGGCCCTGACCCTGGCCGGCTGCGTCGAGTCCGGGCGCGACGACTCCAGCGCCGCCCCCGACTCCGACTGCCCCTGGGAGCCCGACGAGTCGATCGAGACCACCGCCCGGATCGCGTGGCAGGCCATCCCGAACGGCGACGCGGTCGTCAAGGACCGCAAGGTCCTCGAGTCCTGCATGCCCAACGCGAAGATCTCCTGGGTGCAGGCCGCCTCGGGCGGCGACGTCGTGCAGTACTACGGCTCCGGCGACGTCGACCTCGGCCTGATGGGCTCCTCCCCCGCCACCATCGCGTCGTCCAAGCCGGTGGTCGACGACGTCGACATCGCGGTGGTCTGGATCCACGACGTGATCGGCGACGCCGAGTCGCTGGTGGTCAAGGACCCCGCCGTCACCGACATCGCCGGCCTCGAGGGCAAGAGGGTCGCGGTGCCGTTCAGCAGCACCGCCCACTACTCGCTGCTGCAGGCCCTCACCGAGGCCGGCCTCGACCCCGCCGAGGACGTCGAGGTGATCAACCTCGACCCCGACGACATGCCGGGTGCCTGGCAGGGTGACCAGATCGACGCCGCCTGGGTCTGGGACCCGGTGCAGAGCCAGCTGCTCGACGACGGCGGCACCCGGATCCTCTCCAGCGCCGACACCGCCGAGGCCGGCCGTCCGACGTTCGACGTCGGCACCGCCGACCGCACCTTCGCCGCCGAGAACGAGGAGTTCATGACCCAGTGGGCCAAGGCCCAGGACTGGGCGGTGAAGCTGATCACCGAGGAGCCGGCCGAGGCCGCGGAGTCGGTCGCCGTGGTGCTCGGCATCGAGCCGGACGCCGCGGAGGCGCAGTTCGCCGGGCTGCAGTACCTCACCGCCGAGGAGCAGGCGGGCCCGGACTACCTCGGGGGCGGCTTCGCCACCGACCTGTTCAACACCGCCGGCTTCCTGCTCGAGCAGGGCGGTATCGAGGCGGTCGGCACCGAGGCGGAGTACGCCGAGCACGTCGACGCCGGTCCCGCGGAGCGGGCGGCCGGGTGAGCAGCACGCACGAGCACGAGGTCGAGGTCGCCGGGGTCCGCCACTCCTTCCGCGTGCAGGGGCGGCAGGTCCCGGCGCTCGACCGGATCGACCTGACGATCCAGCCCGGCGAGCTGGTCACGCTCGCCGGGCCCTCGGGGTGCGGCAAGACCACGCTGCTGCGCCTGGTCGCAGGGTTCATGCAGCCGAGTGAAGGTGCGGTGCGGGTCGGCACCCGCCCGGTCCGCGGGCCGGGGATCGAGCGCGGCGTGGTCTTCCAGCAGCCGACGCTCTTCCCGTGGCTCTCGGTGCAGCGCAACGTGGAGCTGGGGCCGCGGCTGCGCGGGCGGTCGAAGCAGGAGCGCGCCGAGACCGCGCACCGCTACCTCGAGCTGGTCGGCCTCTCCGACGTGGCCGGCCACCGACCCTACGAGCTGTCGGGCGGCATGCAGCAGCGGGCGCAGATCGCGCGGGTGCTGGCCAACGACCCCGAGATCGTGCTGATGGACGAGCCGTTCGGCGCGCTCGACGCGCTCACCCGCGAGCGGCTGCAGAACGAGCTCCTGGAGATCTGGCGGGCCACCGGCAAGACCATCCTGTTCATCACCCACAGCGTCGACGAGGCGGTGTTCCTGGGCTCGCGGGTGCTGGTGATGAGCCCCCGCCCCGGGCGGATCGTGCTCGACGAGCCGGCGGTGTTCGGCACCCCCGGGCACCTGGTGCCGCCGGAGGAGATCCGGGCCCTGCCGGACTACGTCGACCTGCGCGAACGGGTGCGGGTGGCGATCCAGCAGCGCGAGCCGGCCGCGGGTGGCGCCCCCGCCTGAGAGCGCTCCTTGGTAGCGTCCCGTGCGACGCCGGGGGTGCGACACCCGGCCCGGGGCCCGAGGCGGTGAAGGTGAGCACGACCCGCACCGACGCCTCGCCGACCCGCGAGAGCCCCCGCCCGGCCGTCCTGGGGTGGTCCACCCGCACCGTCGTGCTCGTGCTCGTCGGGCTCACCTCGCTGGGGTGGGCGCCGTTCGCCGGCCGCGCGCTGAGCCCCGACGAGGGCGGCTACCTCATGGTGGCCGCCCAGTGGGGTCCGGGCGCCTCTCTCTACGGCGACTACTGGGTCGACCGGCCGCCCGGCCTGATCGCGATCTTCGCACTGGCCGACGCCCTGGGCGGCGGCCCCGCGCTACGGGTGCTGGGGCTCCTCGCCGCGACCGGCAGCGTGGCGCTCGCCGCGGTGGTGGGTCGCGCGGCCGCCGGGCCTGATCGCGTTCTCCCCCGGGGCCGCCGCCGGGGGGGGCGCCCCCGCGCTACGGGTGCTGGGGCTCCTCGCCGCGACCGGCAGCGTGGCGCTCGCCGCGGTGGTGGGTCGCGCGGCCGCGCCCGCCGCGCGGCTCGCGCCGGTCGCCGCGGCCGCGACCTGCGCCGCCCTGGTCGCCAGCCCGCTGTTCGGCGGCAGCGTCGTCAACGGCGAGGTGCTCGGCCTGCCGTTCGTGCTGGCCGGTGCGGCCGCCGCGCTGCGCGCGGTCTCGCGCTCGTCGGTCGGCTGGGCCGTCGCGGCGGGCGCCGCGGCGGTCTCGGCGGCGCTGGTCAAGCAGAGCCTGGTCGACGTGTTCCTGCTCGGGCTGGTGCTGCTGGCGGTGCACCGGCGGCGCCTCGGCGGGCGGGCCGTCGTCCGGCTGCTCGGCGCGGCGCTCGGCGGCGTGCTGCTCGTGCTGGTGCCGGTGGCCGCGGCGACCGCGGCGCTCGGCACCGACCTGGTCGACCTGTTCCGCGCGGTCGTGGTCTTCCGCGGCGAGGCGGCGGAGGTGATCTCGCGCTCGGCACCCGCGACCACCACCGACCGGCTCGGCGGCGTGCTGCTCGCCCTGCTCGGCAGCCTGGCCCCGCTGGTGGCCGTGGTGCTAGCCCTGGTCGTGCGCCGCCCCGCCCGGCTGCGGGCGTCGGTGCCGGACCTGCGCTGGCCGGCCGCCGCCCTGGTGGCCTGGGAGCTCCTCGTGGTCCACCTCGGCGGGAGCTACTGGCTGCACTACCTGATGGGACTGGTGCCGGGGATGGTGCTGCTCGCCGCGGCCGCCGCCCAGCGCGCCGACGTCGTCGGCGCCCGGCTGCGCCGGGCCGTGCTCGTCTCCTACGCCGGCCTCGGCCTCTCGACCGTGGTGGCCCTCGGCTGGATCGTCGTCGACCCCTACGAGCGACCGGAGGAGCCGGCGATCGCCTACCTCACCGAGCACGTGCGGCCCGGCGACACCGGACTGGTGGCCTTCGGCGCCGCCAACATCGCGCGGGAGGCCGGGCTCGACAGCGACTACCCCCACCTGTGGAGCCTGCCGGTGCGGGTCCTCGACCCCCGGCTGCGCGAGCTCGCGCACCTGCTGGCCTCCGACGACCGGCCGACCTGGGTCGTCACCGTCGGCCGCTCGCTCGGCACCTGGGGCGTCGACCCGGCGGCCGCGGCGCCGTACCTCCGCGAGCACTACGAGGAGCGCGCGACCACCGGCCGCTTCACCATCTACCACGTGCTGGAGGAGTCGTGAGCGTGGTCGCCGAGCCCCCGGCCACCGCGCCGGGGACCACGCGCAGCCAACGGGTGCGGGCGACGACGGCCTGGGCCGTCGCGCTGGTCGCCTGGAGCCTGGTGATCGGCATCCCCAACGACACGATCGGGGTCACGGCGTGGCTCTGGCTCGGCACGGTGGCGTGGAACGCCGGGGCCGGCCGCGACGAGCACCTGCAGTTCTGGCGCGACTGGTGGCCCTACCTCCTCGCGCTGGTCGTCTACTGGTTCCTGCGCGGCCTGGCCGACCACACCTTCGTGCCGGTGCACTACACGTTCCCCATCCGCTTCGACGAGTGGCTGTTCGGCGGCACCACCCCCACGGAGCTGGCCCAGCAGCACTGGTGCGCCGCCGACCCGTGCCTCAAGACCACCCCGCCACGGTGGTGGGACACCGCGTTCACCACCGTCTACGCCTCCCACTTCCTGGTGGCGCTGAGCATCGCCGCCGTGCTGTGGGTGCGGGCGCGCGAGGAGTGGCGGCGCTGGATGCGCCGGTTCGTCGCGATCAACCTGATCGGCCTGAGCATCTACTTCGTCTACCCCATGGCCCCGCCGTGGATGGCGGCTCGCGACGGCTACCTCGGCGACGTCCGCCGGATCACCAGTCGGGGCTGGTCGGAGATCGACCTGGGCCGGCAGAACCTGGTCCTCCACGGGATGGGCAACAAGGTCGCCGCGATGCCGTCCCTGCACGCGGGCATCGCGTTCCTCGTCGCCTTCTACGCCGTCTGGCGGCTGCACAGCGCCTGGCGGTTCCTGGTGCTGCTCTACCCCATCGCCATGTCGACGGCGCTGGTCTACTTCGCCGAGCACTACGTCGTCGACGCGATCGCGGGCTCGCTCGTCGCGATCCTCGCGATCGCCGGCTGCGGCTGGTGGGAGCGACGCCGCGGACGAGCACAGGTGCCGGACGGCTCGCCGCCCTCCTGAGACAGATCCCTAACGGTCACCGCCCCGCGCGAAAGCGGTCACCGGTCCAGCCCAGGTGCGGTTTTCCCTTGGACAGCGATGAATCCGGCCCGCCACCATGGTCCGGCTCAGGGACATCCCCGATGTCCTCTGTCCCCTGCCCTTGATGGAGTTCACCCCATGCACCGTCAGATCGCCGGCACCCTCACCGGCCGCGTCACCAAGTGGATCGTCCTCGCCTTCTGGGTGGTCCTGTTCGTCGTCATGGCCGGCTTCAACGCCAAGCTCGTGGACGTCCAGAACAACGAGGCCTCCTCGTGGCTCCCGGGCTCCGCCGAGTCGACCAAGGTCCTCGAGCAGCTGTCCAGCACCGTCGACCCCAACGACATCCCTACCCTCGTGGTCTACAACCGCGACGAGGGCCTCACCGACGACGATCTCGCCGCCATGGACGAGCAGGCCGCCGAGATGGCCGACATCAAGGGCGTCACCGACGCCGGCGCGGTCTCGCCCAACGAGGTCGAGGAACTGCGCGCCCAGGGGGTGCCGGTGCCGTCGGCGACCTCCGAGGACGGCGAGGTCGCCTACACCTACCTGGTCTTCAACTTCGGGGAGAACGGCTGGAACGACATCCCGGAAGCCGTCGACGAGATCCGCGACATCGCCGAGATCGACGGCGTCACCGTCCACCTCGCCGGCTTCGGCGGCCAGGCGGCCGACGCCTCCGAGTCCTTCGAGGGCATCGACTCGCGGCTGATCCTCATCACGCTCGCCGTGGTCGTGGTGATCCTGCTCTTCACCTACCGCAGCCCGATCCTGTGGCTGCTGCCGATCATCAGCGCCGTGGTGTCCTACTGGGTCTCCGGCGGCGTGGTCTACCTGCTCGCCAGGTACGCCGACCTCACCGTCAACGGGCAGAGCCAGGCCATCCTCGGCATCCTGGTGATCGGCGCCGGCACCGACTACGCATTGCTGCTCGTGGCCCGCTACCGCGAGGAGCTGCGCCGCCACGAGGACCGCCACGAGGCGATGGCGTTCGCGCTCCACCGAGCCACCCCGGCGATCATCGCGAGCGCCTCGACCGTCGCGGTCGGCATGCTGTGCCTGCTCTTCGCCGACCTCAACTCCACCGCCGGCCTGGGTCCGGTCAACGCGGTCGGCATCGGCGTGACCATGCTGGTGATGGTCACGCTGCTGCCGGCGCTGCTGGTGATCTTCGGCCGCTGGATGTTCTGGCCCAAGCGCCCGACGTTCGGCTCCGACGAGCCCAACAACCGCGGCCTGTGGGCCCGCGTGGGCAACGCCATCGCGCCGCGCCCGCGCCGGGTGTGGGTGGTCACCGCCGGGCTGCTCGCGGTGGCCTGCCTGGGCCTCTTCAAGCTCGACCCGTCGGGCCTGTCGACCGAGGACACCTACACCAAGGAGTTCGACTCCATCAAGGGCCAGAAGATCCTGGAGGGCCACGGCCTGGCCGACACCTCCAACACCGTGCAGGTCGTCACGGCGACCGGGCAGGTCGAGGCGGTCGTCTCCGCGCTCGGCGAGGTCGAGGGTCTCGGCGACGCCACGCCCCCGCAGGACCTGGGCGGCGACCGCAGCTACGTCGAGGCCACGATCGACGCCGACATCTCCTCGCCCGCCGCGTTCGACATCGTGCAGGCGACCCGCGACGCGGTGCACGACATCGACGGCGCCGACGCGCTGGTCGGCGGCGGGGCGGCGTTCTACCTCGACACCAAGGAGGCCTCCGACCGCGACAACCGGGTGATCATCCCGATCGTCCTGCTCGTGGTGCTGCTCATCCTGGTGATGCTGCTCCGGGCCCTGGTGGCGCCGCTGATCCTGCTCGGCACGGTGGTGCTGTCGTTCGGTGCCGCGCTCGGGCTCTCGGCGCTGCTGTTCGACTACGTGCTGCCGCTGGTCACCGAGACCTGGCCGTCCGGCGCGCAGACCGATCCCGGCTTCCCGCTGTTCGCGTTCGTGTTCCTCGTGGCACTCGGCATCGACTACAACATCTTCCTGATGACCCGGGTGCGCGAGGAGGCGGCCCAGCACGGCACCCGCCAGGGCTCGCTGATCGCGCTGTCCTCGACGGGCGGGGTGATCACCTCGGCGGGCGTGGTGCTGGCGGCGACGTTCCTCGTGCTCGGCTCGCTGCCGCTGGTGTTCCTGGCCGAGCTGGGCGTGGCCGTGGCGCTGGGCGTGCTGCTCGACACGATGATCGTCCGGTCGGTGCTGGTGACCGCGATCAACCTCGACGCGGGCAGCCGGATCTGGTGGCCGAGCAAGCTCGACCGGGGAGGCGACCAGGCGACGCCCCCAGCGACGGAGCCGGAGAAGGTCCCCGTCTGAGCGGTGTCAACGGGTGGGCCGGGGCAGCGCCCCGGCCCGCCCGTGGCTAGCCTCGACGTGTGGGCGACCCGACTCCGCAGCAGGTACGACGTGCGCTCGCGCGCGCGGAGCGGGGCGCGGCGCTCGACGTGGCCGAGGCCGAGGTGCTGCTGGCCGCCCGGGGCGAGGACCTCGACCGGCTGACCGCCGTGGCCGCACGGGTGCGCGACGCGGGCCTCGTCGCCGCCGGCCGGCCGGGCGTGGTGACCTACTCGCCCAAGGTGTTCATCCCGGTCACCCGGCTGTGCCGCGACCGGTGCCACTACTGCACGTTCGTCGAGACCCCGGGCCAGGCCCGGCGCGAGGGCCGTGAGCCCTACCTCTCCCCCGACGAGATCCTGGCGGTCGCGCGCGACGGGGCGGCCCTGGGCTGCCTCGAGGCGCTGTTCACCCTCGGCGACCGGCCCGAGGACCGCTGGCCCGAGGCCCGGCAGTGGCTCGACGAGAAGGGCTACGACTCCACGCTCGCCTACGTGCGGGCGATGGCGGTGCGGGTGCTGGAGGAGACCGGCCTGCTGCCCCACCTCAACCCCGGCGTCATGTCGTGGGAGGAGATGAACCGGCTCAAGCCGGTATCGCCCTCGATGGGGATGATGCTCGAGACCACCTCGCGCCGGCTCTTCGAGACCCGCGGCGAGGCCCACCACGGCTCGCCCGACAAGGACCCCGACGTCCGGCTCCGGGTGCTCGAGGACGCGGGCCGGCTGTCGATCCCGTTCACGACCGGGTTGCTGGTGGGCATCGGCGAGACCCTTGCCGAGCGCGCCGAGACGATCTTCGCGCTCCGCCGGGTCTCCCGCGCCTACGGCTCGGTGCAGGAGGTCATCGTCCAGAACTTCCGGGCCAAGCCCGACACCGCGATGCGCCACACCGACGACCTCGGGCTCGACGAGTACCGCGCGACGATCGCGGTCACCCGGGTGGTGCTCGGGCCGCGCGCCCGGGTGCAGGCCCCGCCCAACCTCGTCGACCTGGCCGAGTGCCGGGCGCTGCTGGCCGCCGGGGTCGACGACTGGGGCGGGGTCTCGCCGCTCACGCCCGACCACGTCAACCCCGAGCGGCCCTGGCCGTCGCTGGAGCGGCTGCGCGAGACCACCTCCGCGTGCGGCTTCGAGCTGGCCCCCCGGCTGACCGTGCACCCCGAGTACGTGCGGCAGGGCGAGCCGTGGCTCGACCCCCGCGTCTCGGCACACGTGGCCGCGCTGGCCACCGACGACGGGCTCGCCCGACCCGGCGCACGGCCGGTCGGGCTGCCGTGGCAGGAGCCCGACGGCGGCTTCGAGTCGGTCGGCCGCACCGACCTGTTCGCCGCCGTCGACACCGAGGGCCGCACCGACGACCGGCGCTCCGACTTCGCCGACGTCTACGGCGACTGGGGCTCGGTGCAGGACGCCGCGGCCACCACCGGCGCCCCGGCCGTGCTGCACGCCGAGGGCGGCGACGCCCTGCGCGCCGCCGAGGCCGACCCCGGCGGCCTCTCCGACGAGCACGCGCTGACCCTGATGACCGCCGAGGGGCCGCTGCTCGAGCAGGTGGTCCGGCTGGCCGACGACCTGCGCCGCGAGGTCGTCGGCGACGAGGTCACCTACGTCGTCAACCGGAACATCAACTTCACCAACGTCTGCTACGTCGGCTGCCGGTTCTGCGCCTTCGCCCAGCGACGCACCGACGCCGACGCCTACTCGCTCTCGCTCGACGAGGTCGCCGACCGCGCCGAGGAGGCGTGGGCGCTGGGCGCGACGGAGGTCTGCATGCAGGGCGGCATCGACCCCGAGCTCCCCGCGTCGTCGTACTTCGACCTGGTCTCGGCGGTCCGGCAGCGGGTGCCCGACATGCACGTGCATGCCTTCAGCCCGATGGAGGTCGTCAACGGCACCGCGCGCACCGGCCTGAGCATCGAGGACTTCCTCATCAAGGCCCGCGAGGCCGGCCTCGGCTCGCTGCCCGGCACCGCCGCGGAGATCCTCGACGACGAGGTCCGCTGGGTGCTGACCAAGGGCAAGCTGCCGGCCCGCACCTGGGTTGAGGTGGTCACGACCGCCCACCGGCTCGGCATCCCCACCACCTCGACGATGATGTACGGCCACGTCGACAACCCTCGCCACTGGGTCGGCCACCTCCGGGTGCTCACCGGCATCCAGGACGCCGCCCGGGAGGCCGGGGTGGGCGGGTTCACCGAGTTCGTGCCGCTGCCGTTCGTCCACACCAGCGCGCCCATCTACCTCGCCGGCGTCGCCCGCCCCGGCCCCACCGCCCGCGACAACCTCGCGGTGCACGCGCTGGCGCGGATCCTGCTGCACGGGCGGGTCGACAACATCCAGACGTCGTGGGTCAAGCTCGGCGTCGACGGCACCCGCGCGATGCTCCGCGCCGGTGCCAACGACCTGGGCGGCACCCTGATGGAGGAGACCATCTCGCGGATGGCCGGCTCCGAGCACGGCTCGGCCAAGACCGTCGCCGAGCTGGTCGAGATCGGCGCCGGCATCGACCGGCCGGTCCGCGAGCGCACCACCCTCTACGACGCCCGCTGAGGCTCGCTGACGCTCGCTGACGCCCCGCCCGGGCGACACCGCTCGGTAACGGCTCGGAAACAAAATCGCCCTCCCCTCTGGACGTGACCGCAGTCACTCCATATGTTGTGCCGAACAACAAACGTCGCGGGGTCCTCGGGCAGCGCGGCACCACCACCACACGAAGTTCGATCGAGCAGATCAAGGAGGCGGTTCGCTTGAAGCGCATGCAGAGCATGGTTCTCGTGGGCCTGATGAGCGCAACCTTCGCGCTGGCCGGGTGCGGCAGCGACGACGGGGGCGACGACGGGAACAACGCCGGCGACGGCGGTAGCAGCAACGGCGGCGAGACCGGCAAGGTCGGCGTGATCCTTCCCGACACCGAGTCCTCGGTGCGCTGGGAGTCGGCGGACCGTCCGGCGCTCGAGGCGGCCTTCGAGGAGGCCGGCGTCGAGGCCGACATCCAGAACGCCGAGGGCGACGCGGAGCGGATGACCCAGATCGCCGACACCATGATCGGCGACGGCGTGACCGTCCTCGCCATCGTCAACCTCGACTCCGAGTCGGGCGCGGCCATCCAGGAGAAGGCCGCCACGGCGGGCGTCGCCACCATCGACTACGACCGCCTCACCCTCGGCGGCTCGGCGGACTACTACGTCTCGTTCGACAACACCGTCGTCGGCGAGCTGCAGGGCCAGGGTCTCGCCGACTGCCTCGGCGAGAAGGACGCCAACATCGTCTACCTCAACGGCTCGCCCACCGACAACAACGCCACCCTCTTCGCGGAGGGCGCGCACAGCGTCCTCGACGCCATCGACAGCTACAAGGTCGTCGGCGAGCAGGCCGTCCCCGACTGGGACAACGAGGAGGCCGCCACGATCTTCCAGCAGCTCTACACCGCTGCCGACGGCAAGGTCGACGGCGTGCTGGCCGCGAACGACGGTCTGGGTGGCGCCGCGATCGGCGTGCTCGAGGCCAACGGCCAGGCCGGCAAGGTCCCGGTCACGGGTCAGGACGCCACCGTCGAGGGCCTGCAGAACGTCCTCGCCGGCACCCAGTGCATGACGGTCTACAAGTCCGCCAAGCTCGAGGCGGCTGCGCTCGCCGAGGCCGCGATCGCCCTGGCGACCGGCGGCGAGGCCGAGACCACCGGCACCACCGAGGACGCCGAGGGCGGGCGCGACGTGCCCTCGATCCTGCTCGACCCGGTGTCGATCACCAAGGACAACGTGGGCGACGTGATCGCCGACGGTGGCCAGAGCTACGCCGACGTCTGCTCCGGTGAGTACGCCGACCTCTGCACCGAGGCCGGCATCACCGAGTGACCTAGGCACGAGGGGCGCCCGGGTCGGACCACCCGGCCCGGGCGTCTTTCGTTTGTCCGAACAACAATTCACCGGCCCGCGCGTGCTCCCCCCGCCCGGGCCTCCGAGGGAGTCCAGATGAGCCAGCCCCTGCTCGAGCTGCGCGGCGTCAACAAGAGCTTCGGTGTCGTCCACGTCCTCCACGACGTCGACTTCGCCGTCCACCCCGGCCAGGTCACCGCCCTCGTGGGCGACAACGGCGCCGGCAAGTCCACCCTGGTCAAGATCATCGCCGGCATCTACGGCCGCGACTCCGGGGACTACGTCTTCGACGGCCAGCCCGTCACCGTGCACGGGCCGCGCGACGTCGCCGCGCTCGGCGTCGAGGTCGTCTACCAGGACCTCGCGCTGTGCGACAACCTCGACATCGTCGAGAACATGTTCCTCGGCCGCGAGGAGACCAAGGGTCTCGCCCTCGACGAGGTCACCATGGAGTCGCGCGCCCGCGAGACCCTCGCATCGCTGTCGGTGCGCACCGTGAAGTCGGTGCGCCAGGGCGTCGCGAGCCTCTCCGGCGGCCAGCGCCAGACCGTGGCCATCGCGAAGGCGGTGCTCTGGAACTCCAAGATCGTGCTGCTCGACGAGCCCACCGCCGCCCTGGGCGTGGCCCAGACCCGCCAGGTCCTCGACCTGGTCCGGCGGCTGGCCGACCGCGGCCTCGGCGTCGTGCTGATCTCGCACAACATGTCCGACGTCTTCGAGGTCGCCGACCGGATCACCGCGCTCTACCTCGGCCGGGTGGCCGCCGACGTGGCTACCAAGGACGTGACGCACAGCCAGGTGGTCGAGCTGATCACCGCGGGTCGCTCCGGCGACCTCGGCATCGCCAACAGCGCCACCGCGACGATCTGAGGACGACGACATGACTGACTTCGACACGCCGCACGGCGACCTGACCGGCCCGGCCGCGGCGCCGCAGGCGCCCGGCTCCGGCTTCGACAACGACAACCGCCAGGCCGCCACCATCGGCGACTCGGCCCGCGACTACCTCAACCGCCTGCGCGGCGGCGACATGGGCTCGCTGCCCGCCATCCTGGGCCTGATCGTGCTCTTCGTCGTGTTCAGCTCGCTGCACGACCGCTTCCTCACGACCTACAACATGGCCAACCTGGTCATCCAGGCCGGCTCGATCTGCGTGCTGGCCATGGGCCTGGTCTTCGTGCTGCTGCTCGGCGAGATCGACCTCTCCGCCGGCGTCACCGGCGGTGCGGCCGCGACCATCACCGCGCTCGCCATGATCGACTACGGCCACCCGTGGTGGCTGGCGACCCTGGCCGGCATCGCGTTCGGCGCCGTGATCGGCCTGGCCATCGGCTCGCTGGTGGCGCTGCTCGGCATCCCGTCGTTCGTGGTGTCCTTGGCCTTCTTCCTGGCGCTGCAGGCCGTGCCGCTGCGGCTGATCGGCTCCGGCGGCTCGCTGCGCTTCAACGACGAGGTGCTGCGCGGGCTCTCGATCAAGAACGTCCCCGTCACCGCCGGCTGGATCGCCGCCGTCGCCATCGTGGTCGCGTTCGCGGCGCTCGCCCTGTGGCGCTACCGCTCCCGCTCGGCGCGCGGGCTGGTGCACCAGCCGCTGGCGCTGGTGCTCCTGCAGATCGGCGTGCTCGCGGTGATCGTGCTGGGACTCACCGCCCTGCTGAGCTCCAACCGGGCGCCCAACCCGGCCGTGTTCAACATCAGCGGCATCCCGTGGGTCGCGCCGGTGGTGATCGCGCTGCTGCTGTTCTGGACCTTCGTGCTCAAGCGCACCCGCTTCGGCCGCCACCTCTACGCCGTCGGCGGCAACGCCGAGGCCGCCCGGCGGGCCGGCATCAACGTCACCCGGGTCAAGATCGCGGCGTTCGTGATCGGCTCCTCGATGGCAGCGGTCAGCGGCCTGCTCGCGGCGTCGTACACCGGCAAGGTCTCCCCCGGCTCGGGCGGCGGCAACGTGCTGCTCTACGCCGTGGGCGCGGCCGTCATCGGCGGGACCAGCCTCTTCGGCGGCCGCGGCCGGGCGATGGACGCGGTGGTCGGCGGGCTCGTGATCGCGACCATCCCCAACGGCCTGGGCCTGCTCAACCAGGCGAGCTACATCAACTACCTGGTCACCGGCGGCGTCCTGCTGCTCGCCGCGAGCGTCGACGCGGTCTCGCGCCGCCGCCGCTCCGCGGCCGGCGTCTAGGCGCCGGGGTGCGATGACGCGCACCGGCCGGCCGGGCACGGGCTCCAACCAGGAGTCCGTGCGCCGGCACAACCTCGGGACCCTGCTCCGCCACGTGCACCGGGTGGGACAGACCTCGCGCGCCGACCTGACCGGGCTGATGGGGCTCAACCGGAGCACGATCGCCGGCCTGGTCGGCGAGCTGGAGTCGATGCGGGTGATCGAGCACGTCACCCCCTCCAGCACGCGGTCCCCGGCCCGGCAGGGGGCGGGCCGGCCGTCCGCGGGCGTGCGGCTCGCCGCCGACGGCCCCTACGTGATCGCGGTCGACCTCGGCGTCGACCGGGCCACGGTGGCCCGGGTCGGCCTGGGCGGCCGGGTGCTGGAGCGGGCCTCGGCGCCCGTCGAGAGCCGCCCCGAGGCCTGGCAGGTCGGCGCGTCGGTGGCCGCGCTGATCCGCGCCGTGGTCGCCGGGGCCCCCACCACCTCGCCGCTGGTCGGCATCGGCGTCAGCGTCCCGGGCCTGGTCCGGCGCAGCGACGGGCTGATCCGGCTGGCGCCCAACCTGGAGTGGGTCGACGTCTCGTTCGGCTCGATCGTGCTCGCGGCGCTCGGCGTCGAGATCCCCGTCTCGCTGGCCAACGATGCCGACCTCGGCGCGCTCGCCGAGCACCACCGCGGAGCCGGCGTCGGCGTCGACGACCTGGTCTACGTCGCCGGCAACGTCGGCGTCGGCGCGGGGGTGGTCGTGGGCGGCGTCCGGCTGACCGGGTCGGGCGGCTACGCCGGCGAGATCGGCCACCTGCCGCTCAACCCCGAGGGCGCGATGTGCCACTGCGGCAACGCCGGCTGCTGGGAGACCGAGGTCGGCGGCACCGCCGTCGCCGCCGCGATCCGCTGCCCGGCCGACCGGGTGCCGCAGCTCGACGAGGAGCTGGCCGCACTGTCGGCGCCGACCCCCGAGCTGCGGCGGATCGGCCGCCACCTCGGCAACGGGCTGGCCGCGATCGTCAACGCCTTCAACCCGCGCCTGGTCGTGCTCGGCGGCTACTTCAGCGGCCTGTTCACCCTGGTCGGCGGTGAGGTGCAGGCGGCGCTGTCGACCCGCGCGCTCCCGGCTCCGCTGGAGTCGGTCACGCTCTCGCACCCGGCCCTCGGCGCCGACTCCTCGCTGCTCGGCGCGGCCGAGATCGCCTTCGAGCCGCTGCTCGCCGACCCCGAGTCGGCACTGGGCGCCAGCCTCCTCGACGTCGGGTCGCGGCTGGCGGGGTGAGCCCCGGCGTATCGCGGGGGCGCACGGGGTACCGAGCGACCCGAGCCACGACGAGCAGGAGGAACGGATGACCAACGGCGACCCCGCCGACGGCGAGACCTACGGCGACTACAGCGTCGACGACGAGGACCAGCCGGGGGCCGAGGACTTCGGCGACTCCGACCTCGACGACGAGGCCGACCGCGGCTACTCACCGCCGGAGAAGTACTCCGCCGCCCAGGGGTTCGGCAACACCCCCTACGAGGAGGCGCTCGGCGAGACCCTCGACCAGCGGGTGGCCCAGGAGGAGCCCGAGCCCGACCCCTACGCCGCGGCCGAGGCCGCCGACGGCGAGGAGGACCTCGACGACGGCGAGGTGGGCGACGAGCGCGCGGGCCGCCTGGTCGCCCCCGACGAGGGGTCCGGCGAGGACACCGAGAAGGACCTGGTCGGCGAGGACGTCGGCATCGACGGCGCGGCCGCCTCCGCCGAGGAGGCCGCCGTGCACGTCGTCCCCGACGACCCCCAGGCGTAGCGGGACCGCGCCGCGCGGTGAGGGCGGTCCGGGCCTCAGCCGGACCCGCCCAGCAGGTCGGCGGCGACCCGGAGGTCGGCCACGAGAGCGGCCCGCGCCGCGTCGCGGTCGTCGGCGCGCAGCACCGCCGAGGGGTGCGCGGTCGGCACCACCCACTCCGGCGGGCGGGCCGTCTCGAAGGAGGTCGGCCAGTCCAGCACCCGGCCACGGCTCTCCCCCACCCGGAACGACGTGCCGTAGAGCGACGTTCCTGCGGTGCCGCCCAGCAGCACCACGCCCACGGGACGGACGACGGCGAGCTCGGCCACCAGCCACGGGCCGCACGCGGCGACGTGCACCCGGCTAGGACCGCGGTGGATGCGTTGCTTGCCGCGGGTCCCGCGCCACCGGAAGTGCTTGACCACGTTGGTGCGGAAGGTGTCGCCGGGGTCGATCCCGGCCTCGGCCAGCGCCCGGTCGAGCACCGCCCCGGCCGGGCCGACGAAGGGCTCGCCCTCCCGGTCCTCGCGGTCACCGGGCTGCTCGCCGAGCAGGAGCACCCGGGCAGCGCGGGGGCCGCGTCCCATCACCCCGTGGGTGGCGTCCGCCCAGAGCTCGCACCCCCGGCACTCCTGCACCGCGGCCCGCAGCGACCGCAGGGACGGGCGCTGCGGCACCCACGCTTGGGCGCCCGGGCGCTCGACGTCGGCCATGCGGCCCCGGTACCCATGCCTGCCGCCCCGAGCAGCCGTCCCGGCGCCGACCGGAACGAGAACACGTTCTAGTCCGGCCCACTAGGGTGGTCGGGTGCGCTTCTCCATCAGCTCGGCGTTCCTGCCCGTCGACCAGCTCCTCGACATCGCCCGGGCGGCCGACCGGCTCGGCTACCACGCGATCGCCGTGCCCGACCACGTCCTCGACCTGGAGACGTTGGACACGCCGTACCCCTACACGCCCGACGGGTCGCGCCGCTGGGACACCGACGCCGACTGGCCCGACCCCTGGGTGCTGGCCGGGGCGATGGCAGCGGTGACGTCGCGGCTGCGGTTCTTCACCTCCGTCTACGTGCCGGCGATGCGCAGCCCGTTCCAGGTCGCGAAGTCGGTCGGCACGGCGGCCGTGCTCTCGGGCAACCGGGTCTCCCTCGGCGTCGGGATCGGCTGGTGCCGCGAGGAGTTCGACCTGCTCGGCGCCGACTTCCGCACCCGCGGCCGGCGCACCGACGAGGGCCTGGCGCTGCTCGAGGCGCTCTGGCAGCCGGGCTGGACGGAGTTCGAGGGCGAGTTCTACAGCGCGCCCCGGATGACGATGAACCCCACACCGACCGCACCGGTGCCGGTCTACGTCGGCGGGCTGTCCGAGATCGCCTTCGCGCGCGCGGTGCGCCACGACGGCTGGATCGGCGACATCTACTCCACCGACGAGGCGGCCGGGCACGCCGCCCGGCTGCGCGAGCTGCGCGAGGAGCACGGCCTCGAGGGCGACTTCGAGGTGATCGTCGCACTCACCGACGCGTTCACCCCCGAGCAGTTCGCGGTCGCGGGCGAACGCGGCGTCACCGAGGTGATGACGATGCCGTGGGCCTACTACTTCGGCCTCGACGCCACCCCGGAGCAGAAGCTCGAGGGCATGGAGCGCTTCGCCGCCGACGTCATCGAGCCCCTGCGGGTCAGCGGACGATGATGTCGTCGCAGTAGCCGATCTTGTCGAGCGGGTCGCGGCCGCCGACGTAGTAGACGACACCGGTGCGGGTCTGGCTGGCGTTGCCGCAGTAGATCTCGTCGGCGACGCCGTCGTTGGTGAGGTAGATCCGGTCGAAGCCCTCCTCGCCGAAGACGATGTCGCGGCCGGGGCCGACCTGGACGGTGTCGTCACCGGCGTCGGCGGAGACCACGTCGTCGCCGGGGCCGTCGCGCAGGGTGTCGTTGCCGTCGCCGCCGTCGAGGTTGTCGTGGCCGTCGCCGCCGTCGATCAGGTCGTTGCCCTGGCCGCCCTGCAGGCCGAGCGAGTAGCGCCGCGGACCGGTGCCGGCGCGCCAGGTCACGTCGTTGCCGGTGCCGCCGTAGATGCGGTCGTTGCCGCCGATGCCCTGGATGTTGTCGTTGCCGGCGTCACCGAAGGCGGTGTCGTTGCCGCCGCCCAGCCCGACCTTGTCGTGGCCGCCGCCGGCCCAGACGGTGTCTCGGCCGCCGCCGGACTCCACCTTGTCGCTGCCGCCCTTGGCGCGGATCTTGTCGTTGCCGGCACCGGTCTTGATCCGGTCGGCCTTGTTGGTGCCGGTGACCTTCTTGGCCGAGGCTGCGCTCGGCGCGAGGGCCAGCGCCAGCACGGTCACGACGAGCGCGAGCAGGCGCACGGGGCCGGGGCGGGAACGGCGGGGGCGGGGCGTGGTGGGGGAAGTCGTGGGGGGCATGCCCGCCAGCCTAGGTCAGCGCGGACTCAGGAGACAGGCGTTGCGGGCCACGGCGTGAAGTGGGTGACGGGGACGCCGCAGTTGGTGACCCGGTCGAGCGGGTCCTGGCGGCCCTGGTAGCGCAGGACCCGGGTGCCGCTCTCCCCGCAGTAGATGATGTCGCGGACGCCGTCGGCGTAGGCGTAGACGACCGAGCCGCCCTCCTCGCCGTAGACGATGTCGCGGCCGGGGCCGAGGTAGATCGTGTCGACGCCGTAGCCGCCCTTGACCACGTCATCGCCCGGCCCGTCGACGAGACGGTCGGCCCCGTCGGACGTGCCGTCGCCGCCGATGAGGTAGTCGTTGCCCGCGCCGCCGTCGACGAAGTCGGCGCCGGCCCCGCCCTGGAGACCGTTGGTGTAGTAGTTCGCTCCGGGGCGGCCGTTCTTGCGGTCGACCTTCGCGTCGTTGCCCGGCCCGCCGTAGACCCGGTCGCTGCCGCCGAGGCCGCGGAGGTAGTCCGAACCCGTCTCGCCGTGGAGCACGTCGTTGCCCTCGCCACCGCCGACGGTGTCGTTGCCGGTGCCGCCGTAGACGGTGTCGTTGCCCTGGCCCGCCTCGACCGAGTCGCTGCCGGCCCAGCCCCGGATCAGGTCGTGACCGGTGCCACCACGCAGGTTGTCGGCCCGGCTGGTACCGATGACGGTGGCGCCGAGGGCGGCAGGCACGGCCGCGGCGAGGAGGGCGGCGGCGGCCAGCGGGCCGGCGATGAGAGCGGTTCGGCGGGACATGTCTTTACCCTAGGTGAGCCTCGCGTGCGTCGCAGGGGTTCGGACGATCCAGGGCGTTAGGTTCGGCACATGCAGCCGCACGAGGCCTGGGCGGTGCCCGACTTCCCCAGCCCGCCCCTCGACGAGCCCACGCTCGAGGTCGTCGACGGCGCCTTCCTCAGCCGCCTCGCCCACGGCTCGCTGCGCACCTTCGGGCAGCCGAGCCGCTGGATCCGAGGGGCGGTGCACGACGCCGAGGGCGCGCTGGTGGTGGCGTCGCAGAAGATCGGCGGCACCAACGGGCACGCCTGGGTGCCGGCCGACCCCGGGTCGGTCCGGGTGTCCCCGGACGCGCGGCTGCTGCCGGGACGCTGGCTCTACGGCGGCCACTGGATCCAGCACTTCGGGCACTTCGTCGTCGAGACGCTCACGACGCTGTGGCCCGACGAGCCGGACGTCCAGGGGCTGGTCTTCCACAAGTACCTGCGCCGACCGGTGGTGCAGGAGCCCTGGATGCTGCGACTGCTCGAGCTCGCCGGCCGGGGTGGGCTGCCGATCGAGGTGGTGGGAAAGGCCAAGCCGCTACGCGTGGAGCGGCTGGTGGTGCCGAGCCGGGCGGTGGTGGCCAACGGCTGGGCGCACCCGCAGGCCCGCCAGGTCTGGGAGCGCATCGCGGCGCCGTTCCGCAGCCCGACGCCACCCACCCGGCGGGTGTGGCTCTCGCGCACCGAGTTCAACCGCCACAAGCGCCGCACCGGGCGCGAGGTGCGCACCAGCCCGGAGCGCGACCGCGAGCTCGACGCGGCGTTCGCCGCGGTCGGCTACGAGGTGGTGGCACCGGAGTCGCTGCACGTCGACGACCAGGTGCGGCTGGCCGCCGGCGCGGCGGTGCTCGCCGGCACGTCGGGGTCGGCCCTGCACCTCAGCGCCTTCGCACCGGCCGGCAGCGCCGTCGTGGAGGTCGGCGACCAACGCAACCCCCACGCGCCGCTCGGGCTGCAGCGCGTGATCGACCACCTCTGCGAGCACCCGCACGCGTTCCTGCCGGCCGCGGCGACGCCCGACGACGTCGGGCGGCTGTTGGCCGGCACCTGAGGTCACACCTTCTTCAGGCTCGACTCCTTGTGGGCCGCGCGCGCCCCGGTCTTGCCCGACTCGACGATCCAGTACGGCTCGTCCTCGCTGGCGTTGAACTGCTGCTTCTCGAACTGGAACGGCTTGGTGCGCCGCTCCACCGTCCTACCGGTCGTGGTGCCCTGCGAGGTCTCCCAGCGCACGCTCTCTCCCTTGCGCACCTCAGGCCTCCTCGGCCGTGCCGGGCTGGACGTCGGGTTGCGGCTCACCGTCCGGCTCGATCTGCGGGTGGACGGCCGGCTCCGGCTCGCCGGGCCGGTGCGGCGGCTCCTCCCCCGGCTGCACGAGGGGCTTGGTCTGCGGGTCGTCGTCCGGTCGCACGGGCGTCGTCGTCATGGTGCTGCGTTACCCGGGTCCGGACTCCTCGATCCGCTCCCAGGTCTGCTCGGTGCGGGCCACGAGGTCGTCGACGACGTGCTCGAGGGTGCCGCTGCGCTCGTACGCCGCACGCTGCCGGGCGGCGCCGCCACCGCCGGCGAGCAGCCGGTCGACGCCCGACCTCACCAGGTCGAGGTCGCCGGCCTCGACCAGGGCCGGCTCGACGTGCGCCACCAGCGCGGCGACCACCTCGGCGGCCGGCGCCGGCCGGCGGGTGACCGGGTGGGCCAGGGTCGAGGCGAGGCCGTGCCGCGAGGCCCGCCAGTGCGCGGCCCGCAGCAGCTCGGGACGCCAGCCCTCGACGCGCGGGTCCGGCGCGGCGGCCGCCCGCTCGACCAGGCCGCGCACCAGGGCCGCGACCAGGCAGGCGTGCTCGACGTCGGTGGCCACGTCGCAGACCCGCACCTCGACCGTCGGGTGCGCCTCCGACAGCCGGGCGTCGAAGTAGAGCATCCCCGTGTCGAGGGCCGCACCGAGGCCGATCAGCTCGTCGGCGAGCTCGCGGTAGGCCGCGACCGAGCCGACCGGCGACAGTGGCCCGGCGCTCGGCCACCGGCCCCAGAGCTGGGCGCGCCACGACGCGTGGCCGGTGTCGAGGCCGTCGGCGTACGGCGAGTTCGACGACATCGCCAGCAGCACGGGGAGCCAGGGACCGATCCGGTCGAGCACGACCACGCCCTCGTCGTCGGACTCCACCGCGACGTGCACGTGCATGCCGCACGTGCCACCGCTGCTGGCCACCGCGCCGAAGGTGTCGCTCATGGTCTGGTAGCGCTGGTCGCGGCTGACCCGCACCGCGGTCGTCGCCAGCGGCGAGGTGCCGGAGGCCACCGCGGCCAGGCCGGCGCGCCGGGCGGCGGTGCCGGCGGTGCGGCGCGCGGCGACGAGCTGGGTGCGGATGTCGGCCAGGTCGGTGGCCGGGTCGGTGCGGGTCTCGAGCTGGTGGCGGAACAGCTCGCGGTCGACGTCGTCGGCCGCCGTGCCCCGGCCGGACGTGCCACCCGACGCCTCGTCGCGCAGGATTTTGAGCACCTCGGCCGCCCGGTGGGCCGGCTCCCGGGTGTCGGGATCGACGAGGAGCAGCTCCTCCTCGACACCCACCGTGCGGACCGTCATGGGCAGCAGTACCCCGGTCGGGGGCCGGTCACGCCGGGTGCTGGTCGCGCTCGCGCACCGAGGCCAGCGAGCACCACACGGTCTTGCCGCTCTCGGCGGCGTGGGTGCCCCAGTCGTCGGCAAGCGCCTCGACGATGTTCAGGCCGCGGCCGTGCTCGTCGTCGTCGTCGGGACGACGCCGCCGCGGCCGCAGCACCGCACGGTCGCGCACCTCGACCTGCACCCGGCCGTCGTTGGCCCGCACGGCCAGGTCGATCGGCGGGCGCGCGTGCACCAGCGCGTTGGTCACCAGCTCGCTGGTGACCAGCACGACGTCGTCGACGACCGACGGCCCGATCCCCCACTCCCGCAGCTGCCGGCCCACCGCCTGGCGGGCCGTCCCGGGCGCCGTTCCGGCGTGGTTGAGCCGCAGCTCCATCACCCGGTCGCGGTCGGGCCGCACCCGCAGCAGCACCAGCGCGATGTCGTCGTCCGCGTCGTCGCCCACCAGCGCGCCCACCAGCTCCTCGGGCAGCCCCGCGAACGGCCGGTCGCGCCGTGCACCCAGCTCGCGGGAGAGCGCGTCGATGCCGTCCATCAGGTCGGTGCCGCGCCGCTCGACCAACCCGTCGGTGTAGAGGGCCACGGTGTCGCCGACCGACAGCTCCACGGTCGCGGCCTCGACGCCGTAGAAACCCGCGCCGAGCGGCGGGCCGGTCACGTCGGTGCTGAACGCCAGCGGCGAGCCGGCGCGGGGCACGACCAGGGGCGGCAGGTGGCCGGCGTTGGCGTAGGTGAGGGTGCGGGTGGCGGCGTCGAAGATGGCGTAGACGCAGGTGACGATCTCGTCGCGAGCGACGTCCTGCACCAGGTGGTCGAGGTGCTCGAGGACCTCGGCGGGCGGCAGGTCGAGCGTCGCGTAGGCGCGGACGGCGGCCTTGAGTTGGCCCATCACCGCGGCGGCCCGGATCCCCCGCCCCATCACGTCGCCGATCACGAACGCCGTGCGCCCGGCGCCGAGGTCGATGACGTCGTACCAGTCGCCGCCGACCTGGGTGCCCTCGACGCCGGCGCGGTAGGTGGCGGCGACGTCGAGCGGGTCGACGACGAAGTCACTGGCCGGCAGCAGGCTCGCCTGGAGGCCGTGGGCCACCTGGCGCTCGGTCTCGGCCGCGACCAACCGTTCCTGGGTGGCCCGCTGCTCGGTGACGTCCTGGAACGAGCCGCGCAGCACGCGGGCCTCGTCGGCGTCGGTGCGCACCTCGCCGCGCACGTGGAAGATGCGCTGGTCGCCCGAGGGCAGCACGATCCGGGTCTCGTACTCGAGGACCTGCCCGGGCACGGCGCGGGCCAGCTCGCCGCGTACCCGGTCGAGGTCGTCGGGGTGCACCCGCGACTCCACCACCTCGGTGGCGCCGAGCCGCTCGATCTCCTCGACGGTCAGCTCGAGCATCTCCAGGAAGGTGCGCGACGCGACCAGGGTGTCGTCGTCGGCGTTGATCTCCCAGCTGCCGACCCGGGCCAGGCGCTGCGCCTGGTCGAGCAGCTCCTGCGACTGCTCCACGGCCTCGCGGGCGCGCTGCTCGCGGTCGAGGGCGAGCGTGACCCGCACCCGGGCGAGCAGCTCGCGGCCCGAGAACGGCTTGACGAGGTAGTCGTCCGCGCCGGCCTCGAGGCCCTCGATCATGCCCTCCTCGCCCGCGCGGGCCGAGAGCATGATCACGGGGACAGCGGCCAGCCCCGGGTCGCGCCGCATCCGCTGGAGCAGGCCGAACCCGTCGAGCCGGGGCATCATCACGTCGGTGACGACCAGGTCGGGCTGCTCGCGGGCCATCTGCTCGAGCGCCGCGACGCCGTCCTCGGCGACGACGACATCGACCTCGCGGTCGAGGGTGTCGGCGATGTAGCGACGCATGTCACCGTTGTCGTCGACCACCAGCACCCGCGGCCGGCCGTCGCGCTCCGGCGGCGGCTCGGCCAGCGCGGGGTCGTCGTCGAGCCAGCTCAGCGACTGGGCGACCAGCTGGCGGGTCTGGCCGTCCTGGGTGACCGGGGTCAGCGGTGCGTCGTCCTCGACGAGCTGGTCGGCCGGCAGGTGCCCGGGGCCGACCGGCACGCGCACGACGAACGTCGTACCCTCCTCGACCCGGCTCGTCACGTCGATGGTGCCGCCGTGGGCCTGGACCAGCTCGGCGACCAGCGCCAGCCCGATGCCCGAGCCCTCGTGGGTGCGGCTCCGGGTGCCGGCGACCCGGTGGAAGCGTTCGAAGAGGTGGGGCAGCTCGGCCTCGGGGATGCCTGCGCCGGTGTCGGAGACGGTCAGCACGACCTGGTCGTCCTCGGCTCCCACCCCCACCTCGATCCGGCCCTCGAAGGTGAACTTGAAGGCGTTGGAGAGCAGGTTGAGCACGATCTTGGCCCACTGGTCGCGGTCGACCCAGGCCCAGGCGTCGGAGCACTGGACGTCGAACGCGAGCCCGGACCCCTGGGCCGCGGAGTCGAACATCGCCGCGAGCTCGTTGGTGAGCGCGCACAGGTCGGTGTGGCGGTACTCCGCCCGGGCCTGCCCCGACTCGAGCCGGGAGAAGTCGAGCAGGGTGTTGACCAGCTGGAGCATCCGCTGGCCGTTGCGCACGATCGTCGAGACCCGCTCGTGCTGGCGGGGCGGCAGCGGGTCGTCGCCGCTGGCCAGCGCGTCCTCGGCCGGGGCCAGGAGGAGGGTCAGCGGGGTGCGCAGCTCGTGGCTGACGTTGGCGAAGAAGTCCGACTTGGCCCGGTCGAGCTCGGCCAGCCGCTCGGCGCGCTGCTTCTCCTCCTCGATCGCGAGCGCGTCGGAGATGGCGGCCGAGATGTGGCTGGCGACCAGGCCGACGAAGTCGGTGTAGGTGGGCTCGAACGGCCGGTAGCGGTTGACCGCCACCATCAGGAAGCCGTGCGGGTGGTCGTGGGTGGGCTGCAGCAGCGGGACGAGGTAGAGCTCCTCGGGCTCGCCCGGCCAGGCCCCCTTGGGCAGCGCGCCGAACCGCCCCTCCGGGCGGTCGCGCAGGCTCTCCCCGGCCCAGAGCGGCTCCAGGGGCCAGGCGGCGCCCGGGTCGCCACGCCGTACGGCGCGGGGCGCGGCGGGGTGGCCGGCCTCGATGCCCGCGGTGCCGGTGAGCGTGGCGACCTCGCCGTCGTCGTCGAAGAGGTAGACCGCGGCGAACGGCACCGACCAGGGGTTGGCGGCGATGGTGGCGCAGGCCGACCGCACCGCCGCCACCTCGTCCTCGGCGGCGCCCGACCGGATGCCGAGGTCGCGCAGGGTCGCGATCCGGCGCGACGCGACGATCTGGTCGGTCTCCTCGATGACCACGCACAGGAACCCGTTGACCCGGGCGTCGTCGTCGGCGAGCGGGCTGTAGGAGAAGGTGTGGTAGGTCTCCTCGACGTAGCCGGAGCGCTCGAGGAACAGCAGCAGCCGCTCGTCGAAGGTCGCCTCACCGGTCGCCATCACCCGCTCGATGCGCGGGCCGATGTCGTCCCAGATCTCCGACCAGACCTCGCTCGCCGGCCGGCCGAGCGCCCACGGGTACTTGGTGCCGAGCGTGTCGCGCCGGTAGGCGTCGTTGCAGAAGAACGTCAGCTCGGGGCCCCACGCCATCCACATCGAGAACTTCGAGGTGACCAGGATCCGCACCGCGTTGCGCAGGCTCAGCGACCACGACTCCGGCGGCCCGAGAGGGGTGGCGTCCCAGTCGACCGCCAGCAGGTCCTGGCCCACCTGCCCGCCCGCGGCCAGTGCTCGGCGGATCGAGGTGCCGTCCACGTCGTGCGTCTCCTCGGCCGGGCCGTCGGGGGGTCAGGGTGTCAGCGGGGGCTTTACCCGGTTAGTGGAAGGTACAACGACCGGGACGAGGAGTGGTGCCTCACCCGCGCGGGCGGTGCGCCGGCAGCGCCGGGCTACTCCCACTCGATCGTGCCCGGCGGCTTGCTGGTGATGTCGAGGGTGACCCGGTTGATCTCGGCGCACTCGTTGGTGATCCGGGTCGAGATCCGCTCCATGACGTCGTAGGGCAGCCGGGCCCAGTCGGCGGTCATGGCGTCCTCGGAGGTGACCGGGCGGAGGACGACGGGGTGGCCGTAGGTGCGGCCGTCGCCCTGCACGCCGACCGAGCGGACGTCGGCGAGCAGCACCACCGGGAACTGCCAGATCTCGCGGTCGAGGCCGGCCGCGGTGAGCTCCTCGCGGGCGATCGCGTCGGCTTGGCGCAGGATGTCGAGGCGCTCGCGGGTGACCTCGCCGATGATCCGGATGCCGAGGCCGGGACCCGGGAACGGCTGGCGCCACACCATCGTGGCGGGCAGGCCGAGCTGCTCGCCGACCTGGCGGACCTCGTCCTTGAACAGCGTGCGCAGCGGCTCGACGAGCTCGAACTCGAGGTCCTCCGGCAGGCCGCCGACGTTGTGGTGGGACTTGATGTTGGAGGTGCCGGCACCGCCGCCGGACTCGACGACGTCGGGGTAGAGCGTGCCCTGCACCAGGTAGGCCGTCTCGCCCTCCGCGCCGCCGAACACCCGCACCTCGGCGGCCTCGAAGGTGCGGATGAACTCGCGGCCGATGATCTTGCGCTTCTCCTCGGGGTCGGTGACCCCCTCCAGCGCGCCGAGGAACTGGTCCTCGGCGTCGACCACGTCGAGGGCGTCGAAGACCTCCTCGAAGTCGCGCCGCACCTGCTCGGTCTCGCCGAGGCGCATCATCCCGTGATCGACGTAGACACAGGTGAGGCGGTCGCCGATGGCTCGCTGCACCAGGGCCGCGGCCACGGCGGAGTCGACGCCGCCCGACAGCGCGCAGATCGCCCGGCCGCCACCGATCTGCTCGCGGATCCGCTCGACCTGCTCCTCGACGATGTTGAGCATCGTCCAGGTCTGCCGACAGCCGGCGATGTCGTGGAGGAAGTGCTCGAGGATCTCCTGCCCGTGCTCGCTGTGCAGCACCTCGGGGTGCCACTGCACCCCCGCGAGCCCGCGGCCGACGTCCTCGAACGCCGCCACCGGCGTCACGTCGGTCGAGGCCAGCACGGTGAAGCCCTCGGGCGCGCCGGTGACCGAGTCGCCGTGGGACATCCAGACCCGGTGCTCGACCGGCAGCCCGGCCAGCAGGGTGCCGGACTCGCTCACCCGGACGCCGGTGCGGCCGTACTCCCGGGCGCCGGTCGCGGCTACCTCGCCGCCGAGCCCCTTGGCCATCAGCTGGAAGCCGTAGCACATGCCGAACACCGGGGTGCCGGAGGTGAACAGGTGGTCGTCGATCCCGGGCGCGCCCTCGGCGTAGACCGAGGACGGCCCGCCGGACAGGATGATCGCCTTCGGCTCGCGGGCGAGCATCTCCTCGACGGGCATGGTGTGCGGCACGATCTCGGAGTAGACCCGTGCCTCGCGCACGCGGCGGGCGATCAGCTGGGCGTACTGCGCCCCGAAGTCGACCACCAGGACCAGATCGTGCTCGCCAGCCGCCGTCATGGGCCGAGCCTATCGAGGCGGCTCGTGCCGTGGCGCGTCGACCTGTCGCTGCAACTGTTCCCCGAACGACGCCCGCAGGTTGCCCGGGGTGTGCCATCAACCGCCCCCGTTTCGAGACGCGTCGCCCGTCCCTCGCAGGCTCGCTCGAGGGCTCGGAAATGCACCAGGGCCCGGCCGGGGAGGGAGGGTGGCCGGGCCCTGATCGTCCATGCGGCTCACGAAGAGCGCTTGGACTGCGGGAGCCGGCAAAAGGGAGGGAGCATGACTGCCGACTCTCATGCCTCTCAACGAGGGCTCCGGAGACGGGTTACGCCCCGATGGCAGAAGTGACGAAACTTCCGAGCCGGTCTAGACCATCACCTGGTGAGGGCCTCAGGAGACGCCCACGATGGGCAGTCGCAGGGCCCCCGGAGCGCTCTCCGGGACGGCCGGCGAGCGGGGCGCGACCGGCTCGATCCGGCGGTAGTCCTCGCCCAGCGGAGGCCGGTGGTCGGCCTCCCCCTTGTTGGGCCACAGCGCCATCGCCCGCTCGGCCTGGGCGGTGATCGTCAGCGACGGGTTGACGCCCAGGTTCGCGGTCACGGCCGAGCCGTCGGCGACGTGCAGGCCGGGGTGGCCGTAGACCCGCTGGTAGGGGTCGATGACGCCGGTGCGGGGCGAGTCGCCGATCGCGCAGCCGCCGATGAAGTGGGCGGTCAGCGGCATGCCGAACGGCTCGCCGATGTTGCCGCCTGCGGTGCCGCCGAGCCGGGCCGCGATCCGGCGTACGGCCTCGTTGGCGACCGGGATCCAGGTCGGGTTCGGCGCGCCGTGGCCCTGCCGGGACGTCATCCGCCAGCGACCGGTGAGCCGGTTGCGCTTGCCGAAGGTCGTGATCGAGTTGTCGAGGCTCTGCATCACCAGGGCGATGACGGTGCGCTCCGACCAGTGCTTGAAGTCGTAGAGCTCCTTGACGTTGCGCCGCTGCACCCACATCTCCTTGGCCCAGGTGAGCCAGCGCGGCTCGGCGCCGTCGCCGTCGGTGAGGACGGTCTGGAGCATCGCCATCGTGTTGAAGCCCTTGCCGTAGCGCACCGGCTCGATGTGGGTGTCGGGGTCGGGGTGGAAGCTCGAGGTGATGGCGACGCCGTAGCTGTAGTCGGTGGCGTCGTCGGCGGGGGCGATGGCGCCCAGGATCGACTCGGAGTTGGTCCGCGAGAGGTAGCCCAGCCGGTCGGAGAGGTGGGGCAGGTGCCCCTCGTCCTTCATCCGGTGCAGCAGCTTCTGGGTGCCGAGCGAGGCGGCCGCCATCACCACCTGCTCGGCCCGGATCACCCGGGTGACGTTGGGCAGCCACGGCTTGGCCTTGGTCCAGCGGACGTGCACGTCGTAGCCGCCGCCGGCCCTCGGGGCGATCCGGGTGACGGTCGTGAGCGGCAGCACCTCGGCGCCGTTCTGCTCGGCGAGGTAGAGGTAGTTCTTGACCAGGGTGTTCTTGGCGTTGTGGCGGCAGCCGCTCATGCACTCGCCGCAGTTCTTGCAGGTGTTGCGGGCCGGGCCGGCGCCGCCGAAGAACGGGTCGTCGACGAGCTCGCCCTCCTCCTGGCCGGGGCCGCCGAAGAAGACGCCCACCGGGGTGGGGTGGAAGGTGTCCTCGACCCCCATCTCCTTGGCCACCGACTCCATGACGTCGTCGGCCGGGGTGCGCACGGGGTTGTCGACGACGCCCAGCATCCGCTTGGCCTGGTCGTAGAACGGCGCCAGCTCGCTCTTCCAGTCGGTGATCGACGACCACTGCGGGTCGGTGTAGAACGCCGGCAGCGGCTCGTAGAGCGTGTTGGCGTAGACCAGCGACCCGCCACCGACGCCCGCACCGGCCACGATCATGGTGTCGCGGACGGCGTCGATGCGCTGGATGCCGTACATGCCCAGCTGGGGCGCCCACAGGTAGCGCTTGAGGTCGAAGGTGCCGGACGCGAAGTCGCCGTCCTCGAAGCGGGCGCCCGCCTCGACGACGCCGACCCGGTAGCCCTTCTCGGTCAGGCGCAGCGCGCTCACCGAGCCACCGAAGCCCGAGCCGATGACCAGGACGTCGAAGTCGAACTCCTGCTCGCTCATCGTCACGCCCTGCCGAGCTTCTTCATCAGCTTCAGGTTGGCCGTCATCAACCGCGCGTAGGCCTGGTCGGACATACCGAACATCGGCGCGAACCGGATGCCTCGCTGGGTGGCGACCGATTGCGACTCGGTGTAGCGGTGGATGCCCTCGGCGCCCTGGCGCCGGCCCATGCCGGACTGGCGCATGCCGCCCATCGGGGAGTCGATGCTGGCGAACGTCGCCCCGAACGCCTCGTTGATGTTGACGGTCCCGCACTTGATCACGCGGGCCATCGCCCGGGCGCGGGGGCCGTCCTGGCTGTAGATGGAGGCGTTGAGGCCGTACTCCCCGGCGTTGGCCCGCGCGACGGCGTCGGCCTCGTCGTGGAAGCGGTAGATCGCGATCACGGGGCCGAAGGTCTCGTCGCCGAAGCAGGTCATCTCGGGCGTGACGCCCTCGAGGACGGTCGGCTCGAAGAAGTAGGGCCCGAGGTCGGGGCGGGCCCGGCCGCCGGTCAGCACCCGCGCCCCCTTGGCGACGGCGTCCTCGACGTGGGCGACCACGGTGTCGAGCTGGGCCTGCGAGATCAGCGAGCCCATGTCGTTGCCCCAGTCGAGGGTGGCGCCCAGCGTCATCGCCTCGGTGCGGGCCACGAACTTCTCGACGAACCGGTCGTAGACCTGGTCGGCCACGAACATCCGCTCCATCGACACGCAGAGCTGCCCGGCGTTCGAGAACGCCGCGCGCACCGCGCCCTCGGCGGCCTTGTCGAGGTCGGCGTCGCGGAGCACCAGGATGGGGTTCTTGCCGCCGAGCTCGAGCGAGCAGCCGATCAGCCGCTCGGCGCAGCCCTGGGCCACGAGCTTGCCGGTGGCGGTGGAACCGGTGAAGCAGATGTAGTCGGCGCGGCCGATGATCTCGGTGCCGACCACGCTGCCGGGCCCGGCCACGACCTGCCACAGGTCGGCCGGGAAGCCGGCCTCCTCGAGCAGCTGGGCGGCGAGCAGCGCCGACAGCATGGTCTGCGCGTCGGGCTTCGCGACCACGGCGTTGCCGGCCAGCAGGGCCGGCAGGCCGTCGCAGAGCGCCATCGTGAAGGGGTAGTTCCACGGCGAGATGATCCCGACGACGCCCTTCGGCACCCGGTTGACCTCGACCCGGGTGAGCCCCGGCACGACGCCCAGCTTTCGCTCGGTGTCGAGGTGCTGGTGGGCGGTGCGCGCGTAGTAGCGGGCCGTCAGCGCGATGTGCAGCGGCTCGTCGAAGGCGTGCTTGCGGGCCTTGCCGGACTCCAGCACGATCAGGTCGATGATCTCGTCCTGTCGCTCCAGCACCAGGTCGTGCAGGCGGATCAGCAGCTCGGCACGGTGGTCGAGGCTGGTGCGCGCCCAGGCCTCCTGCGCCTTGCGGGCCCGCGCGAAGGCGTCGTGCACGTCGGCGGTGCTCGACTGCGGGATGTGCGCCAACGGCGCCCCGTCGAGCGGCGAGTCGACCGCCACGCTCTCGCCGCTGGTGGCGCGGATCCGCCGGGTCAGCGCGGCGACGTAGTCGGGCTCGAGCGCGTACGCCGCCCGGGGGTCGTGCTCGGGATCGTGCGGACCCTCGACGACCGGACCACCGGACGGAGTGGGGTTGGAGGCGCTCATATACCCACAGTATGTGACGGCCGTCTCCGGGGACAGCCATCCGGCCCGGGTGTGCGGTTTTACACATCTTCTTGCTTTGTCAAGCAGATCGCGGGCGGGTTCGCCGACCCGGCGCTTGTTGTCACCGCGGCGCGCCGACCCGGCGTCAATTAACGCCGGCTCGGCGAAAGCTGGGCTGCCCGCCGTGGACCAGGGAGGGCGGTCGGCCACCGCGTTTCGCGGCAGGCGTTGCACGCCCTTCCTCAACCGGCGGCGGGAGCCTCCGTGTAGATCGACTTCAGCTCGGTGAACGACGCCAGCCCCTCCGGGCCGAACTCGCGGCCGATGCCGGAGGACTTGAAGCCGCCGAAGGGCGCGGCGAAGTCCATCGTGTAGGTGTTGACGCCGTAGGTGCCGGCGCGGACCCGACGGGCGACCTCGAGGCCGGCGTCGGGGTCGCCGGTCCAGACGGTGCCGGCGAGTCCGTACTCGGAGTCGTTGGCGATCCGGACCGCGTCGTCGACGTCGTCGAAGGGGATGACCGAGAGCACCGGGCCGAAGATCTCCTCCTGGGCGATCCGCATCCGGTTGTCGACGTCGGCGAAGACGGTGGGCCGCACGTACCAGCCCCGGTCGAGGCCCTCGGGCATGCCGAGGCCGCCCACGACCACGCGGGCACCCTCCTCCTGGCCCAGGGCGATGTACTTCTCGACCCGCTCCTGCTGGCGCTGGGCGACCATCGGGCCGATCTCGGTGGCGGGGTCCATCGGGTCGCCGACCTTCATGCCCGCGACCGCCTCGGCCAGCGCGTCGACGACGGTGTCGTAGTTGGCGCGGCTGGCCAGGATCCGGGTCTGGGCGACGCAGGCCTGGCCGGAGTTCATCAGCGCGGTGAACTTCAGGCCCTCCACGGTGGCGGCGAGGTCGGCGTCGTCGAGGACGATCGCGGCCGACTTGCCGCCGAGCTCGAGGCTGACCCGCTTGAGCTGCTCGCCGCAGACGGCGGCGATCCGGCGGCCTGCAGCGGTCGAGCCGGTGAAGGCGACCTTGTCGACGCCGGGGTGGGCCACGAGGTGCTCGCCGACCTCGCGGCCTGCGGCCACGATGTTGACGACGCCGTCGGGCACGCCGGCGTCCTGGAGCAGCTCGGCCAACAGGTAGGCGTCGAGCGGAGTCTCGGGGGCCGGCTTGACCACGACCGTGCAGCCGGCCAGCAGCGCCGGCACCAGCTTGGACATGATCGTGAACTGCGGGACGTTCCACGGCGGGATGGCGGCGACCACGCCCACCGGCTCGTGCCGGACGACGACGGGCGCTCCCAGCGCGCCCGGTCGCTCCGACTCCCACGGGAACTCGCGGGCGATGGCGAGGAACGCCTCGATCTGCATCCACGGCGCCGGCGACTGCGCGAGGTTGGCGAACGACGTGGGCGACCCCATCTCGAGGCTGATCACCTCCGCCATGTCGCCCAGCCGGGCGGCGTAGAGGCCGGAGAGGTTCGCGATGACGTCGATCCGCTCCGAGGGCGACATCCGCGGCCACGGCCCGTCGTCGAAGGCCCGGCGGGCGGCGGCGACCGCCCGGTCGACGTCGGCGGTGGTGCCCTCGGGGACGGTGGCGACCACCTCCTCGGTGTGGGGCGAGACCACCTGGAGGGTGTCGCCGGAGGCCGGCGCGGTCCAGCCGTCGATGAACAGGGTGTCGCGGTCGAGGCTCATGGGGTTCCTCCGGTGGGTGCGGGTGGTCGGCGGGTCAGGGGGCGAGGTCGAACCAGTCGGTGAAGCCGCTGGGGTCGTGGCGGCCGAGGGCGCCGTGCTCGAAGAGCCCCCAGCCCTCGTCGCCGTCGCAGACGCCGCGGCCGACGTGGTCGATCACGCCGAACATCACCCGGCCGGCGACGTCGGGGGCGGTGACGTCGTAGGTGAGTCGCTCGGTGAAGCCGGGGCCCTTCCACATCCCGTGGGTCCAGTCGGAGTCGCCGCCGTAGCCGCCGCCGACGTGGATCGGCACCGCCAGCCGCGACTCGACCTCGAGCTGCACGGGCTTGCCCTCGGGCGTGGTGCAGGTGATGGAGGCGCCGGTCGGCACCCGGGTGCCCGAGGCGTAGTGGATGGTCACCTGCGGCCAACCGAGCTGCTCGCGCCGGCCGTCGCGCCAGATCCGGGTGCAGTCGTTGAGGGTGCGGAAGCCGCTGGGGTCCTCCTGGATGATCAGGACGATCGCGAACTCCTCGAACCGCATGGGGACGTAGAGCCACCACATCCCCTCGAACGGCGGGTCGGCGGGCCGCCCGGCGGGCTCGGCCTCGCCGACCGGGCGGATGCCCCACGAGCGGTCGCGGGTGCCGACCCAGCGGTCGCGGCCCACGGCGATCTCCTCGCCGTCGACGACCAGCGTCCCCTCCCAGGTGCCGACCTGGGCGAACCGCTGGGCGTCGAGGGTGACCCGGCTGCCCTGCCGCATCACGTGGGGCTGCTCCTGGAGCACGTCGAAGGAGCCCTCCCACGACAGGTCGCAGGCGATCCCCTCGGTCTCCTCGAGCACCACCCGCAGACGCTTCAGCGGCTCGGTGACCTCGATCCGGTAGTTGCCGACGCGCTGGTTGAGCCGGTCGCCGTCGATCGCGTCGCCGAGGTGGACGGCGGTCTGCACGTCGCCGCGGCGCACCAGCACGAAGGCGTCCTTGGTGCCGAGGTTGGGGTAGTAGCCCAGCCCGGTGATGAGGAAGATGTCGCCGCTGCGGTCGTGGGCGTTGAGGTAGCAGCGGTCGTAGAAGTTCCGGTCGCTGCTGCCGGCCCACTCGACCGGCAGCGGGACCTGGTGGAGCGGGAACTCGTCGAGCGGACCGACCATCAGGCGCCAGCCTCCTGGAGGAGCCGCTCCAGGAGCGGCTTGTGGTGGAAGAGCGACTCGATGTCGTCGGGTCGCACGATCTCGCCGAAGTGGATCTGCCGGGCGCCGGTGCGCATGAAGACGATGCACCACTGCACGCCGTTGTAGACGTGGTACCAGAGCAGGTCGCCCAGGGTCGCCCCGGTGAGCCGCTCGTAGGTCGCGACCACGTCGTCCTCGCGCAGGAAGCCGGGCATGCCCGGCAGCTCGAGCATGCCGGTGATGGTCTCGAAGACCTGGTGGGCGAAGAGCAGCCACGACACGTCGAGCTCGCGGGGGCCGACGGTGGCCATCTCCCAGTCGAGCACCGCGACCGGGGTGAACTCCTGGAACATCATGTTGCCGATCCGTGCGTCGCCCCAGCACAGCACGGTCTCGTCGTCCTGCGGCAGGTTCGCCTCGAGCCAGGCCAGCGACCGCTCGACCAGGGGGCTGCGGCCGATGTCAGGCACCGCGAAGTCGTACCAGGCGCGGGTGCGGGACAGGTTGCGGGCCAGCGGGGTCGCGCCGGGCTGGTCGGGGTCGAGGAAGGCGAACGTCGACGCGGCGTCCGGGATCGCGTGCAGCCGGGCCAGCACGTCGACGCTGCCGTCCTGGAGCCGGCGCTGCTCCTCCGGCGTCGCGTCGTGGAGCCAGTTGTCGCCGAAGTTGTAGGGCAGCACGTCGCGGGGCACCACGCCCTCGAGCCGGTCCATGAGGAAGAACGGCGTGCCGAGCACCTCACCGGTCGGCTCCATCCACCGCACCTCCGGCACGGGCACGTCGCTGAGCTCGCCCACCAGACGGATCGCGTCGTACTGGTCCTGGAGGGCGTAGCTGGGGAAGACCGGCACGTCGGCCGCGGCCGGCGCCACCCGGGCGACGTACTCGCCGGAGACCTCCCGGCCGTCCTCGGTCCAGGTGACGTCGAGGATCAGGGTCTCCGACGACATCCCGTTGGCGTCGACCCCGCTGTGCAGGGTGACGGTCGGGTCGGCCCCCGGCGGGAGGATCGTCGCGAGCCAGGCGGCCAGCTGCCCCGGCACGGTGGCGGCGTCGCGGCTCGAGCGCTGGAGCTTCATGTCTGCCGGTGGCGGGGCCTGGGTCACCGCGGTGCCTCCTGGTCGTGGCTGAGGTGTGACCTGCGTCTCTGTTTGACGCGTGTCAGCATTGATGGAACGTGTTCTAGTTGTCAACGGTCGCCCGGACGGGCCGGGGTTGCGCGAAGGAATGAACCACGGTTCACTGGTTCGGTGGCCTACCGACGCACGCCCGCGGTGCAGGAGCGGCTGGCCGCGACCCGCGCGCGGATCGTCGCCGCCGCGCACGCCCGGGTGGCCGAGGCGGGGTACGCCGGCTGCTCGGTCGCCGGGGTCGCTTCCGCCGCCGGGGTGGCGACCGGCAGCGTCTACCGCCACTTCCCCGACAAGGGCGCGCTCTTCGCCGAGGTGTTCCGCACCGCCACCCAGCGCGAGGTCGACGCGGTCGCGGCGGCGGCCGCCGGCGCCGACAGCACGGCCGAGCGGATCACCCGCAGCGTCGAGACGTTCGCCTCCCGCGCGTTCCGGGCGCCGCGGCTGGCCTACGCGCTGATCGCCGAGCCGGTCGACCCACGGGTGGAGGCCGAGCGGCTGGCCTACCGCCGCGCCTACCGCGACATCTTCGCCGCCCTCGTCGCCGACGCCGTCGCCGCCGGGGAGCTGCCCCCGCAGGACCCCGAGGTCTCCGCCGCCGCCGTGGTCGGCGCGATGGCCGAGGCCCTGGTGGTGCCGCTGCACGCCGGCGACCCGCCCACCCGCACCGTCCCCGAGCTCGCCGCCCTCGTCTGCCGATCGCTAGGAGCACGCCATGCCCACGCATGAGGTCACCAACCAGGTCCCGCCGCTCGTCGGTCACGACACCGCCGACGACGCCGCGCTGCTGGCCGCCGTCGAGCGCGAGGGCGCCGGGTGGGCGCTGCCGGAGCTGCACGACCTCGGCCGGCTGGCCGGCACCGCCGAGGCCCAGGAGTGGGGCCGGCTGGCCGAGCAGCACCCGCCGGTGCTGCACACCCACGACCGCTACGGCCACCGCATCGACGAGGTGGAGTACGCGCCGGCGTACCACTCCCTGATGGCGACCGCGGTCGGCCACGGGCTGCACGCGGCGCCGTGGGCCGAGGACCGGCCCGGCGCCCACGTCGCCCGGGCGGCGAAGTTCCTGGCCTGGAACGTCGACGCGGGGCACGGCTGCCCGATCTCGATGACCTACGCCGTGGTGCCGGCGCTCCGCGCGGCGCCCGACCTCGCGGCGGCGTACGAGCCGCTGCTGACCTCGCGCACCTACGAGCCGGGCCTGCGGGTGCCCACCGGCAAGGCCGGGCTGGTCGCCGGCATGTCGATGACCGAGAAGCAGGGCGGCTCCGACGTCCGGGCCAACACCACCCGGGCGCTGCCGCAGCCCGACGGCAGCTACCTGCTCACCGGTCACAAGTGGTTCACCTCGGCGCCGATGTCGGACCTGTTCCTCGCGCTCGCCCAGGCGCCGGGCGGCCTCACCTGCTTCCTGGTGCCGCGGGTGCTGCCCGACGGCTCGCGCAACGCCATGCACCTCGTGCGTCTCAAGGACAAGCTCGGCAACCGCTCCAACGCCTCCTCCGAGATCGAGTACGACGGCGCGGTGGCCTGGCCGGTCGGCGAGGAGGGCCGCGGGGTGCGCACGATCGTCGAGATGGTGAACATGACCCGCCTCGACTGCACCCTCGGCACCGCCGCCGGGATGCGCAGCGCGGTGGTCGCGGCCACCCACCACGCCCGCCACCGCTCGGCGTTCGGCCACCTGCTCGCCGACCAACCACTGATGCGCAACGTGCTGGCCGACCTGGTCGTGGAGTCGGAGGCCGCCACCACGGTCGCGATGCGGCTCGCCGGCGCCACCGACCGCGCCGCCCGCGGCGACGAGGACGAGGCGTCGTTCCGCAGGCTGGCGCTGGCGGTGAGCAAGTACTGGGTCTGCAAGCGCGGCCCGGCCGTCGCCGGCGAGGCGATGGAGTGCCTGGGCGGCAACGGCTACGTCGAGGACTCCGGGATGCCGCGCATCTACCGCGAGCTGCCGCTGCTCTCGATCTGGGAGGGCTCGGGCAACGTCGCCGCCCTCGACGCGCTGCGGGCGATGGGCCGCGAGCCGGCCTCGGTGGAGCACTTCTTCTCCGAGGTCGAGCTGGCCGCCGGTGCCGACCACCGCCTCGACGACGCGATCGCCACGGTGAAGAAGGAGCTCTCGGACCTCGACGAGCTCGAGGTGCGGGCCCGCCGGGTGGTCGAGCAGCTCGCGCTGGTGCTCCAGGGCTCGCTGCTGGTGCGCCACGCGCCGCCCGCGGTCGCCGACGCGTTCTGCGCCAGCCGTCTGGGGCGCGACTGGGGCGGCGCGTTCGGCACGCTGCCGGCCGGGCTGGAGCTGGGGTCGGTGGTGGAGCGGGCGGTCGTGGCCGTCGGGTGACGCCACGGGGTCCGCTGCTCAGACGATGTCGGGGACCTTCACCCGGGCTTCGTCGGCCTCCTGGTCGGTGAGCTGGAGCTGGCTCTGCCGCTCCGCCTCGACCCGTCGGAGGTAGTGGTCGACCTCCTCGGCGGTGCGGGCGTCGTCCCAGCCGAGCTCGGCGGCCATCAGCCGGGCGACCGTCGGGGCCGCGGCGATGCCTCGGTCGAACGTCTCGATCGAGATCCGGGTGCGGCGGGTGAGCACGTCGTCGAGGTGGCGGGCGGCCTCGTGGGTCACCGCGTGCACGACCTCGGCCGCCAGGTAGTCGTCGGCGCCCTCGAGGGGCTCGGCCAGCTCCGGGCGCTCGGCGACCAGGTCGAGCAGGTCGTCGACCAGCCCGCCGTGGCGGCCCAGCAGGTGGTCGATCCGGGAGACGTGGAGGCCGGAGCGGCGGGCGAGCAGCACCCGCTGGTTGGCGCGGGTCTCCCACCCGTCGGCACCGAGCAGCGGCACCCGGTCGGTGATCGAGCCGCGCAGCGTGAGGCCGGTGGTGGTGCGCAGGGAGTGGGCGGCGGCGTCGATGGCGTCGCGCCCCATCACCCGGTAGGTCGTGAGCTTGCCGCCGGCGATCATGACCAGCCCCGGCACGGGGGTGACCACCGTGTGCTCGCGGCTGATCTTCGACGTCGGCTCCGACTCCCCCGACAGCAGCGGCCGGAGACCGGCGTAGACGCCCTCCACGTCGTCGTGGTCGAGCGGCTCGCGCAGGATCGCGTTGACGTGGTCGAGCACGTAGTCGATGTCGGCGCGGCTCGCGGCGGGGTGGGCCTTGTCGAGGTCCCACGGGGTGTCGGTGGTGCCGATGATCCAGTGCCGGCCCCAAGGAATCACGAACAGCACCGAGGTTTCGGTGCGCACGATGAAGCCGGCCTCGGAGCGGATCCGGTCGCGCGGCACCACGAGGTGGATCCCCTTGCTGGCCTGCACGTGCAGCGCCCCGCGGCCGCCCACCATCTCCTGGATCTCGTCGGTCCAGACCCCGGCGGCGTTGACCACCACCCGGGCGCGCACCTCGAGGTCGCGGCCGTGCTCGAGGTCGCGGGCCGTGACGCCGACCACCCGCTCGCCCTCGCGCAGGAAGCCGGTCACCTTCACCCGGGTCGCCACGGAGGCGCCGTGGGCGGCGGCGGTGCGGGCCAGCGTGAGCACCAGGCGGGCGTCGTCGACCTGGCCGTCCCAGTACTGGATGGCGCCCGCGAGCCGGTCGGTGCGCAGGTCGGGCGCGATCCGGGCGACCTGCCGGCGGAACAGGTGGCGGTGGCGCGGCACGCCCGTGTCGCCGCCGTGGTTGGCCAGCGCACCGAGCTTGGCCATGCCGTCGTAGAGCACCAGCCCGGCGCCGACGTAGGGGCGCTCCCAGCCCGTGCGGGTCAGCGGGTAGAGGAACGGCACCGGTCGCACCAGGTGGGGCGCGAGCCGGGTCAGCAGCAGGCCGCGCTCCTGCAGCGCTTCGCGCACCAGGGCGAAGTCGAGCATCTCCAGGTAGCGCAGGCCGCCGTGGACGAGCTTGCTGCTGCGGCTGCTGGTGCCGCTGCCGAGGTCGCGCTGCTCGAGCAGCCCGGTGGACAGCCCGCGGGTCACCGCGTCGAGGGCGGTGCCGGCACCGACGATGCCGCCGCCGACCACGAGGACGTCGAGCTCGGCCCCGGTCATCGCGGCGAGGGCGGTGTCGCGGGCGGCGGGTCCGAGGGCGCTCGCGCGGGTCATGCCACCAGTCAAGCAGCCGACCCCCGGTGGCAACCTCCCGCCCGTCCCGTGCGTCACTATCTGCGTGGCGCTCCCCCGACGTACGGCGACGACCGGGTTGCTGGCGTCGCTGGCCCTCCTCCTCTGCGTGCTCGCCACCCCCTGGCCGGGGAGGCCGTCGGAGCCGAGCAGCCCGGTGGCCGCCGCGTCCCCGGCGCGGCCGGCAGGGTCGCCGGCCGCCGACCCCGACCCCACCCCCGCGCCGTTCGAGCCCCGTACCGTGCGGATCGTGATGGGCGGCGACCTGCTGTGGCACAACACCGTGTGGCAGAGCGCCCAGCGCGACCACGCCACGACCGGGCGTGGCCGGGGCGGCCACGACTTCGACCCGATGTTCCGCGCCGTGCGGCCGCTGGTGCGCGCCGCCGACGTCGCGCTGTGCCACGAGGAGGTGCCGTTCGCCGCCCCCGGCCAGGCGCCGCAGAACTTCCCGGTCTTCGCGGCACCCCCGGCCATCGCCCCGTGGATCGCCTCGATGGGCTTCGACGCCTGCACGACCGCCTCCAACCACACCCTCGACCAGGGCTACGACGGGCTGGTGCGCACCGCAGACCTGCTCGACCGGCACGGGGTGCGCCACGTCGGCACCTTCCGCAGCCGGGCCGAGCGGCGGCAGCCGGTCGTGCTCACCACCGACGCCGGGGTGCGGGTCGGGATCGTCGCGGGCACCTACGGCCTGAACGGGTTCCCGCTGCCCGAGGGCCGGGAGTGGTCGGTCTCGATGGCCGACCCGCGCAACCTGCTCGCGCAGGCCCGGGCGGCGCGGCGGGCGGGGGCGGACGTCGTGGTGGTCCACCTCCACCACGGCGTCGAGTACAGCCACCAGCCCACCCCCGAGCAGGCCGCGCTGGTCGAGCGGCTGACTCGCTCCCCCGCCGTCGACCTGGTGCTCGGGGAGCACGCCCACGTCGTGCAGCCGGTCACCAGGGTCAACGGTACCTGGGTCTTCTTCGGCATGGGCAACCTGGTCGGCCAGCAGGAGACGACCCGGCCGGCGACCTACGAGGGCATCCTCGCCGACGTCACCCTCGTGGAGCGGCGCGACGGGCGGTTCCGGGTCGGCCGGGCGGCGTACCACCCGATCGGCTGGAACCACGTGTCCACCGGTCCGATCCGGGTGCGACCGCTGACGCGCACCGAGGCCCGCTCGGTGGTGGCCGCGGTCGAGGGACTGGGCCGGACGCCGGGGCTGCGCGCGATCTACGCGCGCTGAGCCACGGCCTCCTGCAGGCCCCGGGTGGCCAGCACGTCGGCGCGCTCGTTGTCGACGTTGCCCGCGTGGCCCTTGACCCAGTGCCAGTGCACGTCGTGGCGTGAGCAGGCCGCGACCAGCTCCTGCCACAGGTCGACGTTCTTGACCGGCTGCTTGGCGGACGTCAGCCAGCCGTTGCGGCTCCACCCGAGCACCCACTTCGTGATGCCGTTGCGGACGTAGGTGCTGTCGGTGTGGAGGTGCACGGTCACCGGCCGCTTGAGCGCCTCCAGCGCCCGGATCGGGGCGGTCAGCTCCATCCGGTTGTTGGTGGTCTCGTCCGCGGTGCCGCCCCACAGCTCGAGCTCGTGGGAGCCCTGCCGCAGCACCGCACCCCAGCCGCCCGGGCCGGGGTTGGGCACGCAGCCGCCGTCGGTGTGGATGACCACGACCTCGGCGTCGTCGGCACTCGGGGCGGCCACTACTCGACGACGACCTCGACGCGCTGGAACTCCTTGAGGTCGGTGTAGCCGGTGGTGGCCATCGACCGCTTGAGCGCCCCGATCAGGTTCATGGTGCCGTCGGCGACCCGCGAGGGACCGAACAGGATCTCCTCGAGCGTGCCGACCGTCTCGAACTGGACCCGCTGCCCGCGGGGCAGCTCGGCGTGGTGGGCCTCGGTGCCCCAGTGGAAGCCGCGGCCGGGAGCGTCGCTGGCCCGGGCGAACGGCGAGCCGACCATCACCGCGTCGGCGCCGCAGGCCACCGCCTTGGCGATGTCGCCGGACTTGCCGATCGACCCGTCGGCGATCACGTGGACGTAGCGGCCGCCGGACTCGTCGAGGTAGTCGCGGCGGGCGGCGGCGACGTCGGCCACCGCGCTCGCCATCGGCACCGCGACGCCGAGCACGGTGCGGGTGGTGTGGGCGGCGCCGCCCCCGAAGCCGACGAGCACGCCGGCCGCGCCGGTGCGCATCAGGTGGAGCGCGGCCTGGTGGGTCGCGCAGCCGCCGACGATGACGGGCACGTCGAGCTCGTAGATGAACTCCTTCAGGTTCAGCGGCTCGGCCTGCGACGAGACGTGCTCGGCGCTGACGGTGGTGCCGCGGATGACGAACATGTCGACCCCGGCGTCGACCACGGCCTTCGCGAACTCCTTGGTGCGCTGGGGCGAGAGCGAGCCGGCGACCGTCACCCCGGCCTCGCGGACCTCGCGGAGCCGCTCGGTGATCAGCTCGGCCCGCACCGGCTCGCGGTAGATCTCCTGCATCCGCCGGGTGGCGTCGGTGCCCTGGAGCTCGGCGACCTCGGCGAGCAGGTCGGTCGGGTCGTCGTAGCGGGTCCAGAGGCCTTCGAGGTTGAGCACGCCCAGCCCGCCGAAGCGACCGAGGGCGATCGCGGTGGCCGGCGACATCACCGAGTCCATCGGGGCGGCGAGCACCGGCAGCTCGAAGCGGTAGGCGTCGATCTGCCAGGCGGTGCTGACCTCCTCGGGGTCGCGGGTGCGCCGCGAGGGCACGATCGCCACGTCGTCGAAGGAGTAGGCCCGGCGGGCCCGCTTGGCCTGGCCGATCTGGATCTCGGTCACGCGGCAGATCCTCCCACCGGCCGCCCGACCGTGTCGAAACCGCCCACCGTGGTCAGCGACCGCTGTAGTTGGGCGCCTCGACGGTCATCTGCACGTCGTGGGGGTGGTTCTCCTTGAGCGAGGCCGAGGTGATCCGGACGAACCGGCCCTTCTCCTGCAGCTCGGGCACGGTGCGCGCGCCGACGTAGAACATCGACTGGTTGAGGCCGCCGATGAGCTGGTGGGCGACCGCGGCCAACGGGCCGCGGTAGGCGACCTGACCCTCGATCCCCTCGGGCACGATCTGGTCGTCGCTGGTGACCTCGGCCTGGAAGTAGCGGTCCTTGGAGTAGGACTTCTTGCCCCGGCTCGACATCGCGCCGAGCGAGCCCATGCCGCGGTAGGACTTGAACTGCTTGCCGTTGACGAAGACCAGCTCGCCCGGCGACTCCTCGCACCCGGCCAGCAGCGAGCCGACCATGACCGAGTCGGCACCGGCGACCAGCGCCTTGGCGATCTCGCCGGAGTGCTTGAGGCCGCCGTCGGCGATGACCGGCACCCCGGCGGGGCGGCACGCGAGGGCGGCCTCGTAGACCGCGGTCACCTGCGGCACACCCACGCCGGTGACGACCCGGGTGGTGCAGATCGAGCCCGGACCCACGCCCACCTTGACCGCGTCGGCACCGGCGTCGACGAACGCCTGGGCACCCTCGCGGGTGCCGACGTTGCCGCCGATCACCTGCACGTGGCGGGTGGCGGGGTCGGTCTTGAGGCGCTGGACCATGTCGAGGAGCAGCCGCACGTTGCCGTGGGCGGTGTCGGCCACGAGGACGTCGACGCCCGCCTCGATGAGGGTGGTGGCCCGCTGCCAGGCGTCGCCGAAGTAGCCGATCGCCGCGCCCACCATCAGCCGGCCGACGGCGTCCTTGGAGGCGTGGGGGAACTGCTCGCTCTTCACGAAGTCCTTGACGGTGATCAGCCCGCCGAGGCGGCCCTGCTCGTCGACCAGCGGCAGCCGCTCGCGCTTGTGCTTGCGCAGCAGGGCGGTCGCGTCGTCGCGGGAGATGCCGACCGGGCCGGTCACCAGCGGCATCGGCGTCATGACCTCGTCGACCTTCGTGGTCGCCCACTCCGCGACCGGGGTGAACCGCAGGTCCCGGTTGGTGCAGATGCCGAGCAGGCGGTTGTCGGTGTCGACCACCGGCAGGCCCGACACGCGGTACTCGCCGCAGATCTGGTCGAGCTGCTCGAGCGTCGCGTCTGGGCCGATGGTGACGGGGTTGGAGATGATCCCGGTCTGGGTGCGCTTGACGAGGTCGACCTGGTAGGCCTGGTCCTCGATCGAGAGGTTGCGGTGGAGCACCCCGAGGCCGCCCTGGCGGGCCATCGCGATCGCCATCCGCGACTCGGTGACGGTGTCCATCGCGGCGCTGACCAGCGGCACCCGCAGCGAGATCTCCCGGGTCAGCCGCGACGTGGTGTCGATGTCGGCCGGCGCCAGGTCCGAATGACCCGGCAGCAGCAGCACGTCGTCGTAGGTGAGACCCAGGGCAGCGAACTTCTCGGGAACCTCCACCCCTCCAGTCTAGGCGCCGCCACGCACTAGGCGCGGAGCGGCTTGAGGTCGCGCACCGGGACCCGCACCACCAGGCGGTCGCCGGCCATCCGGATCCGCCCGCGCAGCCCCGCGGCCATCACCATCGGCAGCACCGCCTGGTTGTCCGAGCGGGTGGTGAGCAGCACCTCCTCGGCCCCGGCCGCGTGGGCCAGCCGGGCCGCGTCGACCAGCAGCCGGGTGCCGATGCCGCGGCGCTGCCAGGCGGGGTCGACCCGCAGCGTGACCGGCCGCACCAGAGGCTCGTCGGCCGGCGCGAGCACCACGGCCTGGCCCACCACCTCCCCGTCGATGATCGCCACGACGGTGCTCCCGTCGACGGCGTACGACGTCGTGGCGCCGTCGCCGATCCGGCGGGCCCCCGCCGTGGTCATCGGCGCGTCCGCGTCGCGCCGCAGCACGTCGCTGACCAGGTCGGCGAGGGCAGCGCCGCGGGCGTGCTCGGTCGCGGTGAACGGCGCCCGGCGGCGCAGCTGCACGAGCACGTCGCCGACGACCAGGTCCATCACGTCCGTCTCCCCGGTCGCGGCCTCGGGGTCGGCCTCGGCGTCGAGCAGCGCGGCGACCACCTCGGGGAACGACGGCGGCCGGGCCACCACCTGGCGGGCGGCCTGCACGTAGCGGGTCGGCTGGTCGATGAGCGCCGCCTCGGTGCAGGCGGTGGCCGAGACCAGCCGTCCGCCGGCCGCCGCGACCAGCAGCGCGAGGTCGTCGTCGGTGCAGTCGTCGGCCGTGCGCACGACGAGCTCGTCGGTCACGGTCTCCAGGCCCGGGAAGATCTGCAGGCTCAGGATGTTCACCCCGGCCGCACCGCAGCCGGCGGCCAGGCTGGCCAGCGCCCCGGGGCGGTCGGGCAGGGCGGCACGCAGTCTCCAAAGCATGGGCCGAGCCTGCGCCGACCAGGTTGCGCGACCGCTTCGCCGGTGTTTCGGGGAGGAAACGGCGCGGGTCGGGCGCGCCGGCCTGAGAGGGTGGGCCGGTGCCGAGCCGGACCCCCACCCTGCACCCGGTCTGGGTGGCCGCCGCGCTGGCCGGCCTGGCCCGGCTGCCGGCACTGGCCCGGCCGGTGCGCGCCGACGAGGCGGGGTTCCTGCTGGTGGCGCGGCACTGGGATCCCCGGCCCGACAGCCTGTTCGGCCCCTACTTCGTCGACCGGCCGCCGGAGCTGCTCGCGGTGTTCCGCGCGGTCGACGCGCTGGGCGGGGTGACGACGTTGCGGCTGCTGGGCGCGGTGCTGGCGGTCGTCACCGTGCTGCTGGCCGCGGCCCTCGCCCGGCGGGTCACCGACGCCCCTCGCACCCCGGCGGCGACCGCCGCGGTCACCGCCGCGTTGGTGTCGACGCCGTTGATCAGCGTGGTCTCGGTCAAGGGCGAGCTGCTCGCCCTGCCGCTGCTGCTCGGCGCGATGGTGCTCGCCCTCGACGCCGTGCGCCACCGCCGGGCCGCCCTCGCGCTCGCCGCCGGGGTGGTCGCCACGCTCGCGCTGGGCGTCAAGCAGAACCTCGCGGGCGGCCTGGTGCTGGTCGCCGTGCTGGTGGTCGCGTCGTGGCTGACCGGGCGGCTGCCCCTGCGCGACGCCGTGCGGCTGGGGCTGGCCGCGCTCCTGGGGGCCGTCGCGGTGGTGGCGGCGACCCTCGGCTGGGCCGCCGCGGCAGGGGTGCACCTGGACACCCTCTGGGACACCGTCTACGGCTTCCGCGCCGAGGCCGCCGGCGTGCTGGCCGCCTCCGACGCGGGCGGTCCGGGCCGGCGGGCGTTGCTGCTGCTCCTGGTCGCCGTCGTGAGCGGCCTGCTGCCGCTGCTCGCGGTGCTCGCGGCCCGGGCCCGCGGGCTCTGGGCCGACCACGCACCCGTGGTGGCGGCGACCCTCGCCGTCCTCGTGGTCGACCTGGCCGGCCTGGTGGGCGGTGGCAGCTTCTGGCGGGACTACCTGCTGCCGCTGGTGCCGGCCGCCGCGCTGGCCACCGCCCTGCTCAGCGGCCGCGACCGGCCCGACCCGGTGGCGGGGTGGCTGGTGCGCGGCACCGTGGTCTCGGCGGCGGTGGCGATGCTGGGGTGGGTGGTCTGGAACGTCGCCGGGCTCCAGGAGCTCGACGAGGCCGACACCGGCGCCGCGCTCGCCTCGGCGGCCGAGCCCGGCGACACACTGGTGGTCTACGGCGGCCGCGCCGACCTCCAGCTCACCAGCGGCCTCGACTCGCCGTACCCCCACCTCTGGAGCCTGCCGATGCGGGCGCTCGACCCCGACCTCGCCGACCTGCGCTCGCTGCTGGCCGGGCCGGACGCGCCGACCTGGCTGGTGGAGTGGTGGCCGTTCGAGAACTGGTCGGAGAGCGCGGGGGCCCGGCTGCGCACCGTGGTCGAGGAGCGCTACGTCATGCACGGCACGGGCTGCGACGGGCGGCCGGTGTGGCTGCGGCGCGGGCTGGCGCGGCCCGACGTGGTGCCGGACTGCCACTGATGCAGATTCCGAGCCGTCGTCGGTGCAACCGAACCGTCGCTCACCTCGTTCGGGTGGGCATGGCACGGAGCGGGATCGGATGAGCGGGCGTGACGAGACCGCGTTCACGGAGTTCGCCGTGGCGTCGCGGTCGCGGCTGCGGAGCACGGCGTACCTGCTGTGCGGTGACTGGGACCGCGCCTCCGACCACGTGCAGGAGGCGCTGATCCGGGTCTACGTCAACTGGCCACGGCTGGTGCGCAAGGGCGGCGAGCTCGCCTACGCGCGGCGCGCCGTGGTCTCGGTGTTCCTGGACGCGGCGCGCAAGCGCTCGAGCCGCGAGCTGCCGGCGGAGCCGGACCCCACCCGGGCATCGGGCGAGGACGTCGCAGCCAGCGTGACCGACCGGGCCGCGCTGATGGCGGCGCTGGCCACCCTGCCGGACCGGCAGCGGGCCTGCGTGGTGCTGCGCTACTTCGAGGACCTCGACGTGCGCCAGACCGCCGTCGTGCTCGGCTGCAGCGAGGGGACGGTCAAGAGCCAGACCGCGCGGGCGCTCGCCACGCTGCGTGCCACCTTCGAGAGCCCCGCCCTCGGCGGGCTCACCGTCAACGGAGCAAGGAGCCTCCCGTGGTGAACGACCTCAAGGACCTGTTGCGGGCCAACGTGTCCGCTCCCCCACCCGACGTGCTCGACGTCGCCGCCGTCGTCGGCGCGGGTCGCCGGCGGGTGCGGGCGCGGCGCCGGGTGCGCCTCTCGGTGGCCGCCCTGGCCACCGCCGCCGTGGTCGGCGGCGCGGCCCTGGGCTGGCCCGGCGACGACGGTCTCGGGGCCGAGGCGGCAGCCCCGCCCGCGCCCGAGGCCCCCACCATCACGCTCGCCGACGCCGGCCGGGCGGTCGAGGGGCGCGACTACGACGTGCTGACGTCGTACACCAACGACGACCTCGACAGCGACAACGGGCAGTACCTCGACGGCGTGACCGACGACGGCCTGGTGCTGTTCCGGGACGGCCCGCGCCGGGGCCTGGACGAGGCCCGCTTGGCCCTGCTCGACCCGGCCACCGGCGAGAAGGACTGGCTGCCCGACTCGGGTATCGGCTCGGCGCAGGCGCAGCCGGTGGCGCTCACCCGCGACCGGCTCGTGCTGCTGGCCCCGGTCGACGACGACGCCGACGAGGGCGCGACCCTGGTCGCCCACGTCTTCGACCGCGACGACCGCACCTGGACCCGGCTCACCTGGCCGGGCGCACCCGAGGTGTCGCCGTTCCACGGACGGCTCGGGCCAGACGGACGGCTCTACGTCCTCGCCCCCGCGACCCAGGGCGCCGTGCCCGAGGGTGGCTGGCCGACCCAACCGGGCGGCGACGCCGAGGACGCCGACGCCGAGGGCGACACCTACGACCTGTGGTCGGTCTCGCTCACCGACCCGACCGACGCCCGCGACGAGGGCCTGAGGGTGGGCGACGTCGCGTTCACCGACGCCGCGATGGTGTGGACCGACCGCACCAACGGAGACCCGGGCCGGGTGCACGTGCGCGACCTGGCCAGCGGCGAGGAGCACGCGTTCGACCCGCGGACGGGTGAGCGCTGCAACCTGCTCGGGTTCGGGGCCACGGGTGACCGGATCGTGCTGAGCCAGTACTGCGGCACCTACGGCGACGTCCGCGACGACCGGGTGCAGGTGGTGTCCACCGAGGGCGAGCAGGTGGTCACCCTGCAGGACACCGGTGCCGAGGGCTGGCTGCCGCCGGGCAGCGACGTGGTCGCCGTCAGTGCCCACCGCGGCGACGACCGGGCCGGCACCTACGTCTACGACCTCGTCGGCGACCGGTTCCTCCGGGTCTCCGACGGGGTGTCCTCGTGGTCGCTCGGCGGCCCCACCGGCGACCCGCGGCAGGTCATGTGGCACACGCCCGAGAACCGGGGCCGCGGCGCGACCCAGTGGCTGGGCGTGCTCCGCTGATCCGGACGCGACGAAGGCCCCGCCGGTGACCGGCGGGGCCTTCGTGCTGTGCTGGGTCGTGCTGGTGGTGCTGGGTGCTGCTGGGAGCGAGGTCAGTGACCGTGGCCGTGCCCGTGGCCGGCAGCGGCCGCGGACTCGTCCTCCTCCTCGGGCTTCTCGACGACCAGCGTCTCGGTCGTGAGCAGCATGGCGGCGATCGAGGTCGCGTTGACCAGCGCGGAGCGGGTCACCTTGACGGGGTCGAGGACGCCCTGGGCGACCAGGTCGCCGTACTCGCCGGTGGCAGCGTTGAAGCCGTTGCCGACGCCGAGCTCGCGCACCTTGGTGGTCACGACGTAGCCGTTGTCGCCACCGTTCTCGGCGATCCAGCGCAGCGGCTCGTCGGCCGACTTGCGCACGATCCGCACCCCGACGGCCTCGTCGCCGGTGAGGCCGAGGTCGCCGTCGAGCACCGACACCGCGTGGACGAGGGCGGAGCCGCCGCCGGCGACGATGCCCTCCTCGATCGCGGCGCGGGTCGCGGAGACGGCGTCCTCGATCCGGTGCTTCTTCTCCTTGAGCTCGACCTCGGTGGCCGCGCCGACCTTGACGACGCAGACGCCGCCGGCCAGCTTGGCGAGGCGCTCCTGGAGCTTCTCGCGGTCCCAGTCGGAGTCGGTGGACTCGATCTCGGCCTTGATCTGGTTGACCCGGCCCTCGACCGCGGCGCTGTCTCCGGCGCCGTCGACGATGGTGGTGTTGTCCTTGGTGATGACCACGCGACGGGCCTGGCCGAGCACCTCGAGGCCGACCTGGTCGAGCTTGAGCCCGACCTCGGGGGCCACGACCTGGCCGCCGGTCAGGATCGCGATGTCTTCCATCATCGCCTTGCGGCGGTCGCCGAAGGCGGGGCTCTTCACGGCGACGGCGTTGAAGGTGCCGCGGATCTTGTTGACCACCAGGGTCGAGAGCGCCTCGCCCTCGACGTCCTCGGCGAGGATGAAGAGCGGCTTGCCGGCTTGGATGACCTTCTCCAGCAGCGGGAGCAGGTCGGAGACGGCGGAGATCTTGCCCTGGTGCAGGAGGATGTAGGGGTCGTCGAGGACGGCCTCCATGCGCTCGGGGTCGCTCACGAAGTACGCCGAGATGTAGCCCTTGTCGAACTGCATGCCCTCGGTGAACTCGAGCTCGGTGCCCATGGTGTTGGACTCCTCGACCGTGATCACGCCGTCCTTGCCGACCTTGTCGAACGCGTCGGCCAGCAGGCCGCCGATGACCGAGTCGCGGCTGGAGATGGTCGCGACCGAGGCCATGTCCTCGCGGGACTCGACCTCGCGGGCGGCGTCGCGCAGCGCGGTGCCGACGGCCTCGGCGGCGGCGTCCATGCCGCGCTTGAGGCCCATCGGGTTGGCGCCGGCCGCGACGGCGCGCAGGCCCTCGTGGACCATCGCCTGCGCCAGCACGGTGGCGGTGGTGGTGCCGTCACCGGCGACGTCGTTGGTCTTGGTGGCGACCTCCTTCGTCAGCTGGGCACCGAGGTTCTCGAACGGGTCGTCGAGCTCGACCTCACGCGCGACGGTGACGCCGTCGTTGGTGATGGTCGGGGCGCCCCACTTCTTGTCGAGCACGACGTAGCGGCCCTTGGGGCCGAGGGTGACCTTGACGGCGTTGGCGAGCGCGTCGACCCCGCGCTCCAGCGCGCGCCGCGCGTTCTCGTCGAACTCCAGGATCTTGGGCATTGCTCTCCTCTGTTGGAACGTGAGACGGGTCGTGGCCCGCGGGCGCCGGAGGCACTACCGCGGGACCACGACCCGGAGAATCAGGAAACGACCGCGAGGACGTCGCGCGCCGAGAGGATGAGGTACTCCTCGCCGGAGTACTTCACCTCGGTGCCGCCGTACTTGCTGTAGATGACCTTGTCGCCCACGGCCACGTCGAGCGGCACGCGGTTGCCGTTGTCGTCGATGCGACCCGGACCGATGGCCAGGACCTCGCCCTCCTGGGGCTTCTCCTTGGCGGTGTCCGGGATGACCAGGCCGGAGGCCGTGGTCTGCTCGGCGTCGAGCGGCTTCACGACGAGGCGGTCCTCGAGGGGCTTGATGTTGACCGACACGATGTCGACCTCCACTTTCTCCTGCATTGAATCGGCGTGTTTCACGTCTGGTGCTTGCGTCGCCGGGACGCCGTCGCGGGGGTCGACCCGGGTGGCAAGCGCTGGCACACTCACGAGGAGAGTGCCAATCAGAAACTAGCACTCACCCCGATCGAGTGCCAGAGCGACCCGCCCCTGACAGGATCGCGGGCGTGGATCTCGACGACTTCCGCTGGCTGCTCACCGACGCCGGCGGCGACGCCGTCGCCCGGGCCGCCGAGCTCGCCGGCACCGAGCCGCTGCACGCGCGGGCGGCGCTGGAGCGCAGCTGCCCCGGCGTCGAGCCCGCCCACCTGGCCGCCGCGCTCACCCAGGCCCGGCTGCGCGAGCGCGCGGCGGCCAAGTTCGGCGACGACGCCGCCCGGATGTGGTTCACCCTCGACGGGCTCGAGCAGGCCACCCGCCGTCCGGTCGCGGACCACCGGGCCGGGCGGCTCCGGGTCTTCGGAGCGGCCAGCGTGATCGACCTCGGCTGCGGCATCGGGGGCGACCTGGTCGCCGCCGCCCGGGCCGGCGTCACCGCGGCCGGCATCGACCTCGACCCCGTGCGGGTGGCCGTGGCCGAGGCCAACCTCGCCGCCCTGGGGCTGCCCGGCGCCGTCTCGGTCGCCGACGCCACCCGGGTCGACACCTCGCCGTTCGCCGTCGCCTTCGCCGACCCCGCCCGCCGCTCGGGCCGGGGCCGCACCTTCGACCCCGACGACTGGACGCCGCCGTGGTCGTTCGTGCTCGAGCTGCTCGGGCGGGACGCCTGCGTCAAGGTCGCCCCTGGCGTCCCCCACGACCTGGTGCCGCCCGCCGTCGAGGCCGAGTGGGTCAGCGACCACGGCGAGGTCAAGGAGGCGGCGCTGTGGTCGGGCCGCCTCGCCACGGTCGCCCGCCGGGCCACCGTGATCGGCGACGGCGGGCTGGCCACCCTCACCTCCGAGGAGCTCCCCGACTCGGTGCCGACGCTGGGCGTCTCCCGCTACCTCTACGAGCCCGACGGCGCCGTCATCCGCGCCGGCCTGGTCACCGCCGTCGCCGCCGGCGTCTCCGGAGGGCTGCTCGACGAGCACATCGCCTACGTCGCGTCCGAGCAGGCGTTCGCCACGCCGTTCGCCCGGTCCTACGAGGTCGTCGAGGAGCTCCCCTTCCGCGAGAAGCCGCTCAAGGCGGCGCTGCGCCAGCGCGGCATCGGCCGGCTCACCATCAAGAAGCGCGGCGTCAGCGTCGTACCCGACCAGCTGCGCAAGCGTCTCGACCTGGCCGGCGACGACGAGGCCACCATCGTGCTCACCCGGGTCGCCGGCGAGGGCACCTGCCTGCTCGTCAGGCCGTTCTGAGGCAGACCGCCGCCCCCGCTGCCCGTCTCGTGTTGCTGGGGCGGCGGGGTGTGGGGCGGGGTGGTCAGGGTTCCCAGGTGCCGGTGTGGTCGACGACGACCCAGGTCCCTGTTGGTGTGCGCCAGAGGAACGTGGTGGGTGCTATGCGGTGGTAGGTCCAGCGGGTGTGGGTCTTCATCCGGTGGTGCCAGCGGCAGAGCGGGACGAGGTTGCCCGAGCAGGTGGTGCCGCCCTGCTCGTACGGCAGGGTGTGGTCGGTGTCGCAGCGTCTGGCTGGTCTGGTGCACCAGGGTGCTGCGCAGTGCTGGATCTTCAGCTGGGTCTGGCGTTGCAGTAGCTCGGTGGGGTGGTAGCTGTCGGTCTGTAGGTGCTGGTTGAGGTCGATGACGGGCTTGACGGTCACCGTCGTGCCGGCTTCTCGGCACCACTGCTCGACCTGGGTGACCAGCAGCGGCTGACCAGTGTCGTCGAGGTGTCCGACCTGCTGGTCGTGGACATGGATCACGATCTCGCGTCCGGCGTCGCTCTGGGCGAGGTGGCCGAGGGCGATGGAGCGGCGTACGTCGAGGGGCTGGTGGCTGTCGATCTTCGCGGCTGCTGCGGCGAGGGCTGCTTCGAGGTCGATGGCGACGGCGGTGTCGACGATCGCGTCGAGGTAGGCGATGCCGTTGGAGCCGTGGGTGATGGTGACGTGCCGCTGCTCGGCTGCCTTGACGCGGTCGGCTTCGGCTTGTGCGGGGTCGAAACGGAGCATGGCTTCGTTGACGAGCACCTCGATCTGCTTGGGTCCCAGCCGGGTGGCCTTCGACTCGAGTCGGTGGTCGACGTAGGCGGCGCCGGCCTTGGGGAGGGTCATGGTCTGGCGGGCGACGAGGCGGGCCTTCCAGGCGACGGTGTGCCCGGCCTGCACCCGGTGCCACAACCGCGGGAGGCGGTGCCGCAGCTCGAGGGCCTCGGCGAGGTAGCTCCTCGCCGCGGGGGTGGAGATCGCGAGGGCGACGCCGAGCTCGGCGACGCAGAACTCCGCGACCTCGGGGCATCCGTGTCCGCCGAGCCGGGCGGGTTGCTCGCTGCCGGGGACGGTGTCGAGGAGGGCTTCGCCGGGGTGGAGGTCGGCCCAGGCGCACGCCCAGGCGAGGTTGTCGGCCTCGAGCCGGGCGATGCTGGTGCGGTTGCGGCGCAGCCGGTCGAGCACCGCGTCGGCGGTGTCGAAGGGTTCGGCGTGGCTGGCTGCCATACCTTCATCCAAGCACCGGCCACCGACAGTCTGGCCCCTGTTTTCGGCGTTGTCCACAAGGGGATCCGGAACTTTCTCGGTGGTTTCGGGAGGGCGTTCGTCTTGCTGGGTAACGAGTGAAGGACTTCGTCTTTCCTCAACCAGCGGTGCGCGCCGTTGGTTGAGGAAGTCGCGCTAGCGACTGTCTCGACACCCCCGCCGGCCGAACGCCCTCCGTCCCCACCGGAGGGCTGTCGTCCTACGGGGTCTCGACGACGCTCGCTGGCGCTCGCTGCTCGACCACCGGTGGGTCGCCCGCGGTGGTCCAGGGAGGGCGTTCGTCTCGCCAGGTTTCGAGGCTCGTCGCTAGCGCTCCTCGCACCTCAACCAGCGCCCGGCGCCGCCCCCGTTGGTTGAGGAAGTCGCGCTAGCGACTGTCTCGAAACCCCCCGCCGGCCGAACGCCCTCCGTCCCCACCGGAGGGCTGTCGTCGTACGGGGTCTCGACGACGCTCGCTGGCGCTCGCTGCTCGACCACCGGCCGTCGTCCAACGCCCGCGCATGCTGGCGGCGCGAGCTTGCGAGTGCCGGCAGTGCGCCGTCCCACCTGGTCGGGAGAGGCTCGGGGTCAAGGGCGCGAAGCGCCGAAGGGAACCCTTGACGCCGAGACCCGACCAGGTAGGCGCGCGGGCGCCCCGAGTCACCAGCGGGGCGGCCCGAGCACGGAGGGCATTCGTCTCACCGGGTAACGAGTGAGGGACTTCGTCCCTCCTCAACCAGCGGAGGTGCGCTGCGCGTAGCCGCTGGCGGCGGCGTAGACCGCGTCCAGGTAGACCTGGGCGTGGTTGTAGGAGAAGACCGCGGAGGTCCAGCCGGCACCGGTGCCGAGGTCGTGGTCGTCGTGGCACAGGTAGCGGGCGGCGGCCCAGGCGGCGTCGTCGATGTCGTGGGGGTCGGAGACGCCGTCGCCGTCGCCGTCGGAGGCCCAGGTCTTCCACGTCGAGGGGATGAACTGCATCGGGCCCATGGCGTGGTCCCAGTCGGGGTTGCCGTGCCAGGCGGTCGACTCCTTGGTCGCCGGGATCGCGGCGACCGGGCCGACGCCGTCGAGGGCGGGGCCGAGGATGGGTCGGTCGGGGCGGCCGTCGAGCTGGAGCACCCGGCCGCCGTGGGTGCCGTGCTCGGACTCGACGAAGCCGATGCCGGCGAGCGTGGTCCACCCCAGGCGGCACGACGGCGGAGCCATCAGGGTGGCGCGGGCGTAGGCGAGCAGGGCGGTCTCGGGGATGCCGGCGGCGGTCGCGGTGCGGGCGGCCCAGGCGGCGTCGACGAGGGGACGGTCCTCGCTCACGGCGCCGACGGCGTTGCCGGCGGCGGCGCGCGGCCGGGTGACGGGTACGGCGGCGCGGACGCCCGCGGCGGCGTAGGGACCCGCGTCGGGCACCTGCGGCTGGGCCGGTGGCCGCGAGCTCGGCGCGAAGAGCTGGAACACCAGGAAGGCCGCGCCGCTGAGCGCCGTCACCATGACGACGAAGAGCGAGACCTGCCGGATGCTCACGGGCATGCGGAGAAGTATCCCTGCCGACGGTGATCCGGCCGCATCGGCGTCACTCGGCGGCGTCGAGCTCGGCCTCGGAGCGCAGGATGCAGAACTCGTTGCCCTCCGGGTCGCCCAGCACCACCCAGCCGGTGCCCGGGCCGTGGATGCCGCGGTGGTCGGCCAGCACCTCGGCGCCGTGGGCGACGAGCACCTCGAGCTCGGCGTCGCGCGCCGCGGTCCGCGGACGCAGGTCGAGGTGCAGCCGGTTCTTGACGGTCTTGGTGTCGGGCACCTGGATGAACAGCAGCGCGTGCCCCGACTCGGGGTCCTGGATGAAGCACTCCTCGTCGCCGGCCTCGTTGGGGTCGTCGGGCAGCGTCACGTACCCCAACACCTCCCGCCACCACTCCGAGAGCGCGTAGGCGTCGTGGCAGTCGATCGTCGTGTGCGACACGAAGGCAGTCATGACCGACACCCTCACCCGGAACCGGCGCCGCCGACAACCGCCCGTCGGGGGGTCAGGCCTCGGTGCCGTGCTCGGCGATGAAGGCCAGGATCCGGTCGGCCAGCTCGGGTCGGCAGACCACGAGGTCGGGCAGGTAGACGTCGTCCTGGTTGTACTCCAGCTCCGACCCGTCGACGCGGGAGGTGAACAGGCCGGCCGCGCGGGCGACGGCCACCGGGGCGGCGGAGTCCCACTCGTACTGGCCGCCGGAGTGCACGTAGGCGTCGGTCAGGTCGCGCACCACCGACATCACCTTCACCCCCGCCGAGCCCATCGCGACCAATTCGGCGTCGAGCTCGCGGGCCAGGGCGTCGACGAACGCCGGCGGCCGGCTGCGCGAGACCGCGATCCGCGGGCGCGCCGCGGTCGAGGGGGGTACGACGGCGGGCGCGCCGGTGGAGAAGACCTCGCCGAGCGCCGGCTGGGCCACCGCCCCGGCGGTGAGCGACCCGCGCTCCCAGAGCGCGACGTGCACAGCCCAGTCGTCGCGCGGCCGCTCGGAGAACTCGCGGGTGCCGTCGAGCGGGTCGACGATCCAGACCCGGTCGGCCGTCAGCCGCGCCTTGTCGTCCTTGCCCTCCTCCGAGAGCACGGCGTCGTCGGGACGGTGGGTGGCGATCAGCTCCATCAGCAGCTGGTGGGCGGCGAGGTCGCCGGCGTCCTTGAGGTCGCGGCCCTCGAGGCCGCCCTCACGGACCTCGAGGAGCTTGTGGCCGGCGGTCTCGGCCAGCCAGGCGGCGAGGACGTGGTCGTCGGTGGCGGCGGCGGCGGGCGCGTCTGAGGTCACCCGGGAAGGCTAGTGCCGTCCGCGGTTGCGGTGTCGGCAGCCCACCGGAGCTGGGCGACCGCGGCCAGCTGGGAGCCGACACCGAGCTTGCGGAGCACGGCCCGCACCTGGCTGCGCACGGTGGTCTCGGCGACCCCGGCCTCGAGCGCGATCGAGCGCACCGACGCGCCGCCGTCGAGCAGCTCGAGCACCTCGCGCTCGCGCCGGGACAGGGTGGTCAACAGCCGGGCGGTCCGCTCACGACCCGCGCAGACCTGGTGCCACGCGTCGAGCAGCTCCTGGCGCTCCTCCTCGGCCAGCACCGGTCGCCCGGCGGCCAGCTCGTCGAGCAGGTCGACCAGGGTCGCCAGGTCGGTGCCGACCGGCAGCACCGCGTCGGCTCCCTCAGCCAGGGCGGCGCCCCAGCCCGGGCCGCGCGGCTCGCGGGAGAGCACCAGCCACCGGGCCGGCACGTCGGCGACGAGCGCGCGCACGACGTCGGCCTGACCGGCAGCGTCGAGCTCGCTGAGCAGCACGGCGGCGTCGGGCAGCCGCGCCGGGGTCCGGGTGACGAGGGCGGCGTCCGTGGCCTCCGTGGCGTCCGTGGCGTCCGGCCAGGCCAGCACCACCGGCTCGAGCCCGCGCGCGGCCAGGGCGGCGCGCACCGACTCCAGGACCATCGGCTGGTCGGACGCGAGGCCGACCCGCACCCGGGTGCGCGCCGGTGCGGGCAACCGGTCGGCGAGGGCCGGGCCGGCGTGACGGCCGGTCGTCTGCATCACTCTCGTCGTCCCCTGATCGTCCGTGGGCGTCGCTGTCGTCGCGGCTCCCGACGGCCTCATCGTGGCGACCCGGGCGCCCCGGCGGGACGCGACGCGAGGCCCAACACCCAACATTGGGGAGGACCGCTCGGACGTCATAACCGCAGTTCAGGGGGCGGTTCGGCCGTCATGGTCGGACTCGTCGCAGGTCAGTGGTACACGGCGGGGTATTTCCGCCCGTGACGCTCCTCCAAATCTGGTATACGCTCACGGCGCGGTGCCCGGGCAGGTTGCGGACCACCGCTGTCAACTGAAGAAGCCGTCGGGGGGCGGCTTGCCAGGTGTCAGGCGGACGTCGTCCTGCCCACCACACCTCGCCACCGTGCCCCGACTCTCATGGGGCCTGTGGGGGGATCTTCATGAACACGCACCGCATTCCGAGGGGGATGTGGGACTGGAAGTACTCGGTCCTCGTCCTCGCACTCATCGCAGCACCGCTCGCGCTGGTGCTGCAGCTCGTTCCCGACCTGCGCTCGCTGCCCGACGCGGCCGGCGCCACGTCGGTGCTGGCCTGCGCGGCCGTCGTCGCAGCGGCCGTCTTCGTCTACGTCGCCTGGCGGCTCACCGGCACGCCAGCGGCCGGGTGGCTGGCGCTGGTGCTGGCGCTGCTCGGCACCCAAGGACTGGTGCTCGCCGGCGCCACCGTGGCCGATCCCGGCCTGGTCGCCGAGCAGGCCGGCTGGGTGCTCCTCGCCCAGCTCCCGGTCGCGCTGGGTGCCATCGCCCTGCTGGTGGGCGGCCCCGCGCGCGAGCTGCGCCTCGATCCGCTGCTGCTGGGCGTGCTGGTCGGCGCGGCCATCGCGTTCGGTCGCTCGGTCCTGCTCGACGTCGCGCCGCCGTTGTCGCTGGCCGACGGGGCGCTGCCCGGTCTGGCCGTCGCGGGCCTGGTGCTCCACCTCGGCGTCGCGGTCGGGGCGCTGCGGCTCACCGGGATCGACCAGTGGCTTCGCTCGCGGCTCGCCCTCGCGTCCGTCCTGCTCGGCGCCGGGCTCGCGACCGGCCGGCCCCGGGCCGAGGGCCTGGTCGACAGCGTCGCGACGATCGGGTTCGGGCTCCTCGGTGCGGCGGTGCTGTGCTCGGCGGCGCTGGCCATGCTCCGCCGGGCGATCTGGGACGACAAGGCCCAGCTCGCCGACCTGCACGACCGGCTCGAGTCCGTCGAGGCCGTCGCCCGGCGCAACCGCGCCCGGCTGCACGAGATCGACTCCACGGTGGCCGGCATCGCCTCGGCGACCCGCCTGCTGCACACCCCGCTCGCGGAGGCCCGCCGCGGCGCCCTGGAGGGGATGATGCAGGCCGAGGTCGAGCGTCTCGAGCGGCTGCTGCGCGAGCGGGCCGGTGACGACCGCCGCGCCGTCGACCTCGACGAGGTCGTGGGCCAGCTGGTGCTCTCCCACCGGGCCCGCGGCCGCACGGTCTCCTGGCTGCCGTCGGGGCTCACCGCCTGGGGCCGCTCCGACGACGTCGCCGAGGTCGTCAACATCCTGCTCGACAACGCCGCCAAGCACGGCGGCGACCTCGGCACCTTCGCCGAGGTCCGGGCGGCGGGTCCCCACGTCGAGATCGTCGTGACCGACTCCGGCCCCGGCGTCCCGCCCGAGTGGCGCGACCGGATCTTCGAGTGGGGCCAGCGCGGCCCGGCCTCGCAGGGTCAGGGCATCGGGCTCCACATCGCCCACGACCTGTGCCGCCAGCTCGGTGGTTCGCTACGACTCGAGCACCACGACGCCGCCGGCTCCGGCGCGACGTTCGTCGTGAGCCTGCCGGTGCCGGCCGAGAGCGAGGTGCGGCATGCCGCCCACGCCGCGCAGTGACCTGCGGATCGTCATCGTCGAGGACCACGTCCTCTTCGCCGAGTCCCTCGAGCTCGCGCTGTTCGTCGAGGGCTACGACGTGCGCCGCATCCCCGTCCCCGACTCCCCCGGCTCGCCCGGCGCGCTGCTCGCCTCGATCGTGCGGGTGCGGCCCCGCGTCGTGCTGCTCGACCTCGACCTCGGCGGCTTCGGCGACGGCGTCCGGCTGATCCGGGCGATCGCGGAGTCCGGCGCCAACGTCGTCGTCGTGACCGGCGACCCCGACCGCGCCCGCTGGGGCGAGGCGGTGCGCGCCGGCGCCCGCAAGGTGCTCTCGAAGTCGCGGCCGCTCACCGACATCATGGCCACGGTCCGTCGGATCAACCAGGGTCTGCCGGTGATGGACACCGCCGAGCGCGAGGAGCTGCTCCGCGAGTGGCACACCACCCGCTCCGCCCAGCAGGCGCTGCGCGAGCGGCTCGCGCTGCTCACCGTGCGGGAGAGCGAGGTGCTGGGCCACCTGATGAAGGGCCGGGCCGTGCGCGACATCGCCGGCATCGGCGTGGTCTCCGAGGCGACCGTCCGCACCCAGGTGAAGTCGATCCTGGCCAAGCTGGAGGTCTCCTCCCAGCTCGCCGCGGTCGGCATGGCCAACGAGATCGGCTGGCGGGCGCCGACGCCGTCCTGACGCCTCAGGCCGAGCGGGCCTCCCGGCGCACGTTGACCAGCGTGAGCGGTCCGCTCAGCAGGGGCAGCAGCGCGCCGATCCGGGTGCGCGGGGTGAGGCTGCGGCCGAGCAGCGCCACGGCCGCGACCGCGAGGTAGAGCGCGCCGTGGGCGGGGCCCAGGGCGCTGGTGACCCGGTCGTCGTGGACGGTGGCGAGGTTGCCGAGGAGGACGACGACGCTGGCCAGCTCGAGCAGCGACAGCACGCCGAGCGTGCGCAGCAGCGGGGTCACGACGAGACCGACCCGGGACGCACGACCATGAGCACGACGACGACCGCCCAGAGCAGGTTGAAGACGCCCGCGAGCATGCCGAGCCGGCGCAGCTGGGTGCCGTCGTCGGGGACGGCGAGTGCCTCGCGCTGGCGCGGCACGACCTGGAGCGCGAGCAGGCCGCCGGCGATCGCGGTCAGCACCATGGCGACCACCACCCAGACCTCGGTGGTGCGGCCCTGCACGGTGGCCAGCGTCAGCCCCACGACCGGCACGACGACCGCGGCGACGCCGTAGACCCGGGTGACCCGGTGCAGCAGGCGGGCGGTCTCGGCGCTGCGGGCGACCCGGCCGTCCGCGACCGGGGCACCGGCGAGCACGGGTGCGTAGCGGGGGAACAGGCTGATGGTCACGGCCACCGGGCCCACGAACAGGATGCCGGCCACGACGTGGACGGAGAGCAGCAGTTCTTCCACACCTTCAGTCTAACTGAAGGCGCTCAGCTGGAGGGAGGACCCTCCGCGAGCAGGTCGCGCAGCGCGTCGGCCAGCCCGGGGTGCCGCTCGACCAGCCGGGCGTCGAGCGCGGCCAGCGCGTCGGCCGCGCGGGCCAGCAGCGCCTCGCCCGCGGGGGTCACCCGCAGCGTCGAGGCGGTCCCGGCGTGCGCGGTGCCGTCGTCGACCAGCCCGGCCGCGACCAGCGCGGCCACCGCGGTGTGGGCGCTCTGCACGGTGATCCGCGAGCGGCGGGCCAGCTCGCTGAACGAGATGCCCGGCGAGGACCGCAGGTGGCCCAGCAGCCCGTAGCGGCGACCGGTCAGCCCGAGCGGCGCGAGCGCCTCGGCGAGCGCGGCCTCCCAGGTGCGGGCGAGCGCCAGCAGCGCCACGGTGGGGCTGAACGGCGGCTGGGGTTGCGACACGGTCGCAGGGTAGGCCAGGGCGGGCCTCAGCTGTTGAAGCGCTGCTGGGTGCGCTCGAGACCCTCGGTCAGCAGGGTCTCCACGGCGTCAGCCGCGGTCGCCACCTGGAACGGCAGCACCTTGCGCTCGGCGGCACCGTAGTTGGAGAGCACGTAGTCGGCGGGGTCCTGCCGCCCGGGCGGGCGACCGATGCCGACCCGCACCCGGTGGAAGTCGCCGGTGCCGAGCGACGACCGGATCGACCGCAGCCCGTTGTGGCCGTTGTCGCCGCCGCCGAGCTTGACCCGCATGGTGTCGAACGGGATGTCGAGCTCGTCGTGGATGGCGACCACCCGGGCCGGCGCCACCTTGTAGAACGACGCCAGCGCCTTGACCGGGCCGCCGATCTCGTTCATGTAGCAGCGCGGTCGCACCAGCACGACCCGCGGGCCGGGCTGGCCCGGTGGGGCCAGCCGGCCCTCCACCACGTCGGCGCGCCCGGACTTGTGGGCGCGGAACGGCGAGCCGATCCGGCCGGCCAGCTCGTCGTTGACCAGGTAGCCGACGTTGTGCCGGTGGCCGGCGTACGCCGGGCCGGGGTTCCCCAGCCCGACGACGAGCCAGACCTCCGAGGTCGGCGAGGAGTCGCTCACTCCTCCGAGGCGGACTCGCCGGCCTCGGCGCCGGCGTCGCTCTCGTCACGCTCGATGCCGGCCTCGGCCTCGGCGGACTCGAGGTCGGCCTCGAGGGCCTCGGCCGACTGCTGGGCGGTGATGTTGACGATCAGGGTCTCGGGGTCGAGCAGCAGCGTCGAGCCCTGCGGCAGCGCCAGGTCGGAGGCGAGGATCTGGGTGCCGGCCTCGAGGCCCTCGATCGAGACCTCGATGTGCTCAGGGATGTGGGTGGCCTCGGCCTCGAGCTGGACGGTCGTGGCGTCGGTGACGACCAGCGTCTCGCGGGCGGCGTCGCCGACGAGCAGCACGGGCACCTCGACGGTGACCTTCTCGCCGCGACGCACCGCGACGAAGTCGATGTGCTCCAGGGTGCGGCGGATCGGGTCGATCTGCACCTGCTTGGTCAGCGCGAGCTGGGTGTCGCCCTCGATGTCGAGCTCGAGCAGCGCGTTGGCGCCGCCGTGCTTGAGCGCCATCATCGTGGCGTGGCCCGGGAGGGTCAGGTGCAGCGGCTCGTTGCCGTGGCCGTAGACGACGGCGGGGACCTTGTCGGCGCGACGGATCCGGCGGGCCGCGCCCTTGCCGAACTCGGTGCGGGTCTCGGCGGTGATCTTCTCGGTGGACATGCTCGGGTCACTCCTGCGTCGTCGGTGCGTCGTGGTGCTCAGGTCGGTGGCTGCCTGCGGGCGCTGAGGGCTACGACGACGAACGCCGCGCACTCGGACCGAGCAGCGCGGCGTGGCAGCGCGCCCTGTCGATCACGGATGACCCCTGGTGGGGCTCCCTCGCCGAGGCAACTCCGGAACTCTACCGGCTGCGGCGCCCGAGCAGCCAATCCCGAGCAGCCCACCGGATCAGTCGAGCGTGACCCGCCAGCAGCCCCGGTCGGGGCCGGCCGCCGCGCGCAGCTCCCAGGTGCCGGCTCGCGGCAGCCGGAGCTCGACGTCGTAGAACAGGAACTGGTCGGCGTCGGAGACGTGGTCCTCGGCGACCTCCACGGTCGCCCCGGACCCGGTGTGCCGCGCGGTGAGCACGACCCCGGGCATCTCCTCGGAGTGCTGCGGGACGAGGTAGAGCCGCGCGGCGCGACCGGGCCGGAAGGTACGGCGCAGGTCGTCGAACGGGCCGGCCCCGAAGCCACCCGAGCGGACGTCGCGAGCCGCGCGCACGGGCACGCAACCGGGTCGCGCGTCGCCCTCGAGCGCCTCGAGCACGTCGGTCTGCTCGCCGCCGGCGCCGCGGGTGGGCTCGTCGGAGGCGTCGGCCGGGATCGGGGTGGGGTCCTGGGCGCCGGTGCTGGGTGCGTCCGACGGCGCCGCCGGCTCGCCCTCGGACCCGCCGCCGGCCGGGCTCGGGGTCGCCGTGGGGTCGGGGACGGTCGGGTCGGACGGCGTCGCGGCAACGCTGCCCGGGTCGGTGCCCGACGGCTGGGGCGAGGACGTCGGCTCGTCGTCGCCGCTGCACGCACCGAGCGACCAGGCCAGCGCCCCGGCCGCGAGCAGGACGGTCAGGGAGCGAGCGTGATGGTCCACGTGATCCCCCTCCCGGACGTCGCGTCGGTGGTCGCGAGCCGGTCGCCGACGGTGCCGGCCGGCACGCCGGCGCCGAGGTCCCCGAGGAGCAGCGAGACCCGCCCGGTCCCGGTGCCGTAGACCGAGGTGCGGGTCGTGACCCCGGCCGCGGGGGTCCAGGCCGTCGTGGCCGAGGACTTGTCGCTCCAGACCTGCAGCGCCCACTGGCCCGCCCCGGCGGAGGCGGCCGGGGTGCGGTGGGACGTGGTGCCCGAGGTGAGCGCCGAGACCGCGGCGCCCACCGGAGCGCCGGCCGAGACGCCCCGGTAGGCCGCGACGCCCAGCGCGTACTTCGCGATCGCCGGCAGGGTCGTGCGCACCGCCGCGCCCGCGTCGGCCGCGGTGGCGCGCCGGGTCCACACGTGGCTGACCATGCCCGAGTCGGTGCGCTGGGCGACGGGGGTCCACCCCGCCGGCGTCGCGGGCGTGGTGCTGACGCCGTAGCTACCCACCAGCACCAGCTGGTCGCCGGGCTGCACCGCGGCCGGCACCGAGACCTGCGGGGTCGTGGAGTTGCCGCTCGCGCTGGCCGAGCCCACGTGGCTGATCGGCGACGACACCGGCGGCGCCGAGCCCGGCGAGACCAGGTGCACCCGGCCCCGCCAGTCGACGCTGTCGCCGACCGTCGTCAGGCTGCCCGACGGGCCGCCCGGCCCGAACGCCATCGAGCCCAGGTCGCCGTTGCTCGCGGTCACGACGTAGAGGCGGTTGCCGGAGACGAACAGGCCGCCGGTGCCCGACCAGCCGCGGCCGGCCGACGCGGTGCCGACCTCGCTGCCCACGGTGCCGCTGTCGGCGTTGAACCACCGCCAGTAGAGCTCGTTGCGACCCGAGAGCGTGTACCAGATCCGGTCGTGGGCGTAGGCCAGCCCGGTGAGGCTCGCCTGCTCGCTGGAGAAGCTCGGCAGCCGGCCGCGGTAGGTGTTGCCGGACCCGGTGGTCACGTCGGCCCACCGCGGGTCGTTGTAGGGGTCGATCCGGGTCTCCGGCCCGGTCTCGGTAGCGGTGAAGCGGCGGCGGTGGAGGTAGCCGTCGGCCTTGGCCGAGAACAGCGTCTGGCCGACGACGAACGCGCCCGTCACCTGGCTCCAGTCGACCCCGCGGGTGCCGACCGAGGTGCGGGTCCCCGCGCTGGTGCCCGTGAACGGCACCGAGGACAGGTCGTTGCCGGTGCGCCGGCCGATGAGCACGTCACCGGGCAGCGTGGGCGTGCCCTCCGGGTGGGCGGCGACGCCGCCGGCGAGCGGGAAGAAGGCGAGCCGAGGACGCCGGTAGGAGTAGTTACCGATCCACTCGGTGTCGCTGCCGACCCACAAGCCGCTGGGAGTCGCGTGGATGACGAACGCCGCCGCGCCGCGCGGGTTGCGGCCCGGGTTCCACTCCAGCGGCATGCCGGAGCCGGTGTCGAGGGCGGCCAGCCCGGGTCGCGGCACCGCGCCCGCACCGGCGGAGTCCTGGCCGAAGGCGTTGTTCATCCAGCGCTGGTGGCCGCCGACGTAGACGGCGTTCTCGGTGGCCTCGATCGCCCACAGCGTGTCGCCGCCGGTCAGGTCGACCCAGGTCGGCTCGACGGCCTGGCCGGTCGCCCCGAACTCGAACCGGGCCGCGCTGTCGCACAACGTGCCGCGCACGCCGCCACCGGTGGTGGAGATGACGAACCAGTCGCCGCTCGGCGCGATGGAGACCCCGCGCATGTAGGAGTCGAAGGCCCAGTTGTAGCAGTAGGGCTCGTAGCGTCGGGTGCGCCAGTCGGCGTCGACCGCGGCGCCCGAGGGCAGCAGGTCGATCACCACGGCCTGGTCGCGCGACTGGCCCTCGACGCGCTTGAAGTTGCCGATCGCCACCAGCTTGGTGCCGTCGGGCGACGCCTCGAGGTCGCGGACCCCGACCGCGCCCTGTGCGCCGCTGCCGCTGTCGTTGTGGCGGTCGGCCACGTCGAGGGCCATCCACTCGTCGAGCGCACCGGTGGTGGCGTTGAGGGCCAGCAGACCGCCGTGGGGCCGGCCGCCGGCCGCGGTGAAGTTGCCGCCCACGATCAGCCGGTTGCCGGCGCGGGTGATCGAGTTGACCATGCCGTTGATCGGCGGCGGGTTGAAGCCGCTGACCAGCTGCCCGGTGGTGAGGTCGATCAGCGCGATCCGGTTGCGGGTGGTGCCGTTGATCGTGGTGAACCGGCCGGCGACGTAGGCCGTGGTGGCGGTCGGCCCCTCCAGCACGTCGTTGACGACGTCGTTGGGGTTGGGGTTGACGTCGGTGCGCAGCGCGCCGGTCGCGGCGGTGAACGCGAACAGCCGGTTGCGCGTGGTCGTGCTGCCGCCGGGCGGGGTGACCCGGGTGAAGGTGCCGCCGACGAGCACGGTGGGCCCGACCTGGGCGATGCCGTTGACCTGGCCGTCGGCCACGGCGGGGGTGGTCGCCGCCGGGGCCGGGCTGGGCATCGTCGTGTGGCCGGGCGCCGCGGGCGCCCCCGGGCTGGTGAGCAGGAGCCCCGCCACGACGGCCCCGGCGACCCCCAGCCTGGCCAGCGTCGTCGTTGCCTGCCCGCGTGTCCTGCGCATTCGTGGTCTCCCGGTGGTGGTGTGGTCTGGGTCAGGGGGTCGGCGCGAGGGCGATCGTCCAGGCGACGCCCCGGCTGCTGGCGGCGTCGGTGGTGGCGGTCAGCCCGCCGACCGGACCGGGCGGCACCGGTGCCCCACCGTCGACGAGCAGCGACGTCACGCGGCCGGCGCCGGTGCCGTAGGCGGCGGCGCGCTGCTGCACGCCGGCCGGCGGGGTCCAGACCGTCGTGGTGGCGGACTTGTCGGCCCACGCGGTGACCACCCAGGCCCCGGAGGGCGCGGCCACGGTGGGCGCGGTGTGGGTCGCGGTGCCGGCGTCGACCGAGGAGGCGATGGCGGTCGCGCCGATCGTCGGCGAGGCGTTGCGCCACGCCCCGATCGTCACCGTCGCCTTGGTGGTGGCGCTGAAGGTCACCGGCACCGTCGTCCCCGCGTCGCCGGCGCCGGCCGCCCGGGTGTAGACACCCGACCAGAGGCCGGCGTCGACCCGCGAGTCGCGCAGCGTCCAGCCGGCGGGCACGGTGGTGCCGGGCGTCGTCACGCCCGCCGCGACGACCATGACCAGCGCGTCGCCGACCTCGGTCTGCGGCACCGCCACCGCGGCCGAGGCGGCGTTGACCGCGACCCGGCTGCTGCCGACGTGGGAGATGTCGGAGACCACCGGCGGCGGCTCGACGTGGGTCGGCGCCAGGGCCAGCAGGCGGTTGCGCCAGTCGGCGTTCGACACGGTGGTCGGCGACCCCGAGGTGGTGGTGCCGTCGAAGGCGATCCGCGACATCGCGCCGGTCAGGGTGGAGGTGTAGTAGAGGAAGCCGTCGCTGACGAACATGCCGCCCACCCGCCGGAAGTCGATCGGGCTGGAGACGGAGAAGACCTCGGAGCCGACGATCCCGCTGTCGGTGCTAAACGAGCGGTACTGCAGCGTCGAGCTGGTGCTGCGCGCGTAGTAGATGCGCTCCCGGGAGTAGGCCAGGGCCTGCACGTCGTTGGCCAGCGCGGAGCCGTAGATGCTCGGGACCCGTCCGCCGTAGGAGGCGTTGCTCCCGGTGTCGACGCCCACCCAGGCGGGGTCGAGGTAGGGGTCGAGGCGGGCCGCCGGGCCGAGCGTCCGTCCGTCCCAGCTGCGGCGGTAGAGGTAGCCGTCGCTCGAGCCGTGGTAGAGGTTGCCACCGGCCCAGAAGCCACCGCGGGCGTTGCTCCAGCTGCTGGCCTCGATGATCGTCGGCGGGCCCGCGATGGTGCCGTCGAAGGTACGCCGGGTCAGCGTGCCGCCGCTGGCCACGAGCAGGTCGCCCGGCAGCGTCGCCGAGCCTGCGGACGCCTGGGCCGCGCCACCGGCGTAGGGGAACATCGCGATCCGGGGCCGGAACGACGTGCGGTTGCCGATCCACTCGGTGTCGCTGCCGACGTAGAGGCCGCGGCTGCCGGGGAAGATCTCGAACGCCGCGGCCCCGCGCGGGTTGCGGCCGGGGTTCCAGGCCAGCGGCAGCCCGGTGGAGGTGTCGAGGGCAGCCAGCCCGGGCCGCGGCACCGAGCCCTGCCCGGGGCTGTCGTTGCCGTCGACGTTGTTCATCCAGCGCTGGTGCCCGCCGACGTAGACCGCGTCGCCCGTGATGGCGACCCCCCAGAGGGTGTCGCCGCCGGTGTGGTCGATCCAGGTCGGCTGCACCTCCTGGCCGGTGCCGGCTGTCTCGAACCGCGCCGCGGTGTCGCACAGCGTGCCGACGTTCTTGCCGCCCGTGGTCGCGATGACGAAGTATGCGCCGTCGGGCGAGAAGGCGACGCCTCGCATGTAGCTGTCGTAGGACCAGCTGAAGCAGTAGGGCTCGTAGCGGCGGGTCCGCCAGTCGGCGCGCACGGTGGCGGTGGCGCCGAGGTCGGCGAGCAGCACCTGGTCGCGCGGCAGCCCGTCGGCGGTCTTGAAGTTGCCGATGACGACCATCCGCGAGCCGTCGGGGGTGACGTCGAGCTCCTTGACCCCCACCGCGCCCTGGGCGCCGGAGCCGCTGTCGTTGTGACGCCGGGCCAGCTGGATCGCCATCGCCCCTGTCACCGCCCCGGTGGTGGCGGAGAGGCTGGCCAGGCCGCCGCGGGTCTCGCCGCCGACCGTCGTGAACAGGCCGCCGACGTAGAGCTGGGAGCCGACCAGCGCGATGCTCGTCGCGGCGCCGTTCATCGCGGCGGCACGGAAGCCGGGCACCGGGTTACCGGTGGCCAGGTCGAGCAGCACCACCTTGCTGGTCTTGGCGCCGTTGACGGTGGTGAAGGCGCCGGCGACGTAGACCGTGCCGGCGGTGGGGCCGGGCGCCACGTCGTTGACGGCACCGTTGAGCACCGGGGCGAACGTCGTCGACAGGGCGCCGGTCTCGCGATCGAAGGCCAGGACGTAGGTCCGGGTGAGGCTGGGCTGGCCGCCGCCGTAGTTGCTGGCGCGGGTGAACGTGCCACCCAGCACGATCTGGCTGCCGACCTCGGCGATGGCGTGGACGGCACCGTCCTCGACCTTGGGCGTGGCGGTGGACGGCGACCAGCTGGGCGTCGTGGCGTCCTGTGCCTGCGCCTGCGGCACCGCCAGCGCGGCGAGCACGAGCGCGACGAGCACGCCGAACGACAGCCAGACCCCCGAGCCGGTCCGGAGAGACGGCACCTGCATGTCCTTGCGACCCCCGGTCCACGGCCGGACCCTGCCGGTCCGGCGCTCCGGCCACTGTCGTCCGCCGACCGGGCGCGGCCACGGGGTGGCCGGACCGTTACCCAATAGTGGTGGCGGCGCGCCGGGGCGGCCACGCCAGCAGCACCAGCGCGTGCACGAGGAACAGCCCCCAGAACGCCTCGTTGCCGCGGGCGGCGTAGAAGACCAGGTCGTCGAGGGTGCTGCCGAGCGAGACCTGCTTGAGCACCATCAGCGCCACCGGCGCGAGGAGCAGGAAGGCCAGCCATCCCACGACCCGGCTCGGGACGTCGGCGGCCCGGGGGTCGAGGAGCGAGCGGTGCAGGAGGTCGGCGCCGAAGGGGGCCAGCACAAGGGCGACCAGGCTCTCGGCCTGCAGGAGCACGAGCTCGGTGCTGTGGAACACGAGCATCAGCACCAGCACGGCGACCCCCGCGAGGGCGAAGGTCCGTCGGCGCGGTCGCCAGGCGTAGTAGGGCGCGAGCACGGCCGCGGCCAGCACCGGCTCGTTGAGGGTCTTCAGCCGCGGGTTGTCGAGGGTGAGCAGGAACAGCCCGACCACGACCAGCAGCGCGCTGACCGTCAGCACCAGCAACCAGAGCCGGGCGTCGCGGTCGGCCGACCGCAGGCCGCGGAGCCAGAGCAGCAGCCCGGTGGCGAGCAGGGCCAGGGCGAACGCCTCGCTGTTGTGGCCGACCTGGGTGGCCAGGCCGCCGGGCAGCAGGTGCGGCAGCACCTGACCGACGACCAGCAGCAGCGCCACGGCCTCGCCCGCCAGGAACAGCCCGACCCACCCCCGGGCGGGCAGCAGCGACGACGGGACGGACGGCGCCGCCCCCTCCGGGACCCGTACCTCTGCCATCGCGATCCCCCTCGTCCGGCCCGGTGGTGGCCGTGTCCATCCACCGGATTGGGTATCTGACGCGCAACGCCGGCGCGGCACGTCGTCAAGGCACGAGTCTTGGCACCCGGGTCGAGGGACTTCTCGCCCGATCGTGCTCTTACCCAAGTCGAGGGATGCCGCCGACCATGCCGCCGTCCGTGCCGCCGTCGCTGCCGCCGTCGCTGCCGCCGTCCGGCCAGCCGAGCCCACCGGCGTCCTCGGGCGCCGCGAGCGGGGGCCAGTGGGACGGCGCCGGGCCCCCGGTCACCGACTTCGGCTTCTACCAGCGGGTGCTGCGGCGGGGCTGGCGCGTCATCCTGGCCGGGTTGGCCGTGGGGCTCCTGCTCGGCACGGCGTGGTACGCCGCGGCGCCCCGCACCTACGCCGCGACCGCGTCGGTGCTGGTGACCGCGACCGGCGCCGACACCACCAGCACCGTCGGCGAGCGCACGGTGAGCGAGGCGGTCAACCTCGACACCGAGGCCCAGATCCTCACCTCGGCCGACGTGGTCGACCGGGTCCTCGAGGCGACCGGTGACGCGTTCCCGGCCCGCGGGATCCTCGACCACGTGGCGGTGCAGGTGCCGCCCAACACCAACGTCCTCGACATCACCGTCAGCGCAGACGACCCCCGGACCGCGCAGGAGGGGGCCCAGGCGTTCGCCGAGGCCTACCTCGCCAACCGCACCGAGGTCGCGGAGGAGTCGCTGGCCACGAGCACCTCCGAGTACGAGCAGCGGCTGGAGGCGGCCCAGGCCCAGCAGGCCGAGCTCACCGTCCAGCTCCGGGCGGCCGAGGAGGCCGGCGACGGCGAGACGGCCACCGGCCTGCGCACCCGGATCCAGGGCGTCACCGCCCAGATCGCGGCGCTGGCCCAGCGCCTGGTCGAGACCAGCAGCGTCGTGGTCACCGCCGGCCGGGTGATCAACGCACCCGAGCGGCCCAGCGCCCCCGTCTCCCCCGACCGCCAGCTGGTGCTCGGCTCCGCCGCGGCCCTCGGGCTGCTCCTCGGCGTGGGCAGCAGCATGTTCACCCAGCGGCAGCGACCGCGCCTGAGCACCGCCGACGACGTCCGGCGCGAGCTGCGGCTCCCGCTCCTGGCCGAGGTCCTGCCCGGAGCCAACGGGGTGATGCCGCCGATCGCCACCACCGAGACCGGGCAGGCGATCGCGTTCGCGCGGCTGCACCGCCGGATCAGCGACCTCGGCGCGCGGCGGGTGGTGCTCGCACCGGTCTCATCCGAGCCCGCGGCGCTGCACACGGCGTTCAACCTGGCCTGGCAGTTCGCGCGCCACGGCCAGCCCGCCCGGCTGGTCCTCGAGGACGGCGACACGCCGCCCGACCCGGCGACCATGGACCAGAGCGGTGGCGGCACCCTCGAGCTCGCGCCGGGCGAGCAGGACCCGGTCCTGCCCGTCGCGAGGTTCGTCGGGGAGGGCCTGCTCGCCACCCCGGCCCCGCTCGAGGTGATCGACCTCGCCGGCCGCCACGAGGCCCTCCCGCACCTGCCCGGCTCGGACGACGTGGTCACCGTCCTGTGCGTCCACCGCGACAGCCAGCTGCTGACCTTCCTGGCCCAGCCCGGCGACGCCGCCGTGCTGGTGGCCGAGAAGGACAAGGACCGCGCCCCCGACGCGCGCGACGCGCTGCAGCACCTCGAGGGCAGCGGCGCCCAGGTGGCGGGTGTCGTGCTGCACCCCTGGTACGGCGCCGGCATCCCGCGGCTGGTCGCGCCGTACGGCGAGGCGGCGCCCCGGAGCCGCACCATCGCCCAGAGCGCGACCCAGTTCGCGGCGGCCGTCGTCCGGCGCGGCCGGGGCCGGGGCGGCCTGCCGTCCCGACCGGCGCTGCCGCCGCAGCGGTCCTGAGCGCCGTGACCGTCGCCGCGCCCCCCGCGGGTGATGGGCTGCTGCGCGCCCTGCACCCCCGCGACCCGCTGTGGCCGCTGGCCTGCCTGGTGCTGCCGCTGCCGGTGTGGTGGCTGCTGGGCCTGGCCAACCTCGGGTGGTTCCTCGCCGCCGTGCCGATGGCCGTCTCGCTCGTCCGCCGCCGCCGGCTGCGGGTTCCGCCCGGCTTCGGCTGGTGGCTGGCCTTCCTGCTCTGGCTGGTGCTGAGCACCGCGATGCTCGGGCAGGACCCCACCGGCACCGTCGCGGAGCCGGCCAGCAGCCGGCTGCTGCCCGTGGCCTTCCGGTTCGCCGAGTACGGCTCGGCCACGGTGATGCTGCTCTGGGCGCTCAACCTCGACCCGGTGCGGGTCCCGGCGGCGCGGCTCGCCCGGATGCTGGCGGTGCTGTGCGGCTGGACCGTGGCCGGCGGGCTGCTCGGCCTGGTCGCCCCCACCTTCGAGCTGACCTCGGTCGTGGAGACCCTGCTGCCGGCCGGCATCGCCGACAACAGCTACGTGCAGGCGCTGGTGCACCCCGCGGCCGCGCAGGTCCAGGACGTGATCGGCACCGGCAACGCCCGGCCGTCGGCGCCGTTCGCCTACACCAACACCTGGGGCAACGCGCTCGGGCTGCTGCTCCCCTTCGCCGCGGCCGCGGCACTGCTGGCGCGCCGTCCGGCCGCGAGGTGGGGCTGGACGGCGCTCGCGGTCGTCGCGCTGGTGCCGGCGGTGCAGAGCCTCAACCGCGGACTGTGGGTGGCCCTGGCCCTGGGCCTGGCCCTGGTGGTCGTGCTGCTGTTCCGCTCGGGGCACACCTTCCCGGCGATGGCCGCGGTCACGGTCGCCGCGATCGGGCTGGTGGTGGTGGCGGTCAGCCCGCTCGGGGCGACGTTCACCGAGCGGCAGTCGGGCGAGGCCCCGAGCGACGAGATCCGCAGCTTCAGCATCGCCCGCTCGGTCGAGGTGGCCAGGGAGTCGCCGGTGCTGGGCTTCGGCGGCACCCGCGCCCAGGCCGGCAGCAGCGACTCCATCGCGGTCGGCAAGTCCGAGCGCTGCCCCAACTGCGGCAACCTCGCGCTCGGCACCAACGGCCAGCTCTGGTTCGCGCTCGTCGGACAGGGGTTCGTCGGCGCGTTCTTCTACGTCATGTTCCACGTCTCCCTGCTGCGCCGGTTCCTGCGCCGCACCGAGCCCGGCGACGGCGTGCTCGTGGCGTGCGGGGCGGTGGGGATGGCGCTGGCGCTGTGGTTCTGCCTGGTCTACGACCGCACCGGGCCCACCGGGTGCATCGAGTTCCTGGTGATCGCGGTCGCCGCCAAGCAGCTGGCCGACCGGGTGGTCCGGACCGACCCCGTCCGACAGCGAGTGTCGGCATGAGCCCCGACCTGCCTCAGCCGGACCTGCCCCGGCCGGACCTCCCCTGGTCGGACCTCCTCTGGCCGGGCACCTTCGGCACCGACCGGCGGTGGCTGGTGGTCGAGCGGGCCGGCTCGGTGCGCGCCCTGCTGCCCGCGAGCCCGCGCCGGGTGCGGCACGCCGCCCTGGCGCGCAGCAACGGACCGGAGCCGCTGGCCCGCCACCTGGCCCGACGCGCGTACGCCGCCGCGGCCACCGTGCGGGCGCCCCGCACCGTGGTCCTCCCCGGCACCGCGCTGGCCGACCGGCTGGGCGAGCACGTCGGCGAGGCCGTGCACCCGGTGGTGCAGCTCGGGCCGCCGCGGGCCAACCGCAAGCCGGTGGTGATCGCGCTCGACGGGCGCGGCCGGGTGCGTGCCGTCGCCAAGCTCGGCGTCACCGCGCTCACCGCCGGGCTGGTGCGCCGCGAGGCCGCGGCGCTGGCCGAGCTGGCCTGGCTCGACTCCCCCGCGCTCACGGTCCCCCGGCTGCTGGCGCTCGACGACTGGCAGGGCCATCCCCTGCTGGTGCAGTCGGCCGTGCCGACGGCCGGCCGGCACCGGGTGCCCGGCCCGGAGGCGCTGGTCGACGCCCTGGCGACGCTCGACACGCTGCCGGGCGAGCCGCCCGGTCCCGCGTCGTACGTCGCCGGGCTGGTGGACGCCGTCGGGGGGCTCGCCGGCGCCTCCGACCGCGACCTGCTCGGGGCCGCCCTCGCGGCGGTCGAGCCCGGTGCCGGGCGGCTGGTCCGCTCGCACGGCGACTGGTCGCCGCAGAACGTCGCGGCCGGACCCACCGGGGTCGTGGCCTGGGACTGGGAGCGGTCGGGGTGGCGGCCGGCGGGCTTCGACGCCCTCCACCTGGCGCTCCAGGCCCGGCTGGCCCGCGGGCCCGATCCCCAGTCCGGGGTATCCCTGCTGCTCACCGCCGGCGACGTCCTGGCGCGGTGCCACGATCGGAGCGCGACGGACTGGTCGCCCGAGGACACCGCGACGCTGCTCATGGTCGAGCTGGCGGCCCGCTACCTCGGTGACGGCCAGGCCGGCACCGGCTCGCCGGGCTCTCGGGTCATGGACTGGGTGACGCCGGCGCTGGCTCGGGTCACGGCCGCGCGCGGTGCCCGATGAGCCCGTTGGGGCAGAGGAGATGGGTGCGATGAGCGAGGTGGCGGTGCGGACGCCGACGGCGACCGCCGGACGCCGTCCCGACGGGCTGCGCGACGTCGCGCGCGCGGTGCGCGACGTGGCGGGGCGGGCGACCGCCGGGCAGCGGGTGCTGCCCGGGCTGCTGATCTCCGGCGGGCAGCGCTGCGGCACGACCTCGCTCTACAAGGCGCTGGTGCAGCAGCCCCACCTGCACCGGCCGGTGTGGCGCAAGGGCGTGCACTACTTCGACGTCGACCACCACCGCGGCCTGGACTGGTACCGCTCGCACTTCCCGCTGCACCGCACCCTGGCCCACACCACCGCGCGGTTCGGCGCCCCCTCGCTGGCCTTCGAGTCCAGCCCCTACTACCTCTTCCACCCGCTCGCCGGCCCGCGGATCGCGGCCGAGCTGCCCGACGTGCGGGTCGTGGTGCTGGTGCGCGACCCCGTCGAGCGGGCGTTCTCGGCCTGGGCCCACGAGCGCGCCCGCGGCTTCGAGCACCTCTCCTTCTCCGACGCGCTCGCCGCCGAGGAGGAGCGGCTGGCCGGCGAGGACGAGCGGCTGGCCGCCGACCCGTCGTACTCCTCCCATGCCCACCGCCACCAGGCCTACCGCGCCCGCGGGGAGTACGCGCCCCAGCTGGAGCGGCTCGCCGGGCTGCTCGGCCGCGAGCGGCTCAAGGTCGTCGACAGCCACCGCTTCTTCACCGAGCCCGAGCCGGTCCACGCCGACCTGCTGGCCTGGCTCGGCACCAGCGCGGTGGCGCCCACCACCTTCGAGCGCCACAACGCCCGTCCGCGCGACGCGATGCCCGCCGGGCTGCGCCGCCGCCTGGAGGAGCACTTCGCGCCGTACGACGAGCAGCTCGGCGCGTGGCTCGGCCGAGCGCCGTCGTGGCATGGCTGAGCCGGCCGACCGGCTGCTGAGCCGCCTGGGCGGGGGCAGCCTGCTGACCTTGGCCGGGGCGCTGGCCTCGGCGGTCAGCACGCTGCTGCTGGTGGTGCTGACCACCCGACTGCTCGCCCCCCACGACGCCGGCCTGGTCTTCGGGGTCACCTCCGGCTTCCTGCTCCTCGCCGCGCTCCTGCGCAGCGGTACGCCCACGGGCGTGGTGCTCTTCGTCTCCCGCGACGAGCACGCCGACGCCGCCCACGTGCGGGCCGTGGCCCGGCTGGCCACCCGGCCGGTGCTGCTCGTCTCGGTGCTGGTTGCCCTGGCTGCCGCACCCGCGGCAGCGTGGCTGGCCGACCGCTGGCGGCTGGAGGCCGGGCCCGCGGGGGTGGCCACCGTGCTGGTGCTGCTCGCGGGCCTGCCGGCGGCCGCACTGCTCGACACGGTGCTAGCCGTCAGCCGGGGCCGCCACGACATGCGCCCCACCGTGGTGGTCGACCGGCTGGCCCGGCCGCTGGCCCAGCTCGCGCTGACCGCCGTGGCGGCGGTGCACCCGACCGTGCTGACGGTGACCCTGGCGTGGACGCTGCCGTGGATCGGGGCGCTCGCCGCCGCCTGGTGGCTGACGCCCGCCCTCCGTGGGCCCGTCCTCCGCGGCAGCCGGCCGACCCCGGCGCCGCCCGGCCTGGGCCGCGAGCTGGCCCGGTTCGTGGTGCCGCGCGGGGTCACCACCCTGATCCAGGCCGCCTTCCAGCGCCTCGACATCGTGCTGGTCGCCTGGCTGGCCGGCCCGGCCGAGGCCGCGCTCTACACCGCGGCCACCCGGTTCGTGGTCGTCGTCCAGCTGGTGCAGCAGGCGGTGGCCGCGGCCGGCGAGCCGGCGCTCGGGCGCAGCCTCGCTGCGGCCCGCCGCGCCGACGCGCTCGCGGTGTTCCGCACCAGCACCGCCTGGGTGGTCGCCCTGGTCTGGCCGCTGCTGGTCGCCGCGGCCGTGCTGGCGCCGGAGTGGCTGACCGTCTTCGGCGACTCCTACGACGACGGCGTGCCGGTCGTGCTGGTGCTGGTGGCGGCGATGCTGGTGGCCACCGCCTCGGGGGCCAACGAGACCGTGCTCAACATGGCCGGCCGGGCGGGCGTGCTGGTCACCACCAACGCAGCCGCCCTCGCCGTGCTGGTGGGGCTCGACCTGTGGCTGGTGCCGAGCCACGGCGCCACCGGCGCGGCGATCGGCTGGGCGGCCGCGATCGTGGTCAAGAACCTGTCCGGGCTGGTGCTCGCCCGCCGGGTGCTGCCGGGCTCGCCGCTGTCGCGACCGGCGGTGCTCGGGGCGGCCCTGGGACTCGGCGCGGTCGGGCTGCTGCCGGTGCTGGGCTGGGCCACCGGCGCCGACCGGCTGCGCGTGGTCACGGCCGTGGTCGGCTGCACGCTCGTGCCGCTGCTCTGGCTGGCGCTGCGCCGGCCGCTCGGCCTCGACCCGCTGCTCGGCCGGCTCCCGCTCCGCACCCTGCGCCTCGGGGTGGCGCTGGTCGCGGCCACGGTCGCCGCGGCCGGAACGCTCGTGGCGGTGGCCGCCGACGGGCGCGACGACGCCCGCCCCGGAGCGTCGGCCGTGCTGGTCGGGGCGGCGGTCGACCAGGCGCTGCCGACCTCGGGCCCGCAGACCGCGGCGTACCTCGGCTTCGACGACACCATCGGTGCCCGCACCACGCTGGCCCATCTCTTCCGCACCTTCGACGAGCCGGTGCTGCCACCCGACCTCGACGACCTGGTCGCGAGCGGCAAGCAGGTCATGGTGTCGTGGAACGCCGCCGACGCGCCCGGCATCGCCGCCGGGGTCCACGACGACGTGCTGCGCGCCGCGGCCCGCGACGTCCGCGAGGCCGACACGCCGCTGCTGCTCCGGTTCCGCTGGGAGATGGACCGGCCCAACCTCCGCTCGACCGTCGGGTCGCCCGAGACCTACGTCGCCGCGTGGCGGCACGCCCGCGCGATCTTCGCCGAGGAGGGCGCGGACCGGGCGGCCTGGGTGTGGTGCCCGACCGCCGCGGGGTTCGAGCCCGGCGGCGACGCTGCGCGCTTCTACCCCGGCGACGACCAGGTCGACTGGCTCTGCGTCGACGCCTACCCCTTCAAGGAGCTGGTGCCGCTCGCCGACCTGCTGGCGCCGTTCCTGGCCTGGGCGCGCGACCGCCCGCACCCGGTGATGATCGGCGAGTTCGGCGTGCCGCGGATCGGCACCGACGCCGAGCGGGCGGCGTGGATCAGCGCGGCCGGCCGCTGGCTCGCGGGTCAGCCGTCGGTGCGCGGCGTCTGCTACTTCAGCCTCGACGTCCACGACGACGCCCGGGTGTTCCAGTTCGCCCTCGACCCCGGTAGCCGCGCGGCCCGGGCCTACGGCGACGTCGTGCGCCGACTCACGGGAGACACCGCATGAAGCCCCCTACCAACCCCCGCGTGCTGTTCCTGGCCGGCCTCGGCCGCAGCGGGACCACCCTGCTGGAACGCACCCTCGCCGAGGTCGACGGCGTGACCGCGCTGGGCGAGGTGATGCACCTGTGGGAGCGCGGGCTGGTGCGCAACGAGCTGTGCGCGTGCGGCGAGCCGTTCCTGGCCTGTCCGTTCTGGACCGCGGTCGGCGAGCGCGCCTTCGGCGGCTGGGCGAGCGTCGACCCCGAGCGGATGGCCCACCTCAAGGGTCGGGTCGACCGGGCCAGCCGGGTGCCGCTGATCGCCCGGGGCGGCGACTCCGGCTTCGCCCGCGACGTGCGCGAGTACGTCGCGGCGTACCTCGCGGTCTACCGCGCCGCCACCGACCTGACGGGCGACGTGCTGGTCGACTCGAGCAAGCAGTCGTCGCTGGCCTGGTGCCTCACGCTCGCCGAGGAGCTCGACCTGCGGGTCGTCCACTGCGTGCGCGACAGCCGCGGCGTCGCGCACTCCTGGGCCAAGAAGGTGGCCCGCCCCGAGGCCGTCGACGGGCGCGACGCCGAGATGACCCGCTACTCCCCCGCGCTCATCTCGGCGATGTGGACGCTGCACAACGCCACCTCCGAGCTGCTCGGACGGCGGGTGCCGGCGGTCCGGCTGCGCTACGAGGACTTCGTCGAGGCGCCGGTCGCCTCGACCCGTGCGGTGCTTGACCTCGCCGGCGTCGCCACCCCGGCGTCCCACGTGGCCGCCGACCGCGTGCGGCTCGGGCCGAGCCACTCCTGCGCCGGCAACCCGATGCGGTTCACCACCGGTGAGATCCCGCTGGTGCGCGACGACCAGTGGCGCTCGGCCCAGGCCACCGGTGCGCGCCGGCTGGTCACCGCGCTCACCGCGCCGCTGCTCGCGCACTACGACTACGTCGGGGCGGGGTCGTGACCGGGCAGCCGAGCGTCGGCGTCGTCGTTCCGACCCGCGACCGGCCCGAGCTGCTGCGCCGGGCCCTGGCCGCGATCGCCGCCCAGGACTTCGGGGGCCGGGTCGAGACGGTCGTGGTCTTCGACGGCACCGAGCCCGACCTCTCCCTCGAGGTCGACGGCGACCGGCCGGTGCGGGTGGTGCGCAACACCCGCACCCCGGGGCTGGCGGGTGCCCGCAACAGCGGGATCCTGGCTCTCGACACCGACTTCGTGGCGTTCTGCGACGACGACGACCACTGGCTGCCGGCCAAGCTCTCGCGGCAGGTCGAGCGGGCGCTGCGGGCCGACCGACCCGAGCTGGTGACCTGCTCGATCACCGTCGACTTCGACGGGCGGCGCAGCGACCGGGTCGCCGGCACCGACACCGTCACGCACGCCGACCTGACCCGGTCGATCCTGGCGATGCTGCACTCGTCGTGCCTGTTCTTCGACCGGGCCGCGCTGGTCGACGGGATCGGGCTGGTCAACGAGCAGATCCCTGGCAGCCAGAACGAGGACTGGGACATCAAGCTCCGCGCGGCGGCGCGCGGACCGATCGCCCACCTCGACGAGCCGCTCGTCGTCGTGCAGTGGGGTCGCAGCTCGATGTTCGCCCGGCGCTGGGACACCAAGATCGCCTCGCTGGAGTGGATGCTGCGCGAGCACCCGGCCATCGCCGCGGACCGCCGGGGTGCCGGCCGGGTCTTCGGGCAGCTCGCGTTCGCCGAGGCCGCCCGGGGCGACCGGCGGGCGGCGTGGCGGTGGGTGCGTCGGGCGCTGCGGGCCGACCCTCGGCAGTGGCGCGCGGTGGTGACGCTGCCGGTGCTGGCCGGGGCGGTGCCGGCCGACACCGTGCTCAACACGCTGCACCGGTGGGGCCGCGGGGTCTGACGCCGGCCACCGGCGGTCCGGGGTCAGCGGCCGGGACGGCGGGGGCGCTGCTCGGCGGCCATTCCCCAGGAGGAGTCGCGGCCGGTCACGACCGGTCCAGGGACGGCACCGGTGCCGGACGGGTCACCACCCGCGCGGCCGCCTCGGCGAGGTGGCTCGCCTCGAGCCGCTCGCCGGGGCGGACCAGCACGGCCAGGCCGCGCTCGGCGAGCATCTCGCACATCCGCACCTGGTGGTCGTCGCAGTGCTCGCCGAAGTCGGCGGTGCGGGGCAGCACCACCGGCACCTTGCCGGCGGCCAGCGCGGTCAGCACCGAGCCGGCCCCGCCGTGGGTGATGACGACCGAGGCCAGCGACATCGCCAGCGAGAGCTCGTCGGGCTTGAGCCAGCGGTTGCGCGAGACGCCGTCGCTGGGGTGGGTGCTGCCGATCTGCCAGGTGATGTCGGCCCCGCGGAGCACGGAGTCCTGCACCATCCGGACCGCCCGAGGGAACGGGAACTTCTCGCTGCCCAGCGCCACCACGGCGCTGCGCAGCTCGACCGGCTCGCCCGGCGTCACGTCGTACGACGCGAACACGTCGGGCTCCTGCTCCCAGCGCCGGCCCCAGCCGGTGACCGGGGCGAAGGTGCGGGTGCGCGGCAGCCGGGCCGCGACCCGGCCCATGACCGACGGGGCGTCGAGGCGGGCCACCGACTCGACGTAGTGCACCGGGGTGCGGTGGAGCGCCGCCGCGACCAGGTGGGGCAGCGCCTGCGCGGCGCCGGCGGTGACGACCAGGCTGGGCCGCAGCTCGCGGTGGAGCCGCAGCGCGGGGCGCAGGTTGCGCATCGCGTTGCGCAGGTCGCGGCTGCTCACCGGCGGCACCCAGGAGACGGCCGGCACCCCGGTCAGGCGGGCCTCGGTCTGGCGGGTCTGCGGCACCACCCAGTGCACGTCGTCGTAGCCGCGCCGCTCGGCGATCGCCTCGAGCTCGGTGAAGTGCCCGCCGGAGCTGCTGACCAGCAGGACCGGACCGGCGGTGCGCGGCGCCCCGACGCTGCGGGCCGGCGCCTCCGACCTGGTGGACGGTCGCGCCAGCTGGTCGCTGCTCATGGGTCGCCTCTCGGGGTCAGCCTGGTCCGGAGGCTCCATCAGAGCCCGGCCGGGCGGCCCCGCCGGCGGGCGTGGGGGCAATTACCCAAGTCGCGGTAACCCGCAGGTCACCCGCCGTTCGCCGGGCGCGACGGGCGTCAGGCGTGACCGTCGAACATCGAGGTGACCGAGCCGTCCTCGAAGACCTCGCGGATCGCGCGGGCGACCAGCGGCGCGATCGAGAGGCAGGTGAGCTTGTCGAACTCGCGGTCCGGCGAGAGCGGCAGCGTGTTGGTGACGATGACCTCCGCCGCCGACGAGTTCTTGAGGCGGTCGACCGCGGGGTCGGAGAGGATCGCGTGGGTCGCGGCGATGACGACGCCCGCGGCGCCGTCCTCCATCAGCGCCTCGGCGGCCTTCACGATGGTGCCGCCGGTGTCGATCATGTCATCGACCAGCACGCACATCCGCCCGGCGACCTCGCCGACGACCCGGTTGGCGACGGTCTCGTTGGGGCGGTCGGTGCGGCGGGACTTGTGGATGAAGGCCAGCGGCGCACCACCGAGCCGGGCCGACCAGCGCTCGGCCACCTTGATCCGGCCCGCGTCGGGCGAGACGACCGCGAGCGGCTGGTCGCCGTAGCGCTCCTTGACGTGGTCGGCCAGGATCGGGAGCGCCATCAGGTGGTCGACCGGGCCGTCGAAGAAGCCCTGCACCTGGTCGGCGTGGAGGTCGACGGTGATCAGCCGGTCGGCGCCCGCGGTCTTGAACAGGTCGGCGACCAGGCGCGCGGTGATCGGCTCGCGGCCGCGGTGCTTCTTGTCCTGGCGGGCGTAGCCGTAGAACGGCATGACCACCGTGATCCGCTTGGCGCTCGCCCGCTTGAGGGCGTCGACCATGATCAGGTGCTCCATGATCCACTCGTTGATCGGAGCCGTGTGGCTCTGGATCACGAAGGCGTCGCAGCCGCGCACCGACTCCTCGAAGCGGACGTAGAGCTCGGAGTTGGCGAACTGGTACGCCGACTGCGGCACCAGCTCGGTGCCGAGCAGGTCGGCGACCTCCTGGGCGAGCACGGGGTGCGCCCGGCCGCTGAAGACCATCAGGTTCTTCTCGGTGGCCCGCTTCATTCCGGTCACGGTGTGGCTCCTGGCTCGCCGGGCGTGTCAGTCAGGATTCTGCTCCACCTGTGGGCGCCTGCCCAACTCCGGGGTCGGCCTGGTGAGACGGCTCACGTTCACCCGCCGTTCGCCCGCCCGACGCCGCCTCGGCCGCCTCCGCCTGGGCGGTGCCCGCACGCCGCCGCTGGGCCCACTCCTCGAGGTTGCGCTGGGGGCCGCTGCTGACCGCGAGCGCGCCCGGGGGGACGTCGCGCCGCACCACGGTGCCGCCCGCCGTACCGGCTCCGTCGCCGATCTCGACGGGCGCGACGAAGGTGTTGTTGGAGCCGGTGCGGGCATGCCGGCCCACCACCGTGCGGTGCTTCCGCACGCCGTCGTAGTTGGCGAAGATCGTGCCGGCGCCGATGTTGGTGCCCTCGCCGATCTCGGCGTCGCCGACGTAGGACAGGTGCGGCACCTTGGCGCCTTCGCCGATGTCGGCGTTCTTGGTCTCCACGAAGGTGCCGACCTTGCCCGCGGCGCCGAGCCGCGTGCCGGGTCGGAGGTAGGCGAACGGACCGACGGTCGCCTCCGGGCCGACCACGGCCAGCTCGCCGTGGGTGCGGACGACACGGGCCCCGGGCCCGACCTCGCAGTCCTTGAGCGTGGTGTCGGGGCCGATCACGGCGTCCTCGGCCACGACGGTCGCGCCGAGCAGCTGGGTGCCGGGCAGGATCGTCACGTCGGGCTCGAGCACGACGTCGGCGTCGATCCAGGTGGTCGCGGGGTCCATCACCGTGACGCCCTCGCGCATCCACCTAGTCACGGTCCGCTGGTTGAGCTCGCGGCCGAGCTCGGCGAGCTGGGCCCGGTCGTTGGCGCCCGCGGTCTGGGCCACGTCGTCGATCGCCCACGCCCCGACGGTGAGCCCGGCCTCGCGGGCCAGCCCGACGAGGTCGGTGAGGTAGTACTCCCCCTTGGCGTTGTCGTTGCTCAGCCGCGGCAGCGCCTCGGCAAGGAATGCCGCGTCGAAGGCCAGGATCCCGGAGTTGACCTCCGCGATCTCGCGCTGCTCGGGAGTCGCGTCCTTCTCCTCGACGATGCCCTCGACCTCGCCCTCGGCGTCGCGGACGATCCGCCCGTAGCCGAACGGGTCGGGCACGACGCCACTGAGGATGCTCACCGCCCGCTGGGCCGCCTCGTGCTCGGCGGCGAACGCGCGCAGCGACTCGGCCTCCAGCAGCGGGGTGTCGCCGTTCGCGACGACGACCGTGCCGTCGGCGACCCCGGCCGCCTCGACGGCGACCCGCACCGCGTGCCCGGTGCCGCGCTGCTCCTCCTGCACCGCGAGCACCACGTCGGGCAGCAGTCCCTGGATGTGCGGCCCCACCTGCTCGCGCTGGTGCCCCACGACCGCCACCACCCGGCTCGGCGCCACCGCCTGCACGGTCGTGAGCACGTGCCCGATCATGCTCCGCCCACCGATCTCGTGGAGCACCTTCATCGTCTTCGACCGCATCCGGGTGCCGCCCCCCGCGGCGAGGACGATGACGGTCAGGTTGTCAGGCAACGGGTTCCTCCGGCGGTCGACGACCGCCCCACTCTAGGACCTGCCTCCGAGGGAGCTGTTCCTGCTGGTGTCCGCTGGTTGAGGAAGGACGAGGTCCTTCACTCGTTACCCGGTGAGACGACAACCCTCCCGCAACCACTGCGGGGCGACTCAGGTTTCGCCGAGCCGTCGTTAATTAACGCCGGCTCGGCGCACCACGGGCGCTGGTTGAGGTGCGAGGAGCGCTAGCGACGAGCCTCGAAACCCGGCAAGTCGAACGCCCTCCCTGGACCGACCAGGGTTCGGAGACCTCCTGCGGCTGACTCGGCCGCCCGCGCGCCTACCTGGTCGGGTCTCGACGTCAAGGCTTCCCTGCGGCGCCTTCGGCGGCCTTGACCCCGAGCCTCTCCCGACCAGGTGGGACGGCGCACTCCCGGCACTCGCAAGCTCGCGCCGCCAGCACTGCGCGGGCGTTGGACGACCACCGGTGGTCGAGCAGCGAGCGCCAGCGAGCGTCGTCGAGACCCCAGTACGGCGACAGCCCTCCGGTGGGACGGTGGGCGTTTGGCCGGCGGGGGTTTCGAGACAGTCGCTAGCGCGACTTCCTCAACCAGCGGTGGGGCGCCGGGCGCTAGCGACGAGCCTCGAAACCCAGCGCCTCCCGACCGCGGTAACGATCAGGTCACAACCCGAATCCCGTTGTGGACAACGCGAAAAACGGCCGAGCACTGTCGGTGGTCGGTGCTTGGATCGAGGTATGACAGGCACTCGGGACCAGCTGATCGCGGCACTGCGCCGCGAGCAGCAGGCTGCCGACCGAGCCGAGGCCAACAAGCTCCGACTCGCGTGCGAGTGGGCCGACCTCCACCCCGCCGAGTCGATCGTCCCCGCGATGGAGAGGTGGGAGGACGCCGACGTCCTCGGCGGCGAAGGAATCCCCGAAGTAGCCGAGTTCTGCATCGCCGAGCTCGGCCTCGCGCTCGGCACCTCCACCCACGCCGCCCGGCTCCTGCTCGCCGAGGCCCTCGAGCTGCGCCACCGCCTCAAGCGGCTCTGGGCACGCGTCCAGGACGGCGAGGTCCAGGCCTGGAAGGCCCGCACCGTCGCCAAGCACACCATCGCACTGCCGCCCGCGGTCGCGGCGCACGTCGACTCCCAGCTAGAAACCCGCGCCGCACGCCTCGGGCCCAGGCAGGTCGAGAACCTCGTCACCGAAGCGATCCTCCGCCTCGACCCCGACCGGGCCGAGCGCGACCGACAAGCCGCGCTCGCCAAGCGGTACGTGCGGATCACCCACGGACGTCACGGCATCGCCTGGGTCGACGCCCAGGTCGACACCGCCACCGCCCTCCAGCTCGAGACCGCGATCGCGGCCGGCGCCAAGACCATCGAGACCGACGAACCCCTCGACCTCCGACGCGCGAAGGCCCTCAGCCACCTCGTCAAGGGCGACACCACCGTCGTGGTCCACCTCCACGACCAAGCCGTCGGCCTGCTCGACAACACCCGCGAGCCCGTCACCCTCGACCAGGTCGCCGACTGGTGCGGTCAAGCCACCACCGTCAAGCCCGTCCAGGTCATCGACCTCAACACCCACCACCAGACCGACAGCGCCGAGGTCCCAGCCCGGCTCAAGCGCCAAGCCGAGCTGATCTTCCACACCTGCGCCTTCCCCCACTGCACCCGCCCAGCCACCAGCTGCGACACCGACCACACCGTCGCCCACGACGACGGCGGACCCACCTGCTCCTGCAACCTCGTCCCGCTCTGCCGGCGGCATCACCGCCTCAAGACCCACACCCTGTGGACCTACGACCGCACCGACCCACAAACAGTCGAGTGGACCAGCCCCCACGGCCTCACCGCCCGCCGCGACCCCACCGGCACCTGGGAACCCTGACCAACCCGCCCCACACCCGCCGCCCAGGGCCAGGACGGCGGGCGGTCAGCCGCGCGCGGCGAGGTCGTCGAGCGCGGAGTCGAGGTCGGAGATGACCTCCCGGGCGGCGACGGCGCCGCCGAACTCCCAGTGGTTGCCGACCGTGAAGACGGCGTCCTCCTGGACGACGGAGAGCCGGTCCCACAGCGGGTTGTCCTCGTGGCGGGTGCTGCCCTCGCGCACCTCGAGGAACAGCACGTCCCCGTCGAGCAGCGACAGGTTCTCGGGCGACAGCTCGATGGTGCCGTAGTCGTCGGGCTCCACCCGCTCCTGCGCGGGCGGCGAGCGGAAGCCGAGCTCGCTCATCAGGATCGTGCCGAGCGTCCCGGAGGTGCGGGCGGTCGACAGCGCGTTGATCGCGACCAGGTCGGGCATGCTCTTGGCCTCGGTCGCGGTGATCTCGGAGATCAGCTCGCCGTGCTCCTCCTCGAGAGCCGCGAGCTGCCCGTCCGTCTCGGCGATGAACTCCTCGGCCTCGTCCTCCCGGTCGAGCAGGGCGCCGTAGGCCCGCAGCGTGCCCCGCCAGTCCTGGAACGACGCCGTGCCGCCGAAGCGGCTCTCGGGGTCGCGGCCCTCGCTGGTCGGGACGACCAGCATCGGCGCGACCTTCGCCAGCTCCTCGCGCTGCTCGGAGCGGTCGATCTGGTCGAAGGGCACCAGGATCAGGTCCGGCTCGGCGGCGGCCACCTTCTCCACGTCGGCCTCGAACTGGAAGCCGGGGTCGACGACGTCGTGCTCGTCGAAGAACTCCTGCAGGTAGTGGTCGCCGCTCGCGGCGTACCACTCGGCCCCGAAGACGCCGACCACCGACGAGGTGTCGACACCGAGGGCGGTGAGGTAGTCGACCGAGACCAGGTCGGCGACGATCCGCTGCGGCTCGACGGGGATCTCGACGGGGCCGTAGGCGCCCTCGACCTCCCGGGTGGCGGGGTCGGCAGCGGCGGAGTCGCCGGTCGACCCACCGTCGCCGCAGGCGGCGAGACCGAGCGCCAGCACGGCGGCGACAGCAGGGGCGAGGGCGCGGAAGGGGTGTCTGATCAGCACCCGCGCAACCTAGTTAGGTTTACCTAACTTCGCATCCCCGGTCCACACCACGGACCTGGCTCCCCGGGTAGGAGTCGAACCTACGTCGCTAGTCCTGATTCAAAGTCAGGCGGGCCCTACCGGCAGACCAACCGGGGATCGACCCCTCACGGGGACCGCAGGGCCACCCTAGTGCCCGGCACCGGTCGAGGCCGGGCTCAGATCCCCCGGCGGTACGACGCCAGCAGCTCGGCCACCCTCTCCTCGTCGCGGGCGGCGACGGGCAGCAGCAGCTCGGTGACCACGTCGGTGAGCTCGGCGATCCGACGGTGGAGCTGACGGTTCTCCTGCACCTCGTCCTCCAGCGCCGCGAGGCGGGCCCGGACCCCCAGCGGCCGGGACCGCAGCCGCTGGTAGCGGTCGTGGGCGATCCGGGTGCGGGCCCGCAGACCGGTCAGCGTGCTCATCGGGTGGTCCTCTCGGAACGGCGGGGCCAGCTCACGCGGAGCCGGACGACGCGTGGGTCGGGCTGGTCGAACAGGTCGGTGCCGGGGCCGTCCTCCTCGTGCTCGACGACGCCGCCGGCCGCGGTGATCTCGGCGCGGACGAGCGCCGGGTCGAGGCGACGCACCAGGCCGCCCGGCGGCCCCGGGTCCGCGGCGCCGGGGGCGGTGGCGCTGAGCTCGAGGAAGGTGCTGCCCCCGGCCATCCGGCACAGCCGCCACAGGTTGTCGCGCGCCGGTCGGTCGAGGCACCCGAGCAGCTGCCGGGCGTGCACGTGGTGCGGGTCGCGAGCCAGCTCGGCACCCAGTGACAGCACCGCGCGCAAGTCGTCGAGGGCGACGAGCTCGACGGTCACGTCGAGACCGCGCCGCCGCGCACGTCGACGCACCAGCCGCCGACCGGCGCGGGAGAAGTCCACGGCGCGCACCCGCCGCCCGCGGGCGGCGAACCAGATGCTGTCGCGGCCGGAGCCGCACCCGAGGTCGGCCACCGCTGCGCCGGGGGGCAGCTGGAGGTGCACCCACCGGGCGAACTCGCTCCGTCGCCGCGGCACCCGGCGCCCCTCGGGCCCGCTCCACACCTCGGTCCACGCCGGCATCCGCGTCCGGAAGCCCCGCAGCCAGCCGTCGAGGCGGCGTACGCCGGCGGGCGGGTCGGCGTAGCGGAAGGCCGGGTCGGGCACCCGCCAACCCGGCCCGTAGACGAAGGCGAGCATCGCCTCCGGGTCGGCCGGTGCGGGCAGCTCTACGCCGTGCAGGGTCACCGTCGAGGTGGGCAGCACCGCCGACTCGGGCAGCCGGCCGCTGCGGTTGCCGAGCTGGAAGAAGGTCTCGCCCACCCGGAACGCCACGAAGACGTCGACGTGGCAGACCCGCCCGTCGGAGAGCGGCAGCAGGAGCTTGACGTCGCCACCCGACATCCGCAGCACCCGCCAGCCGAGCGAGCGCAGCACCCGCTCCACCCGGTACGACTCCAACACCACATCGGCGGGCGAGGCGCCGTGGGAGACGTAGCAGACGTCGGTGTCGGAGTCGTGGGCGATCATGGCGCCGTCGCGCACGGCGCCGAGGAGGGCGCCGTAGCAGAGGTAGGCCTCCACGCCGGCGTGCGCCCGCAGATCGTCGAGGGCGCGCCGGGTGCCGCGGACGATCTCGTCACGGATCGTCTCGTCGGTGGCCTCGAAGGCCCGGCACAGGTGCCCCACCTTGTCGACGGCCAGGGGCCGCCCGCGGGCATCCTCGACCCGCACCCGCTGCTCGGGGTCCGTCGGCCCGCCCAGGACCACCTCTTCCTCGAGCAGCACGCGCGATCCCCCGACGTCGCCCACCCGGACGACGACGCGGCCGACCAGGAACCGCCGGAGCACCGGCGGCCAGGGCACCAGCACACCGCCGCGATGGGCGCGGCCGTCGCGGACGACCGTGAACGACCACACGTAGCGCCCGTCGAGCGCCAGCACGAGCGGGCCGTCCTCGGCGCGGTCGAGCCAGACGCCGTCGTCCGTGACGTCGGCGCGGCCCGTGGCAGCGACGCTCACGACGCCCGGTCGGAGATCAGTCGGCGCAGGGCGGTGCTGGAGGTGTGCACCGTGTAGGGGAACCAGACCACCTCGACCCCCACCGGGGCCAACCGGTCGACCAGCGCCTCGCCCTTGGGTGTGCCGCGCCAGTCGTCGCCCTTGAAGAGGCGGTGGAAGCCGACCTCGCGCCAGGCGTCGAGCTTGTCGGTGGTGAGCTCGGCGTAGGTCGCGTCGACCAGCCCGAGCGCGTCGACGATCTCGAGCCGCTCGGCCAGCGGCACGAACGGGCGCAGGCCCTTGAACTCCTCGCAGACCTCGTCGGAGACGATCCCGGCCACGAGCACGTCGCAGTGGGCACGCGCCTGGCGCAGCGCGTTGAGGTGACCGACGTGGAACAGGTCGAACACTCCCGGCACGTAACCGATGGTCGGGCCCACCGCACAACTCCTTAATTTCAAGTGAATTACTAGAGTTTAGCGCATGGACGCCCGGGGTCGCGGCACGCCTACGCTGACCCCGTGGACCTCCCCGTGCTGCCGCCCGTCCAGCCGATGCTCGCGAAGGCCGTCAAGGGCGTGCCCGACCCCGCGAAGGTGGGCGAGCTGAGCTTCGAGCCGAAGTGGGACGGGTTCCGCTGCATCCTGTTCCGCGACGGCGACGAGGTCGAGCTCACCAGCCGCAACACCAAGCCGCTGACCCGCTACTTCCCCGAGCTCGTCGAGGCCGCCCGCGAGCAGCTGCCGGAGCGTTGCGTGCTCGACGGCGAGGTGTTCGTGGCGCTGCGCGGCGACGACGGCACCGACCGCCTCCAGTTCGAGGCGCTCCAGGAGCGCATCCACCCGGCCGCGTCACGGATCGCCATGCTGAGCGAGAAGACGCCCGCCGGCTTCGTCGCCTTCGACCTGCTGGCCCTGGGCGGCGAGTCCTACGTCGACCGGCCGTTCCGTGAGCGACGGGCCGCGCTGGAGGCGGCGCTGGTGGGCCTCGACGGACCCTGCTACCTGACCCGCACCACGGCCGACCCGGCCGTCGCCGAGCGGTGGTTCGAGGAGTTCGAGGGGGCCGGGCTCGACGGGGTCATCGCCAAGCCGATGGACGCGGCGTACGTGCAGAACGCCCGCACCATGCTCAAGATCAAGCACGAGCGCACGGCCGACGTCGTGGTCGCCGGCTACCGGGAGCACAAGACCTCGACGCCCGAGCGGCCGCTGCTCGGCAGCCTGCTGCTGGGCCTCTACGCCGACGGCGAGCTCCAGCACGTCGGCGTCAGTGCCAGCTTCACCGCCGCGCGCCGGGCGGAGCTGATCGAGGAGCTCCAGCCGCTGGTCTGCCCGATCTCCGAGCACCCGTGGGGCAGGTGGCAGGAGTGGGCGATCGCCAACCCCGACCGGGTGCCCGGCACCCAGAGCCGCTGGAGCCAGGGCAAGGACCTCTCGTTCACCCCGCTGCGCCCCGAGCTCGTGCTGGAGGTCAAGTACGACGCGATGGAGGGCCGTCGGTTCCGCCACACCGCCCACTTCAAGCGGTGGCGCACCGACCGCGACCCCGAGTCGTGCGGCTACGACCAGCTCGAGCAGCCGGTGCGCTACGACCTCGGCGAGGTGCTCGGCGGGGGACTAGCCTGAGGGCATGGCCGACCCTGCTGAGTCCTACCCCGTCGTCCTGCTCGTCGAGCAGGCCCTGAGCGACCTCGACGCCCGGCAGGTGCGCTCGCTGCACGAAGGGCTCGACCAGGCCGTGACCTACCACGTGCTGCTCCCCGTCGAGGACGCCGCCGCCCGCATCGAGGCCGCGATGGGCACGCTGTCGACCGGCGAGCTGCTGCCCGGCCCGGCGATGAACCAGGTGACCCAGGAGGAGCTCGACGCCGTGCGCGAGGAGAGCCGCGACAACGCCGCCGCGGAGCTGTCGCGCACCCTGGCCGCCCTCACGAGCGCGGGCGTCACCGCGGTGGGCGAGACCGTGGTCGGCGACCCGGTCGAGGCGCTGGCCTCGGCGGTGCAGCGGCTCGACGGACGCGAGGCGATCATCCTCACCCGGCCCCACGTGGTCGCGGAGTTCTTCCACGTCGACTGGAGCTCCCGGGCCCGCCGCGCGCTGGGCGTGCCGGTGCTCCACCTGCTCGAGCACGAGAGCTTCGACGAGCAGGCCGGCGGCGGCGAGGGCGTCACCGGCGTCTGACCCCGGCCCGGCGGACCCGTCGCGACCCCGGGTGTCGTTAGGGTTCTCGCCGTGAAGCGCTGGGCCCGACGAACCGCGGCGGACGGCACCCCCCGTCCGCCGCGCGGCCGACCAAGGGCGGCGTACGCCGCGATCCTCGACGGCCACACCCTCTGGCTCGCCGTCGACTCCGCCCACGGCCGGCTGTCGCTGCGCGAGCCCGGCGGCGACGTCGTGCAGCTGCGCAGCGATCTGCCCGACGACCAGCCCGGCTACACCTCGATTCGCGCCGACCTCGCCGGGCTGCCGGTGCCGGAGTCGGGCGAGCAGACCTGGGAGGTCGTGCTCGCCCGGCCGCTGCTGCCCGACCAGCGGGTGTGGAGCCCCGGCCTCCCCGAGTCGGGCCCGACCCGCACCCCGCCGACCCCCGACGGCCGAGCCCAGCTCTCCCTCGACCGCGCCGATGACGGCACCCTGCTGGTGCGGCGCCAGCCGCTGCCGCCGACGGTCGAGCTGCTCCGGGTCGTCCACGACGAGCCGCACGTCCGGTTCACGGTCGCGGCGCCCGCGAGCCCCGAGGACGCCGCCCTCGTCGTGCTGGACGGCGACGACGCCGTGCTGCTCACCCTGCCGCTCGTCCCCGTCGCCGACGGGCTGGAGGCCGCGGTCTCGATCGCCGACCTGCCGCCCGACCGGGTCGGCGTGGTGCGCTTCGCCGTCGGCACCCCCGACGCGTGGGTGCGGGTGCGCCGGCGGGCCAACGACTTCACCGACCCGGCGTACGCCGCCCTGCTGCCCGCCCTCTTCGGCGACGACCCGGAGGTGCCGCGGGTGCGGTTCCGCTGGTCGCCCGACGGGCTGCTGGCGGCCCGGATGATCGACCCGGCCGAGGAGCAGCCGTGAGGATCTCGTTCCTGGTCTTCGACATCGACGCCATGGGCGGCACCGAGCGCTCGGCGGTCACCCAGGCCAACGCGCTGGCGCCCGACCACGACGTCACGATCCTCAGCGTGGTCCGGTCCGCCGACGCCACCCACTACGCCGTCGACCCGCGGGTGCGGGTCGAGCACGTCGTCGACGTCCGCGACGAGGCGGTGCCGGCCCTGCTGGTGGCGGGCGCGGCCGCGGCCGACGCCGCCGGGCTGCTCGGCCGCGACTCGGTGCTGGTGCCCAGCCGCTGGGACCGGCAGTTCTCGGCGCTCACCGACGTCGGCCTCCAGGCCGCGCTGCCCCGGGTCGAGGCCGACGTGCTGGTGACGGTGACCCCGGGCCTGCTCGCCGCCGCGGTGCAGCTGCTGCCGCCCCGGGTCGTGGTGGTGCACCAGGAGCACCGGTCGAGCTCGCAGCGCACCGACGGCATGGAGCCGCTGCTGGCCTTCGCGCCCCGTGCCGACGTCGTCTCGGTGCTGACGCCGACGATCGCCGACTGGCTGCGCGACCGGCTCGGCGCCACGGCACCCGAGATCGTGGTCGTGCCCAACCCGCTCCCCCAGGGCTTCACGCCGCGGGCCACCCTCGAGTCGCGGACGATCGTCTCGGCCGGCCGGCTGGTGCGCGAGAAGCAGTTCCCCAAGCTGGTCCAGGCGTTCGGCGAGATCGCCGACCTGCTGCCCGAGTGGCGGCTGCGGATCCTCGGTTCGGGCCACCAGCGCCTCGAGCTGGTGCGACTGATCCGCAAGCTCGACCTGTGGGACCGCGTCGAGCTGCCCGGCGCGACCACCGACATGGCCTCGGAGTGGGCCAAGGCGTCGATCTGCGCGCTGACCTCGCGATCCGAGGGCTACCCGCTGGTGCTCCAGGAGGCGATGGCCGCCGGGGTGCCGTGCGTGAGCTTCGACTGCGCCACCGGCCCGCGGGAGATCGTCGTGCCCGAGGAGAACGGGCTGCTGGTACAGCCCGAGTCGATCTCGGGCATGGCCGCCGCACTCCACCGGGTCGCCACCGACCACGAGCTGCGGCACCGCCTCGGCGTCGGCGCGCTGCGCACCGCCCACCAGTGGGACGCGCAGGCGCTGGCCGAGCGCTGGCTGCGGATCTTCACCGACGCCCGGGCCCGCCGCGGTGGCCGACCCCGGCTGGCCAGCCCCGCCCCGCCGCCTCCGCGGCGCAGGGGCGGGCGCCCCGACGTCGACATCACCGGCATCACCCCGGCCCGGGCCCGCCACGACGCGCTGGGCTGGGCCGTCGAGTGCGCCCGGCGCACGACGGACGACTGGATGGTGATCCCCGCCCACGAACGGCGCGCCCACATCCTGGCGGTGCCGATGGAGGCGCGCGAGCGGTTCCTCGCCGCGCTCGGCGCGCCCGAGGGGCCGTCGTACCTCGCGCTGCGCGACCCCGCCGCCAACGGCTGGCACGAGCGCCGCGGCACCCTCGCCGAGCTGGGCGCCGACCTGGCCCGGGGCCGCACCGCGGTGGTCGCCATCGAGCCGTGGCCGCGCGACGCGACCGGCCCGAGCGTGATCGGGGCGCGCTGCTTCGTCGAGGTGGAGTTCTGGGAGGGCAGCGTCGGCGGCGAGCTGGTGGCACCGCGGCCCAACCGCTACGTGCAGCGGATCGCCCGCGGCTTCGAGACCGTCGACCACGAGGTCGAGGGGGTGACCGTGCGCACGCTCGAGCTGATGGCCCAGCCGACCGTCAACGAGTGCTCGTTCCCGATCGACGTCGTCTACACCTGGGTCGACGGCGCCGACCCCGCCTGGAACGCCGCCCGCGAGGACCGTCTCGCCGCGCTCACCGGCGCCGCGCGCTCGACCGCCCAGACCCGCGAGTCGAGCGGGCAGGCGCGGTTCCTCTCCCGCGACGAGCTGCGCTACTCGATGCGCAGCGTCCACCTGTTCGCACCCTGGGTGCGCCACGTCTACCTCGTCACCGCCGGCCAGGTGCCGCCGTGGCTCGACACCGACCATCCCGGCGTGACCGTGGTCGACCACCGCGAGATCCTGCCCGCCGACGCGCTGCCGACGTTCAACTCCCACGCGATCGAGACGGGGCTGCACCGGATCCCCGGGCTGGCCGAGCACTTCATCTACTTCAACGACGACTTCTTCCTCGGCCGGCCGCTGCGACCGGAGGCCTTCTTCACCCCCTCCGGGCTGTCGGCGACCTTCCTCGCCCGGCACGCCATCGGGCTCACCGACAACCCCGACGCACCGCCGTTCCTCAAGGCGGCCTGGAACAACCGGCGGCTGCTGCAGGAGGCGTTCGGGGTGGTCACCACCAACAACCTCGCCCACGTGCCGTACCCCCACCGGCGCTCGGTGCTGGAGGAGATCGAGCAGCGGTTCGGCGACGTGGTCGGGGCCACCGCCCGTTCGCCGTTCCGCTCCGGCACCGACATCTCCATGCTGAGCTCGTTCGCCCAGCACTACGCGCTGATGACCGGGCGGGCGTGGCTCGGCGAGGCCGACCACGTCTTCGTGAACATCAGCTCCAGCGACCTGGAGTTCCAGCTGCGACCGGTGCGCAAGCGCGAGCAGGACTTCATCTGCCTGGCCGACCACCACGACCACGCGATCGTCGCCGCCCACCTCGACCAGACCCTGCAGGAGTTCATGCAGGTCTACTGGCCGGTGGCCGCCCCGTGGGAGCGCGATCCGGCGTAGGCGCGGCTAGCGCAGGATCTTGACGCTCGGTCAGGTTGTGGACGTTTTGTTACCCAATGGTGGAGTCCGTGTGCACCGGCGTGACGTAGCAGTTGCCTACATTGCTGGAGGTGGTCGGGGGTGCTCAACGCCGCCGATCACATCCGGGGGAAGTACGCCGCGTCTCTGGGGGGAGCGCGGACTCGATCTCCGGTGAGAGACCCGAGCGGCACGCCGCGGACTTCCGGGGGGTTGTCCACGAACGGCCGCACGAGCACCGCACCAGCAGTGCTCCGGGCCCTCTCACACGAGGTCCCCGCTCCGCACGGAGCGGGGACCTTCTCCGTCCCGAGGTCAGTCGGCGATCCGGTTGCCCTCGGCGTCCCAGTGCGACTCCACCTTCTTGCTCGGCTGCACCCTGGGCGGCTCCCCCGGCATCTTCGGGTAGTCGGGCGGGTAGTTGAGCTCGACCGCGCCCTGCTCCTCCCAGAGGTCCAGCAGCGGCTGGAGGGAGTACGCCGTGTCGTCGATGTCGGCCCACGGGTCGCCGTCGGCGACCCGGTCGGGCACGGTGAACAGGTTGTACTCGGAGGGGTCGGTGACGCTAGCGAGCTCTTCCCAGGTCATCGGGGTCGAGACGGGGGCGCCGGGCAGCGGGCGCAGCGAGTACGCCGAGGCGATGGTGCGATCACGGTTGTTCTGGTTGTAGTCGACGAAGATCCGCTCACCCCGCTCCTCCTTCCACCAGTCGACGGTGACGCCGGGGTCGCGCTCGGCCAGCGCCCGGCCGAAGCCGATCGCGGCGTGCCGGACGTCGACGAACTCCCAGCGCGGCTCGATCCGCACGTAGACGTGCACGCCGCGGTTGCCGCTGGTCTTGGGGTAGCCCTTCAGGCCGAGCTCCTCGAGCAGCTCGCGGGCCAGGCCGGCGACGCGCACCGCGTCGGCGAACGTCGTGCCGGGCTGGGGGTCGAGGTCGATGCGCAGCTCGTCGGGGCGGTCGACGTCGGTGCGTCGCACCGGCCACGGGTGGAAGGTCAGCGTGCCCATGTGGGCGCACCAGACCGGCACCGCGATCTCGGTGGGGCAGATCTCCTCGGCGGTGCGCCCGGACGGGAAGGTGATCCCGACGGTCTCGAGGTAGTCGGGCGCCCCCTTCGGCACCCGCTTCTGGTAGAACGCGTCGGCGTCCTTGTCGGCCGGGCCGGTGGCCAGCCGCATGCCCTCGCGCACCCCGGACGTCCAGCGCTCCAGGGCGGTCGGCCGGTCGCGCAGCGCCCGCATCAGGCCGTCCTCGACCGAGGCGAAGTACTGCGCCACCATCAGCTTCGTCACCTCGGGGGTGCGCTCGGTCGCCTCGTAGATCACCCGGTCGGGGCTGGACACGCGGACGGTGCGACCGCCCGCCTCGACCTCGGCGGCTGTGGTCTTGGCCATGCCCCAACCTAACCGCAGGCCGACCTGCGTCGGGGGCACCCGAGCCGCGTAGGTTGGGACACCGTGACCCAGCCCGACCCGCACCCCGACCTGACGTTCGCCACCTTCCGGGTGGGCGACCCGGGCCCGGACGCGGGCGACGAACGGGTCGGCGGGTGGATCGACGCACAACGCCGCGGCTTCCACCAGGGCCGCGGCGACGAGGCCCTCCACCGCCACTACCGCACCCACCTGCACGCCGACGACGCGCTGCTGCGGGGCGCGTGGGAGACCCGGCCCGCCCTCGGGAGCGGCGCGGTGCCGGTGGCGACGTACGCGTCGTTCGACAAGGACCTCAACGTCGGCGCGCGGCGGCTGCCGGTGCGGATGATCACCGACGTCACGGTGGCGGCCACGCACCGCCGGCGGGGCCTGCTGCGCCGGCTGATCAGCGCCGACCTCGCCGAGGCGGCCGCCGCGGGGCTGCCGCTCGCGGCCCTCACGGTCTCGGAGGGCACGATCTACGGCCGCTTCGGCTTCGGGCTCGCGGTCGAGGCTCGTGAGGTCGAGGTCGACACCGGCACCCGGTTCCGGCTGCGCGGCACGCCGCCCGGGACGACCGTGATCGTCGACCCCCGCGAGGGGTGGCCGACGGTGCGCGGGGTCTTCGACGCCTTCCACGACCGGGGGCGCGGCTCGATCGCCCGCCCGCAGTTCTACGAGCCGATGCTGACCGGCGACCACGACTTCGAGAACGGCGGGCCGGACCGGATGCTCCAGTGCGCCGTCCACCTCGGCGCCGACGGGCGGCCCGACGGCCACGTGGTCTACAAGCCCGAGGGCCGCGACGACCGCGGTCGGCAGGTCCGGGTCGTCGACCTGGTCGCGGTGACCCCCGAGGCGTACCTCGCGCTGTGGCGCCACCTGGCCGACGTCGACCTCGTCGCCAGCGTCCGGTGGCGGCGCGCCCCCGTGGACGACCCGCTGCCCTGGGCGCTGGTCGACCCGTTCGCGGTCAAGGTCGTGGGCGTCTCCGACGCGCTGTGGGTGCGGGTGCTCGACGTGGTCGCGGCCCTGGAGGGCCGGGACTGGGGCGCCGACGGCGAGGTCGTGCTCGGAGTCGACGACCCGCTGGGCCACGCCGGCGGCCACTGGCGGGTCACCACCCGCGGCGGCGAGGCCCGGGTCGAGCCCACGGACGCGCCGGCGACGGTGTCGCTGGCCGCCGAGACCCTCGGGGCGCACTACCTCGGCGGCGTGCGGACGCCGGTGCTCGCCGCGGCGGGCCGGCTGACCGGCGCCGACGACGCGCTCGCCACGTGGGCAGCGATGGCCGACACCGGCCCGACTCCCTGGTGCCTGACCGGGTTCTAGGGTCTCACGGGTCCTGGAGCAGGGAGTTCGGCTCGAACCGGACGTCGGGGTCGGCGTCGTCCCTGCCCGGGCGCACCAGCTCGAAGCCGGAGGTCGTGGTGATCCCCCACCGCGGGTCGGCGCCGGCGTGGCGGCGCAGGTCCTCCGCGCAGGTGACGTGCATCGGCGGGCAGTGGAAGGCGTTGCGAGCCGCCTCCTCGGGCGTGCCGAGGAAGGCGATCGGGCGCCCCAGCGACTCGGCGCACACGCCGCAGATCCGGCTGAGGGCGCACTGGATCACCTGTCGGCGCAGGGGCGGGCCGAGCTCCTGCTCGGCGTCGGCCTCGCCCCAGGCGAACGGCGTGCGGGTGGCGATCATCCCCGCGCCCCCGCAGCGCTGCGCGACCAGCCCCCCAGCTCCTGGCGGCGCGGCGGCCGCTCGGCGTCGGACTTGCGACGGCGCTCACGGCTCGGCGTGGGCGGCTCGGGCTGGTCGCTGCTGGTCCAGCTGTTGGGCACCGACAGCTTGATGATCGTGCGCAGCGCCTGGCCGTACTGCTGGTGCAGCGGTCCGGTGGTGTAGGGGATGTCGTACTTGCGGCACAGCTCCTGGACCCGCTCGGAGATCTGCGCGTATCGGTTGCTCGGCAGGTCGGGGAAGAGGTGGTGCTCGATCTGGAAGCCGAGGTTCCCGCTCATGACGTGCAGCAGCGGGCCGCCCTTGAAGTTGGCCGCGCCGAGGATCTGGCGCAGGTACCACTCCGAGCGGGTCTCGTCCTCCAGCTCCTCCTCGGTGAAGTGGAGGGCGCCGTCGGGGAAGTGGCCGCAGAAGATGATGACGTAGGCCCACAGGTTGCGCACGACGTTCGACGCGAGGTTGGCGGTCAGCACCGTGCGCCACTGCCGGCCGGCGAGGGCGGGGTAGACGACGTAGTCCTTGACGACCTGGTTGCGGCCCTTGCGCCAGATCTGCTTGAGCTGGCGCTTCATCTCCTTGGGGTCCTTCTCGCCCTTGCGGATCCGCTCGATGTCGAGGTCGTGGAGGGCCACGCCCCACTCGAAGAGCGTCGCGAGCAGCGCGTTGTAGACCGGCTGGCCGAGGTTGGCGGGGTGCCACTTCTGCTCGCGGGCCATCCGGAGGATTCCGTAGCCGATGTCGTTGTCGTAGCCGAGCACGTTGGTGAACTGGTGGTGGATGTAGTTGTGGCTGTGCTTCCACTGCTCGGCCGGCTGGGCGGTGTCCCACTCCCAGTTGGAGGAGTGGATCTCCGGGTCGTTCATCCAGTCCCACTGGCCGTGCATGACGTTGTGGCCGATCTCCATGTTCTCGAGGATCTTGTGGAGGGCCAGGAACGTCGTGCCGGCGACGACCGCGGGCACCCGGGTCTCCTTGCGCTGGGTGCCGAGCATCAGCGTCAGCCGGCCGGCGGCCGCGAGACCGCGCTGGATCCTGATCAGCCGGTTGATGTACGCCGCGTCCTTCTCGCCACGCGACTCCTCGATCTCCTGCCGGATGGCGTCGAGCTCGCGACCGAGCTGCTCCACCTCGTCGTCGGTCAGGTGCATGTACTCCTGGACGTCCTTGATGGCCATGCGACTTCTCCCTGGGTGGGTGCTGGGTGTGGTGCCGGGTCGTGCTGGTCAGATGTCGAGCGTGCAGTCGCCCACGGCTGCGGTGACGCAGGTCTGCACGGGCTCGTTGGCGTTGCCGTACTCGTCGCCGTTGCGCAGGTCGCGCACCTTGCCCGAGACGAGCGTCAGCGTGCAGGTGTGGCAGATGCCCATCCGGCAGCCGTAGGGCATGCCGATGCCGGCCTCCTCGCCGGCCTCGAGGACGGTGGTGGCGCCGTCGACCTCGATGGTCTTGCCGGAGTTGCGGAAGGTCAGCGTGCCGCCCTCGCCGCCCTCCCCGCCGAGCTCGAGCGAGAACCGCTCGAGGTGCAGCCGGTCCTCGAGGTCGTGCTGCTCGTAGTGCTCGCTGATCGCGTCGAGCATCGGACCGGGGCCGCAGGCGTAGGTGTCGCGCTCGCGCCAGTCGGGGCAGATCCGGTCGAGGTCGGCGAGGTCGAGCATGCCGTCGGTGTCGGTGTGCAGCTCGTGGAAGATCAGCTGTTCGTGCTTCTCCGACAGCCGGGCCAGCTCCTCGCGGAAGATCATCCGGTCGGGCGTGGGCGAGGAGTAGTGGAGGACGACGTCGGGCATGGTGTCGCGCCGGTCGAGGGTGCGCAGCATCGCGATCACCGGGGTGATCCCGCTGCCGCCCACCAGGAACAGCAGCTGCTGGGGCGGCGGGTCCGGCAGCACGAAGTCGCCCTCGGGCAGCGCCAGCCGCACGATGGTCCCCGGCTCGAGGCCGTTGACCAGGTGGGCCGAGAGCAGCCCCTCGGGCATCGCGCGCACGGTGATGGTGATGGTGCGGCGCTTGCGCACGGGTGGGGAGCTGATCGAGTACGACCGCCACTGGAACTTGCCCTCGACCTGCACGCCGATGCCGACGTACTGCCCGGGGCGGTGGTCGTAGCGCCACCCCCACCCCGGTCTGATCACCAGGGTCGCGGCGTCATCGGTCTCCTGGACCACCTTCTCGACCCGGCCGCGGAGCTCGCGCGAGCTCCAGAGGGGGTTGAGCAGGCGGAGGTAGTCGTCGGGGAGGAGGGGGGTGGTGAGCTTGTCGCCCGCCCTGCGCACCCGCTCCCACGGGATCGTCGATGCCATCGAGCCTCCTTCCGGCCACCCGTACCCACTGCCGTCTCAGTGGACACGTGTGCTCCCAACCTTGGCAACCGTCCCTGGGGGTGGTCCGCGTCAGTACGCTGGAGGCATGGCCTACAACGTGGAGAAGACCGACGAGGAGTGGCGTGCGGAGCTCACGCCCGAGGAGTACCAGGTGCTCCGCCAGGCCGGCACCGAGCGGGCGTTCACCGGTGAGTACACCGACACCGAGACCAAGGGCGTCTACTCCTGCAAGGCGTGCCACGCCAAGCTCTTCGAGTCCGACACCAAGTTCCACTCCGGCTGCGGCTGGCCGTCGTTCTACCAGCCGATCAGCGACACCATCGAGTACATCGAGGACAACTCCCACGGCATGAAGCGGGTCGAGGTCCGCTGCGCCTCCTGCGGCTCCCACCTCGGCCACGTCTTCCCCGACGGCTACGGCACCCCCACCGGCGACCGCTACTGCATCAACTCGATCAGCCTGACGCTGGAGCCCGCCGACCACGCCTGAGGCTTCCGCTGGTTGACGAAGGACGAAGTCCTTCACTCGTTACCTCGGAGGACGACAGCCCTCCCGTGCCCACCCAAGGCAGTCGTCTCACCGGGTTTGAACCGGTGGGTCAGGAGGCGGTGAACCAGCCCCCGGGGCTGAGGTCGTTGCCCATCCGGGGGACGTACTGGTCGAAGTAGACGCGGGAGACGAGCTCGCGGCGGCTGCGCACGTCGGCCTTGTCGAAGACCGACTTGAGGTGGTCCTGGACGGTGTAGGTCGACAGGTGCAGGGTGGCGGCGATCTCCTTGGTGTCGACACCCTGGAGGACCAGCTGGGTGACGTCACGCTCGCGCGGCGTGAGGTCGAAGGCGGCGACGACGAGGGAGACGATCTCCGGCGGGCGCGCCTCCTCGATGGTGACGACGACGTCGCCGACCCGGTCGCCGCTGGCGCTGAGCGGAGACGCGTGCAGCACGAGCCACATGCCGCTGACGCCGCGCACCCGAGAGCGCGGCGGGCGGGGGGACTCTCCGCGCGCGTAGCGGCGGGCGGCCCCGACCAGGGCGGTGACCGGACCGATCCGGTCGCCGACGTGGTCGCCGCCCATCAGGTCGTCGAGGCGGGCCTCGGCGCCGAGGGACATCTGGGTGATCCGGTCGTCGGCGCCGATGATCAGCACCGCGGGCCCGGTGGGCGGCACGGCCGGAGTGGTGGAGAGCCGGGCGAGCATGCCGGTGCGGACCCCCCGGGCGAACGACGTCGACAGCGTCGCCAGGAAGTCCACCTCCTCGGACTCGAACGCCGAGTCGTCGCTGCCGCGGAACAGCGCCATCGCGCCCCACACCACGCCGTTGTCGCGGAAGACCAGCCGCGCCTCGTCGCCGAACCCGAAGCGGGGCACCATGAAGTTGCTCATCCGCCCGGACAGGCCGATGTCGCCGTGCAGGTCGCGTACGCCGGCCGCGGGTCGCTCGGCGACCGCCATCTCGGTGAACGCCGTCGGCTCCACGGTGCCGTACTCGATCAGCCCGAACTCGTGGTCGTGGGAGTTGCTGTCGCGCAGGTGGCCGTACTTGCGGGCGCTGGTGAGCATGTGGGTGCTCGGGTCGTGCGTGGCGAGGCACGCCGAGACCCAGGGCACCGCACGGCGCAGCGAGTCGGTGGCCTCCTCGAGGAAGGTCTCCAGGTCGAGTCCGGCCCGAGCCACGACCTCGACGTCGCCGCGCACGCGCTCGGCGGTCAGGGCGGTGGGCATGCTCCCAGTCTCCCGGCGCGGCCGGTCACGGCCCATCCCAGAGTTCTGGGTGGACCAGACCACCAGGCAGCCCGGGCGGGAGGTCCCGGGCCGCGAGGGATGGCGGCGCCGGTCCGCAGCCGTCAGGGTTGCCGCCATGACCACCTACCCGCTCACCGGGCCGCTGGACGAGCGGGGGCGACTCCTCCACGAGGACGACCCCGCCGCCCAGCTCGCACTCGCCCTGGCCCGGGTCGAGGCGGCGCTGGCCCGAACGGGGCACGCGCCGGCCGACCTGGTGTCGGTGCGGGTGTGCACGATCGACCCCGCCGTCGCCGACGGCGTGCTCGACGTGCTCGGCGAGCGGTTCGCGGCGACGGGCGCCGCGCCCGACGTGAGCGTGGTCCGGCACGAGCTCGGCGTGCCCGGCATGCTCCTCGCCCTCCAGGTCGAGGTGGCCGACCCTCTCGGGACCCCGTCCGCACGTCCCTCCTGACAAGGAAGTCACCCAGATGAGCATCACCACCCCGTCCGCCGAGACCCTGCGCGGAGCCTGCGCGGTGCACCTGCCCGGCGACCCCGGCTACGACGCCGCCCGCACCCCGTGGAACGTGAGCGTCGACCAGCGCCCGGCCGCCGTCGCCGTCCCGCGCACCGTCGACGAGGTCGTCGCGTTGGTGCGCGCCGCCACCGCCGCCGGCCTCCGGGTCGCCCCGCAGAGCACCGGCCACGGCGCCGCCGCGCTCGGCACCCACGACCTCACCGACGTCGTGCTGGTCCGGCTCCACGAGCTGACCGGCGTCACCGTCGACGCCGGGGCGCGCACCGCGCGGGTCGTCGGTGGCACCCTGTGGGCCGACGTCGTCGCCGCCGCCGCGCCGCACGGCCTGACCGCCCTCCACGGCAGCGCACCCGACGTCGCCGTCGCCGGCTACGTGCTCTCCGGCGGCCTCTCCTTCTACGGGCGCCGCGAGGGCCTCGCCTCCGGCACCCTGACCGCCGCCGAGGTCGTGACCGCCGACGGCCGCCTGGTCCGCGCCGACGAGAACGAGAACGCCGACCTGCTCTGGGCGCTGCGCGGCGGCGGGGGCAACCTCGGCGTCGTTGTCGCGATCGAGCTCGAGCTGCTACCGATCGCCGACGTGGTCGGCGGCATGCTGCTCTGGGACCGCGAGCGTGCTCCCGAGGTGCTGCGCGCGTGGGCCGCCTGGACCCGCGCGGTGCCCGAGTCGGTCACCACGTCGCTGCGGGTGATGAGCTTCCCGCCGCTGCCCGAGCTGCCGCCGTTCCTCAGCGGTCGACAGCTGGTCGTCATCGACGGCGCGGTCCTCGAGGACGACGACCGGGCCGCCGAGCTGCTCGCCCCGCTGCGGGCGCTCCAGCCCGAGATGGACACCTTCGGCCGGGTGCCGGCGGCCGCGATGCTGGAGGTCCACATGGACCCGCCCGCCCCCACCCCGGCCGTCGGCGACCACGCGATGCTGGGCTCGCTGCCCGACGAGGCGGTCGACGCGCTGCTCGCCGAGGTCGGCCCCGGCACGTCGTCGCCGCTGATGTTCGCCGAGCTGCGCCACCTCGGCGGTGCGTTCGCCCGGCCCACCCGCCGCGGCGGGGCGATGAGCCACGTGGTCGGCGAGTACGCGCTGCTGTGCGTGGCGGTCGCGCCGTTCCCGGAGGCCGCCACGGCCGGCAAGGCGGCGGCCGCCGCGGTGCTCACCGCGCTCGCGCCGTGGTCGCTGCCCACGGTCGCGCTCACCTTCGCCGAGAAGCGGGTCGACACCAGCGCCGGCTTCGACCCCGAGGACTGGGCCCGGCTGGCCCACCTGCGCGAGTCGTGGGACCCGCAGCGCACCCTGGTGGCCAACCACCGGGTGTGAGCGACCGAGGCTGACGCACCGCCGCCCGGCCGGCCGCCCGGGCCGCGGTGAGCAGGCCCCGATCGGTGGTCAGCAAACGGAGGCTGACGCACCGCTCCCCCGCAGCCACCCCGGGCCGCGGTGAGCAGGCCCCGATCGGTGGTCAGCAGACGGAGGCTCACGCACCGCCGCCCGCAGCCACCCCGGGCCGCGGTGAGCAGGCCCCGATCGGTGGTCAGCAGACGGAGGCTCACGCACCGCCGCCCGGCCGACCGCCCCCGCTAGCCGGTGGCGTCGAGGAGCCCGGCGCTGACGACGACCACGCCCGCGCCGTACTCCGCGTCGACGAAGGCCTGGATCGTTCCGTCGTCGTAGACGACGTCGGCCAGCACGTGGCCGTCGCTGCCCTGCCCGCCGTAGGCGCTCTCGACGCCGGGCAGGGCGGCGACCTCCTCGCCGATCGTGGCGAGCTCGTCGTCGGTGTACGACGTCGCGGGGCTCGGCGTCGGCGACGGCGCCTCGCTGACCGGGTTGTGCAGGGCCGCGGGCACGGCGTCGGTCACCGTGAAGGCCGTGCCGTCCCAGGTGCCGGTCAGGGCGTAGTCGCCCCAACGCACGTCGCCCTGCTGCTCGAACGCCTCCTGGCCGTGGGTCGCCCAGTCCCAGTTGGTGATCGCCGGGCCGCCGCACTGCGGCGGGTACGACTCCGCCACCGCGCCGAGGCAGAGCTCGGGGGTGCCGGTGTCCATCACGGTCACGAGCCGGGCCGTGCGCACCGGGCCGTCGGGCACCGGCACCTCCAGCGCGGCCGGAGAGCCTCCAGAGCCGCCCGAGCCCGCCGGGTCGGCGGCGACGTCACCGCCGTCGTCGTCGGTGCAGGCGGTGAGCACGAGCAGCAGGGACGCGAGCGCGACGGCGGACCTCATGCTGGGTCGGACGCCGGACGCCACGAGTGGGTTCCGTCAGCCCGCCACCGGCCGGAGCGCGGAGACCACCACGACGGTGCCCTCGCCCCACTCTTGGTCGGCCCAGGCCTGGAGGGTGCCGTCGTCGTGGACGACGTCCACCGTGACCACGCCGCCGACGACCATGGAGCCGAGGAAGCCGGGCACGTCGGAGGCCTCCTGCTGGAGCTGGGCCACCCGCTCGTCGTCGAGCTCCGCCGGCGTGGGGTCGCAGTCGGCCTGCCCCGACGCCGCGCACGGCGGGGAAGGCGTGGACGGCGTGGACGGCGTGGCGGAGGGGGCCGGCGGGTCGTGGAGCGCGGCGGGGACCACCTCGGTGGGGGTCAGTGCGGTGCCGTCGAAGGTGCCGGTGACCGCGAACTCGGCCCACCGCGTCCGCCCCGCCGTCTCGACGCCCTCCGGGTGCTCGGCCCAGTCCCAGCCCACCAGCGGGGTGCCGGAGCACTGCGGCGGGTGGCTGAGCGCGACCGGGCCCAGGCACAGCTCGGCACCGCCACCGTCGTCGAGCACCGTCACCAACCCGGTCGTCACCGGCCCGTCGGCCGCCGGGATCGCCGTCGGCCGCTCGAGCGAGGTCGCCGGACCTGCATCGGGCCCGCCGTCGCGACCGGTGTCGTCGTCCCCGCAGCCCGCGGCGACCAGCGCCAGCGCGGCGACCAGCAGGGCGGCCCTCACGTCAGGGCAGCCGGTCGACGAGGTCGGCCACCGGCACCAGCGAGCCGGTGTAGAACGGCACCTCCTCGCGGACGTGCCGCCGTGCGTCGGAGGCTCGTAGGTGGCGCATCAGGTCGACGATCCGGTGCAGCTCGTCGGCCTCGAAGGCCAGCATCCACTCGTAGTCGCCCAGCGCGAACGACGCGACGGTGTTGGCGCGCACGTCGGCGTAGTCGCGGGCCATCTTGCCGTGCTCGGCGAGCATCCGGCGGCGCTCGGACTCCTCGAGGAGGTACCAGTCGTAGGAGCGCACGAAGGGGTAGACGCAGACGTGCGCCTTGGGCGCCTCGTCGTTGAGGAACGCGGGGACGTGGCTCTTGTTGAACTCCGCCGGCCGGTGCAGCGCCAGCTGCGACCACACCGGCTCGAGGCGGCGGCCGAACGCCGTGCGGCGGAACCGGTGGTAGGCGAGCTGGAGCTCCTCCGAGGTGGTGGCGTGCCACCACACCATCACGTCGGCGTCGGCGCGCAGGCCGCTGACGTCGTAGACGCCGCGCACGACGACGTCGGCCTCGGCGAGCTCGGCGAACAGCTTCTCCACCTCGGCCCCCTCGGCGGCGCGGTCGGCGTCACCGAGCACGTCGGCGAGGCGGAACACCGACCACATCGTGTAGCGGATGGCGTCGTTGATCTCGCGGACCCGGGCGGCGTTGGACTTCTGCTCGCTCATGCCCCCATTGTGCCGCCCGGTGCGCGAGGATCGGCAGGTGGCACATCCCGTGGAGCAAGCGCTGCGCGACCTGGAGGCGGCCGGCGCCGAGCCGGGCGGCGCCGCCTGCGTGGTCCGTGACGGCCGGATCGAGCTCGAGGTGCTGGTCGGCACCACCGACGGCACCACCCCATGGGCCGGCGACACCCTGGTGATGGCCTACTCGGTGGCCAAGCCCTTCGCGGCGCTGACCGTGCTCACCGCGGTCGCCGAGGGCGCGCTCGGGCTCGACCAGCGGGTGGCGGAGCTGTGGCCCGAGTACGCCACGCACGGCAAGGAGGCCACCACGGTGCGCCACGTGCTCAGCCACCAGGCCGGGCTGCCGTGCTTCCCCGAGGCCGCCGCCGACCTGGCCTACGACGACCAGGACGCGCTCGCCGACCTGCTGGCGGGCGCCACCCCGGACCACCCTCCCGGGGAGGGCATCGGGGAGCACGCGCTGACCTACGGCACCCTGTGCGACCGGCTGGTGCGCGCGGCCACGGGCGACGACCTCGCCGACCGCTTCGGCCGGATCGCCGCCGAGCACGGCTGGGACCTGCACCTGCGGGTGCCCGAGGCCGACCTGACCCGGGTGGCCGACGTGGTGGCGCTGGGCGACTGGCCGGCGACGTACCTCTCCGACGAGCGGTGGGCCCCGGCCCTGGGCCGCCCGCCCGGCGTCCTCGACCCCGCCGAGCTCAACTCCCCGCGCTGGCGGCGCACCAGCATGGCGGCGATCTCGATGCACGCCTCGGCCCGCGGGCTGGCCCTCTTCTACGACGACGTGACCCGCCCGGGCGGGGCGGTCGCCGCGCTGCTGGGCCCCGACCTGCACGCGGCGTACGTCTCGGCGCAGGTGGTCGGTCACGACCGGGTGCTCGACCGCGAGGTGCGGTGGACCCTGGGCTTCCAGGTCGACGACGAGGACCTCGGCATGGGCGGCGCCGGCGGCTGCGCGGGCTGGTGGTCGTTCGTCGGCGACCACGCTGTCGGCTACGTCAGCCGCGGCCTCGGCGCCCAGGGGGCGGACGCGGTCTGGGACGCGCTCACCGGCGGCTGACCGCAGCGGCCCGCGACGATCGGGCGGCGCCCCGCCCGGCCTCGGCAGGGTGGTCGCGACAGGGAGGAGGACCACCGTGATCACCGAGCTCAACCGGGTCGTCGACGCCGTCGAGGACCACCTCACCACCGAGGCGGGTGACCTTGACGTGGCCGCGCTCGCCCGCGAGCTGGCCACGACCGAGCACCACCTGCGCCGGATGTTCGCGGCCCTCGCCGGCATCGGCCTGACGGAGTACGTCCGGCGCCGTCGGATGACCGTGGCGGCCGGTGCGGTGGTGGCCGGGCAGGACGACCTGCTCACCATCGCGGTGCGCCACGGCTACGGCTCGAGCGAGGCGTTCGGGCGGGCGTTCCGCGCCGTCCACGGCGCCCCGCCCGGCGACGTGCGGCGCGACGGCGGTCCTCTCCGCACACAGCAACGGATCAGGTTCCGCCTGACCGTGGAAGGGAGCACCCCCATGGATGCCCGCATCGTCGAGAAGCCCGCGTTCACCCTCGTCGGCCGCGCCGCCCGCGTGCCGCTGATCCACTCCGGCGTCAACCCCCACATCGCCGAGCACGTCGCCTCGGTGCCGGTGGAGGAGACGCTCCTGCTCAAGGAGCTGTCGGACCAGGAGCCGGTCGGTGTGCTCGCGGTGACCGACGACCTCGACCCCGACGACCCCGCCGACCGGGCCGAGGGCGCGATGCTCACCTACCTGCACGGGGTCGCCACCAGCCGCCCCGCCCCGGACGGCTTCGACGTGATCGAGGTGCCGGCGCACACCTGGGTGGTGTTCCGCTCGGAGGGGCCGCACCCCGAGGCGCTGCAGCAGATGTGGGCCGCCACCGCGACCGACTGGTTCCCGTCGAACCCCTACCGGCTGGTGCCGGGCCCCGAGCTCCTGTCGGTGCTGGAGTTCGACGACGACTGGACCCGGGCCACCTGCGAGCTGTGGATGCCGGTCGAGCCGGCCTGAGGGTCAGCCGCCGCCGAGGCCGGCGTCGCGGGCCCGGATGATGGCCTCGGCGCGATCGGTGGCCTGGAGCTTGGCCAGGATCGTGGAGACGTAGTTGCGCACCGTCTTGGGCGCGAGGAACAGCTCCTCGGCGATCCGGAGATTGTTGCGGCCCGCGGCGACCAGGTCGAGGATCTGCACCTCGCGCTCCGTCAGCTCCGGGAACGGCGACCGGTCGGGCCCGGTGCCCGCGCCCGAGAGCAGGTCGCCGATCCGCGATACCAGCGAGGCGCCGAAGACGATCCCGCCCGCGTGCACGGTCGAGATCGCGCGGTGCACCTCGTCCTGGCTGGCGCCCTTCACCAGGTAGCCGCGGGCCCCGGCACGAACGGCCGCGAGCAGGGTGCCGTCGTCCTCGCCCATGGTCAGCACCAGCACCCGGGTGTCGGGCACCTGGGCGGTGAGCCGCCGGGTCGCCTCGATGCCGTGGAGCACGGGCATCTGCAGGTCCATCACCACGACGTCGGGGCGCAGCCGCACCGCCTGCGCGACCGCCTCGGCGCCGTCGGCGGCGGTGCCGACGACCTCTACGGCGTCGCGCGTCGAGAGCAGCGAGGCCAGCCCGTCGCGGAAGACGGGGTGGTCGTCGGCGACGAGCACCCGCACCGGCGCGCTCATCGTCCCACCCCCACGGACGCGGGCACCAGCGGCAGCCGGGCCCGCACCCGGGTGCCGCCACCGGCGGGGCAGTCGACCTGGGCGTGGCCGCCGAGCTCGTCGGCCCGCTCGCGCATCGACCGCAGCCCGACCCCTGCCGGCACCGAGGGGTGGATGCCGCGGCCGTCGTCGCGCACCTCCACCAGCAGGTCGGCAGGTCCGCCCACCAGCCGCACGGTGATCCGCGACGCCGCCGCGTGCCGCACCGCGTTGGTCACCCCCTCCGAGGCGATCCGGAACGCCGCGACCTCGACCGCGGCCGGGAGCACCGGCAGGTCGACCGGCTCGACCTCCACCGCCACCCCGTCGGGCCGCACCCGCTCCACCTGCTGGCGCAGCGCGTCGAGCAGCCCGAGGTCGTCGAGCGCGGGCGGGCGCAGGTCGTGCACCAGCCGGCGCACGTCGGCGAGCGCCTCGGTGATGTCGGCGCGCGAGCGCAGCACCATCCGCCGCGCGGCCCCGGGGTCGTCGTCGAGCGCGTTGGCGACGGCGTCGAGCCGCATCGCCACCCCGCCGAGCACCGGGCCGAGCCCGTCGTGGAGGTCGCGTCGGATCCGGCGGCGGTCCTCCTCGCGGTCGAGCACCAGCCGCTCGCGGCTGGCGCGCAGGTCGGCGGCCAGCCGGCTGCTCCGCATCGCCGCCGCCCCCTGGCGCACCACGTCGAAGAGCAGCTCCTGGTCGCGCCGCGACAGCATGGTGCGCAGGCCCCGGTCGGGCAGCACCAGCCGGCCGATCTCCTCGGCGCCGTAGCGGATCGGCACCTCGCGGGTCGCCGTCGGCTCGGTGCCGTGGGTGGCGACCAGCACGCCCCCGCCGTGACCGACCACCTCGACCCGCACGTAGCCGAGCCCGAACGCGTCGGCCACCTCGGCGGCCAGTGCGGGCAGCTGGGTCTCGACGTCGGTGGCCTCCTCGAGCCGGGCCGCCAGCCCGGCGACCACGTCGTAGCGGTCGCCGCGCCGGCCCACGAGCGCGCGCCGCACCAGTGCGCCGAACCAGGTGCGCAGCGGCCCGTACGCCGCCACCGCGACCACCAGCACCAGGAGCGTGACCCGCCGCTCGTCGAGGCGGGTGCCGAGGACGGCGTCGAGCAGGCCGACGAGCGCGAGGTCGAAGCCCACCACCGTGGCCGAGACCGCGGCGAAGACCAGGGTGCCGCCCATCAGCGCGTCGACGTCGGTGACCTCGGGCGCCACGACGCCGATCGTCACCGACACCGCGGTCACGGCCAGGCAGAGCACCAGGGCCACCCAGGCCGGCGCGCCCACCGGCGCGACCAGGGCCAGCGCGCCGAAGACCAGGCACATCACCGCGGCCCAGCCGAGCCACCGCAGCCGCAGCCGCTCGGTGCCGACCGCCCGGCGCTGCCGCACGAAGACGAGCAGCACGGCCAGCGGCACCGACAGCAGCGTCAGCCCCCGGGCCCAGCGCAGCACCTCGGCGTACGCCGCCGGGTCGACCGGCAGGCCGGGCACCCCGGTGTCCAGCGGCAGCGGCGAGAGCCGCGCCACCGCCTCGCCCGGGGCGAACCAGAGCGCCACCGCCAGCACGCCCGAGAGCCCCACGCAGGCGAGCGCCGTCCAGCGCCACCACCCCGCCAGCAGCCGCCCGTCGGGGTAGAGCACCAGCACCACCGGCAGCCCGCACAGCAGCACCGCGCAGAACTGGGCGACGACCCACAGCGCGAACCCCGTCAGCGGCAGCACCGGGTCGTGCGCCAGGCCGTGCACCACCCACGACTCGGCCAGCCCGGCCAGTGCCCAGAGCAACCCGGTGCCGGCCATCACCACGCCGACCCGGTGGCGGGGGCGCAGGGTCAGCACCGTGGCCGCGCAGGCCGTGACGAGCAGGCCCACCGCGCCGGTGGGTCCACCCCAGCCCAGGTCGGCCCGCTGCCGGTCGGCGGCGTCGTGCCGGAGGTCGAGCAGCAGCGCCGCGACCACCAGCGCCAGGGCGACCGCCACCACCAGCGTCGGCCCGGGTCGCAGCCGCCGGGCCCGGGAGCCCCGGGGAGCGGTGGTCGCGGTCACCGCAGCAGTCTGCGCGCCGACCCGTCCCGGGGTCGCGGGCCGATCGTCCCGAGGTGGCTGGGACGCAGGAGGGGACGCGGCCGGGGACGCCCCGGAGGACGCCGTCCCCTGCCGTCGGGAGCCCGGCCCCGCGACGGTGGCGGCGGAGCAGTCCCCCAGCCAGCGCAAGGAGCCACCGATGAGCCTCGAGCAGACCCCGCCCGCCGCCCGTTCCGACGTCCGGCCCACCCCTCCGCCGACCGACGCCGCGCCTGGCCGGCCGTACGTCGTGCCGGGCGTGCTGCTGACCCTCGGCGCCGTCGGCTGGGCCACCGGGCAGCTGCTCTTCGGGCTCGACCCCGAGACCCGCGCCGACCGCCTCACCTACGCCGCGCTGGGGGCGCCGTTCCAGCTCGGGCTGCTCGGGCTGCTCTGGGTGGTCGACCGCACCCGGGCGCTCGGCCAGGGCCGGGTCGCCCACGTCTACGTGCGCGTGGTGGCGGTCCTGGTCGTGCTGGCGATCGGCTCGACGATCTCCGACGCGGTCGGGGCCACCGACATGGACCGGGTCGGCTGGGCGCTGCTCGACGCGAGCTGGCCGCTGTCGATGCTCGGCATGTTCACGGTCGGCGTGCGGATCGCGATCGCGGGCCGGTGGCGCGGACCGGCGCGCTGGTGGCCGCTGGGCGCCGAGAGCTGGGCGCTGGTCGTCATCCCGGTGATGGGAGCCTTCGGCGACGACGTGGGCCTCGCGGTCTCGGTGGTCCACCTTTGCCTGGGCTACGGCGGTCTCGGCGTCGTGGTCGCCCGCAAGCAGGGCTGAGGGTCAGTCGCGGCCGTACCCCGCCTCGCGTGCCTTGACGATCGCCTCGGCCCGCCCGGCGGCGTGGAGCTTGGCGTAGATCGCCGAGACGGTGTTGCGCACGGTCTTGTTGGAGACGTAGAGCTCGCCGGCGATGGCGTCGTTGGACTTGCCGGCAGCCAGCATCTGCAGCACCGTGCGCTCGCGCTCGGAGAGGTCGGGGAACGGCTCCTCGAGGGCCTGGGCCGGCGCCGAGGCCGAGGAGAAGTAGCCGGCGACCTTGCCCGCCAGCGAGGCGCCGAAGACCATGCCGCCGCCGGCCGCGGCGCGGATCGCGGTGTGCACCTCGTCGGCGCCCGACCCCTTGAGCAGGTAGCCGGAGGCGCCCGCGCGCATCGCGGCGAGCACGGTGTCGTCGTCCTCGTTCATCGTGAGCATCACGACCCGCACGTCGGCGTGCTTGCCGGTGATGAACCGAGTCGCCTCGATGCCGTCGAGGTGGGGCATCTGGATGTCCATCACCACGACGTCGGGCCGGGTCTCGGCCACCACGTGCAGGGCGTCGCGGCCGTCCTCGGCCGAGCCCACCACCTCCACGCCGTCGAGCGCCCCCAGCAGGGCGACCAGTCCGTCGCGGACGATCTGGTGGTCGTCGACGACCACGACTCTGATCTCGCTCACGTGCTCCTCCTCAGGGGCAGCCATGCTCTCACCGTGGTCCCGCCGTCCGGCGGGCACGTGACCTCGCTGCGGCCGCCGAGCTCGACCGCCCGCTCGCGCAGCGAGACCAGGCCGACGCCGGCCTGCGCCTCGGGGCGGATCCCGACGCCGTCGTCGACGACCTCGACGACCAGGTGGTTGTGCACGAGGTGGAGGCCCACCCGCGCGTGCTGCGCGCCGGAGTGGCGCGCGACGTTGTTGAGGGCCTCGCCGACGATCCGGTACGCCGCGACCTCGACCGCCGCCGGCAGCCCGGCCGCCCCGTCGGGGGCCTCGATCGTGACCTGGAGGGTCGAGCCGAAGCTGCTCTCGGCCTGCTGCTGCAGCGCCCCGACCAGCCCACGGTCGTCGAGGGCCGGCGGGCGCAGGTCGTGCACCAGCCGGCGGACGTCGGCCACGACCTCCTGGACGTGGCGGCTGGTCGCGGCGATGCCGGCCTCGGCGGCGGCGGGGTCCTTGCCCACCAGCAGCCGGCTCGACTCGAGCTGGAAGACCACACCGCTCAGCGCCGGGCCGAGACCGTCGTGGAGGTCGCGCCGGATCCGCCGCCGCTCCTCCTCCCGGGCCACCACCAGCCGCTCGCGGCTCTCCTGCAGCTCGGCGGCCAGCTGGCTGGTGCGGGCGGCGGTCGCGGCCTGGCGCACCAGGTCGCCGAGCAGCTGCTCGTCGCGGCGCGAGAGCCGGCTGCGCAGGCCGCGCTCGGGCAGCACCAGCCGACCGACCTCGGTGTCGCGGTAGGTGATCGGCAGCGCGCGCACCCGGTCCGGCCGCTCGCCGTGGGTGGCCACCAGGCGCTCGCCGCCGCTGCGATCGACCTCCACGCTGACGTAGCCGATGCCGAACGCCGCCGCGACGGCCCGGGCGACGGCCGCCAGCTGCTCGGGGCCCTCGTCGGCGGTCTCGAGCGTGGAGGCCAGGCCGGCCACGGCGTCGTAGGGATTGTCGCGGTCACCCAGGGTGACCCGCCGGACGAAGCCCCAGAGCCGCGAGCGCAGCGGGCCGTAGAGCACCGCGGTCAGCAGGAGCACCAGGAACACCACCTGGCGCTGGTCGAGGGCGTCGCCGAGCACCAGGGCCAGCAGCGCCAGCACCGCCATGTCGAGCCCGACCAGGATGGCCGACAGCCCCCCGTAGACGACCGTGCGGTTGAGCAGGTCCTCGATCGAGACCACCCGGGGGTCGACGATCGCGACGGTCATGCCCGCCGCCGGCACCACCATCACCAGGAAGAGCAGCACGTTCTCCAACCAGAAGGTGCTGATGGCGAAGGTGGCCAGGATGGCGAGCGCCATCACCACGACGCTCCAGACCAACCAGCGCATCCGGTCGCGCTCCAGGCCATCCGAACGCCGGTAGCGGACGACCACGGTGGCCATCGGCACCAGGAAGGCGACCACCGAGACGGAGAGCATCCCGGTCGCGAACGCCCGGCCGACCCCGGCCGACAAGGGCAGCGACACCGGGTCGGCGTCGACCCCGGCCGGCACCGGCACGCCCTCGACCGTGCCGCCGGACGGCATCACCAGGCTGACCAGCACCGTGGTCACCATGAAGCCGATAGCCACGCGCCCGAGCCGGCCCCACCAGCCCGGCAGGAACCGGCCGGTGGGGAAGACCAGCAGCAGCGCGGCGATCGAGACCGGGAGGAAGCCACCGAACCGGACGAGGAACCAGAAGACCCAGGTCATCCCGGGCAGCACCTCGTCGGGGCGGATCCCGAACCGGACGTAGGCCTGGGCCAGCCCGTCGAGCACCCAGAACAGCCCGAGCGCCCCCAGCAGCCAGCCGAACCGCTGGCGCACGTCGTGGTGCAGCACCACGGTGCCGCACACGCCGAGGACCACCCCGTTGAGTGCGTAGCTCCAGCCGTAGCCGGGTGCGAGGTCGGCGCCGGGGCCGGTCGCCGGCGTCCTCAGGTCGAGGGCGACGGTGGCGGCCAGCCCGGCGAGGCACAGCACCGGCAGCACGGCGACCGCCCACTGCTGGCGACGGGTGGAGGGGGGTGGCACCCGGACATTGTGGTGCCGGTCCGGCCCCGAGGGGGCCGAACCGGCACCGGTGTCCTGCGCGTGGGGCACGATGGCCCGCTCAGGCGGCCGAGCGGTAGGCCTTGTCGCCGACGGCGAACCCGATCGCGGTGACCAGCAGCCAGAGCGGACCGGTCATGCCGGCCATGTACTGGAACGGCGAGATCCCGACGAGCAGGGTCAGGCCGCCGAGCACCAGCCCGACCAGGCCGATCCAGCGCGGCACGGCACCGGCGCGGAAGGCGGAGAACAGCGCCAGGCCGGCGAGGCCGGCCAGCACCCAGACCCAGGGGATGGTGCCGAGCCAGTGGTTGTAGAACGCCGCGTTGGCGTCGTCGACGATGGCCTCGTCCTCCTGGAAGGCCCAGTAGAACTCGGTGTCGAGGCCGGAGCCCAGCACGAGCACCACCGAGGTGCCGACCAGGCCGGCCACCGCCACGGTGGCGGCAATGCCGTCGGCGATCCGGTCGCGGAGCCGGCGGTGCAGGCCGGCGGCGAAGACCACCAGCGTCACCGCGCCGACGAGCGCGAAGAAGTGGAAGGCCAGCATCTGGTTGGTCTGGTCGTAGAGCGCGGCGGCCACCTTGCTCGTGTCGTCGACCAGGTCGGGGTCGTAGACGGGCGTCACCATGCTCGAGGTGACCATGCTGCCGAGGCCGCAGACGCCGGCGACGATGCCGGCGACGGTCCAGGCGCGGGAGCGGCCGCCGGTCGCGGCAGCCGCGGACCCGTCACCGGCGGGTACGTCGGAGCGGACGGGGTTGCTGGTGCTGACGTGGGTGGTCATGCGGGGGTCCTCCTGTGCGGGCGCCGGGTGGCGCCGGGTCGTCGTGCTTGGTGACCAGAAGGTGCCGGGCCGGTTGTCCCGCCCACGAGGGACAGCGGGGTCGTCGTTCAGGCGTCGATGTCGCCGATGTCCCGGGCCGCGCGCCGGGCCGACCCGATGACGGCCGGGACGCCCACCCCGTCGTACGCCGCGCCGCAGACGGCCAGACCGGGCAGCCGGGCGACCTCGGCGCGCACCCGGGCCACCCGCTCGACGTGGCCGACGGCGTACTGGGGCAGGCCGCCGCCCCACCGCTGCACGTGGCTGTCGACCGGGAGCGCGAGCACGCCGAGCGCCTCGGCGAGGTCGGTCAGCGAGTCGGCGACGAGCTCCTCGTCGGTGCGCTGCAGCGTGGTCTCCTCGCCGTGGCGGCCGAGCGAGGTGCGCAGCAGCCGCAGGTCGCCGCCGGCGGCGCGCACCCAGGCCCACTTGGCGAACGACAGAGTCGAGGCCTTGATCCGGCGCCCGTCGACGGGCGGCACCAGGAAGCCGGAGCCGGCCGAGGTGAGGTCGGGCAGGTCGGCCGCGCGGAACGCCAGCGTCACCACCGCCATCGACGCCGACTCGACCGCCGCCAGCTCGGCGGCCGCCACCGGGGCGACGTCGCGGAGCAGCCGGGCGGTCGGGGCGGCGGGGGTCGCGAGCACCACCCGGTCGACGTCGAGCGGCTCCGCTGCGGTGGTCGGGCCGACCAGCAGCCGCCAGCCGTGCTCGGTGCGGGCCAGGCCGCGCACGGTCGCGCCCGTGCGTACCACGGTGCCGTCGGCCAGCGTCCCGCCCAATGTGTCGGCCAATGCCTCGGCCAATGCCTCGGTCAGCGTGCCGAGGCCGCCGACCAGGCCGCCGAACGTCGGGCCGGTGGCGGGCGGCAGCGCCGCAGCGGCGGCCAGCAGCGACCCGCGGGCGGCGTGCTCCAGCAGCTGGGGCAGGGCGGCGCGGGCGGAGATCTCGCGGGCCCGGCCGGCGTAGACGCCCCCGAGCAGCGGCTCGACCAGGCGGTCGGTGACCTCGCGGCCCAGCCGCCGGTCGACGAGGTCGCCGATGCTGACGTCGTCGGGGCCGACCGCCGCGTCGAGGTCCTCGTGGCGGGCGCGGTCGAGGCCCTCCGGCGAGAGCACCCCGGCGGCCGCGACCTGGTCGAGGTCGGTCGGCACGCCCATCAGCGAGCGCGGCAGCGGCCGCACCGCGCCCCGGGTCCACAGGTGCGAGGCCTGCACGGCCGGGTGCACCACCTCGAGCCCGAGCTCGGCGGCCAGGCCGACGCCCTCGGGCCGCCGGGCCAGCATCGCCTCGGCGCCCACGTCGACCGTCACGCCCGCGACCTCGGCCCGCAGCAGCTTGCCGCCGATCCGGGGCGCCGCCTCGAGCACCGTCACGTCGTGGCCGGCCCGGCGCAGGTCACGCGCGGCGGTGAGCCCGGCGACGCCGGCCCCGACCACCGCGACCCGTGCTGCGCGCGCTGGTCCGGTCACCGCTCCAGCGTGTCAGACGCCTCAGGCGGGGCGGGACAGGCTCCCGAACCCGGAGCGGTGGAAGACCAGCGGCAACCCCGGCACCTCGCCGGCCGCGGGGTGCGCCACGGCGTGCAGCCGCAGCAGCACGATCGTGTGGTCGCCGGCCTCGACCTCGCGGTAGACCGAGGTGTCGAACCGTGCCAGCCCGTCGTCGAGGGTCACCGCGCCGTCGGCGGTGGCGCTGACGTCGAGCCCGTCGAAGCGGTGGTCGACGTCGCCCGCGAGCTGGCGGCAGACAGCGCCGTGGTGGTCGGCGAGGATCGTGATGCCGAGGTGGTCGGCCCGACGCAGGTCGGGCCAGGTCTTCGAGGTGTTGGCCACCGAGAACTGCACCAGCGGCGGGTCCAGGCTCACCGAGGTGAACGAGCTGGCGGCCAGCCCGACCAGACGGCCCTCCACCTCGGCCGCCACGGCCACCACCCCGCTGGGAAAGATGCCGAACGCCTCGCGGAGCCGCTGCGGGTCGAGGTCCTGGTTGGTGGTGAGCGGGGTGACGGTCATGCGGGGGCTCCCGTCCGGTCGAGGTGGGCGGTCACGAACGGGCGCACCGCGGCGAGCCAGGCGTCGTACGCCGCGGGGTCGGTGACGGCGCTGTCGACGACGTAGTGGCCGCGCAGCGTGGTGGCGCCGAGCTCGGCGAGCACCGGGCGCAGGGTGAGCTCGGGGGCCAGGGCGTGCGCCGGGCCGGCGCCGAGCATGAGGGGCACCGCGAGGCCCGACAGCCCGGTGCCGCCGGCGAACCGGTCGAGGAAGAGCTTGAGCAGGCCGGTGTAGGTCGCCTTGTAGGTCGGGCACGCGACCACGACGAGGTCGGCAGCGCCCACCTCGGCGACCAGGCCGGCGACGGTCGGGTCGGACCAGTCGAGCAGCGCGGCGCCGAGGGTGCCGAGGTCGACGACCAGGTCGGGTTCGCGGCCGGCGAGCTCGCGCGCCACGTGCACCGCGGCGCCGAGCGTGCGTGAGGCGGGCTTGGGGTTGCCGACCACGACGGCGACCCGGGCGGGCGACGTCACGAGGCCGCCCGGGAGCCGGCGCCGAACGGCACCGAGGCGCTGCCGTTCCCGGCCGCGACCGGGTGGGACCACAGGCCGCGGCGCGCGAGCTCGGGGAGCACGCCCTCGCCGAACCAGTAGCTCTCCTCGAGGTGGGGATAGCCGGAGAGCACGAACTCCTCGATGCCCACCTCGGCGTACTGCTCGACCAGGTCGGCGATCTCGCTGTGGCTGCCGACCATGGCGGTGCCGGCCCCGCCGCGCACCAGCCCGACGCCGGCCCACAGGTTGGGGTGGATCTCCAGGCCGTCCTTGCTGCCGCGGTTGAGCTCGAGCATCCGGCGCTGGCCCTCGGACTCGCTGCGCCTCAGCCCGCTCTGCACCCGCTCGATGTCGGACTCGTCGATGTGGGAGAGCAGGCGGTCCGCCTCGGCCCAGGCCTCCTCCGCGGTGTCACGCGCGATGGTGTGGAGGCGGATGCCGAACCGCACCTCGCCCTCGCGGCCCTCGTCGGCCGCGAGCTTGCGGATCCAGTCGACCTTCTCGGCCACCGCGGCCGGCGGCTCGCCCCAGGTGAGGTAGACGTCGGCGTGCCTGGCGGCGACCCGGCCGGCGGCCGGCGACGAGCCGCCGAAGTAGATGACCGGCGTGGGGCCGGGGCGCTGGGTCAGCACGGCGTCCTCGACACTCAGGTGCTTGCCCCGGAAGGTCACGGTCTCCCCCCGCCACAGCGACCGGACGATGTGGAGGAACTCGTCGCACCGCTCGTAGCGCTGCTCCTTGTCGAGGAAGTCGCCGAACATCCGCTGCTCGGCGCTCTCGCCCCCGGTGACGACGTTGAGCAGCAGCCGGCCGCCCGAGAGGTTCTGGAAGCTGCCGGCCATCTGGGCGGCGAGGAACGGCGAGGTCAGCCCGGGCCGGAAGGCCACGAGGAACTTCAGCCGCTCGGTGAGGCCGGTGAGCATCGCGGTGGTCACCCAGGCGTCCTCGCACCAGGCGCCGGTCGGCGTCAGCGCCGCCTCGAAGCCGAGCTGCTCGGCGCTGCGCGCGACCTGGCCGAGGTACGGCACCGAGGCCGGACGGCCCGCTGCTCCGGCGGAGACCCCGTGCCCGCCGCCGACGACGTGGCGGCCGTCGCCGCCGTTGGTGGGCAGGAACCAGTGGAACGCGAGGTTGCTCATGGGGTATGTGTCCTTCCGCTAACAAACGTATGTCAACCAGATTGATACACTATTGCGGCGGATGCAAGGCGGCGCGGGTCACGACGCCGCAGGAATGGACGATCGGGTGACAGGCAGCGCCTTCCACCCGGGCCGAGGAGGACCCCCGTGCGGATCGAGCAGCTGGAGTACGTCGCCGCGGTGACCCAGCACGGGTCGCTGCGCCGGGCGAGCGAGTCGCTGCACATCTCGCAGCCGGCCCTGAGCGAGGCGGTGAGCAAGCTCGAGCGGGAGCTCGGGGTCACGCTGCTCGACCGCCGCCGCTCGGGCGCCCGGATCAGCCGCGAGGGGCGCGATCTGCTGCACAACATGGTCGACGTGCTCGAGGCGGTGGCCCGGCTGCGGGAGGCCGCTGGCGACCGCAGCGCCGGTACCCGACTGATCCGGCTCGGCACCGTCAACACCGCCAGCTCGACCCTGCTGGTGCCGGCGCTCCGGGCCTTCCAGGAGAGCCACCCGGGCAGCACCGTCGAGGTGCTCAACGCCCAGCAGGCCGACATCCGGGTCGGACTCGCCGAGGGCTCGCTCGACCTCGGGCTGGTGAACCTGCTCGGGGGTGACGACCCGGCCCCCGACCTGGTCGGCACCGACCTGCTGCACGGGCGCCCGGTCGTCGTGCTGCCGGCCGGGCACCCGCTGACCGAGCGCGACTCGGTCACGCTCGACGAGCTGCGCGCCGAGCCGTTCGTCGCGATGCGGGCCGGCTACCTGATGCACCGGTTCGTGCACCGGCTGTTCGGCGCCGAGATGCCGGTGACCTGCCACAGCACCGACGGCGCCGAGATGGGCAAGCTGATGGTCGCCGACGGGCTCGGCCTCACCGTGCTGCCTGACTACAGCGTCGCCGGCGACCCGATGGAGCGGGCCGGCCTGATCACCTGGCGGCCGATCACCTCCGACCGCACCCGGGTCACGCTGGTGCTGCAGCAGCGCTCGGGGCACGCGCCGCTCGCCGTGCGCGGCCTGCACGACGCCCTGGTGACTCAGGCGCGTCGTACGCCGCCGGCCTGAGCGTGGCTGACGGGGGTCGTGGCTCGGGCAGCGGTGAGCAGGCCTCCGTTCCTCCAGCCGCGACGGGGGCTGACTCACCGCCACCCCGCCCCACCCCGGGCAGCGGTGAGCAGGCCTCCATCCACCCACCTGCAACGGCGGCTCACCCACCGCCACCCTGGCCCCGGGCAGCGGTGAGCAGGCCCCCATCCACCCACCCGTAACGGCGGCTCACCCACCGCCACCCCGCTTGGCCCCACCCCAGGCAGCGGTGAGCAGGCTCAGGGACCGACCGGCGCCGCCGGGCGGCGACGCAGCCGGCGCAGCAGCGGCACGCCGGGCACGGCGAGCACGCCGCCGACCACCAGCCACGGCAGCAGCGCGCCGGCGACCGTGGCGAGGCCGGTGCCGGTCGCGCTGAGCGCGTCCCACCCACCGGCCAGCCCGGCGAGGAAGCCGGTGTCGTCGTCCTCGGCCCGGGGCTCGCCCTTCTCACGGGTGCGCTGGATGTTGACGGTGATCGTCGACATCGAGGTCTGGTCGGCCAGGTAGGCGGCCTGCCGCTCCAGGGCGGCCAGGTCGGCCTGCCGGCGCGAGAGCTGGGCCTCGATGTCGACGATGTCGCGGATCGACTCCGCCCGCTCCAGCAGCGCCTGGATCCGCCGGATGCTGCGCCGCTGCACCTCGACCCGTACCTCGGTGTCGAGGACCTCGGTGGTCACGTCCTTGGTCGACCCGCCCGACGACACCAGGGTGCCGACCTCCTCGAGCGCGGCCATCGCCTCGTCGAACTGCTCGGTCGGGATCCGCAGCACGAGCCGGGCCCGCTCGACGGTGCCCTCGGTGTCGGTCTCGGTCGAGCTCTCCTCCACCTCCCCACCCAGGTCGTCGGCCACCGCCTGGGTGTCGAAGCGGGCCTGCGCGACGTCCTTGCTGCGCAGCCCGACCGAGCCCTTCGCGATCAGCTTCTGCTCCATCGCCGGGGCCTGCCGTCCCGGCGCGCCGGCATCGTCGGCAACGGCGGCGGTGTCGGTGTCGGCGGCGGCCTCGGCGGGTGCCGGCTCGGACACCGCACCCCCGGAGGAGTTGCCTGCGGAGTCGTCGTCGGAGGCGGGGGAGCACGCCGCTCCGAGGGTGCCGATCACGGCGGTCGCGGCCAGGGCGCCGAGCGCCCGCGTCAGGGTGCGCGTCATGCAGGGTCGGACGGCAGCGGCCGCGCGCCGGTTCCGGGACCCGGCGTCGCCCCGGCGTCCGACCCGGCGTCGCCCCGGCGTCCGACCCGGGGTCGACCCGGGGTCGGCCTAGTCTGGTCGGGTGCCCGACTCCAACGCCCGGCTCGCCGTGCTCATCGACGCCGACAACACCTCCGTGCGCCACCTCCCCCTGCTGCTGGAGGAGGTGGCCAAGTACGGGTCGCCCACGGTCAAGCGCGCGTACGGCGACTGGACCAACCCGCACCTGTCGGGCTGGAAGGACGAGCTCAACCGCAACGCCGTGCGCGCGATGCAGCAGTTCGCCTACACCACCGGCAAGAACTCCAGCGACTCGGCGCTGATCATCGACGCGATGGACCTGCTCTACACCGGCGACCTCGACGCGTTCGCGATCGTCTCCAGCGACAGTGACTTCACCGGGCTGGTCACCCGGCTGCGCGAGTCGGGCAAGACCGTCTACGGCTTCGGCCGGCGACGCACGCCCGAGGCGCTGGTCGCGGCCTGCGACCGGTTCGTGTTCCTCGAGGTGCTCGGCACCGACCCCGAGCCCGACGAGGCCGACGAGACCGACGAGGCCGACGGTGCCGCCAGGCTGCCCGACCTGCGCACGATCCTCAGCGCCGCGATCGACACCACCTCCGGCGACGACGGCTGGGCCCACCTGGGCGCGGTGGGCACCTACCTCGGCACCCGGCACGCGTCGTTCGACCCCCGCAACTACGGCTACTCCAAGCTGATCGCCCTGGCCCGCGGCCAGGACTACCTCGAGGTGGAGCAGGACGGCGGCGGCCCCGTCCTGGTGCGGCTGAGCCCGCGACATGCGCCCGCGAAGAAGGCGGCGTCGTCGCGGCGCGGCTCCGGGCGCAGCGCGGCGAAGAAGACGGCGGCGAAGACCCCCGACTAGAGCGGGTAGGACTGCACGAACTCGGTCAGCCGCTTGAGCTGGTCGGGGTCGGTGCTGGGGATGACGCCGTGGCCGAGGTTGAACACGTGGCCGCGGGCGGCCCGTCCGGCCTCGATCACCTCGGCGGCGCGCGCGGTCATCACCTCGGTCGGGGCGAAGACCAGCGTGGGGTCGAGGTTGCCCTGGACGCCGCGGCCGCCGACCCGCGGGATGGCGTCGGCCAGCGGAGTGCGCCAGTCGACGCCCACCACGTCGGCCCCCGCCTCGCCCATCAGCGTCAGCAGGTTGCTGGTGCCGACGCCGAAGTGGATGCGCGGCACGCCGAGCTCGCCGGCGCGGGCCAGCACCCGGGCGGAGTGGGGCATCACGTGCTCGGCGTAGTCGGCCGGGGTGAGCGCGCCGGCCCAGGAGTCGAAGAGCTGCACGGCGGAGGCACCGGCCGCGACCTGCACCTCGAGGTAGGCCGCCGAGATGCCGGCGATCTTGCGCATCAGGGCGTCCCAGACGTCGGGGGCCCCGAACATCATCGCCTTGGTGCGGGCGTGCTCCTTCGAAGGTCCGCCCTCGACGAGGTACGACGCCACGGTGAACGGCGCCCCCGCGAAGCCGATCAGCGGCGTGGCCCCGAGCTCGGCGACCAGGGTGCGCACCGACTCGGTGGTGAAGGGGACCTGGTCGGGGGTGAGGTCGGGGATCGCCTCGACGTCGGCGAGGGTGCGCACCGGCTCGGCGACGACCGGGCCCACCCCGGGCTTGATGTCGAGGTCGACGCCCACGGCCTTGAGCGGGAGCACGATGTCGGAGAAGAAGATGGCCGCGTCGACGCCGTAGCGGCGCACCGGCTGGAGGGTGATCTCCACCGTCAGCGCCGGGTCCATGCACGACTCGAGCATCCCCACGCCCTCGCGCAGCCGGAGGTACTCCGGGAGCGAGCGGCCGGCCTGGCGCATGAACCACACCGGCGTGTGCGGCACCGGCTCCCCGCGCGCGGCTCGCAGGAACGCGCTGTCGGTCGGGCCTGCGGGCGGGTGGGGGGTGCTGCTCACGAGGTCAAGCCTCGCAGGTCGTGCGGCGTGTGCGCACACCCCCCGGGACCGACCCGGCCTAGGGTGGCCACATGGTGGTGCGGCAGGACGCGCGCCCGGGGACGGGCGCCGAGGCCAGCCCCCCGGAGTTCCGGGCGGCGGTGGCCACGATGCGCGCCGCGCGGCTGCGACCCGAGGTGTTCTGCGAGGAGATGCCCGCACCCCAGCGGATCGCCCCGCACGCCGCGGCACTCACCGCCGACGTGACCGTCGACGCCGTCGACGTCGGCACCGGGCGGATCATCCTGCTCCACGACCCCGCCGGCAACGACGCCTGGGGCGGCACCTTCCGCTGCGTCGCCTACGCCCGCGCCGACATCGAGCTCGAGCTCGACACCGACCCGATGCTTGCCGAGGTTGGCTGGTCGTGGCTGATGGAGGCGCTCGCCGCGCACGGCGCGACGTTCTCCCACGAGTCCGGCACCGTCACCCGGGTCGCGAGCGAGAGCTTCGGCGGGATGGCCGACGAGCCCGGCACCGCCCAGCTCGAGATCCGCGCCTCCTGGACACCCCAGCCCGCCGAGGAGGGCGGACCGCTCGACGTCGGGCCGCACGTGGAGGCCTGGGGCGAGCTGCTCTGCACCGCCGTCGGCCTGCCCCCGGTGCCCGAAGGGGTCAGCGTGATGCCGAGCCGCCGCGGCCAGCGGGGCTCGGGGGACTGATGGCACCGGACGACACCCAGCCCCGCAGCCCCGACGTCGAGCCCCCGGCCCAGCCAGTCGAGGAGCCCGTCGAGGAGCCAGTCGAGGAGGCCCCGCCGGCGCCGCTGCTGACGCTGCGCGACGGCCTGCCCCCGGTCACCGAGACGCCCGAGGCGCTGCGCGAGGCGTGCGCCGCGATCGCGGCAGGCTCCGGCCCCGTGGCCATCGACGCCGAGCGCGCCTCGGGCTACCGCTACTCCAACCGTGCCTACCTCGTGCAGCTGCGCCGCGAGGGCTCCGGCACCTGGCTGGTCGACCCCATCGCCTTCGACTCCCTCGACCCGCTGCAGGCCGTGCTCGAGGGCACCGAGTGGATCCTGCACGCGGCCACCCAGGACCTGCCGTGCCTGGCCGCGGTCGGCCTCCACCCCTCCGCCCTGTTCGACACCGAGCTCGCCGGCCGACTCCTCGGCTACCCCCGGGTCGGCCTGGCCACGCTCGTGGAGAGCGTGCTGGGCCAGCGGCTGAAGAAGGAGCACTCCGCGGTCGACTGGTCTACCCGCCCCCTCCCCCAGCCCTGGCTCGAGTACGCCGCGCTCGACGTCGAGGTGCTCGTCGAGCTCCGCGAGGCGCTCGGCCGCGAGCTCGAGGAGGCCGGCAAGGCGGAGTGGGCGCGCCAGGAGTTCGAGGCGCTGCTGCGGTTCGAGCCGGCCGTCCGGGTCGACGCCTGGCGTCGTACGTCGGGCATGCACAGGGTGCGCGGACGCCGCGGGCTCGGCGCGGTGCGGGCGCTGTGGCAGCTGCGCGACGAGATCGCCGAGCGCCGCGACGTCACCCCGGGTCGGATCATCCCCGACTCCGCGATCGTGGCCGCCGCCCAGGCGCTGCCCACCGACAAGGCGTCGCTGATGGCGACCAAGGGGTTCCACGGTCGAGGCGCCGACCGCTACTCCGCTCGCTGGGTCGCCGCCCTCCAGGAGGTCGCGGCGATGGAGGAGAAGGACCTGCCCACGCGCACCCCCCGCGGCGACGGCCCGCCGGTGCCGCGCGCCTGGGCCGAGAAGGACCCCGTCGCCGCCCGCCGGCTGGCGCTGGCCCGCGAGGCGCTCACTGCCCTGGCCGAGGAGCACTCGCTGCCGGTGGAGAACGTGCTCACCCCCGACTACCTGCGCCGGGTGCTCTGGACGCCGCCCGCGCCGCGCGACCCCGCCACCCTCGCGCCCGCGGTGGCCCGGCAGCTCACCGACCTCGGGGCCCGGCCCTGGCAGGTCGAGCTCGCGGAGCCGGTCATCACCGCGGCCATCCTCGCCGCCGACGCCGAGCCGCCGGCCCCCGTCGACGAGCCGGCCGCGGAGCCCGAGCCCGACGACGCCCCACCGGGGTAGTCACGGGCGGACGACAGGTCGTTCGGCCCGTACCGGATGCCGAACGTCCGTGACTACCGCACCCCGCGGGCCCGCCCGGCTACTCCTCGTCGTCCTCCGGGGACGACGAGGGCGAGGCCGCCTCGGAGGCCTCCAGCTCGGCGTAGCGCTCGGGGTCGAGCACGCGGAGCGACTCCCGGTCGATCTCCTCGGTCAACGGCACCAGGTCGTCGATGACGTTGACCGTGAGCAGCTGCCGCAGGCCCGGCCCGATCGCGGCGGCCAGCGCGGCGATGTCGACCTGCACGGGCACGAACCGCATGTCGCCGATGCTGTCGGTGAACACGTTCGCGTGGGCCGGCAGCCGGTCGGGCTGGAGGAAGTCCTCGCCCAGGGCGACGGTCTGGCTGGCCGGCACGATGTAGCCCGAGCGCACCACGCTGCTGACCTGCTCGGGCGTGATCACGTGAGCGAGGAAGTCGGCCGTCTCGGGCACGTCGGCGGCCTTGCGGGCGATGCAGAGGCCCTGGAAGTCCCCGGTCGTGGCGGCGTCCTCGACCCGCGGCATCGGCATCACGTCGAAGTCGAGGCCGGGGGTGCTGCGCAGCTCGGGCACCAGGCTGCGGGTGCCGGCCATCATCCCGAGCTTGCCGCGCTGGAACCACTCCAGCGGGGTACGCCGCGCGAGCTGGTCGGCGCTCAGGGTCAGCAACGGGTCGCGCAGCAGCGGCAGCACCGCCTCCAGCGCGGAGCGGGTGTCCTCGTCGGAGAACGCCGTCGACCGCGGCTCGTCGTCGGAGTCGAAGAGCCGGCCCCCGCCGGACAGCACGTACGGCGCCAGGCCGAACAGCGACGGCTCGACGTAGAAGCCCTTGGTGTTGCGGCGCGGGCGGGTGGCGAACTCGGCGGCCGCCTGGAACTGCTCGAGGCTCCACGCGGCGTGGGTCTCGGTGTTGGGGACGTCGAGCCCGCGCTGCTCCATGCGCTCGAAGTTGACGAGCTTGGTGTTGTAGAAGATCACGCCCGGCTGCACCGCCCACGGCATGCACTGCAGCTCGCGGTCGAGCGCGAACGCCTCGAGCGCGTCGCGGGAGTAGTCGTCGCCGAGGTCGACGTTGCGCTCGTCGAGGAGCTGGCCCACCGGGCGGGTGAGCTCGTCGGCGCGGAGCATCTGCAGGTCGCGCCGCGAGGCCAGGAACAGGTCGGGCAGCTTGCGGCCGGCCCGGATGTCGGCGACGAACGCGTCGCGGCTCGGCCAGATCTTCACCGTGACCGTCGAGCTGTCGCTCTCGGCGTTCCAGGCCGCGGCCACCCGCTCGTAGTCGTCGACCTCGGCCGGCTCGCCGTAGACGCCCCAGGTGAGGTCGACCTTCTGCTGCACCACCGGCGTCGACGGGGTGGGCGCCGGGTCGGGCCCGTCGTCGTCGGTGCACGCCCCGGTGACCAGGGCGACGAGCGCGAGGAGCACCAGCCATCCGCTTCTGCTCCGCACCCGCACCTCCCAGACGACCCCTGCCGGACCGGGCAACTCTAGCGACAGGCGCTCCCGGACCGCCCACCCGTTCTGCGGCGGCGCGTCAGGGCAGCGGGTGGAACTCCCGGGCGGCGGCCAGCACGGCGTCGAAGACGACGCGGTCGAGGACGGCCCCCTCGCGGCGCACGGCGTCGTCATCGAGCACCAGCAGTCGGTCGAGGCGCACCTCGCTGGGCCGACGCTCGTGGTCCCAGTCGCCGCTCCCGACGTCCATCCAGTGCCGGCCGTGGCGCGCCTCGTCGGCGGCGTCGAGGTCGTGGTCCTGGCTGGAGAGCATCAGGCCGAGCCACTGCGGCCGGGGCCCCCCGTCGCGACGGCCCACGACGAGCACCGGACGGTCCTTGCCCCGGCTCGCGTCCTCGTCGTAGGTGACCCAGGCCCACACGACCTCGCCGGGGTCTGGTTCGCCGTCGACCTCCGGCGCGTAGCCGATCTGGTCGCGCAGCGACCGCGGCACCCGGCGCTGCGGCGAGCGGCCGACCGAACGGCGCACCGCGCGGGCGACCCGCTCCCACGGGCGGGTGGAACGGGGGGCCCCTGGTCGCGACATGCGGCCCAGCCTAGGGAGACCGGCGCGGCACCGCCCGGGAGGTGGTCTGGTGGCACGCCGGACCGGGAGCGCCTCACGGCGCAAGGCCGCTCGTAGCGGCTAATTTTGGGACCCGGGGCTGCCGCGGCCCGACGTGCCAGTCCCCCACTCTACGCGCCGCGCAAGGGCTCAGGAGAGCGGTCGCACCAGCTCCTCGTGACCGGCCGCCTCGAGCTGCTCGGAGAGCACCAGCATCCGCCGCACCTGGGCGTCGCTCGGCTCGACCAGTCCCGCCCGGCCGGTGGCCACCACCCGGGCGAACGCCGCCGCGCGGAACAGCACGTCGGCGAAGTCGGAGCTCGCGATCCCACGCAGCACCTGGTCGACCATCGCCCGCAGCTCCTCGGGACCCGGCGGGTCGGCGACCCCGGCGACCACCTGGGCCACCGGCGCGGCGCGGCGCCCGGCGTCGTACTCCCGCGCCACGCCGAGCGGGTCGGCGTGCACCCACGAGCGGAGCAGGAACAGCCGCCACAGGCAGCCGGCCAGGGTGTCGGCCGGCGCCCCCGACCACACCTCGGCGATGGTCTCGATGCCCTCGGTCTCGGCGAGGTGGAGGATCCGATCTGCCACGGCCGGGTCGTCGCTGCCGCGGGCGCCGCGCACCAGCAGCACCGCGGCGCGCTCCGCGGCCTCGGTCACCAGCGCGGGGTCGGTGCCGCCGAGCACGCCGGCGAAGAAGTCGCCACCGGGCCGCATCGGGCGGTGGTGCTGGCGGTCGCTCACCCCGGCAAGGCTACGCGCGGCCCCGCACGACCCCGCGCCGGCTCACACGGCCGCCTCGAGCGCCTTGCGGATCCGCTGGTCCGAGACCGGGAAGGCGGTGCCGAGCTGCTGGGCCCACAGCGAGACGCGGTACTCCTCCAGCATCCAGCGCACCTGGCGCAGTCCCGAGCCCGGCGGCCGGCCCTCGGGCAGCGCGGCGACGGCGTGCAGCCACGCCTCCTGGAGGTTGGCGACCTGGTCCTGGAGCTGGCGGTCGCGGGCGACCGCGCCGGGGCCCTCGTCGAGCCGCTCGCGGCGCTGCACCATCGCCGCGAGGTACGTCGGGTAGCGGCGCAGCTGGGTCGGCCCGGCCTCGCCCACGAAGCCCGGGTGCACCAGCCGGCCCAGCTGGCCGGTGAGGTCGGAGAGCGCGGGCAGCAGCGCCATCTCGACCCGGCCGCCGAGCCGCTTGTCGGTGCGTCGCCACGCGTCGAGCACCCGCACGACGTCGCCGACCACCGCCCGCACGTCGGCCTCGTGGTCGCGGGCGGCCGCGGCCCGCAACGCGGCGTACGCCGCCTCGTCGCGCACCGGCGGGGCGGCGTCGACCACCGCGCCCAGCACCGCGGCCCGGCAGTCGTCGAGCAGGTCGCTGACCGAGGCGTACGGCGAGCCGGCCAGCGCCAGCTTGCCGGCGTTGTCGAGGGAGCCGAGGATCGCCGGCACCGGCGAGGGCACCTCGAGCAGCAGCAGCCGGCGCACGCCCAGCCGGTGCCGGGCCTCCTGCTCGGCGGGCGAGCCGACCACCTGGAGCCCGACGGTGGCGCCCTCGTCGACGAGGGTGGGATAGCCGCGCACGTCGTGGCCGGCCCGCTGCTGGGTGAACGACTCCGCGAGCGTGCCGAACGCCCAGGTGGTCTCGCCGGTGCGGGCCAGGCCGCTGTCGTCGGCGGCCTCGGCGAGCGCGGCTGCGAACTGCGGCCGCAGCGGCTCCTTGAGCGCCTCGAGGTCCTTGCCGCGGGCCTGCTCACGCCCCTCGTCGTCGAGCACCCGGTAGGTCGGGCGGAGGTGCTCGGGCACCTTGGACCAGTCCCAGGCCTCGCGCGGCACGACCACGCCGGTGGTGGCCCGGCACCAGCGCTCGAGCGCGTCGAGCAGCGGCTCGTCGCCGGGCGGGACGGCGGCCAGGAACTCGCGGGCCCGGTCGGGTGCGGGCACCAGGCTGACCCTCAGGTTCTTGGGCAGGCTGCGGATCAGGCTGGTGACCAGCTCGTGCCGCAGGCCGGGCACGTTCCAGGAGAAGTCGTCGGCCTCGACGCGGTTGAGGGTCGCGACCGGAACGTCGATGGTCAGCCCGTCGTCGCGCGAGCCGGGCTCGAAGTGGTAGCGGATCGGGAAGGTCAGGCCCTGCTCGTCGCCGCTGCGCCACACCTCGGGGTAGTCCTCGGCCCGCACCTCCTCCGCGGTGTCGTGGGTGAGCATCGAGGGGTCGAAGGTGAGCAGGTCGGGCTGCTCGCGCCGGGCCTGCTTCCACCACTGGTCGAAGTGCGCGCCGCTGACGACGTCGGCGCCCACGCGGGCGTCGTAGAAGTCGAACAGGGTGTGCTCGTCGACCACGATCCCGCGGCGCCGGGCGCGGTGCTCGAGCTCCTCGGCCTCGGCCAGCAGCTCGAGGTTGCGCCGGTAGAAGCGGTGGTTGGTGCGCCACTCGCCCTGCACGAGCGCGTGCCGGATGAACAGCTCGCGGGCCACGGCGGGGTCGACCTTGCCGTAGCTGACGAGCCGGTCGGCGACCAGCGGGACGCCGTAGAGCGTCACCCGCTCGTGGGCCATCACCGCGGCCCGCTTGCGCGACCAGTGCGGCTCGGAGTAGGTGCGCTTGACCAGGTCACCGGCGAGCCGCTCGGCCCACTCGGGCTTGACCGCAGCGTTCTGGCGCGCCCAGAGTCGGCCGGTCTCGACGAGCTCGCCGGCCATGATGAACGGCGGGTTCTGCCGGTGCAGCACGCTGCCGGGGAAGATCGCGAACCGCGCGCCGCGAGCACCCTGGTACTCCCGCGGGCCGCGACGCCGGTCGCCGGACGCTCCGCCGGCGGCCTTGTCGCGCTCCTCGAGCAGGCCCACGTGCGAGAGCAGCCCCGAGAGCAGCGCCTGGTGGATGCCGTCGGCGTCGGGGGTGTCGGCCGGGTGGCCGACCTGGATCTTCATCTCCTTGCAGACCTGGCGCAGCTGGGACTCGAAGTCCTGCCACTCGCGCACCCGCAGGTAGTTGAGGAACTCGCGGCGGCACATCCGGCGGAACGCGCTGCTGCTGAGCTCCTTCTGCTGCTGCTTGAGGTGGCGCCACAGGTTCAGCCAGGTGAGGAAGTCGCTGCCCTCGGCCTTGAACCGGGCGTGCAGCTGGTCGGCCTGCGGCCGGTGCTCCTCGGGCCGCTCGCGCGGGTCCTGCAGCGACAGCGCGGCGGCGATCACCACGACCTCGCGCACGCAACCCAGCCGCTCCGCCTCGAGGATCATCCGGGCCAGCCGCGGGTCGATCGGCAGCCGGGCCAGCCGCCGCCCGACCTTGGTGAGCCGGCCGGCGCGCAGGGCACCGAGCTCCTCGAGCAGCTGCACCCCCGACTGCACGTTGCGCCGGTCGGGCGGCTCGACGAACGGGAACCGGGCCAGGTCGCCGGCCTCACCCAGGCCCAGGCTGCTCATCTGGAGGATGACGCTGGCCAAGTTGGTGCGAAGGATCTCGGGCTCGGTGAACGTCGGTCGCGCGTCGTACTCCTCCTCGGAGTAGAGGCGGATCGCGATGCCGGCCGCGACCCGGCCGCACCGACCGGAGCGTTGGTTGGCCGAGGCCTGGCTGATCGGCTCGATCGGCAGCCGCTGCACCTTGGTGCGGGTGGAGTAGCGGCTGATCCGGGCCACGCCGGTGTCGACGACGTAGCGGATGCCGGGCACGGTCAGCGAGGTCTCGGCGACGTTGGTCGACAGCACGATCCGGCGCCCGGCGTGGGGGGCGAATACCCGGTGCTGCTCCGCGGCGCTGAGCCGGGAGAACAGCGGCAGCACCTCGGTGCGCTGGTCGACCACGGCGGCGAGGGCGTCGGCGGTGTCGCGGATCTCGCGCTCCCCGGGCAGGAACACCAGCACGTCGCCGGGGCCCTCGCCGGCGAGCTCGCGCACGGCGTCGACGACGGCCTCGGTCTGGTCGCGCACGATGGGCTCGCCCTCGTCGTCGTTCTCGGGCAGCTCGAGCAGCGGCCGGTAGCGGACCTCGACCGGGTAGGTGCGGCCGCTGACCTCGACCACCGGCGCGTCGAAGTGGGCTGCGAACCGGTCGACGTCGATGGTGGCGCTGGTGATGATCACCTTGAGGTCGGGGCGTCGCGGCAGCAGCCGCTTGAGGTAGCCGAGCAGGAAGTCGATGTTGAGGCTGCGCTCGTGGGCCTCGTCGATGATGATCGTGTCGTACCTGCGGAGCTGGCGGTCGCGCTGGAGCTCGGCGAGCAGGATGCCGTCGGTCATCACCTTGACCCGGCTGGACCGCGAGGTCCGGTCGGTGAACCGAACCTGGTAGCCGACCAGGTCGCCCAGCTCGGTGCCGAGCTCGGAGGCGATCCGCTCGGCCACCGAGCGCGCCGCGATCCGGCGCGGCTGGGTGTGCCCGATGAGCCCGTCGCGACCGCGACCGAGCTCGAGGCAGATCTTGGGCAGCTGGGTGGTCTTGCCCGATCCGGTCTCACCCGCGACGATCACGACCTGGTGGTCCCGGATCGCCGCGGCGATGTCGTCGCGGCGCTGGGTGACCGGGAGCTCGGCGGGATAGCTGATCCGCAGCGGGGTCTCGGTCATGGCGACCCCATTGTCCCAGTCCGGCAGGAGGACCCGCGCGTGAGTTACGAACAGCCCCCGGCGAGCCCCTCGCCCACCCCGCCCGGCGAGTCCGGCGCGACCGGCGCGACCCCCGGGCCGACCCGCCGCGGGATCTACGTCGGCAGCACCGGCGCCCTCGTCGTGCTGGTCCTCGTCGTGGTCGGCGTCGCCGCGCTCGGCTGGTGGGTCGTGGTGCGCGCGCTCGGCGTGCCCTTCCTCGTCGGCATCCCGCTCTCGCTGGTCGCCGGCTCCGCCATTATCGGCTGGAACCTCGCCACCACCTGGAAGGGCTACGCCGTCAGCGCGCTGCTGGCGCTCACCGGCGTGGTGTGGTTCGTCGCCTGGCTGGCCCTCGACGCGATCTGAGCCTTGCTAGAACACGTTCTAGTTGACACGATCGCGCGGTGACGGGTGAGCAGCAGTACGACGTGGTGGTGGTCGGCTCCGGCGGCGGGGCGCTGACCGGCGCCTGGCTGGCCCAGAAGCGCGGCCTCCGCACGGTGGTGGTCGAGAAGACCGGGCGGATCGGCGGCACCTCGGCGTACTCCGGCGGGGCGTGCTGGCTGCCGGGCAGCCAGGTGCAGCAGCGGGCCGGGATCCCCGACTCCACCGAGGGCGCCCGCGACTACCTCGCCGCGGTGCTCGAGGACCCCGACCCCGAGAAGGTCGAGGCGTTCCTGGCCCACTCCCCCGAGCTGGTCGCGGAGCTGGAGGCCGACGACGGCATCGACTTCGAGTGGCTGCCGTTCTCGGAGTACTACGACGCGCTCGGCCGGGTGCCGTTCGGCCGCTCGATCCAGCCGACGAACGTCAAGCGCGGCGAGCTACCGGCCGAGGTGGCCCGGCTGGTGCGGCCGCCGGTCGAGCTCGACCGGGCCGGGCAGGAGGGGCGCAACACGCTCAGCGGCGGGCAGGCCCTGGTCGCGCGGCTGGCGGCGATGTTCGTGCGCGACGGCGGCGAGATCCGCACCAACCTGCCGGTGACCGGCTACGTCACCGAGGCCGACCGGGTGGTCGGGGTCGCGGCGATGACCCCCGAGGGGCCGGTGCAGCTGCGCGCCGCCCGCGGCGTGCTGGTGGCGGCCGGCGGCTACGAGGGCAACGCCGAGCGGCGGGCCGAGCGCGGCGTACCCGGCGACGTGGCGTGGACGATGGCGCCGGCCGAGACCAACACGGGCGAGCCGATCGACGCCGCGGTCGCCCTCGGCGCGGCCACCGACTTCTCGGCGCTGGGGTGGTTCTGCCCCGGACTGGCGCAGCCCGACGGCGGCGGCTCGTTCACGCTCGGCTTCCGCAGCGGGCTGATGGTCGACGCGACCGGCCGCCGCTACGCCAACGAGTGCCTGCCCTACGACCGGTTCGGCCGCGAGATGGCCGCGGCGCCGGAGCGGGTGCCGTCGTGGTTCGTCTTCGACTCCCGCGAGGGTGGCCGGCTGCCGGCGATCGCGATGCCCGAGGGCGACCCCGAGGCCCACCTGGCGGCCGGCACCTGGGTGCGTGCCGACACCCTCGAGGGGCTGGCGGCCGCGACCGGGCTACCGTCGGACGCGCTGGTCGAGACGGTGACCCGGTTCAACGGCTTCTGCGAGACCGGCACCGACGACGACTTCGGCCGCGGCGCCGACGAGTACGACACCTTCTTCGCCGGCGGCACCGGGCCCAACAAGGCGCTCACCCCCTGCGACCGGCCGCCGTTCCTCGCCGCCAGGTTCGTGCTCGCCGACCTCGGCACCAAGGGTGGGCTGGTCACCGACGCGGCCGGTCGGGTGCTGCGCGAGGACGGTACGGCGATCGCCGGCCTCTACGCCGCCAGCAACTCGGCCGCGTCGGTGTTCGGCTCGTGCTACCCCGGGCCTGGCGCACCGCTCGGCTCGGCGATGGTCTTCGCCTCGCTCGCGGTCCGCGACCTCGCGAGCTGAGCCGATGGGCGGTCGGCGCTAGCGGTTGGCCGGCTGCCAGCGGTCGTCGAGCACGAACCGCACCGCCCGGTCGATGGGGAAGTCGCGGTCGTCGACGAGCACCCGCACCTCGTAGGACGGCCCGGTGTGGATCACCTGCAGCCCGCCGCCCCAGCGAGGCTTCACGTAGCCGACGAAGACCCGCCTGCCCTCGACCGTGCGCTCCACGCAGCGCTGGAACTGCTCGGCCCAGCACTGCCAGCCGGCGACGTCGCCGTAGGTCGGGTTGACGTCCCAGGCGAGGCTGCCGCCGTCGCCGGCGCCGTTGCTCCACGGGCCGTCGACGTAGGTGCCGGGCGAGGAGGTCCGGCTCCACGTCTCGCCCTCGCCCACCAGCGCCCGCCGGCCGGCCCGCTCGAACGCCGCCGCGTCGAGCGGCACCGGCACGACCGGGTCGCCGGGCAGCGACAGCCGATCGTCGGCCGCTGCCGCCAGCAGCTCGTCGACCTCGAGGCCGGTGCCCGAGACCGGCACGGTGGAGTTGTTGCCGAACAGTGCGTCGGAGGTGAGCACGACGACCTGCCCGTCGGCGTGCTCGACGGCCACGACCACGCGGCCGGCGCTGCTGGTGCTGCCCACAACCGCCCGCTCGCCGTTCGGGCCGGTGACGTCCTCGCAGGCCAGCTCGCTCCCGCAGAACATCTGGGTGCTGTCGGGGCTCCAGCCCGCCGAGACGTTGACCTGCAGCATCCCCAGGCCCTCCTCGCCGGGGTTGCGCCAGCCGAACTTCGAGCCGAGCGACGTCATCAGGTCGCCGGCGCCGCTGCCCTGCTGGTTGGCGGTGTCGGCCGACCACGGCTCGAGGTGCTCGCCGCGCGGGTCGAGTCGCTCGGCCAGCACCCGGTGGTAGCGGCGCAGGGTCGCGGTGTGGTCGGTGGGCTCGCCCAGCGGGTCGGCGGCCGCCCCGGCGGCGACCTCGTCGCCGCGCACGGTCGGCAGCACCCGCTCCCCGTCCTGCGGCTCCGGCGGCTCGACCGGCGTCGGGTCGGCCACCTCGCTGCCGCCGGCGACCGGCGGGGTCGAGGTGTCCTGGTCGCCACCTCCCAGCAGTGCCGAGCCCAGGGCGACCACCCCGACGGTGGTCGCCGCGCCCACGCCGACCAGCAGCCGCTGGCGGCGCAGCCGGCCGCGCCCGCGTCGTACGTCGTCGGCGGGGGCGGTCGGGGGCAGGGCGGCGTCGCGGGCGAGCCGGTGCAGGCCGTCGGCGAGGAGGCGGTCCTCGGGGGTCTGGTGGTGGGTCATCTGCGCTCCTACTCTCGGGCGGCGCCGGCGAGCGCACCGCGCAGCCGGGCGAGGGCCTGGGACGTCTGGCTCTTCACCGTCCCGGGGCTGATCCCCAGGTCGGCGGCGGTCTCCTCGACGGACAGGCCCCAGTAGTGCCGCAGCACCACCACGCGCCGTTGTCCGGGGGCCAGCCCCCGCAGGGCGGTCCAGAGCGCGTCCGCGTCCTCGGCCGAGACGCCGGCGGTCGCCGGGCGGTCGAGCCGCTCGTCGGTCACCGGCCGCTCGCGTCGCCACGGCCGCCGGGTCTCGTCGACGTGGCTGTTGACGACGACCCGGCGTGCGTAGGCGTCGACCGAGTCGGCGCGCGAGACCCGGGGCCAGGCGGCGTAGAGCCGGGCCAGCGCGGTCTGCACGACGTCCTCGGCCCGGTGGGGGTCGCCGCACAGCAGGTACGCCGTGCGGTAGAGGGCCGCACGCCGCTCGGTCACGTAGCGCGTGAACGCCTCGTCCCGGCTGCTGCCCATCGGTCGACCTTCCCGGATCGGATGCTCTCTTCTACCCCCCTGACGGGGCGGACGGCGCCGGGGTTGGGTGCTGGGACGGGATTTCGGCGGCGACCACCCGGACGGGTTAGGCTCGTCCCGAGGATTGTCTGACAATCCTGTTCGGCGCGACGGGCGCAGTCACCACGAGGAGGTCGGGATGAGCACGATGACGACGGCGGCGACGATGCTGGCCGGCCAGGAGAAGGGGCGCGAGGAGTTCGAGCGCGCCGAGGCGCGGACGGCCCACAACTACCACCCGCTCCCCGTCGTGGTCGCCTCCGCCGAGGGCGCCTGGATGACCGACGTCGAGGGCCGCCGCTACCTCGACCTGCTCGCCGGCTACTCCGCGCTCAACTTCGGCCACGGCCACCCCGGGCTGGTCGCCGCCGCGCACGCCCAGCTCGACCACCTCACCCTGACCTCCCGCGCGTTCGTGCACGACCGCTTCGCCGACTTCTGCGCCGAGCTGGGCGACCTGTGCGGCAAGGAGCTGGTGCTGCCGATGAACACCGGCGCCGAGGCGGTGGAGACTGCGATCAAGGTCGCCCGCAAGTGGGGCTACGAGGTCAAGGGCGTCCCGGCCGACCGGGCCCGGATCGTCGTCGCGGCGGGCAACTTCCACGGTCGCACCACCACCATCGTCGGCTTCTCCGACGACCCCGACGCCCGCGACGGCTTCGGCCCGTTCGCCCCCGGCTTCGTCACCGTGCCCTTCGGTGACCTGGCGGCGCTCGAGGCGGCCATCGACGACGACACCGTCGCGGTGCTGATCGAGCCGATCCAGGGCGAGAGCGGCGTGCTGATCCCGCCCGACGGCTACCTGCACGGCGTCCGCGACCTGTGCACCACCTCTGGCGTGCTCTTCGTCGCCGACGAGATCCAGGCCGGGCTGGGCCGCACCGGCGCGACGTTCGCCTGCGACCATGAGGAGGTCGTGCCCGACGTGTACGTGCTCGGCAAGGCGCTCGGCGGCGGGATCGTGCCCGTCTCGGCGGTCGTGGCCGACCGCGACGTGCTCGGCGTGCTGCGGCCGGGCCAGCACGGCTCGACCTTCGGCGGCAACCCGCTGGCCTGCGCGGTGGGGCTCGAGGTGGTGCGGATGCTGGCGACCGGGGAGCACCAGGCGCGGGCCGCCGAGCTGGGCGTGCTCCTGCGCGAGCGGCTCGACGCGCTGGTGGGCCGGGGCGTGGTGGGCGTCCGCACCCGCGGGCTGTGGGCGGGCGTCGACATCGACCCCGCGATCGGCACCGGCCGGATGGTCTGCGAGGCGCTGATGGCGCGCGGCGTGCTGGCCAAGGACACCCACGGCTCCACGATCCGGCTGGCGCCGCCGCTGGTCATCTCCGCCGACGACCTCGCCTGGGGCCTCGACCAGCTGGCCGACGTCGTCAGCCACGCCTGAGGCTGCACTCAGGACTGGGATGGGCCCCGGGACGGTGCCGGGTCGCCCACGGCCTCGACCAGCGCGGGCAGCGAGGCCGCGATGATCTCCAACAGGTCCTCGCGGGTGACCTCTCCGGGGTCGGCCTTCCACGAGAGCACCAACTCCTCGGTCATCGCCGACCAGCCGCGCACCACCAGGCGGGTGCGTGGGGTGTCGGCGATCAGCTCGCCCTGGGCGTCCTCGCGGAAGATGCGCTCGCTCAGCACCGAGCGGGCCTCCTCGTAGATCTGGCGCAGCGTCTCGTTGCCGCCGGCCGCCCCCTTCACCAGGGAGAGGTAGCCCTGGTGGTTGGCGTCGACGTAGTCGACGTAGGCCGCCACCGAGACGAACAGCCGCTCCAGCGGCTCGCCCTGCGCGGGCGGCGCGGTCTGGGCGATCAGGTCGTCGGCGGCCCGGCGCACGACGGCCTCGTGGAAGTCGTGCTTGTTGCCGAAGTAGTGGTAGAGCAGCCCCCGGGAGATGCCCGCCTCCTCGGCCAGCAGGTCGATCGACAGCTCGTCGAGCGACCGGGTGGCGAGCAGGCGGACGCCCAGGTCGAGGAGCTGGGAGCGTCGCTCGGTCGGGCTCAGCCGGGTGCGGGCCGCGGCGGGTCGTGTGGTCGCGCTCACGGCCCCCACTCTATTGACACTTGTTCAATAACCGCAATAGCGTGCTGCGCATGAGCCCGACCAGCACCGCCCCGCGGCACGTCGACCACCTGGTGGTCGGCGCCGGCTTCGCCGGCCTGTGCGCCGCCATCAAGCTGCAGGAGGACGGCGAGACCGACTTCGTCGTCATCGAGCGCGGCCCCGACGTCGGCGGCACCTGGCGCGACAACACCTACCCCGGCGCGGCGTGCGACGTCCCGAGCCAGCTGTACTCGTTCTCGTTCGCGCCCAACCCCGACTGGTCGATGTCGTTCTCGCCGCAGCCGGAGATCCAGGCCTACCTGCAGCGGGTCGCGCGCGAGTCGGGCACCCTCGACCGGTTCGTCTTCGACACCGAGGTGCTCGAGGCGACGTGGGACGACGACGACCAGACCTGGACCGTCGAGACCACCGGCGGCACCTGGACCGCCCGGACCGTGATCGTCGGCGCCGGCGGGCTCTCGGAGCCGCGCCTGCCCGAGATCGAGGGCATCGAGGGCTTCCAGGGCGAGGTCTTCCACTCGGCCCGGTGGGACCACGACGTCTCGCTGGCCGGCAAGCGGGTCGCGGTGATCGGCACCGGCGCCTCGGCGATCCAGATCGTGCCCGAGGTGCAGAAGGTCGCCGCGCACCTCGACGTCTACCAGCGCACCGCGCCCTACGTCATCCCGCGCAACGACCGCCGCTACGGGCGGCTCGAGCGGACCGCACTGCGACACGTGCCCGGGCTGCAGAAGCTCTACCGCACCGCGATCTACTGGGGCCGCGAGAGCTACGTGCCGGCGTTCACCATCGAGCCGAGGATCGCCTGGCCGGCCAAGCAGCTGGCGCTGGCCAACATCCGCAAGGGCATCAAGGACCCCGCGCTGCGCGAGAAGGTCACGCCCACCTACGACATCGGCTGCAAGCGGATCCTGATCTCCAACACCTACTACCCCGCCCTGGACGCCGACAACTGCGACCTGGTCACCGACCCGATCGCCAAGGTGACCGGCAACGCGATCGTGACCGCCGACGGGACCGAGCGCGAGGTCGACGTGCTGGTCGTCGCGACCGGGTTCTTCACCACCGAGCTGCCGATCACCGAGCACCTCACCGGACGCGACGGCGTGACCCTGGCGCAGCGCTGGCGCGAGTCGGGGATGTCGGCCTACAAGGGCTCGACCGTGCCCGGCTTCCCCAACCTGTTCTTCATCGTCGGGCCCAACACCGGGCTCGGCCACTCGAGCATGGTGTTCATCATCGAGTCGCAGGTGTCCTACATCCGTGACGCGCTACGCACCATGCGCGCCTCCCGCTACGGCGCCGTCGAGGTCCGCGAGGACGCCGCGGCGTCGTACAACGCCGCGCTGCACCGGCGGATGGCCCGCACCGTGTGGGCGCGCGGCGGCTGCTCGAGCTGGTACCTCGACGCCCACGGCCGCAACACCACGCTGTGGCCGCGCTCGACCTTCACCTTCCGCGGCCTGACCTCGCGCTTCGACGTCGGCGCCTACGACGTCAGCGCACCCCCCGAGGGCCGCGACCGCACCGACCGCCGTCCCACCGACCAAGGAGTGCCCGCATGAAGAGCTTCGACGACAAGGTGGTCGTGATCACCGGTGCCGGGTCCGGCATCGGTCGCGCCCTCGCCCTCGACTTCTCCCGCCGCGGCGCGCGCCTGGCGCTCTCCGACGTCGACGAGGGCGGCCTGGCCGAGACCGTAGCGGCTGCCCGGTCGGCGGGCGCCCGCGAGGTGCGGTCGGACCGCCTCGACGTGTCCGACCGCGACGCGTTCGCCCGCTACGCCCTCGACGTGGTCGAGCACTTCGGCCGGGTCAACGTGGTGATCAACAACGCGGGGGTCGCGCTGGCCGGCGACTTCGCCGACCTCGAGTACAACGACATCGACTGGATCATCGGCGTGAACTTCTGGGGCGTCGTCCACGGCACCAAGGAGTTCCTGCCCCACCTGATCGCCAGCGGCGACGGCCACGTCGTCAACCTGTCCTCGCTGTTCGGGCTGATCTCGATGCCCGGTCAGACGATGTACAACGCCTCCAAGTACGCCGTGCGCGGCATGACCGAGGCGCTGCGCGAGGAGATGCTGATCGCGGGCCACCCGGTCGGCGTCACCGCCGTCCACCCCGGCGGCATCAAGACCGCGATCGCCCGCAACGCCCGCGTGTCGGCCAAGGAGGACAAGGAGGCGACGGCGAAGCTGTTCGACAAGAAGCTCGCCAAGATGACGCCCGAGAAGGCCGCGGCGATCATCATCAAGGGCATCGAGAAGAACCAGGCCCGGGTGCTCGTCGGCCTCGACGCCCACGCGCTCCACCACTTCGCCAAGCTCACCGGTTCGCGCTACCAGGACGTGGTCGCGAAGGTGTCGAAGAACGTGCTGCCCGCCAAGGCGGTCTGACCCGGCCGGTCCGACCCGCCGGGGAGGCGTGGGGTAGAACGGGAGACGTGCCACCCCCGCCAGGCTCCCCCGTCCGCATCGAGATGACCAAGTGGGGCGACCGCCCGCACTGGGCCTTCGACGGCGTGCTGCTGGGCTCCGACCGCCACGGCGACTGGCTGGGGTTCCGCGCCGGCACGCCGATGGCGCGGCCGGGGCTGGCGATCACCGCCACCAACGACCAGGTGGGCCTGGTCCCCCGCGCCGGCGCGTGGCTGGCCACGTTCCACGGCGAGGGCGGCCCGGTGGCGACGTACGTCGACATGACGACCGAGCCGGTCTGGGACGGCTCCGTGGTGCGCGCGGTCGACCTCGACCTCGACGTGATCCGGCTGCTCGACGGCTCGGTCGTGGTCGACGACGAGGACGAGTTCGAGGAGCACCGGGTCGCGCTCGGCTACCCGCCCGAGGTGGTGGCGCTGGCCCGCGAGACCTGCGACCGGGTGCGGCAGGCGGTGGCCGACGGCGAGCCGCCGTTCGACGGGATCGCGCACCTGGACTGGCTCCAACGGCTGTGAGGCCGCTCGGGCCGCTCAGTCGCGGGTCGGTGGCCGTCGGTTGCGCGCCCGGCGGGAGCGCACCGGTCCGACCAGCCGCGGGCCGGCGAGCCGGCTCTCGAGCCGGTGCGCCTCGCGCTTGAGCGGCTGCGCGACGTACTCGCCCAGGATCACGCCCGACGACAGCGAGATCGCCACCGACGCGGCGGTCACCATCGCCAGCAGCCCCGCCGACGTCATCGCCCCGCCCTCCCCGAGCAGGCTCAGGCCGCGGTAGATCGAGAGGCCGGGCAGCATCGGCACGACGGCCGAGACCACCACGACGAGCGGCGGCACCTGGAAGCGCGCGCAGACCGTGTAGCTCACCAGCCCGACCACGAACGCCGCCAGCGCCACCGACCACACCCGGTCGAGCCCGCCCACCGCGATGGTCTGCGAGATCACCATCGCCACGAAGGCCACCACCCCGATCGGCGCCAGGATCCGCTTGGGCGCGTAGGAGGCGTACGCGAACGCCGCCGCACAGATCGCCCCGCCGAGCGCGGCGACGCTGACGCTGCGCAGGTCGGCGCCGGCACCGGGCTCGATGCGGGTGATCTCGACGCCGGCCATCGCCGCCAGCGACAGGCCACCACTGACTCCGGCGATGATGCCGGCCGTGGCCAGGATCGCCTCGGTGAGCCGGGCGCCCGCGGTGATGTAGAAGCCCGACAGGGCGTCCTGGAGGGCGCCCATGAACCCGATGCCGGCCAGCAGCATGATGATGTTGGCGGTGACCACCAGCGAGGGGTCGACGTCGAGACCGGTGGCGGCGACCGCCGCCGCGATCAGCGTGGCCACCGCGCCACCGGCGACCTGCTGGTAGAAGAACGGCAGCCGGCGCCGGGCCAGCACCAGCTGGAGCCGGTCGATGCAGGCCGCTGCCAGGAACGCGCTGCCGACCACGAGGTGGTCGCCGCCGAGCTGGAGACCGACCCCGGCGCACATCACGCCCCAGCCGAGCGTCGCCGCCCAGCGCGGCCGGGCGTGGCCGGAGGAGACCACCCGCGCGAGCCGCGTGCGGGCCTCCGCGAGGTCGACCCGGCCGGCCAGCACGTCGCGGACCAGGTGGTCGACGCGGGTGAGGTCGTCGTAGTCGATGTCGCGTTGCTTGACCAGCCGGGTGTGGGCCAGCGGCTGGGCCTCCGGCGAGTGCTGCCAACTCATCGCCAACGAGGTGAAGGTGATGTCGATGTCGGCGTTGCGCAGGCCGAAGTGGTGGGCGAGCGACTGCATCGTCGCCGTCACGTCGGCCGCCCCCGCGCCGGAGGAGAGCAGCACCTCCCCGACCCGCAGGCAGAAGTCGAGCGTCAGGTTCGCCTCGCGCACGTCCACCACCCGGCGACCATCCCATCCGACGGGGGGAGACCTCCAATTCCTCCCCTGTGGAACGCTGGCACCGTGCGCATCGACTTCCACGCCTCCCCGGAGCCGACGCTCGGCGTGGAGTGGGAGCTGGCGCTGGTCGACCGCCGTACCCGCGACCTCCGCAACGACGCCTCCCACCTCTTCGCCCGCGCCAAGTCGCGTCTCGACGACCCCGGCCGGGTGCACAAGGAGCTGCTCAAGAACACCGTCGAGATCGTCACCGGGGTCTGCCCCACGGTCGGCGTCGCGATGGACGACCTGCGCCGCACCCTCGAGCACGTCGTGCTCGCCGGCGACGACCTCGGCATCGACCTGTTCGGAGCCGGCACCCACCCGTTCGCGTCGTGGAGCGCACAGCAGCTCACCGAGGGCCACCGCTACGAGGAGCTGATCAACCGCACCCAGTGGTGGGGCCGGCAGATGCTGATCTGGGGGGTGCACGTCCACGTCGGCATGCCCGACCGCGACCGGGTGCTGCCCGTGCTGGCCGGGCTGCTGACCTACTACCCCCACCTGCAGGCGCTGTCGGCGTCCTCCCCGATCTGGGCCGGTGTCGACACCGGCTACGCCTCCAACCGGGCGCTGATGTTCCAGCAGCTGCCCACCGCGGGGCTGCCGTTCACCTTCGCCACCTGGGCGGAGTTCGAGTCGTTCGCCGACGACCAGCTCACCACCGGGGTGATCGAGGCGCTCAGCGAGATCCGCTGGGACCTGCGCCCGTCGCCCACCCACGGCACCCTGGAGAACCGGATCTGCGACGGCGTCTCCAGCTTCGACGACCTCGCCCCGCTGGTGGCGCTGATGCACTGCCTCGCCGTCGACCTCGATGCCCGGGTCGCCGCCGGCGAGACGTTGCCGGTGCTCCCGCCGTGGCACGTGCAGGAGAACAAGTGGCGGGCCGCGCGCTACGGCGTCGAGGCGATCGTCATCCAGGACGCCGACAACAACGAGCGGCTGATGACCGACGACCTCGCCGACCTGCTGGTCCGCCTGGAGCCGGTGGCCGAGCGCCTCGGCTGCCCCGACGAGCTGGCCGGCGTCACCGGCATCCTCGAGCGCGGGGCGTCGTACCAGCGGCAGCGGCGGGTGGCCGAACAGACCCACGGTGACCTGGTGGCGGTCGTCGACTCGGTGGTGCAGGAGCTGCGCGACGGGCTCTGAGCGCCCCGAACGCCCTAGTAGCCGCCCGACGGCTCGACCATCTCCAGCCGCACGCCCAGCAGCCGCACCGGCCGGTCGCGCTCGACCCGGTCGAGGAGCGATGCCGCCGCGTCGGCGAGCACGACCGGGTCGTTGGAGGGGGCGGGCAGGGTCAGGCTGCGGCTGGTGGTGAAGAACGGCTTGTAGCGCACCTTGATGCCCACTCGCGCCGCGGGACGCCCCTCCTTGTCGATGTCGGCCACGACGCGCACGGTCAGGTCGCGCACCGCCTGCACCACCTCGGCCCAGTCGTCGAGGTCGTTCTGGAAGGTGGTCTCGCGGCCGTGCGCCCGCGGCACCCACGGGGCGGCGCTCACCGGGCTGGTGTCGACGCCACGGCCCAGCCGGTGGTACCAGGGGCCCATCGTCGGCCCCAGCTCGGCGGCGAGCACCCGCACGTCGGATGCCGCGAGCTGGCTCACCGTGTCGATGCCGAGCGCGGCCAGCTTCTTGGCGGTCTTCGAACCGATCCCCCACAGCGCCCGGGTGGGGCGCTCGCCCATCACCTCGAACCAGTTCCCCTCGGTGAGCCAGCCGGTGCCCCGGGGCTTGCCGAGCTCGGTGGCCATCTTGGCGCGCAGCTTGTTGTCGCCGATCCCCACCGAGCAGTGCAGCCCGGTCGCGGCCAAGACCGCCGCGCGCACCCGCTCGGCCACCTCGCGCGGGTCGGTGGTGTCGTCCTCTCCCCCGTCCTCGGGCTCCGGGCCTGCTGCCAGGAACGCCTCATCCCAGCCGAGCACCTCGACCACCACCTCGCGGCCACCCCAGCGCACCGCGCGCAGCGTGGCCATCACCTCGGCCGACGCGGCGTCGTAGGCGGCGTGGTCGGCCGGCAGGAAGACCGCATCGGGGCACTTGCGGGCCGCGATCCGCATCGGCATCCCCGACCCCACACCGAACGCGCGCGCCTCGTACGACGCCGTAGCCACGACGCCGCGCTTGGTCGGGTCGCCGTCACCGCCGACCACCACCGGCAGCCCGGCGAGCTCGGGGTGGCGCAGCACCTCGACGGCGGCGATGAACTGGTCGAGGTCGACGTGCAGCACCCAGTGCGTGATCGGCGGCCGCCCGCTCCCGGTCGTCGACGTACTCATGACGGCGGCGGAGGCAGGGCCTCGGTCGACTGCATCTGGGTCATGCCGGTGAGCAGCAGCAGGTCGACCACGACCGACCGCAGCTGCACCAGCACGACCTCGGCGGTCATCGCCTCGGCCCGCTCGACCCGGCCGGTGGCCTCCCCCACCGCGAGCAGAGCGGGCTGGGCCGCCGTCGCCCGGCGGTCGGCCCGCAGCTCGGTCGCCACCTGGTCCGCGGCCTCGGCCAGCTCGACGGCCAGCCGCGCGTACGACGCCGGCACCGGCCGGTGGTGGTAGGCCGCCACCGCCGTCTGGCGCACCAGCACCCGGGTGCTGCGCAGCGCCCGGTCGAGCGGGTCGACCAGCTCGCCCATCCGCCGCACCGAGGACTTGTGGCGCACCCGGAACGGCGACGACGCCACCACTGCCATCCCCTCGTCGGCGGCGGCCTGCAGCTCCCGGATGAGGTAGTCGGTCGACCGGGCGTCGGCCAGCAGGTCGAGCCCGCGCTCGGCCTCCCCGTCGACCATCACCTCGGCCGCGGCCCGCAGCAGGGCGGAGATCTTGCGCACCACCACCGCCGCCTGCTCCCTGGGCCGGCGCAGCGGGGCGGCCGGCACCACGGTCGCGGCGACCAGGGCCACCGCGCCGCCGACCAGCGCGTCGGTCCAACGGATCAGCGCCTCCCCGGGACCGGGCGCCAGGGACGCGACGACGATCGACTGCACGGCCGCCTGGGTGACGAGCAGCTGGCCGCCGTCGAGCAGGAACGCGATGCTCATCGCCAGCCCGACGATCAGCACCAGCTGCCACCAGCCCGAGCCCAGCGCCAGCACGAGCAGGTCGGCGAGGAAGACGCCGAGGGCCACGCCCACGGTGACCTCGGCGACCCGGCGCAGCCGCTGGCCGTAGGAGGTGCCGAGGCTGACCACGGCCGCCACCGGCGCGAAGAACGGCGTCGGGTGGCCGAGCAGGTCGGCGGCGATGAACCAGGCGACCCCGGCGGCGACCGCGCACTGGAGGATCTGCCAGCGCTTGGCCCGCAGCCGGGCGATCCGCGCACGCACCGAGGTGCGGCTGCGGTCCCACATCCGGTCGAGGGGACCGCCCTCGGCACCGACCTCCATGGCACCCGATCGTGCCAGAGGGGCGATCCCGACCTGGGCGCGTCACCCCGCACCCGCTGGGCGTGCCTCACGAGGAGCCCGGGTGATGTGCCCAGTCGAGCGCCTGCTGGGTGGCGGCCAGGTCGCGGTACCAGGTGCGGACCTCGACCCGGCAGCGCACGCGCTGGACCCGGGTGTCGTGCTCGGCGCACTCGGCCCGGGCCTCGGAGTCGGTGGGCGGGTAGAGCCCGGTGCCGTCGTAGTAGGTGATCTCGAAGCCGTTGGCGGCGTCGCCGGTGATGTCGACGATCGTGTCGCCCGGCGGCGCGACGGTCGACCCGGCGGGCGGGGTGAGGACGAGCCAGGCGACGGCGGCCGCGGCGACGGAGCCGAGGGCGACGGCCAGGCGGAGCATGCGGTGCACGGAGGACCTCCCGAACGGTCTGCCGACCGGGCGGTCCGGTCGGCGACGAACGACGCTAGGCGGGTGGGAGGGCGACCGGGCGGGCCCGCGTCGGAGCTGTGGAGGAGCCCGTCCGGACCGGCGGTGTGGACGGTCGGTGGCTCCGTTCGGTGGTCGGGTGACGTATCCGGCACCCGGTCGTTGGGACACCGACCTTGTGACCGCGGTCACCAGCGGCAAGGATCGACTCGACGAAAGGTGTCCGCCCGTGGTCTCTCCGATCGATCCCAGCTCGACGGCGTTCCTCCTGGCCGAGAACCGGAACATGCCGATGCACGTGGGTGGGCTCCAGCTGTTCGAGAAGCCCGAGGGCGCGGGACCCGACTACATCCGCAACATGTACCTGCAGATGCGCGACGTCGACGAGATCTCGCCGCTGTTCCTCAAGCACCCCCACCGCTCGCTGCGCACCGCCGGCCAGCTGGTCTGGCGACCGGACGAGCAGTTCGACATCGACCACCACGTCCGCCACAGCGCGCTGCCCGAGCCGGGCCGGATCCGGGAGCTGCTCGACCTCTGCTCCCGGCTCCACTCCACCCGCCTGGCCTGGGAGCGGCCGCTGTGGGAGGCCCACATCATCGAGGGACTCGCCGACGGGCGGGTCGCGATGTACACCAAGACCCACCACGCGCTCGTCGACGGCATCTCCGCGATGCGGCTGCTCCAGAGCGTGCTCTCCACCGACCCCGACGAGCGCGACATGCCGGCACCGTGGGGTGCCCGGCCGCCGGCACCGCGCCGGGAGCCCTCGGACGCCGAGCGCGAGCTCGCGGAGCTGCCGGCGACCGCGCTGCGCACGGCGCTGGGCATCACCGCCGAGGCCGCGGGCCTGCCCGGCGCGCTGGTCAGGACGCTGGGCAAGGGGCTGCGCAACGAGACGTCGTCGCTCTCGCTGCACGCCCCGCGCACGATCCTGAACCAGAAGATCACCGGGTCGCGCCGCTTCGCTGCGCAGGACTGGCCCGTCGAGCGGCTGCGCGCGATCGGGAAGGCCACCGGCACCACGCTCAACGACGTCGTGCTCGCCATGTGCAGCGGCGCGATGCGCACCTACCTGATCGAGCTCGGGGCCCTCCCCGAGGCGCCGCTGGTGGCGATGGTCCCGGTGGGGCTCAACGCGAAGCAGTCCCACATCGCGTCGGCCGACGGCGGCAACGCGGTCGGCGCGGTCATGGTCCAGCTGGCGACCGACCGTCCCGACCCTGCGGACCGGCTGGCCTCGATCCACCGCTCGATGGTCGACGGCAAGGAGGCCCTGTCGTCGATGACGCCGGTGCAGATCCTCGCCATGAGTGCGCTCGGCCAGGCCCCCGCCATCCTCGGCCCGGCGCTGCGGATGCAGGGGATCGTGCGGCCGCCGTACAACCTGATCATCAGCAACGTGCCGGGCCCCCGCACGACGCACTACTGGAACGGCGCCAAGATGGTCGGCACCTACCCGCTGTCGATCCCGATCAACGGCATGGCGCTCAACATCACCTGCACGTCCTACGACGGGCGGATGATGTTCGGGCTCACCGGCTGCCGCCGGACCGTGCCCCACCTCCAGCGGCTGCTGACCCACCTCGACGACGAGGTCGCGGCGCTGGAGAAGGCCGTCGCGGCGTAGCCGACTCCCACAGGGGCCCGAGCAGCAGCCACAGCCCCACCACGGCCCAGCAGCGGACGACCCACGACAGCAGCGACTCCCGCTGCCCGGGCTCGACGAGCAGCACCGCCGCCCCGAGGGCGGCGGAGGCGATGGTCGCGGCCAGCACGACCCTGACCCACTCCGTCCAGAGCGCGGCGACCCGCGCGGGCGACCCCTTCGGGTGCCTCACCGGCGCCGGGCCGTCGTCGAAGCGGTGGGCGAACCGGACGTCGGCCCACCGCACGACCGTCGGGCCGAACGCCACGCTGGCCCCGAGGTAGACCGCGGCCAGCCCGTGCACGGCGCCGGGCTGGGCGCCGCGGTGGAGGTCGACCGCGCCGGCGACCACGAGGGCGACGTCGAGCAGCGGGATGCCGGCGAGCAGCACCGCTCCGGTCCGGCGCAGGCGCAGCGGGTAGCGCGCCGTGAGCCCGAGCCCGAGCAGGACCCAGAGCCCGACCTCGCTGAGGGCGATGAACCCGGCAACAGGGTTGTCCTGCACGAGATCGAGCACCGCAACACTCCTTGTTGATACGACTGTGTTGACAAATAGCAAGGTAGCACGGTCGTACTACCATGTCGTCGTGCCCCGACTCATCGACCACTCCGAGCGCCGCCAGGAGCTGGCCCGGGCGACGTGGCGGCTGATCCTGCGCGAGGGGGTCAGCGCCGTCTCGGTGCGCACCGTGGCCGCCGAGGCCGGGGTCTCCGCGGGATCGCTGCGGCACGTGCTGCCCACCAAGGCCGAGCTGCTCGGCTCGGCGATGGAGCTGGCGATCGAGCGCGCGACGGCGCGCTTCCTCGACCACGAGCGCCGGGTCGGCAGCGTGCCCGGCGCCGTGCGCTGGCTCTCCGAGCTGCTGCCGCTCGACGACGAGCGGCGCGCCGAGCTCAGCATCCAGCTGGCCCTGGTCGCCGAGGCCGGTGGCCACCCCCGCCTCCGCGAGCTCCGCGAGGCAGCGTACGACGGGGTCGGCACCGCCTGCCTCTCGGTGCTCACCTTCCTCGCCGAGGCCGGCCTGGTCGACCCGTCCCGATCCCTGCCCGCCGAGGCGGTGCGCCTGCAGGTCCTCCTCGACGGCCTCGCGCTCGGCCTGATCCACCGCGGCGGCGTCTCCCCCACCCGGGCTCGACGCCTCCTCACCGACCACCTGGCGTCGCTCGCCGCTGGTTGAGGGGTGAACGCCCCGGGCCGGTGGGCAAGCAGCCAGGAGCGCTCGGCGCTGGTTGGGGCGAGCGAAGCGAGCCTCGAAACCCCGCCGGCCGAACGCCCTCCGTCCCCGGCGGAGGGCTCTCATCTCGCCGGGTCTCGAGGCTCAGGCCTGGCGGCCTTCACACCTCGACCAGCGCACGCACCGGTGATCGGGCAACGTCGCTGGGTGCGCACACCTCGACCAGCAGGCTAGAGCCGGACCTCCTCGAACCCCCCACCCACCGTGTCCGCGACCGCCTGCAGCCGCGCGCGGGTGATGTCGGCGACGGTGGCGAGGCCGGCCGCGGCGGCGTTGGAGCCGGGGCGCACCGGCTCGGCGGAGTTGACGCTGATGCAGCGGCGGGTGCCGCCGTCGGCGAGGTTCTGCAGGGCGACGGCGTGCCCCGTCGTACCGCTGCCGGCGAAGAAGTCGAGCACGAGCGCGTCGGTCGGCATCGTGGCGAGGATCCGGCGGAGCAGGCCGGTGGGCTTGGGCGACTCGAAGACGTGCCCGACCACCGCCTTGAGCTCGGCGACGGCGGTGTCGGTCGAGCCGACCTCCTCGGCCAGCCACACGGTGCGCAGCTTCTTGCGGCGTCCGCCCGGCACGTCGCGCTGCAGCCAGTCGCGCTGGAAGACGTCGACCCGCTGCCCCGACCGGCCGCGGATCCGGCGGCAGACCAGGTCGTCGGGCCGCTCGGCGATGAGCGGCCGGCTCCACCGCCAGACCGCCGGGCTGCCGTCGCCGAACACCGGCCCGACCTCGACGGCTCCCGGGAACGGCTCGACCGAGACGCGTCCGGTCTCGGGGTCGCCCCAGATCGTGAAGTGCAGGGTGCGGGCGGTGACGGGGTTGAACTTCTTGTTGGTGTTGCGGAGCGGCAGGTGCCGGTAGCGGCGGCCGTCGGGCGTCGTCAGCGGGAAGTCGCGCTCGTCGACCGTCTCGGCGCTGCTCGCGTCGAGCACCGTGCGCGCTGCGTCGCGGGCGTAGACCAGGAGGTACTCGTGACTGGTGGCGAACCCGCGCCCCAGCTGACGGCCCTTGGGGTTGAGGTTGACCACGACCTGGGCGACGAACGAGTGCTCGCCGAACACCTCGTCGAGCAGCAGCCGCAGGTGGGCCTGCTCGTTGTCGTCGATGCTGACGAAGATCGCGCCCGACTCGGCCAGCGCCGCGCGGGCCGCCTCGAGCCGCGGGCGCATCATCGCGACCCAGGCCTGGTGGCGGCTCGTGCCGTCGCTCCCGCGGATGTCGTCGCGGTAGGCGAAGTCGTTGCCCGTGTTGTACGGCGGGTCGATGTAGATCAGGTCGACCGCGCCCCACCGGTCGCGGACCGCGGGCAGCACGTCGAGGTTGTCGCCCTCGACGAAGATGTTCCACGGCTCCACGCCGTGGACCCTACTCAGGCCCGGTGGGTCTGCGGTGGTGCACGAACCACGCAAAGGCGCGGTTGGTGCGACGGGTCGGGCCGGATCGGGCGCACGAACGGCGCAGAGGCGCGGTTGGTGCGACGGGTTGGGTCGGATCGGGCGCACGAACGGCGCAAAGGCGCGGTTGGTGCGACGGGTCGGGTTGGGTCGGGTCGGAGCCGCGGCCGTGCTCAGTAGCCGACGAGGGTCGGGCTGGCGGTGAGGACCCGCAGACCGACGGCGGCGCCGGGCACGGTGACCGTCCCGGGCACGGGAGCCCACGGGCCGCCGTTGATCCGGTAGTCAGCCGGGTAGGTCGTGTCGACGCTCGGCCGCACCCGCCCGGCGCGCAGGTAGGAGTGGGTGACCTCGAGGTCGGGGTACGGCGCCCCCGCGGTGCGGGTCTGCTCCGACCTCCCGTCCCCGAACCGCCACCCGAACCCCACCGCCTCGATCCGCAGCTCCACCCGCTGCCCCAACAGGGTCAGCGCCTCGGTGAACGGCTTGTTGACGGTGAAGAAGTTGGTCTCGAAGTTCACCAGCGTCCGCCCGTTCGGCGGCTGCACCTCGAGCTGCGACGCCGGCAGCGGCAGCTCCGCGAACGCCGTCGCCACCAGTCCGGGAGTGATCGCTTCGAGCGGGACCTCGGCGTCAGAGGGGATGTCACAGAACTCGAAGGGGTCAACTCCGCTCGAGATCGCTTGCCGGACGCACGCCACATCCAGGTTGGATTCCCGAGGAGGGGGCAAACCCTCATTGTCCGTCGACGACACAGGTTGCGTCGAAGGTGCACAGACCTGTTGAACCTGAACCGTCACCTGTCCGTTCACCATGTGGGTGGTCTCCACGACCTGGCAGGCGTCTGCACGAGCGATGCTCGGACATGCCAACAGAACGATTGTCGTCAAAAGCAACCGCTTCATGAGGCAAAGGCCACCAGAGTGAGAAGCCACCGCGAGCCCACAGATCTGAGCTCGAAAACCATCAAGCGACTTTCCTTCGGATAGGAAACCGGCTCCGCCCCCTGCGACTGCGTTGTCACGCCCGCTGCGATGCGGATACCCGCATCGATCGTTGCCTTCTGATCGGTCATATCTCGCCGCCGCATCCCCGCGATCGTCCATCGCCCACCTTCAAACTGGCCTCCCGCGGCAATCGCACTGGCTATCGGACGCGACAGGTTCGGACATCCTCGGCACTCGGGAGCCGAGAGTTGCTCCATCGCGGAGACCTCCCCTGTCCGCAACGCCTCGTTCCGCGCCGCCACCCACGCCTCGACCGTCTCCACCGGCGACAGCGCAGCCGGTGTGGGCGACGCCGACGGCGAGGCGGCGACGTCCGTGGCGGAGGGGGTGGGCTCGACCCGGGGCCCGGGGTCGTCGTTCCCGGCGCACCCGGCTGCGAGCACGAGCAGCAGGGCGCAGAGCGGGGCGAGACGTCTCATCAGGCTGGTCCTTCCCGAGATGGTGCAGCACCCGAACCGGAGGCGCCACGCAGCAAACTACCCACTCGCCGACCCGACGGCGACCCCGAATTCCCCGATCTGTGGAGACGTGACCAGGCCTCGGGGATCATGGGGAGGTGGGGGAGTACTTCGACCGTCGCGCCGACCGCCGGTGGCAGCGCCAGATGCGCAAGCGGCTCAAGCACCTGGAGCGCGAGTACGGCCCGATCGAGATGTACGGCGCCCCGCCCCGGCGGCGGCGCTGGCGGGAGACCGGACCGGTGCTGCCGGGGCTCGCGATCGCGCTGGGCCTGACCGCGGTGGTCATGGTGATGAACCCGGGCGCGACCGGCTATCGCGTCCGCGACCTCATCGACACCATCAACGGCCGCGACGACGGTGCCTACACCTTCCTTGCCACCGAGCGCGGCTCCTCGATGCCGGTGGGCTGGAGCCCGTGCGAGCCGATCACCTACGTCGTCAACCCCGAGGGCGCGCCGGCCGACCACGAGGACCTGGTGGCCGACGCGATCGAGCTGCTCGAGGAGGAGAGCGAGTTCGAGTTCGACGACGGGGGCGAGACCGACGACCGCACCTTCACGCTCGGTGCGCGTGAGCCCGGCGACCCGGTGCTGATCGGGTGGGCCACGCCCGACGAGGTGCCCGCCCTCCGCGGCGACACCATCGGCGTCGGCGGCAGCAGCACCGCACCCCGGCAGGGACGGCCCCGCTTCGTCACCGGGTCGGTGGCGCTCGACGGGCCGGCGTACCGGACCATGGCGCGCCAGGGCGACGGCGACCAGCAGCGGCTGGTCCTCGTGCACGAGCTGGTGCACGTGCTCGGGCTCGACCACGTCGACGACCGCGACCAGCTGATGTATCCGCAGTACATCGGCCAGGACGGCCTCGGCGAGGGCGACCGCGCCGGTCTCGCCGAGCTGCACGAGCTGCCGTGCTGACCGCCGAGGCACCACCGGCGCCGCCGTCGCGACTTCGACGCGCGGTCGTCGTAGTCGTCGTCGCGGTGCTGGCCGGCGCGGCGGCGCTGTGGTGGACCGGTCGCGAGGGCGACGACCACGCCTTCCTGCGCACCCAGCCCGACGGCACCACCCCGGTCAGCTGGGACCCGTGCCGCGCGATCCCCTACGCCGTCAACACCGACGGCGCACCCACCGGCTGGCGCGCGCTGCTCGAGGCCGCGCTCGCCGAGGTGAGCGCGGCCAGCGGCTACGTCTTCCGCGACACCGGCACCACCGCCAACCGGACCCTCGCCACCCCGAGCGACCCCGTGCTGGTGCTGTGTTCGCACCAGGGCCGCCGGCACGACCTCCAGGGGTCGGTCGCCGGCCTCGGTGGCCCGGTGGCCACCGACGTCCAGGGGCTCGCCCGGTGGACGTCCGGCGGCGTCATCCTCGACCAGGCCGAGTACCAGCAGCTCGAGCGCGAGGGCGACGAGGTCGCCGCCCGGATGATCCTGGTCCACGAGATCCTGCACGTGCTGGGACTCGGGCACGTCGACGACGAGGACCAGCTGATGAACGCGTCCTACGTCGGCCAGGACCGGCTCGGAGACGGTGACGTCGCGGGGCTCCGTGCGCTGCACGACCAGCCGTGCGCCTCGCGCTGACCGGCCGGGACGCGCCCCCGCGCCGGGGCTGCGCCGACCGGCGCGCCCGCCCACGTACGGTGGCGGGGTGACGGTACGACGCGTGGGGCTCGCCGCTCTCGGACTCGCGATCGCTCTCCCGGTCAGCCTGGTCGGGCCGACCCCGTCGGCCACCGCCGACGACGACCGCCCACCGGGGAAGCCGGGCTGGACGGGCTGGGCAGCCTGGACGGGCGGTACCGGTCCGACGGCCGGTGCGCCGCAGACCTCCGACGGCATCGCCGGTCGGCGGGCGCTGCCGTTGCCGCTGGCCAAGGTCGGCGACTGGGTGCGCACCGACCTGGCCGCCTACCCCGTGGTGCCGGGGCTCGGCTTCGAGCGCTTCGAGCTCGCCGACAGCCGGGGCCGGGTTCGGGTGCAGCTGCTGCGGGCCGACCTGTCCGCGCCCGGGCTCTCGCTCGACTACCTCTCCCCCCGCCACGTCACCACCACCGCCGGTGTGCTCGGCCAGGTCAAGGCCGACCGCGGCATCGCCGGCGTCAACGGCGACTTCTTCGACATCGGCGACACCGGCGCGCCGTTGGGGGTCGGCAAGGACCGGCAGCGCGGCCCGGTGCACGGTCCGGTCGACGGCTGGAACCAGGCCTTCTACCTCGACCACGCCGGCACGCCGCGGATCGGCACCCTGGCGGTGCGGAGCAGGATCCGCCAGCACCCGCGGATCGCCATCGAGCACCGCAACTCGCCGTCGGTGCGGATGGGCGGCATCGGCGTCTACACCCAGGCCTGGGGCACGCTGCGCGACTACCGGGTCACCGACGGCCAGCGCAAGCGGGTCCGGATGGTCGCGGTGCGCAACGGCCGGGTGCTCTGGAACAAGGTGAGGTTCCCGCGCCGGCTGCCGGTCACCGGCAAGGTCCTCGTCGGCCGGGGCAAGGGTGCCGACGCGCTGCGCCGGCTGACCCGCGGCAAGAAGGTCACGATCCTCAGCCGCACCGACGGGTCGCCCCAGGTCGCGATCACCGGCAACCAGGTGCTGCTCCGCGCCGGCAAGCGCACCACGGGCGACGACGTCGACATGCACCCGCGCACCGCGGTCGGGATCGACCGCGACACCGGCCAAGTGCTGCTCATGGTCGTCGACGGGCGGCAGTCGTTCAGCCGCGGACTCACCATGGTCGAGATGTCGGTGCTGATGCGTCAGCTCGGCGCCGAGGACGCGCTCAACCTCGACGGCGGCGGGTCCTCGACGATGGTGACCAAGCGCCCCAGCGGCACGGTGGGCATCGTGAACTCGCCCTCCGACGGCCGGCAGCGCCAGGTGCCCAACGGCCTGGTGCTCCACCACCGCTGAGCCCGCCCGCACGGACCGGTCAGGCCGGGGCGTCCACCAGCGCCACCGTCGTGACCGCGACCAGGCACTCGCTGGTGGGCTTCGGCACGCCGTCGGCCACGACCCGCAGCCCGTCGCCCTCCTCGGTCACCGTCACCCCGGTCGGCACCTCGCAGCCCAGGTGGACCACGGCCCCGTGGAGGAGCCGCCCGGGAGCCAGGTCGGCCCGCGCCCGCCGGGCTGCCTCGGCGAGCTCGGTGGCGAATCCGTCGTCGAGCCCGGAGGCCCACTGCTGCACCGCCTGCTCGTCGGGCAGCGCGACCGCCACCGGGTCGGTGCGCCCGCCCACCCCGGAGCCGTGCAGCAGCCGCACCAGCCGCGGCTCCGCCGCAGCGGATGCGGACGGCGCCGGTGACTCCTCGGTCGTCGGCTCGTCACCGCAGCCACCGAGCAGCACGAGCGGGCCGACCAGCAGGAGGGTCGCGGTCGGTCCGAGCAGGCGTCGCATGGTGCTCCGACGCCCCTGCCCCGTGCCGGGTTCCGAGCCCCGCCGTGACAGGCTGCGCCCGTGCCCCGCTTCACCCGCGACGAGCTGCTGGCGTTCCGCGACGCCGAGGTGCCCGACCTGGTCGGCTCGGACCTGCGGCTGCTCTTCGTGGGCATCAACCCCGGCCTGTGGACCGCGGCCGTGCAGACCCACTTCGCGCACCCGGTCAACCGGTTCTACCCCGCGCTGCTCCGCGCCGGCATCCTCGACCGCCCGGTCGACCCCGCCGCCGGCATGACCGACGACGACCGCGCGGCGCTCACCGGCCGCGGCATCGGCATCACCAACGTCGTCCGCCGAGCCACCGCGCGGGCCGACGAGCTGACCGACGAGGAGCTGCGCGAGGGCGGCCGCCAGCTGGTCGCGACCGTCGAGCGCACCCGCCCCCGGGTCGTGGCCATCCTCGGCATCACGGCCTACCGCACGGCGTTCGGCCGCCGGAAGGCCGCCGCCGGTCGGCAACCGGAGACCCTGGGCGGCGCCGAGCTGTGGGTCGCACCCAACCCGAGCGGCCTCAACGCCCACGAGACCGTCGAGTCGCTAGCGGTCGCGTACGCCGAGGTGGCGCGCGCGGCCGGCATCCTCCCGCCCGTCGAGCCGGGGCCCGACCAGGGTTGATCGTCACGACTCCTCCCTCCCCCGCCTCCCCAGCGGCACCACCTCCCCCGGCCCTCGTCGTGGTCGGCGCAGCGGGAACAGGTCGTCGTCGAGCGGCACCTCACGCACCCGGTTGTGGGTGACCACCACCAGCACCGGCCCCGACCCGCCGTGCTCCACGAGCGCCCGGCCGTCGAGCCGGTGCCCGCCCGGCAACCCCATCCGTCGCGAGCGGCGCAGGGGCCCCGCCGCCCGCGGCGCCACCAGCTCGCGCACCAGGAACCGCAGCCAGCGCGCCGCCCCGGGGTCGTCGTCGCACAGCACCAGGCAGCACCCGTCGGGACACGGCGCCCACGGCGACCGCGGTCCGGGCTGCCCCGGCCAGACCACCCGGGTCGCCCCCGGCACCGCCGCCAGCCCGGCCACCAGGGCGCGGGTGCGCGGCTCGAGCGGCGGGTCGACCACCACCAGCTGGGTCAGGTCTCGCGGTCGCAGCACGGCACACCTCCAGGAGCTAGTCCGCTGCTGATCCCGACGCTTCCCGTCCGCACCGACGGACCCACCCGTGCGCGCCGGACCCTGTGGACGAGGCCTTCGCGGGGCCCGGATGTGGGCGCGACGTGGTCCGCGACGAGCGCTGAGCCACTACCGTGACCGCGTGTCCAAGCTGATGTTCGCCCTGTGGGGCGGCGACCTCGCGTCTACGCTGCACGACCCGGCGCTCCACGCCCGGCTCGCGGAGGCGGGGGTCGAGCGGGTGCAGGTGAACGTCGACGACGCCGCGGTGGCGGGGGCGATGCGGATCCCGTCGGCCGAGCCGGCGATCGGGGCGGTCGTCAGCACCTGGGGCGGGGAGGCGCCCGCCGTCGTCGACGTGCTGGGAGGCGCCGCCGACCGGGTGGCCGGCTGGGCGGTGGAGGAGCGGCTGCCGATCCCGCCGCCGTCGTCCGCGAGCGGGGAGCGCCTGGACGCCCTCGCCAACATCGCGCTGCTGCGCCGCCCCGAGGAGCTGTCGCACGAGGAGTGGCTGCACCGGTGGCTGGTCGACCACACACCGGTCGCGATCGCGACGCAGGCGACGTTCGGCTACGTGCAGAACGTCGTCTCGGCCCCGGTCACCCCGGACGCGCCGGCGGTGGCCGCGCTCGTGGAGGAGCTGTTCCCGAGCGCGGCCATCGACGACGTGCACGCGTTCTACGGCAGCGCGGGCGACGACGCCGAGCTGCACGACCGGCTCGGGCGGATGATGGCCAGCGTGGCGCGGTTCGGCGCCGACCGCGACCTCGACCTGGTACCGAGCAGCCGCTACGTCTACGACGTCGGCCCCTGAGCCACCGCGCCGGGCGCCCCGCTAGTCCGAGGCCGTGGAGTCGTAGGTGACCTTGCCGCCGAGCGTGGCGTTGAGGTGCACGGACTCGCCGTACTCGTTCGACGCGCTGGCGGTGATCCTGCTGTCGTTGAGCGCCAGCCCGCCGACGGTGACGTACCACGTGGTCGGGTCCTCGACCTTCGACCGGGCCAGCTCGACGAGCTTGAGGATCACCCCCGGCCGCACCTTCGCGAGGTCGGTGCGGGCGTACTCGATCGTGCCCTTCGAGCCCGACTCCTCGAGCTGGCCGTCGTAGTAGAAGGAGCGGTAGCGCTTGCCCGAGGGCCCCTCGGGGATCTGCACCACGGCGTAGCGGGGGTAGATCACCGCCATGAAGACCGAGGTGCTGCCGCGCTCGGCGACCGCGTCGACGAGGTCCTGGTAACCCTGCCGGGTGAACAGGTTGATGCCGTTCTCTCCCGGCTCCTCGCCCGGCGCGTACGTCGTGTCGTCGGTGGGGGTGATGCCACCGAGGTCGGTGTCGTCGAACGCCGAGACGACCGCTCCGATCACGGTGCCGAACACCGCGATGGCGACGATCGCCACCACGGCGAAGATCAGCGGCCGGGTGCGCCTGGCGACCTGCTGGGCCGCGTCGCCGACCACGACGGTGATGTCGGTGACGCCCCCGCCGCCCGAGGTCGGCCCGTACTGCGGGCCGGTCGGGAAGCCGGTGCGCTGGCCGGTGGCGCTGGCGACCGCAGCGGGGTCGGGAGCGGCCGGCTCGTCCTCGACCGCCTCCGAGGCCGGCGTGGGCGGCGTCGCGTCGTCCGGGTAGGTCTCGTAGGTCGGCAGCACCGGAGGCGGACGCAGGTCGCGCACGTGGGTCTCGATGTCGCCGAGGGTCTGGGCGTGCTGGAGGTCGGCGAGGCGCTTGTCGCGGTCGGCCTCGATGATCCGGCCGTCGGCGAAGGCCTCGCGCACGAGGTCCATGGCGGTGGCCCGGTCGGCGTCGCGGGCCCGCTTGTCGGGAGAGGTCACGTCGGCACGGTAGCGATCGGGCGCCACTCCCGACCATGGCCCGGTCGAGTGGTTGCGCCCGCCTAGGATCTGGCGCGTGACCGTCTCGGAGGCGTCGACCGACCAGCCGCCCCCGCCCCGCCGGCGCCGGGTGCGCGAGCTCGTCGCCAACCGCCCGCTGCCGCAGCGGGTCGGGGCGGTCGTCGGCGTGCTGATCCTCCTCACCGCGCCGTTCGGCGGGCTCAGGGAGGCCACGGGCAGCGACACGGAGCCGATCGCCCTCGACCAGCGCATCGACATCGGCCCGTTCCACCTCACCGTCACCAAGGTCGTCTCGCTCCCCGACCTCGCGCCGGTGGCCGAGCCCGAGCCCGGCAACCGGGTGCTGGCGATCAGGTTCGACCTCGAGAACCACACCGACGAGCCCGTCTACGCCGAGCGGCTGATCCGCGACGCGTTCGGCTCGCCCACCAAGGGGTTCCGCCCCTGGCCGGGCGAGGAGTCGCCCGAGATCGAGTTCTTCTTCGTCGACGACACCGCCCCGCTCGGCACCGAGTACGTCAACCCCGGCACCACCGCCGACCTGGTCGGCGTGCTGCACACCGGGCCGACGTTCGAGCCCGAGGACTTCGAGCTCGAGGTCTACGGGTTCACCTACCAGGTTGACGAGATCGCCGCGTTCCGCGCCGACGAGTGGGGCCCGGCCGGTGGCGACCCGCTGGCCGCCGGCCCCCTCGAGGTCGCGGTGGAGGACTGATGGCGCTCCCGCTCCAGCGCGGCCTCCAGGCCGCGGCCGTGATCGCCGCGATGGCCCTGGCGCACGTCGTCGACGGCGCCCTCTCCGCCGAGGACGACATCTCGGCGCCCTTCCTGCGCGAGGGAGTGCGCGGCGAGCCGGTCGTGCTGGAGTACGGCGAGCTCGAGGTGCTCGACGTCGACGCGGCGCAGTACCTCTCCCACCTCCGCGAGAGCGTGCAGGCCTCCGGTCGCTTCCTGATGGTCGAGGTCGCCGGCTCGGGCGCCGACGACCAGCTCGTCACCGGCACCGTGCGGCTCCAGGACGAGGACGGCCGCACCTACGCGACGTCGGCCAAGGCGGGCTGCCCGCGCACCCTCACCTTCGACGCCGGACTGACCGGCTACGGCTGGCTGTGCTTCGACGTCCCGCCCTCGCGGATCGACGAGCTCGACCTCGTGGTGGGGCGCGGCAGCGACATCACCGACGGCACCCGCCGCGACGAGGTCGCCGTCGTCGACCTCGACCTCGACGGGGCACGGGCGGCCGAGCTGGCCCGCACGACCGCGGCCTACGTCGCGCCCCAACCCGGCCTGGTGCGCCAGGAGCTCGACCCGGTCGAGCTGGAGGTGGCGCAGCCGTGACCTGGTGGCGACGCAACCGCGTCTGGCTGGCGCTCCTCCCGGTCGTGCTGCTGGCGCTCGGCGCCGCGGCGTCGTACCGGGTCGCCGACTACTGGTGGAACGTCGAGCCCCACGAGGTCATCGCGCGCGGCGAGCCCGGTCGGGCGCTGACCTTCACCGACGACTACGAGGACGCGCTGGGCGAGACCTCGCGCACGCTCACCGTCGAGGTGGTCGACGTCGCCGAGCTCGACGCGGTGCCGGTGCGGCGGCTCGACGACCCGGTGCCGCTCTCGGACGACGCCCGCGTCGTCCGCGTGACCATGGACTGGGAGGCCGACCCCGACCAGGGGCTGCGCGGCTGCACGGTGGCGCTGCGCGACTCGCGCGGCCGCACGCACCGGCTGTCGTCGGCGGGGCTGCGGTTCGCGAGCTGCCTGCCGTCGGAGGGCGGCGGTCCGCTGGTGCCGAGCGCGGTCGACGACGCCGCGGGGCGCAGCGTCCCCGACGGCGAGGAGCGCCTGCCGGCGTGGCGGACCCGCCCGGTCTTCGTGGTGCCGCAGGACGCCGAGATCACCGAGGTGCTGCTGTGGTGGCAGCTTCCGGAGCACGTCGTGCTGCCGGTCCCCCCGCGCGCCGGGAGCTGACCAGCCAGTCGACGGCGGCCGCGAGCAGCGGGGCCACCACGACCATCGACGCGACCAGGCCGAGCGCCTGCTCGTAGGGTTGGAACGCCAGGTAGGTGCCGTGCTCGGTGGGGCCGACCACGACGCGGCTCAGCCGCACCAGCAGGCCGGGCAGCCGGAGCGCCACCACGAAGACGAGCGAGAAGACCAGCATGGGGTAGAGGCCGGCCGCCGAGAGCAGCCGCAGGCCGTCGAAGAACGCCCCGAAGCGGCCGCGCAGGTCGGCACCGAACGACCGGAGCAGCCCGCCCCTGCGACCCCCTTCGGCGTCGTCGGCGTCGTCGGCGTCGTCGCCAGCTCGGGTGGCGCCGTCGCCGTGGCCCTCGGCCAGCTGGTGCCCGAGGACGACCGCGCCGACCGTGAGCCACGCGATCGGCACGACGACGACGCTGTCGAACGAGCCCAGCACCGCCTGGCCCGCGTCGACCGTCGCCGCGACCGGGTCGGCGAGGAAGCCGAGCCGGCCGAGCAGGGCGTCGTACCCGTCCTGGAACCACTGGTAGGCGCGGCGCCGGGCGAGCCACTCCATGCCGTCGGTCTTGATGAGGAAGCCCTGCCCGGCGAGCTGGGAGGTGTAGTAGAGCTCGACCACGGCGCCGACGACCGCGAGCGCCAGGAACTTGGTGCGGTGCTCGAAGCGGCCCAGCGCCCACCGCAGCACCCAGGCGACGACGACGATCATCGCCGCGACCTGGACGGGGTAGAGCCCGAGCCGGTCGCGGAAGTCGACCTCCTCGACGAACGTGTTGCCGAGCTCCTCGCTGGCGGCCTCGTTGCGGAACTGGAGGATGTCCTGCTCCAGGAAGCCGTAGCTGACGTAGACGGCCAGGAACGGCACCAGCACGCTGACCGCGATGTCGACCAGGCGCCGCTGCCGGCCCTCGGTGGGGCTGACCCGGTCGTCCTCGCCCTGGAGGTTGGGCAGGCTGCCGCGGCACAGGTGGAGCATCCAGATCACTGGCAGCAGGTAGCCGAGCGGCGCCAGGATCAGCAGCAGCTGGGCGAGCTCGCTCTGCCGGTTGCTGAGCGCCACCGCCGCCCACAGGGTCGCCGCGCGCACGGCCGCGCCCGCGACGGCCAGCACCAGGAACGCCGGCCAGTGCCGGGCGAGCAGCCGCCCCGCCGTGACGAGGACGCCGGGGACGTCACGCATCCGCGTCGTCCCCGGTGGCCTCCCGGAGCCGCCGGTGCAGTCGCTCGCGGACCTGGTCGGGGGTGAGGTCGGCTCGCTTGCGCTGGTTGCGGGCGACCACGATGCCGGTGGCCGCCACGCCGGCCAGCCCGGCCAGTCCGAGCACCTTCCAGAGCCTCACGGGATGATCCTTCCATGACCCCTTCGCGGCTGTCCCTCGACGAGGCCGTCGACCTGACCCGCACCGGTGACCTGTGGCTGTTCCGCGGCCACACCGCCGCCGACCACGCCATCCGGGCACTGACCAACGCGCCCGTCAACCACGTCGGCATGGCGGTGGTCGTCGACGACCTGCCACCCCTGATGTGGCACGCGGAGCTGTCGAAGGGCCTGCTCGACGTGTGGACCGGGAGCCACCACCGCGGCGTCCAGCTGCACGACCTGCGCGAGGCGGTCGTGCAGTGGCACGACCGCTACGAGCAGCGCGCCTGGCTGCGCCAGCTCCACCACCCGGTCTCGCGGTCGATGGAGGACGCCGTGCTGCGCACCATCGCGCGGCTCGACGGCACGCCGTTCCCGTCGACGGCGCGGCTGGCGGCCCGGTGGGCGAGGGGCCGGTTCCGGCGCCCGGACTCGATCGAGGCCACCTACTGCGCCGAGGTGGTCGCGGCGACGTACACGGCGATGGGGCTGCTCGACGGCACCAGGCCCACCAACTACTACGACCCCGGCTCGTTCTGGTCCGGCGACGAGCGCGAGCTCGACCTCCAGCACGGCGCCCGGCTGGGCGAGGAGATCGCTGTCGAGGTCCCGTGAGCCGGAGCCAGTCGTGCGTCTACCGGGCGCCCTGCGACCGCCAGTAGCTGTTGAGCGCGCCGTTGGTCTTGACGAACCAGACGATCGGTCCGACGAGGATGAGGAAGCCGGGGATGTACCAGAGACCGGTCGCGCCGCTGACCGGCGCCTGCTGGCCGGACCGGGTGTAGAGCCTGCCCACCTCGGAGGCCACGAGGAACGGGCTCACGACCCCCACGAACAGCGCGAGGACCAGGCCGACCACCCCGCCGACTCCCTGGCCGGTGTGGCGCTTCATCTCCTCGTGGACGCTGTAGTACCAGACCAGGCTGTAGATCCCGAGCGTGATGATCGTGAGCCCGATGCACGCGCCGGTGCCGCGCACCTTGCCGATCGGGCCGTGCTGCGCCGGGGCCGGCGGCGCGCCGTACCCAGCGGGAGCGGGCGGCGGGGACTGGGGCGGCACACCAGGCGGAGCTGCTGGGTCGGGCGACGGAGCGGCCGACGACGGAGCGGCCGACTGCGGCGCGGTGGGGTCGACGGTCGGGTCGGGGGTGTGGGACACGGCTACCTCGATCTCTCGCACGGCCGGGCTGGCCGGACGGCCTCAAGATAGGCGCTGGGGCTGCGCGTGACACTCCTGGTCTGGTCTGGTCTGGTCTGGTCTGGCCGGACTGGCGGCCCAGGTCAGAGGGAGCGGAGACCCTTCTCGGTGAGCTCCCACACGCCGGGGGTCGCCGGCCGCATCAGGCCCTCGTCGATCATCGCCTTGCGCTCCTTGCGGGCCGCGATCTGCCAGCGCACCTCGCCGGTTGGCGCGGTGGTGCGGTCGCGGTCGCGCAGCACGTCGTCCATCCGCTGCCCCAGCGCCTCGAGCACGTCGGCCTGGTCGAGCCGGCCGCCGTGCTCGGAGAGCACCTGCAGGATGTGCGGGCGGAACGCCGCCTGGTCGGTCAGCAGGCTCGGCTTCCGCACCGGCGCGGCCGGGGTCGAGGTGGTGCGGCTGGTGGTCGCGCGCGAGGCCCGCGGCCTGGGCGTACGCACGGCGGGGGCCGGCGGGGGCGGTGGCGGCTGGCCGTGGATGCAGGTGCTCTTCGGGAGGTCGCACAGCTCGCAGTAGTCCTCAGCCACGTCTCCGAGGTTACGAGGGCGGCGCGACCGGCGGCTCGTCAGGGTCGGCGGGACGGGCGCGGGCCGTGAGGTACGCCTCGACCAGGTCCTTCCTCACCCGGCCCCGGTCGCTCACGACGTGGCCGTTGGCCAGTGCCCAGGCTCGCACCTCGGCCGGCGACGGCGGCCCGGGCGGCACCACGGGCCCGGTAGCCAGCGTGCGGATGGCCACGTCGCCGACGCGTTCCTCGGCGGTCGCGCGGTAGACCGCCGCGAGGAACCGGTAGGTCCACTCCTGCGCCAGCTTGCGGCTGTCGCAGAAGACGATCGGCACCGTCGGGAACCGCACCTGGCACTCCGCCAGCCCGTCGGCGACCACCGCCGGGCGCACCCGGTCGAGCTTGAACACCTGGCTGTAGCGCTCCTCGACCACCACCGCGGCTCGCGGCACCGAGGCCAGCTCGGTCAGCTGGTAGGTGAGCTTGCCGGTGGTCAGGCTCGAGACCAGGTCGGGCAGGCTCTTGCGCTCCACCACCGCCGCCAGCCGGTCGTCGACCACCACGCCGTAGTCACCCGCCTCGAGCCGCCGTCGTACGACGTGCGCGGGGCGGTCGGAGAAGGTGAACGCGTAGCGCTCGTTGCTGTCGACCGCGATCTCGAGGTCGGCGACACCCGAGGCGCGGGCGGTGGGCACCGACGCCGCCGGCCGGGCCTTCTTGTTCGTGCGAGCGGTCTGCCAGAAGATCATCTGCCGGCCGCGGGCGTTCGCGACGACGAACTGCGACCGGTTCTCGCGCCCGCGGTCGAGCACCAGGTCGATCGCCGCGCCGCGCTTGACGCAGCTGCGCACCCCGATCCGCTGCACGATCTCGGCGTCCGCCGGCCACTCCTCCGCGCGATGGCAGTAGACCTTCGCGGTGCGTGGCCAGGTCTCCCGCGCCTTCAGCAGCACACCCTCGGGCCCGAGCGGGATGCGCAGCACGTAGGGCAGCGTGGAGTCGCCGTCGGGGTTGCGGGCGATGAGGAAGTCGTCCGTCACCCGGCCAGTGTGTCAGCGGGTGGCGTCGAGCCGGCGCAGCTCGGCCTCGATCTCCTGCTGCTGCCGGCGGCGGAGCGCGGCGAGCCGGCGCTGCTTCTCCTCGCGGGAGAGCAGCCGCCAGTCGCGGGCGGGGAGCCTGCTGTCGAGCTGCATGACTGCGACATTACGGCCGCCCACGGCCGTCGTACATCCGACTTTGGGCTGGTCCGGGGTCAGACCGGGGTCGGAGGCGGGTGGGTCGGGGTCGGGGTCGGGGGTTTCCCCGGTGCACCGGGGAAACCGTGACTTCTCGGCCGGAACTCTGGCCGAGAAGTCACGGTTCTGGCCGAGAAGTACGCCGCTCCTGGCCGGCCGCCACCAGGTTCAGGCCGTCGCCAGTCCGGCCCACCACCCGGCGAACCAGTCGACGCCGGCCGTCAGCAGCTCCGGCTGCGACCGCAGCACGACGACCATCGCGGCTCCGGCGAGCACCGTCATCGCCGTGCGCCCCAGACCGGGGCCTCGCTTCCGGCGTCGGGCTGGCGCGCTCGCCGCGGGTCGCGCCGCGGCCGCGCGCCGCTGGGGGTACGGCGTGCCCACCCGGGCCGCCGGGACCCGTGCGGGCGCCAGGTGGGACAGGGTGGCCGCGACCTCGCGCACCTGCTCGGGCCCCAGCACGGTGGGCCGCGACCGCAGCAGCTGGGCGACGCTCCACGTCGTGCACACCAGCACGTCGTCGACCCGGGCGTCGAGCCCCTCGGCAGTCGTGAAGCAGAGCACGGGCTGCACGCGCAGCCCGGGCAGCACCTCGGCGACCGCCCGCCCGGCGGCTGCGCACGACGCGACGGTCGACGCCCGGGAGCGGCCGTTCTGGCGCAGCACGCCGCCGCGGGTCGACAGCGTGCCCGACCAGTACTTGCTGTCGATCACGTAGACCCCGCCCGGCCCGACGGCCACGTGGTCGAGATTGGCCCGGGCACGCCCCGGCCACCGCAGGTCGTGCAGCACCACCCACTCCGGCGGCAGCACCGACAGCGCGGTGGCCGTCCACTCCTCGCCCTCCGCGCCGCGCTCGTACGCCGCGGCGCTCCGCTGGAGCGCCTCGGCGCGCTCCCTCTTCCGGCGCGCGACGTCGCGCGCTGACTCTCCGGCCATGCTCGCCCTCCCCAGGGTCCGTTGCGGAGGACCGTAGGTCGCCGGCGCCGGTCGCGCCGCCGATCCGGCCAGCCGTGACCGGCCGGCGTCGTCCCCACCCGCTGTCCGGGCCATCGGGGACGACCGGTCGGGGGAGGCGTCGACCGGGGTGTCCCTTGCCAAGCAGGCGGGCACGCGCTTCGGTGTCGAGCACACCGAAGAGAGGAATGTCCGTGGAGACCGCTGCCATCACTGCCTGGACTTTTCAAGCCGAGTGCCCCATCCCGAACGACCTCGGACCCATCCTGGTCGAAGGCGAACAGCCATGGGCTGCGTACAAGACCTTCCGCGACACGTCCGTGTTCACCAACAAACGGCTCATCGTGAGGGACGCTCAGGGTCTGACGGGCAAGAAGGTCGAGATCTACTCCTTGCCCTACTCCGCCATCAACATGTGGTCGTCCGAGAACGCCGGCAAGATCGACTTCAACGCCGAGATGGAGCTGTGGACACGCGCCGGGCACATCAAGGTCAAGCTGGGCAAGGGCATCGACGTCCGCAAGCTCGACCACCTGATTTCGCACGCGGTCCTTAACGGCCGCTGACCCGATTCATCCAGGGTCGCTTCCGCCCACGACGAGGGGATCCGCGGACGACGGACGCCCGGGTCAGTCCTCGTCGTCCCAGGAGGCGCGCCCGTCGCCGGTGATCGGGATCGTGGGGCCGCCCGTGACGTCGGGACGCAGGATCGCCTCGCCGAGACCGCGCACCCGGGCCAGCACCTCGCGGACGCCCCGGCCGGCGTCGCCCGCGACGTAGCCTTGGACGTCGAGGCCGGCGGCACGGCCGAGGTCGACGGACCGCGCGACGTGGAAGTCCTGGGTCACCACCACCGCTGATTCGACCTCGAACACGTCGCGGGCCCGGCGCATGGTGTGCCAGGTGTTGAACCCGGCGTAGTCGGTGAACACGTCCTCGGCGGCAACCCCCGCCGAGATCGCCGCGTCGCGCATCGCGTCGGGCTCGTCGTACGCCGCCGTCCCGTTGTCGCCCGACATCAGCAGCTTGTCGACGACCCCGGCGCGGTAGAGCTCCACGGCCGCGTCGACCCGCTCCTGCACGACGGCACCGAGGCTCCCGTCGGGGCGCACCAGCGAGCCCGGCACGATCGCCACCTGGGCCTGCTCGAGCTGCTCGACGTCGGTGTGGATGTCGTCCTCGGTGCGCACCAGGACGACCGCGTTGGCGGTGGCGACGAGCAGGACGCCGGTCGCCGCAGCGACGCACCCGGCCACCACGACCCGGCGGACCCACCTCCTGCGCAGCACCCCACGAGTGTAGGCGGGGGGTCGCGCCTGATCAGCGGGCGGCGATCCCGTCGAGGCGCAGCACCGCCGACTCGTCGCGGTGGGTGCCGGTGCTGCCGACGTGCGCGTCGCTGATCCCAGGCCCGTTCTTGATCACGTGGACCAGGGCCATGCCGTGCCCGCGGCCGAGGTCGAACTCGTCCTTGAGCCAGGCCAGGATCTCGTTCGCCTTGGTGTCGGGCCCGTAGCCGCGGGCGTGGGCGAGGTCGACCAGCTCCTGGGGCGTGCGCCCGGTCTTCTTCTCGGCGTTGTCCAGGTAGGCCTGGAAGGACATCGGGTCTCCTTCGCGTTCGGGGTTGCCGATCATCTCGCAGTCCAGTGGCTGCGTCAGGCCCTTGCCGGCCCTCCACGAGACCCCCGGTGGCAGTGACGCGTGGCGTACGGACCGGGGCCGAGGCGGGGCTGACGGGCCGACTTCTCGGCCGGAACCGCGACTTCTCGGCCAGAGTTTCGGCCGAGAAGTGGGGGTTTCCCCGGTGCACCGGGGAAACCCACCGAGCCGCTACTCGCAGACGACCCCGTCGCCGTCGCGGTCGTCGTAGTGCGTGTACTCGGGGTCGACGCCCGAGACGTAGTGCCCGAAGCCGGCCGCGTTGGCCTCACCGCAGGTGTCGAAGAGCGGGTCGCTACCGCCTCCGGCGAAGGGCGTCACGCCGCCGGACGCCGCCTCGTCCCGCGCCTCCTGCACGGCCTGCTCCAGCTTGCGCCGTTCCTCGTCGCGCACCCGGGCCACGGCCTGTCGGACGGCGCGCCGCTGCGCCTTGAGGGCCCGCTCCTCCGCCGTTGCGACGGCGGCGGCCAGGTCGGCGGCCGCCTCCTCGCCAGCTTCGGTGAGCCGCTCCTCGGCTGCCGCCAGCTGGTCGTGCAGGGTCGCGGTCTCCTCGGCGACTGCCTGGGCCACCTCGGCGTCGCTGGCACCCGGCGTCTCGGCGGGAGACTCGTCCGCGGACGAGGTCCCGGAGCCACCCCCGGCCAGGGCGAACCCCAGCACGAGTCCGGCCAGGCCCGTGGCCGAGGCGGTCTTGCCACGGCCCCAGAGCCGGGTCTTGGTCGGGCGGTGGCCGGTGCGGGACGTCGATGTCGATCGAGCCATGAGGGGTTCCAGACGGGCGTGGGACGGGACGCCCCCTTCCTACGTCCCCCCGCGCCGGCCGGTCGAGACAGTCAGGACGAAGTGACTACCGAATGACCCCTCCGGCACCCGGTCGCTAGTCACCGTGGGTCAGGGTGACCATCTCCCAGGGTCAGCGTCACCAACGACATCGCCGGCATCGGCAGGTGGGTGTCGAGGACGGCCCGGCCGTCGGCGTCCGCGACGACGACCCGGCCGGGGTCGACCTCCTCGAGCCGGTCGGCAGCGCGGAGGGCGGCCCACTGGTCGTCGTCGGGCCAGTCCTGGCCCTCGCGGCGGATCGAGCCCCACGCGGCGGCGACGTTGGAGTGGTCGGCATCGACCCGCTCCTCCACGACGGCGTACGACGCGCCCGGCTCCAGGCCGGCGACCTCGACCACGACGTCGCGAGCCAGCTCGGGCGCTCCGGCCGACTTGGTCTGGTCGAGGGTGAGGTTCCAGGCGAGCACGGTGACGGTGCCGTCGTCGGCGGCGGTGGCGAGGGCCTCGACGAGCGAGCCGCCGCCGTCGCCGGTGACCGAGCAGCCGAGCCGGTGCGGGCCGAGGCGTTCGAGCATGGCCAGCGCCCACCAGCGCGGCTTGCGCAGCTCGCCGACGGTGCGCAGGCCGAAACCGCCGTGGAGCAGGGACGGCGGGCGGCCGAGTTCCTCGAAGTGGTCGGAGACGACCCAGTAGGAGAGCGCCTCGATCCGGCCCATCGCCGAGGCCATCCCGCGGAGCAGGAAGGTGCCGGAGAAGACGGCGTCGCTGACCTCGTTGAAGTGGGTCGGGGTGACGCCCCACTCGGTCCACCAGATCGGCGTGTCGGCGCGGCCGTAGCGCTCCAGCATCGGGCGGAAGTCCAGCGGCGGCGAGCCGTAGGTGTGGGTCGAGACGAAGTCGACCGGCGTGCCGGTGCGCTCGGCGTGGGCGAGCAGCTCCTCCACCCAGCCGGCGGCCGCCGACGACGGCCCGCCCACCACCAGGCGGTCGTCGACCGAGCGGATCGCGTCGACGGTGACGTCGTAGAGCCGGAGGTACTCCTCGGGAGTGCCGCTCCAGAACACCTCGAGGTTGGCCTCGTTCCACACCTCGAACGACCAGTGCTCCACGACCTCGTCGCCGTAGCGCTCCAGCAGGTGGGCGGTGAGGTCGCGCACCAGCGCGTGCCAGCGCTCCCAGTCCTTGGGCGGGGAGATGATCGCGCCGTAGCCGAAGACGGTCTTGGTGGGGTCGGCGGCGAGGTCGTGGGGCATGAACGACACCTCCACCACGGGGTAGAGCCCCAGCGACCGCACGTGGTCGTAGACCCGGTCCACGCCCGAGAAGTCGTGGACCGGGTCTCCGTCCTCGTCCTCGCGGTAGACGCCGACGTCGTCGCAGAGGATCGCGTGGGCCCGCACGTGGGTGACGCCGAGCTCGTCGTGGGCCGCGCGCAGCGCGGCGGTGAGCTCCTCGCCCACCGGCCGGCCGCCCGTGGTGTCGGTCGACAGCGCGTGCGAGAGGTGCTCGCTGCCGATCATCGGGCGCCACGGGCGGGGCAGCGCGCCGCGCCGCTCGCCCGCGTCCACCGCCACCGTCACCGGCCCGGTCGGCTGCGACAGTGGCGCGATCGCGACCGAGCGCGACAGCGGCCCCTCGACGTGCACGTCGGACAGCGACGACACGGCGTACCAGCGCTGCTCGTCGGGGGTGCCGGTCGTGTCGACGTACGGCGGGTGCGGCACCGCCAGCACGTCGCGACCGGCGTGGTCGAGCGGTCGCCACGGGCCGTAGGGGCCGTCGGCGACGTGCACCTGGTAGCCGATCGCGCCGGCCACCGGCTCCCAGGTGAGCGTGACCTGGTGGCCGCCGGCCACGACCCGCACCTGGCTCGGCGGGTCGAGCTCGGGGGCGTTGCCGCCGAAGGCGGTGCCGGACCGGACGCCGATCCGGGCCTCCCAGTCGGTGCGTGCGGTGCTCATCGGGCCTCCACCACCTGGGTGCGCGCGGAGACCGAGAAGACCTCCTGGCGCATCAGTGGCCGCACCCGCTTCGCGAGCCCGCCGCGGGCGGCGTAGCGGCGCAGGTCGTCGCCGGTCAGCGCGTTGCCGAGCGCGGCCATGATCATGCCCTGGTCGAGGGAGAGGTAGCGCTTGGAGACCTGCCCGCTCCGCACCGCGATCGCGTCGTGGAAGCCACCCTTGCCGTAGGCGTCGAAGTTCCGGCGCAGCTTGGCCAGGTTCCTCAGCGCGCGGCCCGGGGCGTAGCGCAGCGCCAGGAACGACGCGTGCGGGGTGACCACGCCGTCGCCGTACTCGGTCGGCGCCGGCTCCGACTCGCGGCAGTCGCCGTAGGGCTGCTCGTGGGTGGTGCGCTCCTGGTCGGAGGTGTAGCCGGGTCCGTCGAGGCCGAGGGCGTCGACGCCGTACTCGCGGTAGCCGCCGGCGGGGTCGTTGGACGGCGAGAAGCCCCAGTAGCCGTACCTCGCCTCGTCGAGCCCGTGCTCGATCTGACCGCGCACGTAGAGCGGGTGGTTGCGGCCCCACGAGCGCTTGCCCCAGCGCTCCTCGGGCACGAACAGCGGCACCATCAGCGCCTCGAACATGCTGCCGCCCCAGGTCGGCACGATCTTCATGTCCCGGTAGGGCAGCGCCCCCTCGAAGACGTCGACACCCTCGTAGGTGCGCCAGGTGCCGGTGGGCATCGTCTCGGTCCACGACCAGTCACAGCTGGGCGGGAAGGTGCGGAACGTGCCGAAGTAGTGCTTCCTCGGGATCTGGCCGGCGGCGATGCCGAGGTACGACGCCATCCGGGGCTCGGTGTTGAACGCGCCGTAGTGGTGTCCGGTGTACCAGACGTCGCCCCCCATGCCGCAGTAGTCACCCGTGACCGCAGCGCCGTCGTGCGGGTCCTCGTCCCAGAAGCCGCCGCGGATCTGGCCGCCCTGGCCTTCCGCCCCGTTGTAGTAGCAGCCGAAGTCCATCCGGGCGCGGATCGCGTTGGCCTGCTTGCGAATCCGGGGCTCGGCGCGCGCCGCGACCAGTAGCCCGGTGGCGAGCCAGCCGTTGTCGACGCTCGAGAGGAACGGCTTCACCGGGTCGCCGTTCTCGGGCCAGGTGGTGAGCTTGGCAAGCGTGCGCGGGTCGTACCAGTTGTAGAACATCCCGGACGGCTCGTGGTGCACCAGGCGACCCACGGAGCGGATGGTCCGCGACATCCGCAGCTTCGCCTCCCGCTTGCCGATCAGCCCGGCGTCGCGGGCGGCGACCGTGCTCCACAGGTAGGCGCCGATGTTGGTGGGCGAGGTGTACGTCGCCCGGCTGGCCGGCCGCAGCGCGCCGCCGATGTTGTCGGTGGGCAGCCCGGTGCGCGGCACCACCATCGCCTCGAACGAGCGCCAGGTGTCGCGCGCGTACCTGCGCAGCAACGGTCGCTTCTTGGCCAGCATCCGCGCAGTGTCGGGTTCGGCGGCGGCGCTCGAGGCGGGCGGGGCGCCGCCGGTCCCCCGGGCTGGGCCGGCCGACGCCGGCACGGTCGTGACGACGAGCCCCGCGGCGACCAGGCCGGCGAGGAGGGTGGTGCGCACCGAGTTGCGCATCGTGGATCTCCTTGGGTGAGGGGGTGTGGTGGGGAGCTACTTGATGCCGGTCATGGCGATGCCCTGCATGATGTGGCGCTGCAGGACGAGGAACACGGCGATGACCGGGATGACGACGACGACCGCACCGGCGAGCAGCAGGCCGTACTGGGTGGCGTTCTGGCCGACGGAGTAGAGCGCCAGCGCCACGGGCAGCGTGTACTTGTCCTCGCTGGTCGCGACCACGAGCGGCCACAGGAAGTTGTTCCACGACGTGAGGAACGTGAGCACGCCGAGGGTGGCCAGCGCCGGGCCGCACAGCGGCAGGATCACCGAGACGAAGATCCTCAGCTCCCCCGCCCCGTCGACCCGCGCGGCCTGGATCAGCTCGTCGGGCAGGCTCAGGATGAACTGCCGCATCAGGAACACCCCGAACGGTCCCGCCAGGAACGGGAGGATCATCCCGGGCAGGGTGTTGGTGAGCCCGATGTTGGTGGTGAGCACGAACAGCGGCACGAACGTCACCACGCCCGGCACCATCAGCGTGCCGAGCACCAGCCCGAAGACCACGCGCTTGCCGGGGAAGTCGAGCTTGGCCAGCGCGTAGCCGAGCATCGAGCAGAACACCAGGTTGCCCACGGTCACCGCGATCGCGACCAGCGCGGAGTTGAGGAAGTACGTCGGGAAGTCCAGGCGGGTGAACAGGCTCTCGTAGTTGGCGAGCGTCACGTCCTCGGGCCAGAACGTCGGCGGCACGGCGCGCAGCTCGCGCTCGGGCTTGAACGAGCTGACCAGCATCCACGCGAACGGGACCGCGGTCACCAGCAGACCCACCGACAGCACGGCGTAGAGCCAGCGCGGCGTCGTGCGGGTGTCGTCGTCGCGGCGCGGCCGCGGCGGCCCGGGCGGGTCGGGCTGGGTGGGGGTGGGGGGCGCCTCGGTGGTGGTGGCCATGTCAGTCCTTCTCCCTCAGCACGCGGAACTGCACGAAGGTCAGGAGCACGATCGCGAGGAACAGCAGGTAGCTGGCCGCGGCGGCGTAGCCGTAGTTGCCGAACCCGAACTGGTCGTAGGTGAAGAAGGTGACCGAGCGGGTGGAGTCGAGCGGGCCGCCCTTGGTCATCACGAAGGCCTCCTCGAAGAACTGGAGGTAGCCGATGCCGGTGATCACCGCGCCGAAGAGCAGCGTGGGTCGCAGCGTGGGCAGGGTGATGTGGCGGAAGCGCGACCACGCCGACGCGCCGTCGACCTCGGCGGCCTCGAGCTGCTCGCGCGGCACGGTCTGGAGGCCGGCCAGGAAGACCACCATGAGCGTGCCGAAGTTGCGCCACACCGCCATCACGACCAGCGTCGGCAGCGCCCAGGTCGTCGAGTCGAGCAGCCCGGGCACGTCGAGCCCGACCCAGCCGGCCGCGGTGGTGAGCAGCCCGCCCCGCTCGCGGAGCAGGAACTTCCAGACCACCGACACGGCCACGATGCTGGTGACGACGGGGAGGTAGAAGCCGACCCGGAAGAAGCCGCGCAGCCGGGTCACCCGGTTGAGCCCCACGGCCGCGGCGAGCGCCACTGCCATGGTGAGCGGGACGCCGAGCAGCAGGTAGAGCAGGGTGTTGCGGGTGACCTTGAGGAACAGCGGGTCCTGCACCAGGTCGGCGTAGTTGCCCAGCCCCACCACCTCGACCGCGAACGGGTCGCGCACGTCGGTGCTGCGCAGGTCGGTGAAGCTCATCCCGAGGCTGGCGAGCACCGGCCCGGCGGTGAACACCAGGAACAGCACCACGAACGGCAGCGCCAGCACCCACGCGGCGATCGCCTGCGAGCGCCGCGTGGGGTCGACGTGCCGCGACCGCCGGGGGCGGACGGGCCGGCCGGTGCCGGTCGGGGTGGTGGAGACGGCGGCCACGTCAGAGCCCGGTGCCGATCGACGCCGCCTCCGACTGCATCTGCTTCACGGCGTCCTCGGGGTCGGTCGTGCCCTTGGCGGCCTGCTCGACCAGGGCGTCGATCGCGGCCGCGACCTGCTCCCAGGTCGGCACGGCCGGGGGCGACTGCGCCTCCTCCAGCTGGGCGCCGAAGACCTGCAGCTGCGGGTCCTCGGCGAGCTCGCCGGTCTCCCACGCGGCCTGGACGGCCGGCAGGTCGCCGACCTCGTCGTAGAACGCCTGCTGGGTCTCGGGCTCGCTGAGCCACTGCACGAGCTTCCACGCCGAGTCGGCGTTGTCGGAGTCCTCGAAGACCGCCAGGTCGCCGCCGCCGACGAAGCTGGTGCCGGGGGCGCCATCGGGGCCGGGGAGCGGCGCGACGGCGTACTGGTCCGCACCGACGCCGGCGTCCTCGACCAGGCCGGTGTGCCAGGGCCCGGAGATGAACGAGCCGAACACCCCGTCGGCGAAGCCGCTCTCGAGCTCGCCGGGGTCGAGCACCCGGGTCTGGGAGACCTCGTCGGCGAAGTAGGAGGTGTAGTGGTCGAGCGCCTCGGTCATCTCCGGGGAGTCGATCGTGTACTCGGTGCCCTCGTCGTTGGTGAGGCTGGCACCGTTGCTCCACGCGAACGGCAGCATGGTCTGCCACGAGCCGGTCTGGCCGGGCTGGAGGCTGAGGCCGTGCTCGGCGCCGCCCTTGGTCTGCAGGTCCTCGGCGAACTGGCGCAGCTCGTCCCAGGTCTGCGGTGCCTCGTCCCAGCCGGCCTTCGCCGCGAGGTCGGTGCGGTAGTAGAGGACGCGGGTCTCGACGTACCAGGGCACGCCGTACGACGTGCCGCCGACCTCGGTCGACTCCCAGGCGCCGGGGAAGAAGTCGGCCTCGTCGACCAGCCCCTCCGGGGTCGGCATCAGCCCGCCGGCCTCGGCGAACTCGCCCATCCACGTGGTGCCGATCAGGCTGACGTCGGGGGTCTCGCCGGCGGTGATCGCGTTGGCGATCTTGTCGTGGGCCGCCTCCCACGGGATGGCGGTGACCTCCACGTCGGCGTCGGGGTTCTCCTCCTCGAAGCCGGCCACGAAGTCGCCGAGGACCTCGCCCTCGGTGCCCATCGCCCAGACCTCGATGGTCCCGGACGCCTTGCCGGCGCCGATCTCCTCGCTCTGCTCCTCGCCGCCCGCGCCGTCGTCGCTGCGTCCGCAGCCGGTGAGGACGACCACGGTGATCGTCGCGAGCGAAAGTGCTGTCCTGCTCCTCATGCGTGTTCCTTCCCGAGAGTGCTGCCCCGCACCACCAGCTCGGTGCCGAGCACCTCGTGGCGTGGTTCGCTGCGGCTGCCGTTGATCAGCTCGTCGAGCAGGCGGGCAGCCGTTCCGCCCAGCTCGCGCATCGGTTGCCGGACGGTCGTGAGGCCGGCGTAGCGCGCCGCCATCACGTCGTCCCACCCGGTGACCAGCACGTCACCGGGTACGTCGATCCCCCGCTCCCCCAGCCGGGCCATCAGGCCCAGCGCCAGCTCGTCGTTCGCGCACACGAAGGCGTCGGGCAGGTCGTCGACCCCGCCGACCGAGTCGGCGACCGCCGCCCCCGCCTCCTCCGTTGGTCGAGCAGCGAGCGCCAGCGAGCGTCGTCGAGACCCCGCGCGCCGGAAGCCCTCCTCGACCCCCTCCAGGCGCTCCGCGAACTCGCTCGAGCCGTCGGGGTCGCCGACGAAGACGAAGTCTCTCGCCCCCCGCGCCACCAGGTGCTCGGCGAGCGCCACCGCGCTGTCGCGGTTCTCGACGTTCACGCTGTCGGCGGTCGCGATCGCCGGCCGCGCGACCAGCACCAGGCCCACGCCGCGCTTGGCCAGCCGCTCCACCGTCGTGTCGCCCACCGTGCGGCCGAGGATCACCAGGCCGTCGCACCGCTCGGCCATCTCCAGGACCTTCGCGTCGGCGTCCTGCCGGCCGTGGGTCGACAGGATCAGCACGCTGCGCCCCAGCTCGGCCGCCACCGCCTCGTAGCCCAGCACGACCTCGGCGTAGTAGGGACCGCTCAGGTCGGGGAACACGATCCCGTTGGCGGCGTGCCGCCGCTCCGCAAGCTGTCGCCCCAGCTGGCTCGGCACGAACTCCAGCTCCTGGGCCACCGCCAGCACCCGCTCGCGAGTCGGCTCGGTGACCGACGCCGACCCGCGCATCACCCGCGACACGGTCGCGATGGACACCCCCGCCTCGCGGGCGACGTCCCTGATCGTCGTACGCATCCGGTCACCTCCCGAGCGGCGGTGCGTGTGTAAGCGGTTTCAGAAACCGGTTACAGCGACCGTAACGCGGGTCACACCGCGGCTGTCAACCGTTCGCCGGGCAAAGACTCCGACTGGCTTGGGGTACTTGTCCACGTCGAGTCGGGGGGGGGGGGGGGGGGGGGGGGGCGGCCCCGCCCCCCCCCCCCGCGGGGCGCCCCGGCGCCCCGGCTCGCCTCCCCCCCCCCCCCCCCCCCCCACCCCCCCCCCCCCCCCCCCCCCCCCCGCCCCGGGCGGGCGCTCCGAAATGCCGCGAGCGGGACGGCCCCGAAGGGCCGCCCCGCTCGATGCGCGCTGGGTCAGCTGCAGCCGCTGGTGGAGCCGCAGCCCTCGCAGACGTAGCAGGAGCCGGCGGGACGCATCTTGGTGCCGCAGGTCATGCAGAGCGGGGAGTCGACCGCGGTGCCGGTGATCTTCTCCAGGAGCTCGGCGGAGGTGTGGGCCTCCTGGGCGGGGGCCGCGGGGACCTCGCGCTGCTCGGAGCCGTGGGTGTCCTTGGTCTCGACGACCTCGGCCTCGGCGGTGGCCTTGGGCAGGGCCGGAACGTCCTCGAGGAGCTCGGAGGCGTTGCCGGTCTCCTCGGTGACGGGCTCGTAGGAGCCGGTCTCGAGGTGGCGCTGCCGCTCCTCGGCCGAGTAGATGCCGAGCGAGGAGCGGGTCTCGAAGTCCATGTAGTCGAGGGCCAGCCGGCGGAAGACGTAGTCCATCAGCGACTGCGCCATCCGGATGTCCGGGTCGTCGGTGAGGCCGGCGGGCTCGAAGCGCAGGTTGGTGAACTTCGAGACGTAGGTCTCCAGCGGGACGCCGTACTGCATGCCGATCGACACGGCGATCGAGAACGCGTCCATCACCCCGGCCAGGGTCGAGCCCTGCTTGCCGAGCTTGAGGAAGATCTCGCCCAGGGTGCCGTCGTCGTGGGCGCCGGAGGTCATGTAGCCCTCGGCACCGCCGACCGTGAACGACGTGGTGCGCGAGACCCGCGACTTCGGGAGCCGCTTGCGGGTGGGGGCGTAGACGACCTTCTCGACGACCTTGGTCTCGGCGTCGGTCGAGGCGGTGGCCCGGCCCTGGTCCTTCTTGGACGACTCCGACTTGCCGTCGGAGAGCGGCTGGCCGACCTTGCAGTTGTCACGGTAGATCGCGGTGGCCTTGAGGCCGAGCTTCCACGACTGGAGGTAGACCTCCTCGATCTCCTCGACGGTGGCCGACTCCGGCAGGTTGACGGTCTTGGAGATCGCACCGGAGAGGAACGGCTGGCAGGCCGCCATCATCCGCACGTGGCCCATCGGCTTGAGCGCGCGGGCGCCCATCGCGGTGTCGAAGACCTCGTAGTGCTCCTGGCGCAGGCCGGGGGCGTCGATCACGTGGCCGTTCTCGGCGATGTAGTCGACGATCGCCTCGATCTGCTCCCCGACGTAGCCCATCTTCTTGAGCGCGCGGGGGATGGTCTGGTTGACGATCTGCATCGAGCCGCCGCCGACGAGCTTCTTGAACTTCACCAGCGAGAAGTCGGGCTCGATGCCGGTGGTGTCGCAGTCCATCATGAAGCCGATGGTGCCGGTGGGCGCCAGCACCGAGGCCTGGGCGTTGCGGAAGCCGTTGTCGGCGCCGAGCCTGACGACGTCGGCCCACGCCTGGGTGGCGAGCTTGTGCACCTGGGCGTCGGCGATCGAGAGGGTGCGGACGGTGTCGTTGGCCGCCTGGTGCTTGCGCATCACCCGCTGGTGGGCCTCGGCGTTGCGGGCGTAGCCGTTGTAGGGGCCGACCACCGAGGCGAGCTCGGCGGACCGCTTGTAGGACTGGCCGGTCATCAGCGAGGTGATCGCCGCGGCCATCGCCCGGCCGCCGTCGGAGTCGTAGCCCAGGCCCATCGCCATCAGCAGCGCGCCGAGGTTGGCGTAGCCGATGCCGAGCTGGCGGTAGTCGCGGGTGGTCTCGCCGATCGCCTCGGTCGGGAAGTCGGCGAAGCAGATCGAGATGTCCATCGCGGTGATGATCAGCTCGACGGCCTGGGCGAACAGCTCGGCGTCGAAGGTGTCGTCGTCCTTGAGGAACTTGAGCAGGTTCAGCGACGCGAGGTTGCACGAGGAGTTGTCGAGCGACATGTACTCCGAGCACGGGTTGGACGCGGTGATCCGGCCGGTCTCGGGGTTGGTGTGCCAGTCGTTGATCGTGTCGTCGTACTGCAGGCCCGGGTCGGCGCACTCCCAGGCGGCCTGGGCGATCTTGCGGAACAGGTCGCGGGCGTCGACCCGCTCGATGACCTCGCCGGTCTTGCGGGCACGCAGGCCGAAGTCGGTGCCGTCCTCGACGGCGCGCATGAACTCGTCGCTGACGCGCACGGAGTTGTTGGCGTTCTGGTACTGCACCGAGGTGATGTCGTCGCCGCCGAGGTCCATGTCGAAGCCGGCGTCGCGCAGGGCGCGGATCTTGTCCTCCTCCCGCGCCTTGGTCATCACGAACTCCTCGATGTCGGGGTGGTCGACGTCGAGCACGACCATCTTGGCGGCCCGACGGGTGGCGCCGCCGGACTTGATGGTGCCGGCGGACGCGTCGGCGCCGCGCATGAACGAGACGGGACCGGACGCCGTGCCGCCCGAGGAGAGCAGCTCCTTGGACGAGCGGATCCGGGAGAGGTTGAGCCCGGCACCGGAGCCGCCCTTGAAGATGAAGCCCTCCTCCTTGTACCAGTTGAGGATCGAGTCCATCGAGTCGTCGACCGAGAGGATGAAGCACGCCGAGACCTGCTGGGGGCTCTGGGTGCCGACGTTGAACCAGACCGGGGAGTTGAAGGAGAAGTACTGGTTGACCAGCAGCCAGGTCAGCTCGTGCTCGAACAGCTCGGCGTCGGCCGGGGTCGCGAAGTAGCCGTGGTCGAGGCCGGCCTTGCTGTAGGTCTTCACCACCCGGTCGATGAGCTGGCGCAGGCTCCACTCGCGGGCGTCGGTGCCGACGGCGCCGCGGAAGTACTTGGTCGTGACGATGGTGGAGGCGTTGACCGACCAGGTGTCGGGGAACTCCACGCCGCGCTGCTCGAAGACGGTGTCGCCGGTCTTCCAGTTGGTCTGGACGACGTCGCGGCGCTCCCAGGTCAGCTCGTCGTAGGGGTGGACGCCCTCCGTGCTGAACACACGGTTGATCGTCAGTCCCTTGCTCGCCGTGCCCTTGCGGGCCCGGCCGCTCACCGTCTCGGTCATGGTTCTCCTCGGTCCTGGGGGGTGGGTGTCGCTGCTGGCTCGTGCTGCTGGCTGCTGCTGGGTGGTGCTGGTGATGCTTCCTGCTGGCACCGACACTCGGTGCCGACGTGGTACGCCCGGCCGGCAGCTTCCCCACTACCGGCCGGGCAGCCTGGGTCAGCCGCTGGGGGCTGAGGTGGTGAGGGCCTCGACCGGCCCGTCGGCCGGCCCGTCGACCAGGCCCGCCAGCTCGCGGGCGCGCTCGGCGCGCAGCTGGGTGATCGCGGACTCGAAGTCCTCGGCGCTCTCGAAGGAGCGGTAGACCGAGGCGAAGCGCAGGTAGGCCACCTCGTCGAGCTCGCTGAGCGGGGCGAGGATCGCCATCCCGACCTCGTGGGCCTCGAACTCGGCCTTGCCGGCGCCGCGGAGGGCGTCCTCCACGGCCTGGCCGAGGCAGGCCAGCTGGTCCTCGGTGACGGGACGGCCCTTGCACGCCTTGCGCACGCCGGCCACCGCCTTGTCGCGGTTGAACGGCTCGGTGGCGCCGGAGCGCTTGAGCACCATCAGCTGCATCATCTCGACGGTCGTGAACCGCTTCTCGCACGCCTGGCACTGGCGCCGCCGGCGGATCGAGCCGCCGTCCTCGGCCACCCGGGAGTCGAGGACCTTGGTGTCGTCGTTCTTGCAGAACGGGCAGTGCACGGCGGTCCTCCTCCCACGCGTCGAGCCGACTCCCGGGGTCGCCACGGACACCCCTCGCAGGGTGTGGACGGGCTGGGGATATCGGGGGCTTCTCTGTGTACAACCAGCAGCTCCGTGTGCACCTTCCCCACCCGGACTGTGACTATCTCGCCACCAGATGTGGATAACTACACCGTTGTAACTACTAGATGTAGTGGTAACCGTACGCCTGGTCCGGGACGGGCGCAAGTGGTCCCGGCAGGTCGGTCGTGACCCGGGAGCGGGGTCGGAGAAACCGCAGGTCAGGACCGGTAGCGGACGGGCACGGACGTCGGTCGGCGGCGTGTCGCGGGGTCGCGGGAGGCGCGCGTCAGCCGGCCTCGAGGGCACCCGCGGCCGGTCGGCCGAGGTCGACGACGAACCACACGCGGGTGCCGTCGCCGGTGCGCTCCGAACCCCACCGGTCGGCCAGCGTCTCGACCAGCCGCAGGCCCCGGCCGTGCACCCGCAGCGGGTCGGGTTCGTCGGCCGGTCGGGGTGCCTGCGACTCGACCCGCCCGCGGTCGCGCACGGTGACCGTGAGCAATCCGTCGTCGACCGCGAGCCCGAGGGCCGAGCCGGTGCCGGCGTGGACGACGGCGTTGGTGACCAGCTCCGAGACGCACAGCTCCACCACGTCGACGGCGTCGCCGACCACACCCCACTCGCCCAGGCGGCCCCGCACGAAGCGGCGGGCCTGGGCCGCGGCGCGCGGGTCGTCGGGCAGCTCGAGGCCGTCGCTCGCGCCGTCGGGCTCGGGCGACGAGGCGGGCCGCGGCTCGGGTGCGCCCTGCGCCCGCACCCGCGCGACCGCCTCGCCGGTGCGCCGGACCACCGCCTCGAGCAGCCGGAGCTGGGCCCGGGCGCCGGGGGTCGGCTGGCGGAACCGCTGCGGTCGGTCGTAGAAGAGCACCAGCCCGCCCAGCGGCGATCCGGTGCCCGGCAGGGGGAGCGCGGCGAGGTCGGTCGTCCAGGCGGGCTGCCGGGCGACGAGGGCGGCGTAGCGCGGGTCGAGCTCGGTGAGCGAGCCGAGCACCGGTCGACCGGTGCGTACGACGGTGGTCAGCGGCACGTCGTCGTAGGCGTCGATGTGGCACCAGTCGAGCTCGTCGCCGGGGCCGGGCGCGAGGGGCCCGGCCGCGTCCGGCCGCTCGGCCGCGGTGAACAGCAACCGGCGTCCGCCGCCCTCGGAGAGCGCCAGGCCGACCCGACGCACGCCGGGCAGGGCGGTCAGGTGGGTGAGCGCGGCACGGGCCACGCCGTCGAGGGTCTCGGCCGCGGCCAGGTCGACCCCCAGCCGGGCGAGGTGACCCAGCGCCGCTCGCGGGGGCGCCGCCGTGGGCGTGCCCGGCCGCTCGGCCCCGCTCTCGTCGCTCACGACCGGCCGGTACCCAGCAGATCGCGACAGCGCGGGTGTTCTCCGGTGCGAGGTTCGTCCCATGGGTCACAATCTCCGCATGGGAGAGCCGGGGAGGCGCGTGAAGGGCGGGGCGCGACGTGGCGCTCGGCCGCGCCGGTCGTTCCGGCCCGACGTCGCGCTCCTCGCCCTCGGGGCCGTCGTCGCGCTCGCCGCCTGGGCCGGGCTGGTCTGGCTGGCCATCGGCTTCGGGCGCGACGCCCGCGGCGGCGACGACGGGCGCTGGCTCTGGCTAGCCGGCACCGGTCTGGTCGCGGCCGGCGCGCTGCTCGCATGCCTGTTGCTGACCGCTCGCGCGCTGCGCGCGATCGGCGTCCTCGCCCAGCCGGACAAGCCCCGGGCCGACCCGCCGGAGGACGTCAGCCGCGGTCGACGAGCCGCCTGACCAGCTTCAGGCCCGACCACGTGTCGTCGATGGCGGCCACCTTGACGTCCACGAGGCCGGTCGCGAGAGCCAGCGCACGCACCCGGTCCTCGTCCAGGTCGCTGGCGATGCCGAACGCCTTCCGGGCCGCCTTCTTGGGCCAGCAGACCCAGATCATCCCGGCAGGTGCCGTGCGCTCGACCAGCAGAGGCAGGCGTGCCGACAGGCTCGCCAGGCTGGTGTGGAAGGTGAGCGAGACGTCCAGCCTGTGCGGCAGCCGGGTGACCAGGCGAGCGGCGCCGATGTCGCCGAGGTCGAAGCCGGCGGGAGCCCGGTCGAGGAGCACGACGTGGCCGTCCCTGACCCCGATCTTGCGCACCAGCGGGGTGCTCGAGTAGCCAGTCACGGGCCGCAGGCTAGGACAGGAATGCCGCGAGGGGCGGGACCGTCAGGCCCCGCCCCTCGTCTTCCCCGGCTCGCCAGCCGGGGTCGAAGCGGCTGGCGATGTCTGTGTGGCGGTCAGCCGCCGGCGGGCACCAGGATCCGCTGGCCGGCGGAGAGCGAGCCGGACTCGAGGGCGTTGAGCCGCTTGATCTGCTCCATCACTTCGCGCACCTCGCCGTCTGCGGCGAGGGAGGCGGCGATGTCCCACAGGGTGTCGCCGGAGCTGACCAGTACGACGCGGGTGGGCACGGGCTCGCCGGCCTCGCCGGTGGCGACCGACCCGGCGGCCACGAGCAGTCCGACGCCCAGGACCAGGAGCAGGGCGAGCACCAGCACGACCAGCCGGCCGCGGCGGGTCAGTCGCACCTCGCTGCGCCGTTCGACCCCGCGAGCGGGGCGCGTCGGGGCGGGGGCGACAGTGCGGGCCGGGCCGAACATCGAGTCGAGGGTCATGGTGCTCATCGAGGACTCCTGGGGAAGTAGGTGTGTCCAGTTCTAGGTGCGACCACCGACAGTGGCGCCGGGCCGGTGCTCCTGGGTGCTTCGATCAGACGTTCGATCGAACACGTGTTTGAGAGTAGAACACCCGTTCGAACGATTTCAAGCACCCGGCCGAACAGGCGTTCGACGGCGTGTCGCGCTCGAGCCTGCGGTCGCGGCCGACACACGCCGTTCGAACAGGTGTTTGAACACCGGGCGCGGGTGCGGCTACGGTGAGGCAACCGGACCCGGGTCCTGCGTGCCTCGCCCGCACCTGACCATCCCTCCCGGGCCGCCGAGCGGAAGGCGTCACGATGGCCAGCAGCAAGTCCGACCAGCAGGGACAGCACGTCACCGAGCTCCCCGACGGACCCGCCGACGCCACCGGGCTCACCCCGCGCCAGCAGCGGATCCTGGCCCACCTCAAGGACTTCATGGAGCAGCGCGGCTACCCGCCGAGCATGCGCGAGATCGGCCAGGCGGTGGGCCTGACCAGCTCCTCGAGCGTGGCCCACCAGCTGAAGGTGCTGGAGGAGAAGGGGTGGGTCAAGCGCGACCCCAACCGGCCGCGCGCGCTCGAGGTGCGACTGCCCGAGCTGATGGCGGCCCGCAAGGCGATCTCGTCGGTCGAGGAGACCGAGGTCGACGAGACCGGCATCGGTGACACGGTTCCGGCGGCGACGTACGTCCCCGTCGTGGGCCGGATCGCGGCCGGCGGCCCGATCCTCGCCGAGGAGCGGGTCGAGGACGTCTTCCCGCTGCCCAAGCAGCTCGTCGGCGACGGCCAGCTGTTCCTGCTCGAGGTCGTCGGCGACTCGATGATCGACGCCGCGATCTGCAGTGGCGACTACGTCGTGATCCGCCAGCAGCCCACCGCCAACAACGGCGAGATCGTGGCCGCGATGATCGACGGCGAGGCCACCGTCAAGACGTTCCAGCGCAAGGACGGCCAGGTCTGGCTGCTGCCCCACAACGACGCCTTCGAGCCGATCGACGGCACCCACGCCACCATCCTCGGCAAGGTCACGGCCGTGCTGCGCAGCGTCTGACGCCGAGGTCTCGGGGCTGCCCCCGAGCGGGACTCGGGGTGAAACCCCATGTCCCCGGCCAGCGGTCTGCGCCACAATCGAGCGGTGCCCTCCCTCCGCCGCCCCCTAGCAGAGGCGGGCGTGCTGCTCGGGCTGTACGCCGTCTACAGCGCCTCGAGGCTCCTCGCCGACGACTCCCTCGACCCCGCGGTCGACCGGGCGGGTCGGCTGCTCGACCTCGAGCAGGCCAGCCACCTCGACCTCGAGCACCCGCTCAACGACCTGTTCACGCGGTTCGACTGGCTCGGCGTCTTCTCCAGCTACTGGTACGCCACCGCCCACTACGTCGTCACCGCGGTGGTGCTGGTCTGGCTCTACCGCCAGGGCGCCGACCGCTACCGGCCGGCCCGCCGAGCGCTGGTGCTGGCCACCCTCCTCGGGCTCGCCTGCTACCTCGTGGTCCCCACCGCCCCGCCCCGCTTCATCGAGGGGTACGTCGACGTGCTGCAGCTCCACAGCACCGCCGGCTGGTGGGGCGGGGACGCCTCGGCACCGCGCGGGCTGGGCCAGATGACCAACGAGCTGGCGGCGTTCCCCTCGCTGCACGCGGGCTGGGCGCTGTGGGTCGCGCTGGTGCTCCAGGTGGTAGCCACCGTGCGGTGGGCCAAGGTCGCCGGCTGGACGCACGCCGTCGTCACCGCGGTCGTGGTCGTCGGCACCGGCAACCACTGGCTCCTCGACGTCGTGGCCGGCTGGGGTGTCGTCGTCGTGGCCTGGGTCTGCGTGGCCCTCGCGAGAGGTATGGTCGGGCAGTCCGCACCGAGGGAGGCCGTGGTCTCCGGGCTGTGCCGTAACCCATAACCGACGGAGATCCCATGACTGTGTCCGCCCGCTCCACGCGGCGACGCCGGGCCGTGCTGCTGGTCGCCGCAGCCGGACTGACCGGGGGGCTGCTCACCGCCCCGCTCGCCCAGGCCGCGACCGCCACCGACGGCACCAAGACCGTCGCCACCTCGGCGAAGCAGGCCAAGGCGTACAAGACCTTCGACCTCGCCCAGCGGCTGCTGAAGCCCGCGAGCCGCGCCGAGGGCCGGGCCGCGCAGGCCGAGGCCGCCGCGGCCGGCCGCAGCGTGACCATGGTGCTGCGCGACCTCCAGCTCCAGAAGGCCGACCTGCCGGCCGACCTCCGGGCCCAGGCCGAGCGCTTCGCCGGCCGCCCGGTCAAGGCGGTGGCGGAGGACAGTGCGCGCGCTCGGATCCACTACACCCCGGGCCAGAGCCCCGCCGGCTACATCAACCAGGTCAAGAACACGATCGACGCCGTCCACAACACCTACGTCGCCCGCGGCTACCGCGCCCCCAAGCCCGACGGCACGCGCGGTGGCAACGCCAAGATCGACATCTACATCGACACCCTGGCGCCCGGCCTCTACGGCTACTGCACCACCGACCAGCCCATCAGCGCGAACGCGACGCGCTTCGACGTCTGGGCGTACTGCGTGCTCGACAACGACTACGCCGGCTTCCCCTCGAACACGCCGATCGAGAACATGCAGGTGACGGCGGCGCACGAGTACTTCCACGCCGTGCAGTTCGCCTACGACATCGCCGAGGACGGCTGGTTCATGGAGGCCACCGCCGCCTGGGCCGAGGACGAGATCTTCGACTCCGTCAACGACAACTACCAGTACCTGCGCCGCAGCCCGCTGGTGATGCCGCGCTACCCGATGGACAAGTTCGGCGGCCTGCACGAGTACGGCGGCTGGATCTACTTCCGCTGGCTCAGCGAGCGGTACGGCTCGGACATCGTGCGACAGATGTGGAACGTGGCTGACAGCTCCCAGGGTCCCCGCAAGGACCGCTACTCCACCCAGGCGATCACCCGGGTGCTGAAGACCAAGAAGCTGACCTTCCCGAAGGCGTTCGCGCTGTTCGCTGACGCCAACCGGCGCCCGAAGCGGGTCTACTCCGAGGCGGTCGCGCTGAACTACCCCACCGCCAAGCCCTACAAGGTCGCCACGCTGGGCAAGAAGAGCAACAAGCTCTACAAGGCGCGGCTCAAGCACCTCACCAGCGCCACCTGGCGGTTCGTGCCCAAGAGCGGCAAGAAGCTCAAGGTCACCTTCTCGCTGGGCGCCAAGCCCACCGGCCCCGCGGCGGTCGTCACCGTCTACGGCAAGAACGGCTCGGTGAAGTCCAAGGTGGTCAAGCTCAACGGCAAGGGCGTGGGCGCCGCCAAGGTGGCCTTCAAGAAGACCTCGGTCGCCTACGTCGAGGTCACGGCCGTCAACGCCAGCACCCGGTTCAAGAACTGCTTCCGCAAGCGGACGCCGTTCACCTGCTCCGGCAAGCCGGTCGACGACAACGTGCTGCAGAAGGTGCGGGTCCGGGTCGGCTGACCTTCCCGCCCCAGCACCACGGGCCCCGTCCGAGCCTCTGCTCGGGCGGGGCTCGTTGCCGTCGCGGGCGTTTGACGCAGGCTCGTCGTGGTAGGTGTGGAGGGCCCCCATCCGCACCTGGAGTCCCCATGCCCTCCCCCGGACGCCGCCCCGCCGCGCTCCTCTTCGCGGCCGGCCTGGCCGCCGCCCTCCTGCACGCCTCACCCCCAGCCGGTGCTGCGCCGGCCGGGCCGACCCCCGAGCAGCGGGCCGCCCACGCCGCCCTGCTCGCCGCCGAGCAGGCCCTCGACCCCACCGCGGCGTCCGACGGGTCGACGTCGGCGCGGCGCGCCGCCCCGGCCCCTGGTCGGCGCGACGCCACGCTGGCCCTGGCCCGCCTGTTCGCGGTGCACGACGACCTTGCGCCCGGCGACCGCGCGCGGGCCGAGCGGCTGACGCTGCGGCCCAACGTCCCGGCCTGCCGCGCCAACCAGTGGGTCGTCATCCACTGCGTGCCGGAGCAGCTGGAGGGCTTCACCGCCGACGACGCGCTCGCGATCGCCACCGAGGTCGCCGAGACCTACGCCGCGGCGGGCTACCGGCGGCCCAAGGCCGACGGCGGCACCGGCGCCAACAACAACCCCGACGGCCTCCTGGACATCTACCTCCAGGACGACCTGACCCCCGGCCTCTACGGCTACTGCAGCCCGATCGCCGAGGAGCAGGTGGCCGAGGACCGGTTCGACGTGCCGGCGTTCTGCGCGCTGCGCACCGACTACTCGGCGTTCCCGATGAGCCCGCTCGACAACCTGCGCGCCACGACGGCCCACGAGTACTTCCACGCGGTGCAGTTCGCCTACGACGCCGCCGAGGACCCGTGGTTCATGGAGGCCACCGCCGCCTGGGCCGAGGACGAGGTCTACGACGACATCGACGACAACGTGCAGTACCTCCGCGAGGGACCGATCACCCGTCCGTCGCGACCGCTCGAAAGCTCGCGCGGCATCGAGGTCTACGGGTCGTGGATCTTCGTCCGCTGGCTCTCCGAGCGGTTCTCCGAGCAGCTCGGCGGGCTGCCCCGGATCGTGCTCCGGATGTGGAACCGCGCCGACAGCAGCCACGGCGCGGCCCGCGACAAGTACTCGCTCCAGGCGCTCAAGGCGGTGCTCGGCCCGCGTGGCGGCTTCCCGCGCCTGTTCGCGGAGTTCTCCGACGCCAACCGGCGATCGCGCACGGTCTACGAGGAGGGCCAGGAGAACGCCTACCCGGTCAAGCGCCTCGCGGGCACCGTCACGCTCGGCAAGGCCCGCAGCCACGGCCTCACCACCTCGAAGCGGCGCCACCTGACCAGCGCGACCTACCGCTACACCCCCAAGTCGAACGTCGGCGACCGGTGGCGGCTCAACGTACGGGTCGACCTCGCCGGCGCGGCGACGTCGCCGTTCGCGGTCGTCTCGGTCTACCGGCGCACGGGCACGGTGACCACGTCGTACGTGAAGCTGAGCGGCGCCGGTGACGGCGCCAAGAAGGTGGCGTTCAGCAGGAACGAGGTGTCGCACGTGGAGGTGACCGTGGTCAACGCCAGCACCCGGTTCACCGACTGCTTCGACTCCGTCAGCGACTTCTCCTGCGGTGGCGGCCGTCCGCTCGACGACCGGGTGCGGGGCCGGGTGACCGCGACCGTCACCCGCTGACCCGCACCGGCGAGGCGGCGGCCTCGGCGAGCCGGGCCAGCGCCTTGCGCACCAGCGCCGGGTCGGTGGTGGTCCACATCGGCGGCAGGCTGGCCTTGAGGAACGAGCCGTAGCGAGCGGTCGCGAGCCGCGGGTCGAGGACGGCGACGACGCCGCGGTCGGTCGTCGTGCGGATCAGGCGGCCCGCGCCCTGGGCCATCAGCAGCGCGGCGTGGGTGGCGGCGACCTGCATGAAGCCGTTGCCGCCGGCCCGGTCGACCGCGCGCTGGCGGGCGCTCATCAGCGGGTCGTCGGGCCGCGGGAACGGGACCCGGTCGATGAGCACCAGCTGGCAGGTCTCGCCGGGCACGTCGATGCCCTGCCACAGCGACAGGGTGCCGAACAGGCAGGTGTGTGGGTCGTCGACGAACTGGCGGGCCAGCTCCGGCAGCTGGGCCTCGCCCTGGGCGAGCGTGGTGAGGTGGGGCAGCCGGGTGCGGACCGCCTCGGCCGCGGTCTCCGCCGCCCGGCGGCTGGAGAACAGTCCGAGCGTACGGCCCTGGGCGGCGTCGACGAGGTCGACGATCTCGTCGAGCTGGGCCGCCACCAGCCCGTCGCGGCCCGGGGGCGGCAGGTGGCGGGCGACGTAGAGGATCGCCTGCTGGCCGTAGTCGAAGGGGCTGCCGACGTCGAGGCCGGCCCAAGGCAGCACGGTCTCGGTCCGGTCGACCGGCTCGTGGCCCGGCAGGTGCCGCTCGGCCGGCTTGAGACCGACGCTGCTCGCCACGGAGGCGAAGTCGCCGCCGAGCATCAGGGTGGCGCTGGTGAGCACGACGGTCTTGTCGGTCATCAGCTTCTGCCGCATCGGTCCGGCGACCTCCAGGGGCGCGACGCAGAGCCGGGGTGGCATCCGCTCGGTGCCCTCGGTCAGCCAGAGCACGTCGTGGTCGGAGCCGGACGCCATCCGCTCGGCGGTGGCGAAGACCTCCTGCACCGCACCCTTCGCCTGCTGCCGACCGGCGTCGGGCTCGGAGTCGCCGCCCTCCTTGGGGTACGCCGAGACGACGGCCCGGGCGGTGTCGCGCACCCGGGCCAGGGCCTCGGCGAGCTGCTCGGGCACGGTCTCGAAGCGGCCGGGGCGGCACTCGTCGATCGCGATCTTGAGCATGTCGGAGGCCTCGGCCAGGTCGAGCGCCTGGTCGCCCTCGACGTGGCGCACCGAACGCCGGGCCGCCCGGTCGACCTCGGCCGCCCACAGCTCGTCGGTGGCCGCCTGGGTGACCCGGTTGACCAGCTCGTGGGCCTCGTCGATGACCACGGCGTCGTAGTCGGGGATCATCGGGACGCCCTCGATGGCGTCGATCGCGAGCAGCGAGTGGTTGGTGACGATCAGGTGGGAGCGGTGGGCCTTCTCGCGCGCCAGCTCGGCGAAGCACTCCTGGCCGAACGGGCACTTCGCCGCGCCCAGGCACTCGCGGTGGGTGACGCTGACCTGGCGCCACTCGCGGTCGGTGTGGCGCGGCGCCCCGTCGCGCTCGCCGCTGCCGCCGTTCTCGGCCTCCTCCTCGACCCAGGCGCGCAGCTCGAGCACCTTGGCGCCCAGCGACCCCTGCGGCACCTCGACCAGCGCGCCCTGCTCGTCGGGCACGCCCGCCCGCACCCGGTGGAGGCAGGCGTAGTTGGAGCGGCCCTTGAGCACGGCGTAGGAGGCGTCGACGCCGGGCACGTCCTTGACCGCCTCGACCAGCCGCGGCAGGTCGCGCTCGACCAGCTGGTGCTGCAGCGCCAGCGTGGCGGTGGCGACGACGACCCGCTCGTCGTGGAGCAGGCTCGGCACCAGGTAGCCCAGCGACTTGCCCGTGCCGGTGCCGGCCTGCACGAGCAGGTGCTCGCCGCCGGCGAGCGCACCGGCGACCGCCTCGGCCATCTGCACCTGCCCGGGCCGCTCGGTGCCGCCCAGGGCCCCCACCGCAGCCCCCAGCACCTCGCGGAGGTCGGGGGTCTCGGGCACCCGAGCACCCTAACCTCGCCCACCGACGACGGTGCCGCCTCCCCACAGGCCGGTGGTCGAGCAGCGGTGGTCTGCGCTGGTTGAGGTGCGAGCGAAGCGAGCCTCGAAACCCCCGGCAGCCGAACGCCCTCCCTGGTCACCGGAGGGCATCTGTCTCACCGGGTTTCGAGACAGGACTTCGTCCTTCCTCAACCAGCGGTGGGCGGCACCGGTGGTCGAGCAGCGGTGGTCTGCGCTGGTTGAGGTGCGAGCGAAGCGAGCCTCGAAACCCCCGGCAGCCGAACGCCCTCCCTGGTCACCGGAGGGCTTCCGTCTCACTGGGTTTCGAGACAGGACTTCGTCCTTCCTCAACCAGCGGCAGCCCGGCAGCCGAACGCCCTCCCTGGTCACCAGAGGGCTTCCGTCTCACGGGGTCTCGAGGCTCAGGCCTAGCGGCCTTCGCACCTCGACCAGCGCCGAACGCCCTCCAGTGGTCACCGGAGGGCGCTCGGCTTGCGGGGTTTCGAGACGGGACTTCGTCCCTCCTCAACCAGCGGTGAGGTCAGTACTCGAGGTGGTCGAGGTAGACGTGGCCGACGGCGGCGCTGGTGAGCGGGGAGACGTCGGGGGTGTCGTTCTCGACGATGTACTCCTCGACCTCGTGGCTGCGGAAGATCCGCGGGAAGTCGACGACCCCCGTGCCGAGGTCCGCCATGTCGCCGGTGGTGGCGTCGCGGTCCTTGACGTGGAACTGGCGCACCCGCTGCGGGGCCTCGCGGATCACGTCGATCGCGAACCGGTCGGGATCGACGGCGCCGGTGTTGACCCCGCCGGTGTAGGCCCAGTAGAGGTCGACCTCGAGGTGGACCAGACGCTTGTCGAGGCGCGAGGTGAGCACCTCCCACGGGGTGACGCCGCCGCCGAGGTCGGTCGTGAACTCGTGGGCGTGGTTGTGGTAGCCGTAGCGCAGCCCGTAGCGCTTGGCCAGCGCCGCCTCGGCGTTCATCTGGTCGGCCCAACGCTCCCAGTCCGACCGCGTGCTGGAGGCGAGGTAGGGCACGACGACGTACTCCTGGCCCAGGACGACGGCGTTCTCGAGCTTGGTGCGCAGGGCGGCGGCGTCGGCGCTGATGCCGTCGTGGGACGACGACGCGCGCAGCCCCAGCCGGTCGAGCCGGCGCCGGAGCTCGCGGGCGGTGAGGCCGTAGAGGCCGGCGAGCTCGATCCGCTCGTAGCCGTACTGGGCCAGCCGGGTGAGCACGGTGTCGACGCCGGCCGCGGTGCCGGTAGCGGCACGCAGCGTGTACATCTGGATGCTGATCCGGTCGTGGGGCACCCGGCGCCGGCGGTGGTGGCCGCGGTCGGGACGCCCGTGGGCCGAGGCCGGGGCGGCGACGCCGGTCACCGCACCCGCCGCCGCCAGGCCGGCGGCACCCGCCGCGGCGCCGCGGAACAGCGAGCGCCGGCTGGCGCCCTTCTCGGCGAGCGAGCGTGCGAGCGCTGCCTCTCCGTCATGTCCGAAACACATGCTGATCTCCTCCTCATCAAGCCCGAGCCGAAGTGGCGCGGAGGTCAGTGGTGCACGCCGACGCCCTCCTCGGAGCCGTCGAGCGGCAGGAACAGGTGGATGTGGCCCTGGTCGGTCAGCACCGCGGTCTCGTCGAGCGCGATGGCTCCGATCGACCACACCTCGGCCGCCGAGGTCCGCAGCTGAGCCGCGCGCCCGGTGTCGCCGTCGGCGTACGTCTCCGCCGCCACGCCCAGCAGCCGGGTGGCCTCGATGAAGGCGAGCCGGGCGCGGTTGGTGGCGGTGCCACCGGTCTCGGAGGCCTCGAGGTCGGCGAGCGCGGCGTCGGCGGCCGCGACCCAGTCGTCCGGACGGGCGTCGGCGCCCTCGGCGGCGTCGGTGCCGTCGAGCGGCATCGCCGCGGCCATGCCGGAGAGCACCGGCAGGAGCCCCTCGATCGCGCTCTCCGCGGTCTCGACCAGGGCGTCGAACGCCGCTGCCTCGCGCTCGAAGCGCTCCGCCTCGAGGTCGGCGACCCGGGAGGCGGTGGGGTCGTCGGCACGGTCGTCGGAGCCGGAGCCCACGACGAGCCACAGCACGCCGACGAGCGCCGCGCCCACCACCGCGCCGAGCAGTCCGACGGCCACCACGCGTTCTCGGGACGAGACGGTGGGGGTCGAGGAGACGGGCCTGCGGGTGGTGGTGCGCGACGCCACGGGTCAGTCCTTCGTCGAGAACGCCGCGTCGAACGCCGCCTCGGGGGCGTCGAACGCCAGCCGGCGCACGAACTCGAGCGCCTCCGGCGCACCGACCAGGCGGTCCATGCCGGCGTCCTCCCACTCGACCGAGATCGGGCCGTCGTAGCCGATCGTGTTGAGCATCCGGAACGACGCCTCCCACGGCACGTCGCCGTGACCGGTGGAGACGAAGTCCCAGCCGCGCCGCGGGTCGGCCCACGGCAGGTGCGAGCCCATCCGGCCGTTGCGGCCGTTGCCGGTCTGGCGCTTCGCGTCCTTGCAGTCGACGTGGTAGATCCGGTCCTTGAAGTCCCAGAGGAAGCCGACCGGGTCGAGGTCCTGCCAGACGAAGTGCGAGGGGTCCCAGTTGAGGCCGAACGCCTCGCGGTGCCCGATCGCCTCCATGGTGGCGACGGTGGTCCAGTAGTCGTAGGCGATCTCGGACGGGTGCACCTCGTGGGCGAACCGGACGCCGCACTCGTCGAACACGTCGAGGATCGGGTTCCAGCGGTCGGCGAAGTCGCGGTAGCCGGCGGCCACCATCTCCTCGGTGGCCGGCGGGAACATGGCGACGTACTTCCAGATGGCGGAGCCGGTGAAACCCACCACCGTCTTGACTCCCAGCCGCTGCGCGGTGCGCGCGGTCATCTTCATCTCCTCGGCGGCCCGCTGGCGGACGCCCTCGGGGTCGCCGTCGCCCCACACGCGCTCGGAGAGGATCGCCTCGTGCCGCGCGTCGATCGGGTCGTCGCAGACCGCCTGGCCCTTGAGGTGGTTGGAGATCGCGTAGACCTTGAGGTTGTACTTCTCGAGCAGGTCGAGCTTCGCCTGGATGTAGGCGTCGTCCTCGGCGCCCTGCCAGGGGTCGAGGTGGTCGCCCCAGCAGGCGATCTCGAGGCCGTCGTAGCCCCACTCGGAGGCGAGCCGGGCCACCTCCTCGAACGGCAGGTCTGCCCACTGCCCGGTGAACAGGGTGATCGGTCGTGGCATCAGGTGGTCCTCTTTCTCGCGGGTTGTGCTCGGCTGGTCAGTCGGCTGGTCACTGGGGTGCTGGGTGCGGTCTCGGCTGTGCCGCACCGGCGCGAACCGGTGCCGGGACGGAGCGCGCTGTCCCGGCACCGGCCGCCGGAAGCGGGGCCGCGAGTGCCCCGCTCCCCCGCCCGACCTGGGGACCCGATCGCCAGGCAGCCGGCAGAGCCGAACTACCGGACGCCTGGGTGGCCTGCCTCGCGGCAGGACCTGACCGGATCCCCATCGGCGGACGTTTCTCCTCTCTGACCTGTCCCGGCGCCTAGAGCTGCGCCTTGAGCTGCTTGGACAGGTTCTTCAGGGCGGCCTTGGCGTCCTTGCCGGACGCCTGGCCGGCCAGCGAGGCGAAGGTGTTGAGCGCCCTGCGGGCGTCCCTCACCTTGCCCCGACGGTCGGCCTTCTGGGCCGCCTTCAGCTGGGCCTTCAGCTTCTTGGCCAGCGCGGGCTTGACCTTGTCCTCCTTGTCGAGGCGCTTCACCAGCTTGTGGCCGCCGGCGTAGGTCGCCTTGATCGTGAAGGAGATGGTCCGGACCGTCTGCGTGCCGGCCTTGTCGACCGCGGTCACGACCAGGGAGTGCCGGCCGGAGCGCAGCTTGACGGCGTCGATGGTCACGGGCGAGCCCACGACCTTGCCGTCGAGCGTGATCCGGCGCGACGCGATCCCGGAGGTCGCGTCGCTCGTGGTCACGGTCGCCTTGAGCAGCGCCGCGACGTTGAGCGTCCGTCCGGCGGTGATGCCGGTGACGCGCACGACGGGACCCGTCCGGTCGATCTTGACCGTGGTGCCCTCGACCTCAGAGACCTGGTCGGCCTCGTCGGTCGCCCGCGCCTGCACCTGGTGGGTGCCGTCCGCGGTCAGCTGCACCGGGCCGGCGTACGCCGTCCACGGGCCGCCGTTGACCCGGTACTCGAGCTCGAGGTCGCCCTCGCCACCCTGACCGGCGACCGTGACGGTCACCGGACCGGTGTACCAGCCGGCCTTGCCGTTCGGCGCGGCCGGAGCCGGCGTCACGGTGACGGTCGGAGCGGTCGGCTCCTCGTCGGGCACGACCACGTCGAACTCGCCCGTGGTCTCGTTGCCGGCCTCGTCCGCCGCCCGGTAGGCCACCGTGTGGGTGCCCGGGTCGTCGATCGTGAACGGCTCGGTGTAGTCGGTCTCGGTGCCGTCGTCGACGGTGTAGGTCAGCTCGGTGACCTCGGTGTCGTCGGTGGCGTCGAGCACGACCGTGCCCGGCCCGGTGAGGTCCAGCGTCGCGCAGGCGACGATGGCCCCTTCCTTGTGCAGCACCAGGGCGCGGCCGTCGATCCGCGGCGCCCAGGGCACCGTGGCGGTCGCGGTGGCGGTGCCGTCGGCGGCGCCCACGATGCGCGGACCCGACGTCCAGCCCGGACGCGTGGGCCACAGCTCGTTCGGCGGGACACCGTCGCCCTCCGGGTCGTCGCGGTAGTGCAGACCCAGCGTGTCGCAGGTGCCGACGTGGAGGTGCGACTCGTAGCCGGCGCCCGCCTCGAGACCGGTCAGGTTCAGGTCGGCGGTGGTGGTGAAGCCGTCACCGTCCTGCTCCGAGACCAGGGTGGCGGTGCCGCCGATCTGGGTGTCGACCTTGGTCTTCACCTCGCCCTCGTAGGAGCCGAGCACGGTCGCGTCGACCTCCGGGTCGGTGGTGTCCTCGCCGTTGCACGGGGTCGCCGTGTCGTCGGGCGTGATCCGGAAGTAGTCGAAGTGCGCCGTGATGTTGGCCGCCGCCGCGTTGTTGGCGAAGGCGGTCACACCGATCCGGGGCTCGTTGATGGAGCTCAGGTCGCGCGCACCCGTCATGTCGACGAAGTCCTGGCCGTCGGCGCTGTAGGACGCCGTGACCGCGAGCCCGTCTGGGCTCGAGAGCCGCAGCCACACGGTGTCGGGGAAGTTCGCGCCGAGACCGGAGGTGTTGGTCTCGGTCGCGGTGCCCGCGACCTCCTTGGCGAACTGGATGACGTTGCCCGCCTTGTTGGGCTCGGCCGTCCGGCCCTGCACGACCAGCTTGAGGTAGTTGTTGTCGTCGCCGTAGACGATCAACCCGGCCTGCTGGTACTGCCGCACCGCCGCCAGCGTCACCTTGGTGGTCGCGGTGAACGCGCCGCCGGGCAGGTGCTGGAGGACGATGTTGGGCGTGGCGCTGCCGTTGTTGCCGTAGATGTCGGTCGCGGTGAGCGGGATGTTCAGCGTCCCGTCCGAGACCGTCATCGTCTGGTCACCGCGGACGACGGCGTCCCAGCGGGACGTGTCGAGCGAGGTGCCGTCGAACCCGTCGGAGCGACCGGTGAAGCAGGTGTCCTCCGGCGCGAAGACCTTGACCGTGATGGTCTTGGTCGACTTGGCCCCACGGGCGTCGGTCGCGGTCACCTTGGCCGGGTAGGTGCCCGGCTGGGTGTAGGTGTGCGACACGTTGGCACCCGTGGCCGTCTCGCCGTCACCGAATGCCCAGTCGAAGGTGATCGCGTCACCGTCGGGGTCGGTGGCCGAGGACGTGAAGGCCACGGTGAGCGGGCCGGGACCGGACGTCACGTCGGCCGAGGCCTCGAGCACCGGACGCCGGTTGTCGGTGATGCCGTCGCCGATGAAGTCGATCCAGTTGATGTTCGACCCACCGGACGTCTCGACGAAGTAGAGCGGACCCGTGGTCGTGCTCGGCGCCGTCAGGTTCGCCTGGACGTTCTGGTAGACCTGCCAGTCGCCGGTGTTGGGCACGGTGATCGTGGCCACCGCGGGACCGTCCGGCGCGCCGGTGCGGACCTCGTAGGTGGCCCCCTGCGGGGACGCCGCCCGGAGCGAGATCGCGTTGATCCCGGTCAGGTTCATCTTGTCCCAGCCGAACCAGTCACCGGGCTCGATGAACCCGACGTTCTTGGTGCCGCCCTGGGTGTCACCGGTGTCCTCGGTGACGACCCCCGGGTCACCGCCCGAGGTCGAGCCGGCCAGGCGCCCGGTGTTGTCGAAGTACTCGGCCTCCTTGCGCTTGGTGTGCACGACGATCGTGTCGCTGCCCTGGAGCGCGGAGGTGCCGGGCGCACCCGAGTCGGTGTACTTCGCCGTGATGGTGCCGAAGATGTTGGCGCCCACGTGGCCCTCGTCGCCGGGCAGCGGGAAGACGCCCTCGCAGCCGGTGTACAGCTCGTAGCCGTGGTTGTGCTCGTCGTGGCCCAGGGCGGGCTGGACGACGACCCGGTTGCAGTCGATCGTGGGGTCCTCCGGGTCGGTGACGACGACCTTGTACTTCATCGTGTCGCCGAACTCGAAGAAGCCGCCCTCGGCCGGGAGCACCAGCTCGACGGTGGGCGCGGTGTTGCCCGACGTGATCGCGAGGTTGGACACCGCGGTGCGGCCGTCCTCGTCGGTCACGGTCAGCCGGGCGGTGTAGTCGCCCGCCTCGGTGTAGGTGTGCGTCGGGCTCTCGTCGGTGCTGTCGACGGTGTCGTCACCGTCGAAGTCCCACGCGTAGGTGAGCGGCGAGCCGTCGGGGTCGCTCGAGGCACTGCCGTCGAAGTTGACGGTCAGCGGCGCCGGACCGGACGTCTTGTCGGCGGTCGCCCGGGCGATCGGGGCCCGGTTGCCCTGCACGTAGTCGATCCGGTAGATGCCGGAGTCGGCGTTGTTGCCGCCGAACCCGCTGCCCCACTCGATCATGTAGAGCGCGCCGTCCGGTCCGAACTGGAGGGCGTGGGGACGCGTCATCGGCAGCTCCGGCAGGAACCGGTTGACGTCGTCGTAGCCGTTGCCGGCCTCGTTGACCTGCACGGTGAACAGGCGGCTGTTGTTCCAGTCGGCCCAGATCGCCTTGCCGTCGAAGTACGCCGGCCACTTGCGGTCGGAGTCGAGGTCGGCGTCGTAGGCGTAGGTGCCGGACGTCATCGGCGCACCGCTGGCACCGATCTCGGGCGAGCCGGTGATCGAGCCGTTGTTGCTCTGCCACATCGTCGCGGCCTTGGCCGGCGGCAGGTTGGTCAGACCCGTGTTGTTGGGCGAGTTGTTGACCGGGGCAGCGCAGTTGAACGTCGCGCCGGCCTGGCTGGTCGCGAAGTTGTAGTCGTTGTACGGCGTGTTGTCGCCCACGCAGTACGGCCACCCGTAGTTGCCGGGCTCGGAGAGGATGTTCCACTCCACCCGACCGTTCGGGCCGCGGGTCGGGCTCACCGAGCCGGCGTCCGGACCGTAGTCGGCCACGATGATCTTGTTGTGCTGCTCGTCGAGACCGATGCGGAACGGGTTGCGGAAGCCCATGGCGTAGATCTCGGGCTTGGTCTGGGCGGTGCCGGCCGGGAACAGGTTGCCGGTGGGCACGTCGTAGCCACCCGCGGCCTTGGGCTTGATGCGCAGCACCTTGCCGTTGAGGCTGTTGGTGTTGGCCGAGGTGCGCTGGGCGTCCCAGGCGGAGCGGTTCTCACGCTCGTCGATCGGCGCGTAGCCGTCGGAGTCGAACGGGTTCGTGTTGTCACCCGTGGCGATGTAGAGGTTGCCGTCGTGGTCGAACTCCAGCGAGCCACCCGCGTGGCAGCACTGCTGCCGCTGCACCGGGATGTCGATGATCGTCGTGGCGCTGTTCATGACCAGCGAGTTGCCGTTGAGGGTGTAGCGCGCGACCCGGTCGACCGACCCGGCGTTGGTGGGTGAGTAGTAGAGGTAGACCCAGTTGTTGGTCTCGAAGTCGGGGTCGAGCGCGATCCCGAGCAGACCGAACTCCTGGCCGGTGTAGACCGGGATCTCGCCGGCCTCGACGACGTTGCCGTTGGTGAGGACGATCTTCACCTCGCCGTTGCGGTCGACGTAGAAGACCCGGCCGTCGTCGGCGATCGCCAGCTCCATCGGGTTGGCGGTGTTGTCGTCGAGGGTGATCTTCTCGAAGCTGGTCGGCACGGTGGCCGCGCAGTCGGCAGCCTGGACGCCGGCGGCGGTGCGGATGCCGCCGAGGATGTGGTCGAGGAACTCGGGCTCGGAGAACGACGCGTTGGTGTGGCCCATGCCGGTGTACCAGCTGCGGCCGCCGTCGTAGTCCTGGCACCACGCGATCGGGTGCTCGACGCCCATGTTCCCGCCCTGGTAGCTCGTCTCGTCGAGCGAGGCGAGCACGTGGACCTTGTTGCGCGGGTTGGTGCGGTAGTTGTACCACTCGTCGGTGCGGTCCCAGCGGGCCGGGAGGCCGGCCGTCGACGGGTGCGCCGGGTCCTCGACCTTGACGGTCGCGTCGGGCGTGCCCGGCGGGTGGCCCTGGAAGTAGGAGCCCACCAGCTCGCCGTACCAGGCCCAGTCGTACTCGGTGTCGGAGGCGGCGTGGATGCCGGCGTAGCCGCCGCCGGCCTCGATGTAGTCCTCGAACGCCGCCTGCTGCGTGGCGTTGAGGACGTCACCGGTGGTGGAGAGCCAGATCACCACGTCGTACTGCGCGAGGTTCGCGGCCGTGAAGTCGTCCGCGTCCTCGGTGGTGTCGACGGTGAAGTCGTGGTCGGCGCCGAGCTGCTCGATCGCGGCGATGCCGGACTCGATGCTGCCGTGCCGGAAACCGGCCGTCTTGCTGAAGATGAGCGCCTTGAACGGCGCCGTCTCCTCGTGACCCGGGTGGGCCTGGGCAGGTGTGGCCAGTGCCATCGCGCCCAGCGGGAGCGCGACGAGCATGGCCAGGACGTACCCGAGTGCTGAACGCGCTCGGGTACTCAGGCCCGTGATGAGGTGATTCATCACGTACTCCTTCGTGTGGTGGCGGTGCGCTCCGCTGGTTCCGGGGCGGGTCCCCGGTCGTTCGGCCCTTGGTGGTGCTGATGAAGTTGTGGTGCTGCTCTCCGGTAGTGGTGGTGCCCCGAGGGGCCCTGTTCAGCGGACGCCGAGCAGGTGCTCCATGGCGAGCTGGTCGAGCGCCTCCATGGCGATGGAGCGGTCGGCCAGGCCCTGCACGTCGTACGACGCGTTGCGCAGGTCGTCGAGCGACTCGCCCTCGGCCAGCGTCGGCTGGTCGAGCTCGGCGACCTGGGCGGCCTCCAGCGCGGCGGTGACCTCGGGGTCGGCCCGGAAGGCCTGCACCTTCTCGCGCAGGATCAGGTAGTTGCGCATGCAGGCCTTGGCGGAGTCCCACACTCCGTCGACGGCCTCGGCCCGCGGGGGCTTGTAGTCGAAGTGGATGTAGCCGTCGTAGGCGTTGGCGGTGCCGCTGCCGAGCAGGGTGTCGACGGTCCAGAACGCGCCCCGCAGGTTGCCGGCGCCGAAGCGCAGGTCCTGGTCGAACCGCGGGCCGTGCTGGCCGTTGAGGTCGACGTGGAACAGCTTGTCGTGCCACAGCGCCTGCGCGATGCCGTGGGCGAAGTTGAGGCCCGCCATCTCCTCGTGGCCGGTCTCGGGGTTGAGGCCGACCATCTGGGGGTCGTCGAGCTCGGCGATGAGCGCGAGCGCGTGACCGATCGTGGGCAGCAGGATGTCGCCGCGCGGCTCGTTGGGCTTGGGCTCCAGGGCGAACCGCAGGTTGTAGCCCTGCTCCTTGACGTAGGCGGAGAACAGGTTGAGCGACTCGACCATCCGGTCGAGCGACGCGCGGATGTTCTTGCCCGCACCGTGCTCGGCGCCCTCGCGACCGCCCCACAGCACGAAGGTGTCGGCCCCCAGGCTGGCGGCGAGGTCGATGTTGCGCAGCACCTTCTTCACGGCGTAGCGGCGCACCTCGCGGTTGTTGGCCGTCAGCGCGCCCTCCTTGAAGATCGGGGGGCTGAACAGGTTCGTGGTCACCATCTCGACCCGGAGGCCGGTGTCGGCCAGCGCCTTGCTGAACCGCTCCAGGGTGTGGTCGCGGGTCTCGTCGTCCGGCACCAGGTCGTCGTCGTGGAAGGTCACGGCGGAGGCGCCGATCTCGGCCAGCTTGTAGGTCGACTCGACGGGGTCGAGCGCGGGACGGGACGCCGGGCCGAAGACGTCGACGCCCTCCCAGCCCACCGTCCAGAGCCCGAAGCTGAACTTGTCCTCGGGACGGGGGGTGTAGTCGTTGGTCACTGGGTGATCTCCTGCCACTGTCGGGTGTCGGAGCTCGTCTCGACCGCGCCCAGCACACGCTGGACCTGCAGGCCGTCGGCGAACGTCGGGGTGGGGTCGGTGCCCTCGGCGACCGCCCGGACCAGGTCGACGACCTGGTGGGTGAAGCCGTGCTCGTAGCCGAGGCCGTGGCCGGCCGGCCACCACGCCTCGACGTAGGGGTGCCCGGGCTCGGTCACCAGGATCCGGCGGAAGCCGGCGGTCTCGTCGGGCTCGGTGGCGTCGAAGAGCTCGAGGACGTTCATGTCCTCGAAGTCGAAGGCCAGCGAGCCCTTCGACCCGTTGATCTCGATCCGGATCGCGTTCTTGCGACCGGTGGCGAAGCGGGTGGCCTCGAAGACGCCGAGGGCACCGCCGGTGAAGGTGGCGATGAAGACCGCTGCGTCGTCGACGGTCACCGGACCGGTCTCGCCGGAGGCGCCGCCGCCGCCCAGGGTGCCGGCCGTGTCACCGGCCGCCAGGGGGCGCTCCTTCACGAAGGTCTCGAGGCGGCCGGACACCGAGGTGATCCGGTCGCCGGTGATGTGCTGGGTGAGGTCGATGATGTGGGCGCCGATGTCGCCCAGCGCGCCGGAGCCCGCCTTCTCCTTGTCCAGGCGCCACGAGAGCGGCGCGGTGGGGTCGGCGATCCAGTCCTGGAGGTACTGCGCCCGCACGTGGCGGATCTCCCCGATCCGGCCCTCGGCCACCAGCTTGCGGGCCAGGGCGACGGCGGGGACGCGTCGGTAGGTGAAGCCGACCATGGCGCGGACGCCCTCGGCGGCTGCCTTCTCGGCCGCGGCGACCATCGCCTCGGCCTCCTCGACGGTGTTGGCGAGCGGCTTCTCGCAGAGCACGTGCTTGCCGGCCTCGAGCGCGGCGATCGCGATCTCGGCGTGGGTGTCGCCCGGCGTGCAGATGTCGACCAGGTCGACGTCGTCGCGCTCGACGACGCGCCGCCAGTCGGTCTCGGTCTCGGCCCACCCCAGACGGGTGGCCGCCTCGGCGACCCGGTCGGCGTCGCGGCCGCAGACCACCCGCATCGCCGGGTCGAGCGGCAGGTCGAAGAAGCGGGGCGCGCTGCGCCAGGCCTGGGAGTGGGCGGCGCCCATGAACGCGTGCCCCACCATCGCCACCGCGAGGGTTGGCCGGCTGCTGGTCATCTGTGTCTCCATCGTCGTCACGGGTGCGTCCCTCGGGTGGTGGGACGGCCGGGGTGCCGCCCCTCCCCCGCGTGGTGACGGGGGAGGGACGGCGGTGTCAGTGCCCGGTCCGGGCCTGGGTGTCGCTCAGGACTCGAAGGCGCTGTCGATGAAGGCGTCGACGTTGTCCTTGGTCACGACCGGCGCGTAGAGCTGCACCGTGCGCGGGACCTCGACCTCGACCAGGTCGCTCATCGCCTTCTGCTGCACGAGCAGGCGGGCGAGCTTGACGCCGTCGGCGCCCTGGGTCGACGGGTAGATGACGGTCGCCTTCAGGACGCCGCTGTCCTCCTGGATGGCACGCATCGCGTTGGCGGAGCCGGCACCGCCGACCATGATGAACTCGTCGCGACCGGCGTTCTCGAACGCCGCCAGCACGCCGACGCCCTGGTCGTCGTCGTGGTTCCACACGGCGTCGATCTTCGGAGCGGCCTGCAGCAGGTTGGCCGCGGCCTCCTCGCCACCCTCGACAGTGAAGTCGGCGGCGACGCGGTTGTCGACGTCGAGGCCGCACTCGTCGAGCGCGTCCTTGAAGCCCTGGCTGCGGTCCTGGGTCAGCGGCAGCGAGTCGATGCCGGCGATCTCGGCGACCACGGCGTCGGGGTTGTCGCCGAGCTGCTCGCAGATGTAGGTGCCCGCCGAGACACCCATGCCGTAGTTGTCACCGAGGACGGTGACGCGGGCGGCGTTCGGGTCGTCGAACTCGCGGTCGACGTTGACGACCGGGATGCCGGCCTCCATCGCCTTGAGCGCGACCGGGGTCATCGCGGCGCCGTCGAACGGCAGCAGCACGATGGCGTCGACCTTGTCGTTGATGAAGGTCTCGACCTGGCTGATCTGGAGGTTGACGTCGTTGGTGCCCTCCGCGACCCGGAGCTCGATGTCGTCGTACTGCTCGGCCAGCTTCTTGGTGGACTCGGTGATCGAGCCCATCCAGCCGTGGTCGGCAGCCGGGGCCGAGAAGCCGATGACGACCTTGTCGCCGGGCTCGTCGTTGGAGCCCGCCTCGGCCTCCGACGTACCGCCGCTGATGTTGTCGTTGTCGTCGTCGGGCTCGTTGCCGGTGCAGGCCGCCAGGGCCAGGACGGCCACGCCGGCGACGAGGCCGGTGCCGAGCTTCTTGGTGTTGCGCCGCAGGGACATGGTGGTGCTCCTTGAACTGAAGGGGTGGTGCGGAGAGGGGTGTGCCGAGAGGTGGTGCGTCCGAGACGTGGTGCGGGTGGTGCTAGGTGGTGGTGCTGTTGCGCGACGCCAGCCGCTGCTGGAGCAGGACGGCGGCGACGATGATGGCTCCCTTGAGGAGCGACTGCTCCGAGATGGAGCGGTTGTTGAGGGTGAAGACGTTGGTGAGCGTGGTGAAGATCAGCACGCCGATCACGGTGCCGACGATGGTGCCGCGGCCGCCGGCGAGCAGGGTGCCGCCGATGACGACCGCGGCGATGGCGTCGAGCTCGTAGAGGGTGCCGTGGGTCGACGAGCCGGTCGTGGTGCGGGCGACCAGCATCAGCGCCGCGATGCCGCAGCAGACGCCGACGAGGACGTAGAGCATCACGGTGTGGCGCTTGACGTTGATGCCGGCGAGGCGGGCCGCCTCGGGGTTGCCGCCCACCGCGAGCGTGCGCCGGCCGAAGGTGGTGCGGTTGAGCAGCACCCAGCCGGCGATGGCGACCAGCACGAAGAGCCAGACCGAGAAGGAGAGGCCGAGGATCTCGCGGTTGAAGAACTCGCGGAAGCCGGGGACGTCGACGATCTGGGTCTTGCGGTTGGAGATGATCTCGGCCAGGCCGCGCGCGCTGGCGAGCATCGCCAGGGTCATGATGAACGGCACGATGCCGCCGTAGGCGATGAGCAGGCCGTTGACCAGGCCGCACGCGGCGCCGACCAGCAGCGCCACCGCCACCATCGCGACCCAGTGGCCGTCGCGGGCGAGGTCCTGGGTGGCGAGCGTCGTGCACCACACCGAGGAGAGGGCGAGGATCGCGCCGACCGAGAGGTCGATGCCGCCGCCGGTGATGACGAAGGTCATGCCGATGCTGACGACGCCGATGGTGGCGGCCAGGCTGAGGATCGTCTGCACGTTGCCGGTGCTGACGAAGCGCTCGCCGGCGGTGGCGGCGCCCACGACACAGAGGATGACCAGGGCGATCACGAGGCCGAGGTTGCGGCCCATGCCGGTGCCGAGGAGGCGGGTGAGCGCCGAGGCCTCGCCGGCCTTCGCGCGCTCGACCTCGAGGGCCTCCTGCTCGGCCTTGCGGGTGGCCTCCTTGTCGGCCGCGGTGCGGGCGTCGTCGACGTCGAGACCCGCGGCGAGCGAACCGCCGGGCTCGGGAGTGGGGGTCGAGCTCTCGCTCATGCTGCGCTTCCTTCCATGACCAGGTCGAGGACCTGGGACTCGTCGATCTCGGTGGCGGCGGACTCGTGGACGACGCGGCCCTCGCGGACCACCAGCACGCGGTCGGAGAGCCCGAGCACCTCCTCGACCTCGCTGGAGACCACGACCACGGCCACACCGCTGTCGGCCAGGGTGCGGATGAGCTGGTAGATCTCGGTGCGCGCGCCGACGTCGACGCCGCGGGTGGGCTCGTCGAGCAGCAGCACCCGGCACTCGCGCAGCAGCCAGCGGGCCAGCACGACCTTCTGCTGGTTGCCGCCCGAGAGCGTGCCGACGGCGCGGACCACGCCGGTCGGGCGCACGTCGAGCGACGTGGTGAGCTGCTCCGCGCGGGCGCGCTCCTCGCCGCGGTCGAGGAATCCGAGCCGGGCGAAGCGGTTCATCGACGAGATCGTGATGTTGGTGTAGACGGCCTGGTCGAGCAGCAGGCCCTGGCTCTTGCGCTCCTCGGGGCAGAGGCCGACGCCGGCCTTCACCGCGTTGGTCACCGACCCGCGGCGCAGCGGCTTGCCGTCGACGGTCACGGTGCCGTTCGAGGCCCGGCGGGCGCCGTAGAGGGTCTCGAGGATCTCGGAGCGGCCGGCGCCGACCAGGCCCGTCAGGCCGACGATCTCGCCGGCGTGGACGGTCATGTCGACACCGCTGAACACGCCCTCGAGCGCCAGGTCCCGGACCTCCAGGACGACGTCGTTGCGGGCCGGGTCGAACTCGGGGCGCGGCGGGAAGACGTACTCGATCGCGCGGCCGGTCATCAGCTCGATCAGCCGGGAGGTCGGGGTGTCGGCGACGGCGAGGCCGGTGGCGACGGTCGAGCCGTCCTTGAGCACGGTGATCCGGTCACCGATCTCGCGGATCTCCTCGAGCCGGTGGGAGATGTAGACGATCGCGACGCCCTCGGCGGTGAGGCCGCGGATGACCCGGAAGAGGTTCTTCACACCCTCCTGGTCGAGCACCGCCGACGGCTCGTCGAGGATGAGCAGCTTCGTGTCGTGGGACAGCGCCCGCGCCATGCTGACGATCTGCTGGTTGGCCGGGGAGAGGTCGCCCACGGCACGGCTCGGCGAGATCTCGGGGTGGCCGAGGCGGGTGAGCAGCTCGCGGGTGACCTTGTTGGCCCGGGCCCGCTGGGAGAAGCCGCCGCGGGACATCTCGTGGCCGAGGAAGACGTTCTCGGCGACGCTGAGGTCGGGCACCAGGTCGAGCTCCTGGTAGATCGTCGCCACGCCGGCGTTGATCGCCTGGAGCGGCGAGCCGAACGACACCTCCTGGCCGTTCCAGGTGATGGTGCCCTCGTCGGGCTGGTACGCCGCGGCGAGCACCTTGATCAGGGTGGACTTGCCGGCGCCGTTCTGGCCGAGGAGGCAGTGCACCTCGCCGGCCCGGACGTCGAGGTCGACGCCGCCGAGGGCGCGCACGCCCGGGAACTCCTTGACGATGCCGCTCATCTGGAGCAGCACCTCGCCCGGAGCGGCGCTCGGGGCTGTGTTCTGGGGGGTCACGAGACTCCTCCTGCCGCGGCGGGGCGGCGGTCTACGAGCATCGGGTCGGCGAACACCGCGTCGAGGGCGACGGTCGCGCCGCCCCGGACTGCGGCGGTGAATCCGAAGGTGGACAGGAGGACGCGGGTGCCGGCCGCGTCCGGGGCGAGCACGCCCTGCTCGAGGGCCTGCTCGATGGCCGGCCGCATGTGGTGGCCGACCTGGGCGAAGTAGCCGCTCAGCACGATCGAGGCGGGGTTGAGCGCGTTGGTGAGCACCGCGGCGCCCACACCGACCCACTGACCGACCTGGTGCAGGGCGGCGAGGGTGCGGGTGTCGCCGAGGTCGGCGCGGCGGTTGAGCTCGGCGAGCCGGTCGTCGATGGCCAGCGCGGGGTCGCGCACCGGGTCGTCGGAGTCGGCGGCGGCGTCGAGCAGCGCGTGCAGACCGCTCACGGTCTCCCAGCAGCCCACCCGGCCGCAGCCGCAACGGCGGCCGTGGGGCTCGACGATCATGTGACCGAACTCGCCGGCGTAGCCGCGGCGGCCGCGCAGCAGCCGGCCGTCGGCGACGATCCCGCCACCCACGCCGATCTCGCCGAAGATGACGAGGATGTCGCGGCGGTCGGCGTCGCCGGGGACGGCCTCGGCCATCGCGGCGAGGTTGCCCTCGTTGTCGATGGAGACGGGGAGGTCGTCGCCGAGCGCCTCGCGCACCATGTCCGCGACCGGCACGTCCTGCCAGCCCAGGTTGGGTCCGTGGGTGAGCACCTCGGCGGTGCGGTCGACCAGGCCGGCGATGCCGATGACCAGGCCGACGGGGCGGATGTCGCGGTGGCTCAGGTCGGCGACCGTGCGCCGGACCAGGTCGACCAGCTGCTGGACCACCTCGGCCGACGACAGCCGGCGGGCGTCGAGGCCGATCTTGTGCTCGGCGACGACGTTGCCCGCCAGGTCGAGGGCCAGGGTCGAGACGTGGTTGACGTTGACCTCGGCGCCGATGCCGCACACGCCGTGGCCGTCGAGCTCGACGAACGTGCCGGGACGGCCGACGCCGCCACGCTCGACGTCGCCGGTGCGGACCAGGCCGCGCTCGGTGAGCTCGCCGACCAGGTCGGAGGCCGCCTGCCGGGACAGGCCCAGCTCGGCGGCGAGGGTGGCACGGGACCGGGGACCGTGGTCGCGCAGCTGACGGAGGACCAGGCCGAGCTTGGTGCGGCGGAAGTTGAGCTCGCCCGCGGCGTCGTCGTGGTTGCGCATGGCTCGTCGTCCACCTCCATCCGATCGGCTTGTGATCCGGGTGTGGCCCCAGTCACTCGTTTGTTGGTCTGGCGCACAAACTAGGGACGGTCGTCACATCGGCGCAAGTACCTGGCCCAAAGTTTTTGGCCACCAGGCGTAAATCTTTCGAAATCCATTGGACGAAGTTCCGCAACTCGGGTGCGGATGGGCTGAATGAAACGTTGCAAACGACCGAACGCCGCGGCCGGCCCGAGGCGCGCCGAGTCGTCGTTACCGCATGGCAGTAACGACGACTCGGCGGAGGGTCAGGCGGGCCTGACGGCCCGGTAGCGCTCGCGGACGGCCGCGACCGGGGCGGCGTCGTACGTCGACACCTCGCCGGTGGTCCAGGCAGGGGGCGTGTCGCCGCCGGCGAGGGCCCAGGCGGCCTGGCGGCAGGCGCCGTCGGCGACGTACTCGCCCGGGGCCGGCACCTCGACCGGCACGCCGAGCACGGTCGGCGCCAGCCGGCGCACGGCCTCGGACTGGGCGCCGCCGCCGACCAGGCTGACCCGCCGCGGCGTCACGCCGGTGGCGAGCAGGGCGTCGAGCCCGTCGGCGAGGCCGCAGAGCATGCCCTCGACGGCCGCGCGGGCCAGGTGGGCCGGGGTCATGGTGCCGAGCGTGAGCCCGTGGAGGGTGCCGGTGGCGTCGGGCAGGTTGGGGGTGCGCTCGCCCTCGAGGTAGGGCACCAGCACCAGCCCGTCGGCGCCCGCCGGCGCCGAGAGCGCGAGGTCGGAGAGGGTGGCGAGGTCGACGCCGAGGGTGCGCGCGGTGGCGTCGAGCACCCGGGCGGCGTTGAGCGTGCAGACCAGCGGCAGGAAGTGGCCGGTGGCGTCGGCGAAGCCCGCGACGATGCCGCTGGCGTCGCGCACCCCGGAGGTGGCCACGGCGGTGACGACGCCAGAGGTGCCGATCGACACGACGACGTCCCCGGGGCCGGCGGCCAGGCCGAGCGCGGCACCGGCGTTGTCGCCCGCGCCGGCGCCCAGCACCGCACCCCCCGGCGTGCGGCCGGCCTGCTCGGCGGGTCCGACCACGCGGGGCACCAGCGGCTCGTGACCGAGCGCCAGCTTGAGCAGGTCCGGACGGTACTCGCCGGTCTCGGCCGACCAGTAGCCGGTGCCGCTGGCGTCGCTGCGGTCGGTGGTGGCGGTGGCGATGTCGGCGGAGCCGGAGAGCTTCCAGGTGAGCCAGTCGTGGGGCAGCAGCACGGCCGCCGTGCGGCGGGCGTGCTCGGGCTCGTGCTCGGCGAGCCACCGGAGCTTGGTGACCGTGAAGCTGGCGACCGGGACGACGCCGACGGCGTCGGCCCAGGCCTGGGGGCCCCCCAGCTCGTCGGTGAGGTCGGCGGCGGCGCCGGCGGAGCGGGTGTCGTTCCACAGCAGGGCCGGACGCACCACCTCGCCCGCCTCGTCGAGGCAGACCATCCCGTGCTGCTGGCCGCCGACGGCGACCGCGGCGACGTCGTCGAGCCCGCCGGCCTGGGCGATCGCCTCCTGCAGTGCCGACCACCAGTGGGCCGGGTCGACCTCGGTGCCGTCGGGGTGCGACGCACGTCCGCTGCGCACCAGCTCCCCGGTCTCGGCGTCGCGGACGACGACCTTGCAGCTCTGGGTCGAGCTGTCGACTCCGGCAACGAGCGTCACGGGATCCTCCCCTGGTCAGCGGCATAGACGACCCCGCTGATCAGGCGAGCGGCACCGACGACCCCGGCGTGGTCGCCGAGCTCGGTGAGCACGATCGGCAGGCTGCCGGTCGCCAGCGGGAGAGAGCGACGATAGGTCACACCACGGATCTCGGCCAACAGCGAGTGGCCCAGCGCGGTCACGCCGCCGCCGATCACGATGAGATCGGGGTTGAAGAACGAGACCAGGCTGGCGAGCACCTGCCCGATCCGGCGACCGCTGTCGCGGATCAGCTGGACGGCGTGCGGATCGCCTTGTGACACAGCGGTTCCGACGTCGGCGGCGGTGAGCACGCCCTTGTCGGTGAGCAGCGAGGCGAGGATCTCGGAGCGGCCCGCCTGGGCCGCCGCGGTGGCGTCCCGGGCGAGCGCAGCACCCCCGGCGAAGGCCTCCAGGCAGCCGGTGTTGCCGCAGGCGCAGGTGGGCCCGAAGTCGTCGACGCGGATGTGGCCGATGTCCCCGGCGCAGCCGTCGGCGCCCCGGTAGAGCTCGCCGTCGATGACGATGCCGCAGCCGATGCCGGTGCCGATCTTGACGTAGAGGAAGTTGTGGGCGGTGCGGGCGACACCGGCGTGCTGCTCGCCGACCGCCATCACGTTGACGTCGTTGTCGAGCACGACGGGGCAGCCGAGCTCGCGGGAGACCGCGTCGCGCACCGGGTAGCCGTCCCAGCCGGGCATGATCGGCGGGCTGACGGGCAGCCCCCGGTGGAAGTCGACCGGGCCCGGCACGCCGATGCCGACGCCGACCAGCCGGTCGACGTCCGCCTCGGTCATCAGCTGGCGCGCGGTCCTGAGCGCGATCGCCAGCACCGCCTCGGGCCCCTGCTTGATGTCGCACGGCACCGCGCGGTGGGCCAGCACGCCGAGCCGACCGTCGGTCACCGCGACCGAGAGGCCGGTGGCCCCGACGTTGATGCCCGCGAACCGGATCGAGGCGTCGAGGTCGACCATCGTGGAGCGCCGGCCGCCGCGCGAGGCCGCCGGTCCGGTCTCCTCGGCCAGCCCGAGCTCGCCGAGCCGGGCGACCTCGGCGGCCACCGTGGTGCGCGAGACCTCCAGCCGGTCAGCCAGCTGGGCCCGGGAGAGAGGCCCGGTGTCGCGCAGCAGCGCCAGGAGCCGGGCCTGGAGCGGGGTCTCGGCCCGTCCGGCGAGGGAATGCAGCACGCGCGCATCCTCCCACGCGCTGCCAACGTCGCGCCCGACGCGCCGCTACTCGGCGGGCAGTCGTGCGGCGACCGCCGCGCCGAACGCGCGGTGCCCGTCCTCGGTGAGGTGGAGGCGGTCGTCGAGGTAGGACAGGTCGAGGTCGGTGGTGGAGACGTAGGCGACGCCGTGCTGCTCGCTGAGCTCGGCGAGCAGCGCGTCGATGCGGGGTACGCCGCGCGAGCGGCTCGGGGCGGCCGCTGGCCCGACGACGACGACCGGCGCGCCAGTGCCGTCGAGCACGCGGAGCAGGTCGCGGAAGCCCCGGGCGACCAGGCGCTCGGGCTGGTCGACGTCGTTGAGCCCGCCCTCCACCACGACCAGGCCGGCGCCGCCGGCGACCGCCGCGGCGGCTCGGGCCGCGAACGCGACCGCGGCGCCGCACGGGGAGGCGCCGGCGCTGAACCCGGAACCCGAGAAGCCGTCGACGTGCACGCGGCCGGGCAGCTGCGAGGGCCACGAGCGCTCGGGGCGCTCGAGGCCAAGGCCCACCGACCAGGAGTCGCCGATCACCACGACCCGCTCGCCGGTGCCTACGTCGCGCTCCGCCCGCGTCGACGCCGCGGCCGCGAACCGCTCGCAGCGGTCGGCGTCCGCGCTGCTGGCCCGGCCGGCGAGGTGGAGCGAGAGCCCCGCGGCCACCACGACCAGGCACACGCCGACGAGCAGGCGGCGGCGCGCGGCCAGGACGGGGAGGAGCACGGTGTCATTCTCGGTGGGGCGACCCTCGGGTCACATGGCGAACATGGGGGATCCGGGGTGGCCCGATCGGGCCACCACCGGGGCGCGGGCTGCGCAGGTCAGACGGCGTACGCCGCCAGCTCGCCGGCCAGGCGCTCGGTGGCCCGCCCCGACACCACCGTGCCGTCGCCGGTGTGCTCGATCGACTCGATCTCGCCGTGCTGGTGGAGCTTGTCGATGAGGTCGCCGCGGTCGTAGGGCAGCAGCGCCTTGAACTCCACACCTGGGCGGGGCAGCTCGCCCTCGACCACGGCGAGCGCCTCGGCGATGCCCTCGCCGGTGCGGGCGCTGACCACGACCGAGTGGGGCTCGCGCTGCCGCAGGCGGGCGATCACCATCGGGTCGGCCAGGTCGGCCTTGTTGATCACGACCAGCTCGGGCACCTCGGCGGCGCCGACCTCGGCGAACACCTCGCGCACCGCCGTGATCTGCCCCTCCGGGTCGGGGTGGGAGCCGTCGACGACGTGCAGGATCAGGTCGGCGTCGGCGACCTCCTCGAGGGTGGAGCGGAACGCCTCGACCAGCTGGTGGGGCAGGTGCCGCACGAATCCGACGGTGTCGCTCATCGTGTAGACGCGGCCGTCGGCGGTGGTGGTGCGGCGGGTGGTCGGGTCGAGCGTCGCGAAGAGGGCGTCCTCGACCAGGACGCCGGCGTCGGTGAGCCGGTTGAGCAGCGAGGACTTGCCGGCGTTGGTGTAGCCGGCGATCGCGACGGCCGGGATGGCGTTGCGCCGCCGCTCGGCGCGCTTGGTGTCGCGGGTGCCCTTCATCGCGGCGAGCTCGCGGCGCAGCTTGGCGATCTTGGTGTTGATCCGCCGTCGGTCGGTCTCGATCTTGGTCTCACCCGGACCGCGGCCGCCGATGCCGGCACCCGCGGCGACCCGGCCACCGGCCTGGCGGGACAGGTTGCCGCCCCAGCCGCGCAGCCGCTGCTTCATGTAGCTGAGCTGGGCGAGCTCGACCTGGGCCTGGCCCTCGCGGCTCTTGGCGTGCTGGGCGAAGATGTCGAGGATCAGCGCGGTGCGGTCGACGACCTTGACCTTGAGCCGGTCCTCGAGGTTGCGCAGCTGGCTGGGTGCGAGCTCTCCGTCGCAGATGACGGTGTCGGCGCCGCTGGCCTGGACGATCTCGGCGATCCCCTCCACCTTGCCGCGTCCGACGTACGTCGCGGGGTCGGGGGACTGCCGGCGCTGGTAGATCGCGTCGAGCACCTCCGAGCCGGCGGTCTCGGCGAGCAGGGCCAGCTCGGCCATGGAGTTTTCGGCGTCCTCGACGGTGCCGTCGGTCCAGACGCCGACCAGGACCACCCGCTCCAGCCGGAGCTGTCGGTACTCGACCTCGGTGATGTCCTCGAGCTCGGTGCGCAGGCTCGCGACCCGGCGGAGCTGGTGGCGCTCGGCGAGGTCCATCGCGCCGGTGGTGGGGTCGAGCTCGGGGTCCGGCGCGTCGAGGTCGGCGCCCGTCCCGGGGTCGTCGCCGGGGTCGTCGCCGGGGTCGTCGGCGTCGTCCCAGGCCGTGGTCTGCTCGAGCTCGTCGTCGAGGTCGAAGTGGGTGAGGTCGTGTGCGTTCGTCATACGCCTTCCAGAGTAGGTTCTCCGGTTCAACACTGGCGAGTCCTTATCCATGCCCGACCCTGGTGGGAGGCTGACCGGGTGGACCCGATCCGGCTCTCCCCCGACGGTCGCGAGCTCGACCCGCTGCTGGCCGCGTTCACCGGGCGGCTGCTGGGCGTCTCCGGTGCGCCGGGTGCCGGGAAGTCGACGCTGGCGGCCGAGCTCGCCCGCCGCACAGGCGCGGTCGTCGTGCCGATGGACGGGTTCCACCTCGCCGACGTCGAGCTGGTGCGCCGCGGGCTGCTCGACCGCAAGGGCGCCCCGGAGACCTTCGACGCGGCGGGGTACGCCGCGCTGCTCGCGCGGGTTCGGGTGGCCGACGAGGTCGTGATGGCGCCGGCGTTCGAGCGCGACCTCGAGCAGCCTCTCGCAGGGGCCATCGCGGTCGACCCGGCCGCGCCGCTCGTGGTCACCGAGGGCAACTACCTGCTGCTCGACGAGGACCCCTGGCCCCGGGTGCACGCCCGCCTCGACGCGGTCTGGCACGTGGTGACCGAACCGGTCGTACGCCGCCGCCGGCTCCTCGCGCGCCACGTCGCCTCCGGCAAGTCCCCCGCCGCCGCCGAGCAGTGGGTCTCCCGGGTCGACGACCCCAACGCCGTCATCGTCGACGCCACCGCCTCCCGCGCCGACCTGGTGGTTGAGCTGACCTCCTGGGCGCCCTCGCCGGGATAGTCCCTGACGTTCTGGCCCCCTGGACGGCCGCCAAGGGGGCCACTTCGTCAGGGACTACCGCTCCGAGCCGCACTCCCGGACGCGGACGAGGCCCCGCTCCCCCGAGGGGGCGGGGCCTCGTCGTACGTGGGTTCGCGCTACTTGGGGGGCATCCGGATGCCACCGTCGACGCGGATCACCTCGGCGTTCATGTAGCTGTTGGTGATGCACTCGACGACCATGCTGGCCAGCTCGTCCGGGACGCCGAGGCGCTTGGGGAAGAGCACGCTCTCGCCGAGCTTGGCCTTGAACGCCTCGGAGTCGGGGCCCTCGCCGTAGATCGGGGTGTCGATCAGGCCGGGGGCCACGGTGTTGAGCCGGATGCCGGCCGCGGACAGGTCGCGGGCCACCGGCAGGGTCATGCCGACGACACCGCCCTTCGACGCGGAGTACGACGCCTGGCCGATCTGGCCGTCGAAGGCCGCGACCGAGGCGAGGTTGACGATCGCGCCGCGCTGACCGTCGGCGTCCGGCTCGTTGCGGCTCATCACGCTGGCCGCCTGGCGGACGACGTCGAAGGTGCCGATCAGGTTGATCTGGATGACCTTGGTGAACGCCGCCAGGTCGTGGGCAGACTCGATCTGGCCGTCCCGACCGATGGTGCGCTGGGCCCAGCCGATGCCGGCGGAGTTCACGACCGCGCGCAGCGGGGCGATCTCGGCGGCGGCGTTGACCGCGGCGGTGATCTGGTCGGTGTCGGTGACGTCGACCTGGGCGAAGACGCCGCCGATCTCGTGGGCGAGCGCCTCACCCTTCTCGGCCTGCAGGTCGGCCACCACGACGACCGCGCCCCGGGCGGCGAGCTGGCGGGCGGCGGCGGCGCCGATGCCCGACGCGGCACCGGTGACGATGGCGGATGCTCCGTTGATGTCCATGCCCCGGAGCATAGGCGACCGAGACAGCGGCACTGTCACGGTGCTGCGCCGGTGCGGGCGCGGTGCCGGGTGGGCCTAGAGCGAGGTCGTCCCGCTCGCGACGAGCACCGCCGGGCCGGTGAGCAGCACCCGGTCGTCGGCGGTCCAGGTGACCGTCAGGGTGCCGCCGGGGACGTCGACCCGGTACGCCACGTCGCGCCCCGCTCGGTCGACGCCGTCGGCCAGGGCGGCGGCGACCATCACCGCGCACGCGCCGGTGCCGCACGACCGGGTCTCGCCCGAGCCGCGCTCGTGCACCCGGAAGGCCACGTGCCGCTCCCCCACCGGCAGCACGAACTCCACGTTCACGCCGTCGGGGTAGACCGCGGGGTCGTGGCGTGGCGGTTCGAGGAGCGGACCGGCGTCGTCGAGGGAGGAGACGAACGCGACGGCGTGGGGGTTGCCCATGTCGACGTGGCGGGCCGCCCAGGTCACCTCGCCCACGCCGACGGTGGTGTCGCCGAGCACCTTCGGGGTGCCCATGTCGACGGTGGCCAGGTCGCCGTCGAAGGTGACGGTCTTGACGCCGTCGCGGGTGCCGATCGGCAGCGGCCGGTCCGCCGGGGCGAGGCCGGCGTCGACCAGGTGGCGGGCGAAGACCCGGACCCCGTTGCCGCACATCTCCGAGACCGACCCGTCGGCGTTGCGGTAGTCCATGAACCACTCGCTCGCCGTGCCGCGCGAACCCTCCGAGCAGGCGAGCGCGTCGTACGACGCGGTGCGGATCACCCGGAGCACGCCGTCACCACCGATGCCGGCCCGCCGGTCGCACAGGGCGGCGACCCGGCCGGGGTCGAGCTCGCCGTGCACCGTGCCGTCGTGGTCGGGCAGCAGCACGAAGTCGTTCTCGGTGCCGTGCCCCTTGAGGAACGCGTAGGCCTCAGCCATAGAGGCCTCGCGCGTAGTTCTCGGGGCGGTAGTAGTCGTCGAGCTGCTCCAGGGTCATCCCGCTCGGCTCGACGCGCTGGGCCACCACGGCGCGGCGCGGCACCCGGCCCTCGGGGTCCCAGGTCTCCGGTCGCCACAGCCCCGAGCGCAGGAACGCCTTGGCGCAGTGGAAGAAGAGGTCCTCGATCTCGACCACCACCGCCAGCACCGGGCGGTGACCCTTGACCACCATCTCGTCGAAGAACGGCGCATCGCGGACCAGGCGTGCCCGGCCGTTGACGCGCAGGGTGTCGCCGCGGCCGGGGATGAAGAAGTTCAGCCCGACGTGGGGGTTGGCCAGGATGTTGCGGTAGCCGTCGGCCCGCCGGTTGCCCGGCCGCTCCGCCAGGGCGAGAGTGCGGTCGTCGATCACGTGCACCAGCCGACCCGCGGGGTCGCCCTTGGGCGAGGCGTCGCAGCTGCCGTCGGCGCCTGCGGTCGCCATCACGCAGAACGGCGACGCGGCGAGCCACTCGCGGTCGACGTCGAGCAGCGCCGGGCGCGACTTGGTGATCGCGCGCTCGTGGGGCTCGCCCAGCAGCTCGACGAGCTCGTCGACGCTGGTGATGGCGGTCCAGGCCTCGGTGGTCACCCCTCCAGCGTAGGTGGCACCGAGGCCCGGCCGCCTCTCAGTTCGGTTTGACGACCCGCGCCGAGCCGCCACCGCGACGGGTCGGCTCGGCGACGACGGTGAGCACGCCGCCCGGACCGATCTCGATCGCCGTCGCAGCGCCGATCTCGGCGGCGCTGGTGAACGCGTCACCGGCCGGCACCAGCGAGTGGCCGAACGGCGCGAGCGCGCCCTGCCAGGCCTCGATGAACGCCGGCTCGGCCGTCACGTCGGCGGTGTTGCGCTGCGAGGCCCGGGGCGCGGCCAGCGCCTGGGGCAGCGTCATGCCGAGGTCGAGCCGGTTGACCAGCGTCTGCAGCACCGTGGTGATGATCGTCGAGCCGCCGGGCGAGCCGAGGGCCAGCACCGGCCGGCCGTCCTTGACGACGATGGTCGGCGACATCGAGCTGCGCGGCCGCTTGCCGGGCTGGATCCGGTTGGGGTCGGCGGGGTCGTAGACGGTGGAGAAGTCGGTCAGCTCGTTGTTGAGCAGGAAGCCGCGGCCGGGCACCACGATCCCCGACCCCCCGGTCTGCTCGATCGTGAGCGTGTACTCCACGACGTTGCCCCACTTGTCGGTGACGGTGAGGTTGGTCGTCTCGACGTTCTCGGTGTCGGGCGCAGCGCGTCCGGCGGCCTGCTCGGGGCAGGGACCGTCGCCGGGGGTGGCGTCGCCCGCGGCCACGGGCTTGGTGGCGGCCTGCTCCGGGTCGAGGGCGCAGGCCCGCTCCGCGCCGTAGGCGTCGGAGAGCAGGGCGGTCAGCGGCACCGACGTGAACGCCGGGTCGCCGACGTAGCGGCCCCGGTCGGCGAAGGCCAGCGCGCTCGCCTCGAGGTAGTGGTGGAGGGCCGCCGCCTGCGGCATCTCGCCGAGGTCGAACTGCTCGAGGATGTTGAGCGCCTCCGCGACGGTGGTGCCGCCGCTGGAGCTCGGCCGCATGCCGTAGACGTCGTGGCCGCGGTAGGTCGAGTGGGTCGGCGGCCGGTTGAGCGCGCGGTACTTCTCCAGGTCGGTGCGCATCATCCTGCCGACCGGCACCGGGAGGTCGGTCAGCCCGCTCCTGGGTGGGAACCGCGTGGCCCGGGCGATCTCCCGGGCGAGGTCTCCGCGGTAGAGCTCGCGGACGCCCTTGCGGGCCAGCAGCTCGTAGGTGCGGGCGAGGTTGGGGTTGCGGAAGCGCTCGCCGATGCGGGGCACGCCGTTGCGGCCGTTGATCCGCAGGAAGGTGTTCCTGGTCGAGGTGAAGGTCTTGAACCGCTCGCGGTTGTCGATGGTCTGCTGGCGGAAGGTCTTGTCGACCACGAACCCGTTGCGGGCCAGCTTGGTCGCCGGCCTCAGCGCGCGCGGCAGCGACCAGGTGCCCCACTGGCGCAGCGCCTTGTCCCAGGTGGCCGGGGTGCCAGGCACGCCGACCGAGACGCCGCTGGTCACCAGGTCGGGCGTGAACGGGTAGGGCTTGCCGGTCGCGGGGTCGACGAACGCGTTGGCCCGCATCCGGGCCGGCGCGGTCTCGCGACCGTCGATCGTGTGCACCCGCTTGGTCTTGGCGTTGTAGAAGACGAAGTAGCCGCCTCCGCCGATGCCGGCGGAGAAGGGCTCGGTGACGCCGAGCGCGGCGGCCGCCGCGACCGCGGCGTCGACGGCGTTGCCGCCCTGCTTGAGCACGCTCTGCCCGACCTGCGAGGCGTAGGGGTCGACGGTGGCGATGCCGCCACCCGTGCCGGTGCGGGTGGGCGCCTTGGGTGGCTGCGGCTCGGCCGCGGCCGGGGACTGGACGGCGGCGAGCGCACCCGCCGTGACGAGGAGCGCGATCGACGCGCCGAGGACCTTCATGCTTCCTCCCGAGTGAGGTTGCCGGTGCGGACAACCTAACCCCTGGCGTCGACGGTGCGCACGGGTCAGGGGCACAGGTCAGGCGCACGGGTCAGGCGCACGGGTCAGGTGCGCGGACCGACCACGGCGTAGCGGGCGCAGGCGAAGTCGCCGTTGCGGGCCAGCTCGGTGAGCTTGAGGTCGAAGCGCCGGGGGAACAACGGCCGGCCGGCGCCGAGCGTGACGGGCGCGATCGAGACCACGACCTCGTCGAGCAGCCCGGCCTCGGCGAACTGGGCGGCGAGGTCGCCCCCGCCGACGACCCACACGTCCTTGCCGCCGGCCGCCTCCACCAGGTCGGCGTGCACCTGCTTCACCTCGCCCTGCGCGAACCGGACGTCGGCACCCTCGACCGTGCGCAGCCCCTCGGCGTGGGTCATCACCCAGGCCGGCATGGCGTACGCCCACGGCTCGCCCGACTCGGCGAGGTGGTCGAGCACCCACTCGTACGTCGTGCGACCCATCACGATCGCGCCCACGCCGGCGATGAAGTCGTCGTAGCCGAACGGCCCGTCGGCCTCGACGTCCTGGACGAACAGCCAGTCGAGGGAGTCGTGCTCGTCGGCGAGGAAGCCGTCGAGGGTGGTGGCGGTGTAGAAGGTGGTCTTCACGCGAGTCCTCCGGTGCGGCGTCGTAGCCAGGTGATCGGGTCGGGGTCGGGCAGGTCACCGGCCGCGCCGGTGCCGGCCAGCATCAGCCGCACCAGCTGGCGCCGGTGGGCCGAGAAGGTCAGGACGTGGGCGAGCACGCTGCCGAGCACGAAGCTCTCGGGCGGGTCGCAGAGTGCGTCGACGAGCCGATCACCCCACGCGCCGCGCCGCTCGACGTCGCGCACAATCGCCAGCCACCGCGGCGCGACCTCGTCGTGACGGCGGGCCAGCTCGACGGGGTCGTCGGCGTCGTCCGCCGAGAGGTCGGGCAGGTCGGCGCCCTCGATCGAGGCCAGCCAGATCTCGCGGGTGTGCACCAGGTGGGTCATCACCTGCGCGACCGACTCGTCCGGGCCGTCCCACGGCAGCGGCATCGAGCCCGGTAGCCGCACCCGGCGGTACTCCTCCTCGGGAAGCCCCTTCACCACGTCGAGCAGGTCGCGCACGTCGTCGAGGTCGTGGTGCACCAGCAGCGCGGTCACCTCCGAGGCCGACCCCGCGCCGGGCCGCTCGGCCTCGGCGCTGTCGACCCACAGCGACATCGGCGGGTGGAAGTGGATGCCGTTGGGCGCCGGCAGCCAGTGGTGCGCGGCCGGGTGGCTCGGCGGGTGCCCGAACGCGCGGGCGTAGGCCCGTGAGAACCCCTCGACGCTGTCGTAGCCGGCCGCGAACGCCGCCTCGGTCACCGACGAGCCGCCGGCGATCTGCCAGGCGGCGCGCTCGAGCATCACCCGGCGGCGCATCGCCACCGGCGGCTCGCCGGCGTCGCGGGAGAGCTGGCGGCTGAAGTGGAACGGCGAGGAGTACGCCCCACCCGCCATGTCGTCGAGGGTGCGGTTGTCCTCGTCGAGCACGGCGTCGAGCAGCTCGCGCAGCCGGTCGCGGCCCTGGTCGGTCATGACCTCATTCTCGGGCGTGCGCGACGTCGTCCGCCTGACCGTTCTTGCGCCGGTGGCCGGCTCGGGACCGGCCGCCTGATGGGTACGGCCCGATGGGTACGGCCCGATGAGTACGGCGCCCACGGACGGTCTGTCCCGGCATGACCCGCGTGATCGGCGACATCTCGGTGTCCATCGACGGCTTCGTGACCGGACCCGACCCCGCACCCGACCTCGGGCTGGGCCGCGACGGCGAGGCGCTGCACGCCTGGGCGCTGGTCAGCGACCACCCCGTCGACCGCCAGGTGCTGGCGCGCAGCACCGTCGAGAGCGGCGCCGTCGTGATGGGTCGCACGCTCTTCGACGTCATCGACGGTCCGCAGGGCTGGGACGACCAGATGGGCTACGGCGCCGACCAGGTCGGGCGGCCGGCGTTCGTGGTCGTGACCAGCGACCCGCCGGCCTCGGTGCGGCTCGGCCTCGACTTCACCTTCGTCGACACCCCGGCCGCGGCCGTGGAGCGGGCCCGGGCGGCCGCCGGCGACAAGGACGTCGTGGTGATGGGCGGCGCACGGACCGTGCGGTCGTGCCTCGAGGCCGGGCTGCTCGACGAGCTGCGCCTGCACGTCGCGCCGGAGGTGATGGGCGCGGGCACCCCGCTCTTCGCCGACTCCGGTCGGCACCGGCTCGAGCAGCGGCAGGTGGAGGTCTCGCCGCACGCCGTGCACGTGACCTACGCCGTCAGGCCAGCGACCTGACCAGCCGCCAGCCGAGCCCGTCGACGCTCCGAGCCCGGGCGCTGAGCACCACCGCGTCACCGGTCGCGGGCACCACGGCCGCGAACGAGCGGTAGCCGCCGGTGCCGCCGTTGTGCCAGAGCACGTCGTGCGGCACGCGGAACGTCGCCGGCCCCTCGTCGCCGCGGGTGACCAGCCAGCCCAGGCCCACCCCGCCGGCGCGGCCGAGGTCGTGCCGCTGCCGGGCGGTCTCGCGTGCTGCGTCGGCGAGGGGCCCCGTGGCCGCGGGGTCGTGGATCGCGAGGAAGTCGAGCAGGTCGGTCGCGGTGGCGCAGACGCCGCCGGCGGCCGCGAGGCCCGCCAGGTGCCAGCGTCCCGCGGGTCGACCCCACCAGCCGTGACCCGGCGCCAGCCGGTGCTCGGCGGCCGGCGGCAGGTCGACCCAGGCGTCGTCGAGCCCGAGTGGGCCGGTGATCCGGGTCGCCACCAGGTCGGCGTACGACGTGCCGGCGGCGTGCGCGAGGGCCCGGCCGAGCAGTCCCGCACCCCAGTTGGAGTAGAGGAACCGCTCCCCCGGCGGCCGGGTGGGCGCGGTCGCCGGGATCGCGCGGAGCACGGCGTCGTCGTCGAGGGCGGCGTAGGGTTCGCGGCGGTCGACCGACCCACGGCCGAGGCCGGCCGGCAGCCGCGGCAGCCCGGAGTGGTGGGTGGCCAGGTCGGTCAGCGTGATCGGGCGGCCCACCACCGGCGGCGCGACCGGCAGGTGGGCGGCGACGGGATCGTCGAGCCCGACCACCCCCTCGGTGGCCAGCAGGGCCAGCAGCGTGGCGGTCCAGGTCTTGGTCACGGAGCCGATCTCGAAGACGCTCGCGGCGCCGTCGGGCAGGTCGCCGCGGACCCAGGTGCGGCTCGCGCCACCGGCGCGGACGGCGACCACGAGCGGCCGGTCGGGGGCGTGGTCGTCGACCACCTGGGCGGCGCGGGAGAGCGTCACGCGAGCACGGTAGCGAGAGCCCGGTCGACGAGGTCGGGCGCGTCGTGGGGCAGCCAGGTGATGCGCGGGTCCTTGCGGAACCAGGAGTCCTGGCGCCGGGCGAAGCGGCGCGTCGCCGCCTTGGTGCGCTCGCGGGCCTCGGCCTCGGTGAGCTCGCCGGCCAGCACCGCCATCGCCTCGCGGTAGCCGATCGCCCGGCTGGCCGTGCGACCCTCGGCCAAGCCGCTCGCCAGCAGGTCGCGCACCTCGTCGAGCAGGCCCCCGTCGTACATCGCGTCGACCCGGCGCTCGATGCGGGCGTCGAGGGTGGGCCGGTCGACGTCGACGCCGACCTGCACGGTGCGGGGGTCGACGTACTCCAGCACCGGCAGCGTCGCGGTGAACGGCCGGCCGGTCAGCTCGATGACCTCCAGGGCGCGCACCGTGCGGCGGCTGTTGTCGACCAGGATCCGGTCGGCCGCCTCGGGGTCGAGTCGGCGGAGCCGGTCGTGCAGCGCCGCCGCGCCGGCGTCGGCCAGCTCGGCCTCGAGCCGGGCGCGTACGGCGTCGTCGGTGCCGGGGAACTCGAAGCGGTCGAGCACCGCGCGGGTGTAGAGCGCCGAGCCGCCCACCAGCACCGGCGTCCGCCCGCGACCGCGCAGTGCGGCGATCGTCGCCCGGGCCCAGCCCTGGAACTCCGCGACCGAGGCCGGCTCGGTGACCTCGAGCCGGTCGAGGAGGTGGTGGGGAACCCCGCGGCGCTCGGCGAGGGGCAGCTTGGCGGTGCCGATGTCCATGCCGCGGTAGAGCTGCATGGCGTCGGTGTTGACGACCTCGCCGCCCAGCCGCTCGGCCAGGTCGAGCGACAGCGCGGTCTTGCCCGACGCGGTGGCGCCGACCACCGCCACCACCGGGGGCTCGGCGGTGGTCGGGTCGACGGGCATGTCAGTAGTGTGGCAACGACCGTGGCGCATCGGGTGCCGCACTCCTCCGTGAGGGGCTGGACCATGGGCTTCTTGGACAACGCCAAGGACAAGCTGCAGGACGCCGTCGACAAGCACGGCGACAAGGTGGCCGACGGCATCGACAAGGCCGCCGACGCCGTCAACGCCAGGACCGGCGGCAAGCACGAGGGCAAGATCGAGCAGGGCGCGGCCAAGGCCAAGGACGCCCTCGACTCCCTCGACGGCAAGAACGACGACATCCGGTGACCTCGACCCCCACGCCCCCCGGCGAGCACGACGGCGAGCTGCCTGACGGCACCGAGCCGAGCGAGGCCGAGGAGGCGCTCCAGGAGGAGAACGCCGAGACGTCCGCGGACCAGCCGTCGACGTGAGCCCGCCCGACCACGGCCGGTTCACGGTCGTGCCGGCGTCCTACGTCTTCCTGCTGCGCGAGGGCGACGCCGGCACCGAGGTGCTGCTCCAGCTGCGCCAGCACACCGGATACATGGACGACCACTGGGCCGCGGCCGCCGCCGGCCACGTCGAGCGCGGCGAGACGGCGTACGACGCGGCCCGTCGCGAGGCCGCCGAGGAGATCGGCGTGACCGACGTCGACCTCACCTTCGTCACCTCGATGCAGCGCACCCGACACGCCGACCCGATCGACGAGCGCATCGACTTCTTCTTCACCGCGCGGTCCTGGTCGGGCGAGCCGACGATCCTCGAGCCGGCCAAGTGCGCCGAGCTGCGTTGGTGCCGGCTCGACGCGCTGCCCCACCCGGTGGTGCCCCACGAGCTCGCCGTGCTGAATGGGCTGCGCGAGGGCGGGCAACCGGCGTACTCCACGTTCGGCTTCTGATCCGGAGGACCTGCATGACCCAGGACGGCGACCTCGGCCCCAAGCCCGAGGCGGAGATCGAGCCCGGCGAGCCCAACCCGGGCGGCGCCGACGCGGTCCCGGACGACGACGGCCCGGCGCCCCTGCCGGCCGACCTCGCCCCGGAGGACAACCCCGCCATCGACGAGGAGGAGCGCCCCGACGCCCTCTCGGAGGGCGAGGACACCGAGACCGAGGCCACCAAGGACGGCGAGGGCCTCGACCCCGAGGACGAGTCGCCGGTCTGACCGTGGGTACCGGTGGGTCATGACCGGACACGAGCAGGAGACCGACCTCCGGGACTCGAACCCGAGCCTCGAGGGCGACATGGGCGTCAGCAGCGAGCGGGTCGGCCACGCCGGCCCGGGCCAGACCGGCACCGACGGGGTCCGCTACACCGGGCCCGCCGACGCGCCCGACGACCCCGCCCCCGAGCAGTCCGCCGGCGGGCCCGAGGAGAACCCAGACGGCCGCCCGCCCAAGGCCGGCTACCCCTCGCTCGACCCGCGCTCGGAGGAGCATCCCTTCCACGCCGGCTGAGGGTGCCGCAGCCGGTGCCCCTGGGGGTGGTTCCGGGCAGCGGTGAGTGAGCCGCCGTTCTCGCGCATCGGTCCGCGGCCCGCCCACCGCCGCCCGGCGGGTGGTTCCGGGCGGCGGTGAGTGAGCCGCCATTGCCAGACCGCAAACCGAGGCCTGCCCACCGCCACCCCGCCGCCGGCCGCAACTCCAGGCAGCGGTGAGTGAGCCGCCGTTCTCGTGCCGCAAACCGAGGCCTGCCCACCGCCACCCAGCCGCACCGCGCCCGCCGACCAGACCCAGCGTCAGCGCAGCAACCGCACCGGAAGCTCGGTCTCGACAGCGGTGCCGTCGGGCCCGCGCTCGACGAGGTACGCGGCCTTGCCGTCGACCTCGGTGAGCGCCTCGACCATCTCGGTGCCGCGGTAGAGCACGCCGACGCCGTCGTCGGTCGCGTAGCCGGCCGGCAGCGTGCCGTCGGCGACGAGCCGGTGGTAGAGCGGGCGGCGCTGGGCCTCGGAGTCGTAGTGGACGCCGTTGGAGTACGGCACCAGCGCGAGGCCGTTGTCGATCGGACGCAGCTCCGGCCCGAACGAGTCGGTGGTGCCGCCGACGTGCCAGCACAGCGACCCCGCGGAGACGCCGGTGAGCACGACGCCGGCCTCCCAGGCGGTGCGCATCGCGACGTCGAGGCCGTGCAGCCGCCACATCGCCAGCAGCCCGGCGACGCTGCCGCCCCAGACCCACACCACGTCCTGGGCCAGCAGGTGCTCGGTCACGTCGGGGACGTTCGGCATCGAGAACAGCTGGAGGTGGCTGCCCTGCCAGCCGGCCTCGTGGGCCATGTCGTGGAAGTCGCGGATGATCGCCGGTTGGTCGCCGCACGCGGTCGCGAGGAACGTCACCCGCGGCGCCCGGCCGGTGACCCCGGCGAGCTCGACGGCGTGGTGGGTCAGCGGCCCCGCGGAGTAGCGGGTGCGCGCGCCGGCGACGACCCCACCCGAGGTCGCCAGGATCGTGGGAGCGTCGGCTGGCACCAGGTCAGGGTAAAGGGATCAGCGGCAGGCCGGGGCCGCCGGCAGCGGGGCGGGTACGCCGACCGTCGGCATGCCGAGGCCCACGCCGGCCGAGACGGGCGCCGCCGTGCGGGCCTCCCAGGCGTCGCCCGACCGGGTGCGCCGCACCGACGCGACGCCGTCGGCGACCAGGTGGTGGGGGGCGGCGTAGGTGATCTCCGTGGTGACCACGTCGCCCGGGCGCACCGGCTCGGCGGGCGCGGCGAAGTGGACCAGGCGGTTGTCGGGGGCGCGGCCGGAGAGCCGCAGCGTCTCGGCGTCCTTGCGACCCTCGCCCTCGGCGACCATCAGGTCGACGGTCCGGCCGACCAGTCGCTTGTTCTCGTCCCAGGCGACCCTGCTGACGAGCTCGGCCAGCCGGCCGTAGCGGTCCTTGACCACGGCCGGGTCGACCTGGTCGGGCAGGTCGGCGGCGGGGGTGCCGGGGCGCTTGGAGTACTGGAACGTGAAGGCGCTGGCGAAGCGAGACGCGGCCACGACGTCCAGCGTCTGCTGGAAGTCCTCCTCGGTCTCGCCCGGGAAGCCGACGATGATGTCGGTGGTGATCGCAGCGTCGGGCATGGCGGCACGCACCCGCTCGATGATCCCGAGGAACCGCTCGGAGCGGTAGGAGCGCCGCATCGCGCGCAGCACCCGGTCGGAGCCCGACTGCAGCGGCATGTGCAGGCTGGGCATCACGTTGGGGGTCTCGGCCATCGCCTCGATCACGTCGTCGGTGAACTCGGCGGGGTGGGGCGAGGTGAACCGCACCCGCTCGAGCCCCTCGACCTGGCCGCACGCGCGCAGCAGCTTCGAGAACGCCTGCCGGTCGCCGAACTCCACGCCGTAGGCGTTGACGTTCTGGCCCAGCAGGGTGATCTCGCTGACGCCCTCGGCCACGAGCGCCTCGATCTCGGCCAGGATCTCGCCGGGCCGGCGATCCTTCTCCTTGCCGCGCAGGCTCGGGACGATGCAGAACGTGCAGGTGTTGTTGCAACCCACCGACACCGACACCCAGGCGGCGTACGCCGACTCGCGGCGGGTGGGCAGCGTGCTCGGGAAGACGTCGAGCGACTCGAGGATCTCGACCTGCGCCTCCTCCTGCACCCGGGCCCGCTCGAGCAGCACCGGCAGCGAGCCGATGTTGTGGGTGCCGAAGACGACGTCGACCCAGGGCGCACGCTCGGTGATCGTGGTGCGGTCCTTCTGCGCCAGGCAGCCGCCCACCGCGATCTGCATGCCCGGCCGAGCCGCCTTCACGGGGGCGAGGTGGCCGAGGTTGCCGTAGAGCTTGTTGTCGGCGTTCTCGCGCACCGCGCAGGTGTTGAACACGACGACGTCGGCCTGCTCGCCGGCGGGCGCGGCGGCGTAGCCCGCGTCCTCGAGCAGCCCGCTGAGCCGCTCGGAGTCGTGGACATTCATCTGGCACCCGTAGGTGCGGACCTCGTAGGTGCGGGGTGCTGCGGTGCTGGTCATGACCGGTCAAGGGTACGGCGGGCGGCTCGGTGACCCCGAATCCCGCCGCGGCACGCGGACCTCTCGGCCAGAACCTCGACCTCTCGGCCAGAACTCCGGCCGAGAAGTGGGGGTTTCCCCGGTGAACCGGGGAAACCACCACCCGGGGCGCCACCCACCAGGATGGTCACGGACTGGTGTCGGTGGCACCCCGGCCATGGCCCACCCGGACCAGATGGCGCTAGGGTCCGCCGCATGACTCTCGCGGCGGAAGGTGCGACCTCGGCAGCCACCGGCGAGCCGCTGGTCGTGCTCGACCACGTCGACAAGTGGTTCGGCGACCTGCACGTCCTGCGCGACATCAACCTCACCGTCAACCGCGGCGAGGTGGTGGTCGTGATCGGGCCGTCGGGGTCGGGCAAGTCGACGCTGTGCCGGGCGATCAACCGGCTGGAGACCATCGACAAGGGCTCGATCAGCCTCGACGGCGAGCCGCTGCCCCAGGAGGGCAAGGAGCTCGCCAACCTCCGCGCCGAGGTCGGCATGGTCTTCCAGAGCTTCAACCTCTTCGCCCACAAGACGATCCTCGAGAACGTCACCCTGGGGCCGATCAAGGTGCGCAAGCAGGACAAGGCGCAGGCCGAGACCGAGGCCCGGGCGCTGCTCGACCGGGTGGGGGTCGGCCACCAGGCCGCCAAGTACCCCGCGCAGCTCTCCGGCGGCCAGCAGCAGCGCGTCGCGATCGCCCGCGCCCTCGCCATGCACCCCAAGGTGATGCTCTTCGACGAGCCCACCTCCGCACTCGACCCCGAGATGATCTCGGAGGTCCTCGACGTGATGGTCGACCTCGCCAAGGGCGGGATGACGATGATCGTGGTCACCCACGAGATGGGCTTCGCCCGCACCGCCGCCGACCGCGTGGTCTTCATGGCCGACGGCGCGGTCGCGGAGGAGAACACCCCCGACGAGTTCTTCACCAACCCCCGCAGCGACCGGGCGAAGGACTTCCTGGGCAAGATCCTGCGGCACTGACCCCACCGTCGGCCACCACCGACTCCAGCCGACAACCAAGGAGAGATGCAATGCGAAGGATGAAGTTCCGGGCGGCCGCGGCAGCGGTCCTCCTCGCAAGCGCCCTGGCCGCGTGCGGCGATGCCGGGGAGGACACCGAGGGCCGCGACGTCGAGGCCAACGAGAACGCCGCCGAGGAGTTCGACGACGGCACTCGCATGAAGGAGCTCGCCGAGGCGGGCACCATCAAGGTCGGCGTCAAGTACGACCAGCCGGGACTCGGCTTCATGGAGGCCGGTGGCGACGTGCCCACCGGTTTCGACGTCGAGATCGCCAAGCTGCTCGTCGCCGACCTCGGCATCGACCCCGACTCCGACAACGTGGAGTGGGTGGAGACCATCTCCGACAACCGCGAGCCGTTCCTCCAGGAGGGTCGCGTCGACCTGGTGCTGGCGACGTACTCGATCACCGACGAGCGCCGCCAGGTCGTCGGGCAGACCGGCCCGTACTTCGTGACCGGCCAGCAGCTGCTCGTGCCGTCGGACTCCGACGTCGAGAGCATCGACGACCTCAAGGGCCAGGAGGTCTGCTCGGTGACCGGCTCGACCTCCATCGACCGGATCAACGAGGCGGGCGCCAAGGGTGTCGGCTTCGACAGCTACTCCGAGTGCGTGCAGAAGGTGCTCGACGGCACCGTCGCGGCGATGTCGACCGACGGCACCATCCTGGCCGGCTTCGCGGCCCAGAACGAGGGGCAGCTGAAGGTCGTCGGCGAGGAGTTCTCCGAGGAGCGGATCGGCGTCGGCTACAGCAAGGACCGGCCCGAGATGTGCGAGTGGATCAACGACGTGCTCGAGGACTCCTTCGAGGACGGCTCCTGGGCCGAGGCCTTCGAGCTGACCCTCGGCCCGTCGGGCGTCGAGACGCCGGAGCCGCCGGCGCTCGACGAGTGCGCTGCCTGAGCCACCACTCCTGATGACTGACCCGTCCGGGACGGCGCGGCACCGCCCGCGCCGTCCCGGACCCTGCTCGCCACCCGGAAGGGGGACGACCCGGTGAACGCCGTGCTCGACGACCTCGACGCCTACCTCCAGGCCTTCGGCTACACGCTCGCGCTGTTCGTGATCTCCGGCCTGCTGTCACTGGTGCTCGGCACCGTGCTCGTCGCGATGCGGGTCGGCCCCGTCGCGGTCCTCCGCGCGGCCGCGACGACGTACGTCACCACGGTGCGCAACACGCCGCTGGTGATCGTCTTCGCCTTCTTCGCCTTCTTCGCACCGATCATCAACATCCGGTTCACCTGGCTCGACGTGCACATCGGCCGCTTCGACTTCACCGAGCTGTTCGGGGCGGCGGTGGCGTCGCTGTCGCTCTACACGTGCACCTTCGTGTGCGAGGCCCTGCGGGCCGGGGTCAACGCGGTGCCGCTGGGCCAGGCGGAGGCGGCGCGTGCGATCGGCCTCCCGTTCGGCGGCGTAATGACCAACGTGGTGCTCCCGCAGGCGTTCCGGGCCGCGCTGCCGCCCCTCGCGAGCGTGCAGATCGCGCTGATCAAGAACACCTCGGTCGCGGCCGTGTTCGGGGTCGCCGAGGCGGTCGCGCAGATGCGCACCTTCACCAACAGCTTCGCCAGCCAGCGACTCGGGATCTTCATCGCCTTCGCCATCGGCTACATCGTGCTCGTGGAGGTGGTCTCGTTCGCCGCGGCCCGGGCCGAGCGACGATGGAGGATCGCATGAGCGGCAGCAACGTCCTCTTCGACGCCCCGGGCCCGCGCACCGTCGCGCGGCACCGGGCCTACAGCCTGGTCGCGCTGGTCGTGGTCGTGGCCGTCCTGGCCTGGGTGGTCTACAAGCTCCACCAGGCCGGCCAGTTCGAGGGCGACAAGTGGGAGGTCTTCGTGACCCCTCGCTACCTCGAGGTGATCGTGGTCGACGGCCTGCTGCAGACCCTGAAGATGGCCGGCCTCGCGGTCCTGGGGGCGGTCGTGCTCGGGTTCGTGCTGGGTATCGGCAAGCTGTCCGACCACCGGTTGCTGCGCTGGCCCTTGTGGCTGGTCGTCGAGTTCTTCCGGGCGGTGCCGGTGCTCCTGCTCATGATCTTCGCCTGGTACACGCTCGGCATCTCCGAGCCCGGCACGTCGTTCTGGGCGGTGGTCATCGCGCTGACGCTCTACAACGGGGCGGTGCTGGCCGAGGTCCTGCGCGCGGGGGTGCTCGCGGTCCCGAAGGGCCAGGCGGAGGCGGCGTACGCCCTCGGCCTGCGGAAGACCCAGGTGATGAACATCGTGCTGATGCCGCAGGCGGTGAAGATCATGCTGCCGGCCATCATCAGCCAGTGCATCGTGGCGCTGAAGGACACCGCACTCGGGCAGTACGTGCTGGCGCCGGGACTGACCCGGATCTACCGCCAGATCTACCTGCAGTTCGACAACCGCGTCCCCACCATGATCGTGATCGCGGGGATCTACATCGTGGTCAACCTGGCGCTCTCCTGGCTCGCGACCTGGCTGCAGAAGCGGCTGGTCGGCGAGAAGAACCCGCTGGACCTCACCCGGGTCGGCAACCAGCAGGGCGGCGAGAACACGGGCGGGGCCGCCTGACCCCCGCCAGATCCGCTACTTCTTGGACGTCACCCAGAGGTTGATGGTGCCCTCGATGACCACAGTGCCGTCGTCGCGCACGCCGCGCACCCGCACCGGCAGGTCGGGGTCGTCGGAGGCCCACTGCGCGGCGTCGGTCTCGGCGATGCAGGTGATGTCGCTGGTCGCCTTCGCCGTGTAGGAGACCTCCATGCCCTTGGGGATCCAGCGCCTGTCGGCCGGGATCGTCGCCTCGGCCAGTGCACCCATCGCGGCCTCGAGGCCGTTGCAGAGCGCGATCGCGTGCACGGTGCCGATGTGGTTGTGGACGCCGCGGCGCTTCGGGATCACCAGCTCGGCCCGGTTGGGCTCGATGACGGTGAACCGCGGCCGGATCGAGGCGAAGTACGGCGCCCGGCGGGTGAAGGCGAACGAGAACAGCCGGGTGCCGAGGAGGTCACCGACGACGGGCAGGCGCGAGGTGGTGCGCCACAGGGAGAGGACCTGGCTCATGGGGCCAGACATTACCCGTCAGTAACAAGGAGTGCCAGCGCGGGGCGGGCCGGCCCGCGGGCGTCAGGCCAGGGAGAGGAAGAACTTCTCCAGCTGGGCCAGCTCGTCGTCGCCGACGTTGCCCTCGGCTGCGTGGCGGCGCAGCTCGGCGGCGATCATCGAGAACCCCGCCCGGTCGAGCGCGCGGGTCACGGCCTTGAGCTGGTTGACGACCTCCTGGAGGTCGCGGCCCTCCTCGAGCATCCGCAGCACGCCGGCGAGCTGCCCCTGGGCGCGCTTGATGCGGTTGACGACCGCCGTCATGTCGGGACCCTCAGTGGCCATGGGTGAAGAACCTCTCCGAGAAGCAAGTGCAGCAGGGGCATGGCGCTGCTACGGTTTGGGCGACGAAATACCCGGCTGGGTATCCGTGCGCTGGGTGACCGTCCGTGGTCGGCCCCTCGGGGGGAGCTTCCCCCCGCTTCTCTCGAGGGGCCGTCCTCGGTCGGTCGCCGTGACAACGCAGCGTGGGACCAATCGTTACGTGAGGACGTCGCCGACCCGCAAGGTCTGACCCTCGATTACCCAATTGATCGTAAGTCTGCGACGCGCCGGGGCGCCGCGCGTGGGCTCCCGCTCCGGCGTGCTAGCCGCTCGCGCCAGCGCTCAGCCGGGCACCCTGGCCACCACGAAGACCCTGCGGAACGGCAGCACGACCGAGCCGTCGGCCCGGGCGGGGTACGCCGCCGCGAGCCGCGCCTTCAGCTCGGCCTCGAAGGCCGGTCGCAGGTCGTCGGGCAGGGCCTGGAGGGTCGGCCGGGCGCCCGTGCCGGTCACCCAGGCGAAGACCGGGTCGGCGCCGCGGAGCACGTGGAGGTAGGTCGTCTCCCAGGCGTCGACCTCGCAGCCGAGACCGGCGAGGACGTCGAGGTACGCCGCGGCGTCCAGCGCGACGGGTGAGGCGACCCCGGCGGTGTGAGCGGCGTACGCCGGCTCGGCCGCGAGCGCGGCCCGCAGCGTGTGGCTGGGCTGGTCGTGGTTGCCGGGCACCTGGAAGCCGAACCAGCCGCCCGGGCGCACCCGGTCGACCAGGGCCGGCAGCAGGTCGACGTGGTCGGGCAGCCACTGGAGCGTGGCGTTGGAGACCAGCACGTCGACGGGGGCGGCCGGCGTCCAGGTCCGCAGGTCGCCCACGTCGAAGCGCAGCGCGGGGTGGTCGGCCCGGGCCCGCTCGACCATCTCCGGGCTGGCGTCGACGCCGCGCACCTCCGCGCCCGGCCACCGCTCGGCGAGCAGCGCGGTGAGGTTGCCCGGTCCGCAGCCGAGGTCGACGACCGCCCCGGGCCGCTCGGCCCCGATCCGGGCGACCAGTTCCACGAACGGCCGGCCGCGCTCGTCGGCGTAGGCGAGGTAGCGGTCGGGGTCCCACCGGTGCGTCATGCCGCCAGCCTGCGCCGGTCAGTCTCTTGATGTCAAGATTCTCGACGTTCGGCTAGGCTGCCGGCATGCGGGACGAGGTCGACGGGCTGGTGGAGGCGTGGGCGCGCGAGCGCCCGGATCTCGACCTGGCGCCCGTCGCCGTGTTCAGCCGGATCTCCCGGCTGGCCCGCCACCTCGACCTGGCGCGACGGCAGGCGTTCACGGCCTCCGGCATCGAGTCGTGGGAGTTCGACGTGCTGGCCGCGCTGCGCCGGGCCGGGAAGCCCTACGAGCTCTCCCCCGGCCGGCTGCTGCGCGAGACGCTGGTCACCAGCGGAACGATGACCAACCGGGTCGACCGGCTGGCCGCGCGCGGGCTGGTGGAGCGCTACCCCGACCCCGACGACCGCCGCGGCGTCATCGTGCGGCTGACCCCCGAGGGCGGGGCGGCCGTCGACGCCGCGTTCACCGCCCTGCTCGAGGCCGAGGAGCGGCTGCTCGCCGAGCTGCCGGCCCGGCAGCAGGAGGAGCTGGCCGGCCTGCTGCGGCGGCTGCTGGCGCCGTTCGCCTGAGCCCGCACCACCCGAACGCCGTCGAGTCGTCGTTACTGCAGTGCAGTAGCGACGACTCGGCGTACGAGCTCAGTCGACCTGCTCGGCGGCCTCGAGCCACTCGACCTCGAGCTCCTCGCGCTCCTCGGCCAGCCGGCCGAGCTCGGCGCTGATCCCGGCGAGGCGCTCGTAGTCGGCGGCGTGCACGAGCACCTCGGCGTTGAGCTCGGCCTCGCGCTCGGCGATCCGCTCGAGGCGCTTGTCGATCCGGCTCATGGTCTTGCGGGCGGCCCGCTCCTCGGCGCTGCCGGCCCGAGCCTTGGCGGGGGCGGCCGAGGCAGCCGCGGCGGCGGGGGCAGCCGGGGCAGCCGAGGTCGGCGTGGCCTCCTGCGGGTGCGTGGACGCCGCGGCGGCCCGCTCGTCGGCGGCCCGGCGCTCGAGGTACTCGTCGACGCCACGGGGCAGCATCGAGAGCCGGCCGTCGCCGAGCAGCGCCCAGACCGAGTCGGTGACCCGCTCGAGGAAGTAGCGGTCGTGGGAGACCACGACCAGCGTGCCGGGCCAGCCGTCGAGGAAGTCCTCGAGCACCGTGAGGGTCTCGATGTCGAGGTCGTTGGTGGGCTCGTCGAGGAGCAGCACGTTGGGCTCGGTCATCAGCAGCCGGAGCAGCTGGAAGCGACGCCGCTCGCCTCCGGACAGGTCGCCGAGGCGGGTGGTGAGCCGGTCGCCGGTGAAGCCGAACCGCTCGAGCATCGAGGTGGCGGTGATCTCGCTGCCGTCGGCGGTGCGGGTGACCCGGCGGATCGACTCGACCGAGGGCAGCACCCGCGCCTCGGGGTCGATGTCGTCGAGCTGCTGGGTGAGGTGCTGCATCGCGACGGTGCGACCCAGCCGCACCCGCCCCGCGCTGGGTGCGAGGTCGCCGGAGAGCAGCGAGAGCACCGAGGTCTTGCCGGCGCCGTTGACGCCGACGATGCCCACCCGGTCGCCCGGGCCGAGCCGCCAGGTGGCGTGGGAGAGCAGCACCCGGTCGCCGCGCACGAGGTCGGCGTCCTCGACGTCGATCACGTCCTTGCCGAGCCGCTGCGCGGCGAACCGCTGCAGCTCCATCCGGTCGCGCGGGGGCGGCACGTCCTCGATGAGCGCGTTCGCGGCGTCGATGCGGAACTTGGGCTTCGAGGTCCGGGCCGGCGGGCCGCGGCGCAGCCAGGCCAGCTCCTTGCGCGCCAGGTTCTGGCGACGGGTCTCCGACGCCGACGCCTGGCGCTGGCGCTCGGCCTTGGCCAGCACGAACGCCGCGTAGCCGCCCTCGTAGGCGTCGACCCGGCCGTCGTGGACCTCCCAGGTCCACTGGCAGACCGCGTCGAGGAACCACCGGTCGTGGGTGACGACGACCAGGGCCGACGGCTGTGCGACGAGGTGCTGGGCGAGCCACGCGACCGCCTCGACGTCGAGGTGGTTGGTGGGCTCGTCGAGCACGAGCAGGTCGTGGGTGCCCAGGAGCAGCGCGGCCAGCGAGCAGCGGCGCCGCTCACCGCCGGAGAGGCCGAGCACCGGCCGGTCCAGCGAGACCCCGGCGAGCAGCACCTCGACCACCTCGCGGGTGCGCGGGTCGGCCGCCCACTCGTGGTCGCTGCGCCCGGCCAGCACCGCCTCGCGCACCGAGTGGGTGTCGACCAGCTCGTCGCCCTGGTGGAGGTAGCCGATGAGCAAACCACGCTGCTGGGAGACGCGACCGGTGTCGGGCTCCTCGAGCCCGGTCATCACCTCCAGCAGCGTGGTCTTGCCGTCGCCGTTGCGGCCGACGATGCCGATCCGCTCGCCCGCGCCGATGCCGAGGGAGACGTCGGTCAGCAGCGGGCGGACGCCGTAGGACTTGGAGACCCGCTCGAGGTTGAGCAGGTTCTGGGCGCCGCTAGGCATAGGTCACCACGTGGGCGCCGGCCACCGGCCCGTGGGCGACCAGCGACCCGTCGAGCGCCGCGGAGACCTCGCGGGCGTGGTCGGGCGAGCCGGTGAGGAAGACGCAGGTCGGCCCGGAGCCGGAGACCAGCCCGCGCAGCGCACCGGCCTCCTCGCCGCGGGTCAGCAGCTCCCCCAGGTCGGGCCGTAGGTCGAGCGCGGCCGGCTGGAGGTCGTTGTGCAGCGTGGCGGCCAGCTGGTGGGGGTCGCCGGAGGCCAGCGCGTCGAGCAGCGGCCCGGACGGCGTCGGCGTCGCCGTGGGCTCGGCGAGCTCGGCGAGCTCGGCCAGCTCGTCGAAGCGGCGGTAGACCGCGGCGGTCGAGAGGCCGCCGGTCGCGGGAGCCACGACCCACCACCAGGTGTGCCGGTCGTCGACCGCGGTGACGACCTCGCCGCGGCCGGTGCCGAGCGCCGTGCCCCCCACCAGCGAGAACGGCACGTCGGAGCCCAGCCCGGCGGCGTGGGCCAGCAGGTCGTCGTCGGTGGTGCCGAGGTCCCAGAGCCGGTCGGTCGCGACCAGGGCGGCGGCGGCGTCGGCGGAGCCGCCGGCCATCCCGCCCGCCACCGGGACCGCCTTGTGGATGGTCAGCGCCGTGGGCCGGTCGGTCAACGCGCGGGCCGCCCGGGCCGCGAGGTTGGTCTCGTCGGTCGGCACGTCGGCGACCGCGACGTGCGGCTCGCCGGTGACGGTGACTCCGGTGCCGGGGCGGGCGGTGAGGTCGTCGTAGAGGCTCACGGCCTGGTAGACGGTCTCGAGGGGGTGGAACCCGTCGGACCGGGCCGCACCCACGCCGAGGTGGAGGTTGATCTTGGCCGACGCCCTGACGGTGACCTGGCGACCGCTCACCGGTGCAGCTCCTCGGTGACGCGCACGAACTGGTCGAGGGTCAGCGCCTCGCCGCGGGCCATCGGGTCGACGCCGGCCGTGCGCAGCGCCGCCTCGGCCGCCTCGGCCGAGCCGGCGATCGGACGCAGCACGCCGCGCAGGGCCTTGCGACGCTGGGCGAACGCCGCGTCGACCACCGCGAACACCTGCTCGCGGGTGACGGTGGTCGCCGGAGGCTCGCGCCGGGTCCAGGCCACCAGGCCGGAGTCGACGTTGGGGGCCGGCCAGAAGACGTTGCGGCCGATCGACCCGGCGCGGCGGACGTCGGCCGACCAGGCCGCTTTGATCGACGGGATGCCGTAGACCTTCGAGCCCGGCCCGGCCGCCAGCCGGTCGGCGACCTCGGCCTGCACCATCACCAGTCCCCGCTCCAGCGACGGCAGCAGCGCGAGCAGGTGGAGCAGCACCGGCACCGAGACGTTGTAGGGCAGGTTGGCGACCAGCGCGGTGGGCGGCGGGCCCGGCAGCGCGTCGACGTGCAGGGCGTCGGCGAGCACCACCTCGCACCGCTCGGCCCGGTCGGGGGCCCTCTCGGCCACGGTGGCGGCCAGGCGGCCGGCCAGCAACGGATCGACCTCGACGGCGACCACCCGGTCGACGACCTCGAGCAGGGCCAGGGTCAGCGACCCGAGACCCGGGCCGACCTCGACGACGACGTCGTCGGCGCCGACGCCCGACTCTCGGACGATCCGGCGCACGGTGTTGGGGTCGATGACGAAGTTCTGCCCGCGCTGCTTGGTGGGTCGCAGGTCGAGCTCGGCCGCCAGCGACCGGACCTCGGCGGGCCCGAGCAGGCGGACGGACGACGGCTCGGGCACGACCGCAACGCTACCGGTGCCCGCGGCACCGGACGCCCGGCGTCGGGTCAGGTGGGCAGCCCGAGCTTGGCCGCGCAGCCGGGCCAGGCGCCGTAGCCGCCGGAGGCGTCGCGGAGCTTGGTCGCGATCGCGATCTGGGTCTCGCGGCTGTGGTCGCTGGGCAGCCCGGTGCCGCCGTAGGCCTGCCAGGTGCCGAGCGAGAACTGGAGCCCGCCGTAGTAGCCGTTGCCGGTGTTGATCGACCAGTTGCCACCGGACTCGCACCCGGCCAGTCGGTCCCAGACGCCGCTGCCGCCGGTGACCACGGGCGGCTTGGTGCCGACGCTGACGACCTCGGCCCGGGGGCGGACCCGCAGCTGCTGGCGCACCACCGTGCGTCGGGTGACCTCGCCGTTGCGGTAGACGACCCGGTAGGTGACGTCGCGCTTGCCCGTGACGCCCTCACGGACGACGGAGGTCTCGCCCTCGTACATCGAGTCGTCCTCGCGCTCGACGGTGCGGAAGGCGACCGGCTCGCCCCGCACCGAGCGCCGCACCACGCGGATGTCGGTGAAGACCACGCGGTCGCCGTCGGCGACCGGCGCGTCGAGCCCGGGGCGGGCCCGGTCGCGCCTGCCGACGTCGACCCCGAGCTCGTCGAGGGCCTCGCGCACGGTGAGGGCGGTGACGGTGCGGGTGACCGGCTTGCGATCGGCGATGCGCAGGGTGAGGCGCTTGGGGGTCACGACGTCGAGGGAGATGCCGCCACGGTCGATCTCGGTGCCACGGTTGACCGAGAGCTCGGCCCGGGCGAACGGCCGACCGATCTCGGCCAGGGCGCCGGACACGTCGGAGGCGGTGACCCAATGGGTCTGCTGCTCGCCGTCGACGGTCAGCTCGACCTGGCGGCCGAACCGGACGGTGATCTCGCTGCCGTCGGAGACCTCCTCGTCGAGGCCGGGCGCCACGAGGTCGTGGGCCCCGATCTCGATGCCCTCCGCGTCGAGCATCTCGCCGACCGTGTCGCCGACCGCCTGCACCTGGCGGGTGTCCCCGTCGACGGTCAGCGAGACCGTCGTGGCGACCGTCGCGTAGGTCAGCATCCCGACCACGATCGAGGTCGCGAGCAGCGAGACCCCGGCGAGGACGGCCACCGGCCGGCGACCGAAGGCCCTGCGGACGGTCGCCGTGGCACGGGCGAGTGGTGCGGTGGGACTGAGGGGCACTGCTTCTCCGAACGTCGCGACTCCGGGACCCGAGCCCGGCCAACAGCGTTCCAATGAACCAGCCACTCGCCCCGATCCCCAAAACGAGGACCCCCGGTGTGACGCACCTCGCACCGCTCCGCGCGCCCTCAACGTCTGCTCCTGGACCTCGTCGATGGACCAGGCGCGCTATCTCACCGGAGCGACCCCGGGCAGCGACAGGGTTGCGTCCGGGTGGGTCACGGGGCGGTCTCGGTGACAGGAGCGGTCGGCGGGGGGGCGGGCCGTGGGCCGCGGGCGACGACGTAGACGAGCAGGAGACCCATGACCGCGGCTCCCGCCCACATGGCGTGCTGCCACCCCTCGACGAATGCCTCCTGGGCCGCGCGTACCAGCGCCTGCGCCTGAGGGTGCGCGCCGGCAGCGGCGACGGCGTTGGCGACGCCCTCGCGTGCGGTGTCAGCCACGCCCGCCGGGACGCCCTCGAGCCGGGCGTCGATCGAGCTCCGGTAGCCCGCCGACAGGACCGCTCCGAGCAGGGCGACGCCGACGGCGGTTCCGAGCTCACGGGTGACGTCGTTGAGGGCGGAGGCGACACCTTGGCGCTCGCGCGGCAGCGCACTCGTGATCGCCTCCGTCGAGGGCGTCATGGACAGGCCCATGCCCACGCCCATCACGAGCATGCCCGGGAGGACCGAGAGGTACCCGCCGTCGACCGACACCAGGCTCGCCATCAGGGCGAGGCCCGCCCCGCCGACGAAGATGCCGGTGGCCATGGTGGCCCGGGCTCCGAGGCGGCCAGCGACGTGAGGCGCCAGGCCGGAGGCGAGCATCATCAACAGGGCCATGGGCATCATCCCCAGCGTGGCCCGCAGCGCGGACCAGCCGAGCACCGCCTGAAAGAACGGGAACAGCACCACGAAGATCCCGGCCAGCACACCGAAGACGCCCAGCAGGGCGACCGATCCGCCGGCCAGGCGCCGCTCCTTGAAGAGCCGGACGTCGAGCAGCGGTGCGACCTGGCGCAGCTCCCAGACGACGAAGCCGGCGAGGGCGAGGATGCCCCCTGCCAGACCGATGAGGGTCGCCGGCTCGGTCCAGCCGTGCACCGGGCCCTCGTGGAGGGCGTAGACCAGTCCGAGCACGGCGAGGACCGAGGTGACCGAACCGGTGGTGTCGAACCGGTGCTCGGTGTGCTCGCGGGAGTTGGGCACCGACCGCAGGGTGATCGCGAGCGCGACCAGGACGAGCGCGACCGGCAGGACGAAGAGCCATCGCCAGGTGGCCACGTCGACGAGCAGTGCCGACAGGTACATGCCGAGCATGCCGCCACCACCGGCGACACCGGTCCACACGCCGATGCCCTTGGCTCGCTCCTCCTCGGGGAAGGTGGCGGTGATGACCGCGAGCGTGACCGGCATGACCATCGCCGCTCCCACTCCGGCGGCGAACCGGGAGGCGAGCATCATCTCCGAGGAGACGGCCAGCCCGGCTGCCACGTTCGCACAACCGAAGAGGGTCAGGCCGACGACCAGCACGGGCTTGCGGCCGAGCCGGTCGCCGAGGGCGCCCAGCGGCAGCAGCAGTGCAGCCAGGCTGATCGTGTAGAGGTTGATGAACCACAGCACCGTGCTCTGGGAGGCGCCGAACTCGACGGCCAGCTCGGGCTGGGCGACGTTGAGGCCGGTGACCGACGCGATGACCGCCATCAGCGCGATGCAGACCCCGACCAGGATGGTGCGGCGCTGCCGCGCGTCACCGACGGTCGGGTCGCCGGAGTCGAACGGCTCGGCGGAGTCGACGCCGCCGACCCCGGCGCGAGGTGGTTCGGTAGTCATGGAGTTCCTTTCGCGGGGCTGCCATCGCTGAACTCGATCGTGGGGTCGAAGAGGGCGGATCCACAAACTTTGTTGCCGAATGGAAAGTGACTAACCGGGCCCATGGAGGACCTCAGCCCGATCGGCAGGCACGGCGGATGCGGACCCGTCCGGGCCGCTCCGAGGTCAGGCGAGCCCGGCTGGGCGCCGTGAGCGTCGACACGCGGTCGACCCGCGGCCGGCTCCGGCCGCTACCAGGGGCCGCCGCTACCAGGGACCGCCGAACGCCGCCTCGGTGTTGGCGTCGATCGCCGCGCACAGCTCCTCGAGGTCGTCGCCGCGCACCTGCGCCATGGCCCGCACCGTCAGGGGCACGAGGTACGACGCGTTGGGGCGGCCGCGGTAGGGCGTGGGGGTCAGGTACGGCGCGTCGGTCTCGACCAGCACCCGGTCGCGCGGCGCCACGGCGAGCGCATCGCGCAGCGGCTGGGCGTTCTTGAACGTGACGGTGCCGGCGAAGCTGAGCCAGGCGCCGCGGTCGAGGCAGCGGCGCGCGAAGTCGGCGTCCCCGGAGAAGCAGTGCATCACCCAGCGCTCCGGCGCGCCCTCCTCGTCGAGCACCCGCAGCACCTCCTCGTGGGCGTCGCGGTCGTGGATGACCAGCGTCTTGTCGAGCCGCTTGGCCAGGTCGACGTGGCGGCGGAACGACGCCACCTGGGCCGCGCGCCCCTCCACGCCGGTGCGGAAGTGGTCGAGACCGGTCTCGCCGACCGCCCGGACCTTGTCGTGGGCCCGGGCCAGCGCCTCGATCTCGGCCAGCGCGTCGTCGAGCTCTCCGCGCTCGGCGAGCCGGGGCGCCTCGTTGGGGTGCAGCGCGACGCCGGCGACCAGCGGTGGGTGCTCGGCGGCGGCCCGCACCGCCCAGCGGGCGCCCGGCAGGTCGCAGCCGATCTGGACGATCCGCGGCACCCCCACCGCGGTGGATGCCTCCAGCGCGGCCTCGACGCCGAGCCAGTCGCCCTCGTCGGGGCCGTCGGCGATGTCGAGGTGGCAGTGGTTGTCGACCACCGGGTGCGGCAGCGGCTCCGGGCTCGGGGGCCGCTCGCGGTCGCGGCGTGCCCCCGACCGCTCCTCGGTGGCGGCGCGGCGGCGGGTGGGGCCGCCGGAGGGGTCCGGCGCGGTCACCGGGCCGCGCCCACGCTGTCGATCCGGCGGAGCACCGCCTCGGCGAGCGCCTCCGGGGCCTGGGTCGGCACCCAGTGGCTGACCCCCTCGAGCTCGACGAACTCGTAGGGCCCAGTCACGTGCTGCGCAGTGAGCTCCGCGCCCCGCCGGGCCAGGGCGACGTCCTCGGTGCTCCACACGAACGTCGTCGGCACCGACACCTCGGAGGTGCCGACCTCGCCGGCCGCGAACGGCAGCGCGCGGTACCAGCCCAACCCTCCCGGCAGGGCGCCGTAGTCGAGGATCTCGGCGCGGCAGCGCCGTACCTCCTCCTCGGTCATGCCGCCCTCGCGCAGCGCGCGCAGCAGCAGCGTGGGCGCGAACCGCCCCACCAGGTCGACCAGGAGCGGCACCTGGAACAACCCCATGTACCAGGACTTCAAGCCTTGGCTCGAGGTCACCGCCGCCCGCACGAACGCGCGCGGGTGGGGCACCGAGACGGCCGTCCAGCTGCGCACCAGGTCGGGCCGGGTGGCGGCCAGGTGCCAGCCGACGATCGAGCCCCAGTCGTGACCCACCAGGTGGACCGGGCGGCCGATCTCCTCGACCAGCGCCACGACGTCGGCAGTGAGCCGGCCGATCCGGTAGTGCCAGCGGCCCAGCGGGCGGGCACCCGGCGAGTAGCCGCGCTGGTCGGGGGCGTAGGTGCGCAGCCCGCGGGCGTGCAGCAACGGCGCAACGGAGCGCCAGGTGGTGGCCCGCTCCGGCCAGCCGTGCAGGAGCACCACGGGGTCGCCGTCGAGCGGGCCGTCGTCGAGGACGTCGAAGGTCAGCCCGTCGTGGGAGTACGCCGTCAGCCTCGCCGCGGTCATGAGGCGTGCACCAGGTTGTAGACCTCGCGCTTCGGCACGCCCGCCAGGCGGGCCACCTCGACGATCGCTTCCTTGCGGGGCATGCCGTCTCCTTCCAAGCGGGCCACCGCGGCCCGCAGGCTCTCGGGGTCGTCGCCGACCCGGGCGGTTGCGACCGCGCCGGCCACGACGATCGTGACCTCGCCGCGCACCCCGTCGGCGGCCCACGCGACGAGCTCCGCCAGCGGCCCCCGTCGTACCTCCTCGTGGGTCTTGGTCAGCTCGCGGCACACCGCCGCCGCGCGGTCGCCGCCCCACGCCTCGGCCATCGCCGCCAGGGCCGCCTCGGTGCGGTGGGGCGCCTCGAAGAAGACCAGGGTGCGCTCCTCGGCGGCCAGGGCGGACAGCCGCCGCGCCCGCTCGCCGGCCTTGCGCGGCAGGAACCCCTCGAAGCAGAACCGGTCGACCGGCAGCCCCGAGACCGCGAGCGCGGTCAGCACCGCGCTCGGCCCGGGCACCGCCGTCACCCGGATCCCGGCCTCGACCGCAGCCGCGACCAGCCGGTAGCCGGGGTCGGAGACGCTCGGCATCCCGGCGTCGGTCACGAGCAGCACCCGCTCCCCCGCCTCCAGCGCCTCGAGCAGCGCCGGCGTCCGGGCGGTCTCGTTGCCCTCGAAGTACGACACGACCCGCCCGCCGATCGTCACACCCAGCTCCCCGGTGAGCCGCCGCAGCCGCCGGGTGTCCTCCGCCGCCACCACGTCGGCGCCCGCCAGCTCGCTCGCCAGCCTGGCCGGGGCGTCCTCGACCCGTCCGATCGGCGTCGCCGCCAGCACCAGGGTTCCGGTCACCCGCCGATCATCGCAGCCCGCCGGTCGCACCGCCGTGGGCGGTGGCGAACCCTGGCTCGCGTTTCGCCGACCCGGCGTTGATGAGCGACGGCTCGGCGAACCCCGGATCGCGCACCCACCGCTGGTCGAGGAAGTCGCGCTAGCGACTGTCCCGAAACCCCCGCCGCCCGAACGCCCTCCGGTACCCGGCGCTGGTTGAGGTGCGAGCGAAGCGAGCCTCGAAACCCCCGCACCCGAGCGCCCTCCGCTGGGAACGGGAGGGCGTTCGGCTCACCGGGTAACGAGTGAGGGACCTCGTCCCTCCTCAACCAGCGGTGGGCGGGACCGGTGGTCGAGCAGCGACGAGCCCCAGCGAGGAGCGTCCGTCGAGCCCGGCACCCGGGCGCCGCACGTCCCCCGCCAGGGGCGCTCGCCGTTCGCCGACCCGGCGTTGATGAGCGCCGGCTCGGCGAACCCCGGATCGCTCACCCACCGCTGGTTGAGGAAGTCGCGCTAGCGACTGTCTCGAAACCCCGCACCCGAGCGCCCTCCGGTGGGAACGGGAGGGCTCTCGGCTCACCGGGTCTCGAGGCTCAGGCCTAGCGGCCTTCGCACCTCGACCACCGCACGCCGGGTGCCGCGCCATTCGGCACGGAGGCGGCGGAGCGACGGGCGGCGTTCGGCACGTCAACGGCGGCGTGGCGCCGAGACGAACGCCGGGGAACCGCAGGGCAGAGTCCGGCGACACGGCAACGAGTGCCGAACGACGTCCGGCGCGCAGCAGCCGCAGTGCCCCCACGCGCGGCACCCCGCACCCACACCACCCACAGCCACCCGCCCGCTGGATCACACCACCCGGAGTCAGCCCCCGCCCGAGCACCGTCCGCGGAGTCCCCGCGAGCGGGAGGGCGTTCGGCTCACCGGGTCTCGAGGCTCAGGCCTGGCGGCCTTCGCACCTCGACCACCGCACGCCGGCGTGCCGCGTCGCACGGCACGGAGGCGGCGGAGCGAGGGGCGTCGTTCGGCACGTCAACGGCGGCGTGGCGCCGCAGCGAACCTGGGGAACGGCAGGGCAGAGTCCGGCGACACGGCAACGAGTGCCGAACGACGTCCGGCGCGCAGCAGCCGCAGTGCCCCACCACGCGCGGCACCCCGCACCCACACCCCACCAACAGTCAGCACCCCGCCCGGATCACACCAACCTGCAGTCAGCACCCGCCCGAGCCCCGTCCGCGGAGTCGCCCGCTACCGGGAGAGCGTTCGGCTCACCGGGTCTCGACGACGCTCGCTGGCGCTCGCTGGTCGACCTCCGGTGGCCGCCGGAGGGCTCCCGGCTCACCGGGTCTCGAGGCTCAGGCCCAGCGGCCTTCGCACCTCGACCACCGCACACCGGGATGCCGCGCGGCACGGAGGCGGCGGAGCGACGGGCTGCGTTCGGCACGTAGACGGCGGCGTGGCGCCGACACGAACGCCAGGGCACCGCAGGGCAGAGTCCGGCGACACGGCAACGAGTGCCGAACGCCGTCCGGCGCGCAGCAGCCGCAGTGCCCACCACGCGCGGCACCCCGCACCCACCCCCACCCCACAGTCACCACCGCGGCCGGATCACACAGGCCCGCAGTCAGCACCCACCCCGAGCCCCGTCCGCGGAGTCGCCCGCTACCGGGAGAGCGTTCGGCTCACCGGGTCTCGAGGCTCAGGCCCAGCGGCCTTCGCACCTCGACCAGCGCCACGCGCCGGCCGCCCGTAGCATCGCCCCGTGACGACGACCGCCCCGGAGCAGGCACCGGAGCTGGTGGCGGTCGACGGGCGGCCGACGGCGTGGCAGCGGGCGCGGGGGCGGCTGGACCGGCTGGAGGACCCGGTGGTCGCGTGGAGCGCGGCGATCGGGCTGACCCTGCTCGCACTGTTCCTGCGGCTGTGGAACCTCGGCTCCCCCAAGGAGTTCGAGTTCGACGAGACCTACTACGCCAAGGACGCCTGGTCGCTGCTCCACCACGGCTACGTGCAGGGCTACGTCGGCGACGCCAACGACAAGATCCTCGACGGGCAGACCGACGGGCTGTGGACCGGCGACCCCTCGATGGTGGTCCACCCCGAGGTCGGCAAGTGGATGATCGCGGCCGGCGAGAAGCTGTTCGGGATGGACCCGTTCGGGTGGCGGGTCTCCGCGGCCGTCATCGGGGCGCTCATGGTGCTGGTGATGTGTCGCCTCGCGCGCCGGCTCACCGGCTCGACGATGCTCGGGCTGGTCGCAGGGCTGCTGCTCAGCCTCGACGGGCTGCAGTTCGTGCTGTCGCGGCTGGCGTTGCTCGACATCTTCCAGGCGTTCTTCATGCTCTGCGGGGTCGCCTGCATCGTCAACGACCGCGACTGGTTCCGGGCCCGGCTCGCCGGGCTGATGCCCACCCAGGAGACCGACGAGTACGCCGCCGGGCCGGTGGTCTGGTTCCGCCCCTGGCTGCTGGTGGGTGGGGTGGTGTGGGGGCTGGCGATCGGCACCAAGTGGTCCTCGGCGCTGGTGCTGGCGGCGTTCGGGCTGCTGGTCTGGCTGTGGAGCGCGGGCGCGCGGCGCAGCTTCGGGGTCCGCTGGGCGGTCGTGAAGTCGGCGTTCCTCGACGGGGTGCCGGCGTTCGTGCACCTCGTCGCGGTGGCGGCGGTGGTCTACGTCGCCTCGTGGACCGGGTGGCTCGTGCACGCCGACGAGTACGAGGAGCACCTCGCCTCCTCGCAGTACACCCGCTTCGTGGCCGAGGGGAAGACCTGCGACGACGACGCCCTGCTCGACGACGACCGGTGGCCGGCCGCGACCGAGGCGGACGCCTCGGGGCTGGGCGAGCTGCGCCAGTCGCTGCACTCGCTGTGGAACTACCACCAGGACGTCTACACCTTCCACGCCCACTATCTGAACTGCAGCAGCCACACCTACGCCTCGAAGCCGTCGGGCTGGTTGCTCCTGAACCGGCCGGTGGGCGTCGCGGCCGACACCGACATCGAGCCCGGCACCCGCGGCTGCCAGGCGCCGGCCGACAGCTCGTGCATCCGGCAGGTGCTGCTGATCGGCACCCCGGCGCTGTGGTGGGGCGGCTGCCTGGCGCTGGTGCTGGCGCTGGTGGTCTGGGTGGGGGCCCGCGACTGGCGGTTCGGGGTCGCGGTCGTCGGGGTCGCCGCCACCTGGCTGCCCTGGCTGCTCTACGACGACCGGCCGATCTTCCTGTTCTACGCCGTCAACTGTCTGCCCTTCGTCGTGCTGGCGATCGTGCTCGCCATGGGGCGGCTGATCGGCACCGGGCCCCCCGGCAGTGTCCGCCGGACCGCCGGGGTGGTGCTGAGCGGGTCCTTCGTGGTGGTGGTGCTGCTGAACTTCGCGTGGTTCTGGCCGATCTTCACCCACGAGCTGCTCACCTACGACGAGTGGCGCGACCGGATCTGGTTCAGCCGGTGGATCTGAACCGTCCGCGCGCCTGCGGGCCCAGCCCTACAGTGGGCGCATGAGCACCTGGCGCCCCGGTTGGGGATCGTTCCCCCAGCCGCTGCTGGACTTCTGGACCGAGCGGCACCTCTGCGTGCTCACCACGCTGCTGCCCGACGGCCGCCCGCACGCCGTCCCGGTGGGCGTCGCGGTCGACCACGAGGAGAAGTGCGCCTGGGTGATCACCAACGCCACGTCGCGCAAGGCCCGCAACCTGGCCGAGGAGTCGCCGGTCGCCGCCTGCCAGGTCGACGGCGCCCGCTGGTCCACCCTCGAGGGCCGCGGTGTGGTCGTGTTCGGTGCGGCCGCCGTCGAGCGCGCCGTGGAGATGTACGCCGGTCGCTACCGCCAGCCCCGCCCCAACCCGACCCGGGTGGCCCTGCGGATCGAGGTCGACCGGTTCGTCTCGTCCTCGTCGCTGGCGGGCTGAGCCGCCGTGGACCCGGCGCCCGGGGTCAGGCGCAGCGGCTGCCGAAGGTGACCAGGTCGGTCGCGTTGAAGTGCGACGGGTCGTCGTGGCCGCCGACGACGTCGAGGATCGAGACCTCGGCGCCGCGCGCGGCCAGGCCCTCGGCGAGCCGACCGGCGTTGGTGGTGCGCGGCACCCAGGTGTCCTGGAACGACGACACCATCCGGTAGACGGTGTCGGTGGAGTAGCTCCCGATGTTCTCGACCGGGTTGCGGTCGGCCGGCACCGGCTGGCCGCCGTAGGCCTCGGAGATGATCCGGTTGGCGCCGGGGACGTTGCCCATCGTGGTGAGGTCCACGGCCGGCTTGACGCCGTACCAGCACCTCGGGGCCTTCACGCCGTGGGCCATCGCGTTGAGCGAGACGCTCGCGCCCATCGAGCCGGAGACGAACAGCTTCACCCGGTGGCCGGTCTGCTCCTCGGCCCACCGCACCAGCTGGACCGTGTCGTCGGTGGAGGCGGCGTTGCCCCACGAGGCGGTGTGGAAGTCGGAGGAACCGATGATCCAGCCGCTGCGCAGCAGGGCCTGCAGCCAGGGCTCGTCCATCCGGTTGTCGACACCGCCGGTCTGGCCGTGGAAGAAGATCGCGATGCCCTTGGGGTGGGCGGTCGCCGGGATCGAGAGCCGGACGTCCTGGCCCTTGAGCTTGCCGTAGACCACGTCGCCCGACGGCGCGTCGGCCGTGGCGCTGGCGGTCGCGAACACGAAGAGCACCGCGAGCACCACCGCCACCGGCCGGAACCGCAGCGCGCGGCCGAACCAGGAGTGGCGGACGCCGTCGAGCGTCGACTTGATCCCCATGACGCGCACCATTATCACCGCCGTCGCCGACACCCGGGCGCGAACCGGCAACGATCCCCGATCCGGGGGAGACGCGGGAAGGGGCCACCGAACGTCGTCGGTGGCCCCTCCCCGAGAGCGGCGTACGGCTAGCGCACGCGCACCCAGGCAGCGTCCCGGCTGGGGGCGACCGAGCTGCTGCCGGTGTAGACGGCGCGGACCTTGGCCGGGCCACGCCCGGCCACGCGCACGACGACCGTGGCCCGCCCGCCCCGGACCTTGACCAGGGCCACCGGCTTGCCGCGCACCAGGATCCGCACCCGGCCCGCGACGGGGACGCCCTGCGCCCGGACCCGCACCCGGACGGTCACCGTGCCCCCGCGGCGCACCGACCCCGGCCGCACGGTCGCGGCGGTGGTGCTGGGGGCGCGGCGCACCCGAGCGGTGGGGGCCGCGAGGGCGGTCCCCGCGGCGTGCCCGGGCTTGGTGGCGGTCACGCGCACGGACAATCGCGTCCCCACGTCGGCGCCTCGCACCGCGTAGCGTGCCGTGGTGGCCCCCGGGACGGCCGCACCGTTGCGGAGCCACTGGTAGGCGAAGCCCACGCCGGCCAGGTTCCAGGTGCCGGGGCGGGCGCTGAGCGTCCGACCCACCACCGCCGACCCGGTCATCGAGGGCCGGGCGAGGTTGACCGGCGCCGCCGCCGGGCCCGTGGCACCGACCACCAGCTCGTGCACCGCCGAGGCGTTGCCGAGGGCATCCGCGGCGCGGTAGGTGACGACGTGGGCCTCATCGTCCAGCGTCACCGGGCCCGAGTACGCCGTCCAGGCGCCTCCGTCGACGGCGTACTCCACCGTCGCGACGCCGGATCCCCCGTCGGTGGCCTGGATCGTCACGGTCCGACCCGCCAGCCCCGCCTGGACGGCGGGGGCGTCGCGGTCGACCCGGACCGGTCGGGAGCCCTCGTCGAGCACGGTGTCGCCCGTGCGCACGCGGTAGCCGACGTCGTACTGCCCGTGCGGCAGGGAGACGGGCTGGAGGTACGCCACCCACGGCCCCTCCCCGGCTCGCCACTCGGTGACGACGTCCTCGGTCGCCAGGGTGTGGAGGGTGAGCTGCACGTCAGGACCCCACCAGCCCTTGGCGCGAGCCCCCTCGACCGTCGCCGTCACCTCCGCCGCGGCGGGCGGGTCGAACGCGAGGCTCTCCCACTGGGCGACGTCGGCGGCGGACAGGGCCCGGGCGAAGACCGCGGCCCGGTCGAACGAGGCCGCGATCTTCTGGCCGCCACCCTGGTCCGCACCCAGGCGCAGGGTCGCACCCTCGGCGCAGCCGTTGACACCACGACCGCTGAGCGTCGCGCCCGCGACCCTGGTGCCGTCGACGTAGACGTCGACCACACCGGTCTCGGTGATGGTGACCACCAGGTCGACCCAGGTGCCGACGGGCAGCGTGTAGTTGATGCCGGTGTTCTGCCCGGCGGTGATCAGCCTCATGCTGCCGCTGGGGGTGAGGTCGATGATGACCCCGTCCTCGTCGCCGCCCGAGCCGGTCTTCCAGTCCCAGATCCGTCGGTAGCTGCCGGGACCGGCGACCTTGACCTCGGTCGCGAAGGTGGCCGCCGGCAGGTAGCCCATCGAGGTCGCACCGGCGCTGAGCCAGCCGCCGTTGAGCACCGCGGCGGTGCCGGTCGGGCCCTCTCCGGCGTAGGCCGGCTCCTGTCCACCGAAGGTGGCGTCGCGGCCGTGGACGGAGTCGTCGACCACCGTCGGGCCGGACGTGGGGTCCCAGGCCACCAGCGGCCCGACGTCCGGACCCGCCGGGCACGGGAGCAGTGCGCCCGTCGACACCGAGGCCACGCCGCTGAGCGTCCAGTCGTCCCCGGTCCACAGCGCCTCGAGCCGGCCGGTTCCGGTCGCGGTGGGCTCGCCGACGACCTCGAAGGTCACGGTCCGCTCCTCGCCCGCCGCCAGGGCGGGCACGTCGACCGACCCGGGATCCACCGACCAGCCGTCGGGCACGTCCAGCTCCAGGGTGCTGGCGGCCACCGGCTCCGTCGTGGTGGCGAGGGTCACGTCGACGAGGAACGGGACGTCGGCCTCGATCGTCGCGGGCGCCGACAGCGCCATCGTCACGAGCTGGCTGACGACGTACTCCTCCCCCGCCTCCGCGTCGATCTGCAGCTCGGTGCCGTCGCGGTCGAACTCCACCGCCGTGCCGTCCCCGTCACGCACGGTGACCGGACCGGCGAACGAGGCGCTGGCCACCCGCAGCGGACCGTCGTGCGCAGGCGCCAGGCGCACCTCGGCAGCGCGGCCGGCCTGCCACTCGACGTCGACCGTCACGTCGCCGCGCGCCTTGAGGCCCGTCACCGAGCCGTCGACCCAGGCACTGGGCAGCGCGGGAAGCACGTCGATCACCCCCCGCTGGCTCTGGAGCAGCATCTCGGCGATGCCGGAGGTGGCGCCGAAGTTCCCGTCGATCTGGAACGGCGGGTGCGTGTCCCAGAGGTTGTCCAGGACGCTGCCCTTGAGCAGCTCGCTGAGCATCTTGTGGCTGTGGTCGCCGTCGAGCAGCCGGGCCCAGAAGTTGATCTTCCACGCCTTGCTCCAGCCGGTGCCTCCGTCACCCCGGGCCTCGAGGGACACCCGGGCGGCGTCGAGCAGCTCGTCGTCGCGACCGGGCTGGATCTGGTTGCCCGGGTGGAGCGCGTAGAGGTGGGAGACGTGCCGGTGCTCGTTGCCCGGGTCGTCCCAGTCCTCCTTCCACTCCTGGAGCTGGCCCCACTCACCGACGCGCAGCCCGGGGTCGAGGTCGGCGAGACTCTCGGAGAGCTCCTGCGTGAAGGCTGCGTCGTCGTCACCGACGAGGGCAGCGGCCTCGGTGGTGTTGGTGAACAGGTCCCACACGATCTGCTGCGACATCGACGCGCCCGCCGAGAACGGACCCTGCTCGGGCGAGAAGCTCGGGCTCACCACGAGCTTGCCGTCGCGGGGGTCGGTCACGAGCTCGTCGATCCAGAACTGCGACAGCGCCTTCATCACCGGGTAGGCGCGGTCCTGGAGGAACGCCTCGTCGCGGGTGAACTCGTAGTGCTCCCAGTAGTGGCGGGCGAGCCATGCGCCGGCCTCCGGGAACCAGAACGACGTCGCCCAGTTGTGCAGGCCGGTGAACCCGAACGGGTTGGTCTCGTTGCCGACCGTCCAGCCCCGGTTGCCGAAGATCTCGCTGGCCGACACCTCGCCCGCGGGGACCATCGCGTCGACGTAGTCGAAGAAGGGCTCGGTGGTCTCGCTGAGGTTGGTGACCTCGGCCGGCCAGTAGTTCATCTGCAGGTTGATGTTGACGTGGTAGTCGGCCGACCAGGGCGGGGAGGTCGAGTTGTTCCACACTCCCTGGAGGTTCGCCGGCAGGGACCCGGGCCGCGAGGACCCGATGAGCAGGTACCGCCCGTACTGGAAGAACAGCGCCTCCAGCGCCCGCGCGGCGGCGGGCTCGAGCGTCCCGGCGGCGTAGGCCCCGCGCAGGTCGTCGGTGGGCTGGTCGGGCATGACCTGCTCGAGGTCGAGGTCCACGCGCGAGAACAGACCGTGGTGGTCCTCGACGTGGCGCTGCCGGACCGTCTCGTAACCGGCCGCGACAGCGGCGTCGACCCGTTGGGTCACCGCGGCGTGCGGGTCGGTGCCGCGATAGGTCGGGTAGTCGAACGCGTAGTCCGTGCCGGCCGACAGGACCAGGTCCACCGAGTCGGCGCCCGCAACCGTGACCGAGCCGTCGGCGTTGTCGGTGACGGTGCCGCCCTGGGCCACGACCTGGAGCTGGCCCTCGTACCTCATGCCGTTGTCGTGGAGCGCGCCCTTGAAGGTGATCCGGCCGTCGTCGGCGGTCGCCACCTTGGTGCGGTTGCCAGGTGCGGTCAGGCGTGCGGTGAAGCCGATCCGGCCCGCCTGGTCGGCCTCGAGCCTGGCCGCGATGACGCCGTCCGCCGCGGAGGCGAGGTACTCGCGGGAGTAGGTGACGCCGGCGCTCCGGTACTCCACGCCCGCGACGGCGTCCTCGATGTCGAGGTAGCGCCGGTAGTCCGACGGGTTCGTGGCGGGCAGCCCCTCGAGCGCGAGGTCGGCGAAGACCTGGTAGGAGCCGAACCCGGTCTTGGGCTGGCCGAGGACGCCGGCGACGTACTCCGGCGAGACCTGCTCCTCGTCCTCGATCTTCTGCTGGACCTCCTCGATCGCACCGGGACGCGGGGTCGTCCAGTTGCCGAAGTCGTAGCCCGGCGAGCCGGGACCGCCGGTCCACAGCGACTTCTCGTTGAGGGTCAGCTTCTCGGTGCCGAGGCTGCCGAAGACCGACGCGCCGAGAGCGCCGCTGCCGATCGGCAGCGACTCGCTCTCCCAGTCGGTCGCGGGCTCGTCGTACCACAGGGTGAGCGGGTCGGCGCCCTCCGCGACCTGCTCGGCGGCGGCCGGCCCCGAGGCGGCGACCGTTGACGGACGGGCGGTCGCCGGGGCGACGGCGACCGCACCGACGGCGCTCGCCCCCAGCCCGACCGCAACCACGCCGGCCAGCCAGCGCGCGGTACGGGCGCCGGTCACGCCCGCGGAACGGTGAGATCTCACGGATCTGCTCGCAATCTGCTCGATCGTTCCACGCTGCGCGCTCAACCCGGAACGTTGGTCGGATGTCTGTGCCGCAGACCCTAGGCGACGTCGAAAGGCGTGACAACCATCACACCGGTGATTTCTCCACTGGTGAGCGAGAATGTCTGACTCTTGCCGGCTTTCGAGTTGCGGACGGGTGGCACCTGACTGCCCGAGACATCGGGTGTTTGGGGTCAATCGAGCGGCTGGGCATCGTCCACGACGATGACGTGCAGCGTCCGGGGCCCGTGCACGCCCTCCACCCGCTCCAGCTCGATGTCGCTGGTGGCGGAGGGTCCGCTCACCCAGGTCTGCGGCCGCCGCGGGTCGAGCACGGCCAGGGCGTCCGCGACGTCGAGCACCACCTGACCGGCAGCCACGACGCACACGTGCCGGTCCGGCACCAGGGTCAGGGCCCGACGCCCCTGGCCCGGACCGTGGTCGAGCACGATCGTGCCGGTCTCGGCGATGCCCACCCGCGCCCGGGTCACGACCGCCTCGAACTCCTCCAGCTCGCGCGCTGCCAGACCGGCGTCCTCGACCGCGCCGGCGACCGCGAGGTCCAGCCCCGGGGGGACGACGACGGTGGACGCCGGAGCCAGGGCGGCGGCGACCCGCGCCTCGAGCTCGTCCCGTGCGCAGCGCTCGACCACGGCCCGGTAGTCCGCGACGCGTTCGGCGAAGTGCGCCACGACGTCACGGGGCGGCCGCACCTGCGGAGCGCGGGGCGGGTCCGGAGCCGGCACCACCCCGACCAGGGCGGCCCGCACGGCAGCGAGCACCTCCTCGCGGGCGCTCACCGGGTGCCTCCCCCGGTGCGGCGCCACCAGGCGCGGAACGACTCCCTCGGGGGCCGGGGCAGGTCGCGGGCACCGGTCCACCGGCGCAGACCGGGCCAGCCCGCGCCGCGTCGGGCCGCTCGGAGGCCGACACCGGTGAACCGCTCCGCGAACCCGAGCCGGCCCTCGTCGGCGAGCGTCGCTGCGGCCAGCCTCATCACCACCGCCTCCCCGGAGCGCCTCCGTCCACGGTGCGCGTCGACCACCTGGGCACGCTGGTCGACCAGCACCGAGGGGATGTCGATCCGCACGGGACAGACCTCGAAGCAGGCACCGCAGAGGGTCGAGGCGTAGGGCAGCGAGTCCACCTGGTCGTCGTGACCGACGCCGTTCAGCAGCGGGTTCAGGATCGCGCCGATCGGACCCGGGTAGACCGATCCGTAGGCGTGGCCACCCGTCCGCTCGTAGACCGGGCAGACGTTGAGGCAGGCCGAGCAGCGGATGCACCGCAACGCCTGACGACCCACCTCGTCGGCGAGGGCGCGGGTCCGCCCGTTGTCGAGCAGGACCACGTGCACCTCCCCGGGTCCGTCGCCCGCTGCGGTGCCCGACCAGGTCGACGTGTAGGGGTTCATCCGCTCACCGGTCGACGACCGTGGCAGCAGCCGCAGCATGGGGTCGAGCTGCTCCCAGGTGGGCACCACCTTCTCGATGCCCACGACCGACACCAGCACCTCGGGGAGGGTCAGGCACATCCGTCCGTTGCCCTCGGACTCGACCACGACCAGGGTTCCGGTCTCGGCGACCGCGAAGTTGGCGCCGGAGACCGCCATCCGGGCGCTCAGGAACTTCTCCCGGAGGTGGCTGCGGGCCGCGGCGGCCAGGGCCGCGGGCTCGTCACCGAGCCCGTCGGGAGCGGCGCGGCCGACCTCCTTCATCCGACGGAGGAAGATCTCCCGGACCTCGGCCCGGTTGCGGTGGATCGCGGGCACCAGGATGTGGGAGGGAAGGTCCTCGTCGAGCTGCACGATGAGCTCGGCGAGGTCGGTCTCCCAGGCCGCGACCCCCTCGGCCTCGAGCGCCTCGTTGAGCCCGATCTCCTGGGTGACCATCGACTTGACCTTGACCACCTCGCGCACCCCGTGGGCTCGCGCCACCGCAGCCACGACCGAACAAGCCTCCGCGGCGTCGCGGGCCCAGTGCACGGTGGCGCCGTTGGCGACGAGCTCGGCCTCGAGCCGCTCCAGGTGCTCGGGGAGCGACCGGAGGGCGGCCTCCTTGACGGCTGCGCCTGCACGTCTCAGCGCCTCCCACCCGCCCAGACCCTGCGGGTCCGCGGCCGAGGTGGGAACGGCGGCATCGACCTCCTCGACCAGCCGCTGCCGCTTCGCTCGGATGGTCGCGGTGGCCTGACCCAGGTTGTGCCTGAGCTGCGCGTCACCGAGGGCCCGACGCGCGGCGACGGGGAACGTCGGCATCCCCACGAAGGTGCCGGTCACGCCGGCTCCCCCCACACGTCGCCCTCCGTGGAGGCGAGGACCTGGGCGAGGTGTGCGACCCGCACGCCGGCCCGCTGCCGGGTCAGCATGCCGCCGAGGTGCGTCAGGCACGAGGTGTCGCCCGCGACCAGGACCTCCGCACCCGTGCCTCGCACGTGCCTGACCTTGTCGAAGCCCATGGCCACCGAGGTGTCGGCGTTCTTCAGCGCGAAGGTGCCGCCGAAGCCGCAGCACTCCTCCGCCGCGGGTAGGTCGACGAGCCTCAGCCCCCGCACCGCCTCGAGCAGGCGCCGGGGCCGGTCGCCCACGCCCAGCATCCGCAGCGAGTGGCAGGTGGGGTGGTAGGTGACGGTGTGGGGGTAGTAGGCGCCCACGTCGGTGACGCCGAGCACGTCGACGAGCAGCTCGGACAGCTCGTGGACCCGCGACGAGACCTCCTCGACCGCCGTGGCCAGTCCCGGATCCCCCGCCCGGCGCGCGACGAGGGCGTGCTGGTGGCGCACCGAACCTGCGCACGACCCGGAGGGGACCACGACCGCGTCGTGACTCTCGAAGGTCCGGACGAAGGACCTCACCAACGGGACGGCCTCGTCGAGGTAGCCGGTGTTCACCAGGGGCTGGCCGCAGCAGGTCTGGGCCAGGGGGAAGTCCACGTCCACCCCGAGGCGGCGCAGCAGGGACACCACCGCCTGCCCGGTGCCGGGGCGCAGGGCGTCGTTGAGACACGTGACGAGGAGCGCGACGCGCACGGGACCTCCGGGGCTCGAGGGCGGGGAGACAGGCGTGCCGGGTCGGGAGGAGCGCGCTTCCCGACCCGGCACGGTCTGGTGCGGTCGGCCGCCGCGGCGGCGGACCGTCAGTTGTAGAGGACGGCCTGGATCTCCGGGTCGTCGATGTTGCTCTTGTCGTACCAGTAGAAGCCGGTGTCGATGCTCTCCGGCAGCTCCTCCCCGTCGATCGCGGCCACCGCCGCCTTGACGAGCTCCTCGCCCATGCCCACCGGGTTCTGGGTGATGGCGCCGGCCTCGACACCGGAGGTGATGGCGTCGATCTGGGCCTGGCCCGAGTCGAAGCCGACGACGGTCACGCCCTCGGCACCGGCCTCTTCCACGCCCTTGACCGCGCCGATGGCCGAGCCCTCGTTGGCGCCGTAGATGCCCTTGAGGTCGGGGTTGGCGGCCAGGAAGGACTTGGCGATGTCGGCCGACTTCGCCTGGTCGCCCTCGCCGTACTGGACCGGGAGCAGCTCGACGTCAGGAGCGTTCTCCTCCATCCACTGCACGAAACCGTCCCGACGCTGCTGACCGGTGAGGCTGGTCTGGTCGTGCACGATCATCGCAACCTTGCCGGATCCGCCGATGAGCTCGCTCATGTGCTTCGCCGCCTCGGCGGCGGCGGCGAGGTTGTCGGTCGCCGCCGTGGTGACGGGGATGTCGCTCTCCACGCCCGAGTCGAACGCGATCACGGGGATGTCCTCCTGCTGGGCCTGCTCCAGCAGCGGGGCTGCGGCCTGGCTGTCGAGCGCGGCGAACCCGATGGCATCCGGCTTCTTGGCCAGGGCGTTGGTGAGCATGGTGATCTGCTCCTCCACCTCGGTCTCGGCCGCCGGCCCCTCGAAGGTGATGCGGACGTCCTGGCGCTCGGCCTCCTGCTCGGCGCCCTCCTTGACGGCCTGCCAGAACTGGTGCTGGAAGCCCTTCGAGACGATGGCGATGTACGGCTCGTCGCCGCCTCCGCTCCCGCCCGACGAGCTGTCGTCCGAGCCACAGGCGCTGATGGCGAGCGCGAGGGTGCCGACCGCAGCCGCGGCCGCCCAACGACGGATCTTCATTCCGGTGTACTCCTCTTGTGGTGCGGGTCCGGGTGGACCTGGTGATGTCTCGCCGCCCGAGGTGGACGAGTGGGTGTGAGAGTGCTCGGGAGTCGCAGCGCTAGGCCTCCTTCTTGCGGGCCATGTCCGCGTAGACGGCGACGAGGATGACGACGCCGAGGATGACGCTCTGCCACTCCTGGGCGATCGACAGCAGCTGGAGCCCGTTGTTGAGGACGGAGATGATCAGGGCGCCGATCACGGTGCCGAGGATGGTGCCCTTGCCGCCGGACAGGGACGTGCCGCCGATGACGACCGCAGCGATGGCCTGGAGCTCGTAGCCCATGCCGGTGGCGGGCTGGGCCGACCCCAACCGGGCGGAGATCATCACCCCGGCGAGGCCGATGAAGAGGCCGGCGAGCGTGTAGACGGCGATCTTCCAGCGCCCCACCCGGATGCCCGACAGCTCGGTGGCCTGCTCGTTGCTGCCGATCGCGTAGGTGTAGCGGCCGAGCACGCTCCGGCCCAGCAGGAGCGCGGCCAGGACGCAGACGACGAGCAGGATGAGCACGGCGTTGGGCAGCCCCGGCACCAGCTCACCGGTGGAGATCTTCACGTAGCCCGGGGTCTCGGTGAAGTAGATGGGCGTGCTGTCGGAGATGACCAGCGCCAACCCCTCGGCCACCAGCATCATGGCCAGGGTCGCGATGAACGGGGGCAGCCGCAGCACCGCGACGTTGAAGCCGTTCACGAAGCCGACCAGGCCCCCGAAGAGGATGGCCAGCACGACGCCCAGGACCATCGGCACGCCGAGGTTGACGATGAAGACGCCCGACATCACCGCGCACAACGCCATGCCGGTGCCGATCGAGAGGTCGATGCCGCCGGTGATGATGACGAAGGTGGTGCCGACGGCCAGGCAGCCGATCACGACCGTGCTGAAGAGGATGCTGGTGATGTTGTCCCAGGTGAAGAAGATCGGGCTGGCGAAGCTGAAGTAGGCGCCGATCACGATCAGGCTCGCGAAGGCCAGCAGCTGCTGCAGCCGGTCCTTGATCGCAGCGGCCCGGCCGCCGCCGGTCTCGCCGGGGGGTGCCAGCGCCGGCGCCGGGCCGCTGATCTCGGTGGTGTTCATGCGTGGGTCGCTCCTTCGCCGGGGGACGGGGTCGGGGGGCTGGTGGGGGTGGCGGCCAGCGCGACGCTCGGGTCGTCGGCGCTGGCCGGGCGCAGCGTGGCCAGGTGCATGACCGACTCCTGGGTGGCCTCGTGGTGGTCGAGCACGCCGCTGACGCGGCCCTCGGCCATCACGACCACGCGGTGCGACATGCGGAGCACCTCGGGCAGCTCCGAGCTGATCATGATGATCGACTTGCCGGACTCGGCGAGCTCGTTGAGCAGCGCGTAGATCTCGGCCTTGGCCCCGACGTCGATCCCGCGGGTCGGCTCGTCGAAGATCAGGATGTCGCAGTCCTTGACCAGCCACTTGGCGATGACCACCTTCTGCTGGTTCCCGCCCGAAAGGTTCTTGGTGGTCTGGTTCTCCGACGGCGTCTTGATGCGGAGCCGGGCGATCATCTCCCGGGCGCCGGCCCGGATGCCGCGGCCGCGCACCCAGCCGGCGGTGCTGTAGCGCTCGCTGAGCGACGGCAGCGCGATGTTGGTGCTGACGTCCTGCTCCAGCAGGAGGCCGAGGTGCTTGCGGTCCTCGGAGAGGTAGCCGATGCCCAGGCGCGCGGCGTCGGCGGGGTTCCGGATCGTCACCGGCCGTCCCGCGAGCTCGAGTCGCCCGGTTCGTCGGTCGGCGCCCACGATGGCGCGGGCGACCTCGGTCCGGCCCGCACCCATCAGACCGGCGAAGCCGAGGATCTCACCGCGACGGAGGTCGAAGGAGACGTCCCTGAGCAGCGACCTGGTGCTGAGCCCCCGGACCGACAGCACGACCTCGCGGTCGTCGCGCACGTTGACCGGTCGGCCCTCGTCGACCAGCTCCCGGCCGACCATCAACGACACCACTTCGGCGACGCTGGTGGCGGCGGTGTCCACCGTGCGCACGAACCGGCCGTCGCGGATCACGGTGATCCGGTCACTGATGACCTTCAGCTCGTCCATCCGGTGGGAGATGTAGATGACCCCGGTCCGCGGGGTCGTGAACCGTCGGATCAGCCCGTGGAGGGTCTCCACCTCGGCGTCGTTGAGCGCTGCGGTCGGCTCGTCCATGATCAGCACCTTCGGCTCGTGAGCCAGTGCCTTGGCGATCTCGACCATCTGCTGCTTGGCGACGGTCAACGAGCCCACGCCCTGGCGCGGGTCGAGCCGGATACCCAAGCGATCCAGCAGCTCGCCGGCCTGGGCGTTGAGGGCACGCTCCGAGAGGCCCACCCGGGCCCGGCGGGGCTCGCGCCCGATGAAGATGTTCTGCGCGACGGTCAGGTGCGGCATCAGGTTGAACTCCTGGTGGATGATGCTCACGCCGCTCGCCAACGCCGTCCGCGCATCCGCGGGGCGGTAGGGCTCGCCCTCCAGGCGGAACTCACCTGCGTCGGGGCTGTGGACGCCCGACAGCAGCTTCATCAGCGTGGACTTGCCGGCGCCGTTCTCACCGACGAGCGCGAGGACCTCACCGTGGCGCAGGTCGAGGCGCATGTCGCTCAGGGCCTGGACCCCCGGAAAGCCCTTGGTCACCCCCGAGGCCTCGAGGAGCAGCTCAGCCATGGAGTTCCCTCCCGTAGGTCCTGGTCGCGGTGCCGCGCCAGATCGCGGCCCGCTCGTCGGGCGCCAGCGTGTCGACGAGGGCGCGGGTGGCCTCGTGCACCGCGGCGTAGCCGCCGACACCCACCGTCATCGGCCAGTCGCCGCCGTACATCAACCGGTGCGGTCCGAACGCGTCGAGGGCCACGTCGAAAACCGGCCGCAGGGCCGCGGCGGTCAAGGGCTGTCCCGGCTGCTGGAGGCCGGAGAGCTTGGCCACGGTGCTCGGGTGTGCGGCCACGGCGCGCAGGGACCTCTCCCACGCGGCCAGCTCGTCGTGGTCACCGCCTCGCGGCGGCTTGCCGAGGTGGTCGACGACGACCACCAGCTCGGGCAGGTCCCCGGCCAGCCGGGCCACTGCGTCGAGGTGCGTCGGCCACGCGTCGGGCACGTCGAGCGGCAGCCCGCGCTCGACGAGCAGGCCCAGGCTGCGTCGCACCTCGGACAGGTCGAGGAAGTCGGCGCGGGGGTCGTCGTGGACCAGGTGCCGGATGCCCCGCAGGGCCGGGCCGGCCAGCTCGTCGAGCTGGTCTCGCGCCGAGCCCGGGTCGTCGAGGGCGACCCACCCGACGACGCCGTGCACCCAGTCGTGGCGCTGGGCGACGTCGAGCAGCCACCGCGTGTCGGCGAGCGAGTCCGCGGCCTGCACGAGAACGGCCGTGCGCACGTCGGCCGTGGTCAGCTCGCGACCCGCCTCGTCGGGCAGGAACGACCGGTGCAGCGGACCGTGCTGGGGCCCGAGCCAGGGGTAGTCGCAGCGCTCGAGGTCCCACACGTGCAGGTGGGCGTCGACGACGGTCACGAGCCCACCGGCTTCCGCTCGGTCAGCGCGTGCCACAGCTCGTCGGGCACCTCGACCTCGAGCAGGGCACGGTTGGCGGCGACCTGTCCGGGTCGATCGGCGCCGACCACGACGCTGCGGACCGAGGAGTGGCGCAGCGGCCACTGCAGTGCGGCGGCGGCCACCGGGACGCCGTACGCCGCGCAGGCGTCGTGCAGGTGGCGGGCGCGGGCGAGCACCCGCTCCGGCGCGGCCGCGTAGTCGTAGGTGGCGCCGGGGACGGGCGGGCCGGTGAGCAGCCCGCCGTGGAACACCGCTGCTGCCACGACGGCCACCGAGTGCTCGGCACAGCGGGGCAGCAGCTCCTCGGCCGCGCGCTGGTCGAGCAGGGTCCAGCGGCCCGCCACCATGAGCTCGTCCACCTCCTCGCGACCGGCCGCCTCGACGAGGGCCAACAGGTCCATCGAGCCGACCCCGACGGCGCCGACGAGGCCCTCCTCACGCAGCCGGGCCAGGGCGGGCAGACCGCTGTCGAGGGCAGCACGCAGGTCCCAGCGCTCGGGGTCGTGGAGGTAGGCCACGTCGATCCGGTCGGTGCCGAGGCGGCACAGTGACTCCTCGAGGGTGGCTCGGATGCCGTCGGGGGTGAAGTCCCAGACCCGGCGGGCGTCCGCGGGCACCAGGAAGCCCTCGTCGTCAGCGGCCCCCGCGGCCTGCTGCGCCTCGAGCCGACGGCCCACCTTGGTGGAGATCCGCACGTCGTCGCGGGCGCGCCCGGCCAGGAACCGCCCGATCCGGCGCTCGGAGAGCCCGAGGCCGTAGTGAGGTGCGGTGTCGAGGAGTCGGACGCCCTCGTGCCAGGCCTCGTCGAGGATCGCGGCGGCGGCGTCGTCGTCGAGGGCGACCCGGTGGTTCCCGAGGCCGGCGCCTCCCAGTCCGAGGCGTGGCGCGGTAGCTGGCTCAGTCACGGGCATGACGATGGACCTCGATCGACTCGGCCACCATCTCGGCCCCGGACCCCGGGGCCACCGGGGCCCGGTAGCGGCCGTCCTCGATGACCACGGGGGTCACGAAGTGCTCGTGGAGGTGGTCCACGAACTCGATCATCCGGCCCTCCGCGGTGCCGGACACGGCGACGAAGTCGAACATCGACAGGTGCTGGACGGCCTCGCACAGGCCCACGCCGCCCGCGTGCGGGCAGACCCGCACCCCGAACTTGGCGGCCAGGAGCAGCATGGCGACGTTCTCGTTGACACCGGCGACCCGGGTGGCGTCGAGCTGCAGGACCTCGAGCGCCCCGGCCTGGAGGAACTGCTTGGCCATCACCCGGTTGGCCATGTGCTCCCCCGTCGCGACCGGGATCGGCGAGACCCCGCGTGCGATGGCGGCGTGTCCGAGCACGTCGTCGGGGTTGGTGGGCTCCTCGATCCAGGCGACGTCGAACGGCGCCAGGGCGGCCATCCACTCGACGGCCTCGTCGACCTCCCACCGCTGGTTGGCGTCGACGGCGATGGCCACGTCGGGCCCGACCGCCTCGCGCGCCAGTGCCAGGCGGCGCACGTCGTCGGCGACGTCGGCCCCGACCTTGAGCTTGATCTGTCGGAAGCCGTCGGCGACCGCCTCGCGGCAGAGCCGGACGAGCTTGTCGTCGTCGTAGCCGAGCCACCCGGGCGTCGTCGTGTACGCGGGGTAGCCGCTCTCCAGCAGCCGCTCGGTCCGCTCCGCGCGACCCGGCACCGCCTTCTCGAGGATCTCCAGCGCCTCGTCCGGCGTCAGCACGTCGCCGAGGTAGCGGAAGTCGACGAGCGCCACCAGCTCCTGGGGACTCATCCGGCCCAGCAGCTGCCACAGCGGGAGGCCTGCCCGCTTCGCCTTGAGGTCCCACAGGGCGTTGACGACGGCGCCGACAGCCATGTGCATGACGCCCTTCTCGGGGCCGAGCCAGCGGAGCTGCGAGTCGTGGACGAGCCGCTTCCAGAGCCCGCCGAGGTCGCCGAGCACCTCGTCGACGTCGAGGCCCACCAGGTAGGACTCGAGGCTCGCCACGGCAGCGAGCTGGACGTCGTTGCCCCGTCCGATCGTGAAGACGAAGCCGTGGCCGACGTGCCCGTCGGCATCGTCGGTCTCGAGCCGGACGTAGGCGGCCGAGTAGTCGGGGTCGGGATTCATGGCGTCGGAACCGTCGAGCGTCTGCGACGTCGGGAACCGGACGTCGTCGGTACGCATCGCGGTGATCTTGCTCAACCTGCACGCTCCTCGCTGGTGATCGGGCTCACACCGTAGACATCGGATGTTTGGTGCGTCAAGATGCTTCTCAGGCACGCAGCGCGGGTGCAATACCCGAAGTGCGCAACCAGAGATCGGATCTGTGCGACGCAGACCCAGAGAAGGAGCAGCACGTGAAACTCGCACGCCTGGGCCCGGCCGGGGCCGAGGTCCCGGTCGTCGTGACCGACCGGGGCCCGCTGGACGCTCGCCCGGTCACCGTCGACTACGACGCGGCCTTCTGGGCCGGCGGAGGACCGGCGCGGCTCCGCGAGGCGCTCGACGCGGACCGGCTGACGCCGCTCGCGGGAGCGGACGACCTGCGGGTCGGGCCGCCGATCGCCCGACCCGGCGCGATCATCTGCATCGGCATGAACTACGCCGCGCACGCCGCCGAGTCCGGCAGCACCCCACCCGCGGTGCCCATCATCTTCCTCAAGACGCCGAACACCGTCGTCGGGCCTCACGACGACGTCCGGATCCCCCGCGGCAGCACGCGCACCGACTGGGAGGTCGAGCTCGGCGTGGTGATCGGCCGGCGAGCGTCCTACCTCGACTCCCCGGAGCAGAGCCTCGAGCACGTGGCCGGCTTCGTCGTGGCCAACGACCTGTCGGAGCGGCAGTTCCAGCTCGACGACTCCGGGGGCCAGTGGAGCAAGGGCAAGTGTGCCCCCGGGTTCAGTCCGCTCGGCCCCTGGCTGGTGACGCCCGACGAGGTCGACCACCAGGCCCTGGCGCTGCGCAGCTGGGTCAACGGCGAGCCCCGCCAGGACTCCACGACCGCCGACCAGATCTTCTCCGTGGCGCACGTCGTCCACCACCTGAGCCAGTACCTCGCACTCGATCCCGGCGACGTGGTGCTGACCGGCACCCCGGAGGGAGTGGCCCTGTCGGGCCGCTTCGCCTACCTCGCCGCCGGCGACGTGGTCGAGGTGGAGATCGAAGGGCTGGGCCGGCAGCGCCAGCTGATGGTGGCCCCCGAGGGGACCGGCCGATGAGCGGGGAGTACGCGGGGCTGGTGGCGGCCGTCACCGGCGGCGCCTCCGGTATCGGTGCCGCGGTCGTCGCCGAGCTCGCCGCTCGCGGCGCCCGGGTGGCCGCGCTCGACCTGGCACCCGAGGGAGTGCCCGAAGGCGTCCTCGGCGTCCGGGCTGACGTCACCGACGACGCGTCGGTGCGCGCCGCGGTGGACCGCGTGGTCGCGGAGCTCGGGGCCCTGGACGTGCTGGTCAACAACGCCGGCGTCGGCGCGCAGGGCACCGTCGAGGACGACGCCGACGGCGACTGGCACCGGGTCCTCGACGTCAACGTGGTCGGGATGGTGCGCACCACCCGTGCGGCGCTGCCGCACCTGCGCGCATCACGCTCGGCCGCGGTGGTCAACATGGGTTCGATCGCAGCCACCGCCGGCCTGCCGCAGCGAGCCCTCTACAGCGCCAGCAAGGGCGCGGTGCACGCGCTCACCCGGGCGATGGCGGCCGACCACGTGCGGGAGGGGATCCGGATCACGTGCGTGGCTCCCGGCACGGTCGACACCCCGTGGGTCCAGCGCCTGCTGGCCGCGGCCACGGACCCCGAGGCCGAGCGCGCGGCCCTCGAAGCCCGGCAGCCGCACGGCCGCCTGGTCAGTGCCGAGGAGGTCGCGGTCACGGTCGCCTACCTGGCCAGTCCACGCTCCGGCTCGACCACCGGCACCGTGGTCCACGTCGACGGCGGCATGCAGGACCTGCGCCTGCGCCCGCGCTCCTGACCGTGCAGACCGTCGCACTGCACACCGTGCTGCGGGCCGGGCACGAGGCCGACTACGCCGCCGTTCACCGCACCATCCCCGACGAGGTCGCTCGGGCACTCCGGGAGCACGGCGTGCAGGACTGGCGGATCTGGGTCGACGGCCGCGACGTCTTCCACCTCGTCGAGGTCGAGGACCACCAGCGGATGCGGGCCGCGCTCCGGCACCTGCCCGCGAACGTGGAGTGGCAGGCGACGGTGGCGCCGTACTTCGAGGTCCCCGACGACTACGGTGGCGACGACCCGGTGGTGACGCTCCTGTGGAGCCTCGCCGACCAGCTGCGAAAGTAGGATGCGCCGATGGCAGTGACCGACGAGGCGATCCTCAAGATCAAGGACATGCTGCTGGGGGGCGAGCTGCGCCCCGGGGACAGGCTGCCGCCGGAGAAGGAGCTGAGCGAGCGACTGGGACTCTCCCGCAACTCCCTGCGGGAGGCGGTGAAGGCCCTCGAGCTGATCCGGGTCCTCGACGTGCGACGCGGCGACGGGACGTTCGTCACCAGCCTCGAGCCGCGGCTGCTGCTGGAGGCGATGTCGTTCGTGGTCGACCTCCACGAGGACCACACGATCCTCGACCTGTTCGAGGTCCGCCGGATCCTGGAGCCCTCCGCCGCGGTGATGGCCACGGCCAGGGCGACTGCGTCGGACCTCGCCAGGCTGACCGACATGCTCGACGAGGTGGGGCCGGAGACGTCGGTGGAGGACCTCGTCGCCCACGACATCACCTTCCACGGGTTCATCAGCGAGCTGTCCGGCAACGCCTACCTCAGCACGCTCCTGGAGAGCCTGTCCGGCCGCACGCTGCGGGCCAGGATCTGGCGCGGCCTCACCGAGGAGCACAGCGTCGAGCGCACGCTTGCCGAGCACCGGGCCATCGTCGACGCGATGGCGCTGGGCAACACCGACCTGGTGCGGTCGTGGGTGACCGTGCACATCAGCGGTGTGGAGTCGTGGCTGCGCCGGGCCGGGCAGACCACCGAGGGGTGGCAGGACCCCGTCCCGGCCTCCTAGGTCTCCGATCCCCGGCTGGGCCGCCGGGGATCACGGCCCCCGGTGGCGGGAACAGGCCGGGCACCCACGAGGAGGACAGGTGTTCGAGACCCAGCGCAGGCCGGTGCCACGACGTGCGGCCGACGAGATCGAGAACGCGCTGATGTTCATCGGCTTCCAGCGCGAGGCCGTGCTCATCAAGTGCGAGGACCTCGACGAGGAGCAGCTGCGGCGGGTGCTGGTGCCGAGCGGCACCAACCTGCTCGGGCTGGTGCAGCACATGACCACGGGTGAGGAGTGGTGGTTCCAGCACCACGTGGCCGGGGAGCTGCGCGACCGGGAGTTCGACTTCGGCATGGACGTGCCCGAGGACGTCCGCCCCGAGCAGGTGCTCGACGGGTACCGCGCGGCCTGCGCCCGGGCCGACGCGATCGTGCGCGCGGTGGGCGACCCCGACGCGCTCACGACGCTGCCGGTCGAGGACCAGCGGCTGCCGCTGCGGTGGGTGCTGGGGCACGTCCTCGCCGAGACCGCCCGGCACGCCGGGCACGCCGACATCCTGCGCGAGCTGCTCGACGGCACGACCGGCCGCTGAGCCGCTGGGCTGCGCCCACGTCGCTCCCGGGGCTCAGCCGACGCGGGGGTCGTCGTGCCAGTGGTCGGCCGGGTCGACGTCGGGGTGCTCGGTCACGGTGTCGAGCAGCGACGCCGCGGAGTGCCGGTTGCCGCGCGTGGCGGCGGCGAGCAGCGCCTCGTCGCCCTGGTCGGCCGTGAAGGGCGGGGGCACGACCAGCAACCGCAGCACCCGGTCGGTGGTCTCGACCTCGACGACGTGCGGGTCGTCCTCGAGCACCGGCAGCACCTCGACGCTGCGGTCGCCCGTGGTCGTGCTGCGCGGGGCGTCGTCCCAGTCGGCGGGCGAGCACAGCACCCGCTCCACGACGCCGTGCGCGGCCGGCAACCCGGCGAGGAGCGACACGAGCTCGACCTCGAGCCGGCGGCTGCGCGGCCACCAGCCGCCGTCGAGCTGGTCGTGCCCGGGGTGGTCGGCCAGCCGGAGCCGCAGCGGCTCCCGGGAGGTGGCGTCGGGTGGGGTGGGCCCGTCCGGCGTCGGCATGCGGTCCTCTCGCCAGCGCCGGGACGCCCTCGCTGGGGTCCTCGGCGTCGTGCCCCTGATCCTACGCCGAACCGGCCCGCGGCTCAGTCGAGGAACGCCGCCTCGACCGCGTCGAGCAGCGGGTTGGACCCGTCGGGCAGGGCGCCGTAGTTGACGGTCCACAGGATGGTGCCGCCGATGCCGGTGTCGCGGACCCACTCGCCCTTGGCGGCGATGGAGCGCTCGTCCTCGTAGGACAGGAAGCCGGCCCGGCTCGCGCCCGGGTCGACCTCCGGCCGGTACCCCCCGCCGGGGTAGCTGCGGTAGGTGGAGCTGGCGACGACGTCCCAGCCGAGCACGCCGTGGCTGAGGTAGCCCTTGCGGTGCAGCTCGGAGTAGCTCAGCGCGTTGTCGTCGGTCTCGAAGGTGTCGTTGTCCTCGGTGTCCTGCCGGGGGCCGGTGACGCCCGGCCCGTAGTAGATGCCGAAGAACCCGATCCCGATGCCGAGCCGGTGCCGTGGCACCCCGGTGGCGACGTAGGCGTCGATGCTGCTGGAGAGGTCGATCGGCGTCTCGTCGGTGGCGCCCGCGATCGGTCCGGTGAACCACGAGAGCCAGCCGCTGCCCGACCAGGCCGTGCCGACGCCGTAGGACATCAGGTTGTACTGGTCGACCGCGAGCGCGACGTCGGCCTGCCAGCGCGCGACCTTGCCGTCGTCGAGGTCGTTGATGCTGACGGCGTAGCCGGGGAACGTGATCAGGGCCGACTCCTCGGCGTAGCGGGCGCGGGTGCTGGTCTCGGCGCGCAGGTCGGCGATCAGCGTCATCAGCCGGGCGCGGGCGGCTGCCGCGCTCACGGGCGCGGTGCCCGGCGCCTCCCCGCAGTCGCGCTCGCCGCCGAGGCAGTTCTCCCAGTCGACGTCGACGCCGTCGTAGTCGTGGGCGACGAGGTAGTCGACGACGTTCTCGACGAACCTGGCCCGCAGTGCGGGCGTGGCGGTGGAGCGCAGGAACCCGTCGCCGTCGTCACCGTCGCCGCCGAGCATCAGCAGGGCCTTGCCGCCCGTCGCGTGCACCCGGTCGACGAGGTAGTCCTCCACCGGACCGCCGCCGGGGGCGGTGCCGGTGTCGTGGGCGGTGCCGGCGCCCTCGACGACCTGGCCGGCCTGGCCGCCGAGCGACCCGCCGCCGGGCGCCACCCGGCCGAAGACGAGGTGGGTCATCGCCGCGGTGTCGACCTCCTCGGGCGCGTACTCCTGGTCCCAGTACCAGCCGGCGTAGTAACCGGTGACCCACGGGTCGCCGGTCACCTCCGGCAGCACCCGCACCACGACGGGCGGTGTGGGACGCTCACGCCAGGCCCGGGTCGGGAGCGCGCGCAACCGCAGGGTCGCCGTGGCGGGCAGCCGCAGCTGTTGCGCCACCACACCGCCGGGCCCCTGGGTCGTGGCCGCGAGGCGCACCCACCGCTGGCCGAGCCGCCGCTCCACCACGACGCGTCGGCCCGGCACGGCCGGGGCGAAGGAGCCGCGGACGTCGACCACGCCGCTGGCCGGCACGCTGGCCGCGGCGCGCAGCACCGCCCGCTGCCGGACGCCGACGACCCGTCGCACCGGGGATCGGTACGCCGGCAGCCGGCCCGCCGCGGGGGCCACCACCCGGTAGCGGCGCACCCCGGCCCGCACGGCGACGCGGACGGCGTAGCGACCGGTCGCGGCGGTGCGGGCACGGCGCACGCTGGTCCAGCCGGAGCCGACGCGCACCTGCACGACCACCCGGCGTACGACGCGCTGGGGCACCCGGCCGGCCAGGCGCAGCGAGGTGCCGACTTCGCGGGTCTCCGCGGCCCGCTGCGTGGTGGCGGCGCGGGTCTCGGGCGCCGCGTGGGCGGTCGACGAGGTGGCGGCCAGGCCGCCGACGAGCAGGGCGGCCGCGGCCGCCCCGGAGATGATCCTGCTGAGCACGGTGTGTCCCTCCCCGGACGAATCCACCGCCTCCCGCGGTGGGCGCCCATTCTGACCGGGGACGCGCGTCGGGGGGGGGGCGGACAGGCGGTTGGGCCCGCCCCCCGGGGGGGGCCCCCTTACTCCCGGGGCCGGCGCGCGGGCGCGGCCGAATCGTCGATTCGGCCGCGCCGAGGCTGCTGCGGCGAGGCTGCGGTCAGACGCTGGGCAGGTCCGTCTCGTCGAAGCTCGGGAGCGCGGGGGCGTTGCACCGCAGCCGCGGGTGGCCGAGCACCGCCTCGTGGTCACCGGTGCTGGCGTCGTCGAGGTCGGTGTCGGCGAACACGATCAGCCACTCCGCACCGGACACCGACGAGGTGCGCAGCACGGGCGGGCCGACCGGGGTGCGGTGCTCCTGCTGGACGATCTGGCCCGCGCCCGTGATCGAGACGGTGCCGATCAGCTGCTCGTTGGTGCCCACGAGGCCCTCGGTGTCGCCGTCGCGGAAGCCCGACCAGGCCTGGAAGGTGGTGCACTGCTGGTCGGGGCGCAGCCACAGGTAGCTCTCACCCTGGTCGAAGGCCACGACGCTGCGCGGGTGGCTCCTGCCGCCCAGCCGGACGGTGGTGTTGAGCAGCACGTCCTCGAGGTCGACGAGCGCCGGCTGGGTGACGACGTCGAGCCAGGCGTAGACCTTGAGGCTCCGCACCGCGCTCTTGGCGCCACCCTTGACCGCGCGGAACGCCGTGGTGCCGCCCTGCGTGAGTGACACCTTCGCGGCGTACTTGCCCTTGGCGTTGGTCGAGACCTTCCGAACCGTCTGCCAGCCTCCGGTGAGGTACTTGCGCTGGAGCTTGACCGTGGCCCTGCCCCCGGAGAACTTGCCCTTCAGCGTCACCTTCTTCCCGACCTCCGACTGCGCAGGGATGGGCTTGAGGGTGACCGAGGCCTTGCGGCTGGCCTCGGCCGAGCCGGCGGTGAGCAGGGCGGTGAGGCAGGCCAGCGTGGACAGGACGACGAGCAGGGACTTGCGCACGGGAGACTCCTCGGGACGGTGGTGGGCGCGAACCTACGCCCAGGTGACGGCGGCGACAAGCACCCCGACCGCGCCGAGCCGTCGCTACTGCACTGCAGTAACGACGACTCGACCGCGAGGGCTCAGCGCGGCCACGCGCGCAGCAGGACGTCGAGCGCGTCGAGGGCGCGTCGCCAGGTGGTCTCGGAGTCGGGCTCGCTGTGGTCGAAGCCGCCCCCGAGCTCGAGGCTGGGGTAGCCGCGGAGCACGCTGCCGAGGAGGCGTACGGCGGCGACCTCGTCGGCGGGCGGCACGTCGTAGCCGCGCAGCACCGCCCGGGTCAGCTCGGCGTGGCGGGGGCCGGCGCTGCCGACCACCAGCTCGGCGGGGAGCCGCAGCTGGGAGGCGGCCCAGCAGCCGGGCCGGGCCCGGGCGTAGTCGCGGTGGACGTCGGCGAGCGCGACCAGCGCGTCGCGCCCGGAGCGGCCCGCGACGGCGTCCGCCGCGAGCGCCGCGGTCTCCTCGAGCGCCAGCAGCGCCACCCGCAACCGGAGGTCGGTGGTGCCGGCGACGTGGGAGTAGAGGCTCGCCGGGCGCACCCCGACCCGGCGGGCGAGCCCGGAGACGGTCACCGCCTCCAGCCCCTCCTCGTCGGCCAGCTCGGCGGCCGCTCGGGCCAGCACCTCGGGGTTCAGCCCGGCTCGGGGCACCACGCCTCCAACGGTTCGTCGCGATTTGCCTACAGATCGTAGGCGATCGTAGCGTGCTGGGCATGCAGTCCCTGACCGAGCCCCAGATCCGCGCGTCGTTCGTCAACTGCAGCAAGGGCGAGGCGCGGCGGCTGAACCTGCCGCGCGACCTGACGACCACGCCCTGGGGCGACCTCGACTACCTCGGCTGGCGCGACCCCCAGGCGCCCGAACGGGGGTACGTCGTCGCGCCGCTCGACGACGGGCTGCGCGGACTGGTGCTGCGCACCACCAACCGGGGCGGGATCCGTCGCGCCGCGGCGTGCTCGCTGTGCCTCACCACCCACACCGGCGCCGTGGCGCTGATGGTCGCGCCGCGGGCCGGGCGGGCCGGCCAGCAGGGCAACACCGTCGGCACCTACGTGTGCAGCGACCTCGCCTGCTCCCTCTACCTGCGCGGGCTGCGCTCGGGCGAGGCCTCGGCCGTGGTGCGGGAGACGCTTCCGCTGGAGGCCAAGGTGGCGCGGCTGATGGGCAACCTGGCGACGTTCGTGCGCCAGGTGACCGGCTGACCCGGCCCCCTCGACTCAGTCCTCGACGGTCAGCTCGAGCGTGGTCACCGGCCGCTCGAACTCGGTGATCCGCAGCGACACCTGCAGGCGCCAGGTGCCGGGCGACGGGAACACCACCTGCGCGGAGTAGGTGCCGGGGGCCACCGAGCGCACCGGCACCGTGCCGAGGTCGACGTCGTCGGACGACAGTCCGAGCCGTGGCGTCTCGTAGCCCTCGAACGGCTGGCCGGCGGCGTCGGTCATCTCCAGCGTGACCGCGCTCGGGCCCGTCGTGGGCGAGGAGACCGTGACCTCCAGGTCGGCGCCACCGAGGGCGCCGTTGACCACGAGCGGGTCGGCCGCAGCGGCCACCGAGACGTCGGGCTCGGGGCTCCGGTCGACCAGCAGGCCGGTGACCAGCAGCACCGCGACGAGCACGCCGGCCTCGGCGGCGGTGGCGCGCGCCAGGAGCCCGGCGCCCTCTCGCCGGTCGGTGCGCCGCTTGGCGTCCCGGAGCCGCGGCAGCAGAACGGAGCGGTTGTAGGCCGCGAGCCCGACGGCGACGAGCGCGGCGGCGACCTTGACCAGCAGCAGCCGGCCGTAGCCGGTCTCGACCAGGTTGCTCCACGACTCGACGATCCGCCACCCCAGCAGCACGCCGGTCACGACCAGGGCCGCGAGCAGCGCCGCCGCGACCGTCGAGAACCGCGCCAGCACCTCGCCACCGAGCGGGCCGCGGTCGGCGAGGGCGGGCAGCACCAGGGCGAGGGCCACCAGGCCGCCGAACCAGGTGGCTCCGGCGAGCAGGTGGAGCATGTCGGCGACGATCGCGAGCACCTCGGGGGTGGCCGCGCGGGTGTGCCCGGTGAGGGCCGGCGCACAGGTGGCGACCGCCGCGGCGGCCAGGGCGGCCAGGCCGCGGCCCCGCTCCGGCCGGCCGCTGCCGAGCAGCACCACGGCGGCCGCGAGGCCCACGACGACGGCTGCGGCCACGACGTACTCGTAGGCGGAGATGGTCGACCAGGTGGTGGCGTCGGTCAGCGCCCCGGCGCCCTGCCCCAGCTGGTAGACCGCGACCAGGGGTACGGCGAGCAGCCAGGCCACGGCGCCGACGGCGGCGCCGACCCGGGCCCAGCGGACCAGCCGTGGCCGCGGCCCGTCGGCCGCGGGGTCGCGGGGCAGGAACAGCACCGCGAAGGCGACCAGGCCGGCCGCGAGGAAGAGCCCGCCGTAGCCGGCCCAGCGTGCCGCGGTGAGGCTCCACGGCGCGTCGGTGGAGCCGTCGGCCGCCGAGGCCGGCGTCTTCACCTCGGCGCTGGGCGCCCCGATGGCGAAGGTGAGCGAGCCGCCGATCGGGTGCCCGTCGGAGGACACCAGGCGCCAGACGACGACGAGGGTGCCGTCGCCGACCTCCTCGTCCAGGGTGACGCCGAGCTCGGCGCCCTCGACCTCGGCCGTCGACTCGACGGTCTCGCCGTCGGCGTCGAAGACCTCGACCCCGGTCGGCACGCCGATGACCGACTCGTTGAAGGTGAACGTGATCCGCTCGGGCGCCGCGTCGAGCACCGCACCCTCGGCGGGATCGGTGGCGATCAGGGTGGCGTGGGCACTGGCCGGCGCGGCCGGGCCGAGCACCAGGAGGGCGAGCACGGCGAGGACGGCGAGGACGGCGAGGAGCGCGGCCCGCCCGGAGCGCGGCCGCGTGGTCGCGGCCCTCACGCGCGTCGGCGCTGCTGCACGACGGCGGCGCCACCGAGCATCACGCCGAGCAACGCGATCGCGAGGGCACCCGCGGCCAGCAGCGGGCTGTCGCCGCCGGACTCGCGGGCCGAGGCGGGTGCGCCGGCGGCGTTCGCGGCGGTGAGGGTGTCGGTGGCCGATACGGGCTGCTGGGCCGCGCCGGCGGCGGTGACGACGAACGCCGGCGCCGGCTGGTCGAGCTCCTCGGGGCTCTGGGCGCCCTCGGGGATTTCAATCCACGCCGCCTCGCCCTGCTCGCAGGTCTGGATCACCGGGAACGCCAGGGTGCTGCCCTCGGCCTCGGGAATCTGGACGCCAAGCTCGAAGACGTCGCGGTCGCCGTCGGGCAGCGGCTGGTCGGTGCGGTAGGTCACCGACGCCACCCGCTCGGTGACCGTGTTGCCGTGCGAGTCGGTGACCGGCGGGTCGAGCTCGACCGTCTCCTTCTCCACGACCCACAGCGGGTGGCGCGTCGCCGCGACGGCGTGGATCTGGTCAGGGATCCGGATCGTGACCGCGGTGGTGGCCGACCCGTCGCAGCCGTGGGGCACGCCGATGGCCAGCACCGCGTCGGCCCCTGCGGTGGTGGTCGAGGGGGTGACCGTGACGTGGGCGGCCGCGGGCCCGGCCAGCGCCAGGACCGTCGCGGGCACGACGGCGACGGCGAGCAGTCGGGACGCCGTACGCGCTCCCCGCGCGGCTGCGCCGGCCTGCGCGGGCGTGGTGTCCACGGTCGTCTCCTGTGCTGGATCGGGTCACCGTCGGGCGTTCCGGTGACCTCCGTCACTGAACCAGCCCGCCGAACTCCTGTCAAGGATGTGAACCGGTTGATCGTCCGAGCGGACAAGCGGTAGCCTCGTGTTCACGATAGCGAACCGAGGTCGCGCATGTGGACACTGGTCCCCGGGTGCGGCCACCCGAGAAGAGGACCCCAGATGCCCAACATCACCGTCGAGCTGCTCAAGGGCCGCACCGTCGAGCAGCGCCGCGCCTTCGCTGCCGCCGTCGCCGACCAGGCCGTGGAGATCCTGGGCGCCCGCCGCCAGGACGTCCGGATGGTCTTCAGCGAGATCACCCCCGACATCGTCGCCAACGGCGGCGTCCTGGCCAGCGAGGACGAGAGCCGCGCCGGCGTCGTCGCCGCCCTCGCCGACGACTGACGACTCCCCCAATAGCCCCCTCCCGTGGGTGGGGGGAGTCGCGCTGCGACTGCCTCGAAACGCCCGGCGGCCGAACGCCCTCCCGTTCCCACGGGAGGGCGTTTGTCTTGCTGGGCAACGAGTGAGGCACTTCGTCCCTCCTCGACCAGCGGCGTTGGTTGAGGAAGTCGCGCTAGCGACTGTCTCGAAACCCCCGCACCCGAACGCCCTCCGTTCCACCGGGAGGGCGTTCGGCTCGCCGGGTCTCGACGACGCTCGCTGGCGCTCGCTGCTCGACCAGCGGTGCGCCACTTGCCCGATCCACCCGCCGGGGCGCCGCGCCGCCCGGCACGGAGGCGGCGGAGCGACGGGGGCGTTCGGCACGTCAACGCCCGATGTGGCGCCGCTGACCACCTGGGGCACGGCAGGGCAGCGTCCGGCGACACGGCAACGAGTGCCGAACGACGTCCGGCGCAGCAGCCGCAGCGCCCCACCACGCGCGGCACCCCGCACCTCACCCCCGATCACGCGACGAGGAGTCAGCACCCGCCCGAGCCCCGTCCCCGGAGTCGCCCGCTACAAGGAGGGCGTTCGGCTCACTGGGTCTCGACGACGCTCACCGGGTCTCGACGACGCTCGCTGGCGCTCGCTGCTCGACCAGCGGTGGTCGCCGGAGGGCGGTCGGCTCACCGGGTTTCGAGACAGGCGTTGCACGCCTTCCTCAACCATCGGGGGCGGCCGGCGTTCGCTCCCCACCGGCGGTACGCTCCTCGATCCACCTGCCGGGGCGCCGCGCCGCACGGCACGGAGGCGGCGGAGCGACGGGCGGCGTTCGGCACGTCAACGGCGGCGTGGCGCCGCTGACCAGCCGGGGAACAAGACAGCAGCGTCCGGCGACACGGCAACGAGTGCCGAACGACGCCCGGCGCGCAGCAGCCGCAGTGCCCCCCAACGCGCGGCACCCCCGCCCCACCCCACCCAACAGTCAGCACCCGCCCGGGCCCCGTCCGCGAAGTCGCCCGCTACAGGGAGGGCGTTCGGCTCACCGGGTCTCGAGGCTCGTCGCCAGGGCTCCTCGCACCTCGACCAGCGCCCGGCGTTCGGCTCACCGGGTCTCGACGACGCTCGCTGGCGCTCGCTGCTCGACCAGCGGTGGTCGCCGGAGGGCGGTCGGCTCACCGGGTTTCGAGACAGGCGTTGCACGCCTTCCTCAACCATCGGGGGCGGCCGGCGTTCGCTCCCCACCGGCGGTACGCTCCTCGATCCACCTGCCGGGGCGCCGCGCCGCACGGCACGGAGGCGGCGGAGCGACGGGCGGCGTTCGGCACGTCAACGGCGGCGTGGCGCCGCTGACCAGCCGGGGAACAAGACAGCAGCGTCCGGCGACACGGCAACGAGTGCCGAACGACGCCCGGCGCGCAGCAGCCGCAGTGCCCCCCAACGCGCGGCACCCCCGCCCCACCCAACAGTCACCCGCGCCCCGGATCACACCCGCCGCAGTCAGCACCCACCCGAGCCCGGTCCCCGGAGTCGCCCGTTACGGAGAACGGTCGGCTCACTGGGTCTCGAGGCTCGTCGCCAGGGCTCCTCGCACCTCGACCAGCGCCCGGCGTTCGGCTCACCGGGTCTCGACGACGCTCGCTGGCGCGCGCTGCTCCACCAAGCACCAGGACGACGAAGCGGGGCCCGCGGGGGA
>NZ_JAFFJT010000008.1 GCF_016924665.1 Nocardioides sp. SYSU D00038
CTCCCCCCCCGGTCCGCGCCCGATCCGCACGCCGGGATGCCGCGCCGCCCGGCACGGAGGCGGCGGAGCGACGGGCGGCGTTCGGCACGTAGACGGCGGCGTGGCGCCGAAGCGAGCGCTGGGGCACCGCAGGGCAGAGTCCGGCGACACGGCAACGTGTGCCGAACGACGTCCGGCGCGCAGCAGCCGCAGTGCCCACCACGCGCGGCACCCCGCACCCACCCCCACCCACAGTCACCACCCGGCCGGATCACGCAAGCCGCAGTCAGCCCCCGCCCGAGCCCCGTCCGCGGAGTCACCCGGTACAGGGAGGGCGGCCGGCTCACCGGGTCTCGAGACACGACTCCGGCGTTCCTCAACCAGCGGACGGCGGTCAGGAGCGGGTGCGCTCCAGACCCTCGATCTCGACCAGCTCCGCGTCGGGGTCGCCCCGGAGGTAGTGGCGCTCGAGGTTCTCACCCTCGACGTCGACCACGGGCAGCAGCCGGTCGAGCCAGCCCGGCAGCCACCAGGCGCGGTCGCCGAGCAGGAACAGGAGCGCCGGCACCAACGCCATCCGCACCACGAAGGCGTCGAAGACCACGGCGATCGCCAGGGCGAACCCCATCGACTTGATGATCGGCTCGTCGAGCAGCATGAATGCCGCGAACACCGCGGTCATGATCGCCGCCGCGGCGGCCACCACGCGGGCGCTGTTGCGGAAGCCGTCGACCACCGCGTCGCGCATCGACATGCCGTGCACGTGCGCCTCGCGCACCCGGGTCACCAGGAACACCTGGTAGTCCATGGCCAGCCCGAACACCACGCCGATGAGGAAGATCGGCATGAAGCTGACGATCGGCTGGCCCTCAAACAGGCCGAACGCCCCCTGCTGGAAGACCGCGACCGTGGCGCCGAGCGTGGCGAGCACCGAGAGCAGGAAGCCCAGGGTGGCGGTCAGCGGCACCAGCACCGAGCGGAACACGATCATCAGCAGCAGGAAGGCCAGCCCGATGACGATCGCCAGGTAGATCGGCAGCGCGTCGCTGAGCCGCTCCGACACGTCGACGGTGATCGCGGTGAGGCCGGTGACGCCGGTGACGGTGCCGGTCTCGGCCTCGATCCGCGACTGGCCGTCGCGCAGGCCGGCGAGGAGGTCCTCGGTGGCGGTCTCGTCCGGGCCCGAGGCGGGGGTGACGAGCACCTGTGCGCCGGTGCCGGCCTCGTTGGTGGCCACCACGAGGGCGCTCTGCACGTCGTCCATGCCGCCGGCCCAGGATGCGACCCGATCGAACGCCGCGGAGCGCTCCTCGGCCGAGCCCAGGTCACGGGCGTCGACGACGACCACCAGCGGGCCCTCGCGGCCCGGTCCGAACGCCTCGGCCATCAGGTCCGAGGCCTGGCGCTGGGTCGTCTCGACCGACGCGGTGGAGTCGGTGGGGAAGGCGAGGTGCAGGTTCTTCAGCGGTACTGCGAGCGCCCCGAGCGCCAGCACCCCCAGCACCAGCACGGCGACCGGGCGGCGGCCGACGAGGCGGGCCCAGCGGACGCCGTTGTTGAGCACCCGGCCGTCGGCCTCGCGGGCCGGGGCGTAGCGGCGCACCCGGCCGCCGAAGGCGCGGTGCTTGAGCAGGCCCAGGATCGCGGGCAGCAGGGTGAGCGCGACGAGCACGGCGACGAGCACGGTGCCGGCGGCGGCCAGCCCCATCGCGGTGAGGAACGGGATGCCGACCACGGCCAGCGCCGCGAGCGCGATGATCACGGTGAGCCCGGCGAAGACCACGGCGGTGCCGGCGGTGCCGACCGCGACGCCCACCGCCTCCTGCTGGTCGTCGGTGTGCTCCTGCTCGGTGCGGTAGCGGGCCAGGATGAACAGCGTGTAGTCGATGCCGACCGCGAGCCCGATCATCGTCGCCAGGATCGGGGTGGTGGAGCCGATGTCGGTGAAGGCCGTCATCACCGTGACGCCCATGATGCCGAGCCCCACGCCCACCAGCGCGGTGATGATCGGCAGCCCGGCGGCGACCAGCGACCCGAAGGTCAGCAGCAGCACCAGCAGGGCGACCGCGATGCCGATCAGCTCGGAGGTGGCGCCGATCTCGCTCATCGCCTGGCTGCCGGCGCCGTTGGCCTCGACCCGCAGGCCGTCGGCCTCGTGCTCCTCCATCACCTCCACCAGCGCGTCGATCGTCGCGAGCTCCACGTCGGCGACGGTCTCGACGTCGAACGCGAACGACACGATGCCGACCCGGCCGTCCCCCGACAGCGGCGACAGCGGCCCGCCCTGGCCCTCGCCCTGCGCGTCGACCGGGTTGACCAGCGGCACGCCCTCGGCCATCTGCGGCAGGCGCTGGAGGTCGGCGACCAGGTCGGCCACGACGTCGGCGTACGGCGCCTCGGTCAGGGTGCGTCCCTCCGGCGCGGCCACGACGACGTTGACCGAGGCCTGGTCGAAGGCGTCGACCGACTCGGGGAAGAGCTCCGCCTGGAGGTCGGCGGCCCGCTCGGAGGGGATGCCCGGGATCGAGAAGGAGTCGCTCATCGGCTTGGCCACGGTCGCGGCGAGCGCACCGACCGCGATCAGGGCGACCAGCCAGCCGGCGAGGAAGACCGGCCAGCGGCGGTAGGCGGTGGTGCCGAGTCGGTGGAGCAGGGTGGCCATGGATGGGTCTCCTGGGTGGTGGGGCGGGCCGGCGGCGTGGGTGGCCGCCGGGCTGGGCGTGCGAGCAGGGTCAGGCGGGCAGGGGGTCAGGCGAGCAGCCGGCGGGCCTCGGCGAGGGCGGCGTCGAAGAGCTCGACGACGGGTCGGTCCTCGGTCGGGGTCTCGCTGAGGTGGACCAGGCAGCCGTCGAAGAGCGCGACGAGCAGGCGGACGAGGAGCCGGGCGCGGTGGACGCCGAACTCTGCGCCCTCCCGGGCCAGGATGTGGTCGACCAGGTCGCCGGTGACCTGCTCGAACCGCTCGTGGACGGTCACCAGCAGCCGGGGGTTGCCGAGGAACACCTCGCGGCGCACCTCCACGACCCGGCGGTCGAGGTCGTCGTCCTCGAGGATCGACTTGGCCAGCTCGCGCAGGTCGTCGACGAGCACGCCGGTCGGCCCGCCGGCGAGGAACGTCGCCAGCGCGGTCTCGGGGAACACCGGCACCGGCCCGAGCACGGCGTCGACCTTGGCCTCGAAGTAGTTGAACAGGGTGCGGCGGGAGACGCCGACGGCGGCCGCGAGGTCGTCCATCGTCCAGCCCTCGAAGCCGCGCTCGCGGGTGAGCTCGGCGGCCGACCACCGGATCCGGCGCCGGGTCTCGGCCTGACGGGCCACCAGGCCGGTCGCTGCACTCTCGCTCACGAAGTGCAGTCTTGCACTTTACGGCGAGAAGTGCAAAAGAGTGACGGCGGTCACGTCTGGGCGCCGGAAGCAGCAGCACACCTGCACAGGACCTTCACACCGTCCGCCCCGATCCCGACGCCGCGCGCTCCTAGAGTCGCGGCATGACCAGCAACCGGATCCTCGTGGTCGAGGACGACCCGTTGATCGGCGACATGGTCGCCGAGCGGCTGGTCGCCGACGGCCACGACGTCGTCCGGGCCTACGACGGACCGGGTGCGGTGGCCGCGCACGCCGAGCACCGGCCAGACCTCGTCGTCCTCGACCTGATGCTGCCCGGCTTCGACGGGCTCGAGGTGTGCCGCCGGATCCAGCGCGAGCGGCCGGTGCCGGTGCTGATGCTCACCGCTCGCGACGACGAGGCCGACGTGCTGACCGGCCTGGGCGTGGGGGCCGACGACTACCTCACCAAGCCGTTCCGGATGCGCGAGCTGGTGGCCCGGGTCGCGGCACTGCTGCGCCGGGTCGAGCGCGCGGCCGAGCTGGTCGCCGCCGACCGCGAGGCCGAGCCGCTGCTGCGGCTGGGGGCGCTCTCGGTGCACACCGGCACCCGCCGGGTGCACCTCGGGGGCGCCGAGGTCCACCTGACGCCCACCGAGTTCGACCTGCTGGTCTGCCTGGTCCGCGCCGGCGGCCACGTGCTCACCCGCGAGCACCTGCTCGCCGAGGTCTGGGGCTGGCCGGACGGGTCGGGCACCCGCACCGTCGACAGCCACGTCAAGGCGCTGCGCGCCAAGATCGGCGGCGGCTGGGTGCGCACCGTGCACGGTGTCGGGTACGCCGTGGAGGAGCCCGCGTGAGCGGCGGCCCGGCGCCGCTCGACCCGCTGCGCTCGATCAAGACCAAGCTCGGCGTGCTCGTCGTCGTCAGCGTGCTGGTCGCCGCCACCGTCGCGATGGTCGGCCGCGACGCCGGCGTCGCGCCGTGGCTGGCGCTGCCGATCACGGTGGCGCTGGCCCTCGCGGTCACCCAGCTGCTCGCCACCGGCATGACCTCGCCGCTGCGCGAGATGACCCGCGCCGCCAGCCGGATGGCCGGCGGCGACCACTCGGTGCGGGTGCGCACCGACTCCGCCGACGAGGTCGGCGAGCTGGCCCGGGCGTTCAACGCGATGGCCGCCGAGCTCGGCGAGGTCGACCAGCGCCGCCGCGACCTGGTCGCCACCGTCTCCCACGAGCTGCGTACGCCGCTGACCGGGCTGATCGCCGTGCTCGAGAACCTCGAGGACGGCGTCGTGCCGCCCGACGGCGCCGGATTGCGCACCGCCCTCACCCAGGCCGAGCGGCTCTCGGCCCTGGTCAGCGACCTGCTCGACCTGTCGCGGCTCGAGGCCGCCGAGACGCTGACCGGCGAGTCGGTCGAGGTGGCCGGGCTGCTGGCCACCGCCGTCGACGAGGCGCGCAGCCTGGCCCGGCCGGTCGACTACGACGTCGTGGTCACCCCGCCCGGACTGACCGTCGTGGCCGAGCCCGCCCGCCTGCACCAGCTGGTGGCCAACCTGCTCGACAACGCCTCGCGCCACAGCCCCGCCGGCGGCCGGGTGAGCGTCCGCGCGTCCGGCGACGACGACACCTGGGTGCTCGAGGTGGCCGACCGCGGTGAGGGCATCGCTCCCGAGGACCGGGAGCGGATCTTCGCGCGGTTCGGCTCGCTCGGCGACGAGCGCACCGGTGGCGCCGGTAGCGGGACCGCCGGCGGCACCGGCGGTGGCACCGGGCTGGGGTTGGCCATCGCGCGCTGGGTCGCCGACCTCCACGGCGGCACGATCGCCGCCGTCGACCCCCGACCCGGCGAGCCGGGGGCCCGGCTGCGCGCCGTGCTGCCGGTCCGACCGTCCACCCCCCGAGCCGAGGAGGCCGCCGTGCCCGCACCGACCGCACCCCCGCCGAGCCCGCCGACCCCGCCGACCCCGCCGACGACGCCGGCGCCCGTCGGGGCGCCGTACCCGTCGCTGCTGTCGACCACCGGCCGGCTGGCCTGGCGCACCGACCTGGCGGGGCGTCCGTGGCTGCTCGCCGCCGCCGCCCTGGTCGGCCTGCTGGCCGCGCTGGTCGTGGTCGACAACGCCCCGGGCCTCGGCGCGACGCTGGTGCTGCTGGCCGGCGGCGGGGTGTGGTACGCCGCGCACGGCGCCCGCCGCGACCCCTACGTCGTGACCTGCACCGTGCTCGCCGCCACCCTGGTCGCCGTGCTCACCCTCCGCGACGCGGAGTGGATCTCGGTGCTGTGCGCGCTCGCCGCGACGGTGCTGGTGGTGGCGGCCTCCACCCGGGCCCGCTCGGTGCTGGGGTTGCTGCTCTCCGGACTGGCCTGGCCGTTCTCGGCACTGGTGGCGCTGCCCTGGCTCGGGCGCACGCTGCGGCTGGTCGCCGGCAGCGGCCGCACCCTGTCGGTGGTGCGCACGTTGCTGTTCTCGCTGGCCGGGCTGGTGGCCTTCACGCTGCTGTTCGCCTCGGCCGACGCGCTGCTGGCCGAGTGGCTCGACGAGGTCACGCCATCGTGGAGCGTCGACGTCGCCGTCGCCCGGGTGTTCGTCGGGTGCTTCGTGGGCGGGGTGGTGCTGGCGACGGCGTTCTTCGCCCTCAACCCGCCGCAGGTCGAGGCCGGCGACCCCGCGCCGGTGCGGCCGGTGCGGCACCGCTACGAGTGGTTGGCGCCGGTGCTGTGCGTAATCGGCGTCTTCGCGCTGTTCCTGGTCGCGCAGGCCGCGGCCGTGATCGGTGGCGACGACTACCTCCAGCGCACCACCGGCCTCACCTACGCCGAGTACACCCACCAGGGCTTCGGCCAGCTCACGTTCGCCACGCTGCTGACGGTGCTGGTGGTCTCGGTCGCCGCGCGGAAGGCGTCGCGCGAGACCGCCGCCGACCGGCTCTGGCTGCGCGGCTCGCTCGGCGTCCTGTGCCTGCTGACGCTGGTGGTGGTCGCCTCGGCGCTGCGCCGGCTGGAGCTCTACACCGACGCCTACGGCCTGACCCGGCTGCGGCTGCTCGCCGGCACCTTCGAGCTGTGGCTCGCGGTCGTGGTGATCGGGCTGCTGGTCGCCGGCATCCGGCTCAGCGGTCCGTGGCTGCTGCGGGCGGCGCTGCTCAGCGGCACCTCGATGCTGCTGCTGCTCGCCCTGGTCAACCCCGACGCCCGGATCGCCGAGGTCAACGTCGCCCGCCTCGACGACACCGGCCGGATCGACCTGGTCTACCTCGCCGGCCTCTCCGCCGACGCGGTCGGCCCGCTGCGCGACCTCCCGCCGGCCGACCGCGCCTGCGTGCTCGCCGGGGTGCTGCCGGACGAGGAGCGCGACGGGTTCTGGGAGTGGAACCTCGGGCGTTGGCGCCAGCGCGACGTCCGCGCCGACCTCGACCTGCCCGGGGACGGGTGCCTGCTGGCGTCGTACGACTGAGGGAGCGGTGGGTCAGCCTCGGTTCGGCGCCGTGGAACCGGGGCTGGCTCACCGCTGCCCGGCCCCCCACCACGACCACCCGACCCCTTCTGATCGTTCTGACCACTCCTGACTTGCTGGTAACCCGCACGGAGGACGAGGCTGGGGACGTGGCCGCCACCCCCTCGTCGTACTCGATCACCATGCGCCTGCACACCGCGCCCGACCACGGGGTGGTCGGTGCGGTCGCGACCGCGATCTCGGCGGCCGGGGGGATCGTCACCGCCATCGACGTGCGCGAGTCGGGGCACGAGCGGCTGGTGGTCGACGTGACCTGCAGCGCCAGCGACGCCGACCACGCGCTGGTGCTCGAGGAGGCCGTCGACCGGGTCGACGGCGTCGAGGTCTACAAGGTCTCCGACCGCACCTTCCTGCTCCACATCGGCGGCAAGATCGAGGTCGCCTCCAAGGTGCCGCTCAAGAACCGCGACGACCTCTCGATGGCCTACACGCCGGGAGTGGGCCGGGTCAGCCAGGCGCTGGCCGAGAACCCCGAGGACGTGCGCCGCCTCACCGTCAAGGGCAACTCGGTGGCCGTGGTGACCGACGGCTCTGCGGTGCTTGGCCTAGGCAACATCGGCCCCGGGGCGGCGCTGCCGGTGATGGAGGGCAAGGCCGCGCTGTTCAAGCGGTTCGCCGACATCGACGCCTGGCCGATCTGCCTGGCGACCCAGGACACCGACGAGATCGTCAAGGCCGTCGAGATGATCGCGCCCGGCTTCGGCGGCATCAACCTCGAGGACATCGCGGCCCCGCGGTGCTTCGAGATCGAGCGGCGGCTGCGCGAGAGCCTCGACATCCCGGTCTTCCACGACGACCAGCACGGTACGGCGATCGTGGTGCTGGCCGCGCTCACCAACGCGCTGAGGGTGGTGCGCAAGGAGCCGGCCGACGTGCGGGTCGTGGTCTCCGGCGGCGGTGCCGCCGGCACCGCGATCGTGACCCTGCTCCTCGCGGCCGGGGTCACCGACGTGGTGGTCGTCGACCGCGAGGGCGCGATCTGCGCCGGCGACGAGGCACTCTCACCCGCCCACGCCGAGCTCGCCGAGGTGACCAACCCGCGCGGCGTGCGCGGCGACCTGCGCGCCTCGCTGACCGGGGCCGACGTGTTCATCGGTGTCAGCGCGCCGCGGATCCTCCAGCCGGAGTGGATCGCCGAGATGGCGCCGCAGTCGGTGGTCTTCGCGCTCGCCAACCCCGACCCGGAGGTCGACCCCGCCGAGGCCGAGAAGTACGCCGCGGTGGTGGCCTCGGGCCGCTCCGACTACCCCAACCAGATCAACAACGTCCTGGCGTTCCCGGGTGTCTTCCGCGGCCTGCTCGACGCCCGCGCCGAGGACGTCACCCTCGACATGATGCTGCGGGCCGCCGACGCGATCGCCCACGTCGTCAAGGACGAGGAGCTCAACTCCAGCTTCATCATCCCGACGGTCTTCCACCCCGACGTCCCCCGCGCGGTGGCCGAGGCGATCAGCGGGCACTGACCTCCGCGGCCCCGCGGCCGCCCGGCTCGGGACCGACCCGCCGCGGCCACCAGAACCGGTCGCCGAGCAGCAGCGCCAGCGCCGGCACCAGCAGCGTGCGCACGACCAGGGTGTCGAGCAGCACGCCGAGGCAGATGATCGTGCCGAGCTGGGCGAGCACCACGAGCGGCAGCACACCGAGCACCGCGAAGACCGCGGCGAGCAGCACGCCGGCGCTGGTGATGACGCCGCCGGTCGCGGTGAGCGAGCGCAGCATCCCCGCCCGCGGGCCGTGCTCGGCGGCCTCCTCGCGGGCCCGGGTGACGAGGAAGATGTTGTAGTCGACGCCGAGGGCGACCAGGAACAGGAACGCCAGCAGCGGCACCCCGCTGTCCATCGCCCCGAACCCGAGCGGCCCGGTGAACAGCCACCACGCCGCACCCATGCTCGCGACGTAGGTGCCGACCACGGTGCCGACCAGCAGCAGCGGCGCCACCGCCGAGCGCAGCAGCACGGCCAGGCCGACCAGCACCAGGCCGAGGATCAGCGGCAGGATCAGCCTGCGGTCGCGGTCGGCGCCCTCGGTCTCGTCGAGGGCCTCGGCCTCGGCGCCGGTCACGTGCGCGTCGTACGACGCGAGCCGGTCGCGCAGCCGCTCGATGGTCGCGTCGTTGGTGCCGGAGCGGCCGTCGAGCACGGTGTCGACCACCGTCACGCCGTTGCCGCTGTCGGACACCGCTGCCGAGGCGACCCCCTTGACGTCCTCGACCAGCTCGCGCACCTCCTCGCCGTCGTCGGTGGTGACGACCTGGGTGGGGTCGGCGAAGCCGGCCGGGAACGACTCGGCCAGTCGGTCGGCCGCGCTGATCGCCTCGGGCTCGTCGAGGAACTGCTCGGACTGGTCGAGGCCGAGGTCGATGCGGAACAGCCCGACGGTCATCAGGGCGAGCAGCAGCAGCGTGCCACCGACGACCGCCGCGGGCCGGCGCGCTACCCGGTCGCCGATCCGGTGCCAGAGGCTGCCGGCCTCGGCGGTGACCTGCTCGCCGACCCGCGGCACCCGGGGCCAGAACACCCAGCGTCCGAAGCAGACCAGCGCCGCCGGCAGCACCACCAGCACGAACGCCGCCGCGACCACCACTCCCACCGCGCAGGCCAGTCCGAGGCCGCGGGTGGTCGGCGTGAGCGACAGCAGCAAGGTGAGGAGGCCGAGCACCACGGTGGTCGCGCTGGCGAGCACCGGCTCGGCGGTGCGGCGCAACGCGCGCGCCATCGCGACGTGGCGCGACGCCTCGCGGCGCAGCTCGTCGCGGTAGCGCGAGATCAGCAGCAGCGCGTAGTTCGTGCCGGCGCCGAAGACCAGCACCGAGAGGATGCCGATGGTCGACTCGTCCCACGCCACGTCGAGCGCCGCCAGCACCTGGGTGGCCAGCACCGCCGCCGTCCGGTCGGCGACGCCGACCACGGTGAGCGGGATCAGCCAGAGCACCGGGCTGCGGTAGGTCACCACCAGCAGCACCGCCACCACGAGCGCCGTCACCAGCAGCAGCCGGGTGTTGGCCCCGTCGAAGACCGCCGCCAGGTCGGCCTGCACGCCGGCTGGTCCGGTGACCTGGCCCCGGACGCCGTCGGGCAGCGCCTCGTCGACGGAGTCCCGGAGCTCGTCGACGGCGCCGGCGACCTCGGTGGCCGACCCGCTAGCCAGCGGCACGACCAGCAGCGCCGCCGTACCGTCCTCGGCCGGCACCAGCCCCGACCCGCCCTGCTGCCCGCCCTGCTGCCCGCCCTGCTGCCCGTCTTGCTGCGCGCCCTGCCCCCCACCGGACGCCCCGCCGACCAGCTCGGCGGCGGCCGATCCGAGCCCGTCGAGCTGCTCGGGGGTGAGCCGGTCGGACTCGGCGGTGAAGAGCACGATCGCGACCGACGAGCCCTGGTCGGGCAGACGGTCGAGCAGCGCGGTGCCCTCGGTGCTGTCGAGCCCGGAGGGCAGCTGGTCGGTGCCGAGGCGCTCGCGGTCTCCCTCGCCCAGCCCGAGCAGCACGGCTAGGGCCAGCAACAATGGCACCAGCGCGATGACGGGGGCGACCCGGCGAGCGGTGAGGGTCCTCGTGACGGACATGGTGGCCTCTCGGGTCTGCGGCTAGGTCGCTAACTAGGTTAGACACCAAGTGGGTGAGACGAATATGCCGGCAGACAGATCGGTGCCCCGCGGGGCGTGGCACGAGACGCCGAGCCTCCGGGCGCTGCGCGACGTGGTCGACGCGGGCGCGCGGATGCGGCACGTCGTGGCCCGGCGAGCGGGACTCGGCGACTCCGAGCTGGTCGCGCTGCAGCACCTCGTGCGAGCCCCGCTCGGCCCGGCCGAGCTGGCCCGGCTGCTCGAGGTGAGCACGGCGGCCTCGACCGGCGTGGTCGACCGGCTGGCGGCCCGCGGCCACGTCGAGCGGCACCCCCGGGCCGACGACCGGCGGCGCACCGAGGTACGGGTGACCCCGTCCGGGCGCGAGGAGGTGCGGGCCCACCTGGTGCCGATGTTCGAGGCTCTCGCCGCGTGGGACGCCGGCTTCGACGACGCCGAGCGGGCCCTGGTCGAGCGCTACCTCCGCGGTGTGGTCGCGGCGTTCGAGCAGGTCTCCGGCCCGCGCCCTCAGCCCTCGGCCACGCCCTCCGAGGCGTAGAGGGCGGCGCCCACCACGCCGGCCTTGTTGCGCAGCGCGGCCGGCACGATCTCGGTCTCGAGGTCGAGCAGAGGGAGGAACTCCTCGCTCTGCTTGCTGATCCCGCCACCGACCACGAAGAGGTCGGGGGAGAACAGCCGCTCGACGTGGCGGTAGAAGACCTGGAGCCGCTCGGCCCACTGCGGCATGGTCAGGCCCTCGCGCTCGCGGGCGCTGTTGGCGGCCCGGTGCTCGGCCTCGTGGCCGTCGATCTCGAGGTGGCCGAGCTCCGAGCTCGGCACCAGCACCCCGTCGTGCACGAACGCCGAGCCGATGCCGGTGCCCAGCGTCGTGACGATCACCAGGCCGCGGCGTCCGCGTGCGGCGCCGTAGCGCACCTCGGCCAGGCCGGCGGCGTCGGCGTCGTTGACGACGTGGACGTCGCGCCCGGTGGCCTCGGTGAACAGGGCGTCGGCGTCGGTGCCGATCCACGCGGGATCGATGTTGGCCGCGGAGTGCACCACGCCGTGGCGCACCACGCCCGGCACCGTGACGCCCACCGGCGCCGTCGAGGCGGGGAACGACGCGACCAGCTCGGCGAACACCGCCGCGACCGCGGCCGGGGTGGCCGGGCGCGGGGTCGGGATCCGCACCCGCTCCTGGGCGAACTCGCCGGCCGCGAGGTCGACCGGCGCGCCCTTGATGCCGGTCCCTCCGAAGTCGATCCCGAACGGGTGGTCCATGCCCCCGACACTAGACTCCGGGCGTGCAGACGCAGGCCACCCGGATGCTCCTCCTGGGGGCCGTCGCGCTCTTCGAGCCGGTCAACGGCTACCAGATCCGGCGCGAGCTGGTGTCGTGGCAGGTGGACCGCTGGGCCCACACCAACCCCGGCTCGATCTACCACGGCCTGGGTCAGCTGGCCCGGCAGGGACACCTGGTCCGCCACGACCTCGTCGACGGCGGCCGGGAGGTGGCGGTCTACGAGCTGACCGGGGCCGGGCGCGAGGAGCTGCGCCGCCTGATGGTGGCGGCGCTCGAGACCGTCGACGTCTACGACCGCGCCGACTTCAACGCGGCGTTCTCGATGCTCCCGCTGCTCGAGCGCGAGCAGGTCGAGCGCAGCCTGGTGGCCCGCCGGGTCGCGCTGGAGCGCACGGTGCGCGAGCTCGGCGAGACCGGCACCGGCGACATGCCCCCGCACGCCGCCCGCAGCGTGCTGCTCTGGCTCGACGTGGCGATCGCCGAGCTGGCCTGGCTGCGCGAGACCGTCGAGGCCGTGCGCCGGGGCGAGCTGGGCGACTCCCGCGATCCCCTCGGTGGCTGGCAGCCCCCCGCCGAGGACCCGGGCTGGCAGATGGCGGCGGACCGCGAGAAGTACCGCGTGCTCCTCGGCCGCTCCTGACCTCGGCCCGCGCCGATGAGTTTGGGTCGGCGGCGCGGTCTGTGCTGGGCGGGTCCGGCGTCGCGGGATCCGTCGCCGGCCGGTTCGGTCGACGACGCCGGGTACTTGTTCAAGGTTGAACACGACGCTAGTGTTCAACCTTGACCAAAGGAGAGACATGACCACCATCACGGCCCGGGGTCTGGTGCAGACCTTCCACACCGGGCAGGGCAAGAAGAAGGTGCCGGTGCGAGCCGTCGACGGCATCGACCTCGACGTCGCCGAGGGGGAGGTGGTCGGGTTCCTCGGTCCCAACGGCGCCGGCAAGACCACCACGCTGCGGATGCTGACCACCCTGCTCAAGCCCACCGCCGGCACCGCCACCGTCGCCGGCTACGACGTCGCCACCCAGCCGGTGCAGGTGCGACGGTCGATCGGCTACTGCTCGCAGGTGGGGTCGACGTTCTCCGGCGCCTACGCCGGCGACGAGGTCGTCGACCACGGCCGCCTCTACGGGATGTCCAAGGCCGACGCCGTCGCCAAGGGCCACGACCTCTTCGACCGGCTCCAGCTCGACGGCCTGTGGCGCCGGATGCCGAAGAACATGTCCGGCGGCCAGAAGCGCCGACTCGACATCGCGATGGCGCTGATCCACTCGCCGTCCCTGGTGTTCCTCGACGAGCCCACCACCGGCCTGGACCCGCAGGCCCGGGCCAACCTGTGGCAGCACATCGCCGACCTGCGCTCCGAGCAGGGGGCGACGGTCTTCCTCACCACCCACTACCTCGACGAGGCCGACGCGCTCGCCGACCGGATCGTCATCATCGACAAGGGCCGGATCGTCGCCAGCGACACCAGCGACAACCTCAAGGCGCAGGTCGCCGGCGACCTGGTGAGCGTCGAGGTCGCCACCGACGAGCAGGTCGCAGTGGCCCGCGACAAGCTCGCGAGCATCGCCGAGACCGTCGAGGTGGCCGGCCGGGTCGTCAGCGGCCGGGTCTCCCGCGCCGCCAAGGTGGTGCCCGGGCTGCTGCGCGACCTGGAGTCGTCGGGAGCCACGCTCGAGGCGATCGAGGTCGCCCGACCCACCCTCGACGACGTCTTCCTCACCCTCACCGGCCGCTCGCTGCGCGACGCCGAGGCCGCTGCCGAAGCCGCCGACGAGGGTGCCGCCCAGGACCACACCGACGAGGGAGTGCCCGCATGACGACGTTCCTCCACGACAGCTTCATCGTCTTCAACCGCCAGCTGCGGATGAACCTGCGCAACCCCGCCTGGGTGATCATCGGCATGCTCCAGCCGGTGCTCTACCTGCTGCTCTTCGGGCCGCTGCTCGAGCCGGTGATCGCCCAGCTGGGCGGCAACAAGTACACGTGGTTCGTGCCCGGCATGCTGGTGCAGCTCGGCATCTTCGGCGCCTTCTTCGCCGGTTTCAGCCTGATCGGCGAGTGGCGTGAGGGCGTGATCGAGGCCGAGCGGGTCACCCCGGCCTCCCGGGCGGCGCTGCTGTTCGGTCGTCTCTACCGCGACCTGCTCCAGCTCCTCGTGCAAGCGCTGATCCTGGTCGGGCTGGGGCTGGTGCTCGGCATGGACTTCAACGGCGCCGGGATCGTGCTCGGCGTCGTGCTGACGATCCTGCTGGGCGGCGCGTGCGCGGCGGCGTCGAACGCCTTCGCCCTCACCGTGAAGAGTGAGGACGTGATGGCGCCGGTCATCAACCTGGTGATGATGCCGGTGCTGCTGCTCTCGGGGATCCTGCTGCCCATGAGCTTCGGCGCCGGGTGGCTCGACCGCCTCGCCGACTTCATGCCGATCCGCCACGTCGTCGACGCCGTGCGCGGGGCCTTCTTCGGCGACTACGACGTCTCGACCCTCGGCTGGGGCGTCGGCTGGACGGTCGCGCTGTTCGGTGCGGCGATCTGGTGGGGCGTCTCGGTCTTCCGCCGCGAGAACGCCTGACGTGATCGGCGGTTGAGGAAGTCGCACCGGCGACTGTCTCGAAACCCCTGCACCCGGCTGCTCTCCGGTGGGGAGGGGAGGGCGCCCGTCTCACCGGGTCTCGAGGCTCGTCGCCAGGGCTCCTCGCACCTCGACCAGCGCACCCCCGCCGTTGGTTGAGGAAGTCGCGCTAGCGACTGTCTCGAAACTCCTGCACCCGAACGCCCTCCGGTGCGAACGGGAGGGCTGTCGGCTCACCGGGTCTCGAGACAGGACTTCGTCCTTCCTCGACCAGCGGCGGTCGCACCCGGCTGCCCTCCGGTGGGGACGGGAGGGCTGTCGTCTCACCGGGTCTCGAGGCTCGTCGCCAGGGCTCCTCGCACCTCGACCAGCGCCACCCACCGCTGGTTGAGGAAGTCGCGCTAGCGACTGTCTCGAAACCCCCGCCGGCCGAGCGCCCTCCGGTGGGGACGGGAGCGTTCTCGGCTCCGGGTTGCGAGACCGGACTTCGTCCCTCCTCGACCACCGGCGCGGGTGACCCCGATCACTTTACATCCACCTGCCTCTTGTCAAGAGCTGTTTACATCTCCTATGGTTCTGTAAACCGCATCGCCAGACCGGCACCGGCGCCGGGCGAGGAGGCAGCACCGTGGACACCATCCTCAACAGCACGGTCCCCGAGGGTTCGACCGAGCAGTGGAAGGACCGGAAGCGCTACCTGTGGCTGATCGGCCTGGTGGTGCCGTCGCTGGTCTTCGTCGCCCTCGGCGGCTGGGCGTTGACCGGCTCGGGCGTGTGGTTCTGGATCGGTCCGATCGTGATCCTCGGCGTGGTGCCGGCGATCGACCTGGTCGCCGGGCTCGACCGGTCCAACCCGCCGGACGACGCGATCGAGGCGCTCGAGAACGACAAGTACTACCGCTGGATCACCTACCTGTTCCTGCCGATCCAGTACGTCGGGTTCGTCGGCGTGATGTGGGCGATCGCCGACGGGTCGCCGTTCGGCCTCGGCGAGCTGACGACGCTCGACAAGGTGGCGATGGCGATCTCGATCGGCTGCGTGGGCGGCATCGGCATCAACACCGCCCACGAGCTCGGCCACAAGCGTGAGGCCAACGAGCGCTGGCTGTCGAAGATCGCGCTGGCCCAGGTGGCCTACGGGCACTTCTACATCGAGCACAACCGCGGTCACCACGTCCGCGTCGCGACCCCCGAGGACCCCGCGAGCAGCCGGATGGGCGAGAACTTCTACCAGTTCTGGCCGCGCACCGTGTGGGGCTCGCTGAAGAGCGCGTGGCACCTGGAGAAGAAGCGCTACGCGCGCCGCGACCAGCACCCGTTCCGGTTCGGCAACGACGTGCTCAACGCGTGGCTGATGACCGCCGTCCTGTGGGGCGGACTGGTGCTGTGGCTGGGTCCGGTGATCGTGCCGTTCCTGGTGCTCCAGGCCGTGATCGGCTTCTCGCTGCTCGAGGTCGTCAACTACATGGAGCACTACGGCATGCTCCGGCAGAAGGTCGGGGTCGGCGACCGCCAGCGCTACGAGCGGGTCGACCCGTCGCACTCGTGGAACAGCAACAACATCGCGACCAACGTGCTGCTCTACCACCTGCAGCGGCACAGCGACCACCACGCCAACCCCACCCGCCGCTACCAGACCCTGCGCGACTTCGAGGAGTCGCCGGTGCTGCCCACCGGCTACGCCGGGATGATCGTGCTCTCCCTGGTGCCGCCGCTGTACCGCAAGGTGATGGACCAGCGGGTGCTGGCGCACTTCGGCGGCGACCTGACGAAGGCCAACCTGAGCCCCCGCAAGCGCGACAAAATCCTCGCCAAGTACCCGCCCCCGGCCGGCACCGACCTGCGCACCCAGGCGCAGCGCGACGCCGACCGGGCCGCCGCCGCGGCGGCCGCGCCGGCCGAGGTGCTCGCGGCCCGGTGCCCCGGCTGCGGCTACACCTACCGGGTCGAGGAGGGCAACGAGCTCGAGGGCTTCGCCGCCGGCACGGCGTGGGCCGACGTGCCCGACGACTGGTGCTGCCCCGACTGCGGCGTCCGCGAGAAGGTCGACTTCATGCCGCTCTCGATGGAGGAGGCCCGGTGAGGATCGTGGTCGACCGCGACCGCTGCGAGGGGCTCGGCATGTGCGAGGCGATGGCCTCGGACTTCTTCGAGCTCGACGACGACGAGGTGCTCCAGGTGCTCGACCCCGAGCCGGGCGAGGAGCACCGCGGCCACCTGCACGCCGCCACCCAGGCCTGCCCGGTCCTCGCACTCACGCTCGAGGGCTGACGCGGTGGCGCTGTCCACGCTTCCTAGACTGGAGCGCGTGACCGCCGTACCCCTCTCCATGCGTGAGCGTGTGGTCGAGGCGGCGGTCCGGTTGACCGGCGAGCTGGGCTGGTCGCAGGTGACGATGGCGCGGCTGGCCGACGAGGTCGGGGTGAGCCGGCAGACGGTCTACAACGAGATCGGCACCAAGCCGGGGCTCGCCGAGGCGATGATCCTGCGCGAGCTGGACCGGTTCCTCGAGGTGGTCTCGCTGGCCTTCGACGCCCACCCGACCGACCTGGTCGCCGCCATCGGCGCGGCCTCCGAGGCGGTGCTGGTGCACGCCCAGGACAACCAGCTGCTGCACGCCGTCGTCTCCGCCACCCACGGCGCCGACACCGAGCTGCTGCCGCTGCTGACCACCCACGCCTCGTCGCTGCTCGAGGCGGCCAAGCTGGTGATCGGCGAGCGCCTGGCGCCCTACGACGTCGACCTGCCCCCCGCTCGCCTGGAGGCCGCGATCGACATGGTGGTGCGGGTGGTGCTCAGCCACGTGATGGAGCCCAGCGGCCCCCCGGCCGCGACCGCCGAGTCGATCGCCTGGATCGCCGGCCGGGTGCTGCGGGGCTGACCCCGGGTCACCCCGCCCGCCGCGCCTCGGCCAGCTCGACGGCCTCCCGGAACGCCGCGACGACGTACGGCGGCACGACCAGCCCGGCGTCCCGGGCCCACAGCAGCTCCTTCTCGACCCGGGAGATCTGGGCGGCGAAGTCGGCGGCCCGGTCGCCGGTGACGCCGATCGACTGCATCAGGTCGCCGAAGTCGGCCTTCTGCTCGTCGTTGTTGGCGCCGACCGGCGAGAACGAGATCGACCGCATCCGGCGCACCAGCCAGCGCTGCCACGGGGCGATCTCGTCCCAGAGGCCGCGCGCGGAGAGCTGGTAGAAGGCGTAGTGGCCGGGCTCCTGGCGCTTGATGGGGGCGATCACGGTCTCGCTGATCGCGGTCTCGCCCATCTCCACCACGCCGTCGTGGAGCAGGTTGTAGGCCAGCACCGCGGAGCGCTCGGTGGACATGCCGGTGAGGTAGTAGAGCATCCGGCAGACGTCCTGGAAGGCGCCGAGGTGCGAGAGCGCTCCGAGGACCTTGAGCTTCAGACCCATCGAGTCGCGGTCGGGCTGGGCCGGCGGGCGGCCGAGCTCGACCTGCAGCTTGTCGAGGATCAGGCCGTGCTGGATCTCCTGCGGCTGCCACACGTCACGGTAGAAGTGCACGTCGATAGGCGGCGGGTCGGGCAGCATGGTCGCGATCTCGAGGACGTTGCGGTCGACCTCGAGCTCGACGCGCGCCATGTAGTCGAGCACGTGGCCGTAGCGCTCCGCGAACACCTCGGGCCGGCGCACCGTGAAGTCGACCGACGAGAGGTCGATGGGGGGGTGCTCGACGGCCAGCCGGTCGACGTGCGCGACCAGCCGCTCGTTGGTGCTGACCGCGCCTGGCATGGAGGCAAGGCTAGCCTCGGGCGGTGACCAGTGGTGGAGGTGGTACGACGGCGTCGGGCGGTGGCGTCCGGCTCGGCACGGGCGCCGGCCGGGCGGTGATCCTCGCCGCCGTGCTCGGCTCGGGCATCGCGATGCTCGACGGCAGCGTCGTCAACGTCGCGCTCAAGACCATGGGCGAGGACCTTGACGCCAGCCTGGCCGAGCTGCAGTGGGTGCTCAACGGCTACCTGCTCTCCCTGGCCAGCCTGATCCTGCTCGGCGGCTCGCTCGGCGACCGCTACGGGCGTCGCCGGGTCTTCGTCATCGGCACCGTCTGGTTCGCCGCCGCCTCGCTGCTCTGCGGCCTGGCGCCGAACCCCGAGGTGCTGATCGCGGCCCGGGTGCTGCAGGGCGTCGGCGGCGCGCTGCTCACCCCCGGCAGCCTGGCGATGATCCAGGGCGCGTTCGTGCCCGACGACCGGGCGCCGGCGATCGGCTCGTGGTCGGGCTGGGGGAGCATCGCGGCTGCGCTCGGGCCGCTGGTGGGGGGCGTGCTCGTCGACCACGCGAGCTGGCGCTGGATCTTCCTGATCAACCTGCCCGTCGCCGCGGTCACGGTGGTCATCGCCCAGCGCCACGTCCCCGAGACCCGCGACCCCGGGGCCGCCCACCACCTCGACGTCACCGGGGCGGCGCTGGCGGCCCTGGCGCTCGGCGGCACGACGTACGCGCTCATCGAGTGGGGCGGCCCGGTGGCGCCGTACGCCGGGGTACTGGCGGTCGTCACCGCGCTCGGGTTCCTGGTGGTCGAGCGGCGACAGCCCGATCCGATGCTGCGCCTGGAGATGTTCCGCGACCGTACGTTCAGCGCCTCCAACGCGATGACGTTCCTGGTCTACGGCGCGCTCGGGGCGGTGCTGCTCTTCCTCACCGTGCAGCTCCAGACCGTCGGCGGCTACGGCGCCCTGCGCGCCGGGCTCGCCAGCCTGCCGCTCACGATCTGCATGCTGCTGCTCGCCTCGCGCGGCGGTCGGCTGGCCACCCGGATCGGCCCGCGGGTGCCGATGAGCGTCGGACCGCTGGTGATGGCCGGCGGCGTGCTGCTCCTGCTGCTCGTCGGCGACGACCTGTCCTACTGGCGCGACGTGCTGCCCGGCATCACCGTCTTCGGCCTCGGCCTGGCGCTGATGGTCGCACCGCTCACCGCGACCGTCCTGGCCGCCGCGCCCGACGAGCACGCGGGGATCGCCTCCGGGGTCAACAACGCCGTCGCCCGCGGCGGTTCGCTGCTCGCGGTCGCCGCGCTGCCGGTGGCGGTCGGGCTCGGCGGCGAGGAGTACGCCGACCCGGCGGCGTTCGACGCGGCCTACGGCAGCGCCCTCGTCGTCTGCGCGGCGCTGCTCGTGACCGGTGGGCTGGTGTCGTGGCTGTTCGTGCGCGCCGAGGTGCTCGACGGGGTGCTCGACGGGGCCGAACCGCTCCCCGACGACCCGCGCTGACCTACCCTTGGCCGCAGGGAGGGATCGACCATGGGGATGACGCACGCGCTGGGGGCGGCCGCGACGGCCGGCGTCCTCGCCGTCGCCAGCGCCTGCAGCGGCGGCTCGGCCGGCGGCAAGGGGCCGGCCGCCGAGGAGTCCACCGCGGCCGCGTCGCCCTCCGCGTCCGCGTCGCCCTCCAGCACCGCCGCGCCCGCCGATCCCGAGCACGCCGTCGACCCGCCCGGCCCCCGCGACCAGGCGCTGGCCTCCGCCGACTTCGTCATCTACGCCCCCGAGCCGCTCAGCGACGAGATGGTCGAGCGGATCGGCGCGATCAAGGAGGTCACCGGCGTCGAGCCGTTCGCGATGACCAACGTGGTGATCGAGAACGAGTCCTACAACCTCGCCGCGGTCGACCCCGCGACCTACCGCCTGTTCACCCCGCTCGGCAGCGCCGACACCCAGCAGGTCTGGGAGCGGGTCGCCGGCGGCGAGATCGCGGTGGCCCGGGGGCTGGAGCGGAAGCTGCCGATCGACCAGGACGGCTACCTCAAGCTCGGCGCGGCCGAGACCGCCTCGCGGGTGCACGTCGGTGCATACGCCGAGCAGGCGCCGCAGGTCGACGCCGTCGTCAACGAGAAGTGGGCCGAGGAGCTCGGGATGACCCCCGGCAACGCGCTGCTGGTCTCCACCGGCATCGCCGCCCCGCAGAAGATCCGCCGGGCCATCCAGCGGATCGTCGGCGACAGCGCCTCCGTGCAGAGCACCGACGCCGTGGCCCGCTACGGCCTCGACCCCCAGGCCACCCAGACCGCGGTGCTGGTGGGCAGCGTCGCCGACGTGGTGGGCCGGTTCACCTACACCGTGCTCGGCGGCGGCCGGATCGCCCCCGACCCGGCGTGGGTGCGCTCCCACATCTCCACCGAGGTGGTGCCCATCCTGGGCCGGGTCACCTGCAACAAGTACCTCTTCCCCCAGCTGCGTGCCGCCCTGCAGGAGGTGCAGCAGCGGGGGCTGGCCGACAAGATCCACCCCGAGGAGTACGCCGGGTGCTACTACCCGCGGTTCATCGCGGGCTCGACGAAGCTCTCCAACCACTCCTTCGGCCTCGCCCTCGACCTCAACGTCCCCGGCAACGGCCGCGGCACCGTCGGCGACATCGACCGCGACGTGGTGGCGATCTTCAAGAAGTGGGGCTTCGGCTGGGGCGGCGACTGGCGCTACACCGACCCGATGCACTTCGAGATGGTCGCGCTGGTCAACCCCGGCTGACCCGCCAGACTGGGCGCATGACCCGTCGCCACCTCAGCACCGGCTCCTCCTTCGAGGAGCAGATCGGCTACTCCCGCGCCGTCGTCGACGGCGACTGGGTGTTCGTCTCCGGCACCACCGGCTTCGACTACGCCAGCATGACGATCTCCGACGACGTCGTCGAGCAGGCCGAGCAGTGCTGGCGCACGATCGCGAGGGTCCTCGGCGAGGCGGGCGGGTCGCCGGCCGACGTCGTCCGGGTGCGCTACCTGCTGCCCGACGCCGCCGACTTCGAGGCCTGCTGGCCGGTGCTGCGGCGCTGGACGGCGGAGTCGCGGCCGGCCGCGACGATGATGCAGGTGGGGCTGGCCGACCCGCGGATGCGCATCGAGGTCGAGGTGACCGCGCGGCTGCGTGCCGGCGACGGTCGGTAGCCTCGCCGCCATGCGCGCCGCCCAGGTCCTCGCCCCCACCGGTCCCGCCGACGTCGTCGTCCACGACGTCCCCGAGCCCACGCCCGCCCCGGACGACGTGCTGGTCGAGGTGCACAGCATCGGTATCTCCTTCCCGGACCTGCTGCTGAGCAAGGGCGAGTACCAGCTCAAGCCCGACCCGCCGTTCACCCTCGGCGTCGACTTCGCCGGCACCGTCGTGAGCGGTCCCGGCTTCTCGCCCGGCCAGCGGGTCGCCGGCGTCAGCGGCTACGGCAACGCCGCCGAGCTCACGTCGGTACACCGCGACAGCGTCTTCGCGCTCCCCGACGCGCTCTCCTTCGACGAGGGCGCCGCCGTGCCGATGAACTACCTCACCGCCCACTTCGCGCTGGTCGAGCGCGGCCAGCTGCGCGACGGCGAGACCGTGCTCGTCCACGGCGCCGCCGGCGGCGTCGGCACCGCCAGCATCCAGGTGGCGAAGGGCTTCGGCGCCCGCACGGTCGCGGTCGCCTCGACCGAGGAGAAGGCGCAGGTCGCCCTCGACGCCGGCGCCGACGACGCTGTGCTGCTCGACGGGTGGAAGGACGCCGTCGCCGGGCTCACCGGCGGCCGCGGCGTCGACCTGGTCGTCGACGTCGTGGGGGGCGACGTCTTCACCGACTCCCTGCGCTCGCTCTCCACCCAGGGCCGCCTGCTCGTCGTCGGGTTCGCCGCCGGTCAGGGCATCCCCGAGGTCAAGGTCAACCGCCTGCTGCTCAACAACATCGACGTGCGCGGCGTCGGCTGGGGGGCCTACGCGATGGTGCGGCCCGGCTACATGCAGGAGCAGTGGGAGGCGCTGCGCCCCCTGATGGAGTCCGGCGTCGTCAGGCCCCCGATCGGCGCGACGTACGACCTCGACGACTTCGGTCAGGCGCTGCTCGACATGGAGGCCCGCCGGACCCTCGGCAAGAGCGTGGTCCACGTCCACTGACCGTCCCGCTGGCGCTGGTCGAGCAGCGAGCGCCAGCGAGCGTCGTCGAGACCTGGTGAGTGGAACGCCGGGCGCTGGTCGAGATGCGAGGAGCCCTGGCGACGAGCCTCGGGACCCGGTGAGCCGAGCACCGGGCGCTGGTCGAGGTGCGAGGAGCCCTGGCGACGAGCCTCGAGACCCGGTGGGCCGACCGCCCTCCCTGTAGCGGGCGACTCCGCCGACAGTGCTCGGGCGGGTGCTGACTCCGGCTGGTGTGATCCGGGGCGTGGGTGACTGTGGTTGGTTGGTGGGTGCGGGGTGCCGCGCGGGGGTGGGGCACTGCGGCTGCTGCGCGCCGGACGTCGTTCGGCACTCGTTGCCGTGTCGCCGGACTCTGCCCTGCGGTTCCCCGGCGTTCGCTGCGGCGCCACGCCGCCGTCTACGTGCCGAACGCCGCCCGTCGCTCCGCCGCCTCCGTGCCCGGTGGCGCGGCACTCCGGCGGGTGGGTCGGGCGCGCACCGCTGGTCGACCAGCGAGCGTCGTCGAGACCCGGTGAGCCGACCGCCGGGCGTTGGTCGAGGTGCGAAGGCCGCTAGGCCTGAGCCTCGAGACCCGGTGGGACGAAAGCCCTCTGGTGGGGACGGTCGGCGTTCGGGTGCGTGGGTTTCGAGGCTCGCTTCGCTCGCACCTCAACCAGCGCGGGGCGCCGGAGGGCGTTCGGCCGGCGGGGGTTTCGAGACAGTCGCTAGCGCGACTTCCTCAACCACCGGTGGGTGGCGCTGGTCGAGGTGCGAAGGCCGCTAGGCCTGAGCCTCGAGACCCGGTGGGACGAAAGCCCTCCGGTGGGGACGGTCGGCGTTCGGGTGCGGGGGTTTCGAGGCTCGCTTCGCTCGCACCTCAACCAGCGCGGGGCGCCGCAGGGCGGTCGGCCGGCGGGGGTTTCGAGACAGTCGCTAGCGACTTCCTCAACCACCGGTGGGTGGCGGTGGTCGAGGTGCGAAGGCCGCTTGACCTGAGCCTCGAGACTCGGTGGGGCGAAAGCCCTCCGGTGGGGACGGTCGGCGTTCGGGTGCGGGGGTTTCGAGGCTCGCTTCGCTCGCACCTCAACCAGCGCGGGGCGCCGGAGGGCGGTCGGCCGGCGGGGGTTTCGAGACAGTCGCTAGCGCGACTTCCTCAACCACCGGTGGGTGGCGGTGGTCGAGGTGCGAAGGCCGCTAGGCCTGAGCCTCGAGACCCGGTGGGACGAATGCCCTCCGGTGGGGACGGTCGGCGTTCGGGTGCGTGGGTTTCGAGGCTCGCTTCGCTCGCACCTCAACCAGCGCGGGGCACCGGAGGGCGTTCGGCTGGCGGGGGTCTCGAGACAGTCGCTAGCGCGACTTCCTCAACCAGGGGTGCCGGGGCGTTCGGCGGACCACCTCGGGGTCGTTAGCATCGCGGAGTGAGCATCCTCGACGACGCACGCGACGGCTTCGACCACGACGTCCGGCCCCAGGACGACCTCTTCGGGCACGTCAACGGGCGGTGGTTGGCGGAGGCGGAGATCCCGGGCGACCGCGCCTCGTGGGGGCCGTTCGTCCAGCTGGCCGACGCGGCCGAGGAGCACGTCCACACGATCATCACCGACCTCGCCGATGCCGCGCTGCGCGGCGACCCCGAGCTCAGCCCCGACGCCCGCAAGATCGGCGACCTGTTCGCGTCCTTCATGGACGAGGCGAGCATCCGCAAGAAGGGACTGCGGCCGATCGGGCCGCTGCTGAGCGCGGTCGGCAACCTGCGCGACGTGCGCGACCTGGCGGCGTTCCTCGGCGAGTTCGAGCGGGCGGGCGGGCACGGGTTGTTCGGGTCCTACGTCAACACCGACGCCAAGGACTCCGACCGCTACCTCTTCCACCTGACGCAGGGTGGGCTCGGGCTGCCCGACGAGTCCTACTACCGCGACGACAAGTTCGCCGAGATCCGCGAGAGCTACGTCGGCTACCTCACCACCCTGTTCACCCTGGGCGGGCAGACCGACCCGGCGGCGGACGCCGCGACCGTGCTGGCGATCGACACCCGCCTCGCCGAGGGGCACTGGGAGCGCGCCGAGACCCGCGACGTCCAGAAGACCTACAACCTGCTCACCCTCGACGCGCTGCGCGAGCTGTGCCCGTCGTTCGACTGGAGCGCCTACGTCACCAACCTCAGCGCCTCCAAGGTGAGCGCCGAGGAGCTGCTGTTCGAGACGTGCGTGCGCCAGCCGTCGTACTTCGCCCACCTCGCCGGCGTGCTCACCGACGTGCCGATCGAGCAGTGGCGGGTCTGGCTGCTCAGCCACGTGCTGCGCGCGGCGGCGCCCTACCTCACCGACGACTTCGTCGAGGCCAACTTCGACTTCTACGGCCGCACCCTCAACGGCACCCCGGACCTGCGGGCCCGGTGGAAGCGCGGGGTCAGCCTGGTGGAGGGGGCGATGGGCGAGGCGGTCGGCAAGGAGTACGTCTCGCGCCACTTCCCGCCGTCGTCGAAGGAGATGATGGACGAGCTGGTCGCGAACCTGCTCGAGGCCTACCGCGAGTCGATCCGGTCGCTGGACTGGATGACCGACGAGACCAAGCAGCGGGCCTTCGAGAAGCTCGACACCTTCCGTCCCAAGATCGGCTACCCGGAGAAGTTCCGCGACTACTCCAGCCTCCAGGTCAGCCCCAACGACCTGATCGGCAACGTCGCGGCCGCGGCGGCGTTCGAGACCGACCGCGAGCTGGCCAAGATCGGCTCGCCGGTCGACCGCGACGAGTGGTTCATGCTGCCCCAGACCGTCAACGCCTACTACAACCCCGGCACCAACGAGATCTGCTTCCCGGCCGGGATCCTCCAGAAGCCGTTCTTCTCGCCCGACGCGACGCCCGCCGAGAACTACGGCGGCATCGGCGCGGTCATCGGCCACGAGATCGGTCACGGCTTCGACGACCAGGGCGCCCAGTACGACGCCCACGGCAACCTCGACGACTGGTGGACTGCCGACGACAAGGCGGCGTTCGAGCTGAAGTCGAAGGCGCTCGTGGAGCAGTACGACGGCTTCGAGCCCCGCAACCTCCCGGGCGAGCACGTCAACGGCCAGCTCACCGTCGGCGAGAACATCGGCGACCTGGGCGGCCTCACGATCGGCCACAAGGCCTACGTCGCCTCGCAGGGCGGCGCGGCCACGCTGGAGGGCCGGCGCGACCTGTTCCTCAACTGGGCCTACATCTGGCGCACCAAGCGCCGCAAGGAGCAGGAGCAGCAGTACCTCACCGTCGACCCCCACAGCCCGCCGGAGTTCCGCGCCAACATCGTGCGCAACCTCGACGAGTTCCACGAGGTCTTCGGCACCGCCGAGGGCGACGGGCTCTGGATCGACCCCGCGGACCGGGTGCGCATCTGGTGACCGGCCCGCGGGACCGGGCGACCCGTCGGGCCGACACCCTGGCCCGGTGGGCCGAGTCGGAGGTCGACTGCTGGGTCGCCACCGCCTCCCCCGAGGGCGTCGCGCACCTGGTGCCGTTGTCGCTGGCTTGGACAGGCGAGCGGCTGGTGGTCGCCGTGCAGGAGTCGTCGCGCACCGCCCGCGACCTGCGGGCGTCGGGGCGGGCCCGGGTCGCCGTCGGCCCGACCCGCGACGTGACGATGGTCGATGCGGTGCTCGAGCGGGCGGTGCCGGTGGGCACCGACGACGCGCTCGGTGCGGCGTACGCCGCGCAGGCCGACTGGGACCCGCGCGGCAGCGACGGCTACGTCTACCTCGTGCTGCGGCCCGAGCGGGTGCAGGCCTGGCGGGAGGCCGACGAGATCGCCGGGCGCACCCTGATGCGCGACGGCGCGTGGCTGACCTGACGCCCCGCGCTGGTTGGGGTCAGCGAGGTCGCACAGGGGTCGACCGAGCGCTGAGCTCGCTCCACCCGGCCCGGTTGCGCGCCTGCACCTGGAAGACCCAACGGCCCTTCGGCAGTGTCATCGACACGGAACGCTGTCGCGGCCCCAGGCTCTTCGACCGGCGGGTGGCGAGCAACCGACCGCCGGGGGCAATGCGTCGCGCGAAGACCCGGTAGCCCGTGACGGGAGCGCCCGGGACTGCGGCCGGGGGGCGCCACCGCGCGCGTGCCGAGCGCTTGCCACCGACGGCGCCGGGAGCGACGTCGGTGACCCTCGGTGCCGCTGGTGGGGCAGCAGCCGAGGGCGGTGAGGGATCGGGGCCTCCTGGCACCGTGAACCCGATGGTGGCCGGAGCGCTCTCCAACCCCGTTCCGTTGACCGCCACCACCGTCACGACATGGCTGCTGCCCGGGGCCAGCCCCGAGATCCAGACCCCCGTCAGGCCGGTCGAGCCGAAGGTCTGGCCGTCGAGGCGCACCAGGTAGCGCATCGGTCCCGGGCCGGGCGTGGCCGGTGGTTGCCAGCCCACGCCGACATCGCCCCAGGGTGCGATCGCATGGAAGAGGTCGCGCGGCGGCGTCGACCCCGCCAGCCCCGCCGCCTGGGCCGAGGCCTCGGGGCCAGTGCCGAAGCTGTTGACGTACCGGACGGCGACCGTGTGGGCTTCGGGTGACTGCTGCGGGAAGGTGTAGGTGAGGGGGTACGCATCGCCGGCGCCCGCTTCCGGGACGGCGATCCAGGCACCGTCGTCGAGCCGGACCTGGGGCACGGCGTCGCCGCCGGGGTCGATCGGCAGGGCCCAGTCCACCTTGACGTCGCGAAGCTGGGCGCCGGACCGCTCGGCCCTGACGTTGGTCGGCGCTGTGGGCAGGCCGCGCGGCGTGGCCTCGGCGTAACCGGGCAGGCCGGCGCCCGCCGCGTTCAGGGCCTGCACCTCGAACGTCGCGCGCGCTCCGGCGATCAGGCCGGTGAACTCGTACGACCGCTGCGTCGCGGGGAGGAGCGGCCTCCAGCCGGAATCGGGCGGGCAGGTGACGCAGGCGGGAGTGCGCACGCGGTAGCCGGTCACCGGGAGCCCACGATCCTCTGCGGGCGGGGCCCAGTGGAGCCGTGCGGCGGTGCCGCTCACGACCTCCGCGCTCACCGCGGTCGGCGCTGAAGGTACTGGCTTCTCCACGAGCACGAGCGTCTGGGGCCCCGCACCCAGGGCGTTGCGAGCGTGCACGGCGACGCCGTGGTCGGCAAGGCTCACGTCGGTGAAGGTGTGGGTGTGGGTCGTCGGGGACAAGACGGTCCACACGCCTGAGTCGAGCCTGACCTCGAAGGCGGTCACCGGACCGGCGCCCGGTGATGCCGGCTCGCCCCACGTCAGGGTGATGGTCTGCGCCGGCCAGTCGACCGAGACCCCGGCCGGAACCAGGCCCGGGACGTCGGCCGCGGCGGCTGGGGAGGCCGGCACTAGCAGCAGGGAGGAGAAGACCAGGGCAAGCGCGAGCGGCCAAGCGCTCAGACGAGGGCGCATGCTCGACGCTAACCCCAAGGAGCCGCGCTGGTCGAGGAAGTCGTGCTAGCGACTGTCTCGAAACCCGAGCCGGCCGAGACCCTCCGGTGGGGACGGGAGGGTTGTCGGCTCACGGGGTCTCGACGACGCTCGCTGGCGCTCGCTGCTCGACCAGCGGGTGTCGCCCTGTGGAGGGGCGCCCGGCCGGTCGGTGCCCGCTGGTAGACACGTCGCATGACCACCACCACCGTCCGCGACGCTGCAGAGGCCCACCTCCGCGCGCTCGTCGGCCGCGACGACGCCGTCCTCCGCGAGGACCAGTGGTCGGCGATCGAGGCGCTGGCCGTCGACCGGCGCCGGGCCCTGGTGGTGCAGCGCACCGGGTGGGGCAAGTCGGCGGTCTACTTCGTCGCCACCCTGCTGCTGCGCTCGCAGGGTGCCGGGCCGACGGTGATCGTCAGCCCGCTGCTCGCGCTGATGCGCAACCAGATCGCCGCCGCCGAGCGGGCCGGCATCCGCGCGGTGACCATCAACTCCACCAACATCGAGGCGTGGGAGCCGATCCACGACCAGATCGCCGCCGGTGAGGTCGACGTGCTGCTGGTCAGCCCCGAGCGGCTCAACAACCCCGGCTTCCGCGACGAGGTGCTGCCCCGTCTCGCCGCCACCTGCGGCCTGCTCGTCGTCGACGAGGCCCACTGCATCTCCGACTGGGGCCACGACTTCCGGCCCGACTACCGCCGGATCCGCACCCTGCTCGACGAGCTGCCCGCCGGCATCCCGGTGCTGGCCACCACCGCGACCGCCAACGCCCGGGTGACTGCCGACGTCGCCGAGCAGCTCGGCGAGGGCGTCCTGGTGCTGCGTGGCTCGCTCGACCGCGAGTCGCTGCGCCTCGGCGTGGTCCGGCTGCGCACCGCCGAGCAGCGGATGGCCTGGCTCGCCGACCACCTGGCCGAGCAGCCCGGCTCCGGCATCGTCTACTGCCTCACCGTCGCCGCCACCCGCGAGATCGCCGACTACCTGCGCTCCCGGGGCCACCAGGTCGCGGCGTACTCCGGGCAGACCGAGACCACCGAGCGGCAGGCCCTCGAGCAGGACCTCGTCGAGGGCCGGGTCAAGGCGCTGGTCGCGACCAGCGCGCTCGGCATGGGGTTCGACGCGACCCTCGGCTTCGTCGTCAACATGGGGGCGCCGCAGTCGCCGGTCGCCTACTACCAGCAGGTCGGCCGCGCCGGCCGCGGCACCGACGAGGCGACCGTGGTGCTGCTGCCCGCGCTCGAGGACCGCGACATCTGGGCCTACTTCGCCTCGCTCTCCTTCCCGCGCGAGGAGCAGGTGCGCCAGACTCTCGAGGTGCTCGCCGAGGCCGGTCGGCCGATGAGCACCGCGGCGCTCGAGACCTACGTCGACCTCGGCCGCAGCCGGCTCGAGCAGATGCTCAAGGTGCTCGACGTCGACGGTGCCGCCCGCCGGGTCCGCGGCGGCTGGGAGGCCACCGGCCGGCCGTGGTCCTACGACGAGGAGCGCTACCAGCGGGTGGCCGAGGCCCGGCAGCGCGAGCAGGACGCGATGTTGCGCTACCTCGAGACCACCGAGTGCCGGATGCGCTACCTGCGCGAGCAGCTCGACGACCCGGAGGCCGCCGACTGCGGGCGCTGCGACAACTGCGGTGGGCTCGACCTCCCGACCACGGTCTCCGCCGGCGCCGTCGAGGAGGCCGGCGCCCGGCTCTCGCGGCCCGGCGTGCCGGTCGAGCCGCGCCGGATGTGGCCCACCGCGCTCGCCAACCTCGGCATCGAGCTCAAGGGCAAGATCGACGACGGCGCCGAGGAGGGTCGTGCGGTCGCCCGGCTGACCGACCTCGGCCACGGCCAGGCGCTGCGCGAGCTGTTCCGCCCCATCACCGCCGATGGTCCGGTGCCGACCGGTCTGGTGCGGGCCGTGGTCGCGATGCTCGACGACTGGCGGCCGGCCGTCGACGGCATCGTCGTGGTCGAGTCGGCCACCCGGCCCACGCTCACCGCCGACCTCGCCGACGGCCTCTCCCGCTACCTGCGGGCGCCGGTGCTGGGCCGGTTCGCGATCGTCGACCCCGACGTCGAGCCCGGCCGCGGTCAGGCGAACTCCGCCCAGCGGGTGGCCGCCGTCGGCCGCCGCCACGCCCTGGCCGCCGACGTGCCCGTGGGAGCCCGGGTGCTGCTGGTCGACGACCTCACCGTCACCGGTTGGACGCTCACCCTCGCCGCCCGCGCGATCCGGTCGGCGGGCGCGAGCGCCGTGCTCCCGCTCGTGCTCGCCGCCCAGAACTGACTGCGCCCCACGCCGAGCCGTCGTTACCCGTCACGAGTAACGACGACTCGACACCCCCTAGGCTCGGCCCATGCGCTTCGGGCTGACGATCCTGACCGACCTGCCGTGGGCCGAGGCGGCGCCGCGGTGGCGGGCGACCGAGGAGCTCGGCTTCGACCACGCCTGGACCTACGACCACCTGGTGTGGGGCGGGCTGCCGGAGTCGCCGTGGGCGGGCAGCGTGCCGACGCTGGCCGCGGCCGCCGGGCTGACCAGCAGGATCGGCCTCGGCACCCTGGTCGCCGCCCCGAACTTCCGCCACCCCTACCCGTTCTTCCGCGACGTGCAGGCGCTGGCCGACATCAGCGACGGCCGGTTCCTGCTCGGCGTCGGCACCGGCGGCGACCTCGACAGCCGGCTGCTGGGCGGCGAGCCGCTCTCTATCCGGGAGCGGGTCGACCGGTTCCAGGAGTTCGTCGGCGTGCTCGAGCAGCTGCGCGACGGCGACCACGTGACCACGCAGGGCCGCTGGTTCGCCACCGCCGACGCCCGCACCCTGCCGGGCCTCGCCCGCACCCCGCTGCTGGTCGCCGCCAACGGTCCGCGCTCGCTGCGGTTCGCCGCCCGCCACGGCGACGGCTGGATCACCACCGGCCCGCCCGCGGCGCCCGACCTGGAGGCCTGGCTGGCCGGCCTGGCGACCGCCGTGGCGACGTACGACGAGGCCCTGGCCGCCGCCGGCCGCGACCCCGCGGGCGTGCGGCGCTACGTCGAGACCGACTCCACGCCCCACCTGGGCGAGGGGGAGGGTCGCTACGCGCTGTCGAGCGTGGGTTTCTTCGAGGAGCTCGCCGGCCGGGTGGCCGAGCTGGGCTTCACCGACCTGGTCACCCACTGGCCGCGGCCCGACGAGCCCTACCGGGGCACCGAGGCGGTGCTCGAGCAGGTGGCGGCCGACGTGCTGCCCCGGCTGCGCGGGTGACGAACACCCTGGACGGCGACTAGAACAGGTTCTAGATTGCCGGCATGGCCCGTCCCGCGCTCGACCGCCCGCTCCGCGTGATCCAGTGGACGACGGGCAACATCGGCCGCCGCTCGTTGCACGCGATCCTGGCCCGGCCCGACCTCGAGCTGGCCGGCGTCTTCGCCCACGGCGCCGACAAGGTGGGCATCGACGCCGCCGACCTGTGCGGCTGGCCCGAGCCGACCGGCGTGCTCGCCACCGACGACGTCGCCGCCCTGGCCGCCCTCGGGGCCGACGCCTGCTGCTACAACCCGCTGTGGCCGAGCATCGATCACCTCGTCGTGCTGCTCGAGAACGGCGTCAACGTGTGCACCAGCGCGGCCTGGATCACCGGCGGCAAGCAGTCGCCCGAGGACCTCGACCGGATCCGCAGGGCCTGTGCGGCCGGCGGGTCGTCGATCTTCGGGAGCGGCGCCCACCCGGGCATGACCAACCTGGTCGGCATGGTGCTCAGCGGCTCGTGCGAGCGGGTCGACGAAATCCGGATCACCGAGTCGGTCGACTGCTCCACCTACGAGAGCGCCGGCACCCAGACCGCCATGGGCTTCTCCCAGGACCCCGCGACGCCCGGCCTGGCCGAGTCGGTGCGCCGGGAGAGCGAGGTGTTCGCCGAGTCGGCCGCGATGATGGCCGACGCGCTCGGGGTGACGCTCGACCGGATGACCTTCGACGTGGAGTTCACCGCCGCCACCGGTGACAGCGACCTCGGCTTCATGACGATCCCGGCCGGCACCGTGGCCGGCGTGATGGGCTACCACCGCGGCTGGGTGGGCGAGCGCAACGTCGTCTCGGTCGGCTTCAACTGGACCATGGGCCAGCACGTGGTGCCGCCCAAGCCGCTCGCGCACGGCCACGTGATCCAGGTCTTCGGCGTGCCCAACATGCGCACGGTGATCCACTGCCTGCCGCCGCGCGACTGGACCGAGGGGTTCATGGACCTCGGGATGATCTACACCGCGATGCCGGTGACCAACGCCGTCCCCCACGTCGTCGCCGCGCCGCCCGGCATCGTCACGCTCGCCGACCTGCCGCCGATCACCGGGCGCGCGAACGTCTGACGCCCGCCCCCCGGGCGGGGGGCGGGCGTCACCAGGGCCCGTGCGGCCGGGCCGGCCAGGCCGGTGGGTCGGTACGGCGGGCTCAGTGCCCGACGAGCACCGTCGGGTCGACCTGGGCCACCTTGCGCCGGGGCAGGAAGAACGCCGGCACCAGCACCAGCAGGGTGAGCACGGCGCCCACGAGGAACACGTCGCCGTAGACCTCGGCCCGCTGGCTGTCGACCACACCCGGCGCGGCCTGGAGGTTCACCTTGTTCTGCACGCCGTTGGTCAGCAGCACCGTGAAGACCGCGGTGCCGATCGAGGCGGCCACCTGCTGCACGATGTTCATCAGCGTCGAGCCGCGCGCGATGGTGTGGGCCTTCAGCGTGGCCAGCGCCGCCGACATCATCGGCATCATCGTGCCGCCCATGCCGAGGCCCATCACGAACAGGCTCGCCATGAGGAACAGGTACGACGTGTCCGCGCCGAGCGTCGAGAACGCGCCGAGCCCGATCACGATCACCACGATGCCGGTGAGCACCACCTTGCCCGGCCCGATCCGGTCGGCCAGCACGCCGGCGACCGGCATCGTCAGCATCGCGCCCAGCCCCTGCGGCGCGAGCAGCAGACCGGCGTGGAGGGCGTCCTCGCCACGCACCCCCTGGAAGTAGAGCGGGAACAGCAGCCCGGCCCCGAAGAACGCGATGCAGAACACCGTGTTGGCGATGACCGCGGCGGTCAGGGTGCGGTTGCCGAACAGGCGCAGGTCGACCAGCGGGTGCGCGTTGCGGTGGCTGAGCGCCCACGGCACGAACCCCGCGACCAGCAGGATGCCGAGGAGCGAGAAGGCGACGACCTCGAAGGTCCACATGGTGCCGTCCTCCATGCGTGCCTCGGGGATCGACGAGATGCCGAACAACAGCGCGGCCAGGCCGGGAGAGAGCAGCAGCACCCCGAGCCAGTCGAACGTCTCGCTGGGCTCGACCTCGTCCTTGGGAAGCACCCGGAAGGCGTAGACGAGCGCGGCGGCGCCGATGGGCAGGTTGATCAGGAAGATCCAGTGCCACGAGGCGGCGTCGATCAGCGCGCCGCCCACGATCGGGCCGAGGATCGGACCGAGCAGCATCGGTACGCCGAGCACGGCCATCACCCGGCCGACCCGCTCCGGGCCGGCGGCCCGGGTCAGGATCGTCATGCCGAGCGGCATCAGCATGCCGCCACCGAGGCCCTGCACGACCCGGAACGCCACCAGCACCTCCAGCGACGACGCGAGCGCGCACAGTGCCGAGCCGAGGGTGAAGAGCACCACCGCGGCCAGGTAGAGACGCTTGGTGCCGAACCGGTCGGCCGCCCAGCCGGTCAGCGGGATCACCGTGGCCAGCGCCAGCGTGTAGCCGGTCATCGTCCAGGCCACCTGGGCGGCGGTGGCCTCGAACTCGCGCTGGAAGGTCTCGAGCGCCACCGAGACGACGGTGATGTCGAGGATCGACATGATGGCGCCGAGCACCACCACGCCCGCGACCACAAGGGTCGCGCGGTCGAGCTTGTCGTCATGAGCGCTGTCGTCAGGAGCGGGGGAGCCGGGCGGGTCGGGCTGCAGGTCCGTGGTCACTCGCCCCACCCTAAAGCGGGGTCTTGGTCCTCCGCCTCCGAGTTTCCGGCCTACCAGGAGTGGGCTTGGTCACGGCCCGGCGACCCCGCGCACCGCCGCGACCAGTGCCGGGTCGCCGGGCTCGACCTGGGGGCTGAACCGGGCCACCACGGCGCCGTCGCCGTCGACGAGGAACTTCTCGAAGTTCCAGCGCACGTCGCCGGTCTCGCCGTTCTCGTCCGGGGCGGCGGTCAGCTCGGCGTAGATCGGGTGCCGGCCGTCGCCGTTGACCTCGATCTTCTCGGTCATCGGGAACGTCACGCCGTAGGTCGCCGAGCAGAACTCCGCGATCTCCTCGGCGCTGCCCGGCTCCTGGCCGAGGAACTGGTTGCACGGCAGCCCGACGACCGTGAACGCCGCGTCGCCGTGCTCCTCGTGGAGCGCCTCGAGGCCGGCGTACTGCGGCGTGAGCCCGCAGCGGCTGGCGACGTTGACCAGCAGCGCCGCCCGGCCGCCGAGGATCTCGCCGAGGGTGGCGGGGGAGCCGTCGAGGCGGGCGATCGGTGCGTCGAGGATGCTCATGGGCCGAGCCTAGCCAGCACGGAACTCGGCCCGGAACCAACCGTCGGCGCCCGGCGTTAGGTTGAGGTCCCCACCCCTCGGAGGTAGCACCCGCGTGAGCTTCGTCCCCGTCACGGGCACGGCCGTGCTCCACCCGGCCGACCCGCCGCGCGAGGGGGTCGTGGAGTTCACCGACGACCGGCGGACGGTGAGCCTGCCGATCCGAGCGGCGCTGCCGGTGCTCACCAAGGCTCACAGCCGTGACGACCTCCACCCCAGCGTCGGCCTGCTGTCCGGCGCCGCGCTGCTCGGGCTGCGGATGGTGGCCGCCGGCAAGCTCGAGCCGGCCGAGGGGTCGCCGAGCTGGCGGATGGTCGTCCGCGACGCCGACGACGCCGAGCGGGTGCGGCTGCTCGCCGCCTCGCGCACCTACGACGACCTCGACGCCGTGGCGGCCGAGGCGGTGGTGCGGGCGCTGCTCGACGCCGTCGCCGACACCGTGCCGCGCGCCGCCCCGCGTCCGGGCGCCGTGCTGACCCGGCCGGCCGTGGCGCCCACCGACCGGGCGCCGCGGGAGTCGTTCAGCGAGCGGCTGCAGCGCCGGATCGCGCGCGCCGACGAGCCGGCCGAGGCCGACCTCGCGCAGCTGGTGCGGATCTCGCTGCGGGTCGAAGCCGACGAGGAGGAGCTGGTCGCGGGCTCGGTGCGCCTGGTGCTCCAGGTGCACGACGAGCAGGACCCGCTCCACCTCTGCGACGCCGCGGTGCTGTGGACCGGCACCCCGGCCGAGCACGGGTTCGGCCACCGGGCCCGGGTGCACGCCACTATCGCGCTGCGGGCGGCGGCCGAGGCGTGGCCGGTGCTCGACCGGTTGCTCGAGCTGCGGGTGCCCGACCAGCTGGTGCTCGACACCGACGAGATCGTCAGCCTCCTCGAGGACGGCGTGGGCGCGCTGCGCTCCCGCGGCGTCGACGTGCTCTGGCCGCGCAGCCTGGGCCGCGACCTCACCGCCACCGCCGTGCTCGAGGCCCGTCCGCGCGGTGGCTCCCAGCCCCACGAGGAGCCGCTCCAGGACCCGCTGCTCGGCACCGACGCGCTGTTCTCCTTCTCCTGGCAGGTGGCGCTGCACGGCGACCCGCTCACCGAGGAGGAGATGCGGCGGCTGGCCGAGAGCGCGGCCCCGGTGCTCAAGCTGCGCGGCAGCTGGACCGTGGTCGACCCGGCGGTCGCCCGCAAGGCCCGCAAGCGGCTGATCCGCACCGTCAAGCCGGCGCAGGCCGTCGCCGCCGCGCTGACCGGCAGCGTGCAGGTCGATGACGTCGAGGAGCAGGTCGTCGTCGGCGCCTCGCTGCTGCAGATGCGCGAGCGGCTGCTCAACGCCGCCACCAGCGAGCCGGTGCCGGTGCCGGCCGCGCTCACCGCCACGCTGCGCGACTACCAGCGCCAGGGGCTCACCTGGCTGGCCGAGATGACCTCGCTCGGGCTCGGCGCCTGCCTCGCCGACGACATGGGCCTGGGCAAGACCGTCACGCTGATCGCTCTCCACCTCCACCGGCGCGACCACGGCGCGGCGGGCCCCACGCTCGTGGTCTGCCCGGCCAGCCTGCTCGGCAACTGGGAGGCCGAGATCGAGCGGTTCGCGCCCGGCACGCCGGTGCGCCGGTTCCACGGCGGCGGCCGGTCCCTCACCGGGGTGCGCGACGGGTTCGTGCTCACGACCTACGGCACCATGCGGGTCTCGCACGCCGAGCTCGCCACCGTGCCGTGGGACCTCGTGGTCGCCGACGAGGCCCAGCACGTCAAGAACCCCCAGTCGTCGACCGCCCGCGGGCTGCGCGCGATCCCCAGCACCGCGCGGGTCGCGCTGACCGGCACGCCGGTGGAGAACAACCTCACCGAGCTGTGGGCGATCCTCGACTGGGCGACGCCCGGCCTGCTCGGCAGCCGCAACGCCTTCCGCAAGGCGTGGGCGGCTCCCATCGAGGCCGGGGTCGACAGCGCCAAGAGCCGCCAGTTCGCCGACCTGATCGGCCCGTTCCTGCTGCGCCGCCGCAAGTCCGACCCCGGCATCGCCCCGGAGCTGCCACCCAAGACCGAGACCGACCACCTGCTCGGGCTGACCCGCGAGCAGGTGGTGCTCTACGAGGCGTTCGTGCGCGACTCGATGGAGCGCATCGAGCGGGCCGACGAGCACGCCCGCCGCGGCCTGGTGCTGGCGCTGCTCACCGGCCTCAAGCAGATCTGCAACCACCCCGCCCACTTCCTCAAGCAGTCCGGCGCCGTGCGGCTCACCGGCCGCTCCGAGAAGCTCGACCTGCTCGACGAGCTGCTCGGCACCGTGCTGGCCGAGGAGGGCGCGGTGCTGGTCTTCACCCAGTACGTCGCGATGGCACGCCTGCTCGAGAGCCACCTCTCGACCGCGGGGGTCGCCCACCAGTTCCTCCACGGCGGCACCCCGGTGCGCGAGCGCGAGGCGATGGTGGCCCGGTTCCAGGCCGGCGAGGTGCCGGTGTTCGTGCTCTCGCTCAAGGCCGGCGGCACCGGGCTCAACCTCACCCGCGCCGACCACGTCGTCCACGTCGACCGCTGGTGGAACCCCGCGGTGGAGGACCAGGCCACCGACCGCGCCTACCGGATCGGGCAGACCCGCCCGGTGCAGGTGCACCGGATGGTCACCCGCGGCACCATCGAGGAGCGGATCGGCCAGCTGCTCACCCGCAAGCGCGGGATCGCCGACGCCGTGCTCGCCCGCGGCGAGGGCGCGCTCACCGAGCTCAGCAACGCCGACCTGCGCGACCTGGTCACCCTGCGCCCCGACGCCTCGCCGCGGGAGCAGCCGTGATGACCGAGGCCGCCCCGCGCGCCGTGGTCCACCCCCGGCAGCCGCCGCGGCGCGGGCCCTGGGCCCGGCGGTGGTGGGGCAAGGCGTGGCTGCGTGCGGTCGAGGAGGCGGCGTACCACCAGGAGGACCTGGTCGCCGCGCGCACGCTGGCCCGCGGCGGGCACGTCGGCCAGGTCCTCGTCGAGCCGGGCCGCTACGTCGCCTCGGTCGACGACGCCGACGGGCTATGGACGCTGAGCGGTTCGCTGCCGGTGCTCGACGACGGGTCGGTCGACGCCTTCGTCGAGGCGGTCGCCGCCGAGGCCGGCCGGATCGCGGCGCTGCTGTCGGGCGACCTGCCGCACGCGCTGGTCGAGCACGCCGAGGAGGCCGGCGTGGAGCTGCTGCCCTACGGCGGGGAGCTCGGCTCGGCGTGCACCTGCGAGGCGTGGGCCGACCCGTGCGCGCACGCGCTCGCCGTGCTGCTCCAGCTCACCTGGCTGGTCGAGCACGACCCGTTCGTGCTGCTCCACCTGCGCGGGGTCCCCCGCGAGGAGCTGCTCGCCCGGCTGCACGAGCGCGAGGGGTCGCCCGACCCCGACGACGCCCCGCCCGACGACCTCGACACCGGGGTCGACGCCGCGCTGCGCGCGGCCCGGGCGCTGGAGCTGCTGGCCGAGGGCCGCGACGTCGACCACCTGCTCTGAGCCGTCGGCTCAGGGGGCCGGGGTGACGGACGCGCGCAGGGCCGCGACCACCGCGGTGGCGGCCGCGTCGAGCGTGCGCACGGAGCCCGCTGACCGGGCGGCCGCCATCCGGTCGGGGTCGAGCGCCGCCGCGGCCCGGTCGAGGGCGACGCCGAGCCGGTCGGCCTCGGCGCCGTAGGCCTGCTGGCCCTCGGTGGCGGCGACCAGCTCGACCAGCGCGGCGTGCGCGCCGAGCCGGTCGAGCAGGGGCACCAGGTTGCGCAGGCAGGTCAGGAACAGCCGCTCGCTGCCCGACCGCCGCCAGTGCTCCACCGCCGCGCAGCAGCGCTCCACCGTGGTGCGGTCGAGCGGCCCGGCCCGGGCGAGCAGCGCGGTCTCCGCGGTGACCGCGACCCCGGCGACCAGGCGGTTGTCGACCTCGTCGGCGACCCGGTGGGCGGTGGCCAGGGCGGCCAGCGCGCGCTGGGGGTCGCGGTCGGCGTGGACCTCGCCCTCGGCGTAGTGCATGAACGCGATCCAGCTCCGGCTGCCGCCCCGGTGGGCCAGCGCGTGCGCCTCCTCGAGCATCGGGGCCGCGTCGTCGCCGGCGTACGTCGTGGCGAGCACCAGTGCGCAAGCAGCGGCCGCGGCGTCGGTCCACTCGCCGGCCGCGGTGGCGACTTCCAGGCCCTCGCGGCTGTGACGTCGCGAGGCGTCGAGGTCGCCCTCGGCGAGCGCGTTGTCCGAGAGGGCGTCGCGGGCCGCGGCCAGCTCGTGGGCGGTGCGGGCGGCGGCCAGCGCCAGCTCGCCCTGCTCGCGCCCCTCGCGGTGCTCGCCGCGCATCCAGTGCCACGCCGATGCGCAGAGGTGCACCCCGGCGGTCCGGCCGGCGGGGCCGAGGGCGAGCGCGTCGTGGGCCCGCCCGAGCAGGTCGCCGCGCAGCCGGAAGTAGGCCCACCGGTGGGCGCCGGCCAGCATCTCGGCCGCCAGCGCCGCCTCGCCGTGCTCGATCGCCCAGCCCAGCGCGACGGGGAGGTCGGCGGCGGCCTGGTCCATCCGGTGGGTCCACCGCGACTCCTCGGGGCCGAGCAGCCCGCGGCCGACGTCGGTGGCCAGGCCGGCCAGCCACCGGGCGTGGGCGAGGGCGAGTGCCTCCTGCTCGTCGGCGTCGAGGAGCGAGGCGGCGTAGGAGCGGAGCGTCTCCAGCATCCGGTAGGCGCCGGGGCCGCTCGTGGCCGGCCGCACCAGGAGCGACCGCTCCGCCAGCGCCGGCACCAGGTCGATCGCGTCGGGTCCGAGCAGCGCCTCCGCGGTGGCGAGGTCGAAGCTGCCGGCGCAGCGCGACAGCCAGCGGAACGCCCGCTGCTCCTCCGCGTCGAGGAGCTCGTAGGACCAGGCGATCGTGGAGGCCAGGGCCCGCTGCCGGGCCGAGGCCCGCGGCGAGGTGGTGCGCAGCAGGTCGGCCCGGTCGACGATCCGGTCGCGCAGGTCGTCGAGGCTGACCGAGCCGACCCGGCCGGCGGCCAGCTCGATGGCGAGCGGCAGCCCGTCGAGCCGGCGGACGAGGTCGGCGACGGTGGCGAGGACGGCGTCGTCGGGCTCGAGGTCGGGGGCCACGGCCCGGGCGCGCTCGAGGAACAGGGCCACCGACGGCGCGCCCGCGTCGGCGGTGCCCGGCGCCGGCAGTTGGAGGGGCGGCAGCGGCAGCACCCGCTCCTCGTCGAGGGCCAGCCGCTCCCGTGAGGTGGCCAGCACCCGCACCCGTGGCCCGGCGCGGAGCAGCCGGTCCACGAGGTCGGCGGCCGCGGCGATCAGGTGCTCGCAGTTGTCGACGACGACGACGCCGTCGAGCGCGGCCAGCCGGGCGGCGATCGAGGCCTCGACCGGCGTGCCCGGATGGAGGTCGACACCCAGGGCGTCGGCAGCCGTCGGCACCACCAGCGCGGGGTCGGTCACCCGGGCGAGGTCGACCCACCAGTGGTCGCGCCCGGAGACGGCGGTCGCGGCCAGGGAGGTCTTGCCGACCCCACCGGTGCCGACCAGCGTCACGCAGCGGTGCAGGTCGAGCATCTGGGTGAGGGTGCCGAGCGCGGCCTCGCGCCCCAGCAGCGCGGGGCGGCCGGGCGCGGGCGCCGGCGGGCCGGCCGGTCCGCCGCCGTTCGGGCTCTCCTCCTCGGGTCGTCGCTGCAGCACCGAGCGGTGCAGCTCGACCAGGGCCGGTGAGGGGTCGAGGCCGAGCTCGTCGGCCAGCCGCTCGCGGTGGTCGGTCCAGACCTCGAGCGCCGCCCCCACGTCGCCGGCGCGGTGCCAGCCGGTCATCAGCAGGCCGACCGCGCGCTCGCGCAGCGGCTCCTCGGCCACCAGCACCCGGAGCTCGCCGATCGCGTCGGCGGTCCGGCCCAGGTCGAGCAGGGCGGCGGCCCGCTGCTCGCGGACCTCGAGCCGCGCCGCGTCGAGGCGCGAGGCCTCGCCGCGGGCCAGGTCGTCGGCGTGCCCGGCCCACGCCGGGCCGCGCCACCGGGCCAGGGCCCCCTCGCAGCGCACGAGTGCCTGTGCGGGGGCCTCGCCGGGCGTCGGCCGGGCCTCCTCGAGGAAGAGCTCGGCGTCGACGAGCAGGTGGTCGCGGGCGAGCCGGTAGCCGGTGCCCACCCGGTCGAGGTCGCCACCGCGGGGACCGAGCGCGCGTCGCAGCCGGGCCACGGTGGTGTGCAGCGCCGCCCGCGGGTCGGCGGGCAGCTCCTCGCCCCAGACGTCGTCGACCAGCCGCTGCTGGGTCAGCGACCGTCCCCGGGCCAGCAGCAACGCGGTGAGCAGCCGGCCCGGCCGGCCCGCGGGGTACGACGCGTCGGGGTGACCGACGAGGAGCGGCTCCCCCAGCACCCGGGCCACGAGGACGGGCTCCCTTGGGTCCGGGTCGCCGTGCGTGGTCACGCCCCGAGCATGACGACCCCGGGGGCCGGCGTCCACGACCTTTCACCGGTCCGGGGCCGGCTGTCAGCCGGGTGACCGCCGCGTGTCAGGGCGGCGGCCCAGCGTGGGGCCCGCCACCCGACCGGTGGCGCACCCCGACTCCCGAGGAGAAGACCATGAAGACCGACGAGCTGGCCGACCACCTGTTCGGCTCCGCGCTGGGCGCGCTCGACATCCTGACCGTCCACCTGGGCTCGCAGCTCGGCCTCTACGGCGTGCTGCACCAGCGGCCGTGCACCGCCGCCGAGCTGGCGGAGGCCGCCGGCCTGCACCCGCGCTACGCCCGCGAGTGGCTGGAGCAGCAGACCGTCGCCGGTCTGATCGACGTCGACGACCCCGCCCTGCCCGCCGAGGAGCGCCGGTTCGCGGTGTCGGCCGAGCACGCCGCCGTGCTCTGCGACCCCGACTCGCTGTCGTTCTTCACGCCGTTCGCCGACGTGATCGCGGCAGCCGCGGTGCAGCTGCCCGCGCTGCAGGAGGCGTTCCGCACCGGTGGCGGCGTGCCGTGGTCGCAGTACGGCGCCGCCATGCGCCGCGGGCAGGCCGAGGCCAACCGGCCGCTCTTCCTGCACTCGCTCGGCAGCGACTGGCTGCCGTCGCTGCCCGACGTGCACCGCGCGCTGGGCGCCGGCGGTCGGGTCGCCGACCTCGGGTGCGGCGACGGCTGGTCGTCGATCGGGATGGGGCTGGCCTACCCCGCCGCCACCGTCGACGGCTTCGACGTCGACGCCGACTCGGTCGCCGCGGCCACCGCGACCGCTGCGGAGTACGGGCTGTCGGACCGGGTGCGCTTCGAGGTGCGCGACGCCGCGACCGCCGACCCGGGCGAGGGCTACGACCTGGTGACGGCGTTCGAGTGCGTGCACGACCTCCCCGACCCGGTGGGCGTGCTGGCCGCGGCCCGGCGCCTGGTCCGCCCCGGCGGCACGGTGCTGGTGATGGACGAGCGGGTGCCAGCGGAGTTCACCGGTCGGTCGGGCGACGCCGTGGAGCAGCTGATGTACGGCATGTCCGTGCTGATCTGCCTGCCCGACGGGCTGTCCCACCACCCCTCGGTGGGCACGGGGACCGTGATGCGGCCCGACACGTTGGCGGCGTACGCCGGTGACGCGGGCTTCTCGGGCGTGGAGGTGCTGCCGATCGAGCACGAGATGTTCCGGTTCTACCGGCTGGTGGCCTGAGCGCCGGGGCGGCTCAGAAGTCGAAGCGGTCGCAGGTGCGGTCGCGCACCAGGCCCCAGGTCTGGGCGTCGACCACACCGTCGACCCCGATCTGGGCCCGCGCCTGCAGGTCCTCGATCCGGGCCTGGGTGCGCTCGTCGTAGACGCCGTTGACCCACGCGGTCGGGAACGCCTCGGGGTCGAGCTCGTTGAGCAGCCCCTGCAGCTGGCGGATCCAGATCGAGGTGGTCGCGTCGGACTCCATGCCGGGCCGCAGCACCGGGCCGGTCTCGTCGGGCAGCACGCACACGCACCGGACGAAGATGTCGTTGCCGTCGCGCAGCCTGGTGACGAAGTCACCGCGGTGCTCGGGCGTCATCCGGGCCGCGCAGGCCGGGGCCATGGTGGGGAACGGGCCGAGGTAGGCGACGTAGTCGGGGTCGCGGAGGTTCTCGGTGCCGTAGATCGTGGGGCAGGAGTCGTCGGTGCGCAGGTAGCGCACCTCGTCGGGGTCCTGGTCGGCCACCGCGGCGACCAGCGGCGCGGCGCCGTCGCCGATCCCGACGACGAGCAGCGACTCGCCCGAGCACGGCTGGTCGTCGAGCGGCACGCCGAGGTTGAGCGGGTCCGCGACCGCACCCACCTCCGGCCCGGGCTCCGACGTCGTGACCAGCCCGGTCACCACCCCGCCCCCGGTGCCGAGCACCACGGCCGCCACCAGCGCCGCCGTCCGAGACCTCCACCGCACCCGGTCACCCTAGTCAGCCCGGGGGGCCCCGGCCGGGGCGCCACCGCCGCTTGTAACGCGCGGTTATCCGGACTGGGGCGCCGTCACAGGGGCGCACCAGTCCGGATAAAGGAGCGTTACAAGCGTGCGCCGCCCGGCTCCGAGGCCCCCATCCCCAGCGCCCGACCAGCCATCTGCCGCAGCAGCTCCCGCATCCGTACGTCGGGGAGCAGGCCGCTGTGGGGGGTGGAGTTGATCAGGCCGAACGCCGCGTGCGCCATCGCCCGGGCAGGCTGGCGGGTCAGCCCGGGGTGGAGCTCGCGGAGCCGGTCGGCCCAGACGTCGACGTACTGGCGCTGCAGGGTGCGCACCCGCTCGCGGGCCTCGGCCGGCAGTGACTCCCAGTCGCGGTCCTGCACCACGATCAGCGCCCGGTGCCGCAGCGCGAAGTCGACGTGCCACTCCACCAGCGCGGCCAGGGCGGCCGCGGCGTCGCCGGCCTCGGCGGCCTCGGCGGCCCGGGCCCGGCCGACGGTGAGCAGCTCCTCGCTGATCGAGACCAGCATCTCGGCCAGCACCGCGTCCTTGGAGGCGAAGTGCTTGTAGAGCGCCGGGCCGGAGATGCCGCACGCGGCGCCGAGGTCGGCCACCGAGACGCCGTGGAAGCCGCGCGCCGCGAACAGCTCCGCCGCGGTCGCGAGGATCTGCTCGCGGCGGGTCTCCTGCGGGGCGGCGGTCACCGGCTCAGGTTAGCGACCGTTCACCTCCCCTGGCGGCGCGTCCAGGAAGGCGCGCACCCGGTCGTGGTAGCCCGGCGGCTCGAGCAGGAACGAGTCGTGACCCCACGGCGAGGCGAGCTCCTCGAACGTCACCGCCGCGCCCGCCTCCGCCAGCACGTCGCGGATCCGCAGCGTGTGGGCGGTGGGGAACCGCCAGTCGCTGTCGAACGACAGCAGGTGGTACGCCGTCGCCGCGGCCGCGCGCGCCACCGCGTCGGGGTCGGCGAAGGCGTCGTAGTAGTCCATGACCCGGGTGAGGTAGAGGTACGACAGCGCGTCGAACCGCTCGACGAACGCCCGGCCCTGGTGGTCGAGGTACGACTCCACCTGGAAGTCCACCCCGAGCCGTGGCTCGCCGTCGTCGACCCGGGCCCGGTCGAACTTCTGGCGCAGCGCCTCCTCGGAGACGTAGGTGATGTGGGCCATCATCCGCGCGATCGAGAGCCCGAGGTCGGGACGGCGGCCGGTGCCGGGGTAGCGGCCGTCCTGGAAGTCGGGGTCGCGCAGGATCGCCTGGCGGGCCACCGCCGAGAACGCGATGTTCTGCGCGGTCAGCCGCGACGAGGCCGCCACCAGCACGGCGCGGTCGATCTCGCCGGGGTGGTCGACGGTCCACTGCAGCACCTGCATGCCGCCCAGGGATCCGCCGACGGCGGCGTGCAGCCGCTCGATGCCGAGGTGGTGCACCAGTCCGCGGTGCACCGCCACCAGGTCCGACATCGACAGCAGCGGGAAGTCCAGCCCCCACGGCCGCCCGGTGGCGGGGTTGGTCGACAGCGGCCCGGTCGTGCCCCGGCAGCCGCCGAGCAGGTTGGCGCAGACCACGAACCAGCGGTCGGTGTCGAGGGCGCGGCCGGGCCCGATCAGGTTGTCCCACCAGCCGCGGCGCGTCGGGTCGCCGTGGTGCCCGGCGGCGTGCGCGTCGCCGGTGAGCGCGTGGCAGACCACCACGGCGTTGTCGCGCGTCGGCGACAGCTCGCCGTAGGTCTCGTAGGCCACCTCGACCGGCCCGAGCGCGTCGCCGCTGGACAGCACGAGCGGGTCGTCCTCGTTCCAGAGGACGACCCGCTGCGTGGTGGTGAGGCCCAGCGGCACCCGCGCCGTCCTCGGCTACTTGGCCGCGGTGAGGGCCTGGTCGAGGTCGGCGATCAGGTCGTCGACGTGCTCGATGCCGATGCTCAGCCGCACCATGTCCTCCGGCACGCCGGCGGCCTCGAGCTCCTCGGGGGTCAGCTGGCTGTGGGTGGTGGTGGCGTTGTGGATCGCCAGCGACTTGGCGTCGCCGATGTTGGCCAGGTGGCTGAACAGCTCCAGGCCCTCGACCAGCCGCTTGCCGCCGTCGCGGCCCGACTTCACGCCGAAGCTCACCAGGCCGCCGTAGCCGCGGCCGGTGAAGATCCGGTCGGCCACGGCCTTGTACGCCGACGACTCCAACCCGGGGTAGCTCACCCAGGCGACGTTGTCGTGGCCCTCGAGGAACCGGGCGACCTTGAGCGCGTTCTCGCTGTGCCGCTCCATCCGCAGGTGGAGCGTCTCCAGGCCCTGCAGGAACAGCCAGGAGTTGATCGGGGTGATCGCGGCGCCGGTGTTGCGCAGCAGCACGGTGCGGGCGCGGATGATGTAGGCCAGCTCGCCGACCGCGTCGGTCCACACGACGCCGTGGTACGCCGCGTCGGGCTGGGTCAGCCCGGGGAACCGCTCGGCGTGGGCGGCCCAGTCGAACTTCCCGGAGTCGACGATCACGCCGCCGATGGAGGTGCCGTGGCCACCGATGTACTTGGTGGCCGAGTGGACGACCACATCGGCGCCGTGGTCGAAGGGCCGCACCAGCAGCGGGGTCGGGGCGGTGTTGTCGACGATCAGCGGCAGGCCCAGGGCGTGGGCGGCGTCGGCCCAGGCGCGCAGGTCGACGACGTTGATCTTCGGGTTGCCGACGGTCTCGGCGAAGACCAGCTTGGTCTTCTCGTCGACGGCGGCCGCGAGCTCCTCGGGCTTCTCGGGGTCGACGAAGCGCACCTCGATCCCGAACTGGGGCAGGGTGTGCGCGAAGAGCGCGTAGGTGCCGCCGTAGAGCGTCGAGAGCGCGACGATGTTGTCGCCGGCGTAGGTCAGGTTCAGCACGGCGTACGTCGTCGCCGACGACCCCGAGGCGGTCGCGAGCGCGCCGACGCCGCCCTCGAGCTGGGTGATCCGGTCCTCGAACACCGACTGGGTCGGGTTCATGATCCGCGTGTAGATGTTGCCCGGCTCGGCCAGCGCGAAGAGGTTGGCTGCGTGCTCGGTGTCGTTGAAGACGTACGACGTGGTCTGGTAGATCGGCACGGCGCGGGCGTTGGTGGCCGGGTCGGCCTCCTCCTGGCCCGCGTGCACGGCCAGCGTCTCGGGGCGGTAGGTCATCGTCTGCTCCTGGATCGGGTCGGGCTCCCGACTCTAAAGTAGAGTAAAAGACACGACAATGAGTGTCCGCCCGCTGGTCACGGCCGGGCTCGGCCGTCCCGGTGTGCTCGGCGTCGTGGACGCGCTGGTTAATGATCGCTAACCTCGGGGGCGTGACCGACGACCTGCGCACCCTGGTGGCCGACCTGCGCGAGCGGCTCGCCGCGGCCCGCCTCGGCGGCTCGGAGGCGGCCCGGCGCAAGCACACCGACCGCGGCAAGCTGCTGGTCCGCGACCGGGTCGACCGGCTGCTCGACCCCGGCAGCCCGTTCCTCGAGCTCAGCCCGCTCGCCGCGACCGGCATGTACGGCGAGCCGGGCGAGTCCCCGGTGCCGAGCGCCGGCATCGTCACCGGGATCGGCCGGGTCAGCGGCCGCACCTGCGTGGTCGTCGCCAACGACGCCACGGTCAAGGGCGGCACCTACTACCCGATGACGGTCAAGAAGCACCTGCGCGCCCAGCAGGTCGCCGCCGACAACCACCTGCCGTGCCTCTACCTCGTCGACTCCGGCGGCGCGTTCCTGCCGATGCAGGACGAGGTGTTCCCCGACCGCGAGCACTTCGGCCGGATCTTCTTCAACCAGGCCAACCTCTCCGCCCGCGGCATCCCCCAGGTCGCCAGCGTGATGGGCTCGTGCACCGCAGGCGGCGCCTACGTGCCGGCGATGAGCGACGAGACCGTGATCGTCAAGGAGCAGGGGACGATCTTCCTCGGCGGCCCGCCGCTGGTGAAGGCCGCGACCGGTGAGGTCGTCACCGCCGAGGAGCTCGGCGGCGGTGACGTGCACGCCCGCCGGTCGGGCGTCGTCGACCACCTCGCCGACGACGACCTCCACGCGCTCGCGATCGTGCGCGGCATCGTCGACACCCTGCGCCCCACCCCGGCCGCGCCGTGGGAGGTGCGCGAGCCCGAGGAGCCGCTCGAGGACCCCACGACCCTGCCCGACGTGGTGCCCGCCGACACCCGCACGCCGTACGACGTGCGCGAGGTCATCCGTCGGGTGGTCGACGGCAGCCGGTTCCAGGAGTTCAAGCGGCTCTACGGCGAGACGCTGGTGACCGGCTTCGCCCACGTCTGGGGCCACCCGGTCGGCATCGTGGCCAACAACGGCATCCTGTTCAGCGAGTCGGCCCTCAAGGGCGCGCACTTCATCGAGCTGTGCAACCAGCGCGGCATCCCGCTGGTCTTCCTCCAGAACATCACCGGCTTCATGGTCGGTCGCGAGTACGAGAACCGCGGCATCGCGCGCGACGGCGCCAAGCTCGTCACCGCGGTCGCGTGCTCGGTCGTGCCGAAGTTCACCGTGGTCATCGGCGGCTCCTACGGCGCCGGCAACTACGGCATGTGCGGGCGCGCCTACGACCCGCGCTTCCTGTGGATGTGGCCCAACGCCCGGATCTCGGTGATGGGCGGGGAGCAGGCCGCCTCCGTGCTCGCCACGGTCGCGGGCCGGCCCGACGACGACGAGTTCAAGGCGCCGATCCGCGAGCAGTACGAGACCCAGGGCTCGCCCTACTACTCCACCGCCCGGCTCTGGGACGACGGCGTCATCGACCCCGCCGACACCCGGCGGGTGCTCGGCATGGGCCTGGCCGCGGCGGCGCACGCGCCGGTGCCGGCCCCCTCCTACGGCGTCTTCCGGATGTGAGGCGGGCCGTGGACGCGTCGACGAACCCCGAGCCCCACCGAGGAGCAGCCGTGCCCGAGCCCGTCGCCCTGGCCAAGGTGCTGGTCGCCAACCGCGGCGAGATCGCGCTGCGCGTGCTACGCACCTGCCGGCGTCTGCAGCTGCCCACCGTCGCGGTCTTCACCGCGACCGACGCCGACGCGCCTCACGTGCTCGCCGCCGACGAGGCCGTCGAGGTCGCCGGCTACCTCGACGTCGACGCGCTCGTCGCCGCCGCGGTCGCCAGCGGTGCCGACGCCGTCCACCCCGGCTACGGCTTCCTCTCCGAGCGGGCCGAGTTCGCGGCCGCGCTCGAGGCGGCCGGCGTCCGGCTCGTGGGGCCGAGCGCGGCGGTGATGGAGCAGATGGGCCGCAAGGACGCCGCCCGCGAGATCGCGGTCGCGGCCGGCGTGCCGGTGGTGCCCACCGGCGACGACGCGGCGTACCCCGTGCTGGTCAAGGCCGCCGCCGGCGGCGGCGGCAAGGGCATGAGGATCGTGCGCAGCGAGGCCGGGATGGCCGAGGCGCTGGCCGCGGCGCGGCGCGAGGCGGCCGGTGCCTTCGGCGACGACACGATGATCGTGGAGAAGTACGTCGAGCACGGCCGCCACATCGAGGTGCAGGTGCTGGCCGACCACCACGGCAACGTCGTCCACCTCCACGAGCGCGACTGCTCGGCCCAGCGGCGGCACCAGAAGGTCGTGGAGGAGGCGCCCGCGCCCACGATCAGCGCGGCGGTGCGCGAGCTCGTGACCTCGTCGGCGGTCGCGCTGGCCCGCCACGTCGGCTACACCAACGCCGGCACCGTGGAGTTCCTGCTCGACACCGACACCGACGAGGCCTACTTCCTGGAGATGAACACCCGGCTCCAGGTCGAGCACCCCGTCACCGAGGCGATCACCGGACTCGACCTGGTCGAGGAGCAGCTGCGGATCACCGCCGGCGAGCCGCTGCGCCTCACCGAGGCGCCGGGACCGTTCGGCCACGCGATCGAGGCCCGGGTCTACGCCGAGGACCCGTTCCACGACTTCCTCCCGCAGGCCGGCACCGCCTCGATCGTCCGCTGGCCCGACCCCGCGCTGGCCCGCACCGACCACGCGCTCCACCCGCGGCAGCGGGTCGGCACGGCGTACGACCCGATGCTCGGCAAGGTGGTGGCCTCCGGCCGCGACCGCGAGGAGGCCCGGGCCCGGCTGGTGGCCGCGCTCGAGCAGACCAGCATCCTGGGGCTCACCACCAACGTCGGCTTCCTGCGCGACCTGGTGGGCAGCGACGAGTTCCGCGACGCGACCATCGACACCGCCTGGCTCGACACCGCGGAGCTGGCGCCACCCGACCCCGCCACCGCCCGGCTGGTCGCGGCCTGGGTCTCGGCGATGCTCACCGCGGTCACCGACCGCGGCCACCCGTTCGCCGCCGACGGGTGGCGGCTCGCCGGACCCCCCGCACCCACGGTGGTCGACCTCGACCGGCCGGTCGTCGTCGACCGCGCCGCCGGCACCGTCGACGGCGTACCGGTCAGGGAGCTCTCCGCTGCCGACCACACCGTGCGGCTGCTGGTCGACGGGCGCCCGGTCGAGGCGGTGGTCAACGCCCAGCCCGGGTTCGTCGACGTGGTGGTCGCCGGGCAGCGCCACCTGTTCACGCCGCCCGACCGGCTGGCCCCCACGGCCGCCGCGGGCGACGGCACGGTCGCGGCGCCGATGCCCGGCACCGTGCTCGACGTCCGCGTCGCCGCCGGCGATCGGGTCGAGTCGGGGCAGGTGCTCGGCAGCATGGAGGCGATGAAGATGGAGCTGACCCTGACCGCGCCGTTCGCCGGCACCGTCGCCTCGGTGGCCGCCGGCGCCGGGCAGCAGGTGCCGCTGGGCGCGACCCTGTTCGTGGTCGAGCCCGAGGAGGAGGACGAGGCATGACCGGCCTGCCGATGGTGGTGCCCGAGCCCGGGCTGCCCGAGCGCGTCACGATCTGGGAGGTCGGGCCGCGCGACGGGCTGCAGAACGAGCAGGCGCTGGTGCCGGTCGAGGTCAAGGAGGAGCTGGTGCGCCGGTTGGTGGCCGCGGGGCTGCCGGTGGTCGAGGCGACGTCGTTCGTGCACCCGAGGTGGGTGCCCCAGCTCGCCGACGCCGAGGAGCTGATGACCCGGCTCGGCCCCGACGGCGTCGCGCTGCCGGTGCTGGTGCCCAACGAGCGCGGCCTCGACCGCGCGCTGGCCCTGGGCCTGCGGCACGTCGCGATCTTCGGCTCCGCCACCGAGACCTTCGCGCAGAGGAACCTCAACCGCTCCGTCGAGGAGCAGTTCGCGATGTTCGAGCCCGTCGTGACCCGGGCCCGCGCGGCCGGCCTCGACGTGCGGGCCTACGTCTCGATGTGCTTCGGCGACCCGTGGGAGGGCGCGGTGCCGATCGACCAGGTGGTGCGGGTCGGCGTCCGGCTGCTCGACCTCGGCGCTTCCCAGCTCAGCCTCGGCGACACCATCGGCGTGGCCACCGCCGGCCACGTCGGCGCGCTGGTCGCCGCGTTCGGCGCCGCCGGGATCGGCCCCGACCGGCTGGCGCTGCACTTCCACGACACCTACGGCCAGGCACTCGCCAACGTCCAGGCCGGGCTGCGGGCGGGGGTGACGACGTACGACGCGAGCGCGGGTGGCCTCGGCGGCTGCCCCTACGCCGCCAGCGCCACCGGCAACCTCGCCACCGAGGACCTCGTCTGGCTGCTCACCGGCCTCGGCATCGAGCACGGCGTCGACCTCGACGCCCTGGTCGCCACCAGCACCTGGCTCGCCGGCCACCTGGGCCGCCCGAGCCCCTCCGCGGTGGTGCGCGCCCTCGGCTGACTGCACGGTGGTCGAGCAGCGAGGAGCGCCAGCGACGAGCGCCCGTCGAGACCCCTGACGGCCGAGCGCCCTCCGGTGGGGACGGGAGGGCGTTCGTCTCGCCGGGTCTCGAGGCTCAGGCCTGGCGGCCTTCGCACCTCGACCACCGCACGCCGGCGTGCCGCGCCGCCGGCACGGAGGCGGCGGAGCGACGGGCGTCGTTCGGCACGTAGACGGCGGCGTGGCGCCGAAGCGGACACCGGGGAACGGCAGGGCAGCGTCCGGCGACACGGCAACGAGTGCCGAACGACGTCCGGCGCGCAGCAGCCGCAGTGCCCCACCACGCGCGGCACAACGCACCCACCCACGCCAGTTACCCGCCGCCTGGATCGCACGACAGAGAGTTAGCCCCCACCCGGGCCCCGTCCGCGGAGTCACCACGCACGCCCCGGCCGGGCCGGGTCCATAGACTGCCGGGCATGGCGGACCGGGTGTACGTGCACGTGGGTGCGCCCAAGACCGGCACCACCTACGTCCAGGACCGGCTCCACCTCAACCGCACCCGGCTGGCCCGCCACGGCGTCCGCTACCCCGTCGGCAGCCACGAGGACATGTTCCCGGCGGCCCTCGACCTGATCGACCGGCCCTGGGGCGGGATGCGACCCGAGGTGCAGGGGGAGTGGGCCGCGCTGGCCAAGCGGGTCGCGCGCGCCAAGGGCACGGTCGTGATCAGCCACGAGATCCTCGCCGGCGCGACCCCGGCCCAGGTGGAGCGGGCGATGGCCGACCTGGCGCCCGCCGAGGTGCACGTCGTCTACTCCGCGCGCGACATCGCCCGCCAGGTGGCGGCCGAGTGGCAGGAGCAGGTCAAGCACCAGCGGCGGGTGACGTTCCGCTCGTTCCTCAAGCAGCTCCAGGCCTCCGACTCGCGCAAGGCCAGCCGCTGGTTCTGGCGGGTGCAGGGGCTGCCCGACGTGCTGGAGCGCTGGAGCGCCAACCTCCTGCCCAGCCAGGTCCACCTCGTGACCGTCCCCCAGCCGGGGGCCCGGCACGGCGAGCTGTGGCGCCGGTTCTGCACCGCCACCGGCATCGACCCCGCGTGGGCGCCGCTCGACAGCGAGCGCCGCAACCCTTCCCTCGGCGGCGCCGAGACCACGCTGGTGCGCCGCCTCAACAGCCGGCTGCGCGAGGCGGGCATCGAGCCGGCCGACTACCGCACGATCGTGCGCCACGTCGTCGTCCACGAGACCCTCGCCCAGCGCGACGGCATGACCCGGGTGGTGCTGCCGCCCGAGGCCCACGCGTGGGCCAGCGGCGTGGCCCAGCACTGGATCGACTGGGCCGCCGGCTCCGGCATCGACGTCGTGGGCGACCTCGAGGAGCTGCGGCCCGCCCGGCCCGACCCCGAGGCCGTCTGGCACAACCCCGACAAGCCGCCCGCCCGCGACGTCGCCTCGGCCGCGCTCGACGCGCTGGTCGCCGTGGTGCTCGAGGCCGGCCGGCGACCCGAGCCGCAGGAGCAGGTCACCGCCCGGGTACGCCGCGCGGCCCGCCGGGTGCTGCCCCGATGAGCCGGGCCCGCGCGTGGGGGTGGATCGCCCACCTGCGCGACGGCGGCACGACGCCGTGGGCCGACTGGTCCGCGCCCGCCGACCGCGCCGACCGGGTGCTGCCGGGTGCCCAGCAGCTGGAGCTGCTGCGTCGGCTCAACCTCGCCGGGCGGCCGTCGACGGCGCTCGCCGACCGGGTGCTGGCCACCAGCGCACCCGGGCGCGGCCGACCGGACTTCGAGCTGGTCGGCGCCGACGAGGGCTCGCCGTTCGGCCCGCAGCCGGTCGACCCGTCGTCGCTGCCGGCCGACGAGCTGGTGCGGGTGGCGACCGGCGTGATCGCGGAGGACGTCGTGGCGGGCCCGGTGCCCGAGCGCACGCCCCGCCGGCCGCGCCGCCCGCGGTGGCGGATCGTCGGCGATGCCTGGGTGGCGCACACCATGACCGAGGCGATGCTCGACCGGCGCCGCTGGCCCGGCGGCCCCGGCACCGTCGCCCACGTCGTCGGCACCGACCAGGCCGCGATGCTGGTCGACGCCTGGACCGCCCGGTGCTTCGCCGAGGGCGGCCCGCCGTGGGGCGAGTGGCTCGACGCCGTGCTGCGCCGCCCGGTGCCGCCGCGCCGCGCCGACCTGGTGCGGGTCGCCGACGCCTGGGCCGGGCGGCTCGGCCGATCGCGGGTGCGGGTGGTGCTCGACCCGGCGCTCGTCGCCGGGCTGGTGCGCACCCGGCGCCCGCTGCCCGTGCGTCCCACGCTGCCAGCCGCGGGCGTCGAGCTGGCCCGGCACGTCTCGGCCGCGCTCGGCCACCACGTGGTGCCCGCCCGCCGGGTCGCGCTGCTGCGCGGCGTGCTGCTGCCGCGGCTGGTGGGTCGGCCAGGCCCCGCGCTCGTCGTACCTCCCGACCGGGCCGAGCAGGTGACGGCGATGGCCGAGCGCCACCGGGAGCGGCTGCTCGCCGCCCACTACGCTGTGCACGGCGAGCCGGACCTGCTGCTGCCCCGGCAGCACGACGGCGCGGCCGAGCCGGCGGTCGACGGCGTCCTCGACCTCGCGCTGGCCCTCCTGCTCGACCACCAGACCGCTCCCGAGGAGGCGCACCCATGAGCAAGCGGGTGCTGCTGCACGTCGGGACGCCGAAGACCGGCACGTCGTACTTCCAGGACGTGCTGTTCCGCAACCAGGAGGCGCTCGAGCCGCAGGGCGTCAGCTACCACGCGCCGCGGTTCGACTACCACTTCCTCGCCGCGCTCGACCTGATGCGGCTGCCGTGGGGCGGGCTGGAGGCCGAGGCGATCGGGGCGTGGGACGAGCTGGCGGCGCGGGTGCGGGCGGCGTCCGGCACCGCGATCGTGAGCCACGAGATCCTGGCCACCGCCTCGCGCAGCCAGGTCGCCCGGGCCCTGGAGTCGGTGGGGCACGGCGCCGGCGCCGAGGTGCACGTCGTGCTGTCGGTGCGCGACCTGGTGCGGCAGATCCCGGCGGAGTGGCAGGAGAACGTCAAGCACCGCTCGACGTTGAGCTACGCGACGTTCCTCGAGCGGATCCAGGACCCCACCCGCGACAGCCGGATCGGCTCGTGGTTCTGGGGGGTGCAGGAGATCCCCGACATCCTCAACCGGTGGGCCCACGACCTGCCGCCCGAGCACGTGCACCTCGTGACCGTGCCGCCGCCGGGCGGGCCGCCGGAGCTGCTGTGGCAGCGGTTCAGCCGGGCGTTCGGCCTCGACGGCCTCGAGCTCGATCTCGGCACCGACCGCGCCAACCCCTCGCTCGGCGTACCGGAGACCGCGCTGCTGCGCCGGATCAACCGCGACGCCAACGCGCTCGTCGAGCCCGAGCACTACCGCCCGCTGGTGCGCGAGCTGCTCGCCCACCAGACCCTGTCGCGCCGCACCGGCTCCCCCCGGCTCGCCCTGCCCCCCGACGTCCACCCGTGGGTGCAGGAGCTGAGCGCGTCGTGGGTGCGCGAGGTGCGCGAGCGGGGCTACGACGTCGTGGGCGACCTCGACGAGCTGCTCGGCGCCCCGCCCGCCGCGGGCTTCGCCGACCCCGACGCCCCCCGCGAGCGCCAGGTCGCCGCGGCCGGCGTCGACGCCATCACCGCCCTCCTCCTCGAGGCCACCCGCCTGCGCCAGGAGGAGGCCCGCCTCCGCGACGAGCTGGCCGCCGCCCACGCCGAGGTCGAGCGCGCCCACCTCCGCCCGGTCTACCGACTGCGCAAGAAGGTCGTGCACCGCCTCGAGCGCGGCTCCGGCCGGTTCCTCATCCGCCTCTACCGCCGCCTCCGCGGCCTCCCGGTGGACGCTGGTTGAGGAAGTTGCGCTAGCAACTGTCTCGAAACCCCCGCACCTGAACGCCCTCCGGTGGGGACGGGAGGGCTTCCGTCTCACCGGGTCTCGAGGCTCGTCGCCAGGGCTCCTCGCACCTCGACCAGCGGTGCGCACCAGAGCCACTCGCCGGCGTGCCGCGCCGGACGCACGGAGGCCGCGGAGCGACGGGCGTCGTTCGGCATGTAAACGGCGGCGTGGCGCCGAGACGAGCGCCGGGGGACCGCAGGGCAGAGTCCGGCGACACGGCAACGAATGCCGGACGACGTCCGGCGCGCAGCAGCCGCAGTCCCCCCACGCGCGGCACCCCGCACCCACCCCCCCAACACCAGTCAGCACCCGCCCGGATCACACCAATCCGCAGTCGCCCGCCGTCCGAGCCCCGTCCGCGGGGTCGCCCGTTCCAGGGAGGGCGGTCGGCTCACCGGTTTCGAGACAGGCGTTGCCCGCCTTCCTCGACCAGCGCCCGGCGTTCGTCTCACGGGGTCTCGACGACGCTCGCTGGCGCTCGCTGCTCGACCACCGGTCAGCGGGGACGGGCGAGCAGCTCCCGGTCGGCGTAGCGGCCGATCTTCCAGGTCGCGAACCCGTCGGCGCCCAGGCCGACGATGCCGCCGACGACCGGCACCCGGCGGCCGACGGTGGTGGCGAGGCGCTTGCCGGCGACCTGGGTGATCAGGTCGGAGGCGACCTCGGCGGAGACGACGCGGTCGAGGTCGGGGTCGTGCACCGGGGCGGTCGCGAGCGCCATCGGGGGCGCGGGGAGCTTGCGGGCCCGGACCAGCTTCTTGACGCTGTCCTCGCCGAGCAGGCAGGTGAGCACGGCGTTGCGCACCCGCGGGTCGTCGAGGTCGTAGCCGCGCAGGTGGGCGATGCCGGCGATCATCCGGCACTGCACCAGGGCCAGGCCGGTGATGTTGGTGGGGATGGTCAGCGCCGAGGTGACGACGCCGCCGAGGTTGGTGAGGAAGCCCTGGGCGCCGGCGTAGCGGACGTGGTTCTCGATGACCTCGTGGACGGCCTTGTCGACGTCGCCCTTCTGCTCCCGCAGCTGCTTCTCGGCCGCGTCGGCGGCGGGCGGCAGCGGGCCGACGCCGGCGATGGCGCGGTGCAGGGCCTCGCGCACGAACGTCGTGGTGAGGCCTGGGGCGAGCTCGGTGATCCGCGGGGCGAGGCTGGCCCCCACGCGGGTGGCGACGTTGCGACGGATGCCCATGCCCCGATCCTAGGCGGGACGCCTCAACCCGCCCCGGCCTGAGCCGTCACACTGGGGCGGTGCCCGTCGAGCCTCCCGCCTCACCGTGGGTCTTCCCCGGTCCGGACCGGTGGGACCCCGACGACGACCTGGTCGGGATGGGCGGCGACCTGGAGCCTGGCACCCTGCTGGCGGCCTACCGGGCGGGGCTGTTCCCGATGCCGGTGGGCGGGCGCCGCGACCCGATGGCGTGGTGGAGCCCGGTACGGCGCGGGGTGCTGCCGCTCGACGGGCTGCGGGTCTCGCGGTCGCTGCGCCGCGCACTGCGCGACCACGAGATCCGGGTCGACACGGCGTTCGGCGAGGTGCTGGCCGCCTGCGCCGACCCCCGCCGGCCGCAGGGGTGGATCGACGGGCGGGTGCGCGCGGCGTACCTGCGCCTCCACGAGCTCGGCTGGGTGCACTCGGTCGAGGCCTGGCGCGACGAGCGGCTGGTCGGCGGGCTCTACGGCGTGCAGATCGGCGGACTCTTCGCGGGGGAGTCGATGTTCCACCGCGAGCGCGACGCCTCGAAGGTGGCGCTGGTCGGCCTGGTCGAGCGGCTCCGCGACGAGCACGCCGACCTCCGGCTGCTCGACACCCAGTGGCAGACGCCGCACCTGGCGTCGCTGGGCGTGGTGGAGGTGTCGCGGGCGGAGTACCTCGCCCGGCTGGCCGCCGCGCTGCCGCTGCCGCCGGTCGTCGGCCCCCAGCAGGGTTGACCGGCCGCCGATGGGGCAGGGTGTCCTCCGGAACACACGGACCCAAGCGGAACGACGAAGGAGACCGACGATGAAGCGAGCAGTACTGGCAGCCGGTGTGCTGCTGCTGGCCGGGGCGGCCGGCGCGTGCGGTGACGACGGTGGCGGGGGCGGTGACGCCGGCGGGAGCCCGACCGACGCGTCGGAGAAGGACTTCTGCGCGGCGTTCACCGATCTGAGCCAGTCCGCCAGCGGCTCCGGCGAGGACACCGAGGCCGCGATCGAGAAGGTCAAGGACGCGGCCGAGAAGCTCGCCGACGTCGGCACCCCCGAGGGCATGCCGGACGACGCCCGCAAGGGCTTCGAGCTGTTCCTCGAGGCGATCGACGAGGTCGACGCCGATGCCTCCGAGGAGGACCTGCAGGACCTCGGCAACGACCTGAGCGACGAGGAGAACGACAGCGTCGACGCGTTCGTCAAGTACGCCAGCGAGACCTGCGTCAGCGCCGGCTGACTCAGCGATCGGCACCCGGGCCGGTCGGTCCGCCCTCGGGCGGGCCGGCCGGCCCTCGTCGTACGGGGCTCAGACCACCCGGGCCGGGCCGCCGGTCTCGCTGACCATCGGGCGGCCGGCGGCCTCCCAGTCGAGCATGCCGCCGTCGAGGTTGACGACGTCGCGGCCCTGCTGGGCCAGCCAGGCGACGGCCTGCCCGGAGCGGGCGCCGACCTTGCACACCACGAGCACCTGGCCGTCGGGCACGTCGTCGAGCCGCTGCCCCAGCTCGCCGAGCGGGATGTGGGTCGCGCCCTCGACGTGCCCCTCGGCCCACTCGAAGTCCTCGCGCACGTCGAGCACGGCCAGCCCCTCGGGCAGGGGGTCGGGGACGCCGGAGATGGCGACGGTCGGCACGTGCACGCGGGGCTCCTGGGGTGGGGGACCTACTTGAGCAGCCGGCTCAGCCGCCGGTCGGCGAGCGGTTTGCCGCCGGTCTGGCAGGTGGCGCAGTACTGCAGGCTGGAGTCGGCGAAGGAGACCTCGCGCACCACGTCGCCGCAGACCGGGCAATCCTGGCCGGTGCGGCCGTGCACGCGCAGGTTCGACTTCTTCTCGCCCTTGAGCTCGCTCGCGGCCAGGCCGCGGGAGCGGTCGACGGCGTCGCCGAGGGTGCTGCGGATCGCGTCGTGGAGCACCTGGCGCTCGTCGGCGTCGAGACTGCTGGCCGGCTTGAACGGCGACATCCGGGCGACGTGGAGGATCTCGTCGGAGTAGGCGTTGCCGATGCCGGCGATGGTGCCCTGGTGGCGCAGCACGCCCTTGAGCTGCTTGCGCCCCTCGGCGTCGAGGATCGCCCCGAGCACCTCGACCGAGAAGTCGTCCTCGAGCGGGTCGGGGCCGAGCGAGGCGATCCCGGGCACGTCCTGGGGGTCGCGCACGACGTACATGGCCAGGCTCTTCTTGGTGCCGGCCTCGGTGATGTCGAGACCGGAGTCGTCGTCGAGCACCACCCGGGCGGCCATCGGCGACTTGTTGCTCGGCTTGGGCGGCAGCGACGGCACCTCGTCGCGCCAGCGGATCCAGCCGGCGCGGGCCAGGTGCATGACGAGGTGGAGGCCTCCGACGTGGAGGTCGAGGAACTTGCCGTGCCGGGTCACGTCGTCGACGAAGCTCCCCTCGAGCGCCCGCAGCGGCGGGTCGAAGGTCTTCAGCGCGCTGAACGCCGCGAGGTGGACGGTCGCGATCGCGCGCCCGTCGAGCCGGCCCCGGAGGTCGAGGGCCAGCGCTTCCACCTCGGGCAGCTCGGGCACCCGGCCAGTCTAGGGACGGGCCGCCAGCGCGGCGAGGGTCTGGCGCGTCCCCCACCCCCGGCGCATGATGGAGGGCATGAGCGCCCCTCGGCCGCTGCCCGAGCTGGAATCGATCCACCTCGACGCCCGCGGGGGCGGCCGCGCGCTGCGGGTCTCGTGGCACACCGAGACCGGTCCCGGCGGCGTGGTGGTGCTGTCGCTGTGGCGCGACAACGTCTGCACGGCGTCGTTCCGGCTCCCGGGCGACGAGGTGCCGGCGCTGGTCGAGACCCTCCAGGCCGGGCTGGCCGGCCACGACCTGGCCGTGGAGCACGACGCCGCGGGCTGACCTCTCGGCCAGAACCTCGACTTCTCGGCCGGAGTTCCGGCCGACCAGTGCGGGTTTCCCCGGTGAACCGGGGAAACCGCCCGCCCCGAATCTACGACCCCACCTAGACACCCCCATACAGTCGGAGCGTGGACCCGATCCGGAACCCCTACGCGCCCGGCGCCGGTCAGCGGCCGCCCGAGCTGGCCGGCCGCGACGAGCAGCTGGCGGCGTTCGACGTGGTGCTGGAGCGGGTGCAGCGGGGCCGCCCGGAGCGCTCGCTGGTGCTCACCGGGCTGCGTGGCGTCGGCAAGACCGTGCTGCTCAACGCGCTGCGCTCGCAGGCGGTGCGCAAGGGGTGGGGCACCGGCAAGCTCGAGGCGCGCCCCGACCAGCGGCTGCGGCGCCCGCTCTCCGGTGCGCTGCACCAGGCGGTGCGCGAGCTCGGGCACCCGGAGCAGGAGCAGGTCGACCACGTGCTGGGCGTCGTCCGCTCCTTCGCGCAGCGCGAGGCCGGCACCACTGCGCGTCTCGCCGACCGGTGGAACCCCGGCATCGACGTCCCCGCCGTCCGCGGCCGCGCCGACTCCGGCGACGTCGAGATCGACCTGGTCGAGCTGCTCTCGGACGTCGGCGGGCTGGCCGCCGACGTCGGCAAGGGGGTCGCGATCTTCGTCGACGAGATGCAGGACCTCGGCGCCGACGACGTCTCGGCGCTGTGCGCGGCCTGCCACGAGCTGAGCCAGTCGGGGCGGCCGCTCATCGTCGTCGGCGCCGGGCTGCCGCACCTGCCGGCGGTGCTCAGCGCCAGCAAGTCCTACTCCGAGCGGCTCTTCTCCTACCTCCGCATCGACCGGCTCGCCCGCGACGAGGCCGACCGCGCGCTGAGCGCGCCCGCCGCCGACGAGGAGGCGGCGTTCACCGAGGCCGCGCTGGCCGCGATGTACGACGCGACCGGCGGCTACCCCTACTTCATCCAGGCCTACGGCAAGACGGTGTGGGACCTCGCACCGCGCAGCCCGATCGGGGTCGACGACGTGCGGGTGGCCGCCCCGGAGGCCGAGCGCGAGCTCGCGGTGGGCTTCTTCGGCAGCCGCTACGAGCGGGCAACGCCGGCCGAGCGCGACTACCTGCGGGCGATGGCCGACGCCGCCGTCGAGCTCGGCTCCGACGACCCCGTGGGCTCGGTCGCGACCGCCGACGTCGCCGCCGTGCTCGGCAAGAAGCCGCAGTCGCTCTCCCCCGCCCGCGACTCGCTGCTGAAGAAGGGGCTGATCTACTCCGGCGAGCGGGGCCGGATCGCGTTCACCGTCCCCCACTTCGGCCGCTACCTGCGCGAGCAGACCGCCTAGCCGCGCTAGTCCGTGACGTTCTGGCCCCTGATCGGGCCGCGGAGGGGCCCAAACGTCACGGACTACCGTCGCGCAGCGGTCAGCAGGGCACCCGCACCCGGGGATCGGCCGGGCCCGGGTGGCTGAGCGCGTCGATCGTCCAGGCGATGGCGGGGCGGGTCAGCGGGATCAGCAGGTGCTCGGCGACGTTGAGCGGGCAGCGCTCCTGGATGGTGAGGTTGGTGACCCGCGGGCCGGGCTCGAGGTAGCCGAGCCGGTGCGGCACGACGACCTCGTCGAGGCGGGTCGTGACGACGGTGTAGTCGACGTCGCCGGGGGTCTCGTCGCCGGCGTTCAGCGCCGAGAGGAACGGCGACCCGGCGGCCTGCTGCACGCACGCGGGGCAGGGGATGCCGAGCACCAGTGCGGTGAGGCGATTCACCAGCATGGTGCCGTGGTTCGACGGCGCGAGCCCGACCAGGTCGTCGACCTTGTTAGCGCCGCCGAGGTGCTTGATGTAGTAGCGCGGCATCATCCCGCCCTGGGAGTGCCCCACCATCGACACCTTCGCCGCGCCGGTCGCGGCCAGCACCCGGTCGACGAAGTCGCGGAGCTGGGCCGCCGAGCGGGAGATCTCGCCGGTGCCGCGGTTGCCGTAGTCGAGGGAGAAGACGCACCAGCCGCGCCCGGCCAGCTCCGCCGACATCCGCTCCAGCAGGCTGCGGCGGTCGCCGATGGTGCCGTGGACGAGCACGACCGGCGTGGGGCGCTCGGCCGACGGTCGGCAGTCCCAGTCGTTGGCGCCGGGCGGGTCGCCCAGCGGCGACGTCGGCAGCGGGAACGGCACGCCGGCGCCGAGCCCGGCGGCCGCGGCCGGCGTGGCGGTGAGCCCCAGGGCCAGCAGGAGCAGGGCCAGGGCGGTGGCGAGGACGGTCCCGAGGCGTCGCATGGCGAGAACCTAGCGCCGCCGAGTGGCGGACGTCACCCCTCCGCCCGGCCGCAGTCGCCATGATGGACGGCGTGAGGCCCCAGGTCGTCGCCCACCGCGGCGCCAGCTTCGAGAACGCCGAGCACACGCTGGGCGCCTACCTCGCCGCGCTCGACGCCGGCGCGGACGCCCTCGAGTGCGACGTGCGGCTCACCGCCGACGGCCACCTGGTCTGCTTCCACGACCGCGACCTGCGCCGCACCGCCAGCAGCCCGGGCTCGGTCTCGACGATGGAGCTCGCCGAGCTGGCCGAGCTCGACTTCGCCTCGTGGAAGAACCCGTGGGCCGACCTCGACGACGAGGCTGACGAGCGCCCCCGCGAGCACGACGGCGTGCTCACGCTGCGCAAGCTGTTCGAGACCGTCGCCGACTACGACCGCCGGATCGAGGTCGCGGTCGAGACCAAGCACCCCACCCGCTACGGCGGGCTGGTCGAGAAGCGGCTGGTGGAGCTGCTCCGCGACTTCGGCTGGGACCGGCCGGGCACCCCGGCGCGGGTGATGAGCTTCAGCCACACCGCGCTCCAGCGCGTCGAGAGGCTCGCCCCCGGCGTCCCGCTGGTGCAGCTGGTCGACCGGGTGGAGTGGTGGCCGCTGCTCAGCCGGGTCGTCGGCCGCGACTGGGTGGTGGCGCCCGGCATCGACGAGCTCACCGCCCATCCCCGGCTCGGGCGGCGGATCGCCCGCACCGGCCGCCCGATGCACGTGTGGACCGTCAACACCCCCGCCCAGCTCGACACCTGCCTCGAGCTCGGGGTGGCGGCGCTGATCACCGACCGCCCGGCGTACCTGCTGGGGCTCCTCGACGACCGGCTCGGATAGGTTGCCGGCATGGCGAAGAAGTCCCGCACCAAGGCCCGCGACGCAGCCCCCGCCGAGGGCGAGGTCGGCCCCCGGCAGCCCTGCCCGTGCGGTTCCGGTCGGCGCTACAAGGCCTGCCACGGTGCGGCCGACGGCGCGCCGCCGGTCTACGTCGCCCGCCCGTTCGAGGGGCTGCCGTCGGAGTGCGACGTGGTCGCGCTGCGCGAGCTGGTGCCCGCCGCCACCGCGCCGCTGGAGGTGGCCGGCACCGACCGCACCGTGCTCCTGGCCTCGCTGCTGCCCGCCGCCGCACCGGCCATGTCCCGCGACAGCGGCCAGGTCTGGCTCGGGCTCCAGGTGCAGCACAACTACGGCGACCCCTCGCGCGACCTCGCCGCCGTGCTGCAGCAGGCGCTCGACGCCGAGCCCGGCATCGTGGGGCTGACCTCGGCTCCCCCGGCCGACGGGCCGCGGCTCCAGGACCTGGTCACCGGTGACCGCCTCGACATCACCGTGCACGACGGGTTCGACTACTGGGTCGCCGACCTCGACGACCGCGACGACCTCGCCGCCGCCCTCGAGCAGGCCAACGCGACGGCGTCACCGACCGCCCGGCTGACCCAGGTAGAGGCGGCGTACTGGACCCGGATCGGCGCGAAGGAGCACCTGCGCTGGGTGATGCCCGAGCCCGAGGGCGACCTGCTCGACGCGCTGAGCCGGCTGCACGTCGCCGGCGCCGACGTGATCGCCGACGGCGCCCGGCTGGTCGGCATGTTCCGCGCCCACGGGCTGCTCGCCCCGGTGTGGGACCTGCCCGTCGGCACCGGAGCCGAGGCGCTCGAGGACCCCGCCGCGGCGTTCCGCACCGCCCTCGACGAGGCGCTCGCCGACACCACGCCGCTCACCGGCGACGAACGGGCCGCCCGCTCTGGGCTGGCCAACCGTCAGGTCACCATCCGCTGACGCGAGCGTCACAGTCGGGCTGTGGCCTGCGCCACTGACGGCCCCGGGGGCCGCGCGTAGCGTCCCCGACGTGCACCTCACCCAGCTCGGACGACCCTCGGTGTTCGTGCGTCCCGCCACCGTGCAGGACGTCGCGTTCCTGACCGACGTCGAGGTCGTGACGACCCGCGCGTCGGGACGCGCGCTGCCGGAGGAAGAGCGCTCGTTCCGCGCCGGCCTGGACGGCCGCACCCTGGCCGAGCTGCGCGGCGAGGTCGAGGGCAGCGAGACCCGGGTGATCGAGATCGACGGCGCCCGGGCCGGCCGGTTCTGGGTGACCCGGGCGCTCGACCACGTCGAGCTGTGCGCCCTGCAGCTGCTCCCCGCACACCAGGGCCGCGGCATCGGCACCTACCTGGTCAACCGGTTCCTCGACGCCGCCCGCGACGCCGGCCTGGTAGCGCGGCTGCGGGTCGAGCGCGACAACCCGCGGGCCCGGTCGCTCTACGAGCGGCTCGGCTTCGTCGTGGTCGACGGCGACGACACCCACGAGCACCTGGAGTGGCGGGCCTTCGTCAGGTCCTGACCACCCAGACCTCGAGCCGCGAGTAGCCCTTCACCGCGGCCCGCCGCAGCCGGCGGAACCGCCACTCGCCGGTCTCGCGGTCGGGGTGGTCATGGTCGTCCTCCTCGTGCTCGTCGTCGTGCGGGTGGATGCCGCCGAGCGCGTCGCGGGCACCCCGCTCGACGAGCACGCTGCCCGGCCGGGCCAGCGAGGTGAGCCGCGAGGCGAGATTGACCGTCGGGCCGAAGACGTCGCCGAGCCGGGGCACGACCTCGCCGTACGCCACCCCGGCGCGCACCTGGGGGAACGCATCGTCGTCGTCCGACCCCCGCCGTACCATCTCCAGCGCGGCCCGGGTCGCTGCGGCGACGTCCTCGGAGACGAACAGCACCTCGTCGCCGATGTTCTTGATCACCCGGCCGCCGTGCTCGGTGACGACGTCGGTGCACGCCGCCTCGAACTGCTCGACCCACGCGACCAGCTCGACCTCCGAGAGCGAGCGGCTGCGCGAGGTGAACCCCACGATGTCGACGAACCCCACCGCCAGCACCGCCGAGCCGGCCCCGGACGCGACGCCCATCACCCGCGAGGTGGCGCTGGCGAGGTGGCGGCGCCACACGTAGTCCTGCAGCGTGGCCACCCGGGGCAGCACCTGCTCGGTGAGCCCGGTGAGCTGGGCGGCGGGATCGCGACCGGACTCCAGCGCGACGTCGGTCAGCAGCGTGGTCTGCCACTCGGCGAGCCGGGCGAAGCTGCGCCCCCAGGTGCGCACCAGCGCCGCCTGCCGCTCCGGGCTGAGGATGCCCAGCGCCATCAGGTCGCTGCTGAGCCGCAGCGCCTCGACGTCGGCGGGGGTGAACGCGACCAGGTCGTCGTCGGTGTGGGGGAAGCCCAGCAGCCGCCAGAGCTCCTGGGCCACCTCCAGCGGTACGCCGGCGCGCTCGCAGACCTCCACCCGGGTGAGCGAGGGCGGCTCGCCGAGCAGGAACCCCTCGACCTCGGCGAGGGCCTCCTGGAACGGGTCGGTCACCCGCCTAGAAGTCGCCGCCCGCCCGTGCGGCGGCCACCGACTCGAGGGCCTCGTGGAACTTGGGCATCTCGACGTCGAGCCGGCGCAGGGTCTCGGAGGTGAAGTGGATCAACTCCAGCGGGGTCAGCGCGACGATGCTGGCGGTGCGCAGGGTGCGGTTGATGATCGCCGCCTCGCCCACGATGTCGCCGGGGCCGAGCTGGGCGATCTCCTCGCCGTCGTGGCGCACCGACACCGTGCCGCTGAGGATCACGTAGGCCTTGTCGGCCGAGGTCGACTCCCAGATCGGCGACCAGCCCTCCGGGAGCGTCACCCGCGTGCCGGAGGCGCTGATCAGCGCGATCTCCTCGGGGGTGAACATGGAGAAGAAGGTCTCTGCCATGGGGGGTTGCCTTTCGTCGGGGGAGCTCCGGCTCGGATCTTTCCGAAGTGGCCTCGTGGGGTCAACGAGCGACCGGCACCGAGGGCACGGCCGCCTGGTGGCTAGCCGGGCGCCGCGGCGCATGAACGGCGCAAAGGCGTGGTTCGGGCGCCCTGCCACCCGGCTGCCGCCGCACGAACAGCGCAAAGGCGCGGTTCGTGCGCCCGACCGCCCCAGCGCGGCCGCGTCAGAGCGGGTCGCGGGAGACGGGGCAGCTCATGCAGCGGGGGCCGCCCCGGCCGGAGCCGAGCTCGGAGCCGGCGATCCGGATGACCTCGATGCCGTGCGCCTCGAGCTGGGCGTTGGTGCCGTCGTTGCGCTCGTAGGCGACCGCGACCCGGGGGGCGATGGCGAGGGTGTTGTTGCCGTCGTCCCACTGCTCGCGCTCGGCGGTGACGGGGTCGAGGCCGGTGTCGATGAGGTGGAGGGTGTCGATCTCCATGGCCCGGGCGGCGGCGGTGAAGAACGGCTCGGCGTCGGAGACCGTGAGCACCAGGTCCCCGTCGGGCTCGCGGTCGCCCTCGGCGGTGACGGTGAACGCCTGCAGGGTGTCGACGACGTTGGGGTAGACCACGACCTTGTCGGTGTCGACCAGGGTGAGGATCGTGTCGAGGTGCATGGTGGCCCGCTCCTGGGCGATCGGCACCGCCAGCACCGTGTGCGCCAGGTCGGCGGCGAAGCACTGGCGCGCCAGCCGCTCGGCCCCGGCGGGGGTGGTGCGCTCCCCGACGCCGACCGCGATCACGCCCGGCTTGAGCAGCAGCACGTCGCCGCCCTCGACGTGCTCGAGGTGGGCGCCGTGCATCCGCGGCGTGCCGGCGAACCGGGGGTGCCGGGTGTAGATCAGCTCGGTGAGCTCGGTCTCGCGCTTGCGGGCCGGCATCGCCAGCGAGGTGATCGCGACCCGGTCGCGCACCCACACCGAGGAGTCGCGGGTGAACAGCAGGTTGGGCAGCGGGTCGATGAGGAAGTCGTCGAAGGCCAGCAGCGAGGTGACCAGCCCGAAGCCGCCGCGCACCTCGTCGTTGCGGATGCCCGCGGTGAGGTACGTCGTCAGCTCCTCCGGGGCCGCCTCCCCGAGCAGCCCCTCGAGGTAGCCGCGCATGGTGTCGCCGAGGTCGAGGTCGGCCAGCGCCTCGGTGATCGCGTGCTCGCGCGCGTCGGGCTGCTCGAGGGTCTCGGTGAGCAGGTCGGTGAGGTAGAGCACCTCGACGTCGCGCTCGCGCAGCGCTGCGGTGAACGCGTCGTGCTCGTCCTGGGCCCGGGCCACCCACGGGATGCCGTCGAACAGCAGCTTGTCGTTGTTGCGCGGCGTCAGCCGCTTGAGCTCCGGGCCGGGGCGGTGCAGCAGCACCGTCCGCAGCGTGCCGACCTCGCTGTCCGAGTAGTGGGGGGCCGTCATGGCCGCAGCGTAGCCGTCGGCCCGCCGGCCCAGCTCAACGGCGCAGCTCAGCGCAGCAGCTCCCACAGCACCAGCGCCTCCAGCACCAGGCAGACCCCGGCACCGGCGTAGAACAGCACGTGGAGCTTGACGAAACGCATCAGCGTGCGGCCCGCGACCACGGCCAGCCCGCTGACCGCGAGCAACGCGCCGAGGGCGCCGACGAAGACGCTCAGCGGTGACTCGTAGCGGGCGACGAGCGAGATCGTGAGCAGCTGCGAGAGGTCACCCCACTCGGCCGCGAACAGCACGAGGAACGACGCCACCACCGCGCCGATGCCGCGGGTCTCGCGAGCCTTCTCGACGTACTCCGACCCGTCGTCCACCTGGTGGCTGCGGGCCTCGCGCAGCAGCAGCACCGCGCCGGCGAGGAAGAGCACGGCGGCCGCGACCTTGACGACGTCGTCGGGCAGGAAGGACACGGCGTGGCCGAGCACGACCGCCACGGTGGTCTGCACGGCGAACGCCGCCCCGACGCCCAGCCACACCAGCACCGGCCGGTAGCGGGTGGCGAGCACCAGCGTGGCCAGGAAGGTCTTGTCGGGCAGCTCGACCAGGAAGATGGCGCCGAAGGAGAGCGCGACGACGGCGAGGTCCACGTCAGTCCCTCCCGTCGAGCCGTGCCTCGAGCGCGGAGACCTGGCGCCTGAGGTCGTCGATCGCGGCCAGGATCTTCACCGTCGACTCGTCCACGGCCTCCTCGATCTCCTCGCGGTCCTCCTCCGACTCGCGGTCGAGGGCCTCGACGGCGACGGCGATGAAGAGGTTCAGCACGATGTAGGTGGCGACCACGATGAAGGCGATGAAGAACAGCCAGGCCGCGGGGTAGGCGTCGGTCACCGGCCGGATCACGTTGGCCCAGTCGTCGCCGGTGGTGACCTGGAAGAGCGAGAGCAGCGAGGTGCCGAGGCTCCCGAAGTGCTCGGGGTCGGTGCCCCCGAAGAGCTGGGTCGAGACCACGGCGGCGATGTACATGACGATGCCGAGCAGTGCCGCGATCGAGGCCATGCCGGGCACCGTGGTGATCAGCGCACTCACCACGACGCGCATCGAGCGCACGGTCGAGAGCAGGCGGAGGACGCGGAAGACCCGCAGCACCCGCAGCACCGAGTACGACCCCGCGGTGGGCGCCAGGGCGATGAGCACCACCACGAGGTCGAAGACGTTCCACCCGCCGCGGAAGAACGACGGGCCGTGCGCGAAGAGGCGCAGCGAGATCTCGACCACGAAGATCGCCACGGTGACCCAGCCGACCACCGAGGTGGCGTCGCCCCAGCGCGCCATCCAGCGCGGCGAGACCTCGAGACCGAGCACCACCGCGTTGACCAGGATCACCGCGATGATCGACCCCTGGAACCAGGTCGACTCCACCAGCACGCGCACCCGGGCGCGCAGCGCGGTCACCGGTCGCCACCCAGGTGGGCGCGGGCGGCGGCGCCGGCCTCGGCCAGCACGTCGCGCGCCGGGCGGCCGAGTGCGACGGCGGCCCGCTCGACGTCGTCCCACTCCGGCTGGGCGGTGACCACGACGCCGTCGTGGCGCGACAGCTTCACCGCCACCGGTTCGCCGTCGACGGTCACCTCGACCAGCTCGCGCCCCAGGGCGTGGCGGGCGACGGCGACCTCGCGGACGCCGATCGCGGACGTCTCGCGCCACAGCACCTCGCGCGCGGCAGCCGCCGTGCCGGAGCGCACCAGCGCGCTCAGGGTGTGGGCCGGCCGCCCCTTCTTCATCAGCACCGGGGTCAGCCAGGCGTCCAGCGCGCCGGCGTCGAGCAGCCGGGCGAGCACCGTCGGCCAGAGCCGAGGATCGAGGTCGTCGACGTTGGTCTCCAGCACCAGCAGCCGCTCCGGGCCGTCGGTGGCCCCCGTCGCGGCGGCGGGCGCGGTGCCGGCGAACAGCCGCAGCACGTTGGCGTGGCCCTCGGGGTCGCGGCTGCCCGCGCCGACGCCGATCGCGCTGGTGGTCATCGGGGGCTGGCCGCCCCAACCGGTCGCCACCGTCACCAGCACGGCCGCGCCGGTGGGGGTGCACAGCTCGGTCTCGGGGGCGCCGGGCGGACCGGCGTACGACGGCACCCCGCGCAGCAGCTCGGCGACCGCGGGCGGCGGCACCGGCAGCCGGCCGTGGGCGCCCCGCACGCTGCCCGAACCGACCGCGACGGGTGACACCACGACCTGCTCGGCATCGAGGTGCACGAAGCCGGCCGCCGCACCCACCACGTCGGCGATCGCGTCGAGCGCGCCCACCTCGTGGAAGTGCACGTCGAGGGGGTCGGTGCCGTGGGCGGTCGCCTCGGCGCGGGCCAGCAGCTCGAAGGCGCGCTGCGCGAGGTCGCGCACCGGTTCGGCCAGCGGGGCGACGGCGAGCAGGTCGCGCACGTCGCGCCAGGTGCGGTGGTGGTGGGACTCCGCGGTGGTGACCCGCACGTGGAGCGCGGCGAACCCGTTGCGCGAGACCGGCTCGGCGCTCAGCCCCACCGGTTCGGGTGCCACCGCGTCGACGGCCGCCCGGAGCACCTGCAGCGGCACGCCGGCGCCGTGCAGCGCGCCGAGCAGCATGTCGCCGCTGGCGCCGGCCGAGGCGTCGACCCAGACGACGGTCATGGGGTGCGGCGCGCGACCCGGGCGGCGAACACGCCGGCGCCGTAGCCGTTGTCGATGTTGACCACCGTGACGCCGGGCGCGCAGGAGTTGAGCATGCCGAGCAGCGCGGCGATCCCGCCGAGGGAGGCGCCGTAGCCGACGCTCGTCGGCACGGCGACCAGCGGTACGCCGACCAGCCCGCCCACCACCGACGGCAGCGCACCCTCCATGCCGGCCACCACGACCAGGCAGTCGGCCGCGGCGAGCCGGTCGCGGACGGCGAGCAGCCGGTGCACGCCGGCGACGCCGACGTCCTCGACCAGGTCGACCCCGGCGCCGTGCACGCGCACGGTGAGCGCGACCTCGGCGGCGACGGGCGCGTCGGAGGTGCCGGCCGAGACCACGGCGACCGTGCCGTGCGGCTCGGGCAGCGGGCCGAGGGTGACCGCGCGGGCGACCGGGTCGGGGTGGGCGTCGGGCAGCTCGGCGGCGACCAGGGCCAGGGCGTCCTCGTCGAGGCGGGTGGCGAGCACCGCGCGGTCGGGGTGGCGTTCGTGGAGGGTGCGCAGGATGGCGGCGACCTGGGCGGGGGACTTCCCGGCGCCGTAGACGACCTCGGGGTCGCCGGTGCGCTCCGCACGGTCGACGTCGATGCGGGCGAAGCCGAGGTCGGCCGTGCGCACGTCGGCGGGGCTCGGGTCGGTCACGGTGCCTCTCCGCTACTGGTGGCGGCCGGGGTCGGCCGGGTAGACGCCGAGGATCTTCAGCTCGGTGGTGAAGAACGCCAGCTCCTCGAGGGCGCGGGCCAGGCCCGGCTCGTCGGGGTGGCCGTCGACCTCGGCGAGGAACTGGGTCGCGGTGAACTGCCCGCCCACCATGTAGCTCTCCAGCTTGGTCATGTTGACGCCGTTGGTCGCGAAGCCGCCGAGCGCCTTGTAGAGCGCGGCGGGCAGGTTGCGGACGTTGAAGATGAACGACGTGACGACCGGCCCGTCACCCGCCGGGGCCTGCACGAGGTCGGGGGAGAGCACCACGAAGCGGGTCGTGTTGTGGTCCTCGTCCTCGACGTCCTCGAGCAGGATCTCCAGGCCGTAGATGTCGGCGGCCAACGGCGGGCTGATCGCGGCCTGGGTGGGGTCGCCGGCCTCGGCGACCTCGCGGGCGGCGCCGGCGGTGTCGCCCGAGATCAGCGGGGTGAGGCCGTGCTGGCGGATGATCTTGCGGCACTGCCCGAGCGCGTGCACGTGGCTGTGCACGGTGCGGACCTGCTCCAGGCGGGTGCCGGGCACGCCCATCAGGTGGAAGCGGATCCGCAGGAAGTGCTCGGCCACGATGTGCAGCCCCGAGTCGGGCAGGAAGTGGTGGATGTCGGCAACCCGGCCGGCGATGGAGTTGTCGATCGGGATCATCGCCAGGTCGGCGTCCCCGCCCTCGACCGCCGCGAAGACGTCCTCGAACGACGCGCAGGCGACCGCCTCCCAGTCGGGGTAGTGCTGCACGCACACCTGGTGGGAGTTGGCTCCGGGCTCGCCCTGGTAGGCGATCCGTCGGGTCGCGGTCACCCGTGCAGTCTAGGAGCCGGCCGGCGGGTGCCGGACGCCGCGCCCGGGGGCGAGAATGCGGCCATGACCCCGCCTCCCGACGCCCCCACCGGCCCCGCCACCGCCGCTGTCGTCACCGGGGCCGCCCGGGGCATCGGCCGCGGCATCGCCGAGCGGCTGGTGGCCCGCGGCCACCGGGTCGTGGTCACCGACGTGGACGCCGCCGGGGCCGCCCGCACCGCCACCGAGATCGGGGCCGCCGAGGGCCTGGCCCACGACGTACGCGATCCCAACGCGCACCGCCGGGTCGCCGAGGCCGCCGCCCGCCACGGCCGGCTGGTCGCCTGGTTCAACAACGCCGGCGTGGGCTGGGACGGCGACCTCGCCGACCTCGCCGACGAGCAGGTGCGCGGCCTGGTGGAGGTCAACCTGCTCGGCGTGCTCTGGGGCACCCGGGCGGCACTCGACGCGTTCGGCCCCGAGGGTGGCGACGTCGTGCAGACCGCCTCGCTCTCCGGGCTCGGGCCGGTGCCGGGCCTCTCGGTCTACGCCGCCACCAAGGCCGCCGTGGTCTCGCTGACGATGTCGGTGCAGGCCGAGACCCCGGCCGGGGTCCGCGTGCACGCGCTGTGCCCCGACGGCGTCGCCACCGCCCTGCTGGAGGCGATGCGCGACGACGGCCGCGCCAGCCAGCTGGTCCACTCCGGTGGCCGGATCCTCTCGGTCGACGAGATCGCCGAGGCCGCGGTCGCGCTGCTCGGCAGCCGCCGCGTGGTGCGCACGATCCCCACCCGCCGTGGCGCCCTGATGCGCGCCGCCACCCTGGCGCCGTCGCTCGCCCAGCACTCCTTCGGCCTGCTCGCCGCCCAGGGCCGCGTGCGGGTGCGGGCGCGGCGCCGGGGTGGTGGTGGGTGAGGCTCGGTTCCGGGTGGCCGGACGGGGGTGGCTCACCGCTGCCTGGGGTGGTGCCGGGGTGGCGGTGGGTGATCCCCGGTTTGGGGTGGCCGGACGGGGGCCTGCTCACCGCCGCCCGCGGCGGCCCCGGGGCGGCGGTGGGTGAGCCTCGGTTCGGCGTGTTCGAACGGGGGCCTGCTCACCGCTGCCCGCGGCGGCCCCAGGGCGGCGGTGGGTCAGCCCCGGTTTGACCCGCTCGAACGGCGGCCTGCTCACCGCCGCCCGCGGCGGCCCCAGGGCGGCGGTGGGTGAGCCCCGGTTTGGCCCGCTCGAACGGCGGCCTGCTCACCGCCGCCCGCGGCGGCCCCAGGGCGGCGGTGGGTCAGCCCCGGTTTGACCCGCTCGAACGGGGGCCTGCTCACCGCTGCCTGGGGTGGCGCGGAGTGGCGGTGGGTGAGCCCCGGTTTGGCCCGCTCGAACGGCGGCCTGCTCACCGCCGCCCGTAACCCCCACCCGCCCCCACGGTTGTACGAGGACGGAGCACCAGGAGGTCCGATGTCGTTGCGCCCGCCCGCGGCCGCGGTGGTGCTGCTCGTCGCGCTCGCCGGCCTGGTGCCGAGCGTCCCAGCCGCCGCAAGCACCACCCCTGCCACCACCCCCGCCACCACCCCCGCCACCACGTCGTACGTCGTGCTGCTCGGGGGTGCGGGCGGCCCGGTGGCGCCGGTGGCCCGGGGCCTGGCCGCGGCCTTCGGCGGCACCGTGGGACACGTCTACGAGCACGCCGTGCGCGGGTTCTCGCTGCGGCTGCCCGCCGGACTCGCGCCCCGGCTGCGCCTCGACCCGCGCGTGGCCCGGGTGCTGCCCGACCGGAGGGCAACCACGACCACCACCGGCACCCGCACCCAGACCGGAGCCACCTGGGCGCTCGACCGGCTCGACCAGGCCCGGCGGCCGCTCGACGGTCGCTACACCTACCCCGCCGCGGCGGGCGCCGGCGCCCACGTCTACGTCATCGACTCCGGGCTGCGGGCCGACCACCCCGAGGTCGCGGGCCGGGTGGGCGCCAGCATCAACCTGGTGCCGCGGTTCCTGTTCCCCACCGACCCGCAGGCCTGGGGCGACTGCAACGGCCACGGCACCCACGTCGCCAGCAGTGCGGTCGGCGCGCGGTTCGGCGTGGCCAAGCGGGCGGTGGTGCACGCGGTGCGGGTGCTCGACTGCCAGGGCAGCGGCAACAACTCCGACATCATCGCCGGCATCGACTGGGTGGCGGGCAACCACGCGCCCCGCAGCGTCGCCAACCTCTCCCTCGGCTCGCCCAACGACCCTGCGCTGGAGGCAGCGGTCACCGGACTGGTCGCCAGCGGCGTCGCGGTCGCGGTGGCGGCCGGCAACGACGACCGCAGCGCCTGCGAGGAGTCGCCCGCCCAGGCCCAGGCGGTGCTGACGGTCGCGGCCACGACCGTCGACGACCAGGAGGCGGCTTTCTCCAACCACGGCCCCTGCGTCGACCTCTACGCCCCGGGCCTCGACGTGGCCGGCGCGAGCTCGACCAGCGGCGGCACCCGGACCCTCAGCGGCACCTCGATGGCCTCCCCCCACGTCGCCGGGGCGCTGGCTCTGCTGCGGGCCCGCCGCCCCGACCTGTCGGCGGCCGCCGCGCAGGCCCTGCTGGTGCGGCAGGCGACCACCGGCGCGATCACCAACCCCGACCCGGCCACCCCCAACCGGCTGCTGAGGGTCGTCTCCGACGAGCCGCCGGTGCCCGTCGTACGACGCACCTGCGTGCGGCTGCGCTGCACGTTCCGTGCCGGCCGGTCGCGAGACGACCACGGCGTGCGCGGCTACGTCTGGCGGGTGGGGCGCACCACCCACCGGGGTCCGCGGCTGACCCACCGGTTCGCCCGGCCCGGCGCCAAGCGGGTGCGGCTGGTCGTGGTCGACAGCGCCGGGCAGCGCACGGTGAAGGTGCTGCGCTTCAAGGTTCGTCGGCGCTGACTTGGCCCGGCCCGGGCCGGGCGGTCAGCGCGGGACGCGCACCAGCACCCGGCCGTGCACGCAGTCCATCCGCAGCTCCTTGCCCGAGCCGATGGAGTCGCCGTCGAGCTGGCGCGGGGTCTCGCTGGAGGCGCGGACCACGATCGAGCGACCGGTCATCCGGTTGACGGTGTCGTCGACCCGGCGCCGCTTGGCCAGCACCCGCCAGGCCAGCGGCAGCCAGGAGAGGAACCGGCGCGGGTGCAGCAGCACCACGTCGAGCAGCCCGTCGTCGATGGCGGCGTCGGGCAGCAGCGGCATCCCGGCCTGGAGGTAGCCGACGTTGCCGACCACGACGGTGCGGGCCCGGTGCTTGGTGAACTCGCCGCCGTCGACGGAGACCTCCACCCGCACCGCCGGGAACATCAGCGACTTCAGCCCGGAGATCACGTAGGCGACCCAGCCGACCCGCTTCTTGATGTCCTCGTTGACGCCCTCCATGATCGCGGCGTCGAACCCCATCCCGGCCATCACCATGAAGTGGGTCGGCTCGAAGCCGTCGCCGCTGACCTCGACCATGTCGATGGCGCGGTCCTGCCCGGTGAGCGCGACGTCGATCGCGGCGCGCAGGAAGAGCGGGATGTCGAGGTTGCGGGCGAGCAGGTTGCCGGTGCCGGCCGGGATGATGCCGACCGGGATGCCGGTGCCGGCCAGCTCGGCGCAGACCTCGCGCACGGTGCCGTCTCCGCCGCAGACCAGCACCAGGTCGGCGCCCCACACGGAGGCCTGCTCGGCCATGCCGGTACCGGGGTCCTCGATGGTGGTGTGGAACCACGCCGGCTCGTTCCAGCCGGCCTCGCGCGCCATCGTCGACACGATCGCCTTGAACGCGCCGACGTCCTCGACCTTGATCGGGTTGAGGACGACGGCGACCTGGCGGTGCGAGGGGAACGGCTCGGGCAGCGGCTCGGCGCGCACCGCGTGGCTGCGCGGCAGCGGCGAGTAGACCGCGAGGCCGAGGAAGACGGTGCCGACGCCGAGCAGCGCACCGGCCAGCACGTCGGAGGGGTGGTGACGCCCCAGCAGCACCCGGTCGGCCATCACCACGAGGGCGAGCACCACCATGCCGGAGTAGGCCAGCCGGCGGAGGCTCGCACGGCGCACCAGCATGGCGACCAGCACCACGACCACCCCGGCGAACGCCGCGATGTTGGAGCTGTGGCCGCTGGGGAACGACCGCTGGTTGAACATCACCGCGACGAACTGCCACTCGGGCCGGTCGCGGTCGACGACCTCCTTGAGCACCTGGGTGGCCACGAAGGTCACGAGCAGCGTGCCCGCGACGTAGACCGCCGCCCGGCGGTGCCCCTTGACGAACATGAGCACGGTGAGCGCGACCGCCAGCAGGGTGGCGCCGCCGGTGTTGAAGCCGATCTCGACCCACCGCAGCGGGTGGTGCAGCCAGCCCTCCTCGACCGCGAGCCCCCGGCTGTCGTCCATGCCCTCGGTGAGCGACCACCCCTGGTCGACCGAGACCCACAGCAGGGCGAACAGCGCGTAGCAGCCCAGCGCGCAGGCCAGCTGGACGTGGCGGGGTCGGTCGAGCACGCGCCCAGTATGGCTGCCTGCTTCCGGCGGGCCGGCGGCCGCCGGTGATCGACGCCTGGCGGTTGAGGAGGGACGGAGTCTGTCACTCGCTACCTGGTGCGACGACAGCTTCGAGGCTCGCTCCGCGAAGGCCGCTAGGCCTGAGCCTCGAGACCCGGTGCGACGGGGGCCCTCCCGTTCCCACCGGAGGGCGTTCGGCCGGCGGGGGTTTCGAGACAGTCGCTAGCGCGACTTCCTCAACCACCGGTGGGTGGCGGTGGTCGAGGTGCGAAGGCCGCTAGGCCTGAGCCTCGAGACCCGGGGAGACGGAAGCCCTCCCGGAGGGCGTGCGGGTGCGGGGGTTTCGAGACAGTCGCTAGCGCGACTTCCTCAACCACCGGTGGGTGGCGGTGGTCGAGGTGCGAAGGCCGCTAGGCCTGAGCCTCGAGACCCGGTGAGACGGAAGCCCTCCTGGAGGCGTTCGGGTGCGGGGGTTTCGGGACAGCTGCCAGCCCAACCTCCGCGACCACCGGTGGCCGGGCCGGGCGCGGCGGCCGAGGCTGTGCAACTCGGGTGAGGCGTGCGGGCGGCCCCGGATAGCCTTGCGTCGTGATCGACCCGCGCATCCTCCGAGACGACCCCGACCGCGTGCGAGCCGCCCAGGCCAAGCGGGGGCTGTCCGGCGACGTCGTCGACACCGCGCTGGCCGCCGACCGGGCCCGGCGCGACGCCATCGCCGTCTTCGAGTCGCGGCGGGCGGAGCAGAAGCAGCTCGGCAAGCTGATCCCGCAGGCGCAGGGCGAGGAGAAGCAGGGGCTGCTCGCGAAGACCAAGGCGCTGGCCGCGCAGGTCAAGGACGCCGAGGCGGCGCAGGCGACCGCTGAGGAGGCCTGGCACGCGGCGCTGATGTCGATCCCCAACCTCGCGGCCGACGACGCGCCGGCGGGTGGCGAGGACGACTTCGTGGTGCTCGAGCACGTCGGCACACCCCGCGACTTCGCGGCCGAGGGCTTCGAGCCCCGCGACCACATCGAGCTCGGCCGGATGCTCGGCGCGATCGACATCGAGCGCGGCGCCAAGGTGTCGGGCTCGCGCTTCTACTTCCTCACCGGGGTCGGCGCCCAGCTCGAGCTGTCGCTGGTCAACCTCGCGATGGAGCAGGCCCGCAACGCCGGCTTCACCCAGGTGATCGCGCCGTCGCTGGTGCGGCCCCGTGCGATGGACGGCACCGGCTTCCTCGGCCAGGCCGCCGACGACGTCTACCGGATCGAGGGCGAGGACCTCTACCTCGTCGGCACCTCGGAGGTGCCGATGGCGGCCTACCACTCCGACGAGATCCTCGACGGCGCCGCGCTGCCGCTGCGCTACGCGGCGTTCAGCCCGTGCTTCCGCAAGGAGGCCGGCTCGCACGGCAAGGACACCAAGGGAATCATCCGGGTCCACTGGTTCGACAAGGTCGAGATGTTCGTCTACTCCACCACCGAGGAGGCCGCCGCCGAGCACGAGCGGCTGCTGGCGTGGGAGAAGGAGTTCCTCGACAAGCTCGAGCTGGCCTACCGGGTCATCGACGTCGCCGCCGGCGACCTCGGCCTCTCGGCGACGCGCAAGTTCGACTGCGAGGCCTGGATCCCCACCCAGGGCAAGTACCGCGAGCTCACCTCGACCTCCAACTGCACCGAGTTCCAGACCCGGCGGCTCGACACCCGCGGCCGGTTCGACGACGGGGTGCGGCCGGTCGCGACGCTCAACGGCACCCTGTGCGCGATGACCCGCACCATCGTGGCGATCCTCGAGACCCACCAGCAGGCCGACGGCTCGGTGCGGGTGCCCGAGGCGCTCCGGCCCCACCTCGGCGGCCTCGAGGTGCTGAAGCCGATCGCGCCGTGACGGGGGACTGGACGCCGAGGGTCGTCGCCCTCGACATCGACGGCACCCTGCTGAAGTGGATCGACGGGGCCGGCGCGACGTACGAGGAGATCCCTCCGCGGGTGCACGCCGCCGTGCAGCGGGCCCTCGACGCCGGCGCCCACGTCGTGCTCAGCAGCGGCCGCTCGGTGCACGGCATGACCCGGATCGCCGACCTGCTCGACCTGCCGCGCGACCCGGACGACCCCGCGTGGATCGTGGCGTCCAACGGCGCCGTGGTGGTGCGCTACCCCCCGATCGAGGTGGTGCACGAGGAGACCTTCGACGCCGGCCCGGCCGTGCAACGGGTGCTTGAGCGTCACCCCACCGCGCTGGTGGCCGTCGAGGAGCGGGGCGTGGGCTACCGCGTCTCCGCGCCGTTCCCGCCCGGTGAGCTGACCGGCGAGATGATCCAGACCGACCTCGCCGAGCTGGTGTCGGTGCCGGTGAGCCGGGTCATCGTGCGCGACCCCGACGCCACGGCCGACGACTTCCTCGAGCTCTCCGCCGAGCTCGGCCTCCACGGCATCAACTACGTCGTCGGCTGGACCGCGTGGCTCGACCTCGCCCCGGTGGGGGTCAGCAAGGCCTCCGGGCTCCAGCACGTCGTCGACCGGCTGGGCCTCACCGCGGCCGACGTGCTCGCGATCGGAGACGGCCGCAACGACGTCGAGATGCTCCGCTGGGCCGGTCGCGGGGTCGCGATGGGGCAGGCGGTCCAGGAGGTGCTCGACGCCGCCGACGCCGTCACCGACCCGGTCGCCGACGACGGCGCGGCCGTCGAGATGGAGCGCTGGTGGTGACGCTGCCCGACGAGGTGGTCACCGAGCGGCTGCGGCTGCCGGTGTGGACCGCCGACGACGTGGCCGCGATCCGCGGCGGCGCGCGCCGTCCCGGCTGGCACCCCGACTTCCCGCGCGAGGACGACCGAGACGCCGCGTCGATGTGGCGTCCCGACGACCCGTGGTCGAGCCGCTCGATCGTGCGCGGCACCACCGTGCTGGGCTCGATCGGGTTCTTCGGCCCGCCCGCGGCCGATGCCGGGTCGGAGGTCGTGCCCGAGGTGGAGGTCGGCTACGGGCTGGTGCCCGAGGCACGCGGCTGGGGTTTCGCCACCGAGGCGCTGCTCGGCCTGCTGGCAGCCACCGACGCCGCCGGCGTACGGGTGCGGGCCGCGGTCGATCCCGGCAACCGCCCGGGCCTGCGGGTGCTCGCCACCTGCGGCTTCACCGAGCTGCGCGGCAGCGACGAGGACGGCCGCCTGGTCATGGCCCGGCCGCTCCCGGCGGTGCCCGGGTGAGCGCGCCGCGGCTGGTCGCCACCGACCTCGACGGCACCCTGCTGCACAGCGACGGCACCATCACCGACCGCACCCGCGAGGTGCTGCGCGCGCTCGACGAGCGGGAGGTGCCGGTGGTGTTCGTGACCGGTCGCCCGGTGCGGTGGATGGAGCACCTCTTCGAGGAGGTGGGCGGGGTCGGGCTGGCCATCCTCTCCAACGGCGCCCTGGTCTACGACGTCGCGGCCCGCCGGGTGCTCGAGACCACCCCGCTGGAGCGCGAGCCGGGGCTGGACCTCGCCGAGGTGCTGCGGGCCGCCGTACCCGGCATCGTGCTGGCGGTCGAGACCGGCACCGGACTGCGGCTCGAGGAGGGCTTCCTCGACGTCGACCGGGTGCCCGAGGGGACGCCCACCGGCCCGCTCGCCGACGTCTGGGACGAGCCCGCGGTCAAGCTGCTGGCCCGCCACCCCGAGCTGGCCGACGACGCGCTGCGCGACGCGGTGACCGAGGCGGTCGGGGAGACCGCGACGCCGACGTGGTCGATGTCGGGGCTGGTCGAGATCAGCGCCCGCGACGTCACCAAGGCCGCCGCCCTGGCCCGGGTGGCCTCGCGGCTGGGCGTCGAGGCCGCCGACGTCGTCGCCTTCGGCGACATGCCCAACGACCTCCCGATGCTCGCCTGGGCCGGCACCTCCTACGCGATGGCCAACGCCCACGACAGCGTGAAGGAGGTCGCGACCCACGTCGCGCCGGCCCACGACGACGACGGCGTGGCGACCGTCCTGGCTGGGATCTTCGACCTGTGATCTGCTTCCATGGTCGGGTGCTGGACCGCCTCGACCGCCTGCGAGCCGCCGCCGCGACCGCCCTCGTGGCCGCCGTCGTCGGGGTGCCGCTGGTCGCTCCGGCCGGCCCCGCCGCGGCGGCCCCCACCGGCCCGTGCCCCCAGCAGACCGTGCAGGACGGCACCCGGGGCGCCCGCGCGGTGTTCATCGGCACCGTCGAGGAGTCCACCCGTGAGGACCGCACCGGCGGTCAGCGCGGCGCGACGTTCGACCACGTGGTGACGGTGTCGCGGGTCTACCGCGGCTCGCTCACCAGTGACGCCCGGGTGCGCACCGACATCACCCCGGGCCAGTGCAGCCTCGGCCGGCTGACCACGGGGGAGGAGTACGTGTTCATGGTCGTCGGCGACGGCAACCCCTGGGTCGCGGTCGGCACCAGCGGCACCGCCCCGGCCACCGCGCGCCTGGTCGCCCAGGTCGAGCGGCTGCTCGGCGCGGGCGACCCCGCGGTCGCCCCCACCCCCGAGGCCGCCGAGATCACCCGGGTGGCCGACGCCGAGCCGCGCTCGTTCAGCCGCCTGGCCGCACCCGGCTTCGCCCTGGTGCTCCTCGGTCTCCTCGGCCTGGTCGTCGTCCGCGGCCTCGGCTCCCGCCGCTGACTGGAGCTACGCCGAGTCGGGGGGTGGTGGGGTGCGGGGAGGACGAGGCGGGGGGCGGGCCCGTGG
>NZ_JAFFJT010000009.1 GCF_016924665.1 Nocardioides sp. SYSU D00038
CGGCCCGGCGCCCCCCCCGCCCGCCCCCGCCCCCCCCCCCCCCCCCCCCCCCCCCCCCCCCCCCCCCCCCCCCGCGACTCACAGGTACATGCCGCCCGAGCCGGGGCCGGGCTGGCCGCCGTCGTCGGGGGCGCCGGGGTGGGCGGCAGGGCCGCCGGGACCGCCCTGCTGCTGGGGCGGCATGCCGCCGGGCAGGCTGCGGCGGATCTGCTCGAACTGGGCCCGGGCCGCCATCTGCTGGGCGTAGATCGCGGTCTGGATGCCGTGGAAGAGGCCCTCGAGCCAGCCGACCAGCTGGGCCTGGGCGATCCGGAGCTCGCCCTCCGAGGGGGTCGCGTCGCCGGCGAACGGCAGGGTCAGCCGGTCGAGCTCCTCGACCAGCTCGGGCGCGAGGCCGGCCTCGAGCTCCTTGATGGAGGTGCGGTGGATCTCGGCGAGGCGGCTGCGGCTGGCCTCGTCGAGGGGCGCGGCCTTCACCTCCTCGAGCAGCTGGCGGATCATGCTGCCGATCCGCATCACCTTGGCGGGCTGCTCGACGAGGTCGGTGATCGCGCGCTCGCCGTCGTCGCCCTGGTCGCCGCCCTCCTCGACGACCTGCAGCGCGGAGGCCGGCACCGAGCCGACCGGCTGCCCGTCGGGGCCGACGATGATGACGTGCTGCTCCTGGTCGTCCCCGCCCTGCTCCGGGCCGGGTGCGCTGCCCTGCTGCTCGCTCATGCCTCCGACCCTAGGACATGGGTCCGCACGGCCATCAGGGCCTCGGCACGCCGACCGGGTTGGGGTACGGCACGCCGCCCGCGCCGGCCACCAGCCGGGCCACGTCGAGCAGCTCGCCGCCCACGTCGTACGCCGCGCGGCGGCCGGCCTCGTCGAGGAAGGCCACGCAGCCGGCGTCGGTGAGCTCCTCCAGCCGGTCGCGCTCGCCGACGCCGAGGTCGGTGGCGGTGCCGTCGGCGGCCAACCAGCCGCGCTCGACCAGGAGCGCCCGGGCGGCGGCCCAGGCCTCGTCGCTCCAGCCGCGCATCGACTGCTGCTCGGCGGGGCCGCGTCCGGTGCCGACCTGCAGCACGTTGGCGGCGGCGCCGCCGAGGCCCGCCGCGACCAGGCACCCGACGTGCACGTCGCCGCGGTACTCCCGCAGCACCGTCGCCCGTCGCCACAACGCCCCGAGCGGGTCGTCGGGCACCGGCAGGGTCGACTCCGCGGCGGCGAGCGGCTTGCCGGCCAGGTCGAGCTCGGCCACCACGGGCGCCAGCCGCTCGGCCAGCGCCGCCGTCGCCGCGTCGGCCGCCACGCCGCACCGGGCCAGGGCGTCGCTGGCGATCGCGACCCGCTCCTCGAGCACCGCCTGCCGGTCGGCCAGCCGCCAGGCGTCGGGCAGCGCCCGGGCCACCATCGCCGGCGCGAAGCCGTGGAACGCGGCCGTGACCACCTCGGGCGGGGCCTCCCCGAGCGCGCCGGCCCGGGAGGCGAAGTAGCCCATCCAGTAGCCCCTGAGCCCGAGGGCGGCGTACCGGTCGCGGGTGTCGGCGGCGAAGTAGACGACGTCGTGGAGCGTCTCGACCGCCCGCCAGAACGGCGTGAGCGTCATCGCCGCCTCACGTCGTGAGCAGGATCTTGCCGGTGTGGTCGCCCGACTCCATCAGCGTGTGCGCGGCGACCACCTCGTCCAGCGGCAGGGTGGTGTGGACGACGGGTCGCACCCGGCCCTCGGCCACCAGCGGCCACACGTGCTCGACGAGGGCGGCGCAGATGGCGGCCTTGCCCTCGACCGGCCGGGCTCGCAGCGACGTCGCGATCACTGCCCCGCGCTTGCGGAGCAGCGCGCCGAGGTCGAGCTCGGCCTTCGTGCCGCCCTGCATGCCGATCACGACCAGGCGGCCCTCGGTGGCGAGCACGTCGACGTTGCGAGCGAGGTACGTGGCGCCCATGTTGTCGAGCACGACGTCGGCGCCGTGGCCGTCGGTGCGCTCGCGCACCACCTCGACGAAGTCCTCGTCGCGGTAGCTGATCGTGATGTCGGCGCCGAGCTCGCGGCACAGCGCGAGCTTCTCGGGGGTGCCGCCGGTGGTGGCCACCCGGGCGCCGAGCGCGGAGGCGAGCTGGATGGCGAAGGTGCCGATCCCGCCCGCGCCGCCGTGGACGAGCAGCACCTCGTCGGGCCGCAGCCCGGCCACCATGAACACGTTCGACCACACGGTCGCGGCCACCTCGGGCAGCGCCGCCGCGGTCACCAGGTCGACGCCGTCGGGCACCGGCATCACCTGCCCGGCCGGCACCGCGACCCGGGTCGCGTAGCCGCCCGCGGCGAGCAGCGCGCACGCCGGGTCGCCGACCTGCCAGCCGGTGACGGCCTCACCGACGACGGCGACGGTGCCGCTGCACTCCATGCCGAGCACGTCGGACGCGCCCGGTGGCGGGGGGTAGAACCCCTGCCGCTGCAGGAGGTCCGCCCGGTTGAGCCCCGCCGCGGCCACCTCGAGCACCAGCTCGCCCGGACCCGCCTCGGGGTCGGGCCGGTCGACGACCTGCAGCACCTCGGGGCCGCCGGCGTCGGCGGCCACCACGGCCCGCATCAGGCGTCGTCGCCGTCGTCGCGCCCGCCCACCGAGGCGTCCGCGAGGTCGCCGCTGTGGTCGACCGCGCTGTCGTCGGGCACCACGTCGTCGATGTCGAGGTCGAGGTCGAGCTCCTCGGCGCCGACGCCGGCCGGCCGGTCCCACGACTCGGCCAGGCCCTGGGCCCGGGCCGCCAGCGCCTCGACGGCGTCGGGATCGGCGTCCTGGCGCGCGGCGGCGTAGCCGAGGAGGTACGCGGTCACCGGGCCCGCCGCGCGCTCGACGTTCGCGGCGGCGAGCGTGGTCAGGTCGCCGAGCAGTCCCTCGTCGACCTCGGTCTCGACGTCGAGGACGTCGCTCAGCTCGTCGATCCAGTCGTGGAGGTTCACGTCACCAAGACTCGCCCCGCCCGCCCCCGCGCCGCAACCCTCCCGGGGTGAACGTCGTGCTCCTCAGCCGCCCAGGTCGCGCAGGTCCGCCCAGGTGTCGACGTCGCGGTGCTCCTCGCCCCGGGCGGCGACCTCGGCCAGGTCGAGCGGCGCCAGCAGCCGGTGCAGCGCGAGGTGGTGCTGGCCCTCGTGGTCGGGGCGCACCTCCTGCAGCCGCGCGGTCGCGACGACCAGCGCCAGCTGGCGGCGTCCGCCGGGGTCGACCAGCACCGCGCCGTCGTGCCCGGCCGCGGCCGAGCGCAGCCGGCGCAGGGTGTCGAAGGTGAGCCGCGGCATGTCCACGGCCACCGCGGCGAGCCAGGGCGTGCGCCGCAGCAGCGCGTCGCAGCCGGTGAGCAGCGCCGCCGCGGGGCCGCCGTGCCGCGGGTCCTCGCGGGTGAACGTCACCGGCCGCTCGGTCGGCACCGGGTCGCCGACCACCACCACCTCGGCGGCGTCGACCACCGCGTCGAGCGTCCAGGCCAGCAGGGTCCGGCCGTCGAGCTCGACCGAGGCCTTGTCGACGCCGTCCAGACGGGCGGCGACGCCGCCGGCCAGCACCACGGCGCAGTAGGGCCCGTCGTGGTCGGCGCGTGCGTCCCCCGGCTCGGTCACGGCGACATGTTCCCACCCCGCCGGGTGCCGCTCGGGAGTGGCAGGCTGGGGCCATGTCCGCCCGCCCCAGCCTCACGGTCGCCCTGGTGCAGGAGGCCTCCGGCCTCGACCCCGCCGCCAACCGGGCCCACCTCCCCGGGCTGGTGCCCGAGGGCGCCGACCTGGTGGTGCTGCCCGAGGCGTTCGCCCGCGACTTCGGCGAGCCCGGCTCCGACGTCAGCCCCCACGCCGAGCCGCTCGACGGTCCGTTCGCGACCGCGCTGGCCGGGGTGGCCGCAGAGCGCGGCGCCACCGTGGTGGCCGGCATGTTCGAGCGGGGCGACGACCCCGACCGGCCGTTCAACACGCTGCTCGCCCGGGGGACGGCGGTCGGCGGCTACCGCAAGATCCACCTCTACGACTCCTTCGGCCACCGCGAGTCCGACCGCCTCAGCGCCGGCGCGCTCGAGCCGGCCGTCCTCGACCTGCACGGCTGGCGGCTCGGCCTGATGACCTGCTACGACCTGCGCTTCCCCGAGCTGGCCCGGGCCCTGGTCGACGCCGGAGCCGAGGTGCTGGTCGTCCCGGCCGCCTGGGTGGCCGGACCGCGCAAGGTCGACCACTGGCGCACCCTGGTGCGGGCCCGCGCGATCGAGAACACCTGCTGGGTGGTCGCCGTCGGCCAGCCCGCGCCCCGCTACACCGGGCACTCGATGGTCGTCGACCCGCTGGGCGACGTGGTGGTCGAGGCCGGCGACGAGCCGGCGCTGCTGCACGCCGAGCTGACCCGTGCCGCGCTCGACGAGGCGCGGCGTACCAACCCGTCGCTGGCCAACCGCCGGCTGGGGCGGCCGTCCCCGCTCGCCGCCGACGGCTAGCCTTGCTCGACGTGCCCCCGGAATCCCCGCGCCGCCGCGCTCCGCGCTCGCGCCGATCGCGCCAGCGGGTCCCGGCGTACGTCGAGGACCCGGTCGTCGCGCCGCTGGCGACGCCCGCCGCGACCGGGGCCAACCAGGTCCGGGCGGTCGAGGCCGAGACCACCGTCGCGCCCGACCCGGCCACCGCCGGGCCGGCCGACCGGTCGGCCCCGGCGCCGACCCCGATCGCCGAGCGGCCGGGTGCCCGCGCGACCGTGCTCGACGTCGCCCCGCGCCGCCGTCACTACCGCGGCCTGGCCGCGCTGTGGGGGCTGGTGGTCGCCGGCGGCCTGGCCTGCCTGGTCGCCGCGATCGTGCCGGTGGGCCCCGTGTGGCTGGACCGGGTGGGCGCGATCACGGTCGTGACCGCCTACACGTGGGCACTGGCCGCGCGCAGCGGCGGTCGCCCCGTGGTGTTCGGCCTGCTGGCGCTGGTGCTCGGCGTGACCGTGCAGGTGGTCGACGAGCCCTACCTGCGCACCGGCGCCGCGGTGATGACGTGCGTGGTCGCGGCCGTGCTGGCGGTGATGGCGACCGTGCCCGCGGTGCGGTTCGCGCAGGCGGCCCGCGAGTGCGTGCTCGCCGTGCTCATCGCGGCCGGCGGGGCGCTGGCGACGATCGGCTTCGACCCCGTGCTGTCGGTGGTGCGGTTCGAGTACGTCACGCTCGGGCTGGCCCTCGCGTCGGCGTTCATCCTGGTGCACCGGCTCGGCGCCGGCCTCCACGGCCTCGGCCGCCGCGGGCTGATCGGCGTCGTCGCCGGCGGCCTGGTGCTCGGCGGGCTGCTGCTCTACGCCGAGCTGCTGCGCCGCTACGGTCCCTCCGACATGGTGGGGTCGCTGCTCGACGCGGTGCGGTGGAGCCGCGACACCCTGGGCGCCTTCCCGCGCCCGATCGTGGCGGTGCTCGGCGTGCCGACCCTGGTCTGGGGCGTGCACATGCGGGCCCGGCGCCGGCAGGGCTGGTGGCTGTGCGCGTTCGGCGCCGCGGCCACCACTGCCGTGGCGAACTCGTTGGTCAACCCCGAGATCACCCTGCTCGAGTGCGGCCTGTCGGTGCTCTACGGCACCGTGGTCGGCCTGGTGGTCGGCTACGCCGTGGTGCGCGTCGACCTGGCCCTCACCGGCTCCCGCGGCGCCGGCGGCCGGCGCGCCGAGGAGTCGGCCGCCGTCCGGCCCGAGCCGGCCCGCACCGCACCGCTGTTCTGACCTGGCTCCGATCCGGGCGTACCTGCGGGTAGCCGCTAGGTTCGAGCCATGGCGCGCGAACAGGTTCTCGAGGTCCTCGCCGAGATGGTCGCCAACGTCCTCTCGGTGCCCGTCGCGCCCGGCGAGCAGGTCGACGTCGGCGACACCGTCGTGCTGCTGGAGTCGATGAAGATGGAGATCCCGGTGCTGGCCGAGGCCGCCGGGACCGTCCGCTCGGTGCGCGTCACCGACGGCGACGTCGTCCAGGAGGGCGACGTGCTCGTCGAGCTCGTGCTGGGCTGAGCGCCGGGCGCTCGGTGCAGCGGGTCAACGGTGCAGCGGGTCAGCGGCAGACGGTCACTGGCAGAGGGGGCGGGATTCGAACCCGCGGTAGGTCTCCCTACGACCGCTTTCAAGGCGGTTCCGATAGGCCACTCCGGCACCCCTCCGAGCCGCCCCGGGGGGCCGCACCGCGCGATTCTACGCGCGAGCCGGGGCGGGGAGGCCGGGGGCGAGGGCGGGGCGGCGGGCTCGACCGGGGATTCCCGCACCTCGCTACTCCGACCCGCCCAGCTCGATCTCGACCTCGTCGTAGGCCAGGTCGTGCAGTCGCTGCAGGTGGTGGCCGATGTCGGCGAGCAGCCGCTTCAGCTCGATCCGGGTGGCCTCGACGTCGGGGGTCTCGAGCACCCGCTGGCCGAGCGTGGTGAGCCGCTCGAGCAGCTGGTTGCGCTCGCGGAAGGCGGTGCCGCCGCGCGCGGCGAGCCAGCCGTCGTCGGTGCCGGACGCCTCGCTCGCGAGGGCGTCGCGCACCCCGGCCATCCGGCGACGCACCTCCCAGCGCCAGTTGCCCAGCGGGATGCCGGGGCGGCGCGGCGCGTCGAGGGCGGCGTCGAGCCCGGCCATCGCCGCGGCGAGCGCGGGTGTGGTGGTGGGCATCGGGCCTCCGTCGCGGGTGGCCTCCGAGTGTGACCCCGGTCACCGGAGGGCCACAACCCCCCGAAGGGCGGGCTCGGCACGGCGGGGACGCGGGTGTTGAATCGTCCCGTGAGCCACCACGAGGAGAGCACCGCCGAGCCGGTCGACTACCGGCTCGCCCCCGCGGTCGCCGCCCGCCTGATGGGGCTGGGCCTGGTCGGCCTCGCGGTGCTGGTGTTCGTCGCGACCCTGGTGGTCGCGGTGACCGGGCTCCCGGCCGACCTGCTCGTCGTCGTGCTGGTGCTGGGCCTCGCGGCCGTGCTGTCGCTCGGCTGGTGGCTGCGCAGCCGCGCGTACGTCGTGCGCTGCGGCCCCACCGGCTACCGGGTCCGCCTGGTGCGCGGCGCCGGGGTCACCGAGGCACGGTGGAGCCTGGTCGAGGACGCCGTCACCGTGACCCGGCACGGCGTGGCCTGCGTCGAGCTGCGGCTCAAGGACGGGCGCAGGACCACGATCCCGGTGACGGTGCTGGCCATCGACCGCGAGCAGTTCGTCCGCGAGCTCCAGGTGCACCTCCAGCGCGGCCAGCGGCTGCGCCGGCTCGGCGGCGGCTGAGCCGGCACCCGATCCGTCCGGCCCCCTGAGTCGTCCGGCCCCCTGATTCGTCCGGCACCGCGTCCTGCTTGTAGCCTGTCTGCGCTGTCGGGGAGGCGTCGCCTAGTCCGGTCTATGGCGCCCGCCTGCTAAGCGGGTTGAGGAGTGATCCTTCTCTCGCGGGTTCAAATCCCGCCGCCTCCGCCAGCCGAGTGCGCCGATCCCCCGGCTCCTGCCGGGTGGGTCGGCGTACTGCATCCGGAGGCCTCCGCGGAACCCCTAGGGGTATTTTGCAAGGTTTGGCAATGCAGGTTCCTGAGGGGGCCGGTTGCTGGCCCGCGGCGTTGCTCGCGGCCGACACTGGACGGGCGGACCACGACCGTGGCCGTCCCGTCCCAAGGTTGGAACCGATGGACCTCTACCGCAAGATCGCGATCGCCGTTGCGGCCGGCACCGCCAGTGTCGCGCTGATCGGCGTCTCCGCCCCGGCCCAGGCGGCCCCCGCCGCCCCGACCGTGGCGGATCTGCGCTGATGGGGTCCACGCCCGACCCGACGACGGCGACGGAGGCGGTCGCCTGACCGGTCTCGGCGCTCCTCCGGGAGCCCCCGGACCCGCCAGGGTCACCCCCCGTCCGCACGACGCTGCCCCGAAGCACCGGCACGCGTCGCGGTCAAGCATGCGCGTTTTGCATGTTCTTGCAATGCAGATTTATGAGGGAACGCCGGGCTAACCTCTCGGCGCTCGGCCGATCCACACTGAGAAGGCACCGAGGCTTATTCCGTGGGCCTCCCCGAGCAAGGTGGATCCTGAGATGAACAAGATCGTACGCAAGATCAGCATCGTTGTTGCGGCGGCCGCGGTGAGTGTCGGCCTCCTGGGTGTCTCGGCCCCGGCCGAGGCCGACTCCAGCTGGGGCTGGGTCGCCCCGCAGAAGTCCAGCTGGGGCTGGTGACAACTTCACAGACTTGAGACGAGGACCCAACTGTCCCCCCACTTGCTGGGTCCGCGTGCCTCCCCCCGGCCCGTCTCAACAGCACGAGGACAGCGTCCGCAAGGATGCTGTCCTCGGTGCTATTTCGGCCCCTTCCGTGACCCGCCGGGCTGACCGACCACGGGCTCAGCCGTCGCTGGGCTCGGTGGTGGAGTCGTCGCTGGGCTCGTCGTCGGTGGCCTCCCGGCCCGAGACGCCCTGCTGCCCCATGGCGTAGCCCAGCTGGAAGCGGGTCTCGGCGTCGTACTCGGCCTTGAGGTCGGCGACGTAGCCGGCGTAGGTGCGCGGGCTGACGCCCAGGCGCTTGGAGCTGACCGGGTCGGAGTGGCCCTCGATCAGCATCCGCATCGTCATCGCCCGCTGCTCGGCGGCGATGTCCTTCATCATCGTGGTCTCGCGGTTGGTGAACGGCCGGGCCCGCTCCCACGACCGCTCGAAGATGTCGACGAGGTAGGCCACCACCGACGGCTCGCGGATCGCGACGGCGACGCTGAGGTCCTCCTGGTTGGGGATCACCGCGACCCGGCGGTCGATGACGATCATCCGGTTGAAGAACTCGTCGAGGGTGCGCACCTCGGCACCGCGCTCGGTCACCGCGGCGACGTACTTGTGGGTGACGGTGCTGCGCCGGGCGCTGTGCTGGTAGAGCGTGCGCATCTTGGCGCCGCGCTCGAGCAGCACGATGTCGCGCAGCGCCGCCTGCGCCAGCTTGCGGGCGTCGCGCCCGGTCTGCGGCTGCGCGGTGAGCATCTCCTCCTCGCACTCCGCGACCAGACCGGCGAGGAACGGCTCGATCGCGTTCTGCCGCAGGTAGGTGAAGGGGCCGCGGTCGCTGGCCTGCGGCGAGCGCCGCCAGGCCTGGCTGAGCTGGCCGAAGGCTTGCGCCCACTGGGTCGACTCGTCGAGCAGCTTGGCGCCCTCGAGGGAGAGCGGCGTGACGACCCGGCCCTGGATGCTGCTCGGGTCCTCCGGCACCCACGCCCCGGTCTCCTCGTCGAGCTGGAGGAGGTTGAGCTCCTGGAGCAGCGCGAACGCCGCGGCGTACTGCCCGCCCTCGACCACCCGGGGGTCGTCGCCGGCGATCGACCCGGCCGTGAGGATCTCCTCGTAGAGCTTGGTGGCCTCTCCCTCGAAGAGGGCACGCTGCTCGGGGCCGTACGCCGCCACCGCGCCCCTTTCGCCCAGCCCGAGTCGACCGGCAGTGCACCTGCCGTCCTACCCGGCGATGATCCCACAGCGGACGGCGGCTGTCCCGGACGCACCGAGGGCCCCGCCGTGGTGGCGGGGCCCTCGGTGCGGTGCGGCAGGGTGAGGGTGGGGTGCGGTCGGGGTGCGGTCAGGCGCCGAGGCGCTCGCGCAGCCCGTCGAGCTCGGTCCAGAGCACGGCCGGCAGGTCGTCGCCGAACTTCTCGAACCACTCCTGGATCTGCGGAAGCTCGGCCTTCCATTCCTCGGGGTCGACGGCGAGCGCGGCCTCGAGTGCCTCGGGTGTCATGTCGAGACCCTCGGTGTCGATGGTGCCCGCGGCCGGCACGTGGCCGATCGGGGTCTCGACCGCGGCGGCCTGCCCCTCGATCCGCTCGACGATCCACTTCAGCACGCGGCTGTTCTCGCCGAAGCCCGGCCACAGGAAGCCGCCGTCCTCGTCGCGGCGGAACCAGTTGACGTAGAAGATCTTCGGCAGCTTGGCGGCGTCGTTCTCCTTGCCGACCGTGATCCAGTGGTTGAAGTAGTCGCCGGCGTTGTAGCCGATGAACGGCAGCATCGCCATCGGGTCACGGCGCACCACGCCCACCTGGCCGACCGCGGCGGCGGTGGTCTCGCTGGACAGGGTGGCGCCCAGGAAGGTGCCGTGGGTCCAGTCGCGCGCCTCGAAGACCAGCGGGACCGTGGTCTTGCGGCGGCCGCCGAAGAGGATCGCGTCGATCGGGACGCCGCGCGGGTCGTCGTACTCCGGCGCGAGGATGTCGCACTGCTTGATCGGCGTGCAGTAGCGGCTGTTGGGGTGGCTCGACAGCTCCTCGCTGTCGGGCGTCCAGGGCTCGCCCTTCCACGACGTGGCCTTGGCGGGCGGGTTCTCCAGCCCCTCCCACCAGACGTCGCCGTCCTCGGTGAGCGCGACGTTGGTGAACACCGAGTTGCCCTTGTTGATGGTGCGCATCGCGTTGGGGTTGGTGTGCTCGTTGGTGCCGGGAGCGACGCCGAAGAAGCCGTACTCGGGGTTGACCGCCCACAGCCGGCCGTCCTCACCGATCCGCATCCAGGCGATGTCGTCGCCGAGCGTCTCGACCTTCCAGCCGGGGATGGTCGGCTCGAGCATCGCCAGGTTGGTCTTGCCGCAGGCGCTGGGGAACGCCGCCGCGATGTACTTCACGACGCCCTCGGGCGAGGTGAGCTTGAGGATCAGCATGTGCTCCGCGAGCCAGCCCTCGTCGCGGGCCATCACGCTGGCGATCCGCAGCGCGTAGCACTTCTTGCCGAGCAGGGCGTTGCCGCCGTAGCCGGAGCCGTAGGACCAGATCGCCCGCTCCTCGGGGAACTGCACGATGTACTTGGTGTCGTTGCACGGCCACGCGACGTCGTCCTGGCCCTCGGCCAGCGGGTGGCCGACGGAGTGGATGGCGTGCACGAAGTCGGCGTCGAGCTCCTCCATCCGGGCCAGCACGTGGCTGCCCATCCGGGACATGACGCGCATCGAGGCGGTGACGTAGGCGGAGTCGGTGATCTCGACGCCGAACATCGGCTTCTCGGCCTCGAGGTGGCCCATGACGAACGGGATGACGTACATCGTGCGGCCCTTCATGCAGCCCTCGTAGAGGTTGCGCATGATGGACTTCATCTCGTCGGGCGCCATCCAGTTGTTGGTGGGACCGGCGTCCTTCTCGTCGACCGAGCAGATGTAGGTGCGGTCCTCCACCCGGGCGACGTCGATGGGGTCGGAGGCGGCGTAGAAGCTGTTGGGCTTGATCTCGGGGTTCAGCCGGGTGAAGGTGCCGGTGGCGACCAGAGCGTCGGTCAGCTCGGTCCACTCCTCGTCGGAGCCCGTGCACCAGTGGATGCGGTCCGGCTGGGTCATGGCGGCGACTTCGTCGACGAAGTCGAGGATGCCCTGGTGGGTGGTGGGTGCCTGCGTCGTGGCAGTCATGATCCTGGTTCCCTCTCGCGCATTCGCGGTGGTCGCCTCTCCTTCGGCTGAGAAGGCGCCGCCGGCCGTCGAGCGTATCGACGGAGGTGTCGTGGAGTTTTCGTCTGGATCGCTCGGCATCGTTGTCGGCGACTTTGGGGCGTCTCGGGTGCGGAAAGCACCGCTGGGCCCCGAGATGTTCGGAGGCTACTCTCCGCCGGAACTCGGACATATTGGATCGATCAAGGGTGTTGGCTGGGTCACACTTCCGTGGTACCCGGCCTCCTGCCGACGATCCTCCGGCGTCCGCCCGCGGGCGATTTCGGGAACGCCTTCCGGGTCCGCTATCCTCGTGCGGTGCTCCGGAAGACCGGGGTGCGGGCGCCCGTAGCTCAACGGATAGAGCATCTGACTACGGATCAGAAGGTTTGGGGTTCGAATCCCTACGGGCGCGCAGGACCGGAGGGCGTGTGGGCCGCGGCAACGCGGCGAGCACGCCCTCGACTCATTTCCAGGGCCTGAACGTTGCTCACGACGTTCACTGCAGGGTGTAGCCCAGGCCGGGACTCGTGATCAGGTGCCGCGGGTGGGACGGATCGTCCTCGAGCTTGCGGCGCAGCTGGGCGGCGTAGACCCGCAGGTAGTGGGTCTCGTGCTCGTACGCCGGACCCCAGACCTCCCGGAGGACCTGCTCGCGTGGCACCAGCCGGCCGACGTTGCGGGCGAGCAGCTCGAGGAACGACCACTCGGTGGGGGTCAGCCGGACGTCGGCACCGTCGCGGGAGACCCGCTTGCGGGCGAGGTCGATCTCCAGCGGCCCGGCCACGACCACCGACTCCTCCGGCGCGGGAGCCTGGCTGCGGCGGACGGCGGCTCGGAGTCGGGCCAGCAGCTCGTTCATCGCGAACGGCTTGATCACGTAGTCGTCCGCTCCGAGGTCGAGCGCCTCGACCTTGTCCTCGCCGTGCTGGCGCGCGGAGAGCACGACGATCGGCAACGAGGTCCAGCCGCGGAGCCCGGCGATCACCTCGGTGCCGTCGAGGTCGGGCAGGCCGAGGTCCAGCACGACGACGTCCGGGTGCTCCCCGGCCGCGGCCTCGAGCGCCGAGCGGCCGTCCGCGGCGGTGACGACCTCCCAGCCGTGGGCGCGCAGGTTGATCGCGAGCGCCCGCGCCAGCGCCGGCTCGTCGTCGACCACCAGCACCTTGTTCACGCGCCCGCCCTCGGGATCGACAGCACCATGGTCAGCCCTCCGCCGGGGGTGTCCTCCGCCGACAGGGTCCCACCGACCGCCTCGGTGAGCCCTCGCGCCACGGCGAGGCCGAGCCCCAGGCCGCCGGGACTGGTGTCGTCGAGCCGCTGGAAGGGGTCGAACATCCGCTCCCGCTGCACGAGGGGTACGCCGGGACCGCGATCGACCACGAGCACCTCGACGGTCTCGGGCCGCACGTGGGCCAGGACGCGCACCGGCTCGCCCGCGGAGGCACGGACCGCATTCGCGACCAGGTTGGCGACCACCCGCTCGAGCAGGCCGGGGTCGGTGCGCACCAGCGGTGCGGACTCGTCGACCTCGAGCGACACGGCACCGGGTTCGTGGCCCGCGAGGGCGAGCGGCAGGACCTCCTCGAGGCTGAGGTCGCGCAGGGTGGGGTGGAGCAGGCCGGACTCGAGCCGGGAGAGGTCGAGCAGGTTGTCGATCAGCCGCTCCAGCTGCTCGGTGGACGACTCGACCGCTGCGACGAGCTCGTGCTGGCCGTCGGGGTCGACGGAGCCGGAGACGAGTCCGTCGACCGCCGCGCGCATCGTGGCCAGCGGGGTGCGCAGGTCGTGGGACACCGCACGCAGCACCGCGGTGCTGGTCGCCTCGGCTCGCTCCAGCGCCGCGGCCCGCTCGTCGCGCTCCCGGAGCCGGCGGTACTCCAGCACCAGCCCGGTCTGCACCGCGAAGCCGTCGAGCACCCTCCGGTCGGTCGCACGCAGCGGCCCGCCGCAGAGGACGATCGCGTGGTCGTCGTCGACGGATACCCGGGTGTCGCCCTCGTCGGGGGAGCACGCCGGGTCGGTGCCGCTGGAGGCCGTCACCGTCCAGCCGGCGGGACCCCGGGTGAGCAGCGAGACCGCCCGCTGGCCGAACGTCTCCCGCAATCGCGCCACGATGGCCTCGGCGGTGTCCTCACCGGTGAGCACGGACCGGGAGAGCGAGCCCAACGTCGCCGCCTCCGTCCGTGCCCGGAGCGCGTCCGAGGCACGCCGGGAGGCGCGGTCGACGACGGTCGCGACGCCGACGGCGACCGCGACGAAGACCAGCAGGGCGGCCAGGTTCTCGGGCTCGGAGATCGTCAGGCGACCGGTGGGTGGTGCGAAGAACCAGTTCATCAGCAGGAAGCCGCCCAGCGCCGCGACCAGCGCGGGCACCAGCCCGCCGACCAGGGCGACCAGCACGGTGACCGCGAGGAAGAGCAGCACGTCGAGCGGGAGCTGGTCGGGGTCGTGGAACGACCGGAGCAGCACGGTCAGCAGCACCGGCAGCAGGACCGAGAGCCCCAGCCCCGCGACCTGGCGCTGCTTGCTGAGCGGCGAGGCGTACCAGCGCGCCCGCCCCACCCCCGCGCCCGCCTCGTGCGTGACGAGGTGGACGTCGACAGGGCCGGCGAGGGAGGCGATCCGCTCGCCCGTCGTACCCGTGAAGAGGCGGCGGAGCCGGCCGTGGCGCGAGACGCCGACGACGATCATCGTGGCGTTGGCGCCGGTCGCGAAGTCGACGACCGCCTGCGGCACGTCCTCGCCGACGACGGAGTGGAAGGAGCCGCCCAGCGAGTCGGTGAGCTGCTGGGCCCGGGAGACCCGTCGCTCGTCGGGGTTGCCGAGGCCGTCGTTGGCGATCACGTGCACGGCGATCAGCTCCGAGCCGGCGGCACGCTGGGCGAGGCGGGCGCCGCGGCGCAGCAGCGTCTCGCTCTCGGCGCCGCCCGTCACCGCGACGACGATCCGCTCCTTGGCCGGCCAGGTCTCCTCGATCCGGTGCGCGCGGCGGTAGTCGTCGAGCGCGTCGTCGACCCGGTCGGCCAGCCACAGCAGCGCGAGCTCGCGCAGGGCGGTGAGGTTGCCGACCCGGAAGTACGACGTGAGCGAGGCGTCGACCTGGTCGGGCCCGTAGATGTTGCCGTGCGCCATCCGCCGACGCAGCGCGTCGGGGGACATGTCGACCAGCTGGATCTGGTCCGCCGTGCGCACCACCTCGTCCGGCACCGTCTCGCGCTGCCGCACCCCGGTGATCCGCTCGACCTCGTCGTTCAGCGACTCCAGGTGCTGGATGTTGACGGTGGTGATCACGTCGATACCCGCCCGACGGATCAGCTCGACGTCCTCGACCCGCTTCTCGCGCGCGCTCCCGGGCACGTTGGTGTGGGCGAGCTCGTCGACGCACACCACGGCTGGTCGCCGGGTGATGACCGCCTCGGTGTCCATCTCGGTGAGGGTGGTGCCGCGGTAGGTGACCTCCGCGCGCGGCAGCACCTCGAGGCCCTCGACCATGCCGGAGGTGTGCCGGCGGCCGTGCGTCTCGACGTAGCCGACGACGACGTCGGTACCGCGCTCACGACGCCGGTGCGCCTCGCCGAGCATCGCGTAGGTCTTGCCGACGCCGGGCGCAGCGCCGAGGTAGACGGTCAGCCTCCCCCGGCGGGGTTCTGTCATGCTCACGATCCTGCCAGTTGCCGCACCGCGAGGTTGAGTGCGAGGACGTTCACCCGCGGCTCCCCCAGGACGCCCCAGGTCCGCCCGGAGGTGTGCCGGGCGACGAGGTCACGGACCACGGCCTCGCTCACCCCGGTCGCCTCCGCGACCCGCCGGACCTGGAGGGCGGCGTACGCCTCGGAGATGTCTGGGTCGAGCCCGGAGGCGGAGGAGGTGACGGCGTCAGGGGGTACGTCGGCGGGGGTGACGCCCTCGCGCTCCGCGATCGCGGCCCGGCGCTCCTCGATGGCGGCGACCAGGTCCGGGTTGTTGGGGCCGAGGTTGGTGCCGTAGGTGCCCAGCAGGTCGTAGCCGGCACCGGCCGCGGACGGCCGGTTCTGGAACAGGTCGGCGTCGTCGACGACCTGGCCGACGATCGCCGAGCCGACAGCGTCGTCCGGGTCGGTCGTGCGGGCGCCGGTCGAGGTGACCAGCGAGCCGCCCGCCTGCCAGGGGAGCGCGACCTGCGCGATCCCCGTGACGGCGAGGGGGTAGGCGAGGCCGAGCAGCACCGTCATCGCGACGAGCACGCGCAGGCCGGCCAGGCTGTGGCGGAAGAGGGTGAGGATGTCCAACATGTCAGAACCCCGGGAGCGATGAGACGACGAGGTCGAGCAGCTTGATGCCCGCGAAGGGGGCGACCAGGCCGCCGACGCCGTACACGAACAGGTTGCGGCGCAGCAGCGCGGTGGCCGAGGACGGCCGGTAGCGCACCCCGCGCAGGGCGAGCGGGATCAGCGCGACGATGATGAGGGCGTTGAAGACGACGGCCGAGACGACAGCCGACTCCGGCGATGACAGCCGCATGATGTTGAGGACCCCGAGCTCGGGGAAGGCGACCACGAACATGGCCGGCAGGATCGCGAAGTACTTCGCCGCGTCGTTGGCCACCGAGAAGGTCGTGAGCGCCCCCCGGGTGATGAGCAGCTGCTTGCCGATCTCGACGACCTCGATGAGCTTCGTCGGGTCGGAGTCGAGGTCGACCATGTTGCCGGCCTCCTTGGCTGCGGCCGTGCCCGAGCTCATGGCGACGCCGACGTCGGCCTGGGCGAGTGCAGGGGCGTCGTTGGTGCCGTCGCCGCACATCGCGACGAGGCGGCCGCCCTCCTGCTCCTGGCGGATCAGCGCCAGCTTGTCCTCCGGCGTCGCCTCCGCGAGGAAGTCGTCCACGCCCGCCTCGCGCGCGATGGCCGCGGCGGTGGTGGCGTTGTCGCCGGTGATCATGACCGTGCGGATGCCCATCGCCCGCAGCTCCTCGAACCGCTCGCGGATGCCGTCCTTGACGACGTCCTTGAGGTGGACGACGCCGAGCAGGCGCTCGCCCTGCGGTGATCGCTGCGCCACGACCAACGGCGTGCCGCCGGTGGAGCTGACCTCCGCGACGAGCTTCTCGAGCTCCGGGTCGCTGCCACCGGCCCACGTCGTCACCGCCGAGGCCGCCCCCTTGCGGACCTCCCGACCGTCGGGAAGGTCGATGCCGCTCATCCGGGTGGTGGCGGTGAACTCGACCAGGACCGCACCGTCGGGCACGGCCCGCCGCTCCCCGACCAACGCCAGGATGCTGCGGCCCTCGGGCGTCCCGTCGGCGAGCGAGGACAGCACCGCCGCCTCGGCGAGCTCGGCGGCCGGCACGCCGGTCAGCGGCAACAGCTCGGAGGCCTGCCGGTTGCCGTGGGTGATGGTGCCGGTCTTGTCGAGCAGCAGGACGTCGACGTCCCCCGCGGCCTCGACGGCGCGACCGGACATGGCGAGCACGTGGCGCCGGACCAGCCGGTCCATGCCGGCGATACCGATGGCCGACAGCAGCGCTCCGATCGTGGTCGGGATCAGGCAGACCAGCAGGGCGGTGAGGATCAACGGCGACTGGTGGGCGTCGCTGCGGTCTGCGACGAAGTAGAGCGACACGCAGACGACCACGAAGATCGCGGTGAGCGAGGAGAGCAGGACGTTCAGGGCGATCTCGTTCGGCGTGCGTTGCCGCTCGGAGCCCTCGACCAGCGCGATCATCCGGTCCACGAAGGACTGGCCGGGTTCGCTCGTGATCCGCACGACGATCTCGTCGGAGAGCACCACCGTGCCCCCGGTCACCGCGGAACGGTCGCCCCCGGACTCCCGGATCACCGGCGCGGACTCGCCGGTGACCGCCGACTCGTCGACCGAGGCGACACCCTCGACGACGTCGCCGTCGCCGGGGATCCGCTCCCCGGCCGCGACGACGACCACGTCGCCGGCGCGGAGCTCGCTGCTCGGAACGACGTCGTAGCCCCCGTCGGGACGACGCCGGCGCGCTGTCGTCTCCTGCTGGAGCGCGCGGAGGCTGGCGGCCTGGGCCCGTCCCCGGCCCTCGGCGACCGACTCCGCGAGCGCGCCGAAGAGCACGGTCAGCCAGAGCCAGACGGTGACGAGCCAGGCCGTGGTGCCGGGGTCGAGCACCGCCATCACCGTCGTCGCGGCCGCTCCGGCCTCGACGACCAGCATCACCGGCGTGCGGAGGAGCGTCCGCGGGTCGAGCTTGCGGAAGGCGCCCGGGAGGGCGTCCTTGACGTGGAGGGTGCTCACGAGAGGGACTCCACGATCGGGCCGAGGGCCAGCACGGGGACGTAGGTCAGGCCGACCACGACCAAGGCGACGCCCGAGAGGAGCGCCACGAACAGCGGCGTGTGCGTGGGGAGGGTGCCGGCGCCCTGCGGCGACCGTGGTTGGGTCGCGAACCGGCCGGCGAGCGCGAGGACGAGGACCATCGGCAGGAACCGGCCGAGGAGCATCAGCATCCCGAGCAACGTGTTCCAGAACGGCGTCCCGGAGGTCAGTCCGCCGAAGCTGGAGCCGTTGTTGTTGGCGGCCGACGTGACGGCGTAGAGCGCCTCGGAGAGCCCGTGCGGCCCGGTCTCCTGGAGTCCGGCGAGGCCGTCGTTCGTCGTGACGGCGACGGCGATGCCGGTGAGCACGAGCGCCGGCGTGGTCAGCACGTAGACGGCGACGAGCACGATCTCGCGCTGACCGATCTTCTTGCCGAGGTACTCCGGCGTACGGCCGACCATCAGGCCGCAGAGGAAGACCGTGACGATCGACAGCATCAACATGCCGTAGAGGCCCGAGCCCACGCCACCGGGCGCGATCTCGCCGAGCATCATGTTGAACATCGCGATGCCCCCGCCGGGAGCGGTGAGCGAGTCGTGCATGGCGTTGACCGCGCCGGTCGACGTCCCCGTCGTGGTGGCTGCGAAGAGCGCGGACGCGGCCTCGCCGAAGCGCACCTCCTTGCCCTCCATCGCGCCACCGGCGGCCGCGGGGGCCAGGCCGGGGCCGGCCATCTCCGACCAGGTGAGGAGCGCGACCGACGCGCCCCACAGCAGCCCCATCACGGCGAGGATCGCGCCCCCCTGGCGGCGGTCCCGGGCGATGAGGCCGAAGGCCCACGCCATCGCGAAGGGGATGACCAGCATGAGGAAGACCTGGAGCAGGTCGGTGAACGGCGTCGGGTTCTCGAACGGATGGGCGGAGTTCACGTTGTAGAAGCCGCCGCCGTTCGTGCCCAGCTGCTTGATCGCCTCCTGGCTGGCCACCGGGCCGCCCGTGATGGTCTGGCTGCCGCCGGTGAGGGTCTCGACCGTGCGGTTGCCGTTGAGGTTCTGGACCACGCCGGAAGCGACCAGCAGCAGCGCCGACGCGACCGAGATCGGCAGCAGGACGCGCAGCACCACCCGCACCAGGTCGGACCAGAAGTTGCCGACCCGGCCCTCGGCCAGGCTGCGGTGCAGGCCACGGGCGAACGCCGCCGCGACGGCCACGCCGACCGCTGCCGAGACGAAGTTCTGCACGGTGAGGCCGGACATCTGCATGAGGTGGCCGATGGTGACCTCGCCGGAGTACCACTGCCAGTTCGTGTTGCTCACGAAGCTGACCGCCGTGTTCCAGGCGCCGTCTGCGGGGAGACCCGCGAAGCCGAGGCTCAGGGGCAGGTGGTCCTGGAGGCGTCCGATCGAGTAGAGGAGCAACAGGCTCACCAGGGAGAAGCCGAGCACCGAGGCGGCGTAGGTCTTCCAGTGCTGGTCGGCGTCGGGGTCCACGCGGAGCACCCGGTAGGACGCACGCTCGACGGAGAGGTGCCTCTCGGAGGTGAGGACGTGGGCCAGGTAGCGCCCCAGGAGGGGCACGGCGACGGCCAGCGCGAGCAGCAGGACCGTCACCTGGCCGAGGGCGGGAGCGAGGCTGCTCACCGGGTGGGCCTCCGGTCGAGGAAGCCCACCAGCAGCGCGAGCAGCCCGAAGACCGCGACGGTCAGGAGCACGTAGATGACATCGGGCACACGACCTTCCTAGATCCGTCGAGGGCCCGACCAAGCCCGCCTTGATGGTTCCTTGACGGGCACCGTCGGCTTCTTGACGCGGAATTGACGGTCACCGGCCCGACCGCCTGGTCCGGGCAGGACGGTCCAGCGTCGCCGTCGCTACGGCCGGGCAGCGGTGGGTGAGCCCCGAAACCAACCGTCCCGACCGAGGCCTACACACCGCTCCCAGCCCGGGTCACGCCCAGTCACACGAACCACTTGAGTTTCCCGATTCGCCTGCGGCGGCCGCGAGGTTCGACCTAGCGTCCGAGTACGTCCCGGAAGCTCCCGCCGGGCGATGGGGAAGGAACTCTCATGGCTCTCCGCCGGCACATCACCTCGCCCTCCTGGCGCTCGCTCAGCACCACGGTCGTCACGACCATCGCACTCCTGGTCGGGCCGCTGGCGTACACCGGCACGGCCGGGGAACCGTCCGACCCCGGGGCGCCCCCCGCCGCTGCTGCGACTCCGAACGCCGACGAGGGCACCGCGGACCCGTCGGCCGGGGACCCCGGTGACCCGTCGCAGCAGCCGACCTCCTCCACGCCGGCCCCCTCCGCGCCGACCTCCTCGACGGGTACGACGACGGACTCCGGCACCGACGCTCCCGAGCGGGACGCCGAGCCGACACCTGCCGGCAAGGGTCCGGCGGCTGGCCGCGGAGTGGGAAGCAGCGCGGCGGCGGCAGCGGACACCCCGACCGGCTGCGGCTACGGCGTGGGGGGTCAGTTCGCCAGCACCATCTGCTGGGTCGACATGGCGGGGTACGACGACGCCCAGGCCCGCACCGGCGCCGGCCAGGACATGTCGGTCTCGCTGCCGGGCGGCTACACGCTGAGCTTCAACGTCAGGACGACGGTCGTGCCCGGGATGAACGGGGCACCCGTGGCCGCGGTGACCACACCCATCGAGAAGAACCCGACCACCGGGGACTCGCGGTTCGCCTTCGGGTCGGAGGCCTACCGGAACATCCCGGGCCGTCCGTCGCTCTACAGCCAGGGTGGCGTCGCGGGCACCAAGGGCCTGGACGTGTCGCTGACCGACATCGAGATGACCGACTCCGCGGGCGGCGCGGTGACGTCGTTCGCCTTCGTCGCGACCGACACCGAGGACAACATCGGCGGCGAGAGCCTGCGCTGGACCTCGGACAAGACCCTCAACCTCATCGAGGCCCTGTCGACCAGCACCACCAAGGGCTGCCAGCCCTCCAGCACCACTGGCCTGGGGACGACGACCGTCGACTGCACCGGCGTGGGCGCTCCCAGCAGCCTGGCCAACAAGTCCCGGTCGATCCTCGTCTCCGCCGACGCACCGAACAACTTCGCGCTGCGGTGGATCACCTGCTGCCAGTCCGGGATCGCGTTCGGCGTGCAGACCTCCTCGATCGAGGTCGTCAAGCAGGTGGACGGTCGCGTCGCCGCGGCGGACTCCTTCGACGTCTCGCTCACCTCGCCCAGCGGCAGCCGGCTCGCGACCGCGACGACCGGTCCGGCCACCTCGGCCGCCTCGGCCACCACCGGCCCGGTCGTGGTGATCCCGCCCAACGACGACGCGCCGTTCACGCTCACCGACGCGGCGACTCCCGGGTCGGGCACCGACCCCGGCGGCTACACACGCTCGTGGACCTGCACGCGCAACGGCGTCCCGTTCCCGCCGCAGCCGTCGGCGTCGGCGGCGTCGATCGCCGTGCCCGCCGGCGTCGGCGATCAGGTCGTCTGCACGGTCACCAACACCGGCCCCGCCACCGACCGCGCCGACGCGCCCGCGTCGTACGGCACCACGACCGCGAACGACGGCGCGGCCCACCGGATCGTGGGCTACAACCCCACGGCCGGCACCGCCCCGCTCATGCTCGGTGCGCGGGTCGACACCGACCCGGACGGCGCCCCCGGTGCCGCGTCCGACGGCGACGACACCGCAGGCGTCGACGACGAGGACGGTGTGCACTTCAGCACCGACGTCACCGCGGCGGGCCGGTTGGAGACGGTGTTCGTCACCGCATCGGCAGCCGGCTTCCTCAACGGGTGGGTCGACTACGACCGCGACGGCACCTTCGAGGCGGCCGAGCGCCTGTTCACCGACACCCCGGTGACCGCCGGCGTCAACCGGCTGACCTACACCGTGCCGTCGGGCGCCGCCTTCGTCGCCGGACCGGCCCACGCACGCTTCCGCTTCTCCGGTGCTGCCGGCCAGGTCACCGGGCCGACGGGCACGGCGCCGAACGGTGAGGTCGAGGACTACGCGCGCACCCTGTTCGACCCGCAGGCCGCGGCGCTCGAGCAGTGCCCGGTCGGCTCGCAGCCGCAGCCGGTCTCGATCATCCAGAACCCGTCGTTCGAGACCCGGACGGGCACGTTCGCCAACAGCTCCTCGGCCAACACCATCAACTTCGCGCAGAGCTGGTACGACGCGCACAGCACCGGCGGGCAGTACCACGTCTTCTCGCCCACGTTCGACTCCGGCCCCGGCGAGGCGACGATGCCGTTCCGCGCGGGTGCGGACGGCTACGGCTTCCTGGGCGGCCACACCACGACGGTCACCGGCTCCAACGACGCCGGCGAGGGCGCGACCAACACCCTGGTCACCCCGCTCGCGCCCGGTACGGAGTACGTCGGGTTCTTCTCGGTCGGCGCCGGCGGCTACAGCCGTGCCGGATCGGGCTACCTCCGCGTCTTCGGGGTCAGCAACCGGAACATCGGTTCCGTCCCGCAGAGCGGGGTCGTCAACCCGACCGCGAGCAACCAGGAGCCGCTGGCCGCGACTCCCGTCGTCGCCCCGGCGCCCGCCGGCACGCGCGCGCAGTGGCGGACCGCGACGTTCGAGTTCACGCCGGCCGCGGCCTGGCCCTACCTCCGCGTCGAGGCCCGCAACGCCGTGCCGGCCAACAACGGCACCGTCGCCGGCCAGGCGTGGATGAGCTTCGACGACTTCCAGCTGTTCGCGTGCAACCCGGTGCCCGCCGACTTCGGTGACGCCGCCGGCTCGTTCGGCACGACGGTCGCCCAGGAGGGTCCGCGCCACCTGATCACCGGCTACGACGCCGATGCCAACACCTCCACGCTGATGATCGGCGCGACCGTCGACGACGAGACCGAGGGCGCCCCCGGTCCGGGCGCCGACGGCGACGACACCGCCGGCACCGACGACGAGGACGTGGCCACGGTCGCGGTCGCGCCCGGGGCCAGCACCGCCACGACGACCGTCCCGGTCACGAACACCACCGGCACCACCGCCACCCTGCACGGCTGGATCGACACCAACGACAACGGCACCTTCCAGGCGTCGGAGAGCGCCTCGGTCGCCGTCCCTGACGGTGCCTCCAGCGCCTCCCTGAGCTGGGCCGGCCTGCCTCCCGCGACGGATGGCGCGCGTCCCGTCGTCCGGCTCCGACTCACCACGGCAGCCCTGACCGACAACACGACGACCGCGAGCGTGGACGAGCGCGCGCTGGGCGGCGCGCCCGACGGAGAGGTCGAGGACCTCCTCGCCACGGTCGCCACGCTCCTGCCCGACGACTGCGTCAACCCGTTCGTGGAGGACTTCGGCACCGGTCCGCGCGGACCGCTGCCGGCAGGCCAGACGACGTACACCTACTCGCCGTCCGGTGCGGTCGTCGACGGCTCCTACGCCCTGGTCCCCGGGGCCAGCACCGCCTACGGCAACTGGTGGTGGACCACCGACGACCACACGCCCGGCGACGCCGCCGGACGACTGATGCTGATCAACGCCTCAGTCGAGCCCGGCAAGTTCTTCTCCAAGACCTTCACGGGCCTGACCGCCGGAACGCAGTACGAGTTCTCGGCCTGGATCATGAACGGCAACGGGCGAGCCGTCGCGATCCTCCCGAACGTGACCTTCCGGGTCGTGGACCCCGCCACCGGTGACGTCCTGAGCCAGATGAACACCGGCAACCTGCCACTCACCATCGGTAGCGGACCCATCTGGAAGCCGTTCGGGCTGAAGTTCGAAGCCACCCAGGCCACGGCTCGCCTCGAGCTGGTCAACAACGCGCCCGGCGGCAACGGCAACGACCTGATGATCGACGACGTGGCCGTCGCGCCCACCTGCGAGCACGGCGACGCACCCGACACCTACGGCACCCTCAACGCATCCGACGGACCGGTCCACGGCCGCGGCACCGACCTGCGACTGGGCGCCGGCATCGACTACGAGGGCGACGGCCTGCCCGCGGGCAACGCGGGCGGGGACGACGCCAACGCCAGCGACGACGAGGACGGTGTGGCTGCCCTGTCGGTCACGACCGGCACCTCGCCCACCGCCGAGGTCACGGTGACCAACACGACCGGAACCCCGGCGACCCTGGCCGGATGGATCGACCTCGACAAGTCCGGGACCTTCGACGCCGACGAGCGCGCGACCGCCACGGTCGCGCCGGGCACCACCGGTGGCACGTCGACCCTGACCTGGTCCGGGACCGTGACCACCACGCAGCACACCTACGCACGGTTCCGCGTCTTCCCGGGCGCCGTCGCCAGTCCCTCGCCCCTCGGCGCCGCGACCGCCGGTGAGGTCGAGGACCACCCGGTCACGACGCTCAACCCGTCGCTGAGCCTGACCAAGACCTCCGACGCCACCGCGAGCAGCGGCCCCGGCGACACCGTCACCTACACGGTGACGCTGACCAACACCGGCACCGGCGCGTTCACCGCCGGCAACCCGGCCCGGGTCGTCGACGACCTCACCGGTGTGCTCGACGACGCCACCTACCAGGGCGACGCCGTCGCCACCGTCGACGGCACGGCGGTCACCGCGCCGACGTACGCCGAGCCGCGGCTCACCTGGTCCGGCCCGCTCGCGGCCGGGAGGTCCGTCGTCCTCACCTACTCCGTCGAGCTCGAGGGCGGCGGCGACGGTCACGTGCGCAACACCGCGTTCGTGCCGCCCGCCGGCACCCCGGACCCGCCGACGCCGGACTGCGCGCAGACGGCGCGGCCGTGCGCCACCACGACGTCGGAGCTGCCGAAGCTGTCGATCCGCAAGACGTCGAACCGCACCCAGCTGCCCGCCGTCGGCCAGCAGATCACCTACACCGTCGAGGTCGAGAACACCGGGCTCGGCGCGTTCACGGCCTCCCACCCGGCGACGTTCTCCGACGACCTGGGCGAGGTGCTGGACGACGCGACGATGACCCAGGGGGACGTGTCGGCCGACCGCGGCACGGCCACCTTCTCCTCGCCCGACCTGACCTGGTCCGGCGAGCTGCCCCCCGGCGAGTCCGCCACGATCACCTACACGCTGACCTACACCGGCGCGGGTGACCAGCAGCTCGACAACAGCGCCTGCGTGCCGGTGGAGGAAGCGGCCGACCCGACCGACGTCTGCCGCACCGTCTCCGTGCCGGGCTCCGGCCTGCGCCACGACAAGAGCGTCGACCCGGTGTCCGGGACGCCCGTCGACGAGGACCAGGTCCTCACCTACACGCTCACGTTCGAGAACGTCGGCAACGCCGCGGCCACCGTCGACACGAGCGACGACCTGGCCGGCGTCCTCGACGACGCCGAGCTCGTCGGCACCCCGGACGCCGGCGCCGGCCTGACGGCGACCGTGAACGGCACCCGGCTCGAGATCGGGGGCAGCGTCCCCGCCGGCCAGACCCGCACCGTGACCTACCAGGTCCGGGTGCGCGCCTACGCCGACCAGGGCGACCACCGACTGACCAACGTGCTCGCCTGCGAGCCGAGCGAGCCCGCCGGGTGCGCTCCGGAGACCACCACGAACCCGGTGCGGCACCTCACGCTCACCAAGACCTCCGACGCCACGGCGGACAGCCGTCCCGGCGACCAGGTCACCTACACGGTCACCGCCGAGAACGACGGTGAGGGCGACTGGACCGCGCTCGACCCCGCCACCCTGGTCGACGACCTCACCGGGGTGCTGGACGACGCCGAGTACGACGGCACCGCCACCGCCAGCGCCGGCACCACGTCGTACGTGCAGCCGCGACTGCGGTGGACCGGGCCGATCGCGCACGGCGAGACCGTCACGATCGAGTACACCGTCACCCTGACGGGGGGCGGTGACGGGCAGGTCGACAACGTGGTCTGGCAGCCTGCCACGCCCGGCAACCCCGGGCCCACGCCGGACTGCGCCACGACCACCCGACCGTGCGCCACCTCCGGCCACGACCTGCCCAAGCTGACGATCAGGAAGTCGTCGAACCGCGCCCAGCTCCCCGCGGCCGGCAACAAGATCACCTACACCGTCACGGTCGCCAACCCCGGCCCCGGCAGCTACACCGCCGCCGAGCCCGCGACGTTCACCGACGACCTCTCCGACGTGCTGGACGACGCCACCTTCGACGCCGGATCCATCAGCGCGTCCACGGGTGCGGCCGCCCTCACCGGCACCACGCTGACGTGGACGGGCGCCCTCCCCGCCGGTGGGTCGGTCACGGTCACCTACACGCTGACCTACCAGGAGACCGGCAACCTGGTGGTCGACAATCGCGCCTGCATCCCCGTCGACGAGGCGCTCGACCCCGACGACGTCTGCCGCACCGTGCACACCCCCGGGTCCGGGCTGCGCCAGACCAAGCGCGTCGACCCGCGCACCGGGACCGCGGTGGTCGAGGGGCAGGTGCTCACCTACACCCTCGCGTTCGAGAACGTCGGGCCCGCGGCCGCGGTGGTCGACACGATCGACGACCTCTCCGGCGTCGTCGACGACGCGGACCTGCTCACCGACTCGATCACTGCCGAGGCGGGCCTCACCGCCGCGCCCGGCGCCGGAGGCGACGAGCTGGTCGTCACCGGCTCGGTGCCCACCGGCGAGACCCTCACCGTCACCTACCAGGTGCGCGTCCGCGACTTCGCGGACCAGGGCGACCACGTCGTCACCAACGCGCTCGCCTGCCAGCCGGGCGACCCGCAGCCCTGCGACCCGACCACCACGACCAACCCCGTCCGGCACCTGCAGGTCTCGAAGACCTCCGACGCCACCGCGTCCAGCAAGCCGGGCGACACCGTGACCTACACGGTCCGGCTGCTCAACGACGGCACCGGTGACTACACGGCCGCCGCCCCCGCTGCGGTGGTCGACGACCTGACCGGCGTGCTCGACGACGCGACCTTCGACGGCTCCGCCAACGCCAGCGACGGCCCGGCGCCGTCGTACGACGAGCCGCGGCTGTCGTGGAGCGGGCCGCTGGCCGCGGGCGACGAGGTGCGCATCACCTACGAGGTCGTCCTCACCGGTGGCGGCGACGGGGTGGTCCGCAACGTCGCCTGGGCGCCGACCGACCCGACCGACCCCGGGCCGACCCCGGACTGCGCCGCCGGCTCCGAGCCGTGCGCCACCGAGACGTTCGACCTGCCGAAGCTCACCGTCGACAAGACCGCCGACCGCGCCGACCTGCCGGCCGTCGGCGAGACGGTCACCTACACGGTCCGCGTCACCAGCGCCGGCCCGGGCGTCTACACCACCGAGCACCCGGCGTCGTTCACCGACGACCTCTCCGACGTGACCGACGACGGCATCGTGGGCACCCCCACCGCCACCGTGGGTGACGCCACGATCAGCGGTGACACGCTGTCGTGGACGGGCGCCCTCGGTGCGGCCGGCGAGTTCGCCGACATCAGCTACACCGTCACCTACCGGGCCACCGGCGATCGGGTGCTCGCGAACACCGCCTGCGTCCCTGCCGACGAGGCCCAGCTGCCCGGCGCCGCCTGCGACACCGTCTCGGTCCCCGGCTCCGGCCTGATGCACCGCAAGTCGGTGGACCCGGCGTCGGGCACCGCGGTGGAGGTCGGCGACAGGCTGACCTACACCCTGACCTTCGACAACACCCAAGGTCGGGCCGCCGCGACGGTGGACACCACCGACGACCTCACGGCGGTGCTGGACGACGCCGCCTTCGACGCCGGCTCGATCACCGCCGGCGCCGGCCTCGGCGCCACCCGCGACGGCGACACCCTGGCGGTGACCGGGACCGTGCCCGCCGGCGCGACCCGCACGGTGACCTACTCGGTCACGGTCCGGCCGTTCGCCGAGCAGGGCGACCACGTGCTGCGCAACGCGCTGGCCTGCGAGCCGGGCGACCCGGCACCCTGCGCACCGGCGACCACCACCAACCCGGTGCGCCACCTCACGCTGAGCAAGGTGCAGACCTCGCCCTCGGCGCCCGACACCGGCGACCAGGTGACCTACGAGGTCGTCGTGCACAACGACGGCGCGGGCGACTACACCGCCGCCGACCCGGCCGAGGTGGTCGACGACCTGACCGAGGTGCTCGACGACGCCACCTGGGACGGCACCGCCGCCGCCACGGCCGGCACGGTCGGCTTCGTCGCGCCCGAGCTGACCTGGACCGGGGCCCTGGCCCACGGGGCGAGCGCCACCATCACCTATTCGGTCACGGTGACGAACCTCGGGGACCACGAGCTGACCAACACCGCCGCGGTCGTCGGCTGCGACCTCGACGAGTGCAACCCGGACCCGGTGGTGACGTCGCTGCCGCACGTCGTTGCCTCGAAGACCACCGTGCCGCCCACCGGCACCGACCTCGGCGAGGGCGACCTGGTCACCTACACGCTGTCGTGGACCAACGACGGCTCCGCCGCGGGTGTGGTCGACGCCACCGACGACCTGTCCGAGGTGCTCGACGACGCCGTGCTGGTCGACGGTCCTGCGACCTCGAGCCCCGGGGTCGTGACGAACCTCGACGGCGCCGAGCTGCGGGTCACCGGCCCGATCGCGGTCGGTGCGACCGTCACCGTGACCTACCAGGTGCGGGTGCGGCCCGACGGCACCCGCGGGGACAACCGCCAGGCGAACGTGCTGAGCCCCGACACCCCGCAGGTCACCTGCACCGACGGCACCTGCCAGCCCGTGCCACCCCCCGCCACCTCGCACCTTCTCGGCGAGCTGGACGACTGGAAGACCGCCGACCCCGCGGGCGGGACGATGGTCCAGGCGGGCGACCGGGTCACCTACACGCTGCACCTCACCAACACCGGCACGGCTCCGGTCGAGGTCGCCCGCGACGACGTGCTGACCCGGGTGCTCGACGACGCGACCCTGGTGAGCGCCCCGCGGTCGTCCGACCCGGCGCTGACGGTCGGTGCGGTCACCGGCGGTCGGTTCTCGGTGACCGGCACGCTCGACCCGCAGCAGACCGTCACGGTGAGCTACGTCGTGCGGGTCAAGCCGCAGTCGCAGCAGGGCGACCGGCGCCTTGGCAACTTCCTCGTCGACCAGGGTCAGCAGCCCCCGGCCGGCTGCTCGGTCCCGATGTCGCGCCGCGCGCCTGCCGGCACCGGTGACTGCACCACCCACCCGGTGCGCCGTTTCGACCTGGCGCTCGACAAGCGCTCGGTGGGCGGAAAGCGGCTGATGGTGGGCGACAAGGCCCGCTACCGGATCGTGGTCACCAACAAGGGCCCCGACGCCGCACCGGGGCCGGTCACCGTGGTCGACAAGCTGCCCCGCGGGCTGGAGCTGCGCACGGCGCGAGGTCGGGGTTGGCAGTGCCAGGTCCGCACCCGCACCGACAAGGTGACCTGCGTGCGCACGGGCGCGCTGGCGCCCCGGGCCCGGACCTCGCCCATCACCGTGGTCGCGGTCGTGACCCGGGCGGCGGCCAACCGCACGGTGGTCAACACCGCGCGGATCGCCGGGGTGGTCGACGGCAACACCGCCAACAACGACGACGCCGCCCCGATCCGGGTCGCGCCCCGTCCGCCGCTGCCCTCGACCGGCTACCGCGTGGCCGGGCCCGGGTGGCGCTGGTGAGCAGGCCGTGAGCGCCGCGCCGCGCGGGGGCGGGGCCCGTCGGGTCCTCGCCGTGCTGGTGACCGTGCTGGCTCCGGTGCTGGGCGCGCTCGCTCCCGGCCCGGCCGGGGCCGGCGAGTCCACGCCCGGCGCGGCGCCGGCGTCCGCGGTGGTCACGGCGCGCGGCGCCTGCTCGACCGCGGTGCGCGAGTTCCGACCGACCCGGGTCGTCGTGCCCGGCGTGGTCGGGGCGACCCGGGTGCTGGCCCGCGAGCGCGACCGGCGGGGCGCCCCGCTACCGCCCCCGCTGACACCTCGGGGCAAGTGGCAACTGGCGTGGGACCGGCCCTCGCGCACCGGGCCGGGCAGTGCGCGCGGCGTCGTGCGGATGCTGGCCCACACCTACCCCCGCAGCGGGTCGCACGGCGGAGCCCTCGGCAACCGGCTGCTGCGCCGCCTGCACGCGGGCGACAGAGTCGTCGTCACCGGCCCGAAGGGGCAGCGGCTCTGCTACGACGTGACCCGGCGGGTCCGGGTGCGCGCCGGCTCGTCGCCGCCGGGCTTCTACTCGGTCACCAGCCGGCCGCGGCTGGCCATCCTCGTCTGCTCCGGAGTCCGTCGCGGTCCGGGCGACTGGAGCCACCGCACGATCTGGTACGCCGACCCGGTACGCGATTGACCCCGTGCCGCCTTGACCGTCGAATCCTGTCAGGGGGAGAGAGCGGGTCGTCCTCGGGAACCCCGTGGTGTGGGGGACGACCCGCACCCTCCTCGACGTGGGTCAGGCGTTCGTCCGAACACCGGCCCCGACGGTGGGACGCCCGACGTCCCGTCGTGACGCGGGGACCACGGCCGCGATGCGAGCCCAAGACGAGTCTTGTCCTCACGCACCCGGCTTGAGATCCTGACGCTCCCCAGGACCAGGCACGGATGGGGCCGAAGGGCACAGGGACATGGGCGAGCTGAGGGTGTGCGCGATCTGTGGTGCCGCCTACGCCGACGGACGGCTGCACCAGGAGTTCCACGACGAGCTCGACGAGCTCCTGCTGCACCTCGAGCGGTACCGACGGCGCGAGACCGACGGGCGCGACGGACGTGGCTAGGGCACAGCGAGCCCGGAGCCACGAGTGGCTGCGCGACGAGTGCGTGACCTGCCGTCTGCGTCGCCATGAGGTCTGGTTGCTCGACGAGTGGGGCCGGTCGGTCCGGGCGACGGTGTGGACGTCGCCGTCCGGGTTGGTCCGGGGTGCCCGGCCCTACCCGTGGGTGGCGGGGGTCGGACCCCTGCCGGGTCAGTTCCCGACCCAGACCGCCGAGCAGGCCTTTCCCGGGGTGGACGTCGGCCGCGAGCCCCCCTGCTCGGGGCACTAGCCAGGAGCGGGTGCCCCACGGGTCGCTTCCCTATGCATCGTGCCGCGATATATGATTCCTGGGTGACCGAGCAGGCCCTCTTCATCCTCGCCAGCCTCGCCCAGGGCGAGCTCCACGGCTACGGCATCGCTCGCGACGTGCACGACCTGTCCGACGGGCAGGTGCGGCTGACCGCCGGGACGCTCTACGGCGCGCTCAACCGACTCTCCGAGGAGGGGCTGGTCGAGCCCGCCGGCGAGCAGCAGGTGCAGGGGCGGCGCCGGCGCTACTACCGGATCACCGCCTCCGGGCGAGCCGTGCTCGAGGCCGAGGTCGAGCGCCTGCGCCGGGCCGCGGCCACCCTGGGCGCCCGGGTCGCGGGTCGACCGGCGTCGGGGCTGTCGCAGGGGCTGGCATGAGGGCCCGGCTGCTCGACCTGTGCCTGCTCGCCTACCCGCGCGCGGTCCGGGAGCGCGACGGCGACCACCTCCGCGACCTGGCCGACGAGCTCGCCGACGACCACGGGTTCGGGCGCGAGGCGGCGGGCCTGCTGTGGGCCGGGCTCGCCGAGCGCCGCCGGAGGGCGCGCACCGGGCGGGCGCTGGTCGCGTCGGTCGCCGCCGTCCTCCTCGTGGTCAGCGGCCTGGCCTGGACGGCGGCCGCGCAGGGCGGGCGGGCCGAGGAGGACCTGCTCGGATGTGCGGGTCGGTGCCCCGAGGTCGAGGCGGAGGTCGCCGCGCGGGTGAGCGACGGCTGGACGTGCACCGAGCGCCGGGAGCCGACGGGCGCCGGCTGGCGATGCGTCCGCGACTGAGCGGGGCGGTCGGCGTCGCCGTCGTCCTGCTGCTCGCGTCGTGCCGCTCGGAGCAGCCGGCGCCGCCGGAGCGGGAGCCGGAGGAGGAGCCCGAGCGGATCGCCGTACTCCGCCCCACAGACGTGCCCGAGGGATCGAGCGGCAGCCTGGTGGCGACCCTCGACGGCGAGGTGGTGACCTGCCGAGGTTGGGGCGAGGCCGACCACGCCACCGGCGCCGCGGCCGGCTGCGACACCGTCTTCGACATCGGCTCGGTGAGCAAGCAGTTCACCGCCGCCGCCGTGGTCAAGCTGCAGGAGCAGGGGCGGCTGCGGGTCGCCGACCCGCTCAGCCGCTTCCTCGACGGCGTTCCCGACGACAAGCGCGCGATCACCGTCGAGCACCTGCTCACCCACACCGCAGGCCTGGTGGAGGCGCTCGGCGACGACTACGAGCCGCTGTCCCGCGACGCCCTGGTCGCGGGCGCGCTGGCCGCCCCGCTCAGGAGCCGGCCCGGTGCTCACCACCACTACTCCAACCTCGGCTACAGCCTGCTGGCCGTGGTCGTCGAGGAGGCCTCCGGGCTGGGCTACGAGGAGTACCTCGCCCGCGAGCTCCTCGCCCCGGCCGGGATGACCGACACCGGCTACGTGCTGCCGGAGTGGGACGCAGCCGACGTCGCCGTGGAGTACGACGCCCGCGGTCGCCCACAGGGACGCCCGTACGACCACCCCTGGGCCGCGGACGGGCCGTACTGGAACCTGCGCGGCAACGGCGGCCTGCTCTCGACCGCCCGCGACCTGGGCCGGTGGCTGCTCGCCCTCGACGGCGACGAGGTGCTGTCCGAGCGCGCCAAGGAGGAGCTGTTCCGGCCACGGGTGCTGGAGGAGCCCGGCGGCGAGACCCGCTACGCCTACGGCTGGGTGGTCGCCGACACGCCGCTCGGCACGATCGACTGGCACAACGGCGGCAACGGCTGGGCCTACGCCGAGCTCGCCCGGCTGCCGGAACGAGGGGCCGGGCTGTTCTGGGTGACGAACCAGCAGCGCAGCGCGGCGGGCGGGTGGGCCCTCGACCGGCTCCGGCCGTCGCTGACCCAGCGGGTGGCGCAGCGGCTGGTCCAGGCGCCCTGACGCCGGGCCGCGCGACCGCGTCATGGTGGGTCGCGCCCCACGTCCCGGGAGTGAGGGCCGCCGTCCGGACAACGACGACCCTCCACCACGGAGGGGGCGCGGACCGCCGCCCCACACCCAGGGTTCCACGCGGTGGTCCGCCCCCTCTCCACCTCTGGCCGGCCCGCCGGGGCCGAGCCGTGCCCGGCGTCGTCCGGCTGCACGAGCGGCCACTGGTCCAGACCAATGCCCCCGGAGGTGTCCGGACCGTGCCTTCCGCGCCTCCTGCTCGTTGCTCCGGATGGAACCCCCCCGACCCACCTCGGCCCCCGTCCAAGGGCCGTGCAAGGACACAGACATGTCGAAGCGCATCTCCGCGGTGATCGTGGCCCTCGGTGTGTTGCTCACCTCCCTGGTGGCGACCTCCGCAGCCACGGCCGCCGGGCCGAAGTTCTACTACTACGGAGCCGCTGGCGGCTCCCAGATCCAGGCCCTCGGCCTGACCGTCCGCAGCGACCTCACCGCAGCGTCCTCGATCGCCGGCTCCCAGTGGGGCGTCACCGACGAGAACGAGCTGGTCGCCGCCAACGTCCTCGACGGGCTGGCCAGCCTGGGCGCGGTGCGCACCTGGGCCGGCGCCGAGCAGGCCGGTGGCGACGGCACCAAGATCACCACCGGGTCGCGCACGGCCGACGTCTCGCTGCTCGGCGGGCTGATCCGTGCCGACGCCGTGGAGACCGTGACGGTGGCGACCAAGACCCCGCTGCTCAACAACTTCTCGGCCAACACCCAGTTCGTGGGCCTGACGATCGCCGGCAAGAAGTACGCCGTGAACGTCGCCAAGAACACCACGATCACCATCCCGGGCGTGGCCACCGTGATCCTCAACGGCTCGGTGCAGCGCACCGTGGAGGGCACCGTCTACAGCTACGGGTTCGGCCTCTTCGTCCAGCTGCTCAAGCCGTTCAAGAACGTGCCGGCCGCGGCCACCATCGTCCTCGGCCCGACCGCCTCGGGTGTCGCCGAGGCGCCGATCGCCGGCGCCGCCGTGCTCGGCGGCCAGGGCTTCAGCTCCAGCGTGACCGTCGAGGGCGGCAAGCTGTTCAGCCTCGAGTCCGGGCCGAGCGCGTCCATCGCGACGCCGCCCGCCGGCACCAACGGCCGCACCATCCAGAACGCCACCGCCGAGGTCAACCTGCCCGGCATCCTGCACCTGGAGGCCATCAAGTCGACGACCAGCGGCACCACGGTGCCCGGCGCCGCCGACGTCATGGTCAGCAACAAGCTCACCGGCCTCAACGTGCTCAACGGACTGATCACCGCCTCGGCGATCACGACCACGTCGACCACCAGTCGTCGCGGTGACGGGCCCCGGAAGATGACGAACTCCACGCAGTTCCTCAACCTCAAGGTCGCCGGCATCAAGCTGCCGGTGAACGTGGCGCCCAACACCAAGATCGAGGTCGCCGGCCTCGGCACGGTCTGGATCAACAAGCAGGTGACCAACGCCCTCGGCGGCGGTGTCTACGGCGTCCAGGTGATCCTCAGCACCGCTCGGGCCGGCCTCCCGGTCGGCGCCAACATCACCCTCGGTGCCGCGATCTCCTACATCCGGGACGTCTCCGCCTGACCCGGCTCGCTCCACGTCGAACGCCCTCCCGTTGTGAACGGGAGGGCGTTCGGCCGTCTGGGGGCTGGTGGTCGAGCAGCGACCGCCCGCCGTGCGTGGCGACTCCGCGGACGGGGCTCGGGCGCGTGCTGACTCCCGGTCTGTGTGATCCGGGGTGTGGGTGACTGTGGGTGGGTGGGGTGCGGGGTGCCGCGCTTGGGGGCACTGCGGCTGCTGCGCGCCCGACGTCGTTCGGCACTCGTTGCCGTGTCGCCGGACTCTGCCCTGCCGTTCCCTGTCGCGGTCTTCGGCGCCACATCGGGGGTTGACGTGCCGAACGCCGCCCGTCGCTCCGCCGCCTCCGTGCCGGCGGCGCGGCGCCCCGCCTGGCGGTGGTCGAGGTGCGAAGGCCGCTAGGCCTGGGCCTCGAGACCCGGTGAGACGGGGGCCCCCCCGTTCCCACCGGAGGGCGGTCGGGTGCGGGGGTTTCGAGACAGTCGCTAGCGCGACTTCCTCAACCAGCGGTGGGTGGCGGTGGTCGAGGTGCGAAGGCCGCTAGGCCTGGGCCTCGAGACCCGGTGCGACGGGGGCCCTCCTGTTCCCACTGGAGGGCGTTCGGCCGTCTGGGGTTTCGAGACAGTCGCTAGCGCGACTTCCTCAACCAGCGGTGGGTCACTGCTGGTCGAGGAGGGACGAAGTCCCTCACTCGTTACCCGGTGAGCCGAGCGCCCTCCTGTTCGCACCGGAGGGCGTTCGACCGGCGGGGGTCTCGACGGGCGCTCGTCGCTGGCGCTCCTCGCTGCTCGACCATCGGTCTCGCCCGGGTGCGAGCGGGGTACTGCCGCGGCATGACGCGACGGGCGTGGGTGGGAGCGGCTGCGCTGGCAGGGGTCGCCGGGGTGGCGGCGCGCGACCTGCGCCAAAAGCAGCACGCGCTGCTGCGCAACTTCCCGGTGCTGGGCCACGCGCGCTACCTGCTGGAGACGATCGGACCCGAGCTGCGGCAGTACGTGGTCGCGGGCAACGACGAGGAGCGACCGTTCACCCGCGACCAGCGGCGGTGGATCTACGCGTCGTCGAAGCTGGAGAACAACTACTTCGGGTTCGGCACCGACAACGACGTGGAGCACACCGAGGGCTACACGATCATCAAGCACCGCACGTTCCCCGACCCCGCGCCGCCGACCCACCCCAACACGGGCGAGGACACCCCGGTGCCGTCGGCCAAGGTGCTCGGCGAGGCGCGCGGTCGCAAGCACGCCTTCCGCCCCGGCTCGCTGGTCAACATCTCCGCGATGAGCTTCGGTTCGCTCTCGCACACCGCGATCGAGGCGCTCAACCGCGGTGCCGCGCTCGCGGGCTGCCTCCAGAACACCGGGGAGGGCGGGCTCTCGCCGTACCACCGCAACGGCGGCGAGCTGGTCTTCCAGATCGGCACCGCCTACTTCGGGTGCCGCGACGAGGAGGGCCGCTTCGACCTGCAGCGGCTCAAGGACGTCGTGGCCGGGGCTCCGGTGCGGGCGCTGGAGATCAAGCTCAGCCAGGGCGCCAAGCCCGGTCTCGGCGGGCTGCTCCCGGGCGCCAAGGTGACACCCGAGATCGCCGAGACCCGGGGCGTGCGGGTCGGCGAGGACTGCATCAGCCCGTCCCGGCACGCCGAGTTCTCCGACGTCGACAGCCTCCTCGACTGGGTCGAGCTGCTCGCCGCCGAGACCGGGCTGCCCGTGGGCATCAAGTCCGCCGTCGGCGACCTGGGCTTCTGGGGCGGGCTGGTCGACCAGATGGCGCGCACCGACCGCGGCGTGGACTTCGTGAACATCGACGGCGGCGAGGGCGGCACCGGCGCCGCGCCGCTGATCTTCAGCGACTCGGTGTCGCTGCCGTTCCGGGTGGGGTTCCCGCGCGTGTACGCCGAGTTCGCACGCGCCGGGCTGGCCGACCGGGTGACGTTCATCGGCGCCGGCAAGCTCGGCCTCCCCGACAACGCGATCGTGGCGCTGGCCCTGGGCTGCGACCTGCTCAACGTCGGGCGCGAGGCGATGCTCTCGGTCGGCTGCATCCAGGCCCAGAAGTGCCACACCGACACCTGTCCCACCGGGGTGGCCACCCAGGACCGGTGGCTGGCGCACGGGCTGGACCCGGCACTGAAGTCGGTGCGCTGCGCGAACTACGTCAAGACGCTGCGCCGCGACCTGCTGAAGGTCGCCGAGACCTGCGGGGTGGCCCACCCCGCGCTCGTCGACGCCGACGACATCGAGGTCCTCTTCGCCCAGCGCGACGCCGTGTCGCTGCGCGACCTGGCCGGCTACGAGCCCGGCTGGGGCCGGGTCGGCGAGCGCGACCGGGCCGCCGTCGAGGCGCTGATGACCACCGCCCCCACCGGTGGCGCCGCCCCCGCGTCGGCCACCGCCCAGGGCTGACCGCAGCTGGTTGGTGAGGGACGGCGTCCTTCACTCGTTACCTGGCGGGACGACGACCCTCCCGGCCCCACCGGTGGGCGCTCGGGTGCGGGGGTTTCGAGGCTCGCTGCGCTCGCACCTCGACCAGCGCGGGCGTCCGCTGGTCGAGGTGCGAAGGCCGCTAGGCCTGAGCCTCGAGACCCGGTGAGACGAACGCCCTCCCGTCCCCACCGGAGGGCGTTCGAGGCTCGCTTCGCTCGCACCTCAACAGGCGGGGCACCGGATGGTGCTCGGCCGTCCGGGATTCCGGGGCTCGCTTCGCTCGCACCTCAATCAGCGCCTGGCGTCAGGCGGCGACGAGCTCGGCGACCTCCTCCGGGGTCGGGACCAGCTGGCGCGAGGTGGCGGAGAGGACCAGGGTCGCGGCGGCGAGGACGGCGGTGAGCAGGATGCCGCGCTCGAAACCGTCGACGAGGGCGGCCTGGGGTGCGGCGCCGTCGGAGAGCGAGGCGGTGATCGCCGAGGTGGCGAGGCTGGAGATGACGGCCAGGCCGAGGGCGCCGCCCACCTGGTAGCCGGTGTTGATGATCCCGGACGCCGCCCCAGCGTCGGAGTGGGAGACCTCCGACAGCGCGCTGATCTGGGCCGGTACGCCGACGCCCATGATCCCGAACCCGTAGAGCACGAAGCCGGGCAGCAGCTCGGTGACGTACGCGCCGTCGGCGGTGGCCTGGGTCAGCAGGGCCAGGCCCGCGACGCCGATCACGGCCGAGACCATCTGGATCGGGCGGGTGCCCCAGCGGGGCAGGAGCTGGGTCGCCAGCAACGCCCCGGCGATCGCGGCGAAGCCCATCGGCAGGAACTGCAGGCCGGTGTCGAGGGCGGAGAGGCCCTTGCCCTGCTGGAGGAAGATCGCGGTGAGGAAGAACATCGCGAGGAACGCGCCGCCGTTGAGGGCCAGCACCAGGGTCGACTGGCTGAGCGAGCGCGACCGGAACAGCCGCAGCGGCACCAGCGGCGCGGCCGAGCGCGACTCGGTGAGCAGGAACAGCGCGAGCAGCGCGAGGCCGCCGACCAGCGAACCGACCACCTCGAGGTCGCTCCAGCCGAGGGGTTCGGCGCGGATGACGCCGTAGATGATCGCCAGGACGGCGCCGGTGCCGAGGGTCGCGCCGGCCAGGTCGAAGGAGCGGGGGGCATCGGTGCCGGCGCGGCTGTCGGCGATGTTCGTCCGGGTGACGGCGAGCAGGACGAGACCGATCGGGACGTTGACGAAGAAGACCCACTCCCAACCCGCGGCGTCGACGAGGATGCCGCCGGCGACGACGCCGAGCGTGCCGCCGAGACCGGCCAGGCCACCCCAGATGCCCATGGCGAGGTTGCGCTCGCGGCCGCTGGCGTAGGTGACGGTGAGGATGGCGAGCGCCGAGGCCGACATCAGCGCGCCGCCGAAGCCCTGCACCGCCCTGGCCGCGACCAGCAGCTCCTGGGTGGTGGCGAGGCCGCCGGCCAGCGAGGCGGCGGTGAACAGGGCCAGGCCGCCGGCGAAGATCCGCCGCCGCCCGAGGAGGTCGCCGAGGCGGCCCCCGAGCAGCAGGAAGCCGCCGAAGGCCAGCGTGTACGCGCTGATCACCCACTGCAGGCTGTCGGGCCCGAACCCGAGCTCGGTCTGGATGTCGGGCAGCGCGACGTTCACGATCGTCACGTCCAGCACCACCATGAACTGCGCCAGGGCCAGCACCGCCAGGGGTGCCCAGGGACTTCTCCGCATCTGCGTACGCCTTCCTCTAGGACTCACTGTGCGCCGTCACTGTACGGCGTACATCTACAGAGGACAGTAAGACCTAGACGCTGTACAGTTGTCAACATGACCGCCCGGACCCGCACCCCCGCGACCCCCAAGGAGCGGTTGAGCCGGACGACGGTCGCGGCCGCCGCGCTGGGGATGGCGGACGCCGAGGGGCTCGACGCCGTGACGGTGCGCCGGCTCAGCGCGACGCTCGGCGTGACGCCGATGGCGCTCTACTGGCACTTCAAGGACAAGGACGCGCTGCTCGACGGGGTGGTCGAGGCGATCCTCGCCGAGGTGCGGCTGGCCGAACCCGACGACGAGGCGCCGTGGGACGAGCAGCTGCGCGAGGTCCTCGACGCGCTGGTCGCCGCCCTCGCCGCCCACCCCGCGGCGGCCGACCTGGTGCGCACCCGGGTGCTCGGCAGCGAGCCGGGCCGGGTGCTCACCGAGCGGGTGCTGACGCTGCTGCGCCGGGGCGGGTTCTCGACCGAGCGCTCCTCACAGCTCGCGGTGCACGCCCTGCTGTTCATGATCGGGCTCGTCTCCGGGCTCCCCGGGCAGGCCGTCGGCGCCAGCGAGGAGGAGCGCGAGCAGGAGGTCCGCACCAAGTGGGCCATGCTCCAGGCGCTGCCGCCCAAGCGCTACCCCCACATCGTCGAGTCCGCCGCGTCGCTCACCGACTGCGGCTCGTCGACGGAGTGGTTCGAGGTCGGCATGGACACGCTGATGGCGGGCATCCGCGGCCAGGCCGCCCGCGGCTGACGCTCGCCGCCGGAGCCCTCCCGGGTCCTACCGAAGGGCGTTCGGCTGGGGGGTTTCGAGACAGTCGCTAGCGCGACTTCCTCAACCACCGGTGGGTGGCGCTGGTCGAGGTGCGAAGGCCGCCAGGCCTGAGCCTCGAGACCCGGTGAGACGAACGCCCTCCCGTCCCTACCGAAGGACGTTCGGGTGCGCAGGTTTCGAGGCTCGCTTCGCTCGCACCTCAACCAGCGCCGGGAGGGCGTGCGGCCGACGGGGGTTTCGAGGCTCGCTTCGCTCGCACCTCAACCAGCGCGGGGAGGGCGTTCGGCCGACGGGGGTTTCGAGGCTCGCTTCGCTCGCACCTCAACCAGCGCGGGGAGGGCGTTCGGCCGACGGGGGTTTCGAGACAGTCGCTAGCGCGACTTCCTCAACCAGCGGAGGGCCGTCGTCGCTGGTTGAGGAAGGACGAAGTCCTGTCTCGAAACCCGGTAAGTCGACAACCCTCCCGTTCGCAGTGGAGGGCGGTTGGCTGACCGGGGGTCTTGACGGGCCCGACGCCGGGTACCTGACCTGCCAGGGCGCCGGGTCCGCGCGCCGGACAGGAGACGTGATGCCCGCCCAGCCCGATCCCGCCCGCGTCGCGGTGCGCCGCGCCTGATGTTCGTCCCCTGGTCGTCCTCGGGTCGGGCCGTCGCCGACTCGCCCCACCTCGCCTACGACGAAGTCGCCGACGCCAGCGCCGCCCTGGTCATCGGGGCCTACTCGTCGTCGTTCGGGCTGGCCTCGCGGCTGCTGGCCGAGCCGGTGCGCACCCACGTGCGCAACGTCTACGCCCTGGTGCGGGTGGCCGACGAGGTCGTCGACGCCCCCCGCCCCGAGCAGGGCACCGCCGACCGGCGCGACGCGCTCGACGCCCTGGAGGCCGAGACGCTGCACGCCCTCGACTGCGGCTCGAGCAGCAACCTCGTCGTCCACGCCTTCGCCCGCACCGCGGCCGCCTGCGGCATCGAGCCGGGGCTGCTCACGCCGTTCTTCGCCTCGATGCGCACCGACCTCGAGCGCCGCGCCCACGACCGGGCCAGCCTGGCGGCGTACGTCTACGGCTCGGCCGAAGTTGTCGGCCTGATGTGCCTGCGCGCGTTCGTCGCCGGCGAGGCAAGCCCCCACGACCGCTACGACGAGCTGGCGCCGGGCGCGCAGCGGCTGGGCGCGGCGTTCCAGAAGATCAACTTCCTGCGCGACCTCGGTGAGGACGTCGACGGCCTCGGCCGGCACTACCTGCCCGGCCTCGACCCCGAGCGGATGACCGCCGCCGACCGCGACGCGTGGCTCGACGACATCGACGCCGACCTGGCCGCGGCCGCCGAGGCCGTGCCCGGGCTCCCCGTGGGGAGCCGGATCGCGGTCTGCGCGGCGCACGACCTGTTCGCCGAGCTCTCCGCCCGGTTGCGGGCCACGCCGGCCTCGGAGATCCCGCACCGGCGGGTGCGGGTGCCCGACCCGGTCAAGGTCCGCCTCCTGGCGGGCGCGGCGCTGCGGGGCGGCCGGCCGCGGCGCGCCCCGGTGCCCGCCCCGGTCGAGCACTCCTGGGCGGCCGCGTCGTGACCACGACGGCGGCGCGGGTGGTCGTCGTCGGAGGTGGGGTCGCCGGACTGGCGACCGCCGCGCTGCTGGCCCAGGACGGCCACGACGTCGAGGTGCTGGAGAAGAACGACGAGGTCGGCGGCCGGGCCGGCTCGTGGGAGCGCGGCGGCTTCCGCTTCGACACCGGCCCGTCGTGGTGGCTGATGCCGGGCGTCTTCGACCACTTCTTCCGGCTGCTCGGCACCACCACCGAGGAGCAGCTCACGCTGCGCCGCCTCGACCCCGGCTACCGCGTGTTCTTCGAGGGGCGGCCCGAGCACCTCGACGTCGCCGCCGACCAGGCCGGCAACCGGGAGCTCTTCGAGCGGGTCGAGCCCGGAGCCGGCGCCCGGCTCGACGACTACCTCGCCTCGGCCCGCGAGGTCTACGACCTGGCCGTCCAGCAGTTCCTCTACACCAGCTTCGACAGCGTCGCGGCGTACGCCGGCCGCCGGGTCCTCGCGCACGGGCCGCGGCTGGCCGGCCTGCTGACCCGCTCCCTGGAGAACCACGTGGCGCGCTCGTTCACCGACCCGCGGCTGCGCCAGGTGCTGGGCTACCCCGCGGTCTTCCTCGGCGCCTCGCCCGACCGGGCGCCGGCGATGTACCACCTGATGAGCTGGCTCGACCTCGCCGACGGCGTCCGCTACCCCGAGGGCGGGTTCACCCGCTTCGTGGAGGCGCTGCGGGCGCTGGCCGAGGCGCGGGGCGTGCGGGTGCACACCGGCGCGGAGGCCGTGGCCATCGAGACCCGGCCGGTGCCGCGCGGCCGGCCGCGGCCCGGCCGCCGTCGGGCCGAGGTCACCGGCGTGCGCTGGCGCGACGCCGACGGCGAGCGGGTGCTCGCCGCCGACGTGGTGGTCGGCGCGGCCGATCTGCACCACGTCGAGACCCGGCTGCTGCCCGAGCCGCTGCAGACCTATCCGCAGTCGTGGTGGGACCGCGCGGTCGCCGGACCCGGTGCGGTGCTGGTGCAGCTGGGTGTGCGCGGCGCGCTGCCGGAGCTGGCCCACCACTCGCTGTTCTTCACCCGCGACTGGCGCACCAACTTCGACGCGATCTTCGAGCGGCCCACCCGGGTGCCCGACCCAGCGTCGCTCTACGTGTGCCGGCCCTCGGCCACCGACACCACGGTGGCTCCGCCCGACCACGAGAACCTCTTCGTGCTGGTGCCCGTCCCGGCCGACCCCGGGCTGGGCCGCGGCGGCCTCGACGGCACCGGCGACGAGCAGGTCGAGGCCGCGGCCGACCGGGCGGTCGCGCTGGTGGCCGACTGGGCGGGCATCCCCGACCTGGCCGAGCGGGTGGTGCTGCGGCGCACGGTGGGCCCGGGCGACTTCGTCACCGACCTGCACGCCTGGATGGGCACCGCCCTCGGGCCGGCGCACGTGCTGCGCCAGAGCGCGTTCTTCCGCGCCGGCAACGCCTCGCGCCGGGTGGCCGGCCTCTACTACGCCGGCGCCAGCACGGTGCCGGGCATCGGGCTGCCGATGTGCCTGATCAGCGCCGAGCTGGTGCTCAAGCGGCTGCGTGGCGACCGCTCCGTCGGGCCGGTCGCCGAGCCGCCGGTGGGTGCGGAACCGGTGTCGGCGTGACCGACCGCGAGGCGGCGTACGACCACTGGTCGCGGCTGCACGGCGGCCTCGACCCGCGGGCCTCGGCCTGGGTCTCGGGGTGGGTGCGGCTCACCCACGCCTGCGCCCGGCCGCTGGCCCGGGCGGGCGCCAGCCCCCACCTGGTGACCGCGGCCGGCGTGGCGCTCACCGCGGCGGTGCCGGCGATCAGCGACCGGGGCGCGGCCTGGCCGCTGCTGGCCACCCCGGTGCTGGTGGTCGCCGCGGTGCTCGACGGCGTCGACGGCGCGCTGGCCGCGCAGACCGGGCGCGACTCGGCCTGGGGCCGGGTGGTCGACGGCCTCGCCGACCGCTGCAGCGACCTGCTGCTCGTGCTCACCCTGGTCGTCCTCGGTGCCCCGGTGTGGCTGGGCGTGCTGCTCGGCGTGGTGACGCTGCTGCTCGAGTCGGCGCGGGCCACCGCCGAGGCCGCGGGGCTCGACGGCCCGGGCGCGGTGACGGTGTGGGAGCGGCCGTCGCGGGTGATCGTGCCGGCGTTCGCCACCACCCTGGTCGCGGCTGAGTGGTGGGCCCGGCGCGCCGGCCTCGACGTGCTGCCCGGCGTCGACGGGGCGGTGATCGCCACGGCGAGCGGCGCGATCGGGCTCGCGCTGGCGACGTTCGCCGCGCTGCACCTGCTGGTCGGGGTGCGCCGCGGGCTTCAGGCGGTGCCGACCAGGTCGGCCACGATCCGCGCCGAGAGCAGCACCAGCGGCAGCCCGCCGCCCGGGTGGGCCGAGCCGCCCACGAGGTAGAGCCCGGGCACCGGCGAGGCGTTGCCCGGCCGGAGGAACGCCGCCCGGGCGCCGTTGGACGACGTGCCGTAGATCGACCCGCCCGGCGTCAGCGTGCGCCGGGCCAGGTCGGCCGGGGTCAGCGTGGTGCGGCGGCGCACCCGGTCGCGCACGTCGAGACCGCGCTCGGCCATCAGGTCCAGCACCCGGTCGCCGTACGACGACAGCGCGGGGGCGTCCCAGTCGGTGCCCCGGTGGGGGTCGTGGCGGGGCGCGGTGACCAGCACGAACCAGGCCCCGGCCGAGGGGTGCGGCACCACGGCGGGGTCGTGCGGTGCGGAGACGTAGACGGTGGGGCGCTCCGCCGGCCGGGGTGGGCCGCGGTGGCCGAAGACCGCGTCGAACTCGCTGTCGTAGTCCTCGGCGAACAGCACGTGGTGGTGGGGCTGGTCGACGGGCGGGTCGGCGAGCGCGAGCAGCTGCACGTGGCCCGACGCCGACGGCACCGTGCGGCGCAGCGCCGTGCGCACCCGGCGGGTCCGCGGCGCCGCCGGGTCGAGCAGGTGGCCGTAGACCTGGTGGGCGTCGGCGTTGGCGACCACCAGGTCGGCGGGCAGCCGCCGCCCGTCGGCGAGCCGCACGCCGTCGGCCCGGCCGGAGCCGGTGGTGATCTCGTCGACGAGCGCGCCGGTGCGCACCTCGCCGCCCAGCAGCAGCAGCCGGTCGACCAGCGCGGCGGCGATCCGGCCGAGGCCGCCGGGCACGTACCACGAGCCCCACGCCTGCTCGGCGTAGGGCACGGTGGCCAGCGCGGCCGGTGCACGCCGGGGGTCGGAGCCGCTGTAGGTGGCGTAGCGGTCGAGCAGCATCCGCAGTCGGGGGTCGCGCAGGTAGCGGGCGCCCAGGCTGCGCAGGTCGCGCCAGGGCGCGACGACCCCCACGTGGTCGACCCGCCGCGAGAGCCGCAGCAGGTCGCGCAGCGTGACCGGGGACTCGAGGAACGGCCGGTGGGTCACGTCCCAGATCCGGCGAGCGCGGTCGAGGAACGCCGCCCACTGCTCGCCGGCGCCGGCGCCCAGGGCCGCGTCGAGGGCGGCCGGCACCTCTTGGAGGCGACCGGGCAGGTCGAGCACGGTGCGGTCGGGGAAGGTGTAGCGGCACGCGACGTCGAGCCGCTCCAGCGGCAGCACGTCGGCCAGCGGCGCCCCGGTGTCGGCGAACACGTCCTCGAGCAGGTGGGGCAGCGTGAGCAGCGACGGCCCGGTGTCGAAGACGAACCCGTCGCGCACGAGGGTGCCGAGCTTGCCGCCCACCTCGTCGGCCTGCTCGACCACGGTGACCCGGTGCCCGCGCGCCTGGAGCCGCACGGCGGCCGCCAGGCCACCGACGCCGGCCCCCACCACGACGACCCGGCTCACCGGCCCGCCTCCACGGCCCGGCCCTTCCAGCGCAGCCGGCCGCGGCGCCGCCCGACCAGCGAGTCGCCGGTGAGCAGCGCGAGGGCGACGACAGAGACCGGGTGGGCCAGCGGGTCGGGCCAGGCGCGGCCGCCCGTCGTCCGCGCGACCACCACCCGCGAGGCCACCCCGGCCGCCCAGCCGATCGCGCCGGCCCGCGAACCGCGCAGCGCGGCCGCTGCGGGCACGACGTGCGCCAACCCCAGCAGCCCGAGCACCCCCACCGCCCCGGCGGGACCGCCGAACGCCGCCCACAGCGACTTGCCGTAGCCCGCGCGGACCGCGCGCCACCCGTCGTACATCCGGCAGGTCGCGAGCGTGCTGCCCTCGGTGACGACGCCGCGCCCGCCGCTCGTCTTGACCGCGCGCAGCAGCGCCAGGTCCTCGAGCACGTCGCCGCGCACCGCGGCGTGGCCGCCGGCCCGGTCGTACGCCGTGGCGTCGACCGCCAGCAGCTGGCCGTTGGCGGCGGTGAGCGAGGGGCGCGACGACCGCTCGGCCGGTCCGAGCGGCAGGGTGCTCATCCACGACCACTGGAGCAGCGGCTGCACCAGCCGCTCGGCGACGCCGGAGGTGAGCTGGCGGGGGTAGGGGCAGACCAGGTCGAGGCCGGAGTCGCGCACCTGGGCGCCGGTGGCGGTGAGCGCGTGCGGGGCCAGCCGCACGTCGGCGTCGAGGAAGACGAGCAGGTCGGCGGGGCGGGCGGCCCGGGCCAGCTGGTGGCAGGCCCAGGGCTTGCCCAGCCAGCCGGCCGGGGTGGGCGCACCGGCGAGCACCTCGAGCCGGTCGTGCCGGGCGGCCAGGTGGCGCAGCAGCGCGGAGGTGCCGTCGGTGGAGCCGTCGTCGAGCACGAGCAGCCGGGCGGGGCCGGGCCACGCGTCGAGGGCGCTCAGCGCCGCGGCCACACAGTCCTCGACGTTCGCGGCCTCGTCGCGCACCGGCACCAGCACCGCCAGCGACTCCGGCCGGGGCGTCGCTCCCGCGTCGGGCCGCCGCACCCGGCGGGCGTTGTCGACGGTCAGCGCCAGCGAGGCCAGGGCCAGCGCGGTGCCGGTGCGCACCACGACGCCGGAGCGGGTCACCGCGCCGCCCTCGCGGCCCGCTCGCGCAGCAGCACCACCACCAGCGGCACGGCGAGCGCGCCCATCACCAGCGCGCCGACCAGCGCCACGGGCGGGCGGCCGAAGAACGCCGCGTGGGCGAGCACGGAGGAGAAGTAGGTCCACAGGTACGCCGCCAGCGGCACGGCGTCACCGGCAGGCCCGTCGCCGGCGGGCCGGGGGCCGGCGGGGTCGCGCCGGGCGGCCAGGTCGAGCAGCAGCACCACCAGCGCCGAGACCACCAGCCAGCCCGCGAAGTTGGTGAGCGGGATGCCGGTCACCCCCGGCAGCGCCGGCGTGGGGTCGGCCCAGGTCCAGTGGCCGAGGTCGACCATCTGGGGGTCGAGGAACACGTCCCACGCGGTGAGCGCCCACGCCCCCACCAGCACCGTGGCGACCCGTCCGCGCCAGCCGACCAGTCGGCGGGCGACGGCGAGCGCCGGCCAGGCCATCATCACCCACGCGAGCGGCACCAGCGCCGGCACGTCGAGCACCTCGGGGCCGAGGGTGCCGGCGTAGGAGTAGTCGCCGAACGGCAGCCCGGTGCGCACCCCCACCGCCTCGGCCACCAGCCCGGTGCCGCCCACCCCGACGAGCAGCACCGCCGCGACGGCCGGGCCGTGGTGGCGGGCGGCGTCGAGCACCGCGGCGCCGGCCAGCAGCACCACGCTGGCCGCGGTCAGCGGCAGGGTGCCGCCGTCGGTGAACGGGAAGCAGATCTGCACCAGCACCGCCGCGGCCAGCAGGGCCGCCGGAGCCGCCCTGGCGACGCGGAGCCCGGTCGGCGGAGCGTGGTGCTCGAGGGCGGTCACGGCTCGACCCCGTCGTGGCTGCCGTGCACCTCGAGCACCGCGAGCCGCGCGAACAGCTCCTCGGCGTACCACCGGGCGGGCTCGGTGCGGCGCACCACCTCGCGGTGGGCGCCCGGACGGTAGGCGAACGCGGTGAGGTCGTCCGCACCGGACCACAGCGAGAAGGTGCCCTGCACGCCGACCGGTGCCTCCCCGATGCCGAGGGCCAGCCGCGACCCGGGCGCGCCGGCGAGCTGGGCCGCCACCGGTGGCACCGCCCGCCAGAACGACGCCGCGCGGGTCGCGCGCAGCCGGGCCCGGGTCAGCGCGGCGACCGGGCCGTCCCACGGGCCGGGGTCGAGCGCGGGGAACGGGTCGCGGCGCGACCACCGGCCGCGGCTGGTGAGCGGCCGCATCCGCACCCAGAGCTCCTCGGTCGCGTCGCGCTGCCACTCCCGCACCGGCTCGGACTCCGCGAACGCGTCGGCTGCGGTGGCGTCGGACCAGGTCGTCAGCAGCGCCCAGTGGTGGGGGTCGGCGTCGCGCGGGCTGAACGTGCGGGCCCGGCCGGTGCCGAGCAGGGTGGCGAAGACCAACCCGGGCGCCCGACGCACCCGGCGACGCTGCCGCGCCACCCGCGCCACGGCGGGCAGCACCCGCTCGACGCCCCACACCCGGAGGTCCACCACCGTCGGTTCCACGGGCCCGCTCATGCCGTCCCCGCCCCCACGCGGTCGTCGAGCGCACGCGTGACGGTCCAGCCCAGCAGCACGAAGACGTGCAGCACGTACAGCCACAGACCCACCGCCACCACGCCGCCGACGACGTCTAGCTGGCCGAACGGGATGCCGACGTCGACCGGCAGCGAGAGGAACAGCTGGAAGCCGTGCAGGAACCCCGCCAGGCACGAGCCGGTCGCCAGCGCGCCGACCGCGGCCACCCACCAGCGCGGCCGGCCCGGGAGCACGGTGCGGAAGCTCCAGGCGAGCGGCACCGACAGCAGCAGCCAGACCGTGGTGAACCCGACGACGATCCGGACCACGAGGTCGCCGGCCCCGCCACCGCCGCCCTCGGGCGCTAGCGGGGCCAGGGCGTGCCCCACGGCGAAGAACGCCCCCGCGATCAGCGGCAGCAGCACCACCGGCACCATCACGAGCAGCCGGCCCCGCCACCCGGTGAACCGGTCGGGCCGGGGGTCGAGGGCGAGCCCCGCTCGGCGCAGCCCCTCGCCGTAGAACGACGCCGGCAGCAGCACCACCAGCGCGCCGACCGGGCCTAGGTGGGTGCCGGCGTGCACGAGCCGGTCGTACGACGGCCGGCCGCCCATGTCGGGCGGCACCAGCACCCGCAGCTCGGCCAGCCACCGCTCGGCCCCGTCGGCGCCCCGGCTCCAGGCCGTCGTCCACACCGCCAGCAGCAGCCAGGGCACCACCGCGATGGCGGAGTAGTAGGTGAGCGTGGCCGCCGCCGCGGCCAGGTCGCGGTCGCGCAGCCGCGCCCGGGTGCGCCGCAGCAGCCCCGAGGCCTCGCGACCCAGCCGGCCGCCGCTCACCGCGTCGCCCCTCGCCTGCGCCGCCCGGACCCGGGTCGCCCGGCGGCGCGCAAGGATGGGGTCATGCGCGAGCTGACGTACGTCGCGATGCTGGTCTTCGTGGTCGTCGCGACCCTGCCCCTGGAGGTGCTGCTGCGCACCCGGGTGTACGCCCGGCTGCGCCGGCTGGCGCTGGTGCTGCTGTGCGCCGGGCTGCCGTTCGCGCTCTGGGACCTCGCCGCGACCGCGGCCGGCCACTGGCACTTCGACACCAGCCAGACGCTGGGCGTCGCCCTCCCCGGCGACCTGCCGCTGGAGGAGTGGCTGTTCTTCGTCGTGGTGCCGATCGCGTCGGTCATGACCCTGGAGGCCGTGCGCAGCGTGCGCGGCTGGTCGATCGGCGACGAGCCCGATCCGTCCGGGCGTGCGGAGGACGGTCGGTGACCCACACCGAGGCGTCGCTGCTCGCCGTCGCGGTCACGGTGGTGCTGGACCTGTGGGTGCTGCGCACCCGGTTGCTGACCCGGCGGGCGTTCTGGGTGGCGTACGCGATCGTGCTGTTCTTCCAGACCCTGACCAACGAGTGGCTCACCTCGCGCGGTGTGTTCCGGTACGACGACGACGCGATCCTCGGCTGGCGGATCGGCCACGCCCCGGTCGAGGACTTCTGGTTCGGGTTCGGCCTGGTGACCTGGTCGATGATGTGGTGGGTCTGGTGGGGGCGCCGCGGGGTGCAGCCGCACCCCGTCCCGGGACCCGGGCCGCTGGTCATGCGGCTCGCCAGGCGCAGGCGTCGGTGAGCGACGCGAGCGCGTGTCGCGAGCGGTCGTCGACGTCGAGGCCGTCGAGAACGTCGTGGGCCCGCTCGACCAGCTCCTCGATCGCGTCCTCGGTGCGCCGCAGGGCGCCGGTCGCCACCAGCACCTCGCGGACGGCGGCCACCCCGGCCAGCGTCGCGGCCGGGTCGCCGAGGTGGCGACGCAGCACCCGCGCCTGGGTCCGGGTGGCGCGCTCCTGGGCGTGGGCGACGAGCATCGTGCGCTTGCCCTCCCGCACGTCGTCGACCGCCGGTTTGCCGGTCCGGCCCGGGTCGCCGAAGACACCGAGCACGTCGTCGCGCAGCTGGAAGGCCTCGCCGACGGCCAGGCCGAGCTCGCGCAGCGACGCGACCAGCGCGGCCGGTGCACCGGCCAGGGTCGCGCCCAGCAGCAGCGGGTGCTCGACGGTGTACTTGGCGCTCTTGTAGTGCAGCACCCGGCGCACCTGGTCGACCGAGGTGCGCACGCCGGTCTGCCCCAGCACGTCGAGGTACTGGCCGGCCAGCACCTCGTCGCGCATCATCGACCAGACCTCGCGGGCCGCGGCACCGGTCGCGGGTGCCGCGGCGACGGCGTCGGCCATGAGGTCGTCGGACCAGGTCAGGCACAGGTCGCCGGCGAGCACGGCGACCGCCGCGCCGTGGTCGTCGGGGTCGCCCGCCCCGCCGCGCCGACGGTGGTCGTCGGCGAAGACCCGGTGCACGGTGGGCCGGCCCCGCCGTTCGTCGCTGTGGTCCATCAGGTCGTCGTGCACGAGCGCGGCGAGGTGGAACAGCTCCAGAGCCGCCGCGGCCTCGGTCGCGCCGGCCACGTCGTGACCACCGGACGCCGCCCGCGCGCCCCACAGGCAGAACGCCGCGCGCAGCCGCTTGCCGCCGCTGCCGCTGGCCAGCAGCGTCGCCGACAGCAGCTCCAGCTCGGTGCCGACGCCGGCGAGCACCCGCCCGCGGCGCTCGAGCAGCTGCTGCACCACCCGGTCGACCGCTGCTGTGCCGGCCGGGTCCAGGTCGTGCGGCGACGCCGCCGGTGCGGTGCCCCCGATCCCCGCGACGCTCAACGCCTGCTCCCCCCTGTGTGCGCGCGGACGCCGACGCCTGGTCGACCCCGAGTCCGCGCCATGGGAGGCAGTACCCGGAAGGCCGGGACCGCAACGTGGGTGCGGCTCCGCCGGGTGTCCCGCCCGGCAGCCGGGGTACCGCGGCGGCACCGGTCGCCACCGCGGCCCGACCCCGGAGGTACCCCATGCGCCAGCCCCGCACCAGCCCCCAGCCCGGCAGCATTACCCGAGGGGTGGCGCGCTGATGGCCGTCCGGGTGCGACCGCTCGGCGGGGGGCCGGGCTGCCTGCTGATGATCCTGGTCTCGGTGACCCTCTCGGTCGTGCTGACCGTGCTGCTCAACCTGCTCCGCTGAGCGCCTGCCCCGAACCACCGCCACGCGCGGCGAAGCCCCCGCCCGGTGACCCGGACGGGGGCTTCGTGGTGGGACGGTCAGCGACCGCCCGCGTGGGCGTGGTCGTCGCGCTCGTCGTCGTAGAAGTCGCGGCTGCCCGACTTCGCGAGGCCGCGGCTCACGAGGTAGCCGATGGTGAGCAGCGTGACGAGGAACCAGGCGTCGTGGGCCCCGAAGTCCTCGCCGTCGGTGACCGCCGAGGCGATCAGGATGGCGATCGAGACGACGACGTAGGCCACCATCTCGGTGGTCTTGAAGGCGGACTTGGTCTCGGTGCTGATGCGCCGAGCGGTGGCGAGACCGGCGGTGCCGGCGTTGTGCGTGGCCATGAGTGCTCCTTGGAGGTCGCGTCGCCTCCCCATGTCTGAAGGCGGGCGGACCCCTGGTGGGGGATGAGCGTCCGTGAGGACGTTGCGGCGCACGGTGTCCTGTCAGGACGGACGCAACCCTGAGCGGCGTCTCAGGCGGGTGTGGCCATCGACACGGCCTCGGAGGGGGTTGTCCTGCGGCGACCTGGTCAGGCCGGACCGCGCACCGCCCGGCACACCTCGGCGGTCGTGACCACGGTGGCGAACTCCCCGTGCAGGTTGGTCCCCGTGGCGCGAGCCAGCTCGGCCGCGGTCATCGTGGTGCCGTCGGGTCCGGTGCGGTCGAAGGTGTGGGTCGCGTCGAGGACGAATCGGATGTCGTGGCCGAGGTTGCCGCCGACGCGCGCGGTGGTCTCGCAGCAGTGGTTGGTCGTGATCCCGGCCACCACGACGGTCGTGGTGCCCCGCTCGCGGAGCCAGGCGTCGAGGCTCGGGCTGCCGTGGAAGGCGGAGTTGACGCTCTTGGTGACCAGCAGGTCGGGCTCGTGGGCGTCCAGGTACGGCTTGAACGCGTTGCCCGGGCTGCTGGGGTGCAGTGGGCTGGCCGGGTTGGTGGAGTCGTGCCGCACGTAGACCAGAGGTCGGCCCGATCCGGCGAACGCCTCCACGAGGCTCGCGATGTTGGCGTCGCACCCGGGGTTGTCGCGCGGACCCCACCACGGGTCGTCGAAGCCGGCCTGCACGTCGACCACGACCAGCGCGGCGTCGTCGGGGAGGTTCATCGTGCGGTGCCTCTCGGGTGGTGGGGTGAGGCAGGTCTAGCACAGGTGCGCAGCACCGGTGGTTCAGGAGGGACGGGTCCCTCCCGTTGCCACCGGAGGGCGCTCGGGTGCGCGGGTTTCGAGGCTCGCTTCGCTCGCACCTCAACCAGCGCCAGCGTTGCTCGCTGGTCGAGGTGCGATGGCCGCTAGGCCTGAGCCTCGAGACCCGGTGAGACGACAGCCCTCCCGTGCCCACGGGAGGGCGTTCGGCCGGCGGGGGTTTCGAGACAGTTGCTAGCGCAACTTCCTCAACCAACGGGGCGTTGCGCGGGGAACCACGCCGTGCCACAGTGGTTACTGACCGATTGGTCGGTAATGACGCCGGGAGGACGGATGACCGACGAGGCGCGAGTGGCGGAGTTCGAGGCGACGATCGCGCGGCACGACCGGATCGAGCCGCGGGACTGGATGCCCGAGGCCTACCGCGCCACCGTGGTCCGCCAGGTCGCCCAGCACGCCCACTCCGAGGTCATCGGCATGCAACCCGAGGGCGCCTGGATCACCCGCGCCCCCAGCCTGCGGCGCAAGGCGACGCTGCTCGCCAAGGTGCAGGACGAGGCCGGCCACGGCCTCTACCTCTACTCCGCCTGCGAGACCCTCGGCGTCTCCCGGGCCCAGCTCACCGAGAAGCTGATCGAAGGCCGGCAGAAGTACTCCTCGATCTTCAACTACCCCACGCTCTCCTTCGCCGACGTCGGCACGATCGGGTGGCTGGTCGACGGGGCGGCGATCTGCAACCAGGTGCCGCTGTGCCGCACGTCGTACGGCCCCTACGGGCGGGCGATGATCCGGATCTGCAAGGAGGAGTCGTTCCACCAGCGGCAGGGCTTCGAGCTGCTGCTGACGATGATGCGGGGCACCGACGAGCAGCGCGCGATGGTGCAGGAGTCGGTCGACCGGTTCTGGTGGCCGGCCCTGATGATGTTCGGCCCGCCGGACGCCGAGTCGCCCAACACCGCGCAGTCGATGGCCTGGGGCATCAAGCGGGACACCAACGACGAGCTGCGCCAGAAGTTCGTCGACATGACCGTGCCTCAGGCCGAGCGCCTCGGGGTGACCCTCCCCGACCCCGACCTGCGCTGGAACGCCGAGCGCGGCCACCACGACTTCGGCCAGCCCGACTGGGACGAGTTCGCCACGGTGGTCCGCGGCGGTGGCCCGTGCAACGCCCAGCGGATCGACCACCGGCGGCGGGCCCATGAGGACGGGGCGTGGGTCCGCACGGCTGCATCCGCCTTCGCCGCCCGGCAGCGGGAGGAGGTCGCGTCGTGACGCACCCCGTCGACCCCGAGTGGCCGCTCTACGAGATCTTCGTGCGCGGCCGGCGCGGCCTCAACCACGTCCACGTCGGCTCCCTGCACGCGGCCGACGACGAGATGGCGGTGCGCAACGCCCGCGACGTCTACACGCGGCGCAACGAGGGGGTCTCGATCTGGGCGGTGCGCGCCGACGCGATCGCCGCGTCCAGCCCCGACGAGAAGGACCCGTTCTTCGCGCCGGCCGCCGACAAGGTCTACCGGCACCCCACGTTCCACCGGGTCCCCGACGACGTCCCCCACATGTGAGGCCGGCCGTGCACGACGACGACCACCAGTCGGTCTACGACGGTCTCACCGGCGGCGACGAGTCGCGGTGGGCCTTCGGCGCCGGGCTCGAGGCGCCGGACGACGCGCTCGCGGGGGTCGGCGCCCCGGTGCCCGTCGGCGTCGACCCGCACGCGCTCGCGACGTACTGCCTGATGCTCGGCGACGACGCGCTCGTCCACTCCCACCGGCTCTCGCAGTGGTGCAGCAACGCCCCGGACCTGGAGGAGGACATCGCGCTGGCGAACGTCGCGCTCGACCTGCTCGGCCAGGCGCGGCTGCTGCTGGCCCGGGCGGCGGTGGTCGATCCCGGGGTGGTGCCGGTGCTGCCCGCCGGCTCGCCGGTGCCGGACGAGGACGCGCTGGCGTTCTTCCGCGACGCGGCGGAGTTCCGCAACGTGCGGCTGGTCGAGGGCGAGAACGGCGACTTCGCGGTGACCGTGGCGCGGATGCTGCTGTTCGCCACCCACCGGCTGGCGGTGCTGCAGCGGCTGACCGCGAGCGCCGACCCGGTGCTGGCCGCCATCGCGGCCAAGGGCGTCAAGGAGGTGGCCTACCACCGCGACCACGCGGCCCGGTGGTGCGTCACCCTCGCGCTCGGCACCGAGGAGTCGCGTCGCCGGGTGGTGGCCGGGCTCGAGCGGGTGTGGCCGTTCCGCGACGAGCTGTCGCGCACCACGCCGGTCGAGGCGACCGCGGCCGCGCAGGGGTTCGGGGTCGACCCCGGGTCGGTGAGCGACGAGGTGGAGGCGGTGCTCGACCAGGTGCTGGCGGCGAGCGGGCTCGAGCGCCCGGCGCTGCCGCCGGTCGGCGAGGTCGCCGGGGGCGCCGGCCGCGACGGGCGGCACACCGAGGCGATGGGGCTGCTGCTCGCCGAGATGCAGGTGGTCGCCCGGGCCCACCCGCTGGGGCGCTGGTGACGACCGCCCTCGAGGTCGCCCGCCGGGTGGTCGACCCCGAGCTGCCGATGCTGACCCTCGACGACCTCGGCGTGCTGCGCGAGGTGGTGGAGGACGGCGCCGCCGTGCGGGTCACCATCACCCCGACGTACACCGGCTGCCCGGCGCTGGCCATGATGCGCGACGACCTGGTGCACGCCCTCCACGACCACGGGTACGCCGAGGTGCGGGTCGCCGTGGCGCTCGACCCGCCGTGGTCGAGCGACTGGATCACCGAGCGCGGCCGTCGCGCGCTGGCCGACCACGGCATCTCGCCGCCCGGCCCGGCGCGACGGGTCGACGGCCCGGTGGTGCTCGACCTGGCGCCGACCCGCCGGGCGGTGCGCTGCCCGCGGTGCGGGTCGTCGGCGACCGAGCTGACCTCGGAGTTCGGGTCCACGGCCTGCAAGGCGCTCTACCGGTGCACCGCCTGCCTGGAGCCCTTCGACCACGTCAAGGAGATCTGAGTGACCTCCGCCCCGGCTGCCGCGCCGACCGCCGCACCCCCGGCCGCCCGCCGGCGCGCGACGTTCCACCCGCTCACGGTCGCGGCCGTCGCCCGGCTCACCGACGACGCCGCGGCGATCACGTTCGCGGTGCCCGACGAGCTGCGCGCGGCGTACGCGTTCGCCCCCGGGCAGAACCTGGTGCTGCGGCGCACCGTGGCCGGCCGCGAGGAACGCCGGTCCTACTCCGTCTGCGCCCCCGCGGGCACCCCGCCGCGGATCGGCGTGCGCGAGATCCCGGACGGGCTGTTCTCGTCGTGGCTGGTGCACGACGTGCGGCCCGGCGACGTCGTGGAGGTGCAGACCCCCACCGGCAGCTTCGCCGCGGACCCGGCCGCCGGCGGCCGCCACCTGTGCATCGCGGCCGGCTCGGGCATCACGCCGGTGCTCTCGATCGCTGCGACCGTGCTCGCGCACCCCGAGGCCCGGGTGACGCTGGTCTACGGCAACCGCACGACCGGCTCGGTGATGTTCGCCGAGGAGCTCGCCGACCTCAAGGACCGGCACGGCCCGCGGCTCGACCTCGTGCACGTGCTCTCCCGCGAGCCGCGTGACGTCGAGCTGTTCTCCGGGCGGCTCGACGCCGACCGGCTGCACCGGCTGCTCACCGCGCTGGTGCCGGTCGCGGGGCTCGACCACGCCTGGCTGTGCGGGCCGCTCGGGATGGTCACCGACGCCCGGGCCGTGCTCGCCGACCTCGGCGTCGCACCCGAGCGGGTGCACGCCGAGCTCTTCCACGTCGACGAGCCGCCGCTCCCGCTGGTGCGGTCCGAGGCGGTGCTCGAGGGGGAGGTGAGCGAGGTGACCGTCGTCCTCGACGGTCGCACCACGACGACGACGGCCGCGCGCACCACGACCGTGCTCGACGCCGCCGCGGTGACCCGCCACGACCTGCCGTTCGCCTGTCGGGGCGGGGTCTGCGGCACCTGCCGGGCCCGGGTGGTGGCCGGCGAGGTCGACCTGCGCCGCAACTACGCCCTCGACGACGACGAGCTGGCGCGCGGGTTCGTGCTCACCTGCCAGTCCTACCCGGCGGGCGACCGGGTCACGGTCGACTTCGACGCCTGACCCGTCGCCCCCGCCGCCAGGCCCTCGAAGGCCAGCGCCGCGATCGCCCGGCCCAGCTCGGCGGCGCCGACCGGCCCGCCCGGGCGGTACCACTCGACGACCGAGTTGACGGTGCCGAACAGCAGCCGGCTGATCAGGTCGGGGGACAGGTCGTCGCGCAGCGAGCCCTCCTCGACCGCGGCCCGCACCAGCCCGGCCAGCCGGTCGTCGAGGTCGCGGCGCCGGGCCAGGGCGGCGAGCTCGACCTCGCTGTTGCCGCGCACCCGCAGCAGCAGGGTGACCGCGGGGAGCTGGTCGACCAGGATCGTGACCGACTCCTCCACCACGGCGCGCAGCCGCTCCAGCGCGCCGCGCCGGTCCCCGTCGTCGACGGCGGTGGCCCGGTCGACGGCGGCGGTGAGGGCGTCGAGCGCCTCGTCGAGGGCCGCGGCCAGCAGCGACTCCTTGCTGCTGACGTGGTGGTAGATCGCCGACTTGCTCACGCCGAGGTGGCGGGCCAGGTCGCCCACGCTGGTGGCGTCGTAGCCCTGGGTGTTGAACAGCTCGACGGCCCGGCGGAGCACGGTCTGCTGGTCGTAGCCCGGGCGGCCGCGGCGGGCTGGGGCGTCGTCGGGCACCCACCCATGGTCCCACGCACCGAGCGCACGGCTCCGCGGGTCAGCCGCGCTCGGCGAGGATCCGCTCGGCGACGGCCTCGCCCATCCGGATGCCGCCGTCGACGTGCTGGAAGCCGGGGCCGGCGACGTCGCTGGTGGCGAACTGCATCGGGCCGACCGGCTCGCGCAGCAGCGGCCCGTAGCGGGTGAGCGAGCCGACGTCGAAGCTGGTGGCGTAGGCGCCGGCGGTCCACTCCTCGTGCATCCACGGGCTCTCGTAGTAGGCGACCGGGTGGCGTGCCTCCTCGCCGAAGTAGCCGGCCAGCGACGCCAGCACCAGCTCGCGGCGCTCGGCCTCGGGCAGCCCCAGCAGCCGGTCGGCCCGCACGTCGGAGACGAACCCGACCAGGGTGCCGCGCGGGTCGTGCCCGGCGAGGTCCTCGTTGGTGTTGTCGTAGGCCTCGTGCACGAGTGCGTAGGGGCTGAACGCCGTGCCGGACAGGCCGGCGTCGCGCCAGAACGGCCGCTCGTAGGTGGGGTGGACCTTGATCACGATGCCGAACGACTGGTGCTGGCGCATCTGCTGGTGCAGCGCGGGCAGCGGCGGGTCGAAGCCGATCCGCCCGACCAGGGTGGGTGGCACGGCGACGAGCACGTGGCGGCAGGCGATCGAGCGGCCGGCGGTCGCCACCCGGGCTCCCGCGTCGTCGTAGGTGATCGAGGTGACCGGCGAGGAGAGGCTGGGCGGCACCGAGAGGCGGGCGGCCAGCCCGAGCGGCACGCCCTGGAGCCCACCCACGACCCGGCGGTCGAGGATGAAGTCGGCGTCGACGAGGTGGCTGAAGCTGCCGGCGCTCGCCGCCATCAGCACCGCGCTGAGCGCCGAGAAGGAGTGGTTGGGCTTGGTGAGCATCGCCGGGCCGATGTAGAGCCCCACGTTGTCGCGGGCCTCGGCGTCGTCGGTGTTCTCCTGCAGCCACTGCTCGAAGGAGATGCTGTCGAGGGCGGTGGCCTCGGGGTGGCGCCACGGCTCCAGCGGGTCCATCTGCGCCGCCAGCCGGTCGAGCACGGCGGTGAGCCGGTCGACCTCGGCCTCGGTGGCGGCCGGCACCGGGAAGGTCGCGCCCGCGAAGGTGCGGCGCACGCCGTCGATGCCGATGTAGACCGACTCGCCCTCGCGGTAGCGCGCGTAGGTCTCCAGGCCGAGCTCGTCGAGGAGACCGAGCAGCGCGGTCTGGTCGGGCGAGACCCACTGCCCGCCGACCTCGAGCCGGACGCCGTCGACGTCCTGCGTCAACAGCCGCCCGCCGACCCGGTCGCGGGCCTCGAGCACCGCCACCGCCAGGCCGGCCTGCTCGAGGCGGTACGCCGCGGTGAGACCGGTGACGCCGGCGCCCACCACCACCACGTCGACCTCCGTGCGGGTGTCGGTGCGGGTGTCGTTGCGGGTGTCGTTCAGGGCCATGCCAGTCCTCCAGTCATGAGTCGAAGCCCAGCCCGAGCCGGTCGAGCAGCCGCAGCCAGGCGTTGCGGCGACCCGTGGCGTCCTCGCGGGCGAGGGACCACGTGGTGATCGTGATGCCCAGCCAGGCCAGCGGCTCCGGCGGGAACGGCACCGGCCGGCTGCGCACCATCCCCAGGCGGGTGCGCTCGGTGTCGAGCCCCTGCACGAGGTCGAGCGCGGTGTCGGCCGCGAACCGCGAGGCGCCGACCCCCAGCCCGGTGAAGCCGGTGACCCACGTGGTGCGCCCGCGGTGGGCGGTGCCGAAGAGCGCGCAGAACCGGGTGGAGGTGTCGATCACCCCGGCCCAGCGGTGGGTGAAGCGGGTGCCGGCCAGCTGGGGGAAGGTGCGGGCGAAGTTCTCGGCCAGCGCGGTGTACGTCGCCGCGCGGTCCTCGTGGGCGGGGTCGATGGAGCGGCCGAAGTGGTAGACGGCGTCGTAGCCGCCCCACAGGATCCGGCGGTCGGGCGTGACCCGGTAGTAGTGGAACCGGTTGCCGGAGTCGGCGACGCCGAGGGACGGGTCCCAGCCGAGCGCGGCCAGCTGGTCATCCGTGAGCGGCTCGGTGGCGAGCACGTGGTCGTAGACGGGCACCGTCGCCCAGCGGGTGCGGCGCAGCGGGCCCGGGAACGCGTTGGTCGCCAGCACCACCCGGTCGGCGCGCACCTCGCCCCGGTCGGTGCTCGCGACCACGACCGGCCCGGAGCGGCGCAGCCGCTCCACCCGGGTGCCCTCGGCGATCCGCACCCCCTGCGCCTCGGCGGCGTCGGCCAACCCCCAGGCCAGCCGGGCGGGGTCGAGGACGGCGGTGGTGTCGCGCTCGAGGCGGCCGGCGAGGTAGGTCGGCGAGTCGACCACGCGGCGTACGGCCGCCGCGTCGAGGAACCCCTCGTCGTCGGGCCGCAGCGCGGCCACCTCGTGCGGACGGGTGGCGACGGTCAGCGACCCGCCGCGGGCGAACCCGCACTCGATGCCGAGGCGGGCGACGGTCGCCTCGATCTCGTCGAGGTTGCGGACGCCCAGCCGGTGCAGGTCGTCGTACTCGTCGGGCCAGCGGCCGCGGCCGTTGGCCTCGCCGTGGGTGATGCTCGCCTCGCAGAACCCGCCGTTGCGGCCGGTCGCGTGCTCGGCCACCCGGTCGGCCTCGACCAGCAGCACCGAGGTGCCGGGAGCACGCTCGACCGCGCGCAGCGCGGTCCACAGGCCGGTGAAGCCGCCACCCACCACGAGGAGGTCGACGTGGCGGGGATCGGCGTCCGACAGCGGTGGGCGTGGCGCCGGCCGGTCGGGGGTGTCGAGCCACAGCGGCCGCAGCACCGAGCCCGCCAGGGCGTCGACGGCCGACCGGGTGCTCACCCGCGCATCCTTGCGCACCCGGGCCCCTCCGGTCGCCCGTCGAGCCCGATCGCCAGCGGTAGTTGACCGATCCACTACCGCGGGACGGAACAACCGCCGGCCCGGCGGCTGTTGCCACCCTCGTGACCGCCATCGACAGCATCGCCCCCGACTGCCCGCCCGAGACGGCCGCCGACGCGGCCACCGTCGCCACGGCGTCCGGCAGCAGGCCCGCCGAGCGGGCCCGCTCGGTTTGGCTGGCGGTCGCGGCGCTCGGGCTGGGCGGCTTCGTGGTCGTCACGGCCGAGTTCCTGCCCGCCAGCGTGCTCTCGCTGATCGCCGCCGACCTTGGCATCAGCGAGGGCCTGGCCGGCCAGGCGGTCACCGCCACCGCCGTGATGGGCCTCCTCACCGCGCCGACGCTCGCCGCGCTGGTGCCGAACCTCGACCGCCGGTTGCTCCTCGCCGGGCTCACCGGGCTGGCGCTGGTCTCGAACGTCGTCGTGGCCCTGGCGCCGTCGTTCCCCCTGCTGCTGGTCTCGCGGCTGCTGCTCGGCATCGCGATCGCCGGGTTCTGGTCGATCTCGCTGGCCGCGGTGGCGCAGCTGGTGCCGGCCGAGCGGCTGGGCCGCGCGATGACCGTCGTCAACGCCGGCGTCTCCCTCGCCACGGTGGCGGCGGTGCCGCTGGGCTCGTTCCTCGGTGACGCGATGGGGTGGCGGCCGGTGTTCTGGCTGGCGGCCGGTGCGGCCGCGGTGACCCTGGTGCTCCAGCTGGCCTGGCTGCCGCCGCTCCGGCCGTCGGGTGCGCCCGGGCTGCGCACCCTGTGGGAGACCAGCCGGTCGCGGGTGGTGCTGGTCGGCCTGCTGGCGATCGCGTTCATCGCGGGTGGCCACTTCTCGGCGTTCACCTACATCCGGCCCGCCGCGGAGCTGGTGCCCGGACTCGGCTCCGCCGGCCTGGCCACGCTGCTGGTGGTCTTCGGCGTCGCCGCCTTCGTCGGCAACCTGGTCGCCGGTCCGTTGGCCGACGCCCGTCTCGGCACGGTGCTGCTGCTCGCACCGGTGCTGCTGGGGGTGGCCACCACGTCGTTCGCGCTGGTGTCGGACTCGTTCGCGGCCGTGCTGGTCGCGGTCGCGGCGTGGGGCGCGGCGTTCGGCGGCGTGCCGACGCTGGCCCAGACCTGGGTCGCCCGGGTCGAGCCCGACCGCCTGGAGTCGGCCAGCGGTCTGGTCGTGATGATGTTCCAGCTCGCGATCGCGGTGGGGGCAGCGGTGGGCGGCCTGATGGTCGAGACCGTCGGCATCCGGACCTCGCTGGTCGTCGGCGGCGTCGCCGCGGCGGTCGGCGGCGTGCTGATCTCGAGCACCCAGCGCGGCCGCCGCACGGTCGGCTGACCCGAGCCTGCGTCAGCCGCCGCCCAGCGGCCAGGAGGCCAGCACCCGGCAGCGGCGGGGCTCCCACCAGGCGAGGTCGAGCCGCGCCGCGGTGCAGGTGACCGGCACCAGGTCGCCCAGCAACGCCTGCGTGGAGTCGGTGCTCACCCCCGGCGCGGTCTGGTCGAGGGTCAGGTGGGGCACGGTGTCGAGGTACTCCCCGGCGTACGGCGGCCACTGCGGGAACGCCGCGACCAGGCGCCCGGTGAGCTCACGGAAGCCGTCGTCGGGCTCGGGCGCCAGGTGGAGCAGCCCGTCGGGGAAGGCCACCACCCGGTCGAGCCGGTAGTCGAACGGCGGCACCGCGGCGGCGATCGCGGCCACCGTGGCCCCGTGGTCGGCCAGGAACTCGGCCGGCAGCGGGCCGAGGGCCGTGACGTGGGCGTGCACGAACGCCGGGTCGGTCGAGACGTAGTCGGCGTCGTAGTGCCGGTGCCGGGGCAGGACGAACGCCTCCAGCTCGGGCACCGGCACCTGGAGTACGGCGTAGCGCGCGTGCTTCACGCCCACACCGTGCCGCACCCCGTCGCGCAGCCGGACGTCCAGACCAGTCCAGCCACCCCGACGCTGCCGCGTCATGCCTGGTCACAAGACCCGTCTTCGTGATCGGGAGGGCCGGACGAGAGGTAGCACTGTCGTGGAGCCCGCAGGGGACGAGCAGGCCGTGGTCGCCACGGCCGGTCCCGCCCTGCCCGGATGGGTGTGCCGGGAGCCCCGTGCGCTCCCGGCCGCGCCGGAGACGTGGTGAGCCGAGGGCAGACCGCCGTGCGACCCCCCGCCACGCACCGGCCGGCACCACGCTTCCGCGCGGCGCGCACCACCGTGGGCGCGGCGGTCTACTGCCTGCTGCTGCTCGCGGGCCGGGCCACGGTGCTCGACGGCACCAGCTTCGCGCTGGTGGGGATCGCCTCGGGCTGGGCGGTGCTCTGGTTCCTCTGGAACGACGTCGACTGGCGCAGCCCCGACGTCTCCGCGCTGGCCCTGGCGTCGCTGCTGGCGACCACCTCGTCGGGCGAGCCGCTGTCGTCGGCCGTCGCGTACACCGTCGCGCACGTGGTGCAGAACCTCGTGGTCTGCGCGCTGCTGCGCTCGTGGGTGCCGGAGGTCGCCGACGGCCGCACGGCGTTCACGGCGCTGCGCACGCTGGGCTGGTTCCTCGCCGCGCTGACCGTCGGCGTGCTCGCCGGCTGCCTGGCCGGCGCCGCCCTGCTGGCCGTGGCGGCGGAACCGCCGGGCTGGATCACCGGGCTGCTGTGGTTCGGCCGCAACATGTGCGGCATCGAGCTGCTCGTGCCGCTGGCGATGACGCTGCTGGCCTGGCGCGACCACCCCGCCCGCCCACCGGTGACGTGGACCTGGCTGCAGCCACGGCTGGCCGAGTCGCTGCTGGTGGTTGCCGCGACCGTGGGCGCCTACGGGCTGGCCTTCGCCTTCGACGGGCTGCCGCTGGCCTTCCCGCTGCTCGTCGTCACCGTCTGGGTGGGTCTGCGGCTGCCCACGGTCGTCTCGCTGGCCCACTCGCTCGCCGTGGCCGCGGGCGTCGTCGTGCTGACCCACGCCGGGGTGGGGCCGTTCGCGGCGGTCAGCACGCCCCAGGTCGCCGCCGTGCTGACCCAGACCCTGATCGCCAGCTGCGTGCTCACCGGTCTGGCGCTGGCGGTCGGCCGCGACGAGTCGCGGCTGCTGGGTCACGAGCTGCGCCGCAGCGAGACCGACGCGACCTACCAGGCCGAGGTGCTGAGCGCGATCGTCGGCCACATCGACGAGGGGATCGTGGTCGTCGACGAGCGCGGCCAGGTGCTCTTCCGCAACGCCGGCGCGGCCGGGATGGTGTCGCTCCACGGCGCGCCACTGCGACCGGTCACCGACTGGAGCGGGTTCGGCCGCTTCCTGGTCGACGGCCGCGAGCTCGCACCGGAGGAGTGGCCGCTGTCCCGGGCGTTCGCCGGCGAGCGGGTGCGGCTCTCGGCGCTGGAGTGGGCCCCGCCCGTCGACGAGGGCGTGCGCTGGGCGGCGCTGCCGGGCTCGCGCTTCCTCGACGTCACCGCCTCGCCGCTGCCGGCGGCACCCGACGGCGTCAAGCGGGCGCTGCTGGTCATGCGCGACACCACCGCCGAGCAGCGCCAGCGCGCCGAGCTCGCGGCGTTCGCCGCCACCGCCGCCCACGACCTGCGCACCCCCCTCACCACCATCGAGGCGATGACCGAGCTGCTCGAGCAGGACCTCGCGGGCGGCGACAGCCGGGCGGTGCTCGGCCACGGCGGCCGGATCCGCCGCGCCTCGCGCCGGATGCGGGCCCTGGTCGACGACCTGCTCGCCCACGCCGCCAGCGGCGACCGGGCGCTCCACCTGGCCCCGCTCGACCTGGCCGCCCTGGTCGGCGAGGTGGCCGCCGACCTCGACGTGTCGTCGTCGGTCACGGTGGGCGAGCTGCCACCGCTGCGGGCCGACCGGGTGCTGGCGCGGCAGCTGATCGCCAACCTGCTCGCCAACTCCGTGAAGTACGTCGACGACGGGGTCACCCCCGACGTCCGGGTCTCGGCCGAGCCGGTCGCCGGTGGGCTGGTCGCGGTGCGCGTCGCCGACAACGGCGTGGGGCTCCCGGCCGGGCAGCACGAGAAGGTGTTCGAGGAGTTCCACCGCGCGCACGGCGGCCGGTTCCACGGCACCGGGCTGGGCCTGGCGATCTGCCGCCGGATCGTGGAGCGGCACGGCGGCACCATCCGCGCCTACGACAACCCGGCCGGTCGCGGGACGGTGCTCGAGCTGACCCTGCCCGGCGCCTGAGGTCGCCCAGGGTCGCGCACGTCAGCGCAGGGTGAGCCAGAGCCCGATCGCGGTCGGTACCAGGCCGAGCAGCAGCCAGGGGGAGAACACGCTGCGCCGGTGGATCGCCAGTCCGGCCGCCACCGCCACGGCACCGAACGCGCCGGCGATCACGTTCAGCCCGATCTGCGACGACAGCGTCGGCCGGGGCAGGAACATCGCGGCGAGTACCAGCCCGGCGGAGAGGTGGAGGATCGTCGTGACCGCGAGGCTGGACAGGACCCACTGCTGCACCCTGCGCAGGTCGCGGGTGGCCTGCTCGGCGGTCCTGGGGGTGGTGCCCCGGCGGGCGGGCGTCCCGGGTGCGGGCTCAGACATGTCGGTCCTCGTGGGCGTCGTTGGCCTGACACCTATTGTCGCAGCACCCGTCGGGCGCTGCTCCGGCGGGCACCGGCCCGGCACCACCTAGATTGCTCCCGTGACGACGGTCGAGCCGAGCCGCGAGCCCCTCGGCGCCCCGGCCACCGCGGCCCGCTCCGAGCGGCCGGTGGGCACGCTCGGCATCACCGCGGTGGTGGTCTCGGCCGCGGCCCCGCTGATGGTGCTGGTCGGGGTCGCCCCGCTGGCCCTGGCCGTCGCCGGACCGGCGGCGGCCGCCGGCTACCTCGTGGCCGGGGCGGTGCTGGCGCTGTTCGCGATCGCGTTCACCCGGATGGCCGCACGGGTGCCCGTCAACGGCGGCTTCCACGTCTACGTCGGCGTGGTGCACGGTGAGCGGGCCCGGCTGGCGACCGCCCTGGCGGCGCTGCTCGCCTACAACGCCCTGCAGGTCGGGGTGTGGGGCCTGTTCGGCGTGCTCGCCCGCCCCGCCGTCGCGGAGCTGGCGGGGAGCGCACCGCCGTGGTGGGTGCTCGCACTGGCAGGCGTGCTCGGGGTGCACCTGCTCGGGCTGCTGGGCCTCGACCTCGGCGCGCGGATGCTCGTCGTCCTGGTCGTGGTGGAGACGGGGGTGCTGGCGGTGCTGGTGGCCGGGGTGCTGGCCGACCTCGACTCGGTGTCGTTCGCGGCGTTCGAGCCCGGCGCGGTGGTGAGCGGGTCGACGGCCGCCGTGCTCGGCATCTGCTTCGCGGCGTTCACGGGCTTCGAGTCCTCGGTGCTCTTCCGCGCCGAGGCCCGGCAACCGGAGCGCAGCATCCCGCGCGCGACCTACCTCGCGCTGGGCTTCATGGCGTTCTTCGACTGCGTGGCCGTCTGGGTGGTGGCGCAGGCGTTCGGCGGCGACGGCGAGGCGGCGGCCGAGCGCCACGGTGCCGCCCTGTTCGCGGTCGCGATGGAGCAGCACGTCGGGTCGGCCGCGCGGGCGGCTCTCGTCGTGCTCGTCGCCCTCAGCGCGCTCGCCTCGCAGCTGGCCTTCCACCACGCGATCAACCGCTACACCGTCGCCCTCGCGCTCGACGGCGTGCTGCCCCGGCGTCTCGCTGAACGGCGTGGCGCACGCGGTGCGCTGGCCCGCGCCGGCACCGCGCAGTCGGCCCTGGCGGTGGGCGCCGTGGTCGTGGTGGCGGCGGTGGGGGCCGACCCCTACCGTCACCTGCTGGTCTGGGTGAACACCCCGGGCGTGCTGGGGGTGCTGGCCCTCGAGGCCCTCGTCGCCGCCGCCGCCGCCCGGTGGCTGGTCCGCGAGGGCGGCAGCCGGGTGCGGGTCGCCGCGGCGGTGGTCTCCTCGCTGCTGCTGGTCGCCACGCTCGTGGTGCTCGTGGTGCACCTCGACCTGCTCACCGGGGCCGCGCCGGGCGTCAACGCGGTGCTCGTCGGGGCGGTGCCGCTGGCCGCCGTCGCCGCCTGGCTGGCCGCCGGCCGCTGGCGCCGTGTGCACGCCCCGACCGGGTCGGCGCACCCGGGCCCGTCCTAAAACTAGGTCTGCTAGTTTCGGGTCATGGGCCGCCCCTCCACCAACCTGCTCTCCCGCGACCTGATCGCCCGCCGGGCCCTGGAGATGTACGACGCCGCGGGCACCGCCGGCTTCTCGCTGCGCAAGCTGGCCGAGCAGCTGGGCGTGAAGTCCCCCTCGCTCTACAACCACATCGCCAGCCAGGAGGACCTGGTCGACGCGATGCACGACGTCATCCAGGAGGAGGCCGAGTGGGTCGGGCTCGACCCCGACGACTGGCGCGGCTCGCTGGCCGCCCACGTCCGGGCCTACCGCCGGGCCTACGCCGCCCACCCGGAGGTCGCGCTGCTGATCGCGCGCAAGCCGATCGTCGACAGCGGCCTCGCCTGGTACGACGCACAGCTGCGCGGCTTCACCGAGCTCGGCCTCACCAGCGCCGAGGCGCTGCGGCTCTCCGCGGCCATCGACTACCTCGTGTTCGGCAGCATGGCGCTGCCCTACGTCGAGGGCTTCCACCTCGCCGTCGACGACTACCGCGACGACTACCCCGACCTGGCCACCGCGCTCGGCTCGACGCCTGCCGAGGAGACCAACGACGAGGGGTTCGAGTGGGCCCTGCAGCGGCTGCTCGACGGCATCGAGCACCTGGTGGCGCCGGGCGCCCCCGACGCCTCCTGAGCCACGCTGCCCGGCGTCGGGTGGTTCGCCTGACCCGGCCGGACTCCTCGGCCTGGGTCGCGCGGGCCATGGTGCCGGCGCCCGGGGAGGCGCACACTGGCCACCTGACGGCGGCGGGGGGCCATCGTGGGGGAGCCACAGCAGGACTGGGTCCCGGGGTCGCGGGAGGTGCGGCCGACGTACCGGATCCGCGAGGCCCTGGGGGAGGACGGCGAGCACGTCTCGCGCGGGCCGGCGCTGGTGAGCGCGCTGCTCCTGCTCGGGCTGGCGGCGGCGGTGCTCGCGGCGCTGGCCGGCGCCGGCTACCTGGTCGTGCAGGTCGTCGAGGCGGTCCGGGGGGAGCGCTGAGGCGTCACCCGCCCAGCCGGCGGCCGGCCCAGGTCCACGCGTAGCGGCCGTCGTCGACCGCCCGCCCGGCCTCGCCGAGCTCGAGCGGGCGGAAGGTGTCGACCATGACCGCGGACTCGTCGAACGCCTCGGCGCCGAACGACGCCTCGATCGCGCTGGGCTGCGGGCCGTGGGCGTAGCCGCCGGGGTGGAGCGAGACCGAGCCGATGCCGATGCCCGTGCCCTTGCGCGCCTCGTAGTCGCCGCCGACGTAGAACATCACCTCGTCGCTGTCGACGTTGGAGTGGAAGTAGGGCACCGGCACCGCCAGCGGGTGGTAGTCGACCTTGCGGGGCAGGAAGTTGCAGACCACGAAGTTGTGACCCTCGAAGACCTGGTGCACCGGCGGGGGCTGGTGCACCTTGCCGGTGATGGGCATGTAGTCCTCGACGTTGAAGGTGAAGGGGTAGAGGCAGCCGTCCCAGCCCACGACGTCGAAGGGATGGGTGGCGTAGGTCATCCGGCTGCCGACCACGCCGCCCGGCCCGCTGCCCCGGTGCTTGACCAGCACCTCGACGTCCTCGCCCTCGGCCAGCAGCAGCTCCTCGGGTCCGTGCAGGTCGCGCTCGCAGTACGGCGCGTGCTCGAGCAGCTGCCCGTGCTTGGAGAGGTAGCGCCGCGGCGGGGTGACGTGGCTGTTGGCCTCGATGGGGTAGAGCCGGCTGACCCGCGACGGCAGCCACCGGTGGGTGGTGGCGCGCGGCACCACGACGTAGTCGCCGGTGCGGTAGGGCAGCGGTCCGAGGACGGTCTCGACCACGCCGTCGCCGTCCTCGACGTAGACGCACTCGTCGCCGATCGCGTTGCGGTACAGGGGAGAGGGGGCGCCGGCGACGACGTAGGAGATCCGCACGTCGGCGTTGCCGAGCACCAGCCGCCGGCCGGTGATGGCGTCGACGTCGGCGACGGCGCCGGGGTCGAAGAGGTCGTGCAGCCGCAGGTGGCGCGGCAGCAGCGGGTGGTTGGCGAGGGTCGCGTGGTCGGGGAGGTCCCAGACCTCGCTGGCGACGATCGCCGACGGCACGCCGCGGTGGTAGAGCAGCGAGGAGTCCGACGAGAACCCCTCCTCGCCCATCAGCTCCTCGAGCAGGAGCCGGCCATCGGCGTCGCGGTGCTGGGTGTGCCGCTGCCGCGGCACCGAGCCGAGCCGTCGGTAGTAGGGCACCGGGCTCCTCCTCAGGTTGACCGATAACCGGACGCATGACGTTCGCTTTCCGATGATCGTCGGCTAGCCTGCCGACCATGTCAACCCGCTCGTCAACCGGCACCTCGACCAGCACCACCAGCTGGGTGGCCGGCGCGACCGGCAGCGCCCACGACGTCGACAACCTGCCCTACGCCGCCGCGACCTGGCCCGGGTCGGCGACGCCGCGGCTGGTCACCCGGATCGGCGACCACGCCGTCGACCTCGCCGCCGCGGGCGCCGGCACCCGGTGGGCGGACCTGCTCGCCGCACCGGGCCTCGACCCGCTTCTCGCGGCGGGGCCGGAGGCGTGGGCGGGGGTGCGCGGCTGGCTGACCGACCTGCTCACCGACGAGCAGGCGGCGCGCGACGTGGTGTTGCTGCCCGTCGACGACCTGGTGCTGCACCTGCCGTTCACGGTCGGCGACTTCGTCGACTTCTACGCCAGCGAGCACCACGCCACCAACGTCGGCCGGATCTTCCGGCCCGACGGCGACGCGCTGCTCCCGAACTGGCGGCACCTGCCAGTCGGCTACCACGGGCGCTCCGGCTCGGTCGTCGTGTCCGGCACGCCGGTGCGTCGCCCCTGCGGGCAGCGCAAGGCGCCCGACGAGCCGCTGCCGTCGTACGGGCCCTCGGCGCGGCTCGACATCGAGGCCGAGCTCGGCTTCGTGGTGGGGCGCGGCGTGCCGCTGGGCGAGCGGGTGCCGACGAGCGGCTTCGCCGACCACGTCTTCGGGGTCGTCGGCGTCAACGACTGGTCGGCGCGCGACGTGCAGGCCTGGGAGTACGTGCCGCTCGGCCCCCACCTCGGCAAGTCGTTCGCCACCACCGTCGCCGGCTGGGTCACCCCGCTCGCCGCGCTCGAGCCCGCGCGGGTGCCGCTGCCCGGTCAGGACCCCGCGGTGCTGCCCTACCTCACCGAGTCGGCCGACTGGGGGCTCGACGTCGAGATCGAGGTGGAGCTGGCGGGCGAGGTGGTGAGCCGGCCGCCGTACCGCCTCATGTACTGGTCGCCGGCACAGATGCTCGCCCACCTCACCGTCAACGGCGCCTCGCTGCGGCCCGGCGACCTCTTCGCCTCCGGCACGGTCAGCGGCCCGGAGCGCGACCAGCGCGGCTCGCTGCTCGAGCTCAGCTGGGGCGGTCGCGAGCCGTTCACGGCCGGCGGTCGCGAGCGGACCTTCCTCGAGGACGGCGACGAGGTGGTGCTGCGCTACTCCGCCCCCGGCGCCTTCGGCCGGATCGCGCTCGGCGAGGTGCGGGGCACGATCCTCCCGGCGCTGCCGTGAGCGACGGCTCGCAGACCCTCGAGCGCGGCTTGGCGGTGCTCCAGGAGCTCGCCCAGCACCCGGCGGGGCTGACGACCAGCGAGGCGGCGGCCGCGCTCGGACTGCACCGCTCGATCACCCACCGGCTGCTGGTCTCCTTGCAGCGCACGGGATTCGCGGTCCGCGACGACGCGGGTCGCTACGCCGTCGGCCCCGCCGCCCGGGCGCTCGCCGACTCCGCCCGGCCCCGGCTGCGCGACGTCGCCGAGCCGGTGCTCCACCGGCTCGCGGTCGAGCTCGACGCGACCGTGAGCCTGGTCGAGGTCGCCGACGGCGCCGCCGTCACGACCCTGGTCGCCGAGCCCCCGACCGACGGCCCGCGCTGGTCCTACCGGCTGGGCAACCGCGACCCGCTCGACCGCGGCGCGGGCGGGCTGGCCGCGCTGGCGTCGCACCCGCCGCGCCCCGGCGAGCCCGACCGGGTCGCCGGCGTCCGCGCGGCGGGCGTGGTCACCACCCGCGCCGAGCTCAACCCCGGCGCCATCGGCGTCGCCTGCCCGCTCCCCGGCTGGGACCTTCCCGCGGCGGTCATGGTCGTCACCGCCCACGAGGACACCGCGACCCGCGCCGAGGCGCGGCTCAGGCGGGCGGCGCGGGAGGTGGGCTCGGCGCTGGGCTCGACACCGGGCTCGGCGCTGGGCTCGGAGCTGGCGCCGGGCTGACGAACAGGCCGCGCACCAGCACGACGTACGCCGTGAGCATCAGCGCGGTGCCGAGCAGGTCGTCGCCGAGGGTGGCGTAGGCGCTGACGTCGACGTTGTCGCGCGTCGACCGGGTGACGGCCGTCCAGGCCAGCGCGGTCATCGCCAGCAGGGCGTTGGCCGAGAACAGCAGCACCCGGGCCGGGCGCGGGTAGCGCTGGGAGTCCTCGTTGGCGTCGTCGGCGTCGGTGAGCGTCGCCCACACCAGGCCGACGAACACGGCGGCCGCTCCGCCCAGCCCGAGCAGCGCCACGAACGGCGCGTCGAACTCCGTGCGCACGGCGAAGGCCAGCGCGATGCCGAGCACCAGGCCGAGGTCGACCAGGCGGCGCCGCGTCAGGCGACCGGTCGCGCCCAGGCCGACGAGCAGCGCCACGACGGCGGCGACCGTGACCGTGGTCAGCGCCTCGGGGCGCACCGGCAGCACCACCAGGCCCTGCGTGACCCGGCGGGTGAACACCACCAGCACCGTGACCGCGAGCGTCGCGGCGAGCACCGCGAGCAGGGGTTGGCGTCGCCGCTGCCGGGCCGCCCAGACCAGCAGCCCGACCGCGGCCAGCACCCGGCTGGTGGTCAGCGTGGCCGACTCGACCAGGAACTCGCCCATGCTCGAGAGCGGGAGCGAGTCGGTGAGCCCCCAGCGCGAGAGCACCAGGTCGAGGCTGCCGAGGTAGGTGCCGAGCACGGCCACGAAGGTGAGCGCCACGGCCACCGGCAGGCCGAGCCGCGACACCGCGCCCTCGAGCCCGTCGAGGTCGGGTGCGCCCACCGACGGCGTCAGGATCCACCAGCCGACCAGCGCGGCCACCACCAGCAGCACGCCGGCACCGGCGAGCTCGGTGGCCTGGCTCCAGCCCGACGACGTCGGCTCGCGCAGGTGTCGCCACACCAGCACCAGGTCGACCGCCGCGACGACGAGCACGACGACGCCCACGGGCAGCCGTCCCCGCACCCGCTGGTCGACGGCGTCGCCGACGCGCCGGGCCATCACCATCGCCAGCTGGGCGAAGGCCACGCCACCGACGAAGGTGAACGGGACGGCGAGGACGGCGACCGAGCCCAGCAGCTGGATGGTCGCGATGGTGCTGGCGTCGAAGCCCAGCGCCTGGGTCTCGGCGCCGAGCAGCCGCAGCCCGAGGCCGACCGCGACGCCGATGGTCGTGAACGAGACGACGAACTCCCACCAGCGGAACGGCCGTCCCCACCGGGCCGCCGTCAGCGCCACCAGCGCGCCGCCGGCGACCCAGGTCACCACGTGGGCGGCGAGGGCGTCGGACACCCCGACCGGGACCACCGCCACGATGCTGATCACCACCACGACCAGCACGAGCACCCGCAGCCACGGCGCGAGGTGCAGGCTCGCGGTGTGCAGCAGCGAGAGGGTCAGCACGACGAGCAGCAGGAAGACCGGCAGCACCGGGTCGGGGTAGACCAGCTGCCCGCCGGTGGCGAGGGTCAGCGAGACCCGCTCGCGCAGCAGCGGTGCCAGCACGACGAGCGCCCCCGCCGCCACGAAGCCCAGCAGGGCGAGCAGCACGACGGGGCGAAGTCCGCGAGGCCAGCCCTCGGTGCGCAGCCTGCCGTCGCGCACCGGCTCGACGAAGATCTCGACGAGCAGCGTGCGGGCGCCGGTGGCGACCGCCGCCGGGGCGTCGAGGAGGCGCCGACCGAGGCCGGGTGAGGTGGTCGGGTCGATCGAGGTCACGGACCCACCTCCACCACGCGGGAGCTGACGTCGGTGGCCCACACGCCCGTCTCGGTGGCCACCAGGCTGACGGGCGCGGAGAGGTCGTCGTCGATCGGCCACGAGCCGACCTGCTCGGCGTCGGCGTCGAGGGCGACCACCCGGTGGCCGCGCGCCTGCACGACCAGCTCGCCCAGGACCAGGGTCTGGTCGGCACTGGGGCGACGCCAGCGCTCGGCGCCGTCGCCGACGGCGAGGGCCAGGGTGTCCTCGCCGGTGTCGACCACGACGGTGTCGCCGATGGCACCGAGCCCCTGCGGCGCCGCGCCGTCGACGGCGGTGCTCCACAGCCGGTCGCCGCTGCCGGCGTCGAGGGCCTGCACGGTGCCGAGCCCGTGCACGACCACCCGGTCGCCGACCACGGCCACGGCGACCGCACCGGGCACCTCCGACTCCCACCTCACCTCGCCGGCGGCCAGGTCCCAGGCCTTGACGGTGCCGGCCACGTCGACGACGACGAGCAGGCCGTCGTCGTACGCCGGGCGCGCGGTCACCTGGTCGGCGACGGTGTCGTCCCAGCGCTCCTCTCCGGTGGCCGGGTCGACCACGACCACGTCGCCCGACGCGGTGGCGAGCACCAGGTGCTCGTCGTCGGCGCCGAAGGGGGCGGTGAGCAGCACGTCGGGCAGCTCGACCGTCCAGAGCCGCTCGCCCAGCGAGCCATAGGCCACGGCCCGCTTGGTCGTGGTGCCCACGACGGCGACGTCACCGGCGGCGCCCAGCGCGGTCGGCTCGCCGCCCGGGTGGCCCACGGCTTGTCGCACGAGCGCGTCGTCGCGGCGGACGAAGGCGGCCAGGTCGCGGGTGGTGCTCGAGGCGAGCACGAGCCCCCCGTCCGGTCCCGGCACGGGCGGCCCCTCGGTCGCGAACAGGCTGTCGGTGGCGAACGGCGCGCCGACCCGCTCGGCGATGCGCAGCGGCAGCCGGCCGGTCGACCAGTCCGCCGCCTCGGCGACGGTCGGCTCGGGTCGCAGCGGCTCGGTGTCGAGGTCGAGCCCGGGCACCTCACCCGCCTCGGCGGAGACGATCCCGCGGCCCTCGCACCAGTCCTCGTCGACGTCGTTGGTGAAGAACTCCTCGCCGTCGCGGCTCAGCGCCAGCTCGCCCGTGACGTTCAGGCAGTCGTCGCCGGCGTCGGAGTCGCCGGCGGCCAGCTCGTAGCGGTAGTCGATGCCGCTGCCCGCTGTTCCCTCGCCGCTCCACTCCGAGCCCGGGTGCACGTCGGCCGGAAGCTCCACGAACGGCGGGTCGTAGGTCAGCGTGAACGAGCCGTACGACGCCAGGCCCAGCACCCCGCGATCGTCGACGGCCAGGATCGAGGTGCCCTGCTCGGGGCCGCCCGCGGCCTCGTGGTCGTACCAGGTGGTGGTCTGGCGCCAGATCCGCATCGACGCAGAGGCCTCGCCCACGGCCTCGGACACGGCGACGGACACGACGGTGGGCGTGCTCAGCAGCGACTCCAGCCCGTTGAGGCGGGCGTGCTCCTCGCTGGTCACCTGACCGTCGTCGGTGACGACGACGGCGTGGGTGCCGTCGCGCGGGACGAAGCGGGCGGCGCGGTGGTCCGGATCGCCGGCGGTGAGGTCGGCGGAGCCCCACCAGAGCAGACCGGTCACGGCGGCCCCGGCCGTACCGACGACGATCGCCGCTCGCACGGAGGACATCGTGGTCCGTGCGAGCGGCGACCTGCCAGCCGGGGTCCGGCTGGCGTCGTTCATGCGTGCGTCACCGGCGAGCCAGGGTGAGCTGACCGTCGATCTTCTCGTAGTCCGAGGCGGTGCCCATGTCGGCCTCCCACTTGGTCACCTTGAACCTGTTGGTGCCCGGGACCTGGGTGAGCTCCATCGAGACGACCTCGGTCCCGTTGCCGGTGGTGGTCGTCTGGCCGGGCGAGCAGGAGTCGTCGCCGGTGCGGGTGGTGACCAGCGTGTAGCCGTGGCGCAGCCACACCGAGAGCCGGATCCGGTTCAGGCTGGTGTGGGTGAACCAGCCGTAGATGTCGTCCTTGAACGTGTCGCCCGTGTACTTCAGGGTGCCGCCGCCGGTCTCCTCGCGGTCCCAGAAGGTCTGGCAGTCGTTCGGGCCCCACGGGCCGTCGTTGTCGTTCTCGGTGCCGGTGTAGGTGTAGGTGCTGTTGTGGGAGGTGAAGACCTCGTTGAGCGGGTCGGCTCCGCCGATGCTCATCTTGATGGTGGCGGTCGCCGTCCGGTCCCAGACCTTGTTGCCGCCGGTCTCGGCACCCTTGTCGGTGAAGGTGAGGGTGCCGGTCAGGTCGGCCTTGTAGGTGGAGGCCCCGGCGACCTTGGTGTTGGTGGCCTTGCAGGTCTTGGCACTCGGCTTGCCCACGCACGCGAGCACGCTCATCGACGACGCAGCACGCATCGCCGCGACCGTCGTACGGACCGTGACCTTGGCCTTCTTGCCCTTCTTGAGGGCCTTGACCTTGGCCGAGCCGGGCAGCGCCTTGTCGTTGCCGGCCTTCTTGTCGGCGGAGAGGTAGAGCTTGACCTTGGTGGGCTTGGAGGTCGCCTTGCCCTTGTTGGCGACGGTGACCTTGACGGTCAGCTTCTGACCGGGCTTGACGGTGCCGGGGGACGCGGTGGCCGACGTGATCGTCAGCTTGGCCGCCTTCTTGGCGGGCGCGGCGTCGGCGCCGCCGTGGAGGGCGGGAACGGCGAGCACCGCGGTCAGGCCCACGAGCAGGGCGGCGCGGAAGGGAGATCGGGAGTTCATGTCCCGAGGCTCCGTGCCGGCGTGTCCCGATCACCAGTGGCGGATGACCCGGATCGCCCGGGACGTTCCGCGCCCGTGCGATGGTGGGCGGGTGAGGGCGAGCGGGCGGCGGGGTCGGCTGCTCGTCGTGGCTGGCGTCGCGCTGCTGGTCGCCGGGCTCGGCCTGGGCGGCTGGCTGGGCTGGCAGCTGTGGGGCACCACCTGGGTCGCCGAGCGCCGGCACGCCGACCTGACCGCCGAGCTGGAGCGCGGCTGGGGTGACGGCCGCGACGCCGTCGAGACCGAGCACGGGACGGCGACCGCGGTGCTGCGGGTGCCGCGGTTCGGCGCCGACTTCGCGGTGCCGGTGCTGGAGGGCGACTCCGACGAGGTGCTCGCCTCCGGGGTCGGCCACCTGTCCGGAACCGCCGCCGCCGGGCAGCCGGGCAACTACGTCGTCGCCGGCCACCGGGTCACCCACGGCGAGCCGTTCGCCCGGCTCCGCGACCTGCGCGCGGGCGACGAGGTGCACGTCGCGACCCGGGAGGCGACCTGGGTCTACCGGCTCGACACCGACGGCGGCGCCCTGGTGGTGCCGTTCACCGCCGACTGGGTGCTCGCCCCCCGCCCCACCCACCCCGACGGCGGCGTCCAACCCCCCGCCGACGCCCCCGACCAGCTGATCACCCTCGTCACCTGCTCGGAGATCTTCCACACCGACGACCGCGACGTCGTCTTCGGCCACCTCGTTGACCGCCTGCCCTCCGCCGGTTGAGGAAGGACGAAGTCCTGTCTCGAAACCCGGTGAGACGAGAGCCCTCCCACCGGAAGTCGTTCGGCCGGCGGGGGTTTCGAGACAGTCGCTAGCGCGACTTCCTCAACCACCGGTGGGTCCGCTGGTTGAGGAAGGACGAAGTCCTGTCTCGAAACCCGGTGAGACGAGAGCCCTCCGGTGGGGACGGTCTGCGATCGGGTGCAGGGGTTTCAAGGCTCGCTCCGCTCGCACCTCAACCAGCGCGGGTAGCGCTGGTCGAGCAGCGAGCGCCAGCGAGCGTCGTCGAGACCCGGTGAGACGACGGCCCTCCCGTTCCCACCGGAGGGCGTTCGGGTGCGGGGGTCTCGACGGGCGCTCCTCGCTAGCGCTCGTCGCTGCTCGACCACCGGCGACACGCGCGCGCGGGTCAGGTGGGGAGCCGGTCGGCGCGGGCAGCGACGAGGGGTGCGGGGGCGGAGAGGCGCCAGGCCTCGAAGGCGAGCTCGGCCAGCTCGTCGCGCTCGACGCCGTCGAGGCGTACGACGACCCAGCCAAAGCCGGCCGAGGTGAACTGGACCTCGAAGACGTCCGGTCGCTCGGCCACGAGGGCGAGCTGCTCGGCGATGGTCTGCTTGAGGCCGACGGTGCGGGTGGCGGGCCACAGGTAGGCGAAGGTGCGGTCGGCGACGGTGAACTTCCACCACCGGTCGCGGTCGGTGCGGGCGACCTCGGGGAGCTGCTCGACGAGGGCGAGGAAGTCGTCGATCGCGCAGCCCACGCCACCATTCTCGCGCGCCGGGCCCGTTGCCGCCGTACTGGAACAGGTTCTAGTTTGATCGGGTGACCAACACCCCGGCGTCCTTCAACCTCTCCACGGTCCTCGCCACGGTCGCGGGGGCGGTGCCCGACCAGGAGGTGCTGGTCTGGCGCGACCGGCGGCTGACCTACCGGCAGCTCGACGAGCGCATCGACGGCCTGGCGCACTTCCTCGTCGGGCAGGGGCTGGGCTGCCACACCGAGCGCGACCGGCTGGCCGGGCACGAGTCGGGGCAGGACCACGTCGGTCTCTACCTGCGCAACGGCAACGAGTACCTCGAAGCGATGGTCGCCGGCTTCCGGGCCCGCTGCGCGCCGTACAACGTCAACTACCGCTACGTCGAGGAGGAGCTCCGCTACCTGCTGGCCGACGCCGGCACCACCGCGCTGGTCTACCACGCCGAGTTCGCGCCCCAGGTCGCCGCGGTGCGCGACCGGCTGCCGGGGCTGCGGGTGCTGGTGCAGGTCGCCGACGACTCCGGCAACGCCCTGCTCGACGGCGCCGTCGACTACGAGGCGGCGGTCGCGACCCCGCCCGGCCCGGACGGGCTGCCGGAGGTCAGCGGCGACGACCTGTTCGTGCTCTACACCGGCGGCACCACCGGCATGCCGAAGGGCGTGCTGTGGCGGCAGGACGACATCTTCGTCACCTCGATGGGCGGCACGCCGTTCGGCACCACCGAGCCCTTCGAGTCCTACGACGCCATCGCCGCCGCGGCGGTCGCCGCGGGCGGGGGCATGTCGATCCTGATGTCGCTGCCGTTCATGCACGGCGCCGCGCAGTGGTCGACGTTCCACATCATCACCGGCGGCGGGCGGATCGTGCTGCCGCCCGACGTGCGCTCGTTCGTGCCGGCGCAGGTGCTCGAGACCGTGGTGGCCGAGGGCTGCGTCAGCCTGCCGGTGGTGGGCGACGCCATGGCGCGACCGCTGGTCGAGGAGCTCGAGCGCGGCGACTACGACCTCTCCGGGCTGGCGGCGATCAACAACGGCAGCGCGCCGCTGACCCCCGCGGTGCGCGACCGGCTGCTGGAGGCGCTGCCGCACCTGATCGTGATGGACGCCGCCGGCTCCTCGGAGACCGGGTTGCAGATGAGCTCGATGTCGCTGAAGGGGATGGCGAGCGAGGCGGCGACGTTCTCCCCGGTGCCGACGACCACCGTGGTCGACGACCTGCTCACCCGGGTGCTCGAGCCGGGGGAGGGACAGGGCTGGCTGGCGCAGCGCGGACGGGTGCCGCTGGGCTACCTCGGCGACGCGGAGAAGACCGCGCGCACCTTCCCGGTGATCGACGGCGAGCGGTTCTCGGTGCCCGGCGACCGGGCCCGGCTGCTCGACGACGGGCGGATCGAGCTGCTCGGCCGCGACGGTGTGACGATCAACTCCGGTGGCGAGAAGATCTTCGTCGAGGAGGTCGAGCGAGCCCTGGCCCACCACCCCTCGATCAAGGACGTCGTCGTGGTGGGGCGACCCTCGGAGCGCTGGGGGAGCGAGGCGGTGGCGATCGTGCACGTCGCGGACGACGTGGCCGACGAGGACCTGCTGGCCGAGTGCTCGCGCCACGTGGCGCGCTACAAGGTGCCCAAGGCGGTGGTGCGGGTGCCGAACGTCGAGCGGTCGCCCAGCGGCAAGGCCGACTACCGCTGGGCGCGCGACACGGCGGTGGCCGCCGCGCCCTGAGCCCGGGCGGGTGTGCCCGGCCGGGCCCCGGTTACCGGTGCGGCGAGCAAGGAGGTGGCACGTGGAGGCGATTCCCTTCGTCCTGCTGCTCGTCGTGGTGGTCGTCGCCGGCGGCTACGCCCTGCTGTGGGTGGCGGGCCGGGCAGCGAGGCGCACCGAGGCGTTCACCGACGAGGCGCACGCCCGGCCGGAGGCGGTGCTGCGGTGGGAGGTGCCCCCGGGGCAGGACCCGGCGACCGTCGTCGCGGCGCTCAGCCGCCACGGCTTCGAGGCGACGGCCGACACCCGTGACGACCACTACCAGGTGCTGGTGGTCTGCCCCCAGGGCCGTGACGCCGTGCGCGAGCAGGTGCGCACCGTGATCGCCGGCGCCGACCTCAACCTCGAGGGCGACCCGGCGCCGAGCGCCGTGCGGTTCGCCGACGAGCACTGAGCCGCCGCGCGATCAGCGCGGGCCTCAGCGTGGTCCGGCGTACGACGACGCGGCGGCCTCGACCAGGTCGTCCGGTGTGGCGGTGAGCGCGCCGTCGAGCCAGGCGGTGACCAGCTCGGCCATCCCGCCCACGAACATCAGCCCGGCCAGCTCGGTGGCGCGGACGTCGTCGGGGCCGAACAGCTCGGCGGCCTCCTCGGCGGCGAGGTGGGCGAAGCGGCGCAGCAGCGCGGTGCGACGGGCGCGCAGCGCGGGCATCGAGCCGGCCTCGATGATCGCCACGCGGCCCTTCCTGGGGTCGGCGGCGATGAGCTCGACGAAGGCCCGGATGGTGGCGCGCACCCGGGCCGCGGGGTCGGGGCCGGCGGTCTCGCCCGCGGCGGTGCCGACCCGCTCGATCTCGTCGGCGATCGACTCCATCACCGCGCCGAGCGCCTCGTCGAGGTTGGCGAAGGACTCGTAGAAGTAGCGCTCGGTCAGCCCCGCCTCCGCGCAGATCCGGGTCATCGTCGGGCGCGCCGACGCCGGGTCGGCCCAGACCGCGAGGGTGGCCTCGAGCAGCCGGGCGCGGCGTTCGGCAGCCCGGTCGGCGGCGCTCACCCCGCGGTAGGTCCCCGACTGCACGGCCACCGGGTCACCCTCTCACAGAAGGTTGACAGACCATCCTGTCTGAATGATGCTGGGCGGGTGGCCCACGACCTTCCCGCGGTGCGCGCCGACGACCGGGGCTGGCCCTTCTTCGGCCGGTTCTTCGACTACTCGCGCGACCCCGTCGCCCTGTTCCGGCGGCAGTGGGACCACTACGGCCCGGTCGCCCCGATCCGGATGCTGGGAGAGGAGCGGGTGATGCTGCTCGGCGCCGACGCCTGCCAGGCCGGCTTCACCAACAAGGACAAGGCGCTGGTCAGCGGGCCGGCGTGGGGCGACCTCGTGGGGCCGTTCTTCCATCGTGGGCTGATGCTGCTCGACGGCGACGAGCACCACCGGCACCGCCGGATCATGCAGCAGGCCTTCACCCGCGACCGCATCGAGGGCTACGTCGGTGCCGTGCACCGCGCCACCCTCGCCGGCCTGTCCGACTGGGGGAGCGAGGACGGCTTCCGGTCGTACTGGCGGCTCAAGCAGCTCACCCTCGACGTCGCCGCCGAGGTGTTCATGGGCGGCGCCGAGCTGACCAGCCGGGCCGAGATGGACCGGGTCAACGAGGCGTTCATCGCCTGCGTGCAGGCCGCCGGCGGGATCGTGCGCGCCGACGTGCCGCTGACCCGGTGGGGCCGGGCCTACCGCGGTCGGCGCGTGCTCGAGGGCTTCCTGCGCGAGTACCTTCCCTCGCGGCGCGCGGCCCGGACCCCGGACCTGTTCTCCCAGCTGTGCCACGTCGTCAGCGACGACGGCGAGACCTTCAGCGACGACGACGTCGTCAACCACATGGTCTTCCTGATGATGGCCGCCCACGACACCTCGACCACCACGCTGTCGACGATGCTCCAGCACCTCGGCCAGCACCCCGACTGGCAGGAGCGGTGCCGGGCCGAGTCGGAGGCACTGGGCGAGGAGCCCGACCTCGCGGGTCTGGAGTCGCTCACCTCGCTCGACCTGGTGATGCGCGAGTGCCTGCGGCTGCGGGCGCCGGTGCCGGTCGTCGTACGCCGCACGGTCAAGGAGACCTCCGTGCTCGACGTGCGGATCCCGGCCGAGACGTCGGTGGTGCTGACACCCCAGTTCTCCCACCTGATGGAGGAGTACTGGACCGACCCCCTCCGCTTCGACCCGGAGCGGTTCGCGCCCGGCCGCGCCGAGGACCGCAACCACCGCTACGCCTGGTCGCCGTTCGGCGGCGGCGTGCACAAGTGCCTCGGCATGTTCTTCGCCGGCGCCGAGGTGAAGGCGGTCATGCACCAGCTGCTGCGCCACCACTCCTGGCACGTCGACCCCGACTACGTCGCCCCGATGAACAACCACTCCCTGCCCTTCCCCAGCGACGGCCAGCCGGTCGACCTGGTCCGCCGCTGAGCGGCACCGCGAGAGAAACCCCGAGAGGACGACATGTCCCGCGACACCTCAGCCATGTCCGTCGTGATCACCGGCGGCGCCCGCGGCATCGGCCGCGCCACCGTCGAGCGGCTGGCCCGTCAGGGCGCCCGGGTCGCGATCGGCGACCTCGACGTCGACCTGGCGCGCGAGGTCGCGGCGCCGTACGGCGAGCGCGTGGCGGCCGCGCCCCTCGACGTCACGTCAGCCGACTCGTGGCGCGACTTCCTCGCCGCGGTGTCCGGCCTCGGCCCGTTCGACGTACTGGTCAACAACGCCGGGATCATGCCGCTCGGTCCGGTGCTCGAGGAGCCGGACGGCGTGACCCGCGCGATCCTCGACGTCAACGTGCTGGGGGTCGTCCTCGGCACCAAGGCCGTCGTTCCCGGCATGGTCGAGCGCGGGCGGGGCCACGTCGTCAACGTCGCCTCCGCCGTCGGCCGGGTCGCGCTCGCCGGCGGGGCGACGTACAGCGCCTCGAAGTTCGCGGCCGTCGGGTTCAGCGAGGCCACCCGCCACGAGCTCGCCCCGCACGGCGTCGACGTCACCGTCGTGCTGCCCACCGTCGTCCGCACCGAGCTCGCCGCCGGCGTCCCCGCCGCACGGGGCATCAAGGCGGTCACCGCCGACGACGTCGCCACCGTCATCGAGCACGCCCTGCGCAGCGACCGCCCGCCCGCCGAGCTCTGGGTGCCCCGCTGGGCCCAGGGTCTCGCCCGTGGCGCCTCCGTCCTCCCCCGCCGCCTCCACAACCGCGCCAGCCGCCTGCTGGGCGCCGACACGGTGATGTCCGCCGCCGACCCCGCCGCCCGCGCGGCGTACGAGGAGCGGGTGCGGCGGAGCGTTGGCTGAGGCTCCGCTGGTTGAGGAAGACGACGTCCTTCACTCGTTGCCCGGTGGGACGACAGGCCTCCGCGCCCACCGGAGGCGGCTCAGGTTTCGCCGAGCCGTCGTTAGTTAACGCCGGGTCGGCGCAAGCCGGCGACAACAAGCGCCGGGTCGGCGATACCTGCGCCCGCATCCGTAGGGGACGGAGGGCGTTCGGCCGGCGGGGGGTTTCGAGAATGTCGCCAGCGCGACTTCCCCAAGCAGCGGTGGGCACGGGTGGCGCTGGTTGAGGTGCGAGGAGCGCTAGCGACGAGCCTCGAAACCCAGCGCTCGAGAACCTAGGTAACGATCGGGTCACAACCCGCAATCCCGTTGTGGACAACGCGAAAACAGACCAGGGACTGTCGGTGGTCGGTGCTTGAGTAGGGCACGTGACAAGCCCGCACACCACCCGCTACCGGCACCGTGTCACGCGTGCCGTCGGTGAGGCGCGTGGTGTGCTCGACGAGGTCGGTCAGCTCCCGCTGTGGTCGATGGATGCCGCCGAGACTGGTCACGCCCTGACCGAGGTCGTGCACCTGGAGTCCCAGCTCGCAGCCCTGAAGCTGCGGCTGGCCCACCACGCCAAGCAGCAGCACGTCGAAGCCGCGAGTGGCGCCACCAGCACCGCAGTCTGGCTCGCGGTCGCCACCCACGCGACCCGCCGGGACGCGTCGCGAACGATGCGGCTGGCCGAGCAGCTCGACACCATGCCGATCGTGGCGCGGGCCCTGGCCCGCGGCGAGCTGCTGCTGGAGCAGGCCGAGGTCATCGCCCGCGCGATCGACAAGCTCCCCGACGACGTGGACGCCGCGGTCCGCGAGCAGGCGCAGGTCGAGCTCGTCGAGCTGGCCCAGCAGCACGACGCCAAGGACCTGATCGTCCTCGGCAACCGCATCCTCGACATCGTCTGCCCGGAGATCGGCGAAGCAGCAGAAGCCAAGGCACTGGCTCGCGAGGAGCGAGAAGCCGAGAAGGCGTGCAAGCTCACCATGCTCGACGACGGCGAGGGCCGGACCCACGGCCGGTTCGTCATCCCGACCCTGCACGCCGAAGCGCTCAAGAAGGCCTTGTTCGCCCACGCCGCGCTGACCCACGACAAGGTCACCTCGCAGACGCTGGGCAAGGCGTTCTGCGACTACATCCTGCGCTACCCCGCCGACCGGCTTCCGCACCGCGGCGGCGTCAACGCGACCGTTGTGGTGACGATCCCGCTCGCTGGCCTGGAAGGCCGCCTCGCCGCGTGCGAGCTCGACACCGGCACCCGGATCAGCCCCGGCGCCGCACGGCGCCTCGCCTGCGAGGCCGGACTCATCCCCGTCGTGCTCGACGGGCAGTCGCAGGTCCTCGACCTCGGCCGCACCCGACGACTGTTCACCACCCCGCAGCGCATCGCTCTCGGTATCCAGCAGAAGACCTGCCGGTCCGAGGGTTGCGACCGCCCGGCCTCCACCTGCGAGGCCCACCACCGGACCCGCTGGACCGACGGCGGCAGGACCGACCTCAAGGACGGCGTCCTGCTGTGCCCCTCCCACCACCAACGAGCGCACGACCCGACGTATAGGACGACCTACCTGCCGACCGGGAGGGTCCAGTTCCACCGACGGAACTGATCGCTGGTCGAGGAAGTTGCGCCAGCAACTGTCTCAAAACCCCGGAAGACGACAACCCTCCCGTCCCCACCGGAGGGCGCTCGTCTCACCGGGTCTCGAGACAGGACTTCGTCCTTCCTCGACCAGCGCTACCCGCCACCGGTGGCCCCGCGGAAAAAAGTTCGCAAAGGTGTCGCCCGGGGTGTCGTATCGGGCGACACCCGTTCGTGGAGAGGGTGAGAGGCGGCACCGGGCCGCCCCACACCAGGAGGAAACAGCGATGACCCAGTACATGATCTCCGTCTGGCACGACCCCGCCGACGAGGAGCGGATGGAGGCGATGACGCCCGAGCAGATGCAGCAGGTCTTCGAGGACGTCGACGCGTTCAACGCCAAGCTGACCGAGGCCGGCAAGTGGGTCTTCGGCGGCGGGCTGGAGACCAAGGAGTCGACCACCTGCGTCGACGCGCGCGGTGGCGACGCCGTGGTGACCGACGGGCCGTACTCGGAGGCCAAGGAGTACCTCGGCGGCTTCTGGGTGCTCGAGCTCGCCGACATGGACGAGGCCCTGCGGGTCGCGGCCGAGGCGTCGAAGGCCTGCGCGGGCAAGGTCGAGGTCCGCCCGTTCCAGGCGGAGTGACCGGTCCGTCTCGGATGGAGGCGATCGAGCGGGTCTACCGCGAGGAGTTCGGCCGGGTGGTGGCCTCGCTGGTGAAGCGCTTCGGTGACATCGACGTCGCCGAGGACGCCGCCGGCGAGGCCCTCCTGGTCGCCCTCGAGAAGTGGCCGGTCGACGGCGTACCCCCCAACCCGGGGGCGTGGCTCACCACAACGGCCGCCAACAAGGCCATCGACCGGATCCGCCGGGAGTCCCACCGCGACGACAAGCACCGGGCTGCCGTGATGGTCAGCGACCCCACACCCCACGAGCCCACCGGCGTCGTCGAGGACGACCGGCTCCGGCTCATCTTCACCTGCTGCCACCCCGCCCTCGCGCCCGAGGCGCGGGTGGCCCTGACGCTCCGCCTGCTCGGCGGCCTGACGGTCGCCGAGATCGCGGCGGCGTTCCTCGTGCCCGAGACCACCATGGCCCAGCGGATCACCCGGGCGAAGGCCAAGATCAAGGGCGCAAACATCCCGTTCCGGGTGCCGGACGCCGACGACCTCACCGGTCGGCTGGGGCCGGTGCTGGCGGTGCTCTACCTGGTCTTCAACGAGGGCTACCTGTCCAGCTCCGGCGACGAGCCCGTCCGCGAGGAGCTCACCGGCGAGGCGATCCGGCTGGCGCGGATCGTGCACGCGCTGCTGCCCGACGAGCCGGAGGTCACCGGGCTGCTGGCGCTGATGCTGCTCGTCGAGGCCCGCCGGGAGGCACGGGTCGCGGGCGGCGAGCTGGTCACCCTGGGCGAGCAGGACCGCGGTGCTTGGGACCGCGCGCTGATCGCCGAGGGGCACGCGCTGGTGCGCGAGTGCCTGGCCCGCAACCGGCCCGGCCACTACCAGCTGATGGCGGCGATCAACGCGGTCCACACCGACGCCCCGTCGACGGCCGACACCGACTGGTCGCAGATCGTCACCCTCTACGACCACCTGCTCGCCGTCGCCCCCAGCTCGTTCGTCCGACTCAACCGGGCCGTCGCGGTCGCCGAGCTCGACGGCCCCGAGGTGGCACTCGCCGAGGTCGACCGCCTCGACATGACGACCTACCACGCCTGGCACGCCACCCGCGCCGACCTGCTCCGCCGGCTCGGCCGCAGCGCCGACTCGCGGGCGGCGTACGACGCCGCGATCGCCGCGACCGACAACTCCGCCGAGATCGCCTACCTCACCCGGCGGCGCGACCAGCTGGCCGGCTGACGCCACGGGGGCGGCCTAGCCTTGGCCGGGTGACCCGACCTCCGCTCGCCCTGCCCGCCCCCGACCAGGCCCGCGCCTGGATCGAGCACCGCACCGCCGAAGGGCTCGCGGCCGCCCGCGGGCTGGTCGCCGAGCTGCGCGACGGGCCGACCCGGCCGACGCTGGAGGCGCTGCGGCTGTGGGACGACGTGTCGCTTGAGCTGGGGAACGTGGCGTCGGTGGCCGCGGTGGTCGCCAACACCCACCCGCTCGAGGAGGCGCGGACGGCGGGGGAGGCGGCCGAGGTCGAGGTCGACCGGTTCGTCACCGAGCTGCGCCAGGACCGGGCGCTCTACGACGTGCTGGCGGCGCTCGACCCCGAGGGGCTCGACCCGGTGGCGGCCCGCCTGCTCGACAAGACCCTGCTCGACTTCCGGCGGGCCGGCGTCGACCTCGACGACGCGACCCGCACCCGGCTGGGCGAGATCAACGCGCGGCTCACCGAGCTGGGCCAGGAGTTCGGGCGGCGGATCCGCGACGACGTGCGCACCGTGCAGGTCGAGCCCGCGCGGCTGGCCGGCATGCCGCAGGACTGGCTCGACGACCACCCCGCCGACGCCGACGGGCTGGTGACGATCACGACCGACTACCCCGACGCCGTGCCGGCGCGCACCTTCGTGCACGACGCCGAGGTGCGGAGGCTGGTGACCGAGGCGTTCCTGCAGCGCGGCTGGCCCGAGAACGGCCCGGTGCTCGACGAGCTCTTCGCGCTGCGCCACGAGCTGGCGACGCTGGTCGGCTACGCCGACTGGCCGTCGTACGACGCCGAGGTGAAGATGATCGGCTCGGGCGAGGCGATCCCGGCGTTCATCGACAGGATCGCCGAGGCAGCCGAGGAGCCGATGCGCCGCGACCTCGAGATCCTGCTCGAGCGCTTCCGCCGCGACGTGCCCGACGCGACCGCGATCACCAGCGCCGACGCGTCGTACTACGAGGAGCTGGTGCGGCAGGAGCGCCACGACGTCGACGCGCAGCGGGTGCGCACGTACTTCGACTTCACCAAGGTGCGGCAGGGCCTGCTCGACGTGACGGGGCGGCTGTTCGGGCTGCGCTACGACGCCGTCCCCGACGCGCCGGTGTGGCACGAGGAGGTGACGGCCTACGACGTCGTCCGCCTCGACGACGGCGCCGGGCTCGGCCGGATCTACCTCGACCTGCACCCGCGCGAGGGCAAGTACAAGCACGCCGCCCAGTTCACGATCACCGACGGCGTGGCCGGCCGGCAGCTGCCCGAGGGCGTGCTCGTCTGCAACTTCAGCCGCGGCCTGATGGAGCACGACCACGTCGTCACGCTGTTCCACGAGTTCGGTCACCTGGTGCACCACGTGGTGGCGGGGCACGGCGACTGGGCGCGGTTCTCGGGCGTCGCGACCGAGTGGGACTTCGTCGAGGCGCCCAGCCAGATGCTGGAGGAGTGGGCCTGGGACGCCGACGTGCTCAGCACCTTCGCCACCGACGCCGCCGGCGAGCCGATCCCGGCCGACCTGGTGGCGCGGATGCGCGCGGCCGACGACTTCGGCAAGGGCTACCTGGCCCGGCAGCAGATGTTCTACGCCGCGATGTCGTACTGGTTCCACGCCGAGCGCCCGGCCGACCTGACCGCCCGGATGGTCGAGCTGCAGGAGCGCTACGCGCCGTTCCGCTGGATCGAGGGCACCCACATGTTCGCCAGCTTCGGCCACCTGTCCGGCTACTCCTCGGCCTACTACACCTACATGTGGTCGCTGGTGATCGCCAAGGACCTCCACAGCGCCTTCGACCCCGACGCGCCGTTCGCCCCCGAGGTGGCGCTGCGCTACCGCGACACCGTGCTCGCCGCGGGCGGCACCCGCGACGCTGCCGACCTGGTGCGCGACTTCCTCGGCCGCGACTACACCTTTGACGCGTACGCCGGGTGGCTGGCGCGGTAGCGGGGCGGGGTGGGGGTTTCCCCGGGGCACCGGGGAAACCGCCACTTCTCAGCCAGAACTCCGGCCGAGAAGTCGAGGCTCTGGCCGACCAGTCCCGGCCGACGAACCCGGCCCCTTGCCTCGGCGACACACTCGGCGTACGATTGCGATATATCGCGATAGGGTGACGACACGTCGCCGGACGCGGTACCGCATCCGAAGGAGGTCCCCATGGGACACGGGTTCAACCGACAGTGGGCCGGCTCCGGCGAGGCCCCCAAGTTCATGCACGGCGGCGGCCGGGGCCGGCGGGGCGGGCCCTGGGCCCACCTCGGCCACCAGGGCCCCCCGCCGTGGGTCGCCGGTCTGTTCGGCCTCGACGAGCCCGGCCAGCGCCGTGGCCCGCGGGCCCGGCGCGGCGACGTCCGGGCCGCGATCCTCGACGTGGTCGCCACCGCGGCGCGCGCCGAGGAGGAGGTCAACGGCTACCAGGTGATCCAGCAGATCACCGACCGCAGCGCCGGGGCCTGGCGCCCCAGCCCCGGCTCGGTCTACCCCACCGTCCAGCAGCTCCAGGACGAGGGGCTGCTCGAGGTCGACGACGAGCGCGGCCGCCGGAGCCTGCGGCTCACCTCCGCAGGCCAGGACTACGTCGCCGCCAACGCCGACGAGCTCGCCGCGGTCTGGGCGCCGTTCGAGCGCCGCGAGCGCGAGGCCGCCGAGGCGCCGTACGGCGACCTCAAGCCCGAGATCGGGCAGGTGATGAGCGCCGTGTGGCAGATCGTGACCTCCGGCTCGGAGTCGCAGAAGCGAGCGGCGGTGGGGGTGCTCGTCGACACCCGGCGCCGCCTCTACGGCATCCTCGCCGACGGCGACGAGGCCGCCGACGAGGCCACCGACGAGACCGCCGAGGGGGAGTCGTGAGCCCCGACCAGCTCCGCCTCGGCGACGCCGAGCGCGACCGCGCGGCCACCGAGCTGGCCGACCACTACGCCGCCGGCCGGCTCACGGCCGAGGAGCACTCCGAGCGGCTCGACCGGATCTGGGCGGCCCGCACCCGCGGCGACCTGGCCCCGGTCTTCCGCGACCTGCCCGCCCCCGACGGACGCCGACCGAGCGGCCGCGGGCCGGGCGACTACTGGCGCACCGGCCTCCGCCCGTTCCACCACGGCCTGCCCGGCCCGCTGCTCGCGGTGATCGGCGTGCTCGTCCTGCTCTCCGTGCTGACCCACCTGCCGCTGGTGCTGCTCGCGGTCGGCGCCTGGGCGTTCGTCGCCGTGCGCCGCGGCGGCGGACCCGGCCACCGTGGCCACGGCGCGATCCACGGCCGCTGGTAGTCCTCAGATCCAGCCCATCCGCCGCGCGATAGCGCACGCGTCGTGGCGGTTGGCGGCACCGAGCTTGGTGACGGCGCTGGAGAGGTAGTTGCGCACCGTGCCCGGCGACAGCGACGCCCGCTGGGCGATCTCGTCGACGGGCGCACCGTCGGCGGCGAGCTCGAGCACGTCCGCCTCGCGCGGCGTGAGCGGGCTGTCGCCGGCGGCGATCGCCTCGGCCGCGAGCTCGGGGTCGACGTGCCGGCCGCCGGCGTGCACGGTGCGCACCACCGCGGCGAGCGTGGCCGACGACGTGGTCTTCGGCAGGAAGCCGCGCACGCCGGCGGTCAGCGCCCGCTTCAGGTGACCGGGGCGGCCGTGGCTGGTCACGATCACGCAGCCGCACGACGGCAGCACGTCGGCGAGCCGCTCGGCCACCGCGATGCCGTCGAGGCCGGGCATCTGCAGGTCGAGCACGGCGACGTCCACCCCGCCGTGCCCCGCCGCGGCCACGGCCTCGTCGCCGGTCGCGGCCTGCGCCACCACCTCGAGGTCCTCCTCGAGGTCGAGCATCTGCGCGAGCGCGACCCGGATCAGGTGCTCGTCGTCGGCGAGCAGCACCCGGATCGGCCCCGTCACGTCGCGTCCCGGGGGCCGGTGCCGGGCAGCGTCGCGGTCACGGCGTACGACGCCGCGTCGCCCCCGGCGGAGAGAGAGGCGCCCAGCGGCGCCAACCGTTCGCGCAGCCCGGTGAGGCCGGCGCCGTCACCGGTGCGGGTGCGGGTGGGCCGGTCGTTGCCGACCGTGAGCTCCGGGGCGCGCCACCGGATCGTCACCTCCGCGGCGTCGGAGTGGCGCAGCACGTTGGTGACCCCCTCGCGCACCACCCAGCCCGCCGCCTCGTGCCAGGCCGCCGGCAGGTCCTCGACGTCGAGCACCACCCGGATGCCGGCCGAGCGGAGCAGCGAGCGCGCCCCCTCGAGCTCCTGGGCGAGGTCGGTGGCGCGGTAGCCACGGGCCAGCTCGCGTGCCTCGCGGAGCGCCTCGTGGGCCACGCCGCGCACCTCGAGCATCCGCTCGGCGGCCCCGTCGTCGCCGCGCCCGGCGAGGGTCGCGGCGAGCTCGGCCTGCACGGCGATCGTCGAGAGCCGGCGGCCCAGCACGTCGTGGACGTCGCGGGAGAACCGGAGCCGCTCCTCGGCCACCGCCAGCGCCGACTGCGCGCCGCGGGCCCGGTCGAGCTCGGTCACGACGCCCAGCAGCCACAGCGAGGCCCGCACCGTAAACAGGAAGAACAGTCCGGTCAGGAACCCGTAGGCGACCGTCCACGCCATCCCGGTGCCCCACCACGGCGCGAAGGTCAGGAGCGCCATCACCCCCGCCGTGGCCCGCGGGTCGCGCAGCCCACCGAGCGCCCACGCCGTGCTGCCCCACACGCCGGTGGTGGCCGCCGCGTGCAGGTCGTCCGGGACCAGCGCGGCGACCGCCAACCCCGTCGCGACCAAGACGAGGAACGGCCCAAGCGGGCGCCACGGCAACGGCCCGAGGGCGGGGTAGAGGTCGATGACCCGGCGCAGCACGAAGGTGCCCGACGCCGCGACCGCCGTGGTGGAGGCGACCACGGCCACGAACCAGCCGTCGAACCGCTCGGCCGCGCTGGCCTGGAGGACGACGAACCCGACGGTCAGCCACAGCAGGATGTACAGCGACTGGCGGGTGTAGAGGTCGACCCGCTCGACCTGGCTGCGGCGCGACCAGCCGGCGAGCAGCGAGCGGCGCGTCATGGCGCCCACCCTCTCAGGCGCGCGGTTCCCAGCGCAGCGAGCGCCGGGCCAGCCAGAGCGCCAGACCGGCCCAGGCGACCAGCACCGCCAGCGGCGGCAGCGCCGCGGCCCAGGTGCCGGCCAGCCCCGTGGTGCCGCCGTCGGGGTGCTCGCCGTACCACGTCAGCCGCACCAGCATGTCGACCGCGGCACCCGGGGTCAGGTCGACCAGGCGCGCCACGGCGTCCGGGAACGGCGCCGAGCGCATCGACCCCAGCGCGGCGAGGAGGATCACCGGCATGCTGGTCAGCTGGGCCGCCTCGGCGTTACGGGTCCAGGCCGCCGTCCACACCGCCAGCGTCGCGAACAGCCCGCAGGCCGCCAGCACGCCGACGACGTGGAGCAGCGGGTTGACCGGCAGGGGCTGGCCGAGGGCCGCGCCGACCGCGACCGCCAGCACGCTCACGACCAGCGCGACCGCGCAGCCGGGCAGGGCGATCGCCAGCAGCTGCTCGGAGTCGCGGGTCTCGCCGGTGCGCAGCCGCTTGAGGACCAGCTCGTCGCGCCGGGTCACCACGAGCGACAGCACGTTGTAGTAGACCGGGAAGATCAGCGCGAAGAGCACCACAGTCGTCGCGGCCTGCGCTCCGGCCGCCTCGTCGCCCCGTGGAGCGGAGAGCAGGAACAGCAGCGGTGCCAGCGGCAGCACCACTCCGTAGAACAGCGTGAGCCGGTTGCGGGTCATTAGCAGGGCGTTCACCCGGGCCAGGGCGAGCGTGCGACCCAGGGGCGTGGTGGTCGGCGTGGTCGTGGGGGGTGTGGTCGTGGTCGTCATCGCAGTGCCTCCGTCCGGTCGTCGGCGATCGCCAGGAAGACCGACTCCAGCGACGGTGTGCTGGCACTGAGCCCGTCGAGCCGCACGCCGTGGCGGTCGGCCCAGCCGAGCAGCTGCGTCAGGAGCGGCTGGAGCTCCTCGGTCTCGATGGTGGTGCGGCCCCGCTCCTCCACGACCCGCACCACGTCGAGGCGCGGGCCGAACGCCGGCAGCGACCCCGCGGGCGTGCGGAACGAGACCGTCGAGGGATGCCCGGCCACGATCTCCGCGGTCGTCCCCGACCGCACGATCCGGCCCTCGTGGAGGATCTCGAGGCGGTCGGCCAGCGCCTCGGCCTCGTCGAGGTAGTGGGTGGTGAGCAGCACGGTCGCGCCGCGGTCGCGCAGGCCGCGGACCAACCGCCACACGTCGCGCCGGCTCTCGGGGTCGAGGCCCGTGGTGGGTTCGTCGAGCAGCACCACCTCGGGGGTGCCGAGCAGCGTGCAGGCCAGGTCGAGCCGTCGCCGTTCGCCCCCGGAGAGGCTCGAGACCCGCACGCCGGCGCGGCCCGCGAGGTCGAGCAGGTCGAGCGCGTCCTCGGCCGGCCGGGCCCCGCTGACCAGGCCGGTCCACAGCCGTACGGTCTCGAGCACGGTGAGGTCGCCCGAGAACCCGGAGTGCTGGAGCAGCACGCCGGTGCGGCGGCGCACCCCGTCGCGGTCGGCCACCGGGTCGAGGCCCAGCACGCGCACCGACCCGGCGTCCGGCCGGGCCAGCCCCTCGATCACCTCGAGCGTGGAGGTCTTGCCAGCGCCGTTGGTGCCGAGGAGTGCGGTGACGGTGCCGGTCTCGACGGTGAGGTCGACGCCGCGCACCGCCTCGAACGCCTCGGCGCCCGCGCCGTAGCTGCGCCGGAGCCCGCTCACCCGGATGGCTGGAGTCGCTGTGTCGGTCATGCCTCCACCGTGCCGCCCGCGCGCGACCCGCGGCAGTGCGCGACCTCACCGGACTCCCGTGACGTTTGTCAGGTCAGGCGTCGAGGAGCTCGTCGAGCCACGCGAAGCAGCGGGTCGCCAGCTCCTCGAGCGAGGCCGGGGCGTGCCCGGGCACGAGCGACTCGACCCGGTCGGCCACCTCGGCCGGCAGGTCGGTGCGCAGGTAGCGCAGCCCGTAGTCGTGGCGCCACGGGCAGTGGTGCACCCGCAGCAGCCGGACCACCGGTGCCAGCGCGAACCGCAGGTAGAGGTCGAGCCCCTCGGCGACGTGCCCGCGCCGCAAAGCGCGGTTGACCAGCCACTCGCCGGTGACCCGCCGCTGCCGCACCTGGTCGACCGCCGCCTCGATGTCGCGCGCCATCGCAGCGGGGTCGTCGGGCTCGAGCTCGAGCAGCCCCTCGGGGTCGTGGACGACGACCGGCGTCCCGTGCCGCCGGGTGTCGATGCGCCGGTGGTGGTCGGCGAGGTCGCTGACGTGGAGGTCGACCAGCCGGGTCGGCTCGGCCAGCAGCCCGGGCCGCTCGTGCAGGCTCAGGAAGCACTGCCGCCCGTCGGGCCAGGTCGCGACCGGCACCTCCCACACGTCGGTCACGTCGAAGCTGTGCCGCGCCCGGGCCAGCAGCCTCCCGTAGACCTCGGTCGCGGCGCCCGGCGTGCACAGCACCTCGACGTCGAGGTCGGACCACTCGTCCCATCCCCCCGTCGCCGCCGACCCGCCGATCCACGCGACCCGGATCATCGGGTCCTCGCCGGCCAGCCGGCCCAGCCAGGCCAGCCAGTCGTCGTACCTCGCCAGGTCGCTCACCCCGCCATCGTCCCCGATCCCGCCGACCCCCGCCGACCGGTCGGCGCCGGCCTGTGGACGGCGCACCGCTGGTCGAGGCGCGAAGGCCGCCGGCCCTGAGCCTCGGGACCGGTGAGCCGGAGCCCTCCGGGAGGGACGGTCGGCGTGCGGGTGCGCGGGTCTCGCGGCTCACTTCGCTCGCACCTCGACCAGCGCCGGCGTGCGGTGGTCGAGGTGCGAAGGCCGCCAGGCCTGAGCCTCGAGACCCGGTGAGGCGGAAGCCCTTTGGTGGGGACGGTCGGCGTTCGGGTGCGCGGGTCTCGAGGCTCGCTTCGCTCGCACCTCGACCAGCGCGGGTCACCGGACGACCAGCGCGGCCCCCCTCACCCCGCGAGGATGCGCTCCAGCTGCTCGAGCAGCACCCGCTTGGGGCGGGCTCCGGTGAGCGAGCCGACCTCCTCGCCGCCGCGGAACACCTTGAGCGTCGGGAGGCCCAGCACCCGCAGCGCGGCCGCGGTGACGGGGTGCTCGTCGGTGTTGAGCGCGACGACCTTGATCCGGTCGCCCTGCTCGACGGCGATCTCGGCCAGGATCGGGGTCAGCACGTGGCACGACGGACACCACGGCGCCCACAGGTCGACCACGACCGGCACGTCGGCCGCGAGCACCTCGGCGGCGAAGGTCTGGTCGGAGATCTGGGGCAGGGTGGCGGTGGTGACGGTCATCGGCTCTCCTCGGTGGCGGTGAACGCGCACCGCGCCGGCGGCGCCGGCGTGCCCACCCGGACCGTGGCCCGGGCGAGCCGCTCGACCAGGGCGTCGCGGCGGGCGCCGAGCTGGTCGAGGCGGTGCGTCATGTCCGCGATGGCCTCGCGGTAGGCGTCGAGGGAGGCCGGGCAGTCGTCGCCCGCGGCGGCCCCGGTGTCGAGGCAGTCGAGGAACGGGCGAGTGCGGTCGGCGCTGATGCCGAGCTCGCCGAGCGTCCGGATCTCGCGGATCCGCCGCAGGTGGTGCTCGTCGTAGGTGCGGTAGCCGTTGCCCTCGCGGGGCGCGGTCACCAGCCCGAGCGACTCGTAGTAGCGCACGGCCTTGACCGTCACCCCGGCCCGCTCGGCCACCTCGCCGATCAGCATCGTCCGACCTCCTTCGCGCCCAGCGTCGACCCTGCCCCCGGGGTCAAGGTCAAGCCCGCGGCCGCCATTCCCGCCGACGGGTCGCGGGTAGCCTCCGGAGTGTGACCACCCCGTCGTTCGACCTCGGCCCCGACCACGTCGAGCTGCAGCGGTGGGTGCACGACTTCGCCGCCGACGTGATCCGGCCGGCGGCGGCCGAGTGGGACGAGCGCGAGGAGTTCCCCTGGCCGGTGGTCGAGGAGGCCGCGCGGATCGGCCTGTACTCGCTCGACTTCTTCGCCACCCAGAGCTTCGACGAGACCGGGCTCGGCATCCCGATCACGATGGAGGAGCTGTTCTGGGGCGACGCCGGCATCGGCCTCGCCATCTGCGGCACCGCGCTCGCGGCCGCGGGCGTCCGCGCCAACGGCACCGACGAGCAGGTCGGCGAGTGGGTGCCGCAGATGTTCGGCGAGCCCGGCGACCTGCGACTCGCGGCGTTCTGCTCCTCCGAGCCCGACGCCGGCAGCGACGTGGGCGCGATGCGCACCCGGGCGCGGTACGACGAGGCCGCCGACGAGTGGGTCATCACCGGCACCAAGACCTGGGCGACCAACGGCGGGCTCGCCGACGTCCACGTCGTCACCGCCGTCGTCGACCCCGACCTGCGCTCGCGCGGCCAGGCCAGCTTCGTGGTGCCGCCCGGCACCAAGGGGCTGAGCCAGGGCCAGAAGTTCCTCAAGCACGGCATCCGCGCCTCCCACACCGCCGAGGTCGTGCTCGACGACGTCCGGGTGCCCGGCCGGTGCCTGCTCGGCGGCAAGGAGAAGCTCGACGCCCGGCTGGCCCGGGCCCGCGAGGGCGGCAGCGCTGCCGGCAACGCCAGCATGGCGACCTTCGAGCGCACCCGCCCCGCCGTCGGGGCCCAGGCGGTCGGGATCGCGCGGGCGGCGTACGAGGTGGCGCTCGACTACGCCCGCACCCGCGAGCAGTTCGGCCGCCCGATCGTCGAGAACCAGGGCGTCGCCTTCCAGCTCGCCGACATGAAGACCGCCATCGACGCCTCGCGCCTTCTGGTGTGGCGGGCGGCCTGGATGGCCAGGCAGGGGAAGCGGTTCGAGAGCGCCGAGGGGTCCATGTCGAAGCTGATGGCGGGCGAGACCGCGGTGAGGGTGACCGGCCAGGCGATGCAGATCCTCGGCGGCAACGGGTTCACCCGCGACTACCCCGTGGAGCGGATGGCCCGCGACGCCAAGATCTACACGATCTTCGAGGGCACCTCCGAGATCCAGCGGCTGGTCATCGCGCGCGCCATCTCCGGGGCGCCGATCCGGTGAGCCCGGCACCCGGCGTCGAGCGGCTGCGCTTCCGAGGCCGGATTGCCGGCGTCGGCACCACCAGCGGCACCCGGGTCGTGGTCGGCCACTGGCACGACACCCCGCTCGGGTCGTTCTCGGACGCGATGGTCGAGACCGCCGCCGGCCACCGGGTGCTGCTCGCGCCCCGCGACGAGGTGGCCGACCTGATCGCGACGACGTACACCTTCGACGAGGTGCGGGTGCAGCCCTTCGAGGTCGCCGAGACCGGCGGCGTGTGGCGGGTGCGGTCGCCGTCGCTCTCGCTCGACCTCGACGTCGGCCGGCGTACGGCGCTCGGCCTGCTCCTGCGGCTGCTGCCCAACCGGCTGGCCGCCGCACCGTGGTTCTGCACGCTCACCGACCCCGTCGCCCGGCTGCTGCTGCGCGGGGTCCGCACCCGCGGCATCACCCACGCCGACCGCCGCGAGTGGTACGGCGCCACCGACCACCACCGCCTCGGCACCGCCACCGGCTCCTTCGACGGCGCCGACCTCGGCACCCTCGCCCCGGTCGACCCGCCCTGCCGGTTCGGCTTCTCCTCCACCCCGCGCCGCCCGTCGGTGACGTCGGTGGTCACCACCGTCGACGTGGGCTGACGGCGCCCACCGCTGGTCGAGGAAGGACGAAGTCCTGTCGCGAGACCCGGTGAGCCCAACGCCCTCCGTGTTGGCGGGTGGCTCCGGGGACGGGCCTCGGGCCGGGGCTGACTGTTGGGTGGGGTGGGTGCGGGGTGCCGCGCACGTGGGGCACTGCGGCTGCTGCGCACCGGACGTCGTTCGGCACTCGTTGCCGTGTCGCCGGACGCTGCCCTGCGGTGCCCTGGCGTTCGCTTCGGCGCCACGCCGCCGTCTACGTGCCGAACGCCGCCCGTCGCTCCGCCGCCTCCGTGCCCGGCGGCGCGGCATCCCGGCGTGCGGTGGTCGAGGTGTGAAGGCCGCTAGGCGTGAGCCTCGAGACCCGGTGAGGCGACAGCCCTCCCGTTCCCAGGGAGGGTGTTCGGGTGCGGGGGTTTCGAGGCTCGCTTCGCTCGCACCTCAATCAGCGCGGGGCACCGGAGGGCGTTCGGGTGCGGGGGTCTCGACGGACGCTCCTCGCTGGCGCTCGTCGCCGCTCGACCACCGGTGGCGCGCTGGTCGAGGTGCGAAGGCCGCCAGGCCTGAGCCTCGAGGCCCGGTGAGGCGACAGCCCTCCGGTGGGGACGGTCGGCGTTCGGGTGCGGGGGTTTCGAGGCTCGCTTCGCTCGCACCTCAACCAGCGGCGGAGACGGCGGGCTTCACGACCTCGCAGATCGCGCGGAGGCTGGCCCAGGAGGGGTCGGCGGGGAGGCCGCCGCAGGCGGGGTGCTGGGTCACGAGGCGGACGTCGCCGGAGCGGATCCGGTCGACGAGGTCGTCGGGGGTCGTGACGAGGTAGACGCCGGCGGTGCGCATCTCCTCGACGGTGCGGGAGTGGTCGACGACGTAGGAGCCGGCCTCGCCGTGCCACTCCTGGTAAGCGACGGCGTCGGCGAGCAGGTGGTGACCCCAGCGCTCCCAGAACTCCTCGGGGTCGTCGGCGCAGAACACGTTGGCCGGGCCCTCGGGGGCGGTGAGCACGAAGCCGGGCTCGCGACCGGCCTCGCGGCAGGCTGCGTCGTAGATCTCCTTGAGGGCCGGATCGGCGTGCTGGGGCTGGAAGTTGAGCCCCAGCCGCCCGGCCCGGCGCGCCGCCGCGGGGGAGCCGCCGCCGTAGAAGAGGAACGGGTGCGGCCGGGAGTAGGGCGGAGGCGTGGTGCGGCCCTCGGCCCAGCAGGCCAGCAGCGTGGTGATCCGCTCCTCGACGTCGCGACCCCGGGTCGACCACGACCGGTCGAACAGCTCGTACTCGACCGGCCGGTAGCCCAGGCCGAGCGTGAAGCTCACCCGGCCCTTCGCGAGGTGGTCGAGCACCGCGATCTCCTCGGCCAGCCGCACCGGGTCGTGCAGGTTGACCAGCAGCGCGGAGACCGTGATCGGGATCGTCGTGGTCACGGCCGCGAAAGCCGCGGCGACCAGCATCGGGCTCGGCAGGTAGCCGTCGTCGGCGACGTGGTGCTCGGAGACCATCAGCGCCCCCAGCCCCTGCCGGTCGACGTACGCCGCCTGCTCGACCGCACGGGCGAACAGCTCCTGGCGGGTGGCCGGGTCGGCGCCGGGCGCCCGGAAGTCGTAGCGGACCGCGAACGGGGTGGGCATGGCACCCACCCTAGGTAGAACTCGTTCTAGACGTCGATGACGCGGTTGACCCAGGTCGAGGTGACGACCATGCCGACCCGCTCGTAGAGGCCGAGGGCGCCGGTGCGCGAGTCGGTGGAGAGCTGCGACCGGACGGCGCCGTGCTCGCGGGCGGCGCGGAACGCGTCGACCAGCAGCGCCTGGGCCAGCCCGCGGCCGCGCAGGTCGGCACGGGTGGCGAGCTTGTCGACGTAGCCCTCGGTGCCCTCGCCGGCCAGCAGCACCTGGGCGGCGGCCACCACCTCGCCGGCCGGGTCGACGACGACGCGCAGGTTCCACGGCTCGAAGCCGGGGCGACGGGTGACGCCGGAGTCCCAGTCGGCGAAGGACCGGCGCTCCCGGTCGGACCACTCGAGGAACGCGTCCTCGACCACCGTCCACACCGCCCGCGTCTCCTCGGGCCGAGCCGCGCGGACGGCGTACCCCTCGGGCAGCGGCCGGTCGGGCACGGTCGCCCCCTCGGGCAGGGTGAGCTCCCAGCTGTGCCAGCGGACCTCGTAGCCGAGCGCCTCGAGCAGCCGGTCGCCGTCAGAGCCGACGGGCACCGGCATGCCGACCCGGGTCGCGCCGCCCTCGCGGGCGCGCTCCTGCATCCAGCGCGCGAGCGCGGTGCCGATCCCGCGGCCGCGGTGGGCGGGGTGCACCGCCGCGTCGCCCCGGTCGCCGCCGGTCACCTCGGCGTAGCCGACCAGCTCGTCACCGGCCAGCACGCCGACCGAGCTCGCGGCCACGTCGTACGACGGCCGCTGCCAGTCGCCGACGATGTCGGCCTCCTCGATCACCACCCGGCCCACGTCGTGGAGCTCCTGGGCGGCCATCACGGCGGTCACGCCGGCGGCGTCGTCGGGGGTCAGCGGCCGCTGCGTGTAGCCGGCGGGCAGGGCGAGGGGACGGGGCACGGCGAGCAAGGGTGCCAGAGAACGGCGACGGGGCCGACCCGTTTTCCGGTCGGCCCCGTGGCGCGCGGCGCGGCCGCGGGGAGGTCAGGCGTTCTTGATCGCCGAGACGTCGAACTCGAGCTTGACCTTCTCGGAGACGAGCACGCCGCCGGTCTCGAGGGCGGCGTTCCAGGTGAGGTCCCAGTCCTTGCGGTTGATCGCGGCGGCACCCTCGAAGCCGATGCGGGTGTTGCCGAAGGGGTCCTGGGCGGAGCCGGTGAACTCGAAGTCGACGGTGACCGGGCGGGTGACGCCCTTGATGGTCAGGTCGCCGGTGATGCTCCAGTCGGCGCCGTCGCGCTCGACGGAGGTCGACTCGAAGGTGATCTCCTTGTGGTTCTCGACGTCGAAGAAGTCGCCGGAGGTCAGGTGGCCGTCGCGGTCGGCCTGGCCGGTCTCGATGGACGCGGGCACGATCACGAGCGAGACCTTGGAATTGGCCGGGTTGGCGGCGTCGACGTGGGCGGTGCCGCTGAACTCCTTGAACTGGCCGCGGACGGTGGTGACCATCGCGTGGCGGGCGCTGAAGCCGAGGCGGGTGTGCGCGGCGTCGATGGTGTAGTCGCCGCTGATGTCGTCGAGGACGGCGGTCGGCGCGTCGAAGGTGGCGTCCTTGCTGCGGTTGAAGATGCCCATGGTGCTGCTCCTGGTGTGTGTCGAGGGTGGAAGGCGGCCCGGAGGACCGTGCAACTTTCAACGACTCGAACGGACCGTGGTCCGCTTTCATTCCCCGGTTCGGCCCGACCGGTCCAGACCGGTGCTGGGCTCGGCTCCCAGCGGTGACCCAGCGACCACCCAGCGCCGACCCAGCGGGCTCGGGCACGGTGCCGCCATGACGATCTCTCCCGGCACCACCCCCGAGCTCGGGGGCGCCGTCGACCTCGGCGGCACGACGGTCCTCACCTCGACCGTCCGGATCGACCACCCCGCCCCCGACGTGGCCGCCTACGTGCTCGACTGGGGCCACGACGCCGAGTGGCGCAGCGCGGTGGTCGGCTTCACCTGCCAGCCCCCGGGCCCCGCCGCCGTCGGCCAGCGCCTCGAGGAGGAGCTGCGGTTCGCCGGGATGACCTTCCGCACCCCCTCGGTGATCACCCACGTCACCGCCCTGAGCGCGGCCTGGGCCGGGGGCACCGACCGGGTGCGCGCCCACGGCGAGCGCTCGGTCCGTCCGCTGGGCGAGCGATCCTGCGAGGTCGAGCTCACCACCACGCTCTCGTTCGCCGGGGCGATGCGGCTGCTCGCCCCGGTGCTGCGCCCGTCGTACCGTCGTGCCGACGCCGCGGACGCGGCCGGCCTCGCCGCCCACGTCGACCGGTTCGTCGCGAACGGCGGTGGCCGGTGAGCGCCGTCGCCCTGCTGCCCGGTCAGGCCGCCGCGCCCGAGGGGCCCGCGGACCTGTCGATGATGTACGTGCTCCACCACGGCTTCCGCCGCGACCTGGCCCGCTTCGCCGAGGCCGCGCGGCGCACGCCCGACGGCGACCGCGCCACCTGGCGGGCGCTGCTCGCGCGCTGGGACCTCTTCGCCACGCTGCTCCACGACCACCACCACAAGGAGGACGAGATCCTCTGGCCGCTGCTCCACGAGCGGGTCACGGAGGCCGGCGACGACCGCGGCGCCCACGTGCTGGCCGCGATGGAGGCCGAGCACGAGCTCATCGACCCGCTCCTGGAAGCCGTGCGCGCCGGGCTGTCCTCGCTCGCCGAGCGGGGGGCGCCGCTGGTCCGGGCCGGGCTGGTGGCCGACCTCGAGCGGGCCCGCGCCGAGCTGGGCAGCCACCTCGCCCACGAGGAGCGCGACGCCATCGCCCTGCTGCAGGCCTACGTCGGCGGCGAGGAGTGGGCCCACCTGGAGCGCACCAGGTTCCGCGGCGGGCTCTCGCCCCGCGACCTGCTGAAGATGCTGCCGTGGGCCGTGCAGGGCCTCCCCCGCTCGGTGGTCGACCCCCTGCTCGCCGAGGCCGGGCTGCCGTTCCGCGTGCTGCTGCGGCTCGGCCGTCGCGGCTACGAGCGCCTCGACCGGCCCGCGTTCACCCACGTGCCCGACGGGGTGGGTGCGTGACGCTGGTCCACCGGGTGCGCGACCACGACTTCTCCGACGTGGTGCTCGGCGCGGCGCGTCCGGTGCTGGTCGGGTTCCACGCCGACTGGAGTCGACCGTGCCGCCAGGTGGGTGCCGTGCTCGACGAGCTCGCCGTCGAGCTGCCGTGGCTGGGCTTCGTCCGGCTCGACGTCGACACCGACCCGCTGACCCCCGCGACGTACGACGTGACCGGGCTGCCCTCGCTGCTGGCCTTCGACCGGGGCGAGGTGGTGCTGAGCGTGATCGGCACCCGGCCCAAGCAGACGCTGCGCGAGCTGTTCCTCGGGCTGCGGGGGTCTCAGCGGGTGTAGTGCTCGCCGAGCCGCACCAGCTCCGACTCCAGCCGCGGCAGCCCCCACGCGCGGGCCAGCGCCACCGCGTCGGCCTGGTGGCGGGCGGCGTCGTCGGGCCGACCCAGCGCCAGGGCGCCACGGGCGAGGTAGGCGTCGACCGGACCGGTCGCCGCGGCGGTGCCGGCCGAGCACATCCGGCCGGCGTACGGCAGCACCAGGGGGTACGCCGCCGCGGCCAGCTCGGGCAGTTCGAGGCCGAGGGCGACCTCCAGCGCCATGCACCGCTGGATGAGCGCCATGAACGTGTGATCGTCGAGGTCGATGCCGAGCCGGGCGTGCAGCCGCTCGGCGAGCGCGCGGTCGCCGGCGCGCAGCGCGATCACGGTCGCCACCGGGCCGGCCGGCACGTCGGTGGCCTCCACGAAGGCGCCCGCGACCCCGGCCAGCTCCGCGTACTCGCCCAGCAGCACCGAGCGCACCACGGTGGTCGAGGTGACCGAGTCGATGATGTTGGGCATCCGCACCTCGCGGGCCAGCTCGGCCAGCCGCTCCAGCGCCCGGTCGGCCTCCTCGTCGCGGCCCTCCATCACCAGCCACGGCACCCGGACCACGTGCAGCACCGACTCCAGCGCGCCCAGGCCGCGGCTGCGGGTGAGCTCGACCAGGCGGGGCGCCTCGCGGCGGACGGTCGCGGCGTCGCCGACCTCGTTGGCCACGCTCACCGCCATCGTCTCGGCCATGAGCAGGTGCCGGGTGTCGTCGAGCGAGGCGGCGGCCTCCCGGGCCGCCCGGGCGTAGCGCACCCGGTCGTCGACGGTGTCGGGCCGCGAGCGTGCGGAGAAGGCGACCAGGTAGGCCGACGCCCGCAGCCGCGCGTCGTCGGAGGCCTCGGCGGTGGCGAGCGCGTCGGCGACCAGCGCGTCGATGCGGGCCACGTCACCGCCGTAGAAGAGCTCCATCGCCAGCGCCAGCTGGGCGCGGCAGCGCAGGCCGGCCTGCTCCTCGGGGAGCCGCCGCACCGCCCGCTCGAGGGCGTCGACGATCGGGGCGTGCACGACCCCGAAGCCGCGCACCTGCCACAGCGCGCCCTCGCTGGTGGAGATCGCGGCGCGCGTGGCCAGCTCGACGTCGCCGAGCTGCTCGGCCACCGAGACCGCCTCGTCGACGGCCTCCGAGACCGCCGCCCAGTCGCCGCCCCAGCGGCCGGCGTCGGCGCGCATCATCAGCAGCTCGAACCGCTCCCGCAGGCCCGACCCCAGGTCCCACGCCTGCCATGCCAGGGCCCGGCCGAGGTGCCCGGCCTCCTCGTCGTACGCCGCCTGCGCGCGGGCCGCCTCGGCGGTGACCACCATCGCCCGCCAGCCCTCGGCCGCCCAGGCGTAGCCGGCCAGCTCCCAGTGGTGGGCGGCGTAGGCGCGCTGGTCGGGGCGGGCCATCGGGGTGCGGTCGACGATCACCCGCCCCACCGCCCGGTGCCAGGCCGAGCGCTCCGCCTCGGGCAGCGAGTCGTGCACCGCCTCGCGCACCACGCCGTGGGAGAACGCGTACGTCGCGCGCCGGGCGCCCTCGACGACCAGGCCGGCGTCGATGGCCGGGCGCAGCCGGCCGACCAGCTCGGGCACCGGCACGTCGAGCATGTAGGCGACCAGGTCGGCGTCGAAGTCGACCTCGACCACGCTGGCGGCCGACAGCGCCTCGAGCGTGGCCGCGGGCAGCTCGTGCACCCGGGCCAGCACCACGTCGGTGAGCGAGCCGCTGAGCCGGCCCCCGGCGCGCGCCAGCTCGCTGAGGTAGAAGGGGTTGCCGGCGGTGCGCTGCCACAGGTCGTCGACCTCGTCGGGGCGCTCACCCGTCACGCCGGCCACCAGCTCGGTGGCGGCCTCGCGGTCCAGCCCCTCGAGGTCGAGCCGCAGCCCCTGGCGCCGGGCCAGCTCGGAGGTCAGCCGCAGCACGTGCGGCGCCGGGGTGGCGCCGCCGGTGCGCATCGTCAGCGCCAGCAGCAGCGGTCGGTTCGCGGCCGCCTCGGCGACGGCGAGCAGCAGCTCGACGGTCGCGGGGTCGGCCCACTGCACGTCCTCGAGCACCAGCACGAGCGGGTGCCGGGCGGCCAGCCCCGCCAGCCGCGCCGCGCTGGCGGCCCGGCCCTCGAAGTCGTCGGGCGCGCCGAGCAGGTCGGTGAGGTCGTCCGGCACGTCGGGCAGCTGCTCGGCGAGGCTGCGCACGATCGTCACCCACGGCCACAGCGGCGGTGGGCCGTTGACGGAGCACTGGCCGGAGGCGACCGTGTGCCCGTCGCTGAACGCACGCAGCGAGAGCTCGGCCACCAGCCGCGACTTGCCGACCCCCGCCTCGCCGGTGACCAGCACGGTGCGGGCGCGGCCGGCCCGCTCGCCGTCGAGGCAGTCGAGCAGCCGCCGGAGCTCGTCGTCACGCCCGGCGAGCGGCCACGGCGGGAGCGGTGGCGACTGGCGGTACGGCGGGTGCGCCGGCTCGGGCTCCGGCTCGCTCACCACCACCGGTGCCGGCGCGTCGTCGCTCGACTCGACCGAGGCGTCCTGGCGCAGGATCGCGGTCTGCAGCTCGCGCAGTGGCGGGCTCGGCTCCACACCGAGCTCGTCGTCGAGCAGCGCCCGCAGCGACTGCAGCACCTCGAGCGCGTCGGCCTGTCGACCGCACCGGGTGAGCGCCACCGCCCGCAGCGCCCACCAGCGCTCGTGGAGCGGGTGTGCGGCCGCGGCGGCGGCCAGGGTGCCGACCAGCTCGGCGTGCCGGCCCAGCGCCAGGCCGGCCACCGCCCCCAGCTCCTCCGCGGCCGAGCGCAGGTCGTCGAGGCGGATGCGCTCGGCCGTCGCGGCGACGTCGTCGCCGAGCTCGGCGTACGGCGTGCCGCGCCACCCGGCCAGCGCGTCCGAGAGCAGCCGGGCCGCGGTCTCGACCCGGTCGCGGTGGGCGGGGGCGCAGCGTGGCCGCAGCGGGTCGGGGACGACGGCCAGCAGCTCGCGGGCCTCGGCGACCGCCCGCTCCAGCACCACCGCGTCGCAGGCGTCGCGGTGGTCGCGCAGCGCGTAGCCCTCGCCGTCGGTCACGAGCAGCGCTGGCGGGGTGCGCGGCGGCCGGTGTGGCTCGAGCGCGCGGCGCAGCGCGCCGACGTACCCGTGCAGGGTGGCGAGCGCCCCGGCCGGCGGCGCCTCGCCCCACACCCGGGCGATGAGGGTGTCGGTGGGGACCGTGCGCCCGCCCGCGAGGGCGAGCGCAGCGATGATCGCCCGCTGACGGGGGGTGCCGAGGTCGACGGCGCGGCCGTCGACGCGGACCGCCACGGGGCCCAGCACGGCTATCTCCACCCCAGCAGGGTAAAGACCCCGCGCTACCCCGGTGACGGCGTCGGGTGGTTCAAGAGGTGCGCGTCAGGCGGCGTGGGTCTCGCGGGCGACGGCGTCGCCGGCCACCCAGACGGCCTCCATGCGGGTGCGGCCGTTCTCGTCGACCACCGGCAGCCACCGCATCGTCGGCCGGTCGGACACCTGGGATTCCTTCATGGGACACCTCCTGTTCACCTTCTGTTCACCCAAGGTACCAGATCCCCACCGCGGCCGTCCCGTGCGGCTCGCTCGCAATCGTCGCCGCTCCACCCGGAGCCTGGTTCTGCCGGCTGTGGGGGGTGGTTGCTCCACGGGCGGGCCGGGCGGGGTGGTTTCCCCGGTGAACCGGGGAAACCCGCACTCCTCGGCCGGAACCATCGAACCTCTCGGCCAGAACCTCGACTACTCGGCCGGAACTCTGGCCGACAAGTCGTGGTTTCCCCGGTGAACCGGGGAAACCCGCAACCCACCCCGCCCCCACCCACCCGTGACCCACCCCACCGCGACGACGAATCTGCGACGACGTCGCGCACGCACTACCGTTGCAGGGGTGAGTACCGAAGATCCTGGAGCAGCGCAGACGCCGGAGGTTCCGTCGTTCAGCGACCTCGGGCTCGACGGACCCGTGCTGCAGGCGCTGGCCGACGTCGGCTACGAGACCCCCTCTCGGGTGCAGGCCGCGACCATCCCGCCGCTGCTGGCCGGCCGCGACGTGGTCGGGGTCGCCCAGACCGGCACCGGCAAGACCGCGGCGTTCGCGCTGCCGATCCTCTCCCGCCTCGACCTCTCGCAGAAGAGCCCGCAGGCGCTCGTGCTGGCGCCGACCCGTGAGCTCGCGCTCCAGGTGTGCGAGGCGTTCGAGCGCTACGCCGCCCACCTGTCCGGGGTCCGGGTGCTGCCGGTCTACGGCGGCCAGGGCTACGGCGTCCAGCTGTCCGCGCTGCGCCGCGGCGTGCACGTCGTCGTCGGCACGCCCGGCCGGATCATGGACCACCTCGACAAGGGCACCCTCGACCTCACCCAGCTGCGGTTCCTGGTGCTCGACGAGGCCGACGAGATGCTCAACATGGGCTTCGCCGAGGACGTCGAGACCATCCTGGCCGACACCCCGGACGACAAGAACGTGGCGCTGTTCTCGGCGACCATGCCGGCGCAGATCCGCAAGCTGTCGAAGAAGTACCTGCACGACCCCGAAGAGATCACCGTCAAGAACCCCACGACGACCTCGTCGACGATCACCCAGCGCTACCTGCTGGTCTCCTACCCCCAGAAGGTCGACGCCCTCACCCGCATCCTCGAGGTCGAGAACTTCGAGGGGATGATCGTCTTCGTCCGCACCAAGAACGAGACCGAGCTGCTCGCCGAGAAGCTCCGCGCCCGCGGCTTCTCGGCCACGGCGATCAACGGCGACGTGCCGCAGAACGTCCGCGAGCGCACGGTCAACCAGCTCAAGTCGGCCGAGCTCGACATCCTCGTGGCCACCGACGTCGCCGCGCGCGGCCTCGACGTCGAGCGGATCAGCCACGTCGTCAACTACGACATCCCCACCGACACCGAGTCCTACGTCCACCGGATCGGCCGCACCGGTCGCGCCGGCCGCACCGGCGACGCGATCTCGTTCGTCACCCCGCGTGAGCGCTACCTGCTCAAGCACATCGAGAAGGCCACCCGTCAGCCGCTCACCCAGATGCAGCTGCCCGGCGTCGACGAGGTCAACCAGACCCGCCTCTCCCGCTGGGACGACGCGATCACCGAGGCGCTCCAGGCGACCGCCCGGATCGAGCGGTTCCGCGACATCATCAAGCACTACGTCGACGAGTACGACGTGCCCGAGGTCGACGTCGCGGCCGCGCTCGCCGTGGTGGCCCAGGGCGACGAGCCGCTGCTGCTCGACCCCAAGGCCGAGCGCCCGGCCCGCCAGGAGCGGCCGCCGCGCGACGATCGGGGCGACCGCACCGACCGCGGTCCCCGCAAGCACCGCGGCGGCGACGTGCCGATGGCGACGTACCGGATCGCCGTCGGCCGGCGCCACAAGGTCGAGCCGCGCCAGATCGTCGGCGCGATCGCCAACGAGGGCGGCCTGAGCCGCGGCGACTTCGGGCACATCGCGATCAAGCCCGACTTCTCGCTCGTCGAGCTCCCCGCCGACCTGCCCGAGCACGTCCACGACGCCCTGCGCGCCACCCGGATCTCCGGCAAGCTCATCGACCTCAAGCCCGACGACGGCCCGCCCGGCCGCCGCCCGCGCAGCGACGGCCCGCCTCCCCGCAAGCCGCGCCACAAGAAGGCCTGAGCGCGCTCAGTCCCAGAGGAAGTCGGCGACCTGCTGCAGCGACTCGACTCCCTCGGCGAGCCCGAACAGCGGCCAGTCGTGCGGGAGCAGGTCGTGCTCGCGCAGGTCGACGGTCGTGCCCGGTCCGGCCAGCTCGGCGAGCCGGCGGCACTGGGGCAGGAACTGCTCCGCGCGGCTGACCAGCACCAGCAGGTCGCCCAGGCCGGACAGGTCGCCGTTGATCGGGGAGTGCAGGGGGTCGGCGAGGTCGCGGCCGCCGGCGTAGTGGCGGGCTGCGGTGAGCAGCCCGCTGCGCGGCAGCACCTGGTCGACCGCGTCGAGGTGGAGGGTCTCGGGGTCGTCGAGGGTGAGGTCGACCCAGGGCGAGAGCAGCGCCAGCCGCTGCGGGCGCGGGGCCAGGTCGCGGTCGCGGAGCAGCTGGGCAGTCACCAGCGCGAGCCCGCCACCGGCCGAGTCGCCGACCAGCACCAGCTCGTCCTCGGGGTGCCGCCGGGCCAGCTCGGCCCAGACCTCCAGCACCGCCTCGGTCGTCTGCTCGACCGTGTGCTCCGGCGCCAGCGGGTACTCGACGTAGGTCGCCCGCGCCCGCCCCGCCCGCGCCACGCGCAGCAGCACCCGCCAGTGCGCCGACGGGCTGGAGAGCACGTAGGCGCCGCCGTGCAGCAGCACCACGTGCCGCCCGGGCAGCGCGTCGTCCGGGGTCGCGGTGGCGACGGTCGCCGCGCCCACGGCGTAGGAGGTCGAGGCGGCACGGCGTCGTACCCACCACGGCAGCGCCGCCTGAGGCACCCGCGGCGGGTGCGTGAACGCCCACCCCACCACCGGCCGCGGCACGGCCCGGAGCGCGGCCTGCGCCACCGGCGACGTCCAGCTCGGGCCCACCCGCCCACCCTGCCGGTGCCTGCGCAGCCGTGGCAACCGGGTGACCACCGCTGGTCGAGCAGCGAGCGCCAGCGTGCGTCGTCGAGACCCGGCGAGCCGGAAGCCCTGCCCTCCGCACCGGAGGGCGTCCGGGTGCGGGGGTTTCGAGGCTCGCTTCGCTCGCACCTCAACCAGCGCAGACCGGTGGTCGAGGTGCGAAGGCCGCCAGGTCTGAGCCTCGAGACCCGGTGAGCCGAGCGCCCTCCGGTCCCCGGGGACCTCCGGTCAGTCGAGCAGCCGGGTGGCGACGAGCGAGGCGGCCGCGACCTGGCCGGCTGCGGCCGCGGTGAGCACCGAGGCCATCGGCATCGGCAGCTCGGGGTGGTGGGCGAGGTCACCGGCGGCGTGGACGCCGGGGACGCTGGTGCGGCCCATCGCGTCGATCCGGATGCAGCCCGAGGGCAGCATCTCCAGCCCGAGCTGCTCGGCGAACGGCGCCGACTGCGCGAACGACGTCACGACGTAGAGCCCCGCGACGTCCTCGTCCGGCCCGTCGGCGAACGACACGCGCGCGCCGGCCGGGCCGCGGCAGACCCCCGTCACCGGCTCGGTGCGCACGGCGACGCCCGGCGCCAGCTCGGCCTCGAGCTCGGCGCCGTCGGTGAGCACCGTGATCCGCGAGGCGACCGGGGCGAGGATCCCTGGCAGGTGCCCGGCGGCCTGGTTGCCGAGGACCGCGACGTGCCCGCCGGCGTACTCGTGCCCGTGGCAGAAGGGGCAGTGCGCCACCACGTCGCCGAACAGCTCGGTCAGCCCCGGCTTGTCCGGCAGCGTGTCGCGGACGCCGGTCGCGAGCACCACCCCGCGGGCGGTCAGCTCCTCGCCGTCCGCCTCGACGACGAGCACGTCGTCGTCGCGGCGTCGGACGGCGGTGGCCTCGGCGTCGCGCACGGTCACGGTGTCGTACGCCGTCAGCTCGGCCCGGGCGGCGGCGCGGAACTGCGGCGGCGGGGTGCCGTCGTGGGTCAGCACGTTGTGCATGTGGCTCGCGGGGGCGTTGCGGTAGCTGCCCGAGTCGAGCATGAGGACCCGCCGGTGCACCCGGCCCAGGGTCAGGGTCGCCTGCAGACCGGCGGGTCCGCCGCCGATCACGATCGCGTCGTAGTCAAGAGAGGTATTTGCCATGTGTACGAGGATGTGAGTTCATGTCGACATGAAGTCAAGTGCGACGCCCTGGTCGGTCGGAGACATCGCGAAGCGGTTCGGCATCGCCACCCACGTGCTGCGGCACTGGGAGGACGTCGGGCTGCTCGACCCGGCGCGCGACTCGGCCGGACGGCGGCGCTACGGTGACGCCGACGTCTACCGGGTCGCGGTGGTGCTGCGCAGCAAGGCGGCCGGCATGAGCCTGGAGCAGATCGCGGTCCTGCTCGACCAGGGCGCCGCCGACCGGCACCGGGTGCTCGAGGCCCACATCGCCGACCTCGACGCGCGGATGGCCGAGATGGAGCGGTCCCGCGAGATGACCGTGCACGCGCTGGAGTGCCGGGCCCACGACATCGCGACCTGTCCCGGCTTCAAGCGCCAGGTCCAGGACATCCTCGACGGCACCAGCGTCGAGTTCCCCTCTCCCCAGCACCGGCCCTGGCTGGTCCGCTGACGCGCCGCCGCGAGGTGCGTGCGACACCGCTGAGCGCAGCCGTGTAGAAGTGGGGCCATGAAGTCTCGGGTCCCGGCCGCGCTGCTCGTCGTCCTCCTCACCGCCACGGCGTGCGACCTGCCGTTCGGCGACTCCGGTCCCGACCCCGACCCCACCGTCGACGACCTCGCCGCGGCGCTGGCGGCGCGCGACCTCGCCGGCGTGCCGCTCGCCGTGGGCTCGGCCCAGGCGGCCACGACCGAGCTGGCCGAGATCACCGAGGACCTCTCCGACATCCAGCCCGCGGTCGAGGTCGGCGACGTCACCGAGGGCGACGACGGCACGGCCACCGCGACCCTGACCTGGTCGTGGCCGGTGGTCGAGGGCGGCGACGCGTGGACCTACGACGTCGAGGCCGAGCTCACCGAGACCGGCGGGGAGTGGCAGGTTGTGTGGTCGCCCGCGCTGGTCGAGCCGAGCCTGGTCGAGGGCGAGCGGCTCCGGGTCAGCCGCACCACGCCCCAGCGCGGCGACATCACCGGCGCCCGCGGCGAGGTCGTCGTCACCGAGCGACCGGTGCTGCGGATCGGGCTCGACAAGCCGCAGGTGCCCGAGGGCGGGGTCGCCGCCTCCGCCCGGTCCCTGGCCCGGCTGGTCGGGGTCGACGCCGCCGACCTGGTGGCCCGCGCCGAGGCCGCCGGACCCAAGGCGTTCGTCGAGGCGATCACGTTCCGCCGCGACGACGTGCCGCCCGAGGTCGAGTCCGGCCTCGCCGCCATCCCGGGCGGGCGCGCGATCGGCGGCTACCTCGCGCTCGCCCCGACCAAGGACTTCGCCGCACCGATCCTCGGTCGCGTCGGCGAGGTCACCGCCGAGATGGTCGAGGAGCAGCCGGAGACCTACCGGCCCGGTGACATCGCCGGCGTCTCCGGGCTCCAGGCGAGGTACGACGAGCGGCTGCGCGGCACCCCCGGCGTCGACGTCGAGGCGGTCTCGGGCAGCGCCGAGGAGCCTGGAGCAGCGCGGATGCTCTGGCAGGTCGAGGCCGTGGACGGCGAGCCGCTCGCCCTCTCGCTCTACGTCCGCCTGCAGAACCGGGCCGAGCAGGCACTCGCCGGGATCGGGCCGGGCAGCGCGCTGGTGGCGGTGCGGCCGAGTACCGGCGAGATCGTGGCAGCCGCCAACGGCCCCGGCAACGACGGCCAGAACCTCGCCACCTACGGCCGGTTCGCGCCTGGCTCGACGTTCAAGAGCGTCTCGGCCCTGGCCCTGCTGCGCGCCGGGCTCACGCCGGAGTCGGTCGTGTCGTGCCCGTCGCGGCTCGTGGTCGACGGCAAGCCGTTCAAGAACTACTCCGACTACCCCGCGAGCGCGCTCGGCCGGATCCCGTTGCGCACGGCGGTCGCCAACTCCTGCAACACCGCCTTCATCTCCCAGTCCGGCAAGGTCGAGGGCACCGCCCTCTACGACGCCGCGGTCTCGCTCGGCCTCGGGCTCGACCACGATCTCGGCTTCCCGGCGTACTTCGGTAGCGTCGAGCCGCCCACCTCCGAGACCGGCGCCGCGGCCGCCCTGATCGGGCAGGGGACGGTGCTGGCCTCGCCGATGGTGATGGCGACCGTCATCGCCTCGGTGCAGCGCGGCGAGCTGGTGGTGCCGCGGATGGTCGAGGGGGTCGAGTCGACCAAGCCCGAGGGCGCGAAGCCGCTGTCGCGGAAGGAGGCCACGGCGCTGAGGGCGATGCTGCGGGCTGTGGTCACCGAGGGCAGCGGCCGGGGACTGGCCGACCTGCCGGGCCCACCGGTCATCGCCAAGACCGGGACCGCCGAGTTCGGCACCGGCCCCGACCTGCAGACCCACGCCTGGATGATCGCCGCGCAGGGCGACCTCGCCGTCGCGGTCTTCGTCGACGTGGGGGAGTCGGGGTCGCAGACCGCCGGCCCGGTGCTGGAGGCGTTCCTGCGGGCGGCGCGCTGAAAAAGTCGTACGGTGCGGGCATGAGCGACGACGACCTCCGGATGGCCCTGTACGAGCTGCAGCAGCGGGTGGCTGCCCTGGAGGCGCAGGTCGCCCGGATGCCGGGCGGCGAGCCCCCGATGCCGGTGCCACCCCCGACCTCCTCGGCCCTCGCCGACGTGCTGCCGCCCCCGCCGGCCCACCCCGGCATGGACGCCGAGACCGCCGCGCTCGTGCAGCAGGGCAACGACATCCGGGCCATCAAGCGCTGGCGCGAGCTCACCGGCCTCGGCCTCGCCGAGGCCAAGGCCGCGATCGACGACTACAAGCGCGAGACGGGCCGGTAGCCCGCCGGGGGGGGGGGGGGGGGGGGGGCGGCGCCGGGCGGCGGCCGCCGGGGCCCCGGCCCCGGCCGGGGGG